>NZ_JAOWFU010000029.1:0-1144979 GCF_030333525.1 Citrobacter sp. CK188
GACTCGCTTCGCTCGCCCTTCGGGCCGTCGCCGCTAGCGGCTCCGTTGTCTCACTACGTTCGACCCGAACCTGCTACAGGTTCGAATCATAAATATTGCGCATAGCAAAAAGGCGCCTTTAGGGCGCCTTTTTACATTGGTGGGTCGTGCAGGATTCGAACCTGCGACCAATTGATTAAAAGTCAACTGCTCTACCAACTGAGCTAACGACCCGAAGTGGTGGGTGATGACGGGATCGAACCGCCGACCCCCTCCTTGTAAGGGAGGTGCTCTCCCAGCTGAGCTAATCACCCACTTCGGTACTTCATTTTACTGCAAGAAATCCAGCTGGCGAGAAAGTGGTGGGTGATGACGGGATCGAACCGCCGACCCCCTCCTTGTAAGGGAGGTGCTCTCCCAGCTGAGCTAATCACCCACTTCTCAATTTCTTGCTACACGGCGGAGACTACATAAAGTAGTTGGTGGGTGATGACGGGATCGAACCGCCGACCCCCTCCTTGTAAGGGAGGTGCTCTCCCAGCTGAGCTAATCACCCCCGCTGTGTGGAGTCGCATTATAGGGAGAGTTGAAAATGAGTCAACGCATTTTCTAAAGAAATTGTCCGTTCGTCGTAAATTTAAACAAAACGATCGCGAATTACTCCGTTCAGCATGATTTGTATACGAAAATCGCAAAGCGTGATGTTCCAACCCGAACAACATTGAGGAATCAGACCACGGTGATAGAATACCAGCCTGATAATCTTTCCCGGATTTGCCGGTTGTCGGCATCTTTAATAAACGTAAGGCCATTTCATGAAAATCAAAACTCGCTTCGCGCCAAGCCCGACAGGCTATCTGCACGTCGGCGGCGCGCGTACTGCTCTTTACTCCTGGCTTTTTGCACGTAACCACGGCGGTGAGTTTGTGCTGCGTATTGAAGACACCGATCTCGAACGCTCCACGCCGGAAGCTATTGAAGCCATTATGGATGGTATGAACTGGCTGAGCCTGGAATGGGATGAAGGCCCGTATTTCCAGACCAAACGTTTTGATCGTTACAACGCGGTGATTGATGAGATGCTGGAAGCGGGTACGGCATATAAATGCTACTGCTCCAAAGAGCGTCTGGAAGCACTGCGCGAAGAACAAATGGCGAAAGGCGAGAAGCCGCGTTACGACGGCCGCTGCCGTCATGGTCACGAACATCATTCTGACGATGAGCCTTGCGTTGTGCGTTTTGCCAACCCGCAGGACGGCTCCGTTATTTTTGACGACCAGATCCGTGGGCCGATCGAATTCAGCAACCAGGAGCTGGACGATCTGATCATTCGTCGTACCGACGGTTCCCCGACCTATAACTTCTGCGTGGTTGTGGATGACTGGGATATGGAAATCACCCATGTGATTCGTGGCGAAGACCATATCAACAACACGCCGCGCCAGATTAACATCCTGAAAGCGCTGAACGCGCCGGTTCCGGTGTACGCGCACGTTTCCATGATCAACGGCGACGACGGTAAAAAACTGTCCAAGCGTCATGGCGCGGTCAGCGTGATGCAGTATCGTGACGACGGCTACCTGCCGGAAGCGCTGCTGAACTACCTGGTGCGTCTGGGCTGGTCCAGCGGCGATCAGGAGATCTTCACCCGTGAAGAGATGATCAAGCTGTTCTCGTTGAATGCCGTGAGCAAATCCGCCAGTGCGTTCAACACTGACAAACTGCTGTGGCTGAACCATCACTACATCAATTCTCTGGCGCCGGAATATGTGGCAACGCACCTGCAATGGCACATTGAGCAGGAGAATATCGATACCCGTAACGGCCCGCAGCTGGCTGAACTGGTGAAACTGCTGGGCGAACGCTGCAAAACACTGAAAGAGATGGCGCAAAGCTGCCGCTATTTCTATGAGGACTTTGCTGAGTTCGACGCGGATGCGGCGAAAAAACACCTGCGCCCGGTCGCGCGTCAGCCGCTGGAAGTGGTGCGTGATAAGCTGGCGGCCATCACAGAGTGGAGCGCAGAAAACGTACACCATGCAATTCAGGCGACAGCCGATGAGCTGGAAGTGGGGATGGGTAAAGTCGGTATGCCGCTGCGCGTTGCCGTCACTGGCGCAGGCCAGTCTCCGGCGCTGGACGTCACGGTGCATGCGATTGGTAAATCCCGCAGCATTGAGCGCATCAATAAAGCGCTGGCTTTTATCGCGGAACGTGAAAATCAGCAGTAAGGTGTATTAACCGTAGGCCGGGTGGGGGTTGCGCCGCCATCCGGCCTGTTGCCCGATGGCGTTGCGCTTATTGGGTCTATGATTCATCAAGACCCAAACGGGCGAGAAAACCGCGTATGCCTTCTCGCGACAGAAACTGCGCCAGTTTTTCCTGCTCTTTGGACGACATGTTCTCTACGGCATCAATAATCTGGCGATAGGCGTGGCTGCGCACAACGTGGCTGTATTCGGCAAGCGGCTCCTCCGCCTGATAAAACGCAGAATGGTTGCGGAAGGCAGGGATGTTAAGAATAAATTCCTGTACGCGAGCATCAATGTGAATGAGCCTTGCCCGACCGCCTTTTACGCCCGGAAACTTTTCAGTTTCCCATCCTTGTTCTCTGATCCACCGATTAACGGTTTGTCTGGCGACGCCAAGGCACTCCGCCAACTCTTCGGTCGTCATTTTGCTGCGTAATTTTTTCATATTATTTGCTATCGCGAATCCCTAAGCGTTGTAACAAACCGGTAATCCCTTCACGCAAAAGCAAAGACGTAAAGTGCTTCTGTTCAGATGGCGTCATCTCTTTGGCCAGCGTGACCAGCAGCGATTCAAGAGAGGTATCGCTGGTTAACGAAAAGGATTCCGATGCTCCCTCCGCAGAACGCTCGGCGCTGCGGATATATTCGCGAACCTGCTCATTAACGTGTACCAGCCGGGCTTTTCCTCCCTGTACGCCTGGTTTGGGCGACGTCGTCCAGCCTTCCTTGCGCACCCATTTGTTGATGGTTTGTCGGCTGTAACCGGTCAGATTAGCGAGTTCTTCTGGCGTCATCCGTTCCTTGAACATAACGATTCCCTGAATAGTCGTATGGTTAATTAGCGGTTCACTTTATAGCATCATTTTAGTTGAAACCGTGACGCGTTTAACTACTAAATGCGAGTTGTTACGCAATGTTCTTCATTTGCCTGCTTTTTCAGCGATTGAATTTGCCGGTGGCATTTTGCCGTTGACACATGCGAAGGGAATTCATATGATGCCGCCCGTCAACTCGACAAGCTTTACGTGACGGGGCTATAGCTCAGCTGGGAGAGCGCTTGCATGGCATGCAAGAGGTCAGCGGTTCGATCCCGCTTAGCTCCACCAAATTTGAATCCCAACAAATCTGGTACGTAAAAGCATCGTGGGGCTATAGCTCAGCTGGGAGAGCGCTTGCATGGCATGCAAGAGGTCAGCGGTTCGATCCCGCTTAGCTCCACCAAAATTTGAACCCTCGCTGAAAAGCGGGGGTTTTTTGTATCTGCGTTCCCGCCATTTTTGTAATACAGTTTCAGTAAGCGTCAATACCTTTGTATCAAATGAAAGAACGTGTAAGAGCGCCTGATATCAGGCCTGTGCAGGTTTGCTTCGCGTCACGAATAAACTTATTATTTGTGTGCCTTATAGCGTGACTGATGAGAACAGGGAATCTATGCAGGATAAGCATAACTTACTAAAAAATATAAAAATATTTATCGTTTCTTTGACGCTATCCATTGTCGGCATACAGTTCTCCCGCTCTATTTCTCCGCTCGCCGTTGTCGATGACAGCTCTATTTTCCTGGCCTGGCTGCCGCTATGCGTCATGTTTTCCGTGCTGTTCTTATTTGGCCGACGCGGTATTGTCCCCATCATTTTAGCGATGATGGCGACCAATCACTGGAACCTTCATCTCCCGTTAATGCAGGCAGCGGTGCTGTTATTTTGTCAGACCTTTTCCGTATTGGGCATTTGCGGGATTGTCCGCTGGCAAGTGGGGGCGCGCTGGCGTCATGGATTGCCTGACAGGAATATCTGGTTGCGTATCTTCTGGCTCGGGTTTGTCGCGCCGGCGGGCATCAAAGCCAGCATGTATCTCGCGGGGCATTGTCTGGACTACCCTGTTGCGATATCAACATTCTTTGGTACGGCAACCATTATTTATACCATCGTGGATATTCTGAGCCTGATTTCAGCGGTCCTGATTTTCACTATGCTCTTTTATTATCCTCTGCGGATGATAATCAACCCGCGCTATTGCCGCATTTTCTGGCGCAGGGACATTGCGCCGTATCTGGTCAAAGAGAAGCGTCTGTTTACCCTGACCTGGATCTCCGTCGTCGTGGCGCTGATCGTTCTGATGTGCGCGCCTTTTGATGCCGACTATATTGCCGGTTATCTGGTGCCCGTCTTTTTTATTGTTTTTACGCTCGGTGTGGGCAGGTTGAGTTATCCGCTGCTGAACCTCAGCTGGGCCATCTCTGCGCTGTGCCTGCTGGTGTATAACCGGAATTTCTTGCAGGGCGTCGGCTCCGAATATTCACTGGCCTTTATCCTCTCTGTTCTCATCTCCTTTAGTATTTGCTTGTTGTATATGGTGTGTATTTATCAACGCAGCGAATGGTTGAACCGACAGTGGCATGGTCAGGCGTTAACCGACCCGTTGACGCGCCTTCCTAACATTCGCGCGCTGGAGCAATTTTTGTTGCAGGGAACAGGGCAAACGGTTTGCTGCCTGCGGATGGAAAACCTGGAATTTTTGAGTCGACATTACGGCATGCTGATGCGCGTTCATTGCAAACGCTCGGTGTGTCGAATGCTGCAACCGTTCCTGCAAGAAAACGAGAGCGTATTTCAGGTGCCAGGCAGCGAATTGTTGTTAGTGCTTCGCGGCCCTGAGACGGAAGCCCGCCTGCAACATATGGTTAATCTCCTCAATAGCCGTAAAATTTACTGGAACAATACCGGGCTGGATATGGAATACGGCGCCGCGTGGGGCGCTTACGACGGCAGACAGGAGACGCTACAACCCCTGCTGGGGCAGCTTAGCTGGCTGTCGGAGCAATCCTGCGCGAACCACCGGGTTATGGCGCTGACCCAAAGTCTTGAGGCAGTCTCCGATCAGACGACGGAACGGGTATTACTGCTGCAAAAGGTTCGCAAAGCGCTGGAGAACGGCGATCTGGTTTTGTACGCGCAACCGATTCTCAACGCGCAGGGGAAAGGGTATGCGGAGGTTCTGGCGCGGCTGAAAAGTGATGACGGCATTATGACGCCGGATCGGTTTATTCCACTGATTGCCCAATTTAACCTCAGCGCCCGCTTTGATTTACAGGTTGTGGAGGCCCTGCTGCGATGGATAGCTACCCATCCGACGACAGCGCCGGGCGCCCGTTTCTCGGTCAATTTAATGCCGTTGACGTTACTGAATAAAGAGAGCGCATCACGCATTATCGGCCTGTTCAGGCGTTATGGTATTACGCCAGAAAGCGTGATCATCGAAATCACCGAAGAGCAGGCGTTTTCCAATTCTGAAATCAGCACGCAGAATATTGCGCAACTGCGGAATTTCGGTTTCAGGATAGCCATTGATGATTTTGGTACGGGATACGCGAACTATGAACGTCTTAAACGCCTGCGGGCAGATATCATCAAGATTGATGGTTGCTTCATAAAAGACATTATGACGGACTCTCTGGATGCGATGATCGTGAAATCAATTACCGATCTCGCGAAAGCGAAATCCTTATGCGTGGTTGCCGAATTTGTCGAGACGCCGGAGCAGCGGGAATTACTCTTAAGCCTGGGCGTGAACTATCTACAAGGTTATCTGATTGGGCGACCGCGCCCGCTGGAAGCGCTACAGCTATAAAAAAACCGGGGAACATGTCCCCGGTTGCGCGTCGTAAGGCCAGATGAAGGCGTTTGCGCCGCCGCCTGGCGATACCGTAATTACAGCACCAGCGCTGCGATAGACGCAGACAGTACGCTCACCAGCGTTGAGCCGTACACCAGTTTCAGACCAAAACGTGAAACCACGTTGCCTTGCTCTTCGTTCAGACCTTTAATCGCGCCGGCGATAATCCCGATGGAAGAGAAGTTAGCGAAGGAGACCAGGAATACAGAGATGATGCCTTCCGCGCGCGGAGAGAGCGTAGAGGCGATTTTCTGTAGATCCATCATGGCGACGAATTCATTAGATACCAGTTTGGTCGCCATGATACTGCCTACCTGAAGCGCTTCATTCGCCGGAACCCCCATGACCCAGGCCACCGGGTAGAAGATGTAACCCAGAATGCCCTGGAAGGAGATGCCCAGAACGGCCGCGAACAGGGCGTTCAGCGCCGCGATCAGGGCGATAAAGCCAATCAGCATCGCCGCAACGATAATCGCGACCTTAAAGCCCGCCAGAATGTATTCGCCCAGCATTTCGAAGAAGCTCTGACCTTCGTGCAGGTTAGACATCTGAATATTTTCTTCGCTGGCTTCGACGCGATACGGGTTGATCACTGACAGAACGATAAAGGTGCTGAACATGTTCAGAACCAGCGCCGCAACGACATATTTCGGCTCCAGCATGGTCATGTACGCGCCCACGATAGACATGGATACGGTAGACATTGCCGTTGCCGCCATCGTGTACATACGATTGCGGGACATTTTGCCGAGGATGTCTTTATACGCGATAAAGTTCTCAGACTGGCCCAGAATCAGGGAACTGACGGCGTTAAATGATTCCAGTTTACCCATCCCGTTGACTTTGGATAAGAGGAAACCAATCGCGCGAATCACAACCGGCAGAACGCGGATGTGCTGAAGAATACCGATCAGCGCGGAAATAAAGACGATGGGGCAAAGGACTTTCAGGAAGAAGAAGGCCAGGCCCTGATCGTTCATGCTGCCGAAAACGAAGTTGGTCCCTTCGTTGGCAAAACCGAGCAGTTTTTCAAACATCTCGGAGAAACCTTTCACGAAGCCCAGGCCAACGTTTGAGTTCAGGAAGAACCAGGCCAGTAAAACTTCGATAACAAGTAGCTGAATGACGTAACGAATGCGAATTTTTTTACGGTCATGGCTTACCAGCAGTGCGAGTACCGCAACAACAGCGAGGGCCAGGACAAAATGAAGGACGCGGTCCATATTTGCTCCAAATATGAGGCAGGTTTAATTTCCGTGCACATTCTATGCAACAACAATAAAGAAAACGAGATCAAACACACACTATAATAAGGAGCTGTGATGAGATTCAAAATTAGTGATCTGGAATACGTTTCTGTTATGTTTAGTATGGAAGTGAAAAGTTATGTCATTGTGCTAATCTCATACAATTAACAAACAACCTGGTTTTGTTTTTCGACCCTCCCTTGCTGGCCCATAGTCTGGCGCTATCAGAGATATCAACGTTACCCATTAAAATGCACTTGATAATCATTCTCAATAAACATAGCATAAAACATAGCAAAGGCTATGTTTCTGAGGCAAAAGATGACAAACGATCGCGTTGAAAGCAGTAGTGGACGAGCGGCGCGCAAGTTAAGGCTCGCATTGATGGGCCCGGCGTTCATCGCCGCGATCGGATACATCGATCCCGGTAACTTTGCGACCAATATCCAGGCCGGGGCCAGCTTTGGCTATAAATTGCTGTGGGTGGTTGTCTGGGCGAACCTGATGGCGATGCTCATTCAGGTTCTGTCGGCCAAACTGGGGATTGCGACAAGCAAAAACCTGGCGGAGCAAATTCGCGATCATTACCCGCGCCCTGTCGTCTGGTTCTATTGGGTTCAGGCGGAAATCATCGCGATGGCCACCGACTTAGCGGAATTTATCGGGGCGGCGATCGGCTTTAAACTCATTCTCGGCATCTCCTTGTTGCAGGGGGCGGTGCTGACGGGTATCGCCACATTCCTGATTCTGATGTTGCAGCGTCGTGGGCAAAAACCGCTGGAAAAAGTGATTGGCGGATTACTGCTGTTTGTGGCCGCAGCCTATATTGTGGAACTGATTTTTTCGCAGCCAAGCCTGGCGCAGCTGAGCAAAGGGATGATCATCCCCAGCCTGCCGAACTCTGAGGCGGTATTTCTGGCCGCCGGGGTGCTGGGCGCGACCATCATGCCCCACGTTATCTATCTGCATTCCTCTTTAACGCAGCATCTGCACGGCGGCTCCCGGCAGCAGCGCTATGCCGCCACCAAATGGGATGTGGCGATAGCGATGACGATTGCAGGGTTCGTGAACCTGGCGATGATGGCGACCGCTGCCGCCGCGTTCCATTTTAGCGGACATACCGGTATTGCCGATCTTGATCAGGCGTATCTGACGCTGGAACCGCTGCTTAGCCATGCTGCGGCGACGGTGTTCGGCCTGAGCCTGGTTGCGGCGGGGCTCTCTTCCACCGTGGTCGGTACGCTGGCGGGGCAGGTTGTGATGCAGGGATTTGTTCGCTTCCACATTCCGCTGTGGGTACGCCGCACCATCACGATGATACCGTCGTTTATCGTTATTCTTATGGGGCTCGATCCAACCCGAATCCTGGTGATGAGCCAGGTCCTGCTGAGTTTCGGCATTGCGCTGGCGCTGGTGCCGTTATTGATTTTTACCAGCGATCGCACATTGATGGGCGATCTGGTGAATACCCAATGGGTCAAGTACATCGGCTGGATGATTGTGGTGCTGGTGGTGGCGCTGAATATCTGGTTGCTGGTAGGAACCGCGCTGGGGTTGTGATTTGAAGGCCGTGTAGTCAGGGAAGTTAAGAGAAATGGTTGAATCGGTATTGCTGATAAAAACACAATTCGAAAATAGCCCCGTTTGAACGGGGCTATTTTTAATGACGGTGTCCGTGACCCCGGCCAGGGTGGTGGTCGCGATCGCGCCAACCTTCGCGGTAGCCGCGTTCATAGGCTTTGCGCTTATCCCAGCCGCGATGATAGCCATTATCGTGTCGCCACCAGCGATTTTTACGCCATTCATAATGGTGGTGCCAGTAATCCCGGTCGCGCCAGTATCTGCCGTCCCAGTAGTTACCGTAATTATCGCGATCGCCAATTTGTAATTTTATCGATGGCAACAGGGTGATTTCGCCAGCGTTCGCGGCAAGCGGTGTAAAAGCCAATAAGGCTGCCGCCAGAATCAGTGACCTGAACATTCTTTTTCTCCTTCACGATCGAGCCGTAATCGGCCTGTTAACGCAATATTACGGGGCGGTAAAGCCCCGTTTCATCGCCTTAACTCTTAAATCATGAGTGAGAGCACTTTTTGCTAAAAAGTGATTATTGGCCGCCTTTCAGGATTGCGTTGATTTCTGCGCATTCGGCGGGAGAAAAATGACGATTCGCCAGCATCCCCACGGCATCTTCAATTTGCGCGGTCTTGCTGGCGCCAATCAGCACTGACGTCACTTTGTCGTCGCGCAGCACCCAGGCCAGCGCCATCTGGGACAGTTTTTGCCCCCGACGTCCGGCCAGCGCATTTAACTGGCGCACTTTTTCCAGTTTCTCTGGGGTAATCTGATCCGGGTTAAGGAAGCGGCTTCCGCTGGCGGCCCGGGAATCAGCCGGAATGCCGTTGAGATAACGATCGGTTAATTGCCCGCCCGCCAGCGGTGAAAAGGCGATACTGCCAACGCCTTTCTCCTGCAATAATGCCAGCAAGCCGTCTTCGACCCAGCGCTCAAACATCGAGTATTTGGGCTGGTGAATCAGGCACGGCGTGCCCAGGTCGTCCAGGATCTCAATGGCCTGTCTGGCCAGATCCGCCGGATAGTTGGAAATCCCGACGTACAGCGCTTTTCCCTGACGAACAATATGATCCAGCGCTTTCATCGTCTCTTTGAGCGGCGTTTCCGGGTCAGGGCGGTGGTGATAGAAGATATCGACATATTCCAGCCCCAGACGTTTCAGGCTTTGATCGAGGCTGGCTATCAAATACTTGCGCGAACCCCAGTCACCGTAAGGGCCATCCCACATGGTATAACCCGCTTTAGTAGAAATGATCAGTTCATCGCGCCACGGTAAAAAATCTTCCTGTAGGATACGGCCAAAATGGCGCTCTGCTGAACCTGGCGGCGGGCCGTAATTATTCGCGAGATCAAAATGGGTAATTCCCAGATCAAAAGCACGCTGTAGCAGCGCCCGGCTGTTCTCTACCTGAGTGGTATCACCGAAATTGTGCCATAGCCCAAGTGAAATGGCGGGGAGCTTTAAACCGCTCTGACCGCAGCGGCGATACTCCATTGTCTGGTAGCGATTTTCATCGGCCCGATAAACCATGTTGTTGCCCTCTGAATGACGTGAGTTTCCAGTGTATACGTTTACACAGATTGTTATTCAATGAGATTACACCGTGAAAAACTGTAAATCCTGCTTTCCACCCCTTTTGCAGCAGCTTTTCTGGACAGCTATCACAGTTCTTTAATACTCAACATGAGGTTACCGTCAGAAGGATAGCTGTCATGCAAACCCCATACTCCGTTGCGGATTACCTGCTGGACAGACTGGCAGGCTGCGGTATCGGGCATCTTTTTGGTGTGCCGGGCGATTATAATTTGCAGTTTCTTGACCATGTGATTGCGCATCGTGACGTATGCTGGGTAGGGTGCGCGAATGAGCTGAATGCCGCCTATGCGGCTGATGGCTACGCCCGGTTAGCCGGGGCAGGGGCGTTGTTGACCACTTTCGGCGTAGGGGAGTTAAGCGCGCTTAATGGCCTGGCGGGAAGCTACGCAGAGTACGTTCCCGTGCTGCATATTGTCGGCGCGCCATGCAGCGGCGCACAGCGGCGGGGCGAACTGATGCATCACACTCTCGGCGATGGCGACTTTCAGCATTTTTACCGTATAAGCCAGGCTGTAACGGCCGCCAGCGCCGTGTTGAATGAACAGAACGCCTGTTATGAAATCGACCGCGTATTACGCGAAATGCTGACGGTGCGCAGACCCGGCTATCTGATGTTACCGGCGGATGTGGCAAAACGACCTGCTGTCCCTCCTGTAAACGTTCTCACACCTGACCGTGCCGAAGGGGAGAATGACACGGTGGCGGCGTTTCGCTATCGCGCGCGCCAGCGGCTGATGAACAGCCCGCGCGTGGCGCTGCTGGCAGACTTTCTCGCTCTGCGTTTCGGCTTGCAGCCGGTTTTACAACGCTGGATGGCGGAGACGCCAATAGCGCACGCGACGCTGCTCATGGGCAAAGGGCTGTTTAATGAGCAGCACCCGAATTTTGTCGGTACATACAGCGCCGGAGCCAGCAGTGAATCGGTGCGTCAGGCGATTGAAGAGGCTGATACCGTTATCTGCGTAGGCACCCGGTTTGTTGATACGCTGACGGCGGGTTTCACACAGCAACTGCCGCAGGAATGCACGATTGAAATCCAGCCGCATGCTTCGCGCGTTGGGAATAGCTGGTTCAGCGGTCTGTCTATGGAGCAGGCGGTCACTACGTTGCGCGAGTTATGTCTGGAACTTTCATTTTCGCCTCCTCCGACCCCGGCGCATGCGCCCGGCGGCCATATTGAGAAAGGGGCGCTGACGCAAGAAAACTTCTGGCATACGGTACAGGCGTACCTGCTGCCGGGCGATATTATTCTTGCCGATCAGGGAACCGCCGCGTTTGGCGCGGCGGATCTTTCACTGCCTGCTGGCGCGGACGTGCTGGTGCAACCGCTTTGGGGATCAATCGGCTATGCTTTGCCCGCTGCCTTTGGCGCGCAAACCGCCTGCCCGGAACGGCGAGTGATTCTGATTACCGGAGACGGCGCGGCGCAACTGACGATTCAGGAACTGGGGTCGATGATGCGGGATGGACAGTCGCCGGTCATTCTGCTGCTCAATAACGATGGCTATACCGTGGAGCGCGCCATTCATGGGGCGAACCAGCGTTATAACGATATCGCCGGATGGAACTGGACGCAGGTTCCGCAGGCGCTCAGTGCGAACTGTCAGGCGGAGTGCTGGCGGGTAACGCAGGCTATCCAACTGGAGGAAGTGCTGGCGCGCCTGAAATCCCCGCAGCGGTTTTCGCTGATTGAGGTCGTGCTGCCAAAAGCCGATTTGCCGGAATTGCTGCGTACCGTCACCCGCGCGCTGGAATCGCGCAACGGGGAGTAAACGCGGTGGCCGGTTATCTGTCGTGGCGGTTGACGGCCATCATCGGTTTGCCTGCCAGCAGGAGCCAGGCGGGAAGCATAACGATGCACAACAGCGGAAGCAGGGTGGTGTCCGGTACGACGACTGCGGCCATAAACAGACTCAGCCAGCCGTCACGGGTTACGACCAGCATCAGCCCCAGAATTGCGCATGAGACGGTAATTGCCGCCGGAACCGCTTCAACATGCGCGTGCAGCATCAGACCCAGCGCCACGCCTACAAAGACCGCCGGGAAGATACGCCCGCCCCGGAAACCGCAGGCGGCGGCGATAACCAGCGCACCCAGCTTAACGATCGCCAGCATAAAGTAGTCCGTGGCGCCCAGCGTCTGGCTGAACGCCAGCTGCTGCATCTCGTCCAGTCCTTTAAAGAGGGTCAGCGGCCCGCCCAATACGCCCAGAATCCCCAGCATAAAACCACCGATACCGAGAATAAGTACCGGATTTTTCAGACGATGCACCAACGTATGCAGACGTGGTAAACACCATACCGCCACCATACCCGCCGCAATCGCAATGGCTGCTACCACTGCGCCGCTGAAAATATCGCTCAGCCGCATTTGCGTGTAGTGCGCAATCGGCAAGGAGAAGTGCGGATGGAAGAACAGGCTGGTGGTTAACGATCCCGCGGCTGCCGCCATCAGCGGAGCGAACAGACGATCCCACAAGGGCGTGTCGTCAGAGCTGTTCAGGGTTTGCGAGAAAATCAGCGCAGCGGCGACAGGGGTGCCGAACAGCGCGCCGATAGTGCCTGCGGAAGCCAGGATCGTCCAGTCCAGCGCCCCTATGCGTGGGAAAAGGCGCGCGCCGATAGCGACGGCCAGCGCGATATTCACCGCCATAATGGGATGCTCCGGCCCCAGGCTTACTCCACCTGCCAGGCCGAGAATGAGCGCGATCAGCAGGCCCGGAAGCGCGACAGGGTTCATCGGCGCGCCGATCAGCGGTTCGGTCGCCGGGTCCGGGCCTGCATGCCCAGGGCTGTAGCGGATGACAAGCCCGACCATGATCCCGGTAAACGTGAGCATGCCGATAATCCAGACGGGGGAATCATGAGCAATGCCCAGGCCGACGGGGATTTGCTCCCACAGCAGGCGCTGTAAAACGGAGGCGACTTTCATCACGGCGATCAATACCAGACTGGAGGCAATGCCAATAATGAGTGCGGGAAGCGATAATAACAGCATCGTTCTGGCTCGCGGATGGAGCATGATCTATTCCTTAATACTGAGTCATATGCTTAGTTTGCACAGCCTGCCCGACGGCATCGCTGCAAATGGTGCTGAAACGATAAAGTAATTATGTGATGCAGATCGATATTTTTGGGGAGCTCGCCTTTCGACCGTTGTTGTTATGCCCCCATGAATTTACAGTGTGGCAAAGATTTATTCTGACTTTAGCGGAGCAGTAGAAGAATGACAAAATATGCTTTAGTAGGTGATGTAGGCGGCACCAACGCGCGTCTTGCTCTGTGCGATATGACCAGCGGGGAGATTTCGCAGGCGAAAACCTATTCCGGGCTGGACTATCCGAGCCTCGAAGCCGTGGTTCGCGTGTATCTGGACGAGCATAACGCCAGGGTGGAAGACGGCTGTATCGCTATCGCCTGCCCGATCACCGGTGACTGGGTGGCGATGACCAACCACACCTGGGCATTTTCTATTGCGGAGATGAAAAAGAATCTTGGCTTTAGCCATCTGGAAATCATCAACGATTTTACCGCCGTGTCGATGGCGATCCCGATGCTGCGCAAAGAGCATCTGATCCAGTTCGGCGGCGCGGAACCGGTTGCCGGCAAACCGATTGCTGTTTACGGCGCCGGAACCGGATTAGGGGTGGCGCACCTGGTTCATGTCGATAAACGCTGGATCAGCCTGCCGGGCGAAGGCGGTCACGTTGACTTCGCGCCGAACAGCGAAGAGGAAGGCATTATTCTCGAAGAACTGCGTGCGGAAATTGGTCACGTCTCCGCCGAGCGCGTGTTGTCGGGGCCTGGGCTGGTGAATCTGTATCGCGCTATCGTCAAATCTGATGGCCGTCTGCCAGAAAATCTGCAACCGAAAGATATTACCGAACGCGCGCTGGCGGATACCTGCATTGACTCTCGTCGTGCGCTGTCGCTGTTTTGCGTCATTATGGGCCGTTTTGGCGGTAATCTGGCGTTGACGCTGGGCACGTTTGGCGGCGTCTACATTGCGGGCGGCATCGTGCCGCGCTTCCTGGAGTTCTTTAAAGCCTCCGGCTTTCGTGGCGGGTTTGAAGACAAAGGCCGTTTCAAAGCCTACGTTCAGGATATTCCGGTTTACCTGATTGTGCATGATAATCCCGGCCTGCTCGGTTCCGGCGCGCATCTGCGTCAGACGTTAGGGCAAATTTTGTAATTGAAGCTCGGCAGGCCTGATACGCGTTAGCGCCATCAGGCAAGACTGTCATGCCTGCATTATCCGGCCTTAAACCGCGTCACTGACGCGGTTTTTTTGTGCCCGTCGCCGACCTTTCCGACGCTCGTCACATTTCTGTTTAACGGGATTATTTGTCCAGTAAAAGCATTGTTTGTCTGATAACAATGCGCAGGCTCTCACCGCCATAATTTCTCTCGTTAACTATCTGGAGGAGTCTGTTATGGCGAAAAAACTCATTGCTGTTTGCGCATGCCCGATGGGGCTGGCCCACACATTTATGGCGGCTCAGGCGCTGGAAGAGGCGGCGGTTGAAGCGGGATACGAGGTGAAAATTGAAACCCAGGGGGCGGATGGCATCCAGAATCGCCTGACGGCGCAGGATATCGCTGAGGCGACGCTAATCATCCATTCCGTTGCCGTTACCCCCGAAGACAATGAACGGTTTGAGTCGCGCGATGTGTATGAAATTACGCTCCAGGACGCGATAAAAAACGCCGCCGGTATCATTAAAGAAATCGAAGAGATGATTGCGGCAGAGCAACAATAATTTTCGACAGGGATACACATATGGCCATTAAAAAACGCAGTGCAACCGTTGTGCCTGGCGCATCCGGTGCGGCAGCGGCAATAAAAACCCCTCCGGCCTCCCGTAACAGCTTCTGGGGCGAACTTCCGCAGCACGTCATGTCGGGTATTTCGCGCATGGTGCCCACGTTAATCATGGGTGGGGTGATTCTCGCTTTCAGCCAGCTGATTGCCTATAGCTGGCTGAAAATTCCCGCAGATACCGGTATTATGGATGCGCTGAATAGCGGAAAATTCGACGGTTTTAACCTCTCATTACTGAAATTCGCCTGGCTATCGCAATCCTTTGGCGGCGTGTTGTTTGGCTTTGCGATTCCAATGTTCGCGGCGTTTGTCGCTAACTCTATCGGCGGTAAGCTGGCCTTTCCCGCAGGATTCATCGGCGGCTTAATGTCCACCCAGCCAACCCAGATACTGAATTTTGACCCGGCCAGCCTGCAATGGGTAACGACCGCGCCCGTACCGTCAACGTTCATCGGGGCGCTGATTATCTCGATTGTCGCGGGCTATCTGGTGAAGTGGATGAATCAAAAAATCCAGTTGCCTGATTTCTTACTGGCCTTCAAAACCACCTTTTTGCTGCCCATTTTGTCCGCCATTTTTGTGATGCTGGCGATGTACTACGTGATCACGCCGTTTGGCGGATGGATCAACGGCGGTATCCGCACGCTACTGACGGCGGCGGGTGAAAAAGGAACGCTGATGTATGCAATGGGGATCTCAGCGGCAACGGCAATTGACCTCGGCGGCCCGATTAACAAGGCCGCAGGATTTGTCGCTTTTAGTTTCACTACCGATCACGTTTTACCCGTCACCGCGCGTTCTATCGCGATTGTGATCCCGCCGATTGGTCTGGGGCTGGCAACGATTCTCGATCGTCGCTTAACCGGTAAACGCCTGTTTAACGCGCAACTGTATCCGCAAGGCAAAACCGCGATGTTCCTGGCGTTTATGGGGATCAGTGAGGGGGCGATTCCTTTCGCGCTGGAAAGCCCGATCACGGCAATCCCTTCGTATATGGTGGGCGCGATTGTCGGCTCGACAACCGCCGTCTGGCTGGGCGCCGTGCAGTGGTTCCCTGAGTCTGCGATTTGGGCATGGCCGCTGGTGAGCAATCTTGGCGTCTATATGGCGGGGATCGTGTTAGGGGCGGTGATCACGGCGCTGATGGTCGTTTTCCTGCGTCACATGATGTATCGCAGAGGCAAACTGCTGATTGAAAGCCTCTGAAAAAAGGACTGACATCATGACGTTACGAGCATCGCTTCGCCAGTGGCTGGTGGAACAACGCCTGGATGCGGTATTGATTTCATCCCGGCAGAACAAGCAACCGCATTTGGGGATTTCCAGTAGCGCCGGGTTTGTTTTTATCACGCATAAAAGCGCGCATTTGCTGGTGGATGGCCGCTATTACGCTGACGTTGAAGCGCGTGCGCATGGCGATCAACTGCATCTGTTGGCCGGGTCGCAGACGCTGACTTCCATTGTGAACCAGATAATCGACGACGAGCAATTGCAGGTCATTGGTTTTGAAGGCGCGCAGGTGAGTTGGGATTGCGCGCAACGCTGGCAGGAAAGGCTGCGGGCGAAGCTGGTGAGCGCGTCGCCGGACGCGCTGCGACAGATCAAAACGGCACAGGAAATAGCGTTGATACGCGAGGCCTGCCGGATTGCCGATTGCAGCGCGGAGCATATCCGTCGTTTTATTCGCCCCGGTCTTCGCGAACGAGAAATTGCCGCGGAGCTGGAGTGGTTTATGCGCCAGCAGGGGGCGGAAAAAGCCTCTTTTGACACCATCGTCGCCAGCGGCTGGCGTGGGGCGTTACCCCACGGTAAAGCCAGCGAAAAAATCGTCGCGGCGGGTGAATTTATTACCCTGGATTTTGGGGCGCAATATCAGGGGTATTGTTCGGATATGACGCGAACATTCCTCGTGAGCGGGCAGGATGCGCCCGTCGCATCTCATCCGCTGTTCGCCGTTTACCAGACGGTTCTTGAGGCGCAGCAGGCGGCGATTGCCGCCATTCGTCCGGGCGTGTGCTGCCAGGCGGTGGATGCTGCGGCTCGTCGGGTGATTGAGGCGGCGGGCTATGGCGATTATTTTGGCCACAACACCGGGCACGCTATCGGCATTGAGGTGCATGAAGCGCCGCGCTTTTCACCCACGGATACCACCCGACTTGCCGCAGGCATGTTGCTGACCGTAGAGCCGGGCATTTACCTGCCGGGGCAGGGCGGCGTGCGTATTGAAGATGTCGTACTGGTCACGGAAGACGGCGCGGAAGTGCTCTACACGATGCCGAAAACAGTATTGCTCACGGGAGAAGCATAATGGATTTATCGCTGTTAAAAGCCCTGAGCGAGGCGGATGCCATTGCCTCCTCAGAACAGGAAGTGCGCCAGATCTTACTGGAGGAAGCGGATCGTCTGCACAAAGAGGTGCGCTTTGACGGGCTGGGATCGGTGCTGATCCGTCTTAATGAGTCCGATGGGCCGAAAGTGATGATCTGCGCGCACATGGATGAGGTGGGGTTTATTGTGCGCAGTATCTCGTCGGAAGGGGCGATCGATGTGTTGCCGGTCGGCAACGTGCGTATGGCGGCCCGTCAGCTCCAGCCCGTGCGTATTACCACGCGGGAAGACAGTAAAATTCCCGGTTTGCTGGATGGCGAGCGTAATGGAAATGAGGTTGGCGCCTTGCGGGTCGATATTGGCGCACGCTCATATGATGAGGTGATCCAGGCGGGCGTTCGACCAGGCGATCGCGTCACTTTTGACTCTGTGTTTCAGGTGCTGCCACACCAGCGGGTAATGGGGAAAGCGTTTGATGACCGACTGGGGTGCTACTTGTTGATCATGCTGCTGCGTGAATGGCATGACGCAGCGCTGCCCGCCGAGGTCTGGCTGGTAGCCAGCTCCAGCGAAGAGGTCGGGTTACGCGGCGGGCAAACGGCCGCTCGCGCGGTTGCTCCCGATATCGCTATCGTGCTGGACACCGCCTGCTGGGCGAAAAACTTTGATTATGGCGCGGCGAATCATCGGCAGATCGGTAAAGGGCCGATGCTGGTGCTTGCCGATAAGTCGCTCATCGCGCCGCCCAAACTGACCGCCTGGGTTGAAAGCGTCGCCAGCGACTCCGGTCTGCCGCTGCAACTGGATATGTTCAGTAATGGAGGGACGGATGGCGGAGCGGTGCATTTGAGCGAGACGGGAACCCCGACGGTGGTTATTGGGCCCGCCACGCGTCACGGGCATTGCGCCGCGTCCATTGCGGATTGCCGCGACATTATCCACACGCAGCAACTTTTATCGGCACTTATTACCCGTCTTACGCGTGAGACCGTCGTTCATCTTACGGATTTCAGATGAGCGTCTTGCGTTAATCAGGAGTTGTTATGTTAACGATTCAATTTCTCTGCCCGTTGCCAAATGGCCTGCATGCTCGTCCGGCGTGGGAACTGAAAGAGCAGTGCAGCCAGTGGCAAAGCGAGGTGACGTTTATTAACCATCGCCAGAATGCGCGCGCGGACGCGAAAAGCTCGCTGGCGCTGATCGGCACCGGAACGCTGTTTAACGACAGTTGCAGTCTGAACATTAGCGGCAGTGATGAAGAGCAGGCCAGGCGTTCTCTGGAGACCTATCTCCAGCACCGGTTTATCGACAGTGACAGCGTTCAGCCGACCTCTGCGGAACTGGCGGCGCATCCGTTGCCGCGCTCGCTGGTTCGACTGAATCCCGATTTACTGTATGGCGCGGTATTGGCTAACGGCGTCGGCGCTGGCGCGCTCACGTTGTGGCAAAACGACAATCTGGAGGCGTATCGCGCAATTCCGGCCAGCGCGGAAGACAGCACCCGGCTTGAACATAGCCTGGCGACGCTGGCGGAGCAGCTTAATCAACAGCTTCGCGAACGTGACGGTGAAAGTAAAACGATCCTTAGCGCCCATCTGTCGCTGATCCAGGATGACGAGTTTGCGGGGAACATTCGCCGCCTGATGGACGAGCAGCACAAGGGGCTGGGCGCGGCGATTATCGCCAATATGGAGCAGGTGTGCGACAAGCTGTCGTCCTCCGCAAGCGACTACTTACGCGAGCGGGTAAGCGATATCCGTGATATTAGCGAACAGTTGCTGCATATCACCTGGCCGGAACGCCGCCCGCGTAATACGTTGATTCTTGAACAACCGACTATTCTGGTGGCGGAAGATTTGACGCCAAGCCAGTTCCTGAGCCTCGATTTGCAGCACCTGTCCGGCATGATTCTGGAGAAAACCGGCAGAACGTCGCACACGCTGATTCTGGCGCGCGCATCCGCGATTCCGGTGCTCAGCGGGCTGCCCCTGGACGCGCTCAGTCGCTACGCCGGGCAACCTGCGGTGCTGGATGCCCAGTGCGGCGTGCTGGCGATTAACCCGAACGCCGCCGTCTGCGGCTATTACGCCATTGCGCAGCAACTGGCGGATAAGCGTCAACAGCAACAGGCGAGAGAAGCGTCTTTGCCTGCTTTCTCCCGGGATAATCAGCGTCTTGATATCGCCGCCAATATTGGTACGGCGCTGGAAGCGCCGGGCGCGTTTGCCAATGGCGCGGAAGGCATCGGTCTGTTCCGCACCGAAATGTTGTTCATGGATCGCGACAGCGCCCCTGACGAACAGGAACAGTTTGAGGCCTACCAGCAGGTACTGCTGGCGGCGGGAGAGAAGCCGGTTATTTTTCGCACGATGGACATTGGCGGCGATAAAAATATTCGCTATCTCAATATCCCGCAGGAAGAGAACCCTTTCCTCGGCTATCGCGCCGTGCGTATTTATCCTGAGTTTGCCGGGCTGTTTCGCACGCAGCTTCGCGCTATTTTGCGTGCGGCAACCTTTGGTCATGCACAACTGATGATCCCGATGGTGCACAGTCTCGATCAGATCCTGTGGGTTAAAAGCGAGCTGCAAAAAGCGATCGTGGAACTCAAAAGAGACGGGCTGCGCCATGCTGCAACGATCCCGCTGGGGATTATGGTGGAAGTTCCGTCGGTCTGTTACATCATCGATCACTTCTGCGATGAGGTGGATTTCTTTAGCATCGGCTCGAACGATATGACCCAGTATCTGTATGCCGTCGATCGTAATAATCCGCGCGTCTCGCCGCTGTATAACCCGATTACGCCGTCATTTCTGCGCATGTTGCAGCAGATCGTCCGCACGGCGCATCAGCACGGGAAATGGGTGGGGATTTGCGGCGAGCTGGGCGGTGAAAGCCGGTATTTACCGCTGCTGCTGGGGCTGGAACTGGATGAATTAAGCATGAGCAGCCCGCGAATCCCTGGCGTGAAAAGCCAACTGCGGCAGATGGACAGCCAGGCGTGCCGGGCGCTTGCGGCGCAGGCCTGTGAGTGTCGTAGCGCAGAGGAGATTGAAACGCTGTTGAATCAGTTTGCGCCGCAAAAAGACGTGCGTCCGCTGCTGGCGCTGGAAAATATCTTTGTGGGCGAATCATTGATCAACAAAGAGCAGGTGATTCAGTTTCTTTGCGGCAATCTCGGCGTAAACGGGCGTACTGAGCATCCGTTTGAGCTGGAAGAGGATGTCTGGCAACGTGAGGAGATTGTCACGACTGCCGTTGGTTTTGGCGTGGCGATCCCGCATACCAAATCACAGTGGATACGTCATTCCAGCATCAGCATTGCGCGGCTGGCGCGCCCTGTTGACTGGCAGTCGGAGATGGGCGAGGTTGAGCTGGTGATTATGTTGACGCTGGGCGCTGATGAAGGGATTAACCATGTGAAAGTCTTTTCGCAGCTGGCGCGTAAGCTGGTGAATAAAAATTTCCGCCAGTCGCTGTTCGCCGCTCAGGATGCCGAAAGTCTTCTGGCGCTGCTGGAGGCGGAACTGACGTTTTGAATCTGCGTGTCTGAGTGAATGCCCGGTGGCGCTTCGCTTACCGGGCCTACGTGTACGCCCAATTATTCGTTTTACGTGTACGCCGCATCCGGCGGTTATGCCCGGTTATCCGTTTTACATGTAGGCCGGATAAGGCATTTACGCCGCCATCCGGCGGTTATGCCCGGTTATTCGTTTTACATGTAGGCCGGATAAGGCGTTTACGCCGCCATCCGGCGGTTAACCCTGAAAACGCGCGCTGTACTCTCCCGGCGTCAGGCCAAACTGCCGACGAAACAGGCGGCAAAAATAGTCGCTGTCGTGGTATCCACAACGTTCCGCCACCTCGCTAATCGACAGATGGTACTTCTGCAAAATGATGCGCGCCTTCGCCATTCGCACCCAGCGAACATACTCGACAAAACTCATGGTGCCGTGCTGGGTGAACAGTTTTGATAAGTGATTCGGCGTGATATTGAAAAACTGCGCCACGCTTTCCCGCGTCAGCGGCCGGGCGTAGTTGTCCTGCACCCAGTTGCACATACTGTGATAGAGAAATTCCGAGCGCGGGCGGCGTGAGTCCGGGCGAGTATTGACCACGCTACGGCACAGATGCAGCAGGCTGAGAACCAGAGGCTGAATAATATCCTGCGCCTGAGGCGAGCGGCTCAGGTGGGTCAGAGCCGTGAGCATGGCTTCCCCTTCGCCGCGCTGCTGGTGCGCTAACTCAATGCGTCGCACCGGGCGTAACAGAGAAGCGGTACGGTTATCGTAAAACGATAATCCTAACCAGGCCGGGGCAAACACCAGACTTAACAGCATCACCGGTTTATCGCTACCGGGCAGGTTTGCCGCCCTGGCGGGGATAAACAGCATCTCCCCCTCCGTCAGGGCGTGCTGTTTTTTTTCGAGCAGGTTACCGTATTCTCCGCGCAATACGATGTCGAGACGCGGTAAATCAATACACAGGCTGCCTGTGGGGAGAGCGGTATGTTGCGTGGCAAACCAGACGCGTCCCAGCCGCTGCGGATTTAACACCAGGCCGCTGAACAGATCGGCAAAAAACTGTTGGTCTGCGGGCAAGCCTGGCTCTTTCATCACTTAATCCTGCGTCATAAATGCATTAACTGCCTGAACTCTTTCACTTTACTCCGACTGACCGGGATTTCAAATTCCAGATCTTTGAGCCGCAGGATGTACGTGTTGTTAAACCAGGGTTCGATTTCGCGGATCTTGTTTAAATTCACACAAAACGAGCGGTGGCAGCGAAAGAAATGCGACGCTGGCAGTTTGCTGCAAAACTCGGTGATATTCATCGGCATGACATACGACTCCCGTCGCGTGTAGACAAACGTCATCTTTTCATGCGCTTCCGCGTAATAGATATCGTTGATCGGCGTGACGATAATGCGCTCATCTTTAATCAGATTAATGGTGTCGTTTTCACGGGCGACAGGGCTGCCGGGAACGGCGACGGCCTGCTGCTGTTGCCAGGCGGCCTCCAGCTTTTGCAGCATCCCCACGATGCGTGATTCCTGGTACGGCTTCAGTATGTAGTCAAATGCTTCCAGTTCAAACGCCTCTACCGCGTGCTCTTTCCATGCGGTAATAAACACAATAAACGGCTTATGGGCGAACTGGCTGATGTTTTGCGCCAGCAGTACGCCATCCAGCGAGGGAATATTGATGTCCAGAAAAATGGCGTCAACGCGGTTATGCTGTAGAAATTTGAGCACATCCAGACCGTCGTCAAACGTACCGACAATCTCCATCTGGCTATGCTCTTTTATCAGCCAGCTTAATTCTTGCTGGGCCAGGAATTCATCTTCAACGATGATGACTTTCACTACTCATCTCCGGGTTAAAGCAATAACGTTGCCGGTGCGGCGGCAGGGGAGCGCTGATTGGGAACATAAAAGGCGATTTCGGTGCCCGGCTCCAGACGGCGGATGTGCAGCCCTTCACCGTATAACAGCTTAACGCGATGATGGACATTCAGCAGGCCGATTTTATTTCCCGGCATTTCATTCGCCTTCACCCGCTCAATTACTTTAGGATCAATACCGTGGCCGGTATCCCTGACGGCGATTCGCACACGGTTGCCGCATTCGGCGACGCTGATGGTCACTACGCCTTTTCCTTTACAGGGTTGAATGCCGTGGACGATTGCATTCTCTACCAGCGGCTGAATAAGCAGGCTGGGAATGTAGCAGTTCACCTCTTCATCAATATCATAAATGACGGTCAGCTTATCGCCAAAACGAGCCTGCTCAATGGCGATGTAGTCCTTGATTTGATACAGCTCCTTTTTGATGTCAATTTGCTCATCATCTTTTAATTCAATGTTATAGCGCAGATAGCGTGACAGATTAAAAATGAGCTGGCGTGCGGTGTCCGGGTTGAGCCGAATGGATGACGAAATGGCGTTCAGCGCATTAAACAGGAAATGGGGATTAATTTTACTTTGCAGCGCTCGCAGCTCTGCCTTATTTGCCATTTCCCGCAGTTGCTCCGCGCGGGACACTTCCAGTTGGGTGGAGATAATCTGCGACAGGCCGATCGCCATCTCTTGCAGGGAAGAGGTGATCTGATGCGCGTGGCAGTAGTAGATTTTTAGCGTCCCGGTCACTACGCCCTTTTCCCATAATGGGATGACCAGCATTGAGTGTATTTCCGGCGTGCGGTGCGCTTCATCATTGTTTTTAATGATGATTTTCCCGTAATTGATGGCCTGTTGCGTGGTCGGGCTGACAAAATCATCGTTATTGCGGTAGTTGGTTTCCCCCACGCCGACATAGGCCAGAACGTGTTCGGTATTAGTGATTGCTACCGCGTCGGCATGGATATCATGACGGATGATTTCGCACACCTGGCGGAGTGATTCGCTGTTGACCTGGCGAAAGAGCGGCAACGTTTTGTTGGCGATATCCAGCGCCAGCTTGGCCTGCCGCGCGGCGCTGGCCTCTTTCTCGCCCTCCACGCTTTGAACCAGCAGCACGATAAAACCGATACATACGCTGCCGAGGATCATCGGGATACCGATTTTGGACACGATATCTACGCCCAGCGCGATGGTCGGCGCCCAGACAATGACCAGAATCATGGTCAAGGTTTCACAAAGCATCCCGCCCAAAATACCCACGCGCCAGTGCTGTGCTTTTGGGATTTTCCGGTTTATCCAGCCCGCGATACATCCCGCCAGAATACTGGTGATAAAACACGGTACGGCAGTGACCCCGCCAATATCGATAAGGTAGCGGTGAATACCGGCGATCACACCCGTAATGATCCCGACCCACGGGCCAAACAAAATGCCCCCGGACATCACGGCGATGATGCGAACATTCACCAGCGAGCCTTCGACCGGTACGCCGGACCAGGTGCTGAACAGGGCGAACATCGAGAAAATCGCGGTAACGGCGAGCAGCTCTTTCGGGGAGTGCGCTGACTTATGCAACAGTTCGCGAAACAGGCGGATACGGATGAGGAAAAACAGACAGAACAGCATTAGCGCTGCCCGGTCAAATACCGCCAGCAGCATGTTGAATATTTCGTGCACGGGTGACTCTTGTGACTGGGTTAAACCACTATGATAGGTAACCCGCACCCATATGACCAGCCCGCTGATGCGGCGCTGTTAATGAGGAAAAACCATAATATTAAAAGGGGATTGATCTTTTGTTAGAGAAATGACAAGACCTCACCAGGATGAGGAACGCCTTAAGGTAATTTTATTGATATCAAAATGTTAATTAATTGATGGTTGTTATGGGCGGTATTTTGCTGAGTATTCCCGTTTTCTTTTTAGTATTCCCCTTTTAAGCCGATGAAAAATATTTTCGTTTGCCTCTCGACAGGAGGATTTTTTTCAGGCTATTTTCTAAGCATGCCACGGTCGTGGCAGCGTCGCTCGGACGGTCCGGGCGCTAACGTGAATCTGAGGATACTATGGCTGATACCCGCCCTGAACGTCGCTTTACGCGTATTGATCGTCTCCCTCCCTACGTTTTTAACATTACCGCTGAGCTGAAGATGGCTGCGCGTCGGCGCGGCGAAGATATTATTGACTTCAGCATGGGGAACCCGGATGGGGCAACGCCTCCTCATATCGTCGAGAAACTCTGTACGGTGGCTCAACGCCCGGATACGCATGGTTACTCGACCTCACGCGGGATCCCGCGTTTACGCCGGGCGATCTCCCGCTGGTATCAGGAACGTTACGATGTGGATATCGATCCAGAAACGGAAGCGATCGTCACTATTGGTTCGAAAGAAGGGTTAGCGCACCTGATGCTGGCAACCCTTGATCATGGCGATACCGTGCTGGTGCCGAACCCCAGTTATCCCATCCATATTTATGGCGCCGTCATCGCTGGCGCGCAGGTACGTTCGGTTCCGCTGGTGGAAGGCGTGGATTTCTTCAACGAGCTGGAACGTGCGATCCGTGAAAGCTACCCGAAACCGAAGATGATGATTCTTGGTTTCCCCTCCAACCCGACGGCACAGTGCGTTGAGTTAGAATTCTTCGAAAAAGTGGTTGCGCTGGCCAAACGCTACGACGTGCTGGTGGTCCACGATCTGGCCTATGCCGATATCGTATATGACGGCTGGAAAGCGCCGTCAATTATGCAGGTGCCGGGTGCGCGCGACGTGGCGGTGGAGTTTTTCACCCTGTCGAAAAGTTACAACATGGCGGGCTGGCGCATTGGCTTTATGGTGGGCAACCAGACGTTAGTCAGTGCGCTGTCGCGGATTAAGAGCTACCACGATTACGGAACCTTCACGCCGTTACAGGTGGCGGCGATTGCCGCGCTGGAAGGCGATCAACAGTGCGTGCGTGATATCGCTGAGCAGTATAAACGTCGCCGCGACGTACTGGTGAAAGGCTTGCATGAAGCCGGATGGATGGTCGAAATGCCAAAAGCCTCGATGTATGTCTGGGCAAAAATACCGGAGCAGTACGCGGCAATGGGGTCGCTGGAATTTGCGAAAAAGCTGCTCAACGACGCCAAAGTGTGCGTGTCGCCGGGGATCGGTTTCGGCGACTACGGCGACACCCATGTGCGTTTCGCGCTGATAGAAAACCGGGATCGTATACGTCAGGCGATCAGAGGTATTAAGACCATGTTCCGCGCAGACGGCCTGCTGCCTGCGGGGGCGAAATCGGTAACAGAAGGTACCGAGTAGAAAAGCAAACAGGAGCCATCTGGCTCCTGTTTTTTGCTGCATCTTTTCAATTTAGATCATCAGGGCAAAAGTACCGGCCCAAACGATGACCATAAATGAAATGCCCATAAAGAAATATTTCACGTTTCATCTCTCCGCGTCGCTTTAAGCACGCCTAAATGAACTTAAATTTACCTGTGTATAGAGAGCTGGTGCCCGCCAGAATGAGATTGAGAATGTTCTCCGTCTTTCTTGTGGCATCACCTCAGAATTCTGTGCGTTATCGCTCCAGACGGCGCTAATGTACGCCTAAAAATGAGGCGAGACAAGAGGCATTTTTTTATTTACTTTTAGTAACTTACAACTGTCGTGATTCGGCGACAGTTTAATTTCTGACGGTAATAAATTGCTATTCAGCGACGCTATTGCTGTTCAGAAAAAGTCACATAAAAACCAGGTGGTTAACAGGGATATTGAGGTGAAAAGATAGCGCCGGGCAATAAAAAAGGCCTTGCGGCCTTTTTTAAACATACAACGATGCTTCCCCTAAAGGGCGCGTTTTGAAACGACGATGGATCCAGAGATATTGCTCAGGTGCGCGCATAATCTCTTTCTCAATAATCTTGTTCATATAGGCTGCCGCCTGGTTCTCTTCTTCCGGGTAGCCTTCCATTTCTGGCGTGATATACAGACGATAACCTGAGTTATCACCTTTTCTGATCATGGTGACGGTCAGCATCGCTGCGCCGGAAAGGCGGGATAACACATAGGTGCCGTTAGTCGTTGCGACGTCTTTGACCGCGAAGAAGGGGGCAAATGAACTGCCTTTACGGCCGTAATCCTGATCCGGGGCGAACCATACGGCTTCACCTTTTTTCAGAGCGCCGACGATACCGCGCAGATTGTTGCGCCCAATCATCGCTTTATTTGAACGCATGCGACCCCGCGTCTGAACCCACTCCATCAGCGAGTTATTGTGCGGGCGGTATGTCGCCATCATCGGCTGGCACAGCCCCATGACCCGACCGCCTAATTCCAGCGACATAAAGTGGACGCCAACGACCATCACACCGCGTTTTTGCGCTTGCGCCTGCATGAGGTTATCCAGACCGTCCACATCAAACCATTTACGTACCCGCTTATCAGGCCAGAACCACGCCATACCCGTTTCAATAAGTGCCATACCGAGGGAGTGGAAGTTCTCCACTATCATCTTTTCCCTTTCTTCCGGCATCAGATTGGGGAAGCAAAGCTCAAGATTCTTACGGGCGATGGATTCGCGACGTTTCAGAAAGGGACGGGCAAGTCTGCCGGTTCGCGTACCCAGGAAGCGTAAAACGGGGTAGGGAAGCAGCACCAGTAACCAGAGTACAGTAAGACCAAACCAGGTAAGCCAGTAGCGCGGGTGCAGTAGCGCACGAGAAAATTTGCATTGTGGGAACATAAATACCCTCTGTTGATACGAACAATATGTATCGCAGAAGATTCATTGTCCGCAGCGGTACACTCACGATAGTTAGGCCATCATGTACGACAATGGTTCCTGTAAAGAGTGTAAAGCTTAGTCAGGACAAAACCACGAGGGGCATGAATGCTTGGACAACTAATGTACCACCGGGGGATTAATATCAGCCAGAAATTATTAATTAAGATGCGTAAATATTTTTTGATGGGGGTGGTTTTGTTATTAATTTATTGTTTTTAAATGGTTTTTTATGTGTGTGCACATGTTCGTTTTCCCTGAAAAGCCGCTTCTGGCCGGTAAGCCTGTCAGAGTCTGACGCTTCTGAATGTGATAACAATTGCTTTAAATATTCTCATTGATGGAAGCATTTAATTAAATGAGTTAACAAAGGATATTTTAAATCAAAAAACAGCGATTTTAAGAATAATCTTAACTAAATAAAAACATGTTTTATATCAATTAGATAACAAATTAAGACATTAAATAATCGATGTTCAGATTACCCCATCAAATAAATCTTTTCCACCTTAAAAAAACAATAATAAACATAAAAAATATAAGTCAGGTAATTAATTATACCTATATAAATCATGTGGTTAAAAAGGAAATATCGGTTTTTTCTATGATTTTTATTTTCCTGCATTGATCGCTATGAACGATCATCATTTGAATTTTAATAGTTAGTGCCTATCAAAATTAACTATACGATCGTTGTAATCGATCAATGTTTGTTGCTTGTGATAAACTCGCCACGTTCTGAGAAGTATTGGTTGTTTAACGATTTGGATTTCTTGTCTGGCAAGAAATCGATATTTGCTAGTCGATGCGTTGGGGCGAATGGTGTCTTTTTAATGTTTTGCCACGTATCAATGCGGCGTTTTGAATAATGGTAAAATTATGAATAAAGTGTTTAAAGTCATCTGGAACTCCAGGCTGAATATATTTGTCGTGGCATCTGAATTAGCGCGTGGTTATTGTAAAAGCACGGCCGGGAGCACCAGTTTTGGCAGTCTTTTAAAATACCCATTAATGAGTGCGCTGGCTGTTTCGATTTCGTGTATTTTAACGACTGGCACATTCGCCGCCGATTTACAGGTTTATGATTTCTCTCCTCAGGATCCGTTTGAAGAGATTATTTCTGGTTCCACGCATTTGACAGGCGGTTTTTCTGGAATACAGCGAGGAGAAACAGGATATACCTGGACAACGCTTGGTCAGGCCAGAGAGGATGGGTTAATTACTGGCGATTCCGGGCAATGGGTGGATAAAGATATCTTCCGTATGGGCTCGCAGACCAAATCTATAAATTACACCGACCCCGTTACCGGTAGCACGGTAACGATGAAAGTTTATGATAACAATGATATGCAGACCGAAGCGGCCAAAGATTTCCGGGTTGTCGTTTCTCAACCCGTCGGAAAAGATGGTCAGTATGTCGATCGTAATTTGTATCAGGTTGGGGCGGGCGCTTCTCTTGATGTCGATGTCGGTCAGAAAACGGGGAATTGGGTCGGTGCTGCGGATAACCAGTTCAACGTTATCATGAAAAGTTCGGTAAATACGCAAAACTTATCGTCTGCTTATCATGTCACTAATGGCGGCAGCCTTAACTACCAGTCTAAAACAGTCGTTCAACTGGGGAATAGTGATAACAATATAAAAGACGCCAGCAATGCACTGGCATGGATGACGGCGGCTGATTTTGTTGGTGAGTTTGACAGCGTTATTGGTAAGCAGAATATTACCAACATTGATGAGTTCAAGGCGTATAACGATGCGTTGATTCAGGCGCTCCAGGATGGGCAAATTCAGCTAACGGAGGCGCAATATGCTGATGAACTGAATAAAGCCAGGGATACCTCACTGCACGGGATCTTCGCTGATACGGGGAGTATTGCGGCTGATGATGCCATCAGAGCCTTTGTTAACAGGGATGCGGTATCCTATATTCATGGCGTGGGCAGCGGCACCAATGTGGTTATCGATAAGGATGCCAACATTCAGTTAGTGGGATCGGATGCTACGGTTGTTAACCTGGAAAATGGCGCCAGACTGACAAACAACGGCACCCTTGGTACCGCAGGTAATACTTATCGCGGCGCTTATATCATTGCTGCGAGAAATACGTCTTTTGTTGATAACAACGGCGTTATTGATGCGGGCACGAACCCCGAAATGGCGGATTTTTTCTCAAGTGGGGCGGCGGGCGTAGCGCAAGGTGCGCATACTGCCATTCTGGCTAATGGTTCCTCTGTAATTAATAACAACAGCAGCGGCGTGATAAATGTTGCGGCCAGAGGTAACTATTATGGTAATACCGGCGTGTTGATGAGCGGTAATGCCACGCTTAATAATGATGGTGCTATTAATATTGCAGCGAGTAATGAGGCGAACAGTATATTAGGTAATGGTGCCAATATCGGCGTCGTTACCCAACAAAACACCACCTTTAATAACCGGGGCACATTGTATATTGGTCGCCTGGCGCAGCGTGCACCTGATGATGCAAACACGGATATCGCGATCAAGCAGCAGTCAATTGGGGTTCATCTGTACGGTAATGGTACTTATAACGGTTCCGATACTTCACAGATTATTATTGGCAGTAAAGTCCAGAATGCGACAGCGATTGATGTTGGCGGGAATGCAACTCTCGATCAAAAAGGGAGCATTAATATCAATGGTGCTGTAACCGGGGAGTCCGTTTCTTCGAATATTGGTATTATTGCACGCGCAGGAACCCAGGCCGCTAAAGTCGTTCATGATGGCATCATTAATCTGAACGGCCTGAACAGTACCGGGATACAGGTGCTGGAAAATGGTCAGATAACCAGTTCGGGCACGATTAATATTAATGGTGGACTGGACCCAGTAACCCACTATGCCAACTATGGTATTTACGTCCAGGGTGAAAAGGCGCTGGCAATATTGTCTGGCACCGTAAATTTAAGTGGCGATGGCGCTATTGGGGTTCATGCGCGTGATAAAGGTGAAATTGATGTTACCGAGAATGGTACTGTCAATTTCAAAGATGGCGTTAATCAGACGGGCTATTATATTTTTGGCGCGGGTTCTACTATCAAAAACGCGGCCTCCAGCGTTCAGGACGCGTCAACCCAGAATGCCACGCTGTACCGCGTTGACGGAGGCGCCAGCTTCTATGGTTCTGCCGATAGCTCAGCGCAGCTAAACGCTTCTGGTGATGGCGCAACGATTATTCGGACAACCGGTGCTGGTAGCCACTTTGATTCCGGTAAACTTGCTCTTAGCGTCACGGGGACAGGAGCGACGGGCATCCGAATTGAAGGAGGCGCGACGGGCGAAATTACCTCGGATGCGGTTATTGTCAGGGTGGCCGGGAAAGATACCACTGCCGGCATTGTTGATGGTAACTATTACAACCTTGATGGCTCCGTTAATGATGCGCAAAAAGGTGACTCCGTATTAACCAGTTATGCGGTGCTGGAGACAGCAAACACGGCAGACGGCGCATTTGGCTACATCGCCAGAAATGGCGGCCGTCTGATCCATGAAGGCTCGATTAATTTCACGGCTGACAACAGTACCGGGATACTGGTGGATGGCGGGATCCTGGAAAACCATTCTGATGTCACTGTGAATGGCGTGGCGGTTAATATTCAGGGCGCTAACTCAGAGGTGACCAACAGTGGCGTGGTGACCGCAACGGATGGCCAGGCTGCCTATCTGGTTGGGAACAACGCCACGCTGGCGCTGAATGGTAACGGTGAAACCCGGGCGGCGGGCACCGCTCACGGGATCTTACTGGATACTGGCGCGAAAGGCCTGACGGTTGATGGTGCGACTATCACAATGGATAGCGCTGGTAGCGGCAACGCAATTGAAAACAAAGCCGCGATTAGCGGTATTCAGTTGAAAAATACCACGATTAATGTCGGTAATGGCGTGGGTGTTCACACCGGCGCATCGATGGCGCAAACCAACTCCGGCACGATCAATATTAATGGCAGCGGTACAGGGATACTGTTTGAGAACGTGGCTGATGGCTCTGACACCGATCAGACGCTGGATATGTCTGACTCCAGAGATCTGGTGATCAATGTGAACGGTGCTCAGGGGAACGGGATTATTACCCGAGCATCCACCGACCTGAAAACCGGTGCCAGCGTTAACGTCCTGGACAGTGACGGGAAATCAGCGCTGGTTGTCCAGGGGACGACGAAGAATGTAGAGCAATCCGGCAAACTGATCTCGGTGTCTGACAAGGCGGCGGTGGTCGATTTGAATAACGGCGTACTTGAGAGCTTTATCAATAAAGGCGATATCCTGGCGCTGGATGCCAGCCACACTGCGCTGGAAATGAACAGTGGTAACGGGATTACCTTCACCAATGCCAGTGGGGCAAATATTGTCGGTCAGGTGAATCTGCTTAATGGCGACAATACGGTGATCCTTGAATCAGGAAGCACTGCGACTGACATTACCAGCGGCAGCGGCAAAGATAACTTCATTCTGAAGAATATCAGCGAGAATGAAAGCGGCTCATTGTTCACGTCATTAAATGGCGGCAGCGGCGACGATACGTTACAGCTTGAGAATTCGTCATACACTTTAACCCGTGCTGATGCCATTAACGGCATGGAGCATATTGCGCTGGCGAATAATTCTGTTTTTACCCTCGACAACGTTGCACTGGGGCTGGGTGACGACGAACTTGATGGCGCGGGAACCGGATACACCATTGACGGTTCCAGCCAGCTTAGTATTAAGAATACGGCGGATGTGACTTTTAAAAGCCATCTTGCCGGGACGGGAGTTGTTGCCGTTGATACGGCGAATAACCACTTCAACTTTGATGCTAATAATGCCGCAGATGGTTTTGCCGGTACGCTGGCGCTTACTAACAGCCGTTTTGAACTTGACGGTCTGAATACTCAGGCGCTTAGCAACGCTACGCTGCAAGCTGGAAATGGCAGCATTACCCATGTCGGCAGCGGCGAGCAGAATATCGGCGGTCTGGATTTCAAAGGGGGGACCGTACAGTTTGACGGCGTAACGCCGGGTAACCCAACGGCTTTAGGAACGATTCACGCTGGCGCGATGGATCTCTCTGGTCGCGGTACGGTTCAGGTTGACAGCGGAACGGTCAGTAACGATCGTCCTCAGGCTGATACGCATCGTCCAATACTGGAACAGGATGACGCGCAGGCATTGATTAAACTGGCGACCTCTGACACCGCCGTTCAGGGGGGCGCCGGTAACCTGGTGCTGAAAGATAAAGACGGTAATGTGATCAGCGATAGCATCACTGCCGATATCGCCCAGAATGGCGTGGTGGTGGCGAAAGGAACGTATGACTATCGTCTGACCGGCGGTGACAGTGATGACGGACTTTATGTCAGCTATGGCCTGACCCAGGTTGATTTGTTGGGTAAAGACGCCGATGCGCTTATCCTGGATGCGAACGGGAAAAGCGGCAACGCGGCTGACCTGAGCGCCAGAGTGACCGGCAGCGGCGATCTGGCGTTTGACAGCCAGAAAGGCCAGACGGTGACGCTGTCGAATATGGACAATGATTACAGCGGCGTCACCGATGTGCGCAGCGGTAATCTGGCGATGCTGAACGATAACGTGCTGGGAAATACCCGCGAGCTGAAACTGGCTGGCGATACCGGGTTTGATATGCGCGGTCATTCACAAACCATCGGCAAGCTCACGGCTGAAAGCGGCTCTCTGACCGATTTGAACGGCGGTCATCTGACGCTGACAAACGGCGGTGAAGCGTCTGGCGTACTGACGGGCGACGGGGAGCTCATCGTTGCAGGCGGAACCCTGAATGTCTCCGGGGCGAATACGGGACTGAAGGCGACGACCACGATTGCTCAGGGCGCGACGGCGGTGCTGGATAATACGCTGGGGCTGGGAACCGGAGATATTGTTGCCGCCGGACTGCTTAATCTGAGCAACGCCACGGGCGTGCTGTACAACAGCATCAGCGATGCCGGGAAAGTCGCACTGGATGCCAGTGATGTGGTGCTTGCTGGCAACAATAGCCATTTTGCCGGGACCTTCGACATCGACAACGACTCCACGCTGACGGCCTCTTCCGCGCAGCAGTTAGGCACCTCCGCGATTCAGAATGCCGGTAAGTTTGTGCTGAACACTCACGAAAACTGGTCGCTGGAGAACGGTGTTACAGGTAGCGGGAGCGTGGTGAAGAATGGCAGCGGCAACGTCACGCTTAGCGACAGCGCCCAGTGGACCGGCGCGACGGATATCAATGCCGGTGGTCTGACTCTGGGCAGCGCGGATAACGCGTTCACGCTGGCCAGTCATCAGGTCAATATCGGGAAAGACGGGCGCTTATCCGGGTTTGGCGGCGTAGCCGGAAATATGGCTAACCAGGGCACGCTATTGATTGGCGATGACGTCAGCGCGGCTCGCAGAGCGGTTTCTTCACCTGTCAGCTTTACCGTAGGCGGCAATCTGACGAACAGCGGCGATATCTGGACCGGAAGCAAAGGTAAAGATGCCGGTAATCAGCTTGTGGTAAACGGGAACTATCAGGGAGATGGCGGTCATCTTCATCTGAATACCGCGTTGAATGATGATAATTCCGTCACGGATAAACTGATTGTTAAAGGAAACACCTCTGGCACAACCGGCGTCAGCGTGACGAATGCTGGCGGTTCTGGCGCGCAGACGATCAATGGCATTGAAGTGATTCATGTTGATGGTCAGTCCGACGGTGAGTTTACGCAGGACGGCAGGATTGTGGCCGGGGCGTATGATTATTCACTGGCCCGTGGTCAGGGCGACAACAACGGTAACTGGTATTTAACCAGCCATAAGACAGATCCAAATCCGGGGCCGGGCCCGAAACCTGAACCCGATATCCGTCCTGAACCGGGCTCCTGGACAGCTAACCTGGCGGCAGCCAATACGCTGTTTGTTACGCGGCTTCACGATCGTCTTGGCGAAACGCAGTATATTGACGCGCTGACGGGCGAGAAGAAAGTCACCAGCATGTGGATGCGTCAGGCGGGCGGGCATAATGCCTGGCGGGACAGCTCCGGTCAGCTTAAAACCCAGAGTAACCGCTATGTGATGCAGGTAGGGGGTGATGTTGCCCGCTGGAGCGGCGACGGACTGGATCGCTGGCACCTTGGCGTCATGGCCGGATATGGACACAACAGCAGCAACACGCGCTCCTCATCGACAGGGTATCGCTCTGACGGTTCCGTGAACGGCTACAGCGCCGGGGTGTATGCAACGTGGTATGCCAATGATGAAACGCATCAGGGCGCTTATCTGGATTCATGGGCACAGTACAGCTGGTTTAATAACAGCGTCAAAGGCCAGGATATTCAGAGCGAATCGTACAAATCCAAAGGGATCACCGGGTCGCTGGAGCTGGGGTACACCCACAAGCTGGGTGAATTTGCAGGAAGTAAGGGCTCTAAAAATGAATGGTTTATCCAGCCGCAGGCGCAGGCCATTTGGATGGGCGTCGAAGCTGACGATCATCGTGAATCGAATGGCACACGTATCAGCGGTGAAGGGGACGGCAACGTTCAGACCCGACTGGGCGTCCGTACTTTCCTGAAAGGCCACGGCGCGATTGATGAAGGCAAAGCACGCGAGTTCCAGCCGTTCGTGGAAGTGAACTGGCTCCACAATACGCGCGATTTCGGCACAAAAATGGATGGTGTCAGCATCCGGCAGGAAGGCGCGCGTAATCTGGGTGAAATAAAAACGGGCGTTGAGGGGCAAATTAATCCACAACTCAATGTCTGGGGGAATGTCGGCGTCCAGCTGGGCGATAAAGGATACAATGACACCTCAGCAATGATAGGGATTAAATATAACTTTAAATAGCAGAAAGGGGGCGTCGTGCCCCCTTTTTCTGTCGTGAGTTCTCATCTTTATAACATTAAAAAACAATTTTCTTCAGGAAGAATAGAGTGAGGGATGAATGATTGTAATCTCAGAAAATAGTTTTTTCCATCTTGGGGTTAGCGCATTAGTAGAAAGAATGGCATTGAATACCACCCGTAATTTGATTGTGTTTGATACGGGGCGCGATTGTCTCTATATGCTTGATACTGAAGAGGCAAAGATGCCTTTTTTCCATGAACCGATTTTGATTTTTTCACATTGTCGGCGTATTTATCTCACCGAGAAAAACAGAAAATTCAAAATCGAAACGCTGCTATCAAAAACGAAATCTCATCCCGCTGTCAGACGGAAGCGAGAAGTATTAACCGTAAGTGAGTTACGGGTCATAAAAAAAGTTTGTCAGGGGATCAGTCAACGACGAATTGCAGAACAGTTCAAGGTCAGCGAAAAGACGATCAGTAATCAAAAAATGAACGCCTTGCGAAAGCTGAGCATCAATAAAACAACAAAGTTTTTCGTTGAGTATCTGGCCTGGCTGAGATTGTGGCATGAGTATGTTGAGTATAAAAACAATCAAATGCGAAAACCGGTTAAACTCTCTGTCATCACGCCTGAAACCTTTACAAAAAGGCGGAGTGAGGTTTTAATAGAGGTTTAATCTACGTAAGCTAGGATGACAATGAGTCTTGCTTATATTTAAAGGGACTTTTACAGAACTCAATGAAACAACATGCTGGGGGATTGGTGGGAAACAAGCTAGTTTTTGTGATCGTATTCTTAACCATCACTATAACCGGCATGGTGACTTTTTGGCTGGGCGCGTCCAGCCGGGTAGATAATGACAAAAGAGCATTAATCCAGCGCGTAGATTCGCTGCTGTTTGAAGCGAAACAGATATCAGATTCGTTGACCGCGCATTTAACAGAACGCTGCTCAGATGAAACGGTGCGTATGCTGACGAAACAGATACACCGTTATCCGCATATTGGGGGCATTTTCCTGTTGCAGGATTCGCAGGTATATTGCTCATCCGGGATGGCGAAACCTGAACTCAGCAATTTAACCGCAGGGGAGAACGGTAATCGGCTATTTTTAGTTGATGAAACGCCGGCATTTCGCGGGGAGCCTGTATTAGCCTACGTTACTGTGAGAGGAAATAACGCAATAGTGGTGACGATCAGTACCTACTGGTTTAAGTCGCTGCTTGCAGACAGTCGTTTACTTGTTAACGTGAATGGAAATATTCTCTCCGATGATAAGTTAATCAGTACAAACAGTATTGATTTTCAAAACTCCGCCTGGCAACAATCTAATATGTTTGATTATCAGGTAATGGAATACCCGGAACATACGGGCATTGCTTCTGTTCTTAACTTTATTTTTATTCTCTTTTTATCCGCAGCGATTGCCGTCCCTGCCGCTTTTCTGTTTAACTATACGCTACAACGAATCGCGATGTCCCGGTACATACAACTTCGCCGGGGGCTGCGCAAACAGCAGTTCGTTCCTTATTACGAACCCGTCATGAATTGTGCTTCCGGGGCATTATATGGCGCAGAAGTGGTCATGCGATGGAAGAAGGGGAACGATACATCCGTTATTAATGAAGAGATTATCTCTCTGGCAAATAAAACTGGGATGATATCTCCATTAGTTAACTTTATTTTACGACAGGTGGAAAAAGATATACTCTCTTTACGCCTCAGACTGCCGAGAACATTCTACATTAATTTCCGACTTAGTGAATCGATGATCGCTATGCCAGAACTTATTGATTCGTTTGTTGAGTTTCAAAAACGCTTGCCCAGCGATGTAAAACTGACGCTGGAATTTCCTGAGGTTGTTTATCGTGATACAACGCTTGAGTTTGATTCTGTTCTCAGGAGGTTACGTGTCGAAGGTATTAAAATTAAAATGAGTTCCTTATTTTTAGAGCGTTTAAATGCTGACCGTAATTTATACCTTCCGGTTGATGCTGTCAGAATTGAAAAGTCAGTTACCGGATTAATTTCGGACTCCAAAGAACCTGTCGCGAGTGTTGATGATATTATTCGTTCGGCAGTAAATAAAAACTATACGATTATCGCGGATGGTATTGAAAATGATCAGCAGTACCACTATTTATCACTGCGCGGTGTTGTTTTACAACAGGGGAATTACTGGTCAATGCCATTGTCCAGTTTTCATTTAATGCAGTATATTATTCAGAGCGATAAAGTATTACTGTGTTAATTTCTGATAATAATGCGAAATTTATCGATATATCATGCGCATATTACATGGAGTAATATGCGCATGTATATATCAGGACTTAAGTTGTAGCGCGATCTCAACCACATATTTACCCTGGTGGCGAGCGATATCCAGTTCACGACTGTCACGAATGACCCATCACGGATTACCGCCATTGCTGAATGTTTTTTATTCGTCAACCGTCTTTTTCTGCACGTCCAGCCAGGCCACGAGCAGAAAGCCGCCAACAAGACCCAGATGCTCAAAAAATGCGTTGGCGGTGCTGAATCTCTCCATGCCTGCCGGAAGTTCCCAAAAGCGCAGCGCCAGGAACGTCGCGACAAGGGTGAACCCCGCCAGTGCCAGCGAAGCAAGCCAGCGCAGGCAACCCGTCAGGATCATGATTGACGCGCCCAGCTCCAGCGCAATAACCAGCGCGGCAAACAACGGCGCAGGAGACAGGCCGAAATGGTTCATCTCGCCGATAGCGCCCTGAAAATCCAGCAGCTTATTGATCCCGCCCTGCAAGTAGGCCGCGCATAGCCCGAGATATGCCAGCCAACGGCATACCGCCGCCCCGATAAGGGGGCGAACGGCATGCGTCAGACGTTGTGAAAATGTCATGTCAGGTTCCACGGTCAGACAGCCCAGCAGGAGCAGCCAAGCGCGCCAAAGAACCCTTTCAGATCCGATACCGGCAGGCTGGATGTCCATGCGCCAGCATGATCGTGCCCGTGCAGGCCGCAGCCGTGAGAGCAACCGCAGGAGGCCATCGCCATTTGTCGTACGGCAAGCGAGTTTTTCCCCGCGCCTTCTGGCTCTCCCCATGCGGCGTAGCCTTTGAAGGTGCGCGTTGGCGACCAGTCCGGCATCGCGGGTGGGACAGGATTGTCATCCAGGGATTCGAAAGGACCCGCCCCCCAGACGATTTTTCCGCCCACCATCGTTAATTCTGAAGACAGGAAGGAGATCTCATCCTCGGCGCAGGCAAAAAAGTCTTTGTCCGGCACAATGAGGTCAGCGAACTGACCGGCCTGAATACGGCCTTTTTTACCTTCTTCATTGGAGAACCAGGTGACGTTCTCCGTCCACATTCGGAGCGCTGTTTCCCGATCCAGGCAGTTACGACGCGGATAAAGCTGCATGCCTCCCACGGTTTTCCCGGTGATCATCCAGGCGAGAGAAACCCACGGGTTATAGGATGCTACGCGGGTAGCATCCGTACCGGCGGACACTTTCACCCCTTTTTCCAGCATACGGGCAATGGGCGGCGTGGCTTCCGCAGCGCCGGCACCGTAACGCTCAACGAAATATTCGCCCTGATATGCCATACGGTGCTGAACCGCAATACCGCCGCCTAGCGCCGCGATACGATCGATTGAACGCTCAGAAATTGTTTCGGCGTGGTCGAAGAACCAGTTAATCCCTTCAAGCGGGATATCCTGATTGACCTTCTCAAAAACATCAAGGGCGCGAGAAATGGTCTCGTCATAGGTGGCATGCAGACGCCAGGGCCAGCGGTTTTCCGCCAGAATGCGAACAACTTCTTCCAGCTCGCCTTCCATTTCCGGCGGCATATCCGGTCGCGGCTGGCGGAAGTCTTCGAAATCCGCCGCTGAAAATACCAGCATTTCACCGGCGCCGTTATGGCGGAAGTAGTCGTTACCCTGTTTGTAGGTGACGGAGCGGGTCCAGTTGAGGAAATCCTCTTTCTCTTCCTGGGGTTTCTGCGTGAAGAGGTTATAGGCCAGGCGCACGGTCATCAGATTTTCATCTGCAAGTTTCTGAATAACGGCGTAGTCATCGGGGTAATTCTGGAATCCGCCACCGGCGTCGATGACACCGGTTACGCCCAGGCGATTCAGCTCACGCATGAAATGGCGGGTGGAGTTAACCTGGTAGTCAAACGGCAGTTTGGGGCCTTTGGCCAGCGTGGCATAAAGGATGCCTGCGTTGGGGCGTGCCAGTAATAATCCGGTAGGATTGCCTTTCGCATCGCGGGTTATCTCGCCTCCGGGTGGTTCCGGCGTCTCTTTTGTATACCCGACGGCACGCAAAGCCGCGGCGTTCAGGAGCGCGCGGTCATAGAGATGCAGCAGAAACACCGGGGTGTCCGGCGCAATGGCGTTGATCTCTTCGATGGTTGGCAGACGCTTTTCCACAAACTGATGTTCAGTAAAACCGCCAACCACGCGAACCCACTGCGGTGCCGGGGTGATGGCTACCTGCCGACGCAACATATCCATCGCGTCAGCCAGCGAACGTACGCCATCCCAGCGAAGCTCCATATTGTAATTAAGCCCGCCGCGTACTACGTGCGTGTGGTTATCAATCAGCCCGGGTAATACCCGTTTGCCTTTCAGGTCGACGACTTTGGTTACCGGACCTGCGAAGGCCATAATTTCAGCGTCGCCGCCAACCGCGAGAAACTTCCCGTCTTTGACTGCGACGGCGCTGGCGGTTGGGTTGCTTTTATCGAGAGTGGTAAACAGACCATGATGCAGAATAACGTCTGCGACAACATGTTGTGTCATGAGCGTTTCTCCTCTGAGGAATGACTGTCTTCAGCTGCCTGGCGGCCGGGGAGCTGCCCGAAGATATGGCTGATGGCATGTGTTTTGGTACAGGCTGAAGAAAAGGCTGTGCCGGACAGAAGTTGTTTGCCTACCGGAATAACTTGTTCGCCGACCAGCATTCCCAGCAAGCCAAGGAGGGCTATCAGCGGTGGGGCGGGGGAGCGGACATTCAGCAAACTGTAAATAATGCCGACAAGAAGTCCGGCACCCAGAGAAAGGATATACATTTTCATGCGGACCTCATCAGGACAGGCGCAATGCGTGGTGCATTACGCCTGCCGTAAATCAGTTGGAGGTGTTATTTAGCCGGGTTTGGGCCGATACGTTCGCCGTGTTGTACGCGCTCAGGCGCTTTATGAACCATAGTATAGGCATAATCGACGCCCATGCCGTAGGCGCCGGAGTGTTCACGCACGATATCCATAATGCCGTTGTAGGTCTCTTTACGGGCCCAGTCGCGCTGCCACTCAAGAATGACCTGCTGCCAGGTTACCGGTACGATGCCTGCCTGAACCATACGATCGATAGCGTATTTGTGCGCATCAACGGAGGTGCCGCCGGAAGCATCAACCACCATATAGATTTGATAATCCGCGTCTTTGACTGCACACAGGGCAAACGTGGTGTTACAGACTTCCGTCCACAGACCGGAAACAATCACTTTCTTACGACCATTCGCCGCCAGCGCATCACGAACGTTCTGATCGTCCCATGAGTTCATTGAAGTACGTTCCAGGATGTTGTTTTCCGGGAAAACGGCCAGGAGTTCGGGATAGGTGTTACCGGAAAAACTTTCGGTTTCTACGGTCGTGATGGTGGTGGGGATATTAAACAGTTTTGCCGCTTTGGCCAGGCCAACAACGTTGTTTTTCAGTACCTGACGGTCAATAGATTGTACCCCGAAGGCCATCTGGGGTTGCTGGTCGATAAAAATCAGTTGACTGTTCTGCGGGGTGAGGACATCAAGGTAATGAGACATATCACTTTCTCCTGAACTAATATAGTGTAAGCACAACATGATTAGAAATGCGCATTCCCGAAGAGAATAATGCCGTGTTATTCCTTCCTGACGTTCAACATTTTCCCGTCGCACTTATTTCATGTTACGGTATACGTGCTGTCAGCAATGTTCGTTCCTTATCCGCGTACTCTTCCTTTTTATTTGTTATCCATCCGTCATCTGATTAATGACAGGGGAATATCTTTACCATCATTTTGATCTGTCGGTCAGAATGTGACGACAGACTCAGTTTAGAAGTTTTATGGCTAACATCAATGTTCAAAAACATTACTCACTGTCTTTTAAAATGTGACAATCATATTTTTCTCATGTCTTGTTTAAGAATTTTATACAACATGTTTAAGAAAACTTTTGGAAACTTATTATTTATTAAATATTGTTCCTTGTCATGACTCATGGGGTTTACGATTTCACCATCGGTAAACTATTATAGGGACTGTATTCATAACAGGACAATCATACGTCCCGTATCTGGTGACAGTAATGCATTTAGAAGATATTCGAATTTTTGTAACCATCGTAAATATGGGAAGTTTTACAGCAGCAGCCGAACACCTGAGTCTATCCAAACAATTTGTCAGCAGAAGAATGGCCGCGCTGGAGAAAAAAGTTTCAGCCCGATTACTGGTGCGAAATACCCGAAAGTTGTCCGTTACGGATACCGGCCAGGCTTTTTTTCATCATGCCCGGCGCATTCTGGAAGAGGTTCATGAAGCCGAGCAGGTTATCTCCGCCCGGCAGCAAAAACTGGCCGGGTCATTCAGGATTAGCCTGCCGATGACATACGGCATCAGGCGACTTGCCCCCCTGATTGTTGAATTTCAGGCGGCGCATCCAGAACTTACCGTTCATATTGATATGAATGACAGATATGTTGATGTGGTGGGTGAAGGCTACGATATGGTTTTGCGCATCGGGAACCTGATGGACTCTACCTTAATTGCTCGCTGTCTGGGTAAATTACCGATGGTGATTTGCGCCAGCCCGGATTATCTCCGTTTGCACGGTACGCCTCTGGCGCCTTCTGAACTGGCGCAGCATAGCTGCCTTTTGTATGGTCGGGAGGGGCAATTCGGCTGGAAATTGACGGAGGAAAATTCACCGAATACGTATGCCGTCAGAGGCAATCTGAGCAGTAATAACGGGGACGTGATCCGCGAGGCCGCAGAAGCGGGGGCCGGTATTGCGCTTTTGCCGCTTTTTATCGTTGAAGACTCGCTGCAACAAGGCGCTTTAGTGCAGATATTGTCTGATTACTCGCCGCCTCCGCTGACGATCAGCGCGCTGTATCCAAAACATCGCCAGCGCAGCGCAGTGACCCGGATCTTATTGCCATTTCTGGCCGAAAGAATTGCCGGCATCGTCGACCCGATTAAAAAAGCATGAGTGATGTAGGGGCTGATGTTGTCAACTAAATCAGGATAGTGAATATGTTATTTGAGTATTGATGGGCTCAGGCAGTGACATAAAATGGCCGTGTCAAGCCGACGCTGATAACTATCATATGATCATCAAAGCGATGTAATCCCTGGTATTCCAGAAGGGATAAGATGTTCGTTGCTCTTTAAAATTATGCTTACCTGATGTTCGGTTGAAATTAAACGCGTTCTCTTTTTTCTGTCATATCGCGTCTGACTTGTCCTGGCGTTTTCCCAAAGTATTGATGGAATCGTCTTGAAAAGGCTTGCTGACTGGAAAAACCTACGATAAAGGACACATCCATTATCGGTGTCCTGGTTGTCGATAAAAGTTCAAAGGCCTTATTTAATTTTAACTCTGTCACATACTGACCAAGGGTTACGCCGGTATGCGACTTGAATATTCTCTGGAGGTGCCAGGGAGAATATCCTGATCTCGCGGCTATGTCAGTAATTCGTAATGGTTTGTCTGTATTGTTGTGGAGCCATTCAAGTAGAACGTCGAGCACACTTTTGTACATGATAATACATCTGCCATTTTCGGTTATTGATTATGTATCAACGTATCATAATCATAATGCTTATATCGAACTTTATTGTGCAGTTTTTTTGATGATAATCAGCAATAAAATTATACAGCATCGGCAACCTTGTTGTGTATGTTGGTAGTGTCTTATGAGTGCTTTTATTTTGAGGATTGAATATGAAAAGAATTGGCATCAATGGTTTCGGTCGTATTGGTAGACTGGTATTACGCCGGATTCTGGAAACCGAACTGAATGTGGAAATTGTCGCTATAAACGATCTTACCTCGCCGGATGTTTTGGCTTATTTGCTGAAATATGATTCAAACTATGGTCCCTTTAACGGCACGGTTTCCCATGCTGACGGTTCAATTATCGTCAATGGTAAAGTCATCAAAGTATTTGCTGAGAAAAATGCGGGTGATATCCCCTGGGGTAGCCTGGGTATTGATGTTGTTGTGGAATGTACCGGTTTTTATACCTCAGCAGAAAAAGCGAATGCCCATATTGAAGCCGGAGCGAAAAAAGTGCTTATCTCCGCGCCTGCTGGCGATATGAAGACCATCGTTTATCATGTGAATGATGAAACGCTCACTTCTGCTGATAACATTATTTCCGTTGCGTCCTGTACGACAAACTGTCTGGCGCCGGTGGCAAAAGCCCTGAATGACGCCTTTGGTATTAACGTCGGCACGATGACGACGGTACATGCTTATACCGGCACCCAGGCTCTGGTGGATGGTCCCCGAGGTAAAGACTTCAGGGCTTCTCGTGCTGCGGCGGAAAATATTATCCCGCATACGACGGGGGCGGCCAAAGCGATTGGTCTTGTTATTCCTGAACTTAACGGGAAACTGAAAGGTCATGCCCAGCGTATTCCGGTAAAAACGGGTTCAGTGACGGAGTTAGTGACCGTCCTGAATAAGACCGTCACCGTTGAAGAGGTCAATAACGCGCTGAGAAATGCAACAGTTGATAATGAGTCATTTGGCTATACGGATGAGCCAATTGTATCGTCTGATATTATTGGCATCCATTTTGGTTCCGTTTTTGATGCGACCCAAACGGAAGTGACCGAATTTGATGGCGTGCAACTGGTCAAAACGGTCGCCTGGTATGATAATGAATACGGGTTTGTGACCCAGTTGGTCAGAGTATTGAAGAAGTATATTTCCCTCTGATTTTTGTTGAAAAGAAACCCCTGCACAAAAATGCGGGGGTTTTTAAATGGTGATATAAATTTAGGTTATGTCAGATTTTTATTGTTGATGTGCGCTGTCGTTCAGGTAATGAAAACGGCAAACATGGCTTCGTACTGCGTAAGAAAAGGAACCGGGCAGAAAAGGAATAGCAGGCATGATAAGCGTGACATATTTTATACCGCTGAGTGGAAGTAATCCGTTTGCTTCAGTAGACTTTTCCTACAGGGTTTGAATAGCGAAACGCGGCAGGTGACGTCATCACCATGTATCGGCCTGCCTGAGGCTGTGGTTTGCAGGGACAATTGTTCAGGATAATGCGACTTTCCGTCAGTCAGGCATTATCTGTTGAGGAGTTATCTGAAAATGAAAGCTGCGGCTGACAATATTCTGTTTCCTGCTCTTGAGCAGACGTTCATGGCGGTTGTCCTCGTCGACGAGCGTAACCGGGTTCTGTTCTTTAACGAAGCCGCAGAGAAATTGTGGGGCTATTCCAGGGATGAAGTGCTTGGCCGGGATATGAATATATTAATTCCCGGGCCTCTGAAGCATGTTCATGGGGATTATGTCCACCATCACCGCGACGGGGGAAATTCCCGGGTTGTCGGGATGAATCGTGAACTTCAACTGGAACGAAAAGACGGCACGCAGGTCTGGACCAGCTTTTCGCTCTCCAAAATAGACGTGGATGGCCGCATCCACTACATGGCCGCCGCCCGGGACGTCAGCAAAGAGGTGGCCAGGCGCGAGCAAAACCGTCTGTTGTTGCTTGCCGTCAATAATACGGACAGAGCCGTGGTTGTTCTGGATGAACAACGTCGTATTGTCCAGACCAACCGTGCGTTCACCAGCATGTTTGGATATGGCGCAGATGAAGCCATGAACCAGGTATTCCCTGATTTCCTGCTGTCTTCAGGAAACAGCGATGACGCGCTAAAGCGTGTGGAAGAACATCTGCGGGGAAGTCGCTGGTTTCAGGAAGAACTCCTCACCGCGACCAGAAACGGCAGGGAAGTCTGGAGCCGGGTTTCGGTAAACCCTGTCCTCAATGAGCGTGACCACCGCCAGACCCGTAACCTTGTCGTAACCTTCGTTGATATTACGGAAGAACGTAATATTCGTAATCTGGAACGGGATGTACTGGCCGCGCTGACCAGCCGGATGACTTTCCAGGAAACGGGTGATTACATCTGCCAGCGAATTGGAAATATTGCGCCAGGCGTACTGGTCTCGGTATGCCGGATCGTCGATAACCGGATGCGCCCGTGGGCAGCTCCCGGTTTTCCAAAAGAATATGGTGAATACTGGGATGGCGTGGCCGTCGGTGAAGGCGTGGCAAGCTGCGGTACTTGTGCTGTGCGTGGCGAGCCCGTCATGGTCCAGGATATCAGCACCGATCCTCTATGGGCTCCCTATAAACATCAGATGTTGCCTCATGGTTTTCGGGCATGCTGGACATACCCTGTAAAACGTCGAGATGGTTCCGTGGCAGGGACGTTTGCTTTTTATTTCAGGACACAGAATGAGCCGGATACATTTCTGGTTCGCATTGCCGATGCCAGCGTTCATCTTTGCGCTCTGGCGATTGAGCGGGAGGAAGGTCGCCAGCAAATCGACCGGCTGGTTCGGTTCGATGCCCTTACGGGGCTGCCCAATCGTCAGTATCTCTATCACCATCTGGATAAACTGCTGTCGGGTAACGAACCGGAACTCGCCGTGTTTTTCCTCGATATTAACCGTTTTCGTAAGGTGAATGAGTCACTGGGGTATTCCGCTGGCGACCAGGTGATTATCACGCTGGCTAACCGCTTGCAGGAGAGGTTCGGGCCGCATCACTTTATCAGCCGGGTGGGTGGCGCGCAGTTTGTTGTGGTGGCGAGCGCCTGTCGTGTTGATGAGGCCTCACACCTGGCTGAGCTTATGCAGCATATCGTTGGCGCTGAAATGAGCGCCGCCGGGCAGACCTTCGAGCTTAAAGCCTGTATTGGGATCAGCCATTCCATTGGCGGCGACAGGGAAACGCTGCTGGCCCACGCCGAGAGCGCGATGGAGCGGGTACGTGAAAGCGGTGGAAGCTATCAGTTTTTTAACCCGGAACTGAATCAGGCCGTCATGCAACGTCTGAAACTGGGCATGGCGCTGCGAAATGCGATTACGGAGGGGCATTTGCGGCTGGAATATCAGCCTCAGATCAGGGCTGCGGACGGGCAGGTATACGGTTTTGAAGCGCTGACCCGATGGCACGATCCGCACGCTGGCGACATCTCTCCAGGGACGTTTATTCCTCTGGCTGAAGAGACGGGAGAGATAGAGCATATCGGCCTCTGGGCGCTGCGTGAAGTCTGCCGACAGCTTTTTGAATGGCGGGAAAAGGGCACGAATGTGTCGGCAGTATCTGTAAACCTGTCTGCCCATAACTTCCGTAAGCCTGATTTACCCCGTTATATCGCCGACCTGCTGAATGAATATCAGCTGCCCGGCAATATCCTGACCATTGAAATTACGGAAAGCGCCATGATGGAACTGACGGACGAGATGCTTGCGCGGGTCAGGGAGATTCGTGCGATGGGCGCGGGGGTCTCAATGGATGATTTCGGCACCGGCTTTTCCAGTCTGGCCAGCTTGGCGTATCTGCCGGTGACGGAGGTCAAAATTGATAAAAGCTTCATTGACCGGTTCGCCCGCGATCGTCGCGTCAATGCGCTGGTCGAAGCGGTTGTCAGTATTGGGCATAACCTCGACCTGACGGTTGTGGCGGAAGGTGTGGAAAATACCCATCAGCATCAGCAACTGAGAAAAATGGGCTGTTCCGTACTTCAGGGATTTCTTTTTTCCCGACCATTGTCGGCGAATACGTTACCGGTATGGCTAGAGGCTTACCGTTCACCCTTGCAGGATGCACAATCATGAAGAAAAAACTGTTACAGATGCTGAATTTGCGTCTGCTTATTATTGCTTTTGCGTTTCTGATGACCCTCCTTACTCTTTTCAATAGTTTCTATTCAGCCTGGCGTGTCCAGAAGCAGGTACTTATTGAGAATGAACTCAGTGAAAACCAGGCATATGCGGAGAGGATTGCTTCCACTATTGATTTGTATCTGGCGGTTTTCATGGAGCGTCTGGAATACAGTGCGAGCGTCATCGGTCAGCATTTCGATGATGAGAGCATTATCTCTGGTGAAATGATGAGGATGCAGCGGCGAGATTTTGGTTTTGATTCCGTTACGCTGGTGGATGAAAAAGGCAAAATTATTGGCGTGCTGCCTGAATCCCTGAACCTGAAGGGGAAAATGCTGACCACGCCAGGCGGCGTCGAGGCTCTCAAAGAAATGCAGCCGACGGTCAGCAGCGCCTACAATTCTCTGTCCGGTAATCTGGTGGTGTATATTTCACATCCCGTCAGGAATGCGCAGGGGAAATACCTCGGTTTTATTGGCGGCGCGATTTATCTGCAAAGAAGCAACGTTCTTTCTGCGCTCATTTCTAATCATTTCCGCAATGATGACAGCTATATTTATGTCGTTGATAAAAATGACCAGCTCTTATATCACCCCGATCCGGCCCGCAGAGGGGAAAAAGAGGAAGGCAATGCCGCAGTGAAAGCCGTGGAGCAAGGGCTGAGCGGCGCGATGGAGGTGACAAACTCCCGTGGCGTGGAAATGCTGGCGGGGTATGCCAGTATAAACACCTCGGGCTGGGGCGTTGTGGCGCAAAAACCAAAAGATAAAACCCTTACTGCGCTTGATGGGCTCATGTGGCAAATGATACGCGGCGTTGTACCGCTGGGTATTGTGGGGTTGTTTATTCTCTGGTGGCTGGGGAATGAAATCGTCAGACCATTGCGTCAACTGGCGGATCACGCCATTTCGATGGACAGCGATGAGTCCGCAGAAAAAGTACGAAACGTTCGATCATGGTATATCGAAGCCTCCCGACTCAGGCGCGCGTTGCTTCAGGGAATGGAATTAATCCGGGAGAAAATGAAATGGCTGAACGATCAGGCCAGCACTGACCCGCTTACCGGGCTGGTCAACCGACGGGCGGCAGAGAAACTGCTGGCTGAATACGAACATCAGCAGCGACAGTTTGCGGTGATTTCTCTGGATATCGATCGCTTCAAAGCCGTCAACGACACGTTTGGTCATGACATTGGCGATGTTACGTTAAAAGCGCTGGCGCAGCTGCTGAAGCGAAGCTGTCGTAAAAATGATACCGCCTGCCGTATGGGAGGAGAGGAGTTTATGATGTTTTTCCCGGAGACGTCGGTAGAGGCTGCGGCGGATATTGCGGAGCGGCTGAGAAAAGAGGTCGCCGCCGCAAAGATAGAGACGGTAGGGCATATCACCATTTCTCTTGGCGTGACGGTGTGGCCGTCGGGCGTTGACTCTGTCTCTCAGGCGCTGAAACGGGCTGATGAATTGATGTACCAGGCGAAACAGGCGGGCAGAAACCAGGTGGTCGCAGGATAAAAAAGCAGGCGAATACCTTATTCGTATTCGCCTGTTATTGAATTATTTGCCCGTGTATTCAAAGACGATAATAGAACCCGGGTTACTCAGATTATGCGTTGGATGGTTGGATTCATCCATCACATTACCAAAGTTATCCGTCGCCACGTAGATTTTACGGGTGTCCGGGCTGACCAGCACCATGCGGTAACGGTTTGCCGTGTGGAAATATTTCGCGACGTCACCCTGAACATCTTTCTTATCGGCATTCAGCAGAACACGGTACAGCGCGCCATTTTTCATGGAGCTGATAATCACCGAGTTTCGCCAGCCTTTAATTACGCCGTTTTCCGGGTAGTATGCCACGCTGGATGGTGCAATTGTCGGCCAGCAGATATATGAAGAATCCGGGCCGCAGCTGGCGTCGTTATAGGTAAAGCCTTCTTTGACCGTAAAGAACGTTTTAATCGGCGCTTTAAAGTCTGCGGCTTTCCACTCTGTTTCTTTCTGGACCGGAACGCCTGCCGGAATATGGTTAGGGTCCCAGGTCAGAGACGGGCAATTCGCCGCTTCAGAGTAGTTGGCATAAACATAAGCCTGATCGTCCTGGAAACCGGCAACGTGTGGCCAGCCATAGTTGCCGCCGGGTTCGAGGATATTCAGCTCGTCATCGGAGGATGGCCCTTGTTCGGATGCGTAAAGGGTATCGCCAATAAATACCAGTCCCTGAGGGTTACGGTGTCCGTAAGTAAACAGGTGGCTTTTGATGCCTTTAATAACGGGGTTATCATCTGGAATAGAACCATCGGTATTCAGACGCAGCACTTTACCGGCATAGGCGGCATAGTCTTTATTCTTCAGTTCATTCTCAGTGGGAATACGCTGAGCTTCGATAGGTTTACAGAAATTCGCGCCCTGGTTATGCCCTTGTTCACCGATGGTATAATACAACTTCCCGTCCGGGCCAAAGCGCAGGCGTCCACCGTTGTGGTCATTGCCCGCCGGGAATCCAGCCAGGATCTCTTTTTCATTACCTAGCTTCTGGGTTTTTTCGTCATATTCCAGGCGAACGATTTTGGCGTGTTCCTTGTCGCCGTTCATATAGGTATAGGCCGTATAAACATAATTATCGCCACCCGGTTTCATGAAGTTCGGTGACAACGCCAGGCCCAGAACGCCTTCATGCTGCGGCCCGGTATGAACCCTGCTCAGCGTAATGGCGACTTTTTTCTCACCGGTTTTCGGGTTGATACGATCGATAGAAGCGGCTTTACGTTCGGTTACCCATAAATAATCATCCGGCCCCCACACCATATCCCACGGGGCATCAAGCCCGCTAATGAGGACATGCGCGGAAAAAGGTTCTGAGGCTTGTATCTCGGTTTGTTTTGAATTTGCGGCCTGTGATGAGGTTGCGGCATAACTAACGCCAGATATGGCAAGGGCTAACGTAACAGCCTGACTGATGCGCTTTATTTTATTATTCATCATTGCGTTCCTGTATATGATAAATAGTTTCGACGGATGTCGAAATTTTCAAAGATGTAACAACTATTGTCCTTGAGAGGTAATTTGTCAAGTTGCGCCAGAAGCCGATAATTTATTAAAAATGAATCTGTTGCGATAAGGTGGAATAAGTCGATTTGGGTGTGTCGGCATTGGGGGGTTGTTTAACGTGTTGTTTGTACTGAATGTTTTCTCTGGCAGTTGTTAGAGGTTCATTTGTTGGCTTCTCACAATATCGCGATATGAATTTATTGTCTCATTTTTTGAAATTCACTGTCCGACATGTGTTGTTAATGTTGATTTTCACCCACTGGATTATGTAGTTGTGTTCTATAATGAGAGTGATGTCCATGAATAATCTCTATTTTTCAGTGATAACACTTTATTTAAGGATTATCAGGCACATTTCTACCGGAGATGGTATTGTCTGAACGCGGATTTTAATTCTTGTTATTTATTTTTATAAAAGGTAATGTCATGAGATAAGGGACTGTATCTAAATATTCCCCATAAATCTTCTTTTCCTGTTTTGTATTTTGATTACGATATCGTTGATATCTGTGACAAGTAAATGATTACCGGTCATCTTAAGCTGGAGGGCATATTTATATGGCAGAACAACATTCATCAGCATGGTCACCTTTACGTAACCGTGTTTTCTTCATGTTATGGATAGCCACACTCTTTTCCAATATCGGGACCTGGATGAATGATGTTGGCGCCGGTTGGTTGATGACCAATTTAAGCCCGGACCCTGTCATGATTGCCGCTATTCAGGCAATGACCACGCTGCCCGTATTCTTGCTGGCGTTACCTGCGGGGGCTATTGCGGATATTTTCGACAAGAGAAAATTACTTATTCTTGTTAATATTATGATGCTGTGTGCCGCGTCTCTGCTCGCAATTATCGTCTATTTTAATGTTGTCAGTATCGGATGGTTATTATTCATCACGTTTATTCTCGGGTCCGGCGCCGCGTTTTTAGGCCCGGCATGGCAGGCCATTGTACCTGCTATTGTTGAACCTCATGAATTAAAATCCGGGATTGCGTTAAATAGTATGGGTATTAACATCAGCCGGGCGATCGGGCCCGCGCTGGCCGGTATTTTGATTTCACAGGTCGGTCTTTATCTTCCTTTTCTTCTGAATGCGTTGAGTTTTATTGCGATTATTGCTGCGGTATGGTGGTGGAAAGGAGAAGAAAAAACGAACGGGAGTCTTCCGGCTGAATCTGTTGTTGCCGCAATGGTTTCAGGTTTGCGTTATGCCCGTTACAGCCCTGAATTAATGAGAACAATAATAAAGGCTGCCAGCTTCTTTGTTTTTGCCAGCGCGTATTGGGCAATGCTCCCGCTGGTGGTGAGACTCTCACTTCAGGGAGATGCAACATTATATGGCGTGTTAACAACCAGTATCGGGATCGGCGCTGTCTGTGGCGCATTCAGTTTGCCCGCGCTGCGTAAGCGACTCAGTGCCGGCGCTCTTATTACCTCAGGAACATTCGGTACTGCTGCCGTATTACTGATATTCGCCGGAGCAGCATCTCAATATGCCGCCATTTTCGCCAGTATTGTGGCTGGTTTCAGCTGGATTATTACCTTGTCAACGCTCATGATATCAGCCCAGACAGCGCTCCCGGACTGGGTTCGCGCAAGAGGGCTGGCCTTGTACCTGACCGTATTTTCCGGGTCAATGGCATTCGGTTCTCTGGTCTGGGGACAAATTGCCTCGCATACGTCAGTAACCACAGCATTACTTTCTGCCGCAATCGGTATTGTCGTTGTCTGGTTATGCGTATTAAAGGTAAAAATTGACCATGACAATATTAACTTGCAGCATTCAGATCACTTTAGCCTTGCTGAGGACGGTCTTAATGATATTACCGGCCATACCGGCCCGATGCTGGTGTCTGTTTATTATCATGTCGATGCTGAAAAGAATGGCCAATTTATCAGTTTGATGAAAAAGTTAAAAAATATCCGGTTAAGGGATGGCGGTTACGCCTGGGGACTGTTTGTAGTTCCTGAGAAATCCAATGAATTTATTGAAACATTCATGGTGTCGTCATTGGCTGAACATCTGCGTCAGCACGACAGAGCGACTGTCGATGACAGACAAATACAGCAGCAACTGGATGACGTCATTCTGAATAAAAAAGCAACACACTATTTTTCTGCGAGTGTAGCGGAATCCTTTGTCATACAAGAGGAATAAGAATAAGCGTTCAGCTTATACCGTCTGGTGAATAATAGAACGTTGTGGGGCGGCAGGACTGAATCACGCATCATCCTGTCTGCCTCGTGGCAATGTAGAAATGCAAAATCACAAGACGATGGCTGATTGTGGCGGTTTTACTGAACCCGGCAGACGTCAGGAGAGGTATGTATGGTGTCCCCTGCAGGAATATGATTGATGAATTAATGAGTTGATTTTTATGAATATATAAATACTGGAATTAAAATTCTATACACTTAGTTATACACATAAGAAAAAATTAGTGCTTTTTATGGACTGGGTGTATTTTCCCCAGCCCAGCCCAGCCCAGCCCAGCCCAGCCCAGCCCAGCCCAGCCCAGCCCAGCCCAGCCCAGCCCAGCCCAGCCCAGCCCAGCCCAGCCCAGCTCAGCCCAGCCCAGCCCAACCCAACCCAACCAATGTAGCCTTTGATTTACAAATTGTTACATATATTGTTCATCAAATTTCATCATTATCAGAGATTAACAAGCACTGGCAAAGGTTGTCACTCAGTAATATTCCCTAACATTAACTATTATTCACCATTATTCACCATTCAAATTATTTGAATAAGTTTGAAGGTGTCATTCTTTACGTATTAATTCTTCTGTGCAAGTATATATACACCCAATAGAGACTAATTAAGTCTTAGAATAAATATCTAATGTGAAGGACATAGCCATGAGCTTATTGCCTCGGGAAAACGCACCCCAAAAAAACTATAGACTTCTGAGAATATCTGAAGTGATTAATTTGACTGGCTTACCCAAGTCAACAATTTATCTAAAGATAAAGAATGATGAATTTCCGAACCAAGTTTCTATCGGTTCTCGTTCTGTTGCATGGGTGGAGCATGAAGTTAATGAATGGATAGAGAAAAATATTCTCAATAGAAAATTAAACTCCTAAATTGAGGTGGAAATTATATGATTGACAATGTTTTTAAGAAAAAAATGGCATCAATTAAGAACGAACATGTGTCGGTGTTAGATAGTTACAAAGTAAGCCCATTTAAAGAAACTCATAGCGACATAGCCTGTATTGTGCGTATTATCGAAATCTATTCACTGAATAAGCTGCGTGCTAAAGGTGAAAAGCTGTATTCACTTACGGGGTTAACAGTACCTGATACGGAAGCTGTGGCGAATGAGATCAACCTGCTCCTAAGCCGTTATGCCCAGTTGTGTCGTCAGGAAGAGGAAGAGTTATCTTTCCGGCAGCGTGAAGTGACAAATGCGGAAGTTGCATGGAAAAGCACATTCTCAAAAAACGGCGTCAGTAGCATTGCTGAAGCCAAAACGAATAAAACGGGGCATGCTGAACGAGCGGATGCTGAACGGTGTTACCATCTGGCTGTTTCGCGGCTGAATGAGCAACATAGCCGACTGAGCACAATCAAGCTTTTACCGGGCATACTGGCCGATGAAGTTAACTACATTGGTAAGGGAGTTGAGAAGCGTTTACTGAGCATATTTCCTCAATCCGGCCAGATCCCTGCTGATTTTATTTCTGTGTTTAATGACGGTGACGTTGTTCGTGATATTAAATTTATTACAGATGCACTCAAATCTTTGTCTGATTCTGTTAATGAAATTATTAGCCGTTGTAGCGTTCCAACTGATCGTTATGTATTAAATAACGGTGGAATGGCAAGAACTATGGCTTACAGGGAGTACTATCGAGCAGATAATCATGTATTACGTTCAGTCGTAAGTGACCGGGATTACGTTGAGCATGTAATGAAACACAATCGGGTTACTGAGTACAAAAATAAAATCTTTTCTTAAATACTATTAAAGGTGAAAAACTATGTATGCCTTCAAAACTGAAAGGCCGGACGCAGCACGTCGTTATCATAATAAATTCGTCACTGGCACTAACTATCAGGAGGAATCAAACAGACGCTTTGCATTAAGCGAACCCACTGAAAATATACTGCGTACCTCAATTCTGGAATCCGGGTGGCTTATTAAAAATATCACCCTACGTGATGTTAACGCCGTGTCAGGTAATGCCGTCAATATTGGTGCCAGTGAACTGCATACCGGACGTGTGGATGGTGGCCGTTTCCACAAAAAAATGGCAATCAATGGTACGGAGTTCTTTCTGACAGAGACGGATACCTGCGCCCGGATCAGCTATTCCGATATGTCTCATATTTACCATACCGGTGTGCCGGATGAGTTTGAGAAAACGGTTGAGAGCTTTTTTGCTCAGGCATATGCGCTGGACATGCTGCGGGTCGGTTTCAATGGTGTGTCGATTGCAAATACTACAAACCCGGAAATCAATAAAAAAGGCGAGGATGTCAATATTGGCTGGCATGCACTGGCGAAAGCCTACGGAAACGGGAAGCAAATCATCTCTGAGCCTGTCACTCTGGGAGAGACTGGCACCTGGAAAAATATTGATTCTCTGGCCAACCATCTGATTACTGAGCTTATTGCTGAGCAGTTTCGTGAAGATCCCCGTCTGGTTGTACTGGTTGGGGCAGAGCTGGCAGCACATCAACGCCTGAAGTTATTTAATGCCGCAGACCGCCCGGCTGATGTGAATGCTGCACAGATGGCTACAAGTTCTGTTGCTGGCCGCTTTGCGTTTATTCCCCCGTTTATGCCGGGTAAGCGTCTGGCAGTAACGACGCTGGATAATCTGCATATATACACCCAGGCGATAACACGCTGGTTTCGTGCTGAGTTTGATGATGAAAACAGTGAATACGTACATTCCTACCTGCGCAATGAAGGCTATGCACTCGGTGAACCAGAACTGTACGCGGCTGTCGATGAGAGCGCTCTGACGTTTGCGGATTGACTTAGCGACAGAAAGACCCGCTCAGAGGCGGGTCTCGTTTACAGCATCAGGAAAAAATGAAGAACTATTTTTAAGCAGAGGCTTAAGCATGCCAGCGTTAATTAATCCAGGCAATGATCAGTTTTCGGTTATAAATTTCTTGCCTCACCAGGAATGCACGGGATATAGTTTAAAGGTTGCCGCAAAATCGGCAGCCGGGCGTAGGAACCCGTGTTATCTGAAGGCGATACTACACGCGCCAGGCGTGTTTTTTTGTGTCGCAGCTTTGACTCACCTAAAATTTATGGTGTGGTGGCTGATTGTATTTTTTTATTTTTTACGCCACATCATCAGTATTATGGTAGTCCAGGCGGGGCAGCTTTCGGGCTGGCCGGTATCCTTCAGAGCCGGTATTCCTACCCCCGTCTGGGCTACCACCCATGAGCGTAGGAACTCCGGTGGTAGCGTTACCCGCTATCTGAAGGAGGTTGCCATTATGGCTACAGTCACTGCTTTATCTCACCCTGAATTTACCTTTGTCTTTCTGGCTGTCCGCCGTACAGACCGTGATGCCCGTCCACGTCCTGTGCGTGTAATCGCAGACTGCGAGCATGCTGCACGCCTTAAACTTGCCACTGAATTTATCCTGAGCTTTGCTGCCCGTATCCCTGTGAAAAGTGCCGGGGAGGTGGTTGCATGAAATCCATGAATTTTAAGCAAGGCTGCATATTGAGCGAACTGGGTGAGAGTCGTCTGTTACGGGCTGCACTGGCCAGTGAGTTTCTTGCAGAGGTCCTGTCCGTTCCCACAGTGAATGGAGCGAGAACTGTTTCAGCAGAAGGCGCTGCGGCTTTAGTGGCCTGTATTGCCGAACAACTGGATGGCGTTGTTAAGGAAACCAGCACAATTAAGGGAGTGATGCGCGATGAATAATAATCAAAATTTAAAGGCGCATGCTTTACGAACAGCAGTTTTACGGTACTACATTGCTGATGCATTCATTTCCTTAATGGCGCGTGTTCATAATGAACCTGTTTATATTGAAGATGGCGAACGAATAGAACTCACCCACGAAAAAGTGGTGAGCAATATTATTTACCATATTGAAATGCCGTGGGTGAATGAGTTTGGGGCTGATGCAGGCTGCATACTGGCCGCAGAAAAACTGGAAAAAATGCTTAAACCGGGCTTTATGTCAGAAAATATTCGCCTGTCAGTTTTTGGTGTCACAGAGATGCGTGAGGTTTACCGGGATATTATTTTCGGTGCACCTGATGGCGAACTACCCGAAGGTTTTGAATTTGTGAAGCCGGAAGGTCAGGAGGTGCTGCTGTGAAAACACCGTCTGTATCCACGATTTCCGGGGCTGCAATTGGGCGCTGGCCTTATATCCTGTCAGCATTAGGTATCAAAGTACCGTCCGCAGGACATCATGGGGCTTGCCCTGCCTGTGGTGGCAAAGATCGCTTTCGACTGGACGATAAAGCGGGGCGTGGGACGTGGTTTTGTAATCAGTGCGGTCATGGCGATGGTCTTGATCTGGTTCGTCTGGTGACAGGAAGAAAGATAAAAGAAGCTGCCGGGATGGTATCTGAGGCGCTTGCATTACCAGAAATACAGGAGAAGCCCGCTTTGCCAGCCAGGAAAAAGGCCGCAGGAAAAGAAGCGGGTGCGGAGCGATATACCAGACTCAGACAGCAGTCCTGCAATGGTGAGCCGGTCTATCTGACAAACAAGGGCTTACACGGGTATTTATTTCCCTTGCTGTCACAGCCTTTGAATCTGGCCGGAATAACATTTTCCTCCGGTTCATTACTGCTGCCGTTGACGGATATCTCCGGGAATATTACCGGTGGCCAGCTTATCAATCCTGACGGGGATAAAAGTCTGCTGCCCGGTAGCCAGCTGTCTGGTGCATTCATTGCCCTGACCGATATACCCGCTGAAACACCTGAACAGGTGATTATCACTGAGGGTTTTGCCACGGCGCTTACCGTCAGTCTGCTGACTGAAGGATGGATCGTGGCAGCTGTCGCTGCCACCAATTTACTGAAGGTGACGGAGCAGATCCGAAAACGCTGGCCGGAAACCCAGATCATTCTGGCCGGAGATAATGATCTGGCTGACGGGAAAGAAAACACCGGGCGTATTCAGGCAGAGAAAGCCGCCAAAGCGGTGGATGGCTGGGTAACGCTCCCTCCGGTACGCCATAAGGCTGACTGGGATGATTATCGGCAGGAAGTAGGGAAAGAACGGGCGAGAGATGCCTTTCGGGAAGAAATGACGCTGCATGGTAAAGGGCAGACCCGTTTACCAGAAGGGTTCCGGCTCACAAAAGAATATTTGTGGTACGACAAGCTGGTTAATAAGTCTGATGGCGATACGGAGATACGTAATATCAAAATTTGCAGTCCGTTGCGGGTGACGGCAATCACCAGTGATGCTGATGGGAGTAATTACGGGCGTTTGCTGGAATGGGAAGATACCAACGGAAACAGCCGTAAATGGGCAATGCCGATGGAGATGCTGGGTGGCAGCGGGGAAGAGCTGCGCCGCGTTCTGTTGGTTAACGGACTTTCGTACATCAACATTAACGGCATGGCCAGAGCATTCCTGATGGAATATATCTCGCTGTGTAAACCGGACAGAAAAGTAACCTGTGTGAATAAAACGGGCTGGCACGGCGGGGTTTACGTTCTCCAGGATGAAGTGATAGGGCGCGAAGCCCAGTCAGTCATCTTACAAACATCGAGTGTGCAGGGGCGTGATTTTCGTGTCAGCGGCACATCAGAGGACTGGCGTGAAAATATAGGCCGTTACTGCATAAAGAATGCCCGTCTTGCCTTTGCGGTGAGTCTGGCATTTGCTGCCCCCCTTCTGAAACTGGTTGGTATCGGCGGTGGAGGTTATCACCTCAAAGGGGAATCAACAGACGGTAAAACCACTACGATGAAAGTGGCTGCATCAGTATGTGGTGGAACAGATTTCTGGCATACGTGGCGGGCGACGGGGAATGCATTAGAAGGAACGGCGAGCCGCCGCAATGATGCCACGCTGATGCTCGATGAAATCCGGGAGGTTGACGGCAGGGAGGCGGGGAATATCGCTTATATGCTGGCTAACGGGCAGGGCAAAGCCAGAGCCAGAACAGATGGTTCGGTAAGGGAAACCAACCGCTGGAATCTGTTGTTTCTGTCCACCGGGGAACTGTCACTGGTGGAACATGCGGCAAGCGCCGGGGAACGTACGTATGCCGGGGTTGAGGTCAGAATGATCCAGATCCCAAGCGATTCGGGCAAATATGGCGTGTTTGAAGAACTTCATGGCTTCAGTAGCGGGAAAACCCTGGCTGAGCATCTTGAGCAGCACGTAGCGCATTATCATGGCGCACCATTCCGCGACTGGCTGCATTGCCTGACCGCTGATCTGCCGGAACTGACCAGCCAGGCGAAAGCCTTATTGAAAGAGTACACCCGAAGGCTGACGCCGGAAAATGCCGGGAATCAGGTTGGCCGGGCTGTTACCCGTTTTGCTCTGGTTGCTATGGCCGGGGAACTGGCCACAAAAGCGGGCATCACAGGATGGCCGGAAGGAGAAGCTTTTCGTGCCGCTCAAAGCTGTCTGGCTGCATGGATGGCTGACCGGGGTCATACAGCTAATCAGGAAGATAAAGCGGCACTTGAGCAGGTACGGGACTTTATGACGCGTAATCAGTTCAGTCGGTTTGCTGACTGGAATGACGACAGGAACCGGCCTGTTTCAATGATGGGATTCAGAAAAGTCGATAAAGGAGACAACGTGACAGAGCCGGTTGTGACGTTCTACGTTCTCCCGTCAGGCTGGAAGGAGATCTGTAAGGGATTTGACTCGCGTAAGGTGGCCAGGTTGTGTGTGGACGCGGGCTGGCTGAAACCCGGTGAAGATGGCCGGACGCAAAACAGCATTCGCCTGCCAGAAATAGGGCTTAAACGTGTGTACCAGTTCAATACACAGGTACTGGGAAGCGCCGAACCTGAGTAATTATCGCGTGAGTCTTATTTTTATGAGGTAACACTGGTAACAGAGGTAACACCCGCTACTGATACGGTTCTTCAGTGTTACCAGTCAAAAATACTGACTGGTAACAGAGGTAACAAAAAATGGTGTGTTACCACGCGTTACCTCTTGATTTTGCTAACTGGTAACAGATTAAATCCTTTTAAATCAATAGCGTTACACGTGTTACCAGTGTTACACGTTCAGAACAAGAGGTAGGGATCCAAATCCCTTCTTCTGGCGGGCAACAGTATAGGGCACAGAACGATGAAGATGATAAGAATGTACTGCCCCACATGTCAGGCAGTAGCGCGGATAGGTAAAACAAACAGGAAACACCCACAACTGTACGATGTGTACTGCTATTGCTCTAATGTGGAGTGCGGTCACTCGTTTGTGATGAATGTTGCTTTCTCCCATTCCGTTAGTCCAAGCGCGCTGAACGGGCAGGGGAGGGTTAAAGAGCTAATTGATGCAATTCCACCCGAGGAGCGGGAAAAGGCTTTAAAGTTGCTGCTGGCTGCGCAAAAGAATGGGTAAAGTATGCGTCGGGAATGGCCGATCCGTTCCCGGAACCTGAACACGGGATTTCAGTTTATACGGACATAAAATTATTATTTTTCAACTTGTTATGTTTTTCATGTTTCACAAACCTTCATAAAATTACACACCTAAAATTAATTATCCATTTAATATCATAGAGTTGCGTATTCAGGCCATAGATACTACGGACAGTAAAACTGAAAAAAGCTGAATTTCTTTTCATTCTTTTCAGTTCCTGTCTCGCAGAGCATCCCCAGCACGGGCGCGGGCTGGCGATATCGTTTGTAAAAAATCACAACTGAAAAATTTTAGTGATATGAAAACCGCAGGCGGGTGCGGTGTAGTGCGATTTTGGTCGTTTACACTTTTTTGTACCAGTCATGGATAAATATGAAATGGCGGTAAATACGGTTAGAAGGTGGGCTATCTGTGCAAGGTAAATCTGCGCGATCTAATCTTCAGTCTATTGTATTTGAAGGAAAATACTGGTAAGGTTTTGTCAGCTCAAGCGTTTCGCTTTGAATGCTGCAACCAAGTTAATAATTTGCTAGCTTTTGCCCCCTGGGGGGCGTCTGGTTATCCAGACTCGATCCGAGGCCCCACCGCCGCCAACGACGGCTGGCGCCGTAGCTGTCGGGCATTACTTACGGTCGTAGAGAACAGAGGCTGTTGCTAGCAACTTTTGGTGTAGGCATCTCTGTTTTTCTGCACCCTTGATTATGGGGAGACCGTAAGTAACTTTGCCATGAGATATTAGCATGTCTTCTGATAGACCAATAAAAACAACTGCATCTGCGATTCCATCGTTGAAAAAGCTTTCTCAGACTTTGGGTTTTTCCATCGAAGAACTTGAAGAGATCAGAGCTATCCCATTAGAAAAACGCTATGTAAAACTCGAAAAACCCAAAATAGATGGGACTATGAGAACCGTCTATAGACCTCATTTTAAATTAAAGAGATTGCAGCGAAGAATTAACTCCCGTATTTTTCGGCCTCTTGTGATTTGGCCTGTTTATTTATATGGTTCAGTGCCGTGTGATAATGATGATGAATCTATAAAAAGGGATTATATTACATGTGCTAGCCAGCATTGCGCTGCTAAATCAATTCTGAAAATTGATATTAAGAATTTTTTTGATAACATCCATCAAGATATCGTAAGAGATGTTTTTGATAAAGTTCTGAATATCAAAGATGATGCTTTAGATTATATAGTAGATGTTTGTTGTGCAGGTGATTTCATTGTGCAAGGTGCCTTAACATCTAGCTATATAGCATCATTATGTTTGCATGATGTCGAAGCTGATATATATGCAAGAGCTAAGCGTAAAAAACTTGTCTATACACGCTTGGTTGATGATATAACAGTATCATCAAAAATCCATGATTTTGATTTTTCGCAAATTAGAAAGCATATTGAAGATATGTTGGCTAAAAAAGATTTACCGATAAATGTAGAAAAGTCAGGTGTGTTTATTACCTCAACTAAGCCTCTTGTTGTTCATGGATTAAGAATAGATCATAGTAAACCTAGATTACCGTCAGATGAAGTAAAAAAAATACGGGCTTCTTTGCATAACTTAATTGCTAATGCCTCAAAAAATAATAACAAAACAAGTTTGGCATATAGGATTGAATTTAACAGATGTATGGGGAGGATTAACAAATTAGGCCGAGTTGGACATGAAAAACATCTTGTTTTTATGTCTAAAATAAAATTAATACGGCCTATGCCATCATATAAAGATATTGTTGATTGCAAAGGTAAGTTAGTAAAACTCGAGAAATTACATGCTAAAGGTTATAATACTAGTGATATCTATTTTCGTCGATATCAACTTGTTAGCCATCTGTTATCTTTGATAAACAGAAGTTCGTCTTTTCACGAAGTAGTGAAGGATTTACGTAAGCGACTGAACAGGATTAAGCCGAATGTCCAAAGATAATGAAATGAAATATTTTATTTTCTTTATAGCGATTATTTCTTTTGTTTTTATTTTTGTTTTATTTTTTTCATTAACATCAACTATTATATCTCAGGATATGTATAAATTGGATCTGTGCATACAAAGTAAATGTATAGACAATTTTTCTGAAAAGATAAAAGGGGTGATTGCATTAGCTCAAGCTTTTGGGTGGTTTATTGCCCTTATTGCAGCTATTGGTGGGGTGATTGTTGCTTTAAGAACTTATCGTTCAGGAGTTGATAATAGTAATATAACAAACCATATAGCACATTTCTCTATGTTTAGAGATTTTGTAAATACAGAAATTGCAAAGCGAAAGAAAATATATCCTGATACAATAGATGTTTATGCTTGGTATAATGTAATTTTTCCTAGATCAAAGAAAGGAGATCTTAATTATAGCGCTGAATATTTGATTTTTCTCAATGGTATTAAATCTGTGATTGAGGAAGCTAATTATAACATATCATCGTTGAATGGTAATTATAAATACCAGACTCATCAGAGGAAAATAATTGATGCGACGTCAAAAATAGGAATGAAAATAAATAATGGACCTAAGAATTTATTTGTCGAAATAGAGTGTGAAGTGTTAGGTCTAATCGACTCAGTTAATAGGACGTTTATCGACGGCTATCCTGTTCTTTGCATGTTAGAAAGGAAATATATTTAGATTAGTATATGGTCAGCATACCATTGAAGCATACTTGCCCTTTGTATAAGGTATTGAGCATGGTTGTATGTGCCTCGAATGGAGTTCTTATCAACATGCGCAAGTTGCATTTCAATCCAGGCGCTTTCAAAACCATGTTCATGCAAAATAGTACTCATGGTATGCCTGAAGCCGTGACCCGTTAACCGACCATGATAGCCAAGCAGCTTTATCACTTTGTTGATACTGGCTTCGCTCATTGGTTTCCTGACATCGTTTCGCCCAGGGAAAACGAGGCTGTAATTCCCAGTTATTTCTTGCAGCTTTTTCAGGATGCTGATCGCTTGAGTAGATAACGGAACCAGATGGGGACGGCGTTTCTTCATCCGTTCTTTGGGGATCTCCCATAAGGCATTATCTAAATCAAACTCAGTCCATTCCGCTGCGCGTAGTTCAATTGTTCGCACGCCTGTTAGCATCAACAGCTGCGTGGCGTATTTGGTGACTAAACTGCTCTGATAGTTATCCAGAGCATTGACGAACTCAGGCAACTCGCTTTCAGTCAGGAACGGGAAGTGTTGAGTTTTAGGTTTGCTGAGTGCGATAGCTAAATCGGGTGCAAAATTATACTTTGCTCTACCAGTGGCAACAGCATAACGAAGCACTTCACCACAGCGGCGGCGGATCTTGCTGGTTTGTTCTAGCGCACCTCTTTTCTCTATTTTTTGCAGGACGGTTAGCAGCTCTAGTGGTTCAATCTGCTCAATTGGGCGTTGGCCGATGAAAGGGAAAATATCTTTTTCCATGCAGTTGAGAACCTCTTTTGCATACCCCTCTGACCAGGTGTTTTTTTTCGATGAGTGCCATTCTCTGGCTACAGACTCAAAGCTGTTCTCATGCGCGAACTGCAAAGCAATCTTATCTGCCTTTCTGGCTTCACTTGGGTTGATCCCTTTGGCTAACATCGAACGTGCTTCATCACGTTTAGCACGTGCTTGTGCCAATGACACATCGCCATATACGCCGAAGGAAATCATCTTAGGCTTACCAGCAAAGCGATAGCGAAAACGCCAGCCTTTACTACCCGATGTGTCGATGAGGAGCGATAGCCCCATACCATCGTTAAGCGTATAGGGTTTGTCCTTCGGTTTTGCTCTTTTTATTTGGATGTCAGATAGCAGCATGTGTATAGAAAAAAGATCGAACTCAGTTATACACAATGTTATACGCAAAAATGTATAGATTCCATTAGAAATAATGGCACTTTACTGGACAAATATAATAAGTGGTTTGGATTTAAATCAATGAGTTATGTACTGCGTTGGAATTAATGAGAAGTGTTCATGGTGTCCCCTGCAGGAATCGAACCTGCAACTAGCCCTTAGGAGGGGCTCGTTATATCCATTTAACTAAGGAGACGAGGCGGCACGAGTATAGCGTTTTTTACCCTGCACAGTAAGTATATCGCCGCCTGACTGCTCAAACAGTCGCCATTCAGGACTGTTTTTTCTGCTTTTCCGCCTTCTTTCCGGCACGCAGCCTGGCCTCTTCTTTGCGTCTGGCGCTCATATCATTACGGATCTGCGCATGGCTCATAAGCGCGAAGATGAATGTACCGCCGCAGATATTCCCCGCCAGCGTGGGCAAAGCAAAGGGCCAGAAAAAGTCGCTCCAGTGCAGCGTGCCGTTAAACACCAGATAGAGGATTTCAACCGAACCCACGACGATATGGGTCGTGTCAGCGAGGGCGATAAGCCAGGTCATCAGAATGATCACCACGATTTTTGCGGCGCCGGCAGCGGGAAACATCCATACCATTGTGGCAATGATCCAGCCGGAGATAATGGCATTGGCAAACATCTCGCCAGGGCTGTTTTTCATCACATCCATGCCGATTTTGACAAACGCATCACGCGTTTCTTCGTCAAATATAGGCATATATTCAAAAGCCCATGCGGCGATGCCAGTACCGACTACGTTGCCCAGCAACACCACGCTCCAGAGTCGCATCAGCAGACCCGCGTTGCCCATCGTCGGGTTTTGCATCACCGGCAGAACGGCGGTGACGGTATTTTCAGTAAACAACTGCTGGCGTGCCATGATGACGATGATAAAACCAAAGGTATAACCCAGATTCTCAAGTAAAAAACTGCCGGGGACGCCGTCCAGCTGTACGTGAAAAATACCTTTCGCCAGTAGCGAGGCGCCCATTGAGAGCCCTGCGGCAATGGCTGACCACAGCAGCGCCATAGCGTCACGCTCCAGCTCTTTTTCGCCGTCCTGGCGGATATGTTCGTGAATCGCCATCGCGCGTGAGGGGAGGCGATCCTCGTCGACCTCTATCTTTTTCCCGCGTTGTTTTTCTTCGCTTTCGACTTCGAGTTCGTCACTGTGTTGATCAATTTTCTCTTCGCTGAATTTATCCATTGTGAGACCTCGTGATGAACACATTTGTCTAAAGCGTAGTGGCTTTTATCCGACTGAAGGCAGGGCAAACTCTGAAATCGCAAAAAAGGCGACGCGCGTTTTTACCCGCCCGGTTAGAATGAAACACGCCATGAGCCAGAGTTACAGGCTATGATCAAATCAACAAGAATCAGTATATAGACATCATTTGACGTGCTGTTACAATCGCTCACACCTAAACAGGCGGATACGGTCTCGTTCCGTCATGGATGGCAATCAGCGATAGCCATAATCAACAGGGAGACATTTATGAAGCTTCGCCTGTCGGCGCTTGCGCTGGGGAGCACACTGCTGGTGGGATGTGCAAGCTCCGGTACAGAACAGCAGGGGCGTTCAGATCCGCTCGAAGGATTTAACCGCACCATGTACAACTTCAACTTTAACGTGTTGGACCCGTATGTCGTTCGACCGGTCGCTGTCGCCTGGCGTGATTATGTTCCGCAGCCTGCCAGAAATGGTTTGAGTAATTTTACCAGCAACCTCGAAGAGCCTGCGATTATGGTGAACTATTTCCTGCAGGGCGATCCCTATCAGGGCATGGTGCACTTCACCCGCTTCTTCCTGAATAGTATTTTGGGGATGGGGGGCTTTATTGATGTTGCGGGGATGGCGAATCCAAAACTACAGCGTGTTGAACCGCACCGTTTCGGCAGTACGTTAGGCCATTACGGTGTGGGGTATGGCCCCTACGTGCAACTTCCGTTCTATGGCAGCTTCACGCTGCGTGAAGATGGCGGTGATATGGCCGATACCCTTTATCCGGTACTTTCCTGGCTCACCTGGCCGATGTCGATCGGTAAATGGACCATTGAAGGAATTGAAACCCGCGCGCAACTGCTGGATTCCGATGGTCTGCTGCGTCAGTCTTCCGACCCGTATATTCTGGTGCGTGAAGCATACTTCCAGCGTCATGACTTCATCGCTAACGGCGGGAAGCTTAAACCGCAGGAAAACCCGAATGCCCAGGCGATTCAGGACGATCTCAAAGAGATTGATTCTGAATAACCACACGAGGCCAATAAAAAAGGTGAGTCAAAAGACTCACCTTTTTTTACGTCTGATGAAAATCAGAATGCGTAGTTAAAGTTCGTACCGAACAGCCAGGCTTTACCGTCAGACTTGAAGGAGTAAGCTGCCGGGCCTTCCCCTTCGGTAAATTTCACGTTCTGGCCGTGCATATAAGATGCGCCAACGTCAATAGAAGCATCTTCATTGAAGGCGTAAGTTGCACCCGCGCTCAGCCACAGACGGTCCTGATCGGGAATAGAAATGGAACGTTTGTTTGCCGGAACCGGGCTATCGTCATACGCGATACCGGTACGGAAAGTCCAGTTCTTATCGTAGTAGTAGGTCGTACCCAACGCGATACGGTACGCATCCTTAAAGCTTTCATCTTTATAGAAGAGCGTCTGGCCGTCGTCGCCTTTGGCTTTTAACTCCTGGAACTGGCTCCAGCTGGTATAAGTCAGGCTATAGTGGATAGCCCATTGCGGCGCGACGCGGTTATAACCGGAGATTTCCCACATTTCAGGCAGGTTCAGGGTTAAGGAACCATTCTGTGTTGCGCCGCCAGTGCCGTATGGCAGGCTTGAAAGCCCCATACTGGCGAAAATATTGTTCAGATTTGGGTTAATGGAGCTTTTGTAATCGCCTTCGAAGTCGATTTTCACTTCAGAGCGGTAGGTCAGGCCCCAACGGTTATCCTTGTCGAGTTCATACAGGATGCCTGCGTTCCAGCCGAATCCCCACTCATCACCCTTCAGGTGGGCGATCTGGGAGTCAGGGGAGTTAATGCCATCCGTCCACTGAGAGGGTACGCCTTGTCCAACCAGCTGTTGTGAAAGCACCGGACCGAGGGAACCCGCATAGCGCTCAATTTTAGCTTTCGCGTAAACCGCATCAAAACCAACCCCGAAGCTCCAGCTATTATTCAGGCGATAGGCACCGCTGAGGTTCAGGTTCACCGTTTGCAGGTCTGTTTTACCGCCATAGATACCGGCTGAATAATCTTTATTGAATTCGGTGGCGAGGCCGTAGTTGGAGGTAATGGATGCCCCCCAACCGAACTGATCGTTGATCGGCGCAACGAAGTGTAGGTTAGGAACCCACGCTGTTGGCGCAATATTATTCGCGTTGGCATTTTGCCCGGTTAAGTTAGAGCGACCTGTCACATTGACATCTGGATCGATATACACCGCACCCGCAGAGAAGGTGGGGCGATCGAACATCATAATTAACGCCGGGTTGCGGCTAACGTTACCGGCATCATCTGCGATAGCGCCTTCACCCGAATAAGCCCGGCCAAGGCCAGAGGAAGAAAATTCGTTTAACTGAAAGCCTGCAGACCAGGCTTGTGTGGAGACGATTGCCACTGCGACTGCGAGAGCAGACTTTGTAAACAGGGTTTTCTGGCTCATGACCATAACCTCATCGATTTATTTTTATACAAACTATGTTACATGCCGTAACAGGAGCGCGAAGTGTAGGGTCTGAGGTACGACAGAGAAATCAGACCAGTGGCGTGAGTATAGGTCTGACCAGCTGGAATGTTGCAAGTATGTTTATAATATTTTTCAATTGTGATCGTAGAAACGCGATCCAGCTGGCAAATTTGAGGCCTGGCGCACTCACTCGATTGGGCGATTTTTGTTTTAGATCATTTTTAAGTGTGATTTCGGTCACTTATCCCATTTTGCGTCATTAACGACTGGAGAGCCTTTTTCCACGAGCGTAAAATATCCTCAATATTTATCTGGCACCTTGAGTGCAAATACAGAGGAAATCTACAATGAGTAAATGCAGTGCTGATGAAACCCCGGTTTGCTGCTGTATGGATGTTGGCACCATTATGGACAACTCCGATTGCACCGCGTCCTACAGCCGTGTGTTTGAAAACCGCGCGCAGGCCGAAGAGACGCTGGCGGCTCTGACAGAAAAAGCGCGTGGCGTGGAGTCTGAACCTTGCCAGATTACATCCACCTTTACCGAAGAAGCTGAAGGCGTGCGTCTGGACATCGACTTTGTCTTCGCCTGCGAAGCTGAAACGCTGATCTTCCAGCTGGGTCTGCGTTAATCCCCTTCTTTTGAATGCCCCTGTCAAATTCTGGCAGGGGCATTTTCGTAACCCTCTGTTACTATCCTCTGTGTCTTAGCTCTCACTTTCTGGCGTCTCCGCTTGGCGAAATGTAAAAAATTGGTTAAGACTGTGATCAGGTCAGACCACTTATTTTATTTTTTTACAGGGGAATGTTATGAGTCAGGCTTTACCACTGGTTACCCGCCAGGGCGATCGTATCGCCATTGTAAGCGGATTACGTACGCCGTTTGCTCGTCAGGCCACCGCTTTTCATGGCATTCCTGCTGTTGAGTTGGGAAAAATGGTTGTTGGGGAATTGCTGGCGCGCAGTGAAATACCTGCCGAGGTTATTGAGCAACTGGTTTTTGGCCAGGTGGTGCAAATGCCTGAAGCTCCCAACATCGCCCGGGAAATTGTGCTGGGTACGGGGATGAATGTTCACACCGATGCCTACAGCGTAAGCCGGGCGTGCGCGACCAGTTTTCAGGCGGTAGCGAATGTTGCGGAAAGCCTGATGGCGGGGACGATTCGCGCGGGGATTGCTGGCGGCGCGGACTCCTCTTCCGTGTTACCCATTGGCGTCAGCAAAAAGCTGGCGCGTATACTGGTGGACGTCAATAAAGCCCGCACGACCGGGCAAAAACTCAAACTCTTTTCCCGCCTGCGTCTGCGAGACCTGATGCCTGTTCCGCCCGCGGTCGCTGAATATTCCACCGGGCTACGGATGGGCGATACGGCCGAGCAAATGGCGAAAACCTATGGCATTACGCGTGAGCAGCAGGATGCGCTGGCGCATCGTTCCCATCAACGAGCCGCGCAGGCCTGGGCCGAAGGTAAACTGGCGGATGAGGTGATGACAACATATGCGCCGCCGTATAAAGAGCCTTTTTCTGAAGACAATAATATTCGTGGCAACTCTACTCTGGCAGATTATGCGAAGCTGCGCCCCGCGTTTGACCGACAACATGGGACGGTCACGGCGGCGAACAGTACGCCGCTGACGGATGGCGCGGCAGCCGTCATCCTGATGACGGAGTCTCGCGCTAAAGAACTTGGCCTGGCGCCGTTGGGCTATCTGCGTAGCTATGCGTTTACCGCAATTGACGTCTGGCAGGACATGCTGCTGGGCCCGGCCTGGTCGACGCCGCTGGCGCTGGAGCGGGCCGGATTAACGCTGGCCGATCTCTCGTTAATTGATATGCATGAAGCCTTTGCCGCCCAGACGCTGGCTAACATTCAACTGCTTGGCAGTGAGCGTTTTGCCCGCGACGTGCTGGGCAGGGCGAATGCGACCGGGGAAGTGGATGACAGTAAGTTTAACGTCCTCGGCGGGTCGATTGCCTATGGACATCCGTTTGCCGCAACGGGGGTGCGGATGATCACGCAAACCCTGCATGAGCTACGCCGTCGGGGAGGCGGTTTTGGCCTGGTGACCGCGTGTGCTGCGGGGGGTTTAGGGGCGGCAATGGTTCTGGAGGCGGAATAATGGACATGACATCAGCGTTCACGCTTAACGTGCGTCTGGATAACGTCGCGGTCGTCTCTATTGATGTCCCCGGTGAGAAAATGAATACCCTGAAGGCGGAGTTTGCGACGCAGGTTCGCGCCATCCTGAAACAGATTCGGGAAAACAAGGCGCTGCGCGGTGTGGTTTTTATTTCTGCGAAGCCGGATAACTTTATCGCGGGGGCGGATATCAACATGATCGGCAACTGCAAAAGCGCGCAGGAAGCTGAAACGCTGGCGCGTCAGGGCCAGCAGATAATGGCTGAAATTCAGGCGCTGTCTGTTCCGGTTGTCGCCGCCATTCACGGCGCGTGTCTCGGCGGTGGGTTAGAGATGGCGCTGGCTTGCCATCGGCGCATTTGTACTGATGATGCGAAAACCGTGCTGGGCCTGCCGGAAGTGCAACTGGGGCTGCTGCCAGGGTCTGGCGGTACGCAGCGATTACCGCGCCTGGTTGGGGTGAGTACGGCGCTGGACATGATCCTCACCGGTAAGCAGTTACGGCCAAAACAAGCGCTCAGGGTTGGCCTGGTGGACGAAGTCGTGCCGCATGCCATCTTGCTTGAGGCTGCCGTGGAACTGGCGATTAAAGGGCGTTCCGCTCAGCGGAATTTACCGGTGCGTGAACGTATTCTGGCCGGGCCGCTTGGGCGCACGCTGCTGTTTCGCATGGTCAGTAAAAAAACCGGGCAGAAAACGCAGGGTAATTACCCGGCGACAGAGCGAATCCTTGAGGTGATTGAAACCGGGCTGGCGCAGGGAAGCAGCAGCGGATACGACGCGGAAGCGCGGGCGTTTGGCGAACTGGCGATGACGCCGCAGTCGCAGGCGTTGCGGAATATCTTTTTTGCCAGCACCGAAGTGAAAAAAGATCCGGGGAGCGATGCGCAGCCTGGCCCGTTAGCCAGCGTAGGCGTGCTGGGCGGAGGTCTGATGGGCGGCGGTATTGCTTACGTGACGGCCTGTAAAGGCGGCTTGCCGGTTCGCATCAAAGATATTAATGCCAAAGGCATCAACCACGCGCTGAAGTACAGCTGGGATCAGCTTGAAACCAAAGTTCGCCGCCGCCATATCAAAGCGGGCGAACGCGACAAACAGCTGGCGCTAATCTCCGGCTCAACGGATTACCGTGGCTTCTCGCATCGGGATCTGGTTATTGAAGCGGTGTTTGAAGATCTGGCGTTAAAACAGCAGATGGTGGCGGAAGTCGAGCAAAACTGCGCTCCTCACACCATTTTTGCCTCCAACACCTCATCTTTACCCATCGGCGACATCGCGGCTAACGCGGCCAGGCCTGAGCAGGTGATTGGTTTGCACTTCTTTAGCCCGGTAGAAAAAATGCCGTTGGTGGAGGTCATTCCTCATGCGACAACCTCCGCGCAGACGATCGCCACGACCGTTAAGCTGGCGAAAAAACAGGGCAAAACGCCGATTGTGGTCAGCGATAAAGCCGGGTTCTACGTTAATCGTATTCTTGCCCCGTATATCAACGAAGCAATACGGCTGCTGACCGAAGGTGAACGCGTCGAAGCGATCGACGCCGCGCTGGTCAAGTTTGGTTTTCCGGTCGGGCCAATCCAACTTTTGGATGAGGTTGGCATCGATACAGGCACTAAAATTATACCTGTACTGGAGGCCGCTTACGGCGAACGTTTTAGCGCGCCTGCAAACGTTGTTGCCTCAATTTTGAATGACGATCGCAAAGGCAGAAAAAATGGTCGCGGTTTCTATCTTTATGGCGTGAAAGGGCGTAAAAGCAAAAAACAGGTCGACCCTGCAATTTATAGGCTTATTGGTACGCAAGGGCAGAGCCGACTTTCTGCGCAGCAAATGGCTGAGCGGTGCGTGATGTTAATGCTCAATGAAGCGGCGCGCTGCTTTGATGAGAAGGTGATCCGCAGCGCGCGTGATGGCGACATCGGCGCGGTATTTGGTATTGGTTTTCCGCCGTTTCTTGGCGGCCCGTTCCGTTATATGGACACTCTCGGCGCGGGTGAAGTGGTTGCGGTTCTGCAACGACTGGCTACGCAGTATGGCGACCGGTTTACCCCGTGCGAGCGCTTATTGCGGATGGCTGAACGCGGTGAACGTTTCTGGAACAGTGGGGAAACAGACCTGAAGGAATAAGGTCATATCAGGACGAGACCGCACCGAATGACTGTGTGGTGGTCAATTTGTAAACAAAGATTGACTATACTTACGCCATTGAGGTAAAAAACAGCGTTTCATTCGGTGAATGGATAAGGCACAATGCCGGCCACCGCATTTTTATCATACCCGTCAGGGTTTTTGCTAAGAATGTGGGTGATTCTGGTTAACAAAAGCGGTGCAATATGCAAGTTTTTATCATGCGTCACGGCGACGCGGCCCTCGATGCCGCCAGTGATTCGGTTCGTCCCTTAACCTCGTGTGGTTGTGACGAATCCCGCCTTATGGCGAACTGGCTGAAAGGTCAAAAAGTGGATATCGAACGTGTTCTGGTGAGCCCGTTTCTACGAGCCGAACAAACGTTGGATGTGGTAGGGGAGTGTATGAACCTGCCTGGCAATGTGGACGTTTTGCCGGAGCTTACTCCTTGCGGCGATGTCGGTATGGTCAGCGCTTGGTTGCAGACGCTGGCGAATGAAGGCGTCGCATCGGTGTTAGTGATCTCTCACCTGCCTTTGGTGGGATATCTGGTGTCTGAACTCTGTCCTGGCGAGACGCCGCCAATGTTCACCACATCTGCGATTGCCAGCGTAACGCTTGATGAAAGCGGCAAAGGGATTTTCAACTGGCAGATGAGCCCGTGTAATCTGAAAATGGCAAAAGCGATTTAACGTTATTATCGTCGGTTGGATACCGTGCCTGATGGCGCTTCGCTTATCAGGCCTACAGCCTGCACTGACTCCGTAGGCCGGATAAGGCGCCTGATGGCGCTTCGCTTATCAGGCCTACAGCCTGCACTGATCCCGTAGGCCGGATAAGGCGCCTGATGGCGCTTCGCTTATCAGGCCTATAGCCTGCACTGACCCCGTAGGCCGGATAAGGCGCTTGCGCCGCCATCCGGCAATCGGCATTGTCAGGGAAGCTCCGGCGGCAACCACTCTTCTACTTCAATCAATACCAACAGCGCAGCGTCCCCGCCGTACTCTTTTGGCGCCTGATGGAAGGCCATAACGTGCGGATGTTGCGCCAGCCATAACGGCGTTTGTTGCTTAAGAATATGCTTTCCGTGGCCGTGCATCACACAGGCGCAAAAGACATGCTCGCGGCGACAGGCGGCAATCAGCGCCCCCAGCTCTTGTTTGGCCTGCTGTTGCGTCAGACCGTGCAAATCCAGGAACAACTCCGGCGAATAGTCGCCCCGACGCATTTTCTTCAGCTCGAAATGGCTGACGTCGGCACGTACATATTTCACCGGGCCGTCCGTATTCAATAACGGTTGAAATTCATCGGAGAAATAGTGGCTGGCATCAGCCTGCTCCTGTATCAGACGCTTGACCGGGACTTCTGTGATTTTTTTACGTTGCGGCCGGTGGACAATGGTGTCCTGCTTAATCTGGCGGGTGCCGGTCATTAACTGCCGGAACAACGCCTGGTCCTCCTCGCTGAGCGATGTTTTCTTTTTCATTCGAACGTCTCATCTTTTATTTTGCGTTAGTTTACCCGACTCAGGGGACATTCGTTCAGCCAAAACGCAATTTTCACGCTCTGGCACCGCGTGAGTGCTGATTTATCGCCGTCTTCGTGGCAAACTAGCCGCCGAATTTAATGCGAGCATGCCCTGGAGGAATACGTGGATAAAATTTTCGTCGATGAAGCAGTGAGTGAGCTGCATACCATTCAGGACATGTTGCGCTGGGCGGTAAGCCGGTTTAGCGCGGCGAATATCTGGTATGGTCACGGCACGGACAACCCGTGGGATGAGGCCGTACAGCTGGTGCTGCCGTCACTTTATCTGCCGCTGGATATTCCAGAAGACATGCGCACCGCGCGCCTGACGTCCAGCGAACGTCACCGCATTGTTGAACGGGTCATTCGCCGTGTCAACGAGCGTATTCCTGTGGCCTACCTGACCAATAAAGCCTGGTTCTGCGGCCATGAATTCTATGTTGATGAACGCGTATTAGTGCCACGTTCGCCAATTGGCGAGCTGATCAACAACCGCTTCGCGGGGCTTATCAGCGAGCAGCCGCACCACATTCTGGATATGTGTACCGGCAGCGGATGTATCGCTATCGCCTGTGCTTATGCTTTCCCGGAGGCGGAAGTGGATGCCGTTGATATCTCCAGCGACGCGTTAGCCGTAACCGAACACAACATTGAAGAGCACGGTCTGCTCAACCATGTCACGCCGATTCGCTCCGATCTGTTCCGCGATCTGCCGAAAGTGCAGTATGACCTGATTGTGACGAACCCGCCGTACGTTGATGCGGAAGATATGTCCGATCTGCCGAATGAATATCGTCATGAACCCGAACTGGGCCTGGCGTCCGGCACTGACGGTTTAAAACTGACCCGCCGTATTCTGGGCAACGCGCCGGACTACTTGTCCGATGACGGTATTCTGATTTGTGAAGTCGGAAACAGCATGGTACATCTGATAGAACAATATCCCGATGTACCGTTTACCTGGCTGGAGTTCGATAACGGCGGCGACGGCGTCTTTATGCTGACGAAAGCGCAGCTCATTGCGGCTCGCGAGCATTTCAGCATCTATAAAGATTAATCAACGGTCAACAACACAACAACGATAACGGAGCCGTGATGGCAGGAAATACACTTGGACAACTCTTTCGCGTAACGACTTTTGGTGAATCACACGGGCTGGCGCTCGGTTGTATCGTTGATGGCGTTCCGCCGGGCATTCCGCTAACGGAAGCCGACCTGCAACACGATCTCGACAGACGCCGTCCGGGAACCTCGCGTTACACGACCCAGCGTCGTGAACCGGACCAGGTGAAAATTCTCTCCGGCGTCTTTGAAGGCGTGACGACGGGTACCAGCATTGGCCTGTTGATTGAAAATACCGATCAGCGTTCACAGGATTACAGCGCCATTAAGGACGTTTTCCGCCCGGGTCATGCCGACTATACCTACGAGCAGAAATACGGTCTGCGCGATTACCGTGGCGGTGGTCGTTCTTCCGCCCGTGAAACGGCGATGCGCGTCGCGGCTGGCGCGATTGCTAAAAAATATCTGGCGGAGAAACACGGCATCGTCATTCAGGGGTGTCTGACCCAGATGGGCGATATTCCGCTTGAAATCAAAGACTGGCAGCAGGTTGAACAAAACCCGTTTTTCTGTCCTGATCCAGATAAAATCGACGCGCTGGATGAACTGATGCGCGCCCTGAAGAAAGAGGGCGATTCGATTGGGGCAAAAGTGACCGTCGTGGCAAACGGCGTTCCGGCAGGGCTTGGCGAACCGGTCTTTGACCGTCTGGATGCGGACATCGCTCATGCGCTGATGAGCATCAACGCGGTAAAAGGCGTGGAGATTGGCGATGGGTTTGATGTGGTCGCGTTGCGAGGCAGCCAGAATCGCGATGAAATTACCAAAGAGGGCTTCCTGAGCAACCATGCGGGCGGTATTCTCGGCGGTATCAGCAGCGGGCAACAAATTGTTGCACATATGGCGCTGAAACCCACTTCCAGTATTACGGTGCCGGGACGTACGATTAACCGCTTTGGTGAAGAAGTCGAGATGATCACCAAAGGGCGTCACGATCCGTGCGTTGGGATCCGCGCCGTGCCGATCGCTGAGGCCATGCTGGCGATCGTGCTGATGGATCACCTTCTGCGTCAGCGCGCGCAAAATGCGGATGTAAAGACTGATATTCCACGCTGGTAATCAATGAAAAAAACGGCACTCGCGTTGCTGGCTCTTCTGGTCAGCAGCGCCAGCCTGGCGGCGACGCCCTGGCAGAAAATTACGCATCCTGTTCCCGGAAGTGCGCAATCCATCGGCGGCTTTTCGAATGGCTGCATTGTTGGGGCAGACACGCTTCCCGTGCAGTCCGAACACTATCAGGTGATGCGTACCGATCAGCGCCGCTATTTTGGTCATCCCGATCTCGTGATGTTTATTCAACGACTGAGCACTCAGGTCAGCAACCTTGGGTTTGGAACGGTGTTGATCGGCGATATGGGGATGCCTGCGGGCGGGCGGTTCAACGGCGGACATGCCAGCCACCAGACCGGGCTCGATGTTGATATTTTTCTGCAACTGCCGAAAACACGCTGGACGCAGGCGCAGCTACTGCGACCTCAGGCAATTGACCTGGTCTCCCGCGACGGCAAACATGTGGTGCCTTCGCTGTGGAAGCCGGAAATTTCCAGCCTGATCAAACTGGCGGCGGAAGATAACGACGTCACGCGTATTTTTGTTAATCCTGCCATTAAACAGCAGTTATGCCTGGATGCCGGAACCGACCGTGACTGGTTGCGTAAAGTGCGACCCTGGTTCCAGCATCGTGCGCATATGCATGTACGATTACGTTGCCCTGCCGACAGCCTGGAGTGCGAAGATCAGCCTTTGCCTCCGCCTGGCGATGGATGCGGCGCAGAACTACAAAGTTGGTTTGAACCTCCTGAACCTGGAACAACAAAGCCTGAGAAGAAGACACCGCCACCGTTGCCGCCTTCCTGCCAGGCGCTACTGGATGAGCATGTACTCTAATGGACAATTTTTTAAATCTGTTTATGGTGTCCCCGCTGTTATTGATTGTTCTTTTTTTCGTGGCAATGCTGGCTGGATTTATTGATTCGCTGGCGGGGGGAGGCGGCTTATTAACGATCCCTGCATTAATGGCGGCAGGCATGTCGCCAGCACAGGCGCTGGCGACCAATAAATTGCAGGCCTGCGGCGGCTCACTCTCCGCATCAATCTATTTCATTCGTCGCAAAGTGGTTAATCTTGCCGATCAGAAACTCAATATTCTGATGACGTTCATTGGCTCAATGAGCGGCGCGTTACTGGTGCAATATGTCCAGGCGAGCATTTTGCGGCAGATTTTACCGGTGCTGGTTATTTGTATTGGCCTTTATTTCCTGTTGATGCCGAAACTCGGCGAAGAGGATCGTCAGCGTCGGCTTTATGGCCTGCCTTTCGCGCTGGTCGCCGGGGGCTGCGTCGGATTCTACGATGGCTTCTTCGGCCCGGCTGCCGGATCGTTTTACGCGCTGGCGTTTGTGACGCTGTGCGGGTACAACCTGGCAAAATCCACCGCCCATGCCAAAGTGTTGAATGCCACCTCGAATATTGGCGGCCTGTTGCTGTTTGCCATTGGCGGTAAAGTCATTTGGGCGACAGGTTTCGTGATGCTGATTGGCCAGTTTCTGGGCGCTCGTATGGGCTCACGACTGGTGTTAAGCAAAGGACAGAAGCTCATTCGCCCGATGATTGTCATCGTCTCTGCGGTGATGAGCGCCAAACTACTTTATGATAACCACGGACAGGAGATTCTCCACTTGCTGGGGATGAACTAATGAACAGTACGCATCATTACCAACAGCTAATTGATATTTTTAACGGCTGCTTTGCCGACGATTTTAATACCCGTCTGATTAAAGGCGATGACGAACCGGTCTATCTTCCTGCTGATGCGGACGTGCCGTACCACCGGATTGTTTTTGCGCACGGCTTTTACGCCAGCGCGCTGCATGAGATTTCGCACTGGTGTATTGCCGGAAAGGCGCGTCGTGAGCTGGTGGATTTTGGTTACTGGTATTGCCCGGATGGGCGTGATGCGCAAACCCAAAGCCAGTTTGAAGACGTGGAAGTGAAACCGCAGGCCTTTGACTGGTTGTTTTGCGTGGCGGCGGGTTATCCGTTTAACGTCAGTTGCGACAATCTGGAAGGGGACTTCGAACCGGATCGCGTGGTATTTCAGCGCCGGGTTCATGCCCAGGTGATGGAGTACCTGGAAAAAGGCATTCCTGAACGCCCGGCCCGGTTTATTAAAGCGTTACAGAATTATTATCACACGCCTGACATTACGGCGGAACAGTTCCCGTGGCCGGAAGCGCTCAACTGAGGCCGACGCCACGTTTACAATGAGGAAAGAAGATGATCGCGGAGTTTGAATCACGCATTCTGGCATTAATTGACGATATGGTAGAGCACGCAAGCGATGACGAGCTGTTTGCCAGCGGATATCTGCGTGGCCACCTGACGTTAGCAGTTGCAGAACTGGAAGGCGGTGATGACCATTCCGCAGAAGCGGTGTATGCCAACGTCACCGGCAGCCTGGAAAAAGCGATTGGCGCAGGCGAGTTGTCGCCGCGTGACCAGGCGTTAGTGAAAGAAATGTGGGATAACCTGTTCCAGAAGGCCATTAACGCGTAGGCCGGATGCGTCGCCATCCGGCATTTTCACCTTGCCGGATGGCGTTAACGTTCATCCAACGGATGGGCTTATTTCACCGCTTTTCCCTTCAATAACTTCCGTACCCACAGACGATTCGGGTTTAACGCCGCCAGCGTGTCAGCATCCATCGGAATGGGCTCTTCGCTCATTTGCGCCGCGAGAATTTCCGCGCAGAGCGGGGCTGAACACAACCCGCGCGATCCGAGCGCTCCCAGCATAAACAAATCAGGATAAACCGGCGCGCGTTCGGCGGCGTCTTTCTGTCTGGCAAGGGCGGCGTATTGTGCGAGCGTTGCATCATAGTCCGGCACATTTCCGACCATCGGCAGATGATCGCGCGTGGCGCAGCGTACGCCACAGCGCGCCGCTTTTTCGCTGACATCAACCTCTTTTGCCCATGCGGCATCCGGGAAGCAGTCGATCAAGCGCTGGCGATTCTGCTGCTGATCGTCTTCACGATAGGCAGTTTCCTCACTGCCGCGATGGTAACTGGCGCCAATGCAGTGCTGATGAGTGGCAGGGTTTTGCGGCGTGAGGTATCCGTCGTAGCACAGCACCTGGCGTAATGCGGAAAGCGCAGGCGTTGTCGGGATATGGCTCACCTGACCAGCCACCGAATAGACCGGTAACGGAAGCGTCTGGTCAAAGTGGTTAATATGATGCCCGTTTGCCAGCACGACCACCTCATGTTCAACTGCCTTACCCTCTGCAAATTGCAACTGCCAGCCTGTGGCCTGGCGCGAAAGGGCGGTGAGCGTGTGTGTATAATGCCTCCGCAGCCCTTGTGTGGCAGCCAGCGCCAGCAGCGCAGCGGTTAATTGTGCGGGGCACAGCCAGCCGCCAGCCGGATACGTTATTCCGCGACAGTGTGTCGCCACGCCTGTTTCCTGCTGCGCCTGGTCTGGATCTACAGCCACTGCGAGCGCATCGGGCAACGCCAGCGACAGCATCTGATCGATTTTATGCTGGCTCTTTTCGTCCCAGCCCAGTTGCGTGACGCCGCACCAGTCATGGTCGAAAGTCACCGGCAGCGCGTCATACAGACGCCGCGCGAACGTAAACGCGCTCGGGAAAAAGAGGTTAATCGCCGCATCGTGTTTGCTGAGCAGGGGATAAAGCGCCCCCTGGCGATTGCCGGATGCGCCTTGCGCGGGCTGCTCATCTGAACAATAGAGCGTTACCTGCCAGCCGCGGCGCAGAAGCGCCAGCGACAGCAGCGCGCTGGCGATGCCGCCGCCGATGATTGCGACGTCTCGTTTGGCGCTGCCGCTGCGGGTGAACCACGGCGTCGGGGAGGGGGACGTCAGCGTGTGCGCCATGACGCCGCAAAGCATTTCACGCTTGCGGCCAAAACCTTTGCGTTTTTGCATCGTGAACCCTGCCTCCTGCAACCCCCGGCGCACGAATCCCGCAGAGGTAAACGTCGCCAGCGTTCCGCCGGGGCGAGCCAGTCGCGCCATGGTGGAAAACAGATTCTGCGTCCACATGTCAGGGTTTTTCGCGGGGGCAAAACCATCCAGAAACCAGGCGTCCACTTTCTGGTTCAGGGATTCATCCAGTTTCCCCGTCAGCTCATTAATATCGCCGAACCAGAGATCCAGCGTCACACGACCGTCATCAAGAATCAGACGATGGCACCCGGCCAGCGGCAGCGGCCACTGCGCGTGTAGCTGCTGTGCCCAGGGGGCAAGCTCTGGCCAGTGTTGATGGGCTAAAGCGAGGTCGGCCTGCGTCAGGGGAAATTTTTCAAAACTGATAAAATGTAATCTTTGTAGCGTAGCCTCAGGGTGAGCGTCGCGAAACTGCGAGAATGCCTGCCAGAGCGTCAGGAAGTTAAGGCCAGTGCCGAAACCGCTCTCCGCCACCACGAATAATGGGCGAGGGTGCAGCGGAAAACGCTCCTCAAGCTGATTGCCGCCGAGAAAAACATAACGCGTCTCTTCCAGCCCATTATCATTGGAAAAGTAGACGTCATCGAAATCTCGGGAAACAGGTGTACCCTCAGCGTTGAATTCAAGGTTGGCAGGTTGTATAGCGTATTGTTTCACGTAAGTTACTCGTCTGACAGGCAGTGTCACGATCTTAGCGATGTGCGCCTGGAGGCGCAAATTTCCATATTAATTGGCTGATCGGACTTGTTCGGCGTACAAGTGTACGCTATTGTGCGAGTCGAATCTTAAAATAGTGCGACTTACAGAGGTATTGAATGAAACGTGCAGTGATTACTGGCCTGGGCATCGTTTCCAGCATCGGTAATAACCAGCAGGAAGTCCTGGCATCTCTGCGTGAAGGACGTTCAGGGATCACTTTCTCTCAGGAGCTGAAGGACTCCGGCATGCGTAGCCATGTTTGGGGTAACGTCAAACTGGATACCACTGGCCTCATTGACCGCAAAGTAGTGCGCTTTATGAGCGACGCATCCATCTATGCTTACCTTTCTATGGAGCAGGCGATTGCTGATGCGGGTCTCTCTGTAGAAACTTACCAGAATAACCCGCGCGTTGGCCTGATTGCAGGTTCCGGCGGCGGCTCCCCGAAATTCCAGGTCTTTGGCGCAGATGCCATGCGTAGCCCGCGTGGTCTGAAAGCCGTTGGCCCGTATGTAGTGACCAAAGCGATGGCCTCCGGCGTTTCTGCCTGCCTCGCTACGCCGTTTAAAATCCACGGCGTGAACTACTCCATCAGCTCTGCTTGCGCGACCTCTGCACACTGCATTGGCAACGCGGTTGAACAGATTCAACTGGGCAAACAGGACATCGTCTTTGCCGGCGGCGGCGAAGAGCTGTGCTGGGAAATGGCGTGTGAATTCGACGCGATGGGCGCACTGTCCACCAAATACAACGACGATCCGTCTAAAGCTTCCCGTACCTATGATGCGAACCGTGATGGTTTCGTTATCGCGGGCGGCGGCGGTATGGTTGTGGTTGAAGAACTGGAACATGCTCTGGCGCGCGGCGCGCACATCTATGCGGAAATCGTCGGTTATGGCGCAACGTCCGATGGCGCTGACATGGTTGCACCGTCAGGCGAAGGCGCAGTGCGCTGCATGCAGATGGCGATGCACGGCGTTGACACGCCGATTGACTACCTGAACTCCCACGGTACTTCTACGCCGGTAGGCGACGTGAAAGAGCTGGGCGCAATTCGTGAAGTCTTTGGCGATAAGAGCCCGGCTATCTCCGCGACCAAAGCGATGACCGGTCACTCTCTGGGTGCGGCTGGCGTGCAGGAAGCTATCTATTCGCTGCTGATGCTGGAACACGGCTTTATCGCGCCGAGCATCAACATTGAAGAGATGGACGAGCAAGCGGCAGGTCTGAACATCGTAACCGAAGCCACCGATCGCGAACTGACGACCGTCATGTCCAACAGCTTCGGCTTTGGCGGCACCAACGCGACGCTGGTTATGCGTAAGCTGAAAGCGTAAATCTGAAGACGTTGGGTGGATAAGGCGTTTACGCCGCTATCCGACATCAACGTTTGCCTGATGGCGCTTCGCTTATCAGGCCTACAGGGGAGCCGATAATGGCTCCTTTTTTTATTGCTTGTTTTCGTATTCCTGCGCGACTTTTGCCGACCACGCCCTGGCGCGGGCAATAGCGCCTGCATCGTAGATCGGGTGTTCAAACTGGTGGGTAAGATCGCGTACCCGATAAATTTTCCATTGGCCATTTTCCCGGCGAGTATACACCATTAAATGGATAAGGCGGGTATCGGAATCGCCAAGCCATACATCCACTTTTTCACCTCCCAAAAAAGCACTGGCTGTTCCTGCGTGGAATTTAGCGATCCATTCCGGCGCGTAGTCCTGCACGTACATAAAGTAGTCTGACGCCACGATTTCCTGCTCATAAAGGTTATCAATTAGCGTCAGGCGATTGATAAGTTCTTTCGCGACATAGCGTTGCATTAATGCCGACTTATCATGAGGGGTATCCTGATCCTCTGTGAATGTTTTCATCCATGAGAGATAGAATTGGTTAATATCCTGCGTACTATCGCGATGAGGTGTGGCGCAGCCGCAAAGCAACAGGATAAGCGTAATAAGAGGAAACGCTTTCATTACTTTTTTCCCTGAAAGAAAATGACAGTATGTTTTAACCGTGTTCAATTCGACAGAAATGACAAATAATGCTGTGATTTCTAAGTTGACAAGCCCGGTCTCCCACAGGCAGACTTCACGCTCAACATTATCCCCATGATAATGCGTAAGCGTTTAACGTTATCCAACGCACCTTAATCCTGATGCTCAGGTGGAGGGGGCGTGGCATTTCCTCGCCTTACTCTGCATTCTGGAGTAACGCATGACAGCTGTATCCCAAAAAGAAAAAACACCTTCTGCGAATTTTTCGCTTTTTCGTATCGCTTTTGCGGTTTTTCTGACCTATATGACGGTCGGTTTACCGTTACCTGTAATCCCTCTTTTTGTTCACCATGAGCTGGGCTATGGCAACACGATGGTCGGCATCGCGGTGGGCATTCAATTCCTTGCAACGGTATTGACCCGTGGTTACGCTGGGCGACTGGCCGATCAATATGGTGCTAAACGTTCCGCGCTACAGGGGATGTTGGCCTGCGCGCTGGCGGGGGGCGCGTGGCTGTTGGCGGCGTTGTTACCTGTTTCTGTACCTGTAAAATTCGCGTTGCTGATCGTCGGGCGACTGATCCTGGGTTTTGGCGAAAGCCAGCTACTGACCGGAACCCTGACCTGGGGGATGGGGCTGGTAGGGCCTTCGCGCTCCGGTAAAGTGATGTCGTGGAACGGCATGGCGATTTACGGCGCGCTGGCTGCCGGTGCGCCGCTTGGTTTACTGATTCACAGCCATTACGGTTTTGCGGCGCTGGCAGGAACGACAATGGCGCTGCCGCTGCTGGCCTGGGCATTTAATGGCACCGTGCGTAAAGTACCTGCGCACGCGGGCGAACGTCCGTCGCTGTGGAGCGTCGTCGGCCTCATCTGGAAGCCGGGCCTGGGGCTGGCGCTACAGGGGGTTGGTTTCGCCGTTATCGGCACCTTTATTTCACTCTATTTCGCCAGTAAAGGCTGGGCGATGGCCGGTTTTACGTTGACCGCGTTTGGCGGCGCTTTCGTGCTGATGCGCGTGCTGTTTGGCTGGATGCCGGATCGCTTTGGCGGTGTGAAGGTGGCGGTTGCGTCCCTGTTGGTCGAAACGGCAGGGCTGGTGCTGCTTTGGCTGGCGCCTGTGGCCTGGATTGCGCTATTGGGCGCGGCGTTAACCGGGGCAGGGTGCTCGCTCATCTTCCCGGCGCTGGGCGTTGAAGTGGTGAAGCGCGTACCTTCTCAGGTACGCGGTACGGCACTTGGCGGCTATGCCGCGTTTCAGGACATCTCCTACGGCGTTACCGGTCCGCTGGCCGGGCTGTTAGCCACCTCGTGCGGCTACTCTTCCGTGTTCCTCGCCGGGGCGATCTCTGCCGTCGTGGGGATTGTGGTGGCGCTGCTGTCGTTTCGCCGGGGTTAAGACACCAGCCAGAACAGAATGAAGGCAACCGCCAGTGCGATAAAGATCAGCCCCGGTCGCGCCGTTACGGATTTGATGGTTTCAATCATCGGGGCGAACGGGCTGTATATCGGCTGAATGTGATGCGGCTCGGTTAACTCTCTTTCGCGCGCAACGCGGCGCAGGAAGACCTGGTTCAGCAGATCCTGAACCTGAGCGGTTGTCAGAATTGTATGCGGCAACGCCTGATATGTCTGCTGGGCGTAATCTCTTAACGCCGTGAATTCATTCGGCTCCAGCGGCAGTTTTAGCGCCGCCTGTAGCGTCTGTAGGGTGGGCGCGCTCTGGTTGCTGAGGGTCTGGCGCGCTTGCAGCCAGGTGACCAGGTGCGTGAACTGTTTTGCAGGGATCAGCTCGCCGCTTTTCACACCGGAAAGTTCCAGCATGGACTGCCAGATAAGTTTGCCCGATTCGCCCGTCGCGGCGGCCAGCTTCGTCACCAGTTGGTTGAGCGTATTATGCTCGGCAGGCAATAACGGTCTGTCGGTTGGCGGACGTTGTTGAGGCTGAGGAATGGAAAGTTGCCCCTGTTGCAGTAGCGTCAGCACATTCTTTAACTGCTCGGGCGTTAACTGGCTGAGCGCCGTCTGACCGTACTGTTGGCGAATAAAATCGCTGACGGCCTGACGGTTGTTCCCCTGGCTCAATAATTCCGTCAACTGCGAGAGCACCTGACGATTCGCGTGGTTCTGCTGAGCGACGCTCAGGCGTTGCGTGAGATTTTGTTCTGCGGCGGGGAAGTGACGCGACAGTAACGGCGTGTCGCTTTTTACGCCCAGATCGTGTTTCATTCCGGCCCAGACTTCCGCACTTTGCTGTTGCGTCAGCGAAATCAGACGCGTAATCAGGCGTTCCAGCACCGTGCGCTGCTGGGTGGATAGCGGCTGTTCTCCGGCAACGGAAGGCGCAGTCTGACCTTCACCGGGAGGGCGTGCGGGAGTACCGGAAATGGGTTGCATCATCACTTATCCTTAAACCATAAATCTTAGCAAAGTATGCCTGGCGGCCAGATTATGGCACACTTGCCCGGTTAACTCTCGTTCTCAAACAGGTACGCAGACGTGAAAATCCTCGTTGATGAAAATATGCCTTATGCCCGCGAATTATTTAGCCGTCTGGGCGAGGTCAAAGCGGTTCCCGGTCGCCCCATTCCCGTTGCAGAACTTGATGATGCGGATGCGTTAATGGTGCGTTCAGTCACCAAAGTGAATGAAGCGCTGCTTGGGGGGAAATCCATCAAATTTGTCGGCACCGCAACCGCCGGAACCGATCATGTGGATGAGGCGTGGCTTAAGCAGGCTGGCGTGGGGTTTTCAGCGGCGCCTGGCTGCAATGCTATCGCTGTTGTTGAATATGTTTTTTCCGCTTTACTGATGCTGGCGGAGCGTGACGGTTTTGCTTTAAGCGACCGCACCGTGGGGATTGTCGGCGTAGGTAATGTTGGCGCTCGCTTGCAGGCGAGGCTGGAAGCGTTGGGCATTCGCACTTTGCTGTGCGATCCGCCGCGTGCGGACCGGGGCGATGAAGGTGATTTCCGCTCGCTGGATGAGCTGGTCCAGGAAGCGGATATTCTGACGTTCCACACGCCATTGTATAAAGAGGGGCCTTACAAGACGCTGCACCTGGCGGATGAGGCGCTGATCGGGCGGCTGAAGCCGGGGACGATTCTGATTAACGCCTGTCGCGGCCCGGTGGTGGATAACACCGCGCTGCTGGCGCGCCTGAATGCCGGGCAGTCGCTGAGCGTGGTGCTTGATGTCTGGGAAGGGGAGCCCGATCTCAACGTGGCGCTGCTGGAAAAAATTGATATCGGCACATCGCACATTGCCGGTTATACCCTGGAAGGAAAGGCGCGCGGCACCACGCAGGTCTTTGAAGCCTATAGTACGTTTATCGGACGGGCGCAAAAAGTGGCGCTGGATACGCTGCTACCCGCGCCGGAGTTTGGACGTATTACGCTGCATGGCCCGCTGGATCAGCCGACGCTGAAAAGGCTGGCGCATTTGGTGTATGATGTGCGCCGCGATGATGCGCCACTGCGTAAAGTCGCCGGAATTCCGGGCGAGTTTGATAAGCTGCGTAAGAATTACCTTGAGCGCCGTGAATGGTCTTCCTTGTACGTGATGTGCGACGATGCCAGTGCCGCCACGCTGCTGCATAAGCTCGGTTTCAACGCCGTTCATCATCCGGCCCATTAACATTCTTTTTGTCGCTCCCTGCATAGCGCGGGGAGCTTTGCTATTTCTGGAGTAAACCACCATGTCTGAAGGCTGGAACATTGCCATCCTGGGCGCAACAGGCGCCGTAGGCGAAGCCCTGCTCGAAACGCTGGCTGAACGTCAGTTCCCGGTCGGTGAGATTTATGCGCTGGCGCGTAATGAAAGTGCGGGCGAACATCTGCGCTATAGCGGCAAGTCGGTCATTGTGCAGGATGTCGCTGATTTTGACTGGACGCAGGCGCAGCTGGCGTTTTTTGTCGCTGGCGCTGAAGCCTCTGCCGCATGGGTTGAGGAAGCCACCAATGCGGGTTGTCTGGTGATCGACAGCAGCGGCCTGTTTGCCCTGGAACCGGATGTGCCATTAGTGGTGCCGGAAGTGAACCCGTCTGTGCTGGCTGATTACCGCAACCGCAATGTGATCGCCGTAGCCAACAGCCTGACCAGCCAGTTGCTGGCCTCGCTGAAGCCGCTGATTGATGAAGGCGGTCTGTCGCGCATTAGCGTCACCAGCCTGCTTTCTGCCTCGGCGCACGGGAAAAAAGCGGTGGATGCGCTGGCCGGTCAGAGCGCGAAACTGCTCAACGGTATCCCTATTGACGAAGATGATTTCTTTGGTCGTCAACTGGCGTTTAACATGCTGCCGCTCCTGCCGGACAGTGAAGGCAGCGTGCGCGAAGAGCGCCGTATTGTTGACGAAGTGCGTAAGATTTTGCAGGACGACGGGCTGATGATTTCCGCCAGTTGCATTCAGTCGCCGGTATTTTATGGCCATGCGCAAATGGTCAGTTTTGAAGCGCTGCGCCCGCTGGCGGCGGAAGAGGCGCGCGATGCCTTTTCTCGCGGCGAAGATATTGTGCTGTCTGAAGAGACTGACTTCCCGACTCAGGTGGGCGATGCGTCTGGCAATCCGCAGCTTTCTGTCGGCTGTGTGCGTAACGACTATGGCATGCCGGAGCAGGTTCAGTTCTGGTCGGTGGCCGATAACGTTCGCTTTGGCGGCGCGCTGATGGCGGTCAAAACCGCAGAAAAACTGGTGCAGGAGTACCTGTACTGATGTCAGCAGTGGAACAACCGCCAGTTTATAAAATTGCGCTGGGCATTGAGTACGACGGCAGCAAATATTATGGCTGGCAACGCCAGAACGAAGTGCGCAGCGTTCAGGAAAAGCTGGAAAAGGCGCTTTCTCAGGTTGCCAACGAACCTGTTAACGTGTTTTGCGCCGGGCGGACAGATGCTGGCGTACACGGAACGGGGCAGGTGGTGCATTTTGAAACCACCGCGTTGCGTAAAGACGCGGCATGGACGCTGGGTGTAAATGCGAATTTACCTGGTGACATCGCGGTTCGTTGGGTTAAAGCTGTACCTGAGGATTTTCACGCCCGGTTTAGCGCAACGGCTCGCCGTTATCGCTACATCATCTACAATCATCGGTTGCGCCCGGCGATTTTAGGTCATGGGGTTACGCACTTTTATGAGCCGCTGGACGCGGAACGTATGCACCGGGCGGCGCAGTGTCTGATTGGTGAAAATGATTTTACCTCGTTTCGCGCGGTACAGTGCCAGTCGCGTACGCCGTGGCGAAACGTGATGCACATTAACGTGACGCGTCACGGTGCATATGTGGTGGTCGATATCAAAGCCAATGCCTTTGTACATCATATGGTCAGGAATATTGTCGGTAGCCTGATGGAAGTAGGCGCCCACAACCAGCCGGAGAGCTGGATAGCAGAGTTGCTGGCGGCGAAGGACAGGCGGCTTTCAGCAGCAACGGCGAAAGCGGAAGGGTTGTACCTGGTTGCGGTTGATTACCCGGAACGGTTTGACCTTCCCAAAACGCCACTGGGCCCGCTGTTTCTGGCGGACTAATTTGAGTCGTATAAGGCATCAATATGGACCTGATTTATTTTCTGATTGATTTTATCCTGCACATTGACGTGCACCTGGCGGAGCTGGTCGCGGAATACGGCGTCTGGGTATATGCCATTCTGTTCCTGATCCTGTTTTGTGAAACCGGACTGGTGGTGACGCCGTTTCTGCCGGGGGATTCGTTGCTGTTTGTGGCGGGCGCGTTGGCGTCGCTGGAAACCAACGATCTCAACGTACATATTATGGTGATGTTAATGCTGATCGCCGCGATTGTCGGCGACGCGGTGAACTACACGATCGGCAGATTGTTTGGCGAACGGTTATTCAGTAACCCGAATTCAAAAATTTTCCGTCGCAGTTACCTTGATAAGACTCACCAGTTTTATGAAAAGCATGGCGGAAAAACCATTATTCTGGCCCGTTTTGTCCCGATTGTCAGAACCTTTGCGCCGTTTGTTGCGGGTATGGGACATATGTCTTATCGCCATTTTGCCGCGTATAACGTCATTGGCGCGCTTTTATGGGTGCTGCTCTTCACATATGCGGGGTATTTCTTCGGTACGATCCCTATGATTCAGGATAACCTTAAGTTACTGATCGTAGGGATTATTGTGGTGTCGATATTGCCAGGCGTGGTTGAAATCATTCGCCATAAGCGCGCTGCGTCGCGTGCCGCAAAATAGAAAGTAACTCAGCGGTTCGACCACTTTTTTATCCAAAGTTTCGGGCTGTTATGTTTTAATGTGCAACATTCATAGTCTGTTGGGGGCAAAAATGGCATTATGCGCTCCTGATAACAAAGCTGACGACTAAGGTTCAGGCAGAAAGGTCACTAATGAGCTGGATTGAACGAATTAAAAGCAACATTACTCCCACCCGCAAGGCAAGCATTCCTGAAGGGGTGTGGACCAAGTGTGATAGCTGCGGTCAGGTTTTATACCGTGCTGAGCTGGAACGTAATCTTGAGGTCTGTCCGAAGTGTGACCATCATATGCGCATGTCGGCGCGCAATCGCCTGCATAGCCTGTTAGATGAAGGAAGCCTTGTGGAACTGGGCAGCGAACTTGAGCCGAAAGATGTACTGAAGTTCCGCGACTCCAAGAAGTATAAAGATCGTCTGGCTTCCGCGCAGAAGGAAACCGGCGAGAAAGACGCGCTGGTGGTGATGAAAGGTACGCTCCACGATATGCCGATTGTCGCGGCGGCGTTTGAGTTCTCCTTTATGGGCGGTTCTATGGGGTCTGTGGTCGGCGCGCGTTTTGTCCGTGCCGTTGAGCAGGCGCTGGAAGATAACTGCCCGCTGATCTGCTTCTCCGCTTCCGGCGGCGCGCGTATGCAGGAAGCGCTGATGTCGCTGATGCAGATGGCGAAAACCTCCGCTGCGCTGGCGAAAATGCAGGAGCGTGGTCTGCCGTATATCTCCGTGTTGACCGATCCGACAATGGGCGGCGTTTCCGCAAGTTTTGCGATGCTCGGCGATCTCAACATTGCAGAACCGAAAGCGTTAATCGGTTTTGCGGGCCCGCGTGTTATTGAACAAACCGTACGTGAGAAACTGCCGCCGGGATTCCAGCGCAGTGAGTTTCTGATTGAAAAAGGCGCTATCGATATGATCGTCCGCCGCCCGGAAATGCGCCTGAAACTGGCAAGCGTTCTGGCGAAGCTGATGAATCTTCCGGCGCCGAACCCGGATGCGCCGCGCGAAGGCGAGGTGGTGCCGCCGGTACCCGATCAGGAACCCGAGGCCTGATAATTTACTCTATGGATTTCGAGTTGCAGGAAGGTGGCAAGAGAGCGAATCCCGATGAGCTTGCACAGGCAAGTGATTCGGGTGAGCGAGAGCAGCCAACACACCTGCAGCTTGAAAGACGACGAGTACAAAAGGGCAGGGCCAGCTGGCGCTGCCTTTTGCTTTTCTCAACGTAATAAATTTACAGGCATCATGGACAATAAACGCATTCCCCAAGCCGCGTCGCCCCTGGCAGCGTGGCTTTCTTATCTGGAAAACCTGCACAGTAAAACTATCGATTTGGGCCTGGAACGCGTAAGCCGGGTTGCGGCGCGTCTGGGCGTGCTGAAACCCGCGCCGTTTGTCTTTACGGTGGCGGGTACTAACGGTAAAGGAACGACCTGCCGCACGCTGGAGTCTGTGCTGACGGCGGCGGGCTATAAAGTGGGCGTCTACAGTTCTCCGCATCTGGTGCGCTACACCGAGCGCGTTCGCGTGCAGGGGAACGAGTTGCCGGAGTCTGCTCATACCGCCTCGTTCGCCGAGATTGAGGCCGCGCGCGAAGACATTTCTCTGACCTACTTTGAATACGGCACGCTGTCGGCGCTGTGGCTGTTTAAGCAGGCTCAGCTTGACGTGGTGATTCTGGAAGTCGGGCTGGGCGGACGTCTGGACGCGACCAATATTGTTGATGCGGATGTTGCGGTAGTGACCAGCATTGCGTTGGATCATACCGACTGGCTGGGGCCGGACCGCGAAAGTATCGGGCGTGAGAAGGCGGGGATCTTCCGGGCGGAAAAACCGGCTATCGTCGGCGAACCGGAAATGCCGTATACCATCGCCGATGTGGCGCAGGAAACCGGGGCGCAGTTACAGCATCGCGGCGTGGACTGGCATTATGATGTGACGGGCGACGGCTGGTCGTTTACGGACGGCGAAGGTACGCTGGCGAATCTTCCGCTGCCGCAGGTGCCTCAGCCTAACGCCGCCACCGCGCTGGCGGCACTGCGCGCCAGCGGGCTGAACATCAGCGAGCAGGCGATTCGTGACGGTATTGCCCGGGCGATTTTGCCCGGTCGTTTCCAGATAGTGAGCGAATCGCCACGGGTGATTCTGGATGTCGCACATAATCCCCATGCTGCGGAATATCTGACAGAACGCCTGAAAATGTTGCCGAAAAACGGGCGTATACTTGCCGTTATCGGTATGCTACATGATAAAGATATCGCAGGGACATTAGCCTGGCTGAAAAGCGTGGTCGACGACTGGTATTGCGCGCCGCTGGAAGGGCCTCGCGGCGCGACGGCGGAGCAATTGCTGGAACATCTGGGCAAAGGCACTGTCTATGACAGTGTCGCGCTGGCGTGGCATGCCGCGCTGGCAGAGGCGAAACCAGAAGATACCGTGCTGGTGTGTGGATCATTTCACACGGTTGCACATGTCATGGAAGTGATGGACGCGGGGAGAAGCGGTGGCGAGTAAGTTTCAGAATCGTTTAGTTGGCACAATCGTGCTGGTCGCTCTCGGGGTGATTGTGCTTCCCGGGCTGCTCGACGGGCAGAAAAAACACTATCAGGATGAGTTTGCGGCGATCCCGCTGGTGCCAAAGCCTGGCGATCGCGATGAGCCTGATATGATGCCAGCCGCAACACAGGCGTTGCCGACCCAGCCGCCTGAAGGCGCTGCTGAGGAGGTGCGTGCCGGAGATGCGGCAGCGCCGTCTCTGGACCCTTCCCGTTTTGCTGCGGAAAACAACGCCAGTTTCGATCCTGTCCCCGCACCTGTTGAGCCGCCGAAGCCGAAACCGGTTGAAAAACCGAAACCACAGCCGAAGCCGCAGCAACCGGTAGCGGCAACGCCGACACCGGCGCCTGAGCCGAAACCTGCTGCTGAAGAAAAAACCGCGCCAACGGGTAAAGCGTACGTTGTGCAGTTGGGGGCGTTGAAAAATGCCGATAAGGTCAATGAGATAGTGGGTAAACTTCGTGGCGCGGGCTTCCGGGTATATACTTCTCCGTCAACGCCGGTACAGGGTAAAATAACCCGTATCCTCGTCGGGCCTGACGCCTCAAGAGACAAGCTGAAAAATTCTCTTGGCGAGTTACAGCAGATCTCCGGTTTGAGTGGCGTGGTGATGGGTTACAGCCCGAACTAAGCCACTGCTGCCTGATGGCGACGCTGCGCGTCTTATCAGGCCTACGGTGCACTGTTTTCCAGGCCGGATAAGGTGCTTGCACCGCCATCCGGCAATGCCCGAAGAGGCAAAAAATTTGATGGCGTTGAATATTTTTTCAGCGCCATTTTTATTTACGCACGGGAAGGAAATCCCTACGCAAACGTTTTCTTTTTCTGTTAGAATGCGCCCCGAACAGGACGACAGGGCGTAAAATCGTGGGACACATATGGTCTGGATTGATTACGCCATTATCGCGGTGATTGGTTTTTCCTGTCTGGTTAGCCTGATCCGTGGCTTTGTTCGTGAAGCGTTATCGTTGGTGACATGGGGTTGTGCTTTCTTTGTCGCCAGCCATTACTACACTTACCTGTCTGTCTGGTTTACGGGCTTTGAAGACGAACTGGTTCGAAATGGGATTGCTATCGCGATACTGTTTATCGCGACGCTTATCGTCGGCGCTATCGTGAACTTTGTGATAGGTCAGCTGGTGGAGAAAACCGGCCTGTCGGGTACTGACAGGGTGTTGGGGATCTGTTTTGGCGCGCTGCGAGGAGCGTTAATCGTCGCCGCCATTCTGTTCTTTCTCGATACGTTTACCGGTCTGTCGAAAAGCGAAGACTGGAGCAAGTCGCAGCTTATCCCGCAGTTCAGTTTCATCATCAGATGGTTCTTTGACTATCTGCAAAGCTCGTCAAGTTTCTTGCCCAGAACGTAACGGTTCTGAGATGTGGCTTAACGAGGAAAAGACGTATGTGCGGTATTGTCGGTATCGCCGGTGTTATGCCGGTAAACCAGTCGATTTATGACGCGTTAACGGTGCTCCAGCATCGTGGTCAGGATGCCGCTGGCATCATCACCATTGATGCCAACAACTGCTTCCGCTTGCGTAAGGCAAACGGACTGGTGAGCGATGTTTTTGAAGCTCGCCATATGCAGCGTATGCAGGGCAATATGGGCATCGGGCATGTGCGTTACCCAACGGCTGGCAGCTCCAGCGCCTCCGAAGCTCAACCTTTTTACGTCAACTCGCCGTATGGCATCACGCTTGCTCATAACGGCAACCTGACCAACGCGCATGAGCTGCGTAAAAAGCTGTTTGAAGAAAAACGTCGTCACATCAACACCACGTCAGATTCTGAAATCCTGCTCAATATTTTTGCCAGCGAGCTGGATAACTTCCGTCATTACCCGCTGGAAGCCGATAACATTTTTGCCGCCATTGCCGCGACCAACCGCCAGATTCGCGGCGCGTATGCCTGTGTGGCGATGATTATCGGGCACGGTATGGTGGCTTTCCGCGATCCGAACGGCATCCGCCCGCTGGTGCTGGGCAAACGCGACATTGGCGATGGCCGCACTGAATATATGGTTGCGTCCGAAAGCGTGGCGCTTGATACGCTGGGCTTCGAATTCCTGCGCGATGTGGCGCCGGGCGAAGCGGTGTACATCACCGAAAAAGGCCAGTTGTTTACCCGCCAGTGCGCGGATAACCCGGTCAGCAATCCGTGCCTGTTCGAATACGTCTACTTTGCGCGCCCGGACTCGTTCATCGATAAAATTTCCGTCTACAGCGCCCGCGTGAATATGGGGACGAAGCTGGGCGAAAAAATTGCCCGTGAATGGGAAGATCTGGATATCGACGTGGTGATCCCGATTCCAGAAACCTCCTGCGATATCGCGCTGGAAATCGCCCGCATTCTGGGTAAACCGTACCGCCAGGGCTTTGTGAAAAACCGTTACGTTGGCCGGACGTTTATCATGCCGGGCCAGCAGTTGCGCCGTAAGTCTGTGCGTCGCAAGCTGAACGCCAACCGCGCTGAATTCCGCGATAAGAACGTCCTGCTGGTGGATGACTCCATCGTGCGCGGCACCACCTCTGAACAGATTATTGAGATGGCCCGTGAAGCCGGCGCGAAGAAGGTCTATCTGGCTTCTGCGGCACCGGAAATTCGCTTCCCGAACGTTTACGGTATCGATATGCCGACGGCAAATGAGCTGATTGCTCACGGTCGTGAAGTGGATGAAATTCGCCAGATCATCGGCGCTGATGGGCTTATCTTCCAGGATCTGGACGATCTGATTGAAGCTGTTCGTGCTGAGAACCCGGATATTCAGCAGTTTGAATGTTCGGTCTTTAACGGCGTGTATGTCACAAAAGACGTTGACCAGCAGTATCTCGATTATCTGGATTCCCTGCGTAATGATGACGTCAAAGCGATGCAGCGTCAGAACGAAGTGGAAAACCTGGAAATGCATAACGAAGGTTAATCTCTCCTCCCGGCAAGGGCGCGCAATCCGCGCCCTTGCTTGCAACGCCCCGTAAAATCCTGCAAAGTCAGCCCAGACGCAAGAAAGGGCAAAAATCATGAAACGACTCATTGTAGGGATTAGCGGCGCCAGCGGCGCGATTTATGGCGTGCGCTTGTTGCAGGTTCTGCGTGACATGGCGGATGTGGAGACCCACCTGGTGATGAGCCCGGCTGCGCGTCAGACGCTTGCGCTGGAAACCGAATTTTCCTTGCGGGAGGTGCAGGCTCTGGCCGATGTCACCCATGATGCGCGCGATATTGCCGCCAGTATCTCTTCTGGCTCCTTTCAGACGGCGGGGATGGTGATTTTACCGTGCTCGATCAAAACGCTCTCCGGTATTGTGCACAGCTATACTGACGGACTTCTCACCCGTGCGGCGGATGTTGTCCTGAAAGAGCGCCGCCCGCTGGTGTTGTGCGTGCGGGAAACGCCGCTGCATTTAGGACACCTGCGCCTCATGACTCAGGCGGCTGAAATTGGCGCCGTTATTATGCCACCGGTTCCCGCGTTTTATCATTGCCCGCAAACGCTGGATGATGTGATTAATCAGACGGTTAATCGTGTTCTGGATCAGTTTGATATCACGTTGCCGCACGATCTTTTCACCCGTTGGCAGGGCGCATAACGCTGCCCGTTCACAGTGCGTTTTTGCACAAATTGCCCTGTTTCAGGGCAATTTTGTAACCGCGATCATATCCTCAACATTTAATTCGCTAAAAGCGACCGAAACGCTGCGGTTCAACCGTCATACCTGCTATCTTCAACATCAGGACAATATTGCAACGTTTTATTAACATATTTAACGTCAAATAGGGACGCCGACGTGAAAATGGCATAAGACCTGCATGAAAAAGTCTGCAAACACACAACACAATGCAAAACATAATAAAATTACGCCACTTGAGGGTTATGTATGAAGAAGACAGTTCTCGCTTTGTCTTTGCTGGTAGGACTTTCCGCAACGGCGGCCAGCTACGCAGCGCTACCGCAGACGGTTCGTATTGGTACAGACGCGACATATGCGCCTTTCTCATCGAAAGATGCCAAAGGGGATTTTGTCGGTTTTGATATCGATCTGGGCAATGAGATGTGCAAGCGTATGCAGATCAAATGCACCTGGGTCGGCAGCGATTTTGACGCGCTGATTCCTTCCCTGAAAGCGAAGAAAATCGATGCCATCATTTCATCGCTCTCCATTACCGAGAAACGCCAGCAGGAGATTGCCTTCTCCGACAAACTGTATGCCGCCGACTCGCGCCTGATTGCCGCGAAAGGCTCATCTGTCCAGCCGACGATTGACTCGCTGAAGGGCAAGCACGTTGGCGTACTGCAAGGCTCCACTCAGGAAGCCTATGCGAATGATAACTGGCGCAGCAAAGGCGTGGATGTTGTGGCCTACGCGAACCAGGATCTCATCTATTCCGACCTGACGGCGGGCCGTCTTGATGCTGCATTGCAGGATGAAGTTGCGGCCAGCGAAGGGTTCCTCAAACAGCCTGCGGGCAAGGACTATGCGTTTGCCGGTCCTTCCGTGAAAGATAAAAAGTACTTTGGCGACGGCACCGGGGTTGGCTTGCGTAAAGACGATACCGAGCTGAAAGCGGCGTTTGATAAAGCGCTGAGCGATCTGCGTGCTGACGGCACCTACGACAAGATGGCGAAAAAGTACTTTGACTTTAACGTCTACGGCGACTGACAGGTCGCTGCGGGGGAGTGTTGCGCACCGTTTTGGTTAACCATCACGGTGCGTGATGAGAGATTTGCACCATCATGGTGCGTTTGTCGCTGTCAAAATGAGCATGAATGCATACTTAAGCGCTTTTCATGCAAAATAAACCGGCTGACAGGGTAGAATGCTTTGCCTTGTCGGCCCGATTAATGGCACGATAACTGCACCTGGTCCTGTAAAGATCCCCTATAAAAGACAGTCTGTTGAGGATAGTTATGAAAAAACTGGTGTTGTCTCTTTCTCTGGTCCTGGCTTTCTCCAGTGCTACCGCAGCATTTGCAGCCATTCCGCAAAAAGTTCGTATCGGTACCGATCCGACTTATGCCCCTTTTGAATCGAAAAATGCACAGGGTGAATTGGTCGGTTTTGATATCGATCTGGCCAAAGAGCTGTGCAAACGCATTAATACACAATGTACCTTCGTGGAAAACCCGCTGGATGCGCTGATCCCCTCGTTAAAAGCGAAGAAAATCGATGCCATCATGTCCTCGCTTTCCATCACCGAAAAGCGTCAGCAGGAAATCGCGTTTACCGACAAGTTCTATGCAGCAGACTCTCGCCTGGTCGTCGCCAAAGATTCTGATATCCAGCCGACCGTTGAGTCCCTGAAAGGCAAGCGTGTTGGCGTATTGCAGGGCACCACGCAGGAAACGTTTGGTAATGAGCACTGGGCGCCGAAAGGCATTGAAATCGTCTCTTACCAGGGTCAGGACAATATCTATTCCGACCTGACGGCAGGGCGTATCGATGCCGCTTTCCAGGATGAAGTCGCAGCCAGCGAAGGCTTCCTGAAGCAGCCTGTGGGCAAAGATTACAAATTCGGCGGCCCGTCGGTGAAAGACGAGAAACTGTTCGGTGTGGGTACAGGTATGGGGCTGCGCAAAGAGGATAACGAACTGCGCGAAGCCCTGAACAAAGCATTTGCGGAAATGCGTGCTGACGGTACTTACGAGAAGCTGGCGAAAAAGTACTTTGATTTTGATGTTTACGGCGGTTAATCGCCGCTGGTGCAGATAACGCCCGCAGATTTTTGACGCGCTGATTTTATGCCTGATGGCGCTGCGCTTATCAGGCCTACAGAGATTTTGTAGGTCGGATAAGGCAAAGCCGCCATCCGGCATTTAACGGCTCGACTGAGATCAAAAGAGGCGTCTTACTCACCACACACGACAGGACAGGCAGCATGTTGTACGGGTTTTCAGGTGTTATTTTTCAGGGCGCGCTTGTCACGCTTGAGCTGGCCCTCAGCTCAGTTGTGCTGGCCGTGCTGATCGGTCTTGTCGGCGCGGGCGCGAAACTTTCGCAAAACCGGGTGACGGGACTTATTTTCGAAGGCTATACCACCCTGATTCGTGGGGTGCCGGATCTGGTTTTAATGCTGCTGATTTTCTACGGGTTGCAAATCGCGCTCAATGCGGTGACCGACGCGATGGGAATAGGGCAGATTGATATTGATCCGATGGTCGCCGGTATTATCACCCTGGGTTTTATCTATGGCGCGTACTTTACGGAAACCTTCCGTGGCGCGTTTATGGCGGTGCCAAAAGGGCATATTGAAGCGGCGACGGCATTCGGTTTCACCGGTTCGCAAATATTCCGGCGGATTATGTTCCCGGCGATGATGCGCTACGCCTTACCGGGGATTGGTAATAACTGGCAGGTTATCCTCAAAGCGACGGCGCTGGTTTCGCTGCTCGGGCTGGAAGATGTGGTCAAAGCCACGCAGCTGGCCGGCAAGAGTACCTGGGAGCCATTCTATTTCGCCGTAGTGTGCGGGCTGATTTATCTGGTATTTACAACGGTTTCCAATGGTGTGCTGCTGTTCCTCGAGCGCCGCTACTCCGTGGGTGTGAAGAGGGCTGACCTGTGATCGAGATTATTCAGGAGTACTGGAAATCCCTGCTCTGGAGCGATGGTTATCGCTTTACCGGCGTGGCCATTACGCTGTGGTTGCTGATCTCCTCGGTGGTGATGGGCGGCATTCTGGCGCTGTTTTTGGCGATTGGCCGCGTTTCCAGCAACAAATTTATCCAGTTCCCCATCTGGTTGTTTACCTATGTTTTTCGCGGTACGCCGCTGTATGTGCAGCTCCTGGTGTTCTATTCCGGGATGTACACGCTGGAGATCGTGAAAGGAACCGATCTCCTCAACGCGTTTTTCCGTAGCGGTCTTAACTGTACCGTTCTGGCGTTGACGCTGAATACCTGCGCCTATACCACGGAGATTTTCGCTGGCGCCATCCGTTCAGTACCGCACGGGGAAATTGAAGCGGCGCGGGCGTATGGCTTCTCATCGTTCAAAATGTATCGCTGTATTATTTTACCTTCCGCGCTGCGTATCGCGCTGCCAGCATACAGTAACGAAGTGATCCTGATGCTGCACTCAACCGCGCTGGCATTTACCGCGACGGTGCCGGATTTGCTGAAAATCGCCCGTGATATTAACTCGGCAACCTATCAACCGTTTACCGCATTCGGCATTGCCGCTGTGCTGTATTTGATTATTTCGTATGTCCTGATTAGCCTGTTCCGTAAAGCGGAAAAGCGCTGGCTCCAGCACGTGAAACCTTCTTCAACGCACTGAGAATACGATGTCTGAGAATAAATTAAACGTTATCGATTTGCACAAGCGCTACGGCGAACATGAGGTGCTGAAAGGGGTATCGCTACAGGCTAACGCCGGAGATGTGATCAGTATTATCGGATCGTCTGGCTCCGGTAAGAGTACCTTTCTGCGCTGTATTAACTTCCTCGAAAAACCGAGCGAAGGGTCGATTGTGGTGAGCGGCCAGAATATTTCCCTGGTGCGTGATAAAGACGGCCAGCTCAAGGTCGCCGATAAAAACCAGCTGCGGCTGCTGCGTACGCGCCTGACGATGGTATTTCAGCACTTCAATCTCTGGAGCCACATGACGGTGCTGGAGAACGTTATGGAAGCGCCGATTCAGGTGCTGGGATTAAGCAAACATGAAGCGCGCGAGCGTGCGGTGAAATACCTGGCGAAAGTTGGTATTGATGAACGTGCGCAGGGAAAATACCCGGTACACCTCTCAGGTGGTCAGCAGCAGCGCGTCTCAATTGCCCGCGCGTTGGCGATGGAACCTGAGGTGCTGCTGTTTGATGAGCCGACATCGGCGCTTGACCCCGAACTGGTAGGCGAAGTCTTGCGTATCATGCAGCAGTTAGCGGAAGAGGGGAAAACGATGGTGGTGGTGACGCATGAAATGGGGTTTGCCCGCCATGTTTCCACCCATGTGATTTTCCTGCATCAGGGGAAAATCGAAGAAGAAGGCGATCCAGAGCAGGTATTCGGCAACCCGCAAAGCCCGCGTTTGCAACAGTTCCTGAAAGGTTCGCTGAAGTAGCGGTTTATCCGTCGCTCAGAGAAACAATTTTGCCCGGTGGCGCTGTGCTTACCGGGCCGACACGTAGGCCGGATAAGGCATCGCCGCCATCCGGCGATTATCGCCCCATTTCGCTTTCCAGACGGTATACCCATTCGTCATACCGGATGCCGTTCACCTCATAGGCGTTTTCCAGCACCTGAGTCCGCGTAAAACCACGCTTTTCCAGCACGCGCACAGACGCGTGATTCTCTGCCAGCACATAGGCGTTTATCGCTTTCACGCTGGTATGCGTAAAGGCGTAATCGCAGACGGCATATAAGGCTTCTGTGGCGATCCCTCTCCCTTGCGCTTCCGGGAGCACCGTATAGCCGATATCGGCTTCCTGCGGATAATGGTGGCTAATTTGTAAGCCAATGTCGCCCAAAGGCTTATCGCTGTTATGCAGGCGGATGACGAAGGTATGCTTTGAGACGAGGCGACGGGCGAACAGCAGGCGAGTATCTTTTTCCGGCGTGATATCAGCCATATAACGCATGATTTCAGGGTTTTCACGCAGTGCGAGAAAAAAGGACCAGTCAGTAGGTTGAAAAAGGGAGAGGGTCAATCGGGAGGTGGTTATTATCGCCATAAAATCGCCATTCCAGAAGTCAGGCATACTACCTTACCACTGGAATGGCTACAGTGACCAGGTGAATGGTTTAACGGATCACATCGGCCAGCGCTTCTTCTAAATCGTACCAGCGAAATGAAAACCCCGCCGCCTCCAGTCTTTTTGGCAATGCGCGCTGTCCGCCCAGCACCAGTACCGATGATTCCCCCATTAACAGGCGGATGACGGTCGCGGGAACGCGCAGGATTGCGGGGCGGTTCAGCGCATGACCCAGCGCATGGGCGAACTGTTCATTACGAACCGGATAAGGCGAAACCATATTGAACGGGCCGCGCAGGTCGTTATCCAGCAGCCAGAGAATACCGTTTACCATATCATCGATATGGATCCAGGCCAGATACTGACGCCCATTGCCAATTGGCCCTCCCAGCCCCAGGCGAAACGGCGGGATCATTTTGGCCAGAATGCCGCCTTCCGGCGCCAGGACGACGCCGGTGCGTAGCAGACAAACGCGCGTTTTATCACTTTGCGCGCTACAGGCAATCTGCTCCCAACGCGCGCATAACTTATGGGTAAATTCGTTATGCGGCGGCTCTTCTTCCGTTACGACAACTTCGCCCAGATCGCCGTAATAGCCTGCGGCAGACCCGGAAATTAACGCGGCCGGGGGCGTCTCGCTGGCGTTGATCAAATCCGCCAGCTTTTGCGTGATGGACCAGCGGCTTTGACACAAACGCTCTTTTTGCTGCGCGGTCCAGCGTTTGTCGGCGATAGGCTCGCCAGCAAGGTTGACCACGGCGTCTATGTCGTTGAGGTTCTGCCTGTCCTCCAGCCCTTTCCACAGCGCAACCCGGGAGTCGAGAAGCTGGCGCGCCTTATCGGGACTCCGTGTGACGACCGTCACCTGATGCCCCAGCTCCAGCAAACGGGGAATCAGGTGGCGTCCTATCAGGCCAGTACCGCCGGTAATCAGAATCTGCATGTTTCCTCCCGGATAGCGCTTAACGTCGCCAGCTGAGCGTCATGGAGACGGAATCGGCATAACGCAGCGCATGAAGTTTGTCGATCTCTACTTCAGCATAAGTGACCCAGTGATGTTCGCGTGCGATGTCGAGCACATCCTGAGTTAATTTTTCTAACAGCGAGAATCGGTTGCTCTCCACATGCTGAATAATGTTTTTTGTGATGGTGCGGTAATTCAGCGCGTCGTTGATGTCCTCGCTTACGCGGGCTTTTTCCGCCGGATAGTGAATGGCAACGTTAATAACAATATCCTGGCGGTTGAGGATCTCTTCCTCTTTGATACCGATAAACGTGCGCAGACGAAGGTTTTTTATACGAATAATAGCGTCAGGTTGTGACATTGCAGGCGTCCTCCATGGTTGAACCTTTGCATGATACACGAGAACCCGGCCACGTTATTCGCTCTGACTCTCAGGCTTCTGCTAAGGCCGCAGTCTTGCGCGTTCTGTTGCCGGGCTCAGTATGAGTTTTCATCAGGTGACAGTATGCGAAAGACTCTATATTTTGAGAGAAAGCCCAAAGAACGAAGAGGACATTATGAGCAAACCCGAGATTACGCTTTGGTCAGACGCTAACTTTTTCTCTCCTTACGTCTTATCCGTTTATGTTGCCTTGCAGGAGAAAGGACTGCCTTTTAGCCTCAAAACCGTTGACCTGAGCAGCGGCGAGCATTTGCAGCCCTCATGGCAGGGCTACGCGTTAACGCGCCGCGTCCCGGTGCTGGAAATCGATGGCTTTGAGCTTAGCGAGTCGTCGGCGATTACCGAGTATCTGGAAGATCGCTTTGCGCCGCCGCAGTGGGAGCGCATCTACCCGCACGATCTGCAAAAACGCGCCCGCGCGCGCCAGATTCAGGCGTGGTTACGCAGTGATTTAATGCCCATTCGCGAGGAACGTTCGACGGATGTGGTCTTTGCGGCGGCCAGGAAAGGCCCGTTAAGCGAAGCAGGGAAAGAGAGCGCGGCAAAACTGGTGGCGACGGCCAGTGGTTTGCTCGCTCACGGTAAGCCGAATTTATTTGGCGAATGGTGTATTGCGGATACCGATTTGGCGCTCATGCTTAACCGCCTCGTACTGAACGGCGACGAGATTCCTGAGGCACTGGCGGAATATGCAGCATTCCAGTGGCAGCGCGCCTCCGTTCAACGTTTTATTGCGCTTTCCGCAAAGCGTTCCGGCTGATAATCCGCGTATAATCCAGTATCATAGAGCGGTTTTTTATGACGAGGAGTGAGTGATGAAACTGATGTTTGCATCGGACATTCATGGTTCGTTACCTGCGACAGAGCGCGTACTTGAACGGTTTGCGCAAAGTGGCGCGCAATGGCTGGTGATACTGGGTGATGTGCTTTATCACGGGCCGCGTAACGCGCTGCCGGAAGGCTACGCACCGGCGCAGGTGGCAGAACGCCTGAACGAGCAGGCGGCGCGTATTATTGCGGTACGGGGAAACTGTGACAGCGAAGTGGATCAGATGCTGCTCCATTTCCCGATAACCGCGCCGTGGCAGCAAGTGCTGCTGGAAAACCGGCGCATCTTCCTGACCCACGGACACCTGTTCGGGACGGATAATGTACCCGCGTTAAATGCGGGCGACGTTCTTGCTTATGGGCATACTCATCTGCCGGTCGCTGAAAAACGCGGCGAGCTGTATCACTTTAATCCAGGCTCAGTCAGCATCCCGAAAGGTGGGTTTGCAGCAAGCTACGGCATTCTGGATGATAATGTTTTGAGCGTAATCGCACTCAATGATCAAAGTATCATTGCGCAGGTCGCGATTAATCCGTAATTTACCCCACAATTGTAAATGCGCCGTAAGAGCGCCAGAAAAAGAAGGTTTCCTGATGGTGGAACAGCGTCGTTTGGCAAGTACTGAATGGGTGGATATTGTGAATGAAGAGAACGAAGTCATTGCGCAATCCAGCCGGGAGCAAATGCGAGCGCAGCGCTTACGTCATCGTGCAACGTATATCGTCGTGCATGATGGTATGGGCAAAATTCTGGTTCAACGCCGTACTGAGACAAAAGACTTTTTGCCCGGCATGTTAGATGCCACCGCAGGTGGGGTGGTGCAGGCCGATGAGCAACTGCTGGAGTCTGCACGACGTGAAGCGGAAGAAGAACTGGGTATCGCAGGCGTGCCGTTTGCTGAGCACGGTCAGTTCTATTTTGAAGATGATAATTGCCGTGTCTGGGGCGGATTATTTAGCTGCGTTTCTCATGGGCCATTCGCGCTTCAGGAAGAAGAGATCAGCGAAGTCTGCTGGCTGACGCCGGAAGAAATTACGGCGCGTTGCGATGAATTCACCCCGGACTCATTGAAAGCGCTGGCGTTGTGGATGACCCGCAATGCCAACAATGAATCGGCAAAGCAAGAGAAGCAAGAAGAGACGGAATAAGGTCTCTAACAGCTATCCCGCAGGCATAAACTGGAGGCGATCTGTTTCCGATCGCTCCAGTTGCCATCCTTCAGACGTTCCAGCAGCGCGCGTCCGGCTTCAAGGCCTATCTTACGATGCGGTACGGCCATTGTCGTTAACGGCGGCTGACAAACCCGGCTCACATCGCTGTCGCCGAATCCTACCACCGCCAGATCGTCAGGGACTTTGATCCGTCTGCGCTGACACTCATATAATGCACCGCAAGCCAGCTCATCGGATACGCACACCAGCGCGTCCAGCTCGGGCCACGCCAGAATAAATTCGGGAAGCTGCGAGGCGCCGGTGGAAAAGTTTGGCGGCAGGGCGGCGTTAATCACGCGATTGGGCGACATATGGTGGCGCAACATCGCCTTGTACCAGCCCTGCAAATGCTGTTGAAAGATCCACTGCTCCTGATTGGCGCAAAGCAGGCCAATATTCTGATAACCGCGCTGAATGAGCATTTCGGTCAGTTCGTACATTGCCGCGACGTTATCAATACCGATATTCATATCAATCGGATCGGTACGAATGGCGCCAATTTCCATCACCGGAATCGACGCGTTTTTTAACCAGTGACGCACCGTGTCGCTGTGCTCGACGCTGAGTAAGATGGCGGCGGCGATGTTGGAGGCCAGCAGCGTCTCCAGCAGTTTCTCTTCCTGTTCGAGATGGTGGAGGGACTCCGCCAGCATAATCTGGTATCCCGCAGGCTGTAAAACTTGCTGAAGTCCGGCAAACATTTCTGAACAACCGGCTTCCGTGAGGTTCGGGACGACCATCGCGATGGTTCGTGACGAGGCGGAAGCCAGCGCGCTTGCGGCAAGATTGGGCATATAACCGAGTTCATTTACTGCGGCTTCGATTTTTTCCCGGAGTTTATCGGAAACTTGCTCAGGCGTGCGTAACGCACGGGACACGGTCATGGTGCCGACACCGGCAAGCTGAGCAACATCGGCGATGGTCACCTTACCAGTACTACGCCGTTTTCGAGTTATAGACATACAGATTCCTGCGCAATTACAACGTATTGAGATGTTTTTTTATTGTCATTCATCGCTTCACGGGAATAGCAGTATACGCCTTAAATCCGGTTTAAGGCTGTGATTTCACGCGTTGATTGTATTTTGATAGCGCTATCACATATCTGACTGATAACTTTTGATAGCGCTATCTTTGTGAATATGATCACAGATAAGGTTTCAGCGCTTGAATAAAGTTTGCTCATATCTGGCAATCACGCGAGGAGGACATGTGCTCAATCACTGGCTAACGGATGCAACCATCATGCGGCAGGCGAGGGTGGAAAACTGGCCGCAGGCGCTGGAAATATGTGCCAGACCGCTGCTGGATGCTGGCGTTATCACACCTGAATATGTGACGGCGATTGTTGAGCAGCATCATAAGCTGGGCGCGTATTACGTTCTGGCGCCGGGTCTGGCGATGCCGCATGCGCGACCGGAAGAGGGAGCAAAGGGATTAGGCTTGTCGTTGTTAAAGCTGGAGCAGGGTGTCTCATTTGGGGCGGGCGAGTTCGATCCGGTGGATATCATCGTGATGCTCGCGGCACCCGACAAACACAGCCATATTGAAATGATTTCGGCGCTGGCAGAGTTATTTTCCAGCGATGACGATATGGATAAATTACATCAGGCGAAGTCGCTGGAGGAAATAAAAACAATAATCGCACGTTTCTAATTTAATTACGCATTCCGAATTACCTGACACATTACGCGCCTGCGTGATGCGGGCGTACTCTACTTAAAAGAAGGTGATGATAATGAAAATTATGGCTATTTGCGGTTCTGGCCTGGGCAGTAGTTTTATGGTCGAAATGAATATTAAAAAAGTGCTCAGGAAGCTTGAGATTGATGCCGATGTTGAGCATTCCGACCTCTCCTCGGCGACGCCTGGCGCTGCGGATCTGTTTGTCATGGCGAAAGATATTGCCGCCAGCGCCAGCGTGCCGGAAAGCCAGCTGGTGGTGATTAATAACATTATCGATATTAATGAACTTGAAGCGCAGCTGCGCGCCTGGTTCGCCAAACAATAACCTTATTGCAAGCGAGGCGGATATGTTTATCCTTGAAACGCTGAATTTTGTTGTTGATATCTTAAAAGTGCCCTCGGTGCTGGTGGGGTTAATTGCCTTAATTGGCCTTGTCGCGCAGAAAAAAGCGTTTTCCGACGTGGTGAAAGGCACGATTAAAACTATTTTAGGTTTTATTGTACTGGGCGGCGGCGCAACGGTACTGGTCGGGTCTTTAAATCCACTCGGCGGAATGTTTGAACATGCATTTAATATCCAGGGGATTATTCCAAATAACGAAGCGATTGTTTCCATTGCGCTGGAAAAATACGGGGCGTCTACGGCGCTGATCATGGCCTTTGGCATGGTGGCGAATATTGTGGTCGCCCGTTTTACCCGTCTGAAATACATCTTTCTGACAGGACACCATACGTTTTATATGGCCTGTATGATCGGCGTAATCCTGACGGTTGCCGGTTTTGACGGCGTTGGTCTCGTCTTTACCGGATCGCTGATTCTGGGGCTGGTGATGGCCTTTTTCCCGGCGCTGGCGCAGCGCTATATGAAGCGTATCACCGGCACTGATGATATCGCGTTTGGTCACTTCGGCACGCTGGGTTATGTGCTGTCCGGCTGGATCGGCAGCCTTTGCGGTAAAGGTTCCCGCTCTACCGAAGAGATGAACCTGCCTAAAAACTTAAGCTTCCTGCGCGACAGTTCGATCTCTATCTCTCTGACCATGATGATTATCTATCTGATCATGGCGGTGAGCGCGGGGCGTGAATATGTCGAGAGCACCTTCAGCGGCGGTCAGAACTACCTGGTCTACGCCATCATTATGGCGATCACCTTTGCGGCGGGTGTGTTCATCATCCTACAGGGCGTACGTCTGATTCTGGCGGAAATCGTACCGGCCTTTACCGGATTCTCAGAAAAACTGGTGCCGAACGCCCGCCCGGCGCTGGACTGCCCGGTCGTCTATCCGTATGCGCCTAACGCGGTGCTGATTGGCTTCCTGTTTAGCTTCCTCGGTGGCCTGGTCGGTCTGTTCCTGCTCGGACAGATGAAGCTGGTGCTGATCCTGCCGGGCGTGGTGCCGCACTTCTTTACCGGTGCGACGGCTGGCGTATTTGGTAACGCCACCGGCGGGCGTCGCGGCGCGATGATCGGCGCATTTGCCAACGGTCTGTTGATCACTTTCCTGCCCGTTCTGCTGCTGCCCGTGCTGGGGGCGATCGGCTTTGCGAATACGACCTTCTCAGACGCTGATTTCGGCGCAGTGGGGATTGTGCTGGGCAATCTGGCGCGCTACCTGTCGCCGCTTGCCATCACAGGGCTTGTTGTAGCGTTGTTCGTGCTGCTGGTGGCGTACAACGTGTTTGCGAAAAACAAATCTGCGGGGGGTAACACGCAGGAGAATACCGGAGCCAAATTATGAATGTGAATGAAGTTACTCAACTGGCGCGCGATATTCGCGTTGCCACTCTTAAGTCATTGACGCAGCTTGGCTTTGGCCACTACGGTGGCAGCATGTCGGTAGTGGAGACGCTGGCGGTGCTGTACGGCGCGGTGATGAAGATTGACCCGGCCGACCCTGACTGGCCGGAGCGCGATTACTTTGTGCTGTCTAAAGGTCATGCTGGCCCGGCGCTCTACAGCACGCTGGCGATTAAAGGTTACTTTCCGACAGAAGAACTGAACACGCTTAACCAGAACGGCACCCGTCTGCCGAGCCATCCAGACAGGTTAAAAACGCGCGGCGTGGATGCGACGACCGGTTCATTGGGGCAGGGGATCTCGATTGCCGGGGGGATGGCGCTGTCGCACAAACTTGCCGGGCGCCCGAATCGGGTATTTTGTATCGTCGGCGACGGCGAGCTGAACGAAGGGCAGTGCTGGGAAGCGTTTCAGTTTATCGCCCATCATCGCCTGAACAACCTGACGGTGTTTATCGACTGGAACAAGCAGCAACTGGACGGCGAACTGGATGAGATTATTTGCCCGTTCGATCTGGAAGGGAAATTCCGCGCTTTCGGTTTTGATGTTGTCACCGTGAAAGGCGATGACATTGCCCGGCTGCTGGAGGTCGTTCAGCCGGTTCCGGCGGCGGATGCCCGTCCACGCGTGGTGATCCTCGACAGTATTAAAGGACAGGGCGTGCCCTACCTGGAGCAATTAAGCAACTCCCATCACCTGCGTCTGACCGATGAGATGAAAAAGGCGCTTAACGAGACGATTCGCCAACTGGAGGCCGCGCATGATTAAGATTGCACCCGCGGGACAAAAAGAGAGCATGGAAATGCGTAAAGTGTACGCCGGATTTGTGGCGGAGCAGATAGAGGCCGGAAGCCAGATTATCGCACTTGAGGCGGATCTCATGAGTTCTATGGCGATGGACGGCGTTGCGAGGGATTATCCTCAGCATGTGATCAACTGCGGCATTATGGAAGCCAATGTGATCGGCACTGCGGCAGGGCTATCGCTCACCGGACGCAAACCGTTTGTCCATACCTTCACCGCCTTTGCCAGCCGTCGCTGTTTTGATCAGCTGTTTATGTCGCTTGATTACCAGCGCAACAACGTCAAGGTGATCGCGTCGGATGCCGGCGTGACTGCCTGCCATAACGGCGGCACCCATATGTCTTTTGAAGATATGGGCATTGTGCGCGGGCTGGCGCATTCGGTCGTGCTGGAAGTGACCGATGCCGTCATGTTTAAGGATATTTTGCGCCAGCTTATCGATCTTGAGGGTTTTTACTGGGTTCGAACCATCCGCAAACAGGCCCCGAGCATTTATGCGCCGGGATCGACGTTCACCATCGGTAAAGGGAATGTTCTGCGTGAAGGCAGCGATATTACGCTGATTGCCAACGGCATTATGGTTGCTGAGGCGCTGGAGGCGGCGCGCCAGCTGGAGCAGGATGGCGTGAACGCGGCGGTTATCGATATGTTTACCCTCAAGCCCATCGACCGCATGCTGGTAAAAAATTACGCGGAGAAAACCGGGCGAATCGTCACCTGTGAGAACCACAGCATTCATAATGGACTTGGGTCGGCCGTGGCTGAAGTGCTGGTTGAAACGTGCCCGGTGCCCATGCGTCGCGTCGGCGTTAAAGAGCGTTATGGTCAGGTCGGAACGAAGGATTTCTTGCAGAAGGAGTATGGTTTGACCGCAGAGGCCATTGTGGAAGCGGCGAAAACGCTGCTGTAATAACGATGTATTGTTGCCGGATGGTGCTACCGCTTATCCGGCCTACAATAACCTGACTCGTAGGCCGGATAAGACGCGCCAGCGTCGCCATCCGGCATTTTTGATCAATGGTATCCCATCAACTGCGCGCCGATAACCACCACGCTGGACATGATAAACAGCAACCCCAGCAGCGTCGCGCCAACCTTCAGCCAGTTGCGAAAATCGACCCGGCACACGCCTAATGTCGCCATTAACGATGCGGACGTTGGATAGATGATGTGACTGAAGCCATCGCCAAACTGGAAGGCCAGTACCGTAACCTGACGGTTTACGCCTACCAGATCGCCTAACGGAGCCAGAAGCGGCATCGTTAACGCTGCCTGACCGGAACCGGAGGTAACAAAGAAATTGAATACGGCCTGAAACAGCAGCATAAACCATGCGGCGACAGCGTTGTTCAGACCGCTAATACCGTGAGCAATACTGTTCAACAGGGTATTTAACACGCTGGCGTCGCCCGCCTCGCCGTTGCCCACGAGCAATAAAATACCTTTGGCGAAGCCGACCAGCAGGGCCGGGGCAATCATCATTCTGGCGCCTTCGGTGAACGAGGAGGCCATGATGTTCACTGTCATACCGTTGAGGCGGAAAATAACCCCAATGATGCCGATGACCACGCCCATCGTGAAGAACTGGCTGGCAATCTCAGGAATAAACCACGCGTGAACAATCACTCCCCAGATAACCCAAATCATCACTCCGGTCAGCACAATCAGCACCAGCCAGTCGCCTGCGGTGAAAGGACGTTGGGCGATTTCGTCCTGCTTCTCACGAAAATAGCGATCGGATTCATGGACGCGCGACAGATGGGGATTCTTTTTCACCCGCGCGGCATAGGTCAGGGTAAAAAGAAGACCAATCAGCGTGGAAACGAACCACACAACAATGCGCAAGCCTGAGCCGGAAAGGACCGGTACGCCCGCAATCCCCTGCGCGACCACGACGCAAAAGGGGTTCATCCATGAACTGGCAAAACCAATCTGGGTGGCGATATAGGTGACCAGTACGGTGGTAATGCTGTCATAGCCCAGGCGCACCATCAGCGGCGCGATAATAATCGCAAAGGCGACGGCCTCTTCCCCCATACCAAAAACCGCGCCGCCCAGTGAGAAGAGGATGAACAGCACCGGGATAAACAGCACCTCATTGCCGCGCGTATGGCGTATCAGCGCCAGAATACCGTTATCAATGGTGCCTGTACGCATGACGATGCCGAACGCGCCGCCGATCACCAGCATAAACATGATGATGCCGACAGCCGTGCCGAATTTAGAACCGGAGGTTAATCCTTCGAACGGGAAATTCATTAAGCCGGGTCTTTCATCGCCGGTTGTAAAGAGCTGGACGCGGTGATACTGCGCTTCACCGGCTTCGTTGGTGAGAATACGAAAAGAGTGGGGATCGACCACTTTGCGGGTTTTCGTCTGCCCGTCAACCTGATACTGCACCTCCTGGCTGTCGAACATTCCGACGGGAACAACCCAGGTGGCAAGACTGGTCAGAATGGCGACGAAAAAAATAATCACCAGCGTATCGGGCATCGCCCATTTTTTGGCAGGCCGCGATTGTGATTCTGTTACTGCGGACATAACACACTATCCCTGTTGCAAGGCAAAGAGATAATTATGCGAACAGAGGAATAGTTATTCATTGATACAGCGCAGCTAAGCGGGAAAATCGGATTTCGTTCATGCCGGTTCGGCGGGCATAAAAAATCTGGAAATAATCGCTATTTCCAGACCTTAGATATGAAGTGCTGGCCGGATAAGGACGCCTTAGCGTCGCTATCCGGCACACAAAGCAGATTACTGCTGTTGCTGTGAAGACTGAATCGCGGTCAGGGCGATGGTGTAGACGATATCATCTACCAGCGCGCCACGGGACAGGTCGTTCACCGGTTTGCGCATACCCTGTAGCATCGGCCCGATGGAGATCAGGTCGGCAGAACGCTGTACCGCTTTGTAGGTGGTGTTACCGGTGTTCAGATCCGGGAAGATGAACACGGTCGCGCGACCTGCAACCGGAGAGTTCGGCGCTTTGGATTTCGCAACATCAGCCATGACTGCGGCGTCGTATTGCAGCGGGCCGTCGATCATCAGGTCAGGACGTTTTTCCTGCGCCAGACGGGTCGCTTCACGCACTTTCTCTACGTCGCTGCCTGCGCCAGAGGTGCCGGTGGAGTAGGAGAGCATCGCAACGCGCGGTTCGATGCCGAAGGCAATTGCGGATTCCGCAGACTGGATGGCGATTTCAGCCAGCTGTTCTGCCGTCGGGTCCGGGTTGATCGCGCAGTCGCCGTAAACATAGACCTGTTCTGGCAGCAGCATGAAGAACACGGAAGAGACCAGAGAGCTGCCCGGCGCTGTTTTGATCAGCTGTAGCGGCGGACGAATGGTGTTTGCCGTGGTGTGAACCGCACCGGAAACCAGACCGTCAACTTCATCCTGTTCCAGCATCAGCGTACCGAGAACCACGTTGTCTTCCAGCTGTTCGCGGGCGACGGTTTCGGTCATGCCTTTGCTCTTACGCAGCTCAACCAGACGAGCGACATAGCTTTCGCGAACCACTTCCGGGTCGACGATTTCAATGCCTGCGCCCAGTTCTACGCCCTGAGAGGCGGCAACGCGGTTGATCTCTTCCGGGTTACCCAGCAGGACGCAAGTCGCGATGCCACGTTCAGCACAGATGGCTGCCGCTTTAACGGTACGCGGTTCGTCGCCTTCCGGCAGAACGACGCGTTTACCGGCTTTACGCGCCAGCTCGGTCAGCTGGTAGCGGAATGCAGGCGGAGACAGACGACGGCTGCGCTCAGAGGTCGCGGTCAGGGATTCAATCCAGTCAGCGTTGATGTAGTTAGCAACGTATTCCTGAACTTTTTCGATACGCTCATGGTCATCAACCGGAACTTCCAGGTTGAAGCTCTGTAGGCTCAGAGAGGTCTGCCAGGTGTTGGTATTCACCATGAATACCGGCAGGCCGGTTGCGAAAGCACGTTCGCACAGTTTAGAGATGCGCGCGTCCATTTCGTAGCCGCCGGTCAGCAGCAGAGCGCCGATTTCCACGCCGTTCATTGCCGCCAGGCAAGCCGCAACCAGTACGTCAGGACGGTCAGCAGAAGTCACCAGCAGAGAACCCGCACGGAAGTGCTCCAGCATGTGCGGAATGCTGCGCGCGCAGAACGTGACAGACTTCACGCGACGGGTGTTGATATCGCCTTCGTTCACAACGGTAGCGTTCAGGTGACGCGCCATGTCAATTGCACGGGTTGCAATCAGATCGAAGCTCCACGGCACCGCGCCCAGAACCGGCAGCGGGCTGGATTCCTGGAGTTTAGCCGGATCGACTTTCACCACTTTCGCTTTGGAAGAGTCGTCGAAAATCTCAGACAGATCCGGGCGGGTACGGCCCTGCTCATCAACCGGTGCGTTCAGTTTGTTAACAATAACGCCGGTGATGTTGGTGTTTTTCGCGCCGCCGAAGCTGCTGCGAGTCAGTTCGATACGCTCATTCAGCTGTTCCGGGGTGTCGGTGCCCTGAGACATCACGAAGACGATTTCCGCATTCAGCGTTTTCGCGATTTCGTAGTTCAGAGACTGAGCGAACTGGTGTTTACGCGTCGGAACCAGGCCTTCAACCAGCACCACTTCCGCATCTTTGGTGTTCGCGTGATAGTTCGCGATGATCTCTTCCATCAGCACATCTTTCTGATTGCTGGACAGCAGAGATTCAACGTGGCTCATCTTCAGCGGTTCAGCCGCCGGGACAGACGAGTTTGCACGAACGATAGCGGTAGTCTGGTCTGGCGCATTGCCACCCGCGCGCGGTTGGGCGATTGGCTTAAAGACGCTCAGACGAACGCCTTTGCGTTCCATAGCACGGATGACGCCAAGGCTGACGCTGGTCAGGCCGACGCTGGTTCCGGTAGGGATCAGCATAATAATACGGGACACGGTTTATCCTCTTTCGTTACCGCCGGTTTCAGGCGGGTTACAAAACAGCACCGCCAGCTAGGCTGGCGGTGTAAAATCAGGCAGTCAGACGGCTCGCGTCTTGCGCGATAACCAGTTCTTCGTTGGTTGGGATAACCACCGCAGGACGGGTACCTTCTTTGTTGATGAAACCAGATTTGCCGAAACGGGCAGCCAGGTTACGTTCGTGATCGACTTCAAAGCCCAGCACGCCCAGTTTGCCCAGAGACAGCTCACGCACCATCGCCGCGTTTTCACCGATACCGCCAGTGAAGACCACTGCGTCCAGACGACCTTCCATCAGCGCGGTGTAAGAGCCGATGTATTTCGCCAGACGGTGGCAGTATACGTCCATCGCACGTTTCGCATCTTCTTTAGCGGTGTAGTTGTCTTCAACATAACGGCAGTCGCTGGTGACTTCGGTCAGACCCAACAGACCTGATTCTTTGGTCAGCATTTTGTTGATCTGATCGATGTTCATGCCCAGGTTGTCATGCAGGAAGAAGATGATTGCCGGGTCGATGTCACCGGTACGGGTGCCCATCACCAGACCTTCCAGCGGGGTCAGACCCATAGAGGTGTCAACGCACTGGCCGTTGCGGATTGCAGAAACGGAACCACCGTTGCCCAGATGGCAGGTGATGATGTTCAGTTCTTCAACCGGCTTGTTCAGCATTTTTGCGGCTTCCTGAGTCACATAGTAGTGGCTGGTGCCGTGGAAACCGTAACGACGTACGCCGTGTTCTTTGTACAGGCTGTACGGCAGGGCATACAGGTAAGACTCTTCCGGCATGGTCTGATGGAACGCGGTGTCGAACACTGCAACGTTCTTTTCTTTCAGTTCCGGGAAGGATTTCAGCGCTTCAGTAATCCCGATCAGGTGAGCCGGGTTGTGCAGCGGAGCGAACGGCGCAGCGTCTTTGATGCCCTGGATAACGGAGTCATCAATGACCACGGAGCTGGTATACTTCTCGCCGCCGTGTACGATACGGTGACCAATTGCGGTCAACTGCGCAGACAGTTCTGGTTTTTGTGCCAGAATAGTATTAACAATAAAGTTCAGCGCTTCACTGTGAGCGGCGCCTGCACCTAAAGCCGCTTCTTGTTTATTGCCGTCCATTTTCCATTTGATACGTGCTTCAGGAAGATGGAAACATTCGGCTAAACCAGAAAGGTATTCTTCACCGTTCGCTGCATCGATGATTGCAAATTTCAGTGAGGAGCTACCGCAGTTCAGAACCAGTACTAACTTACTCGACATGGAAGTACCTATTTATGATACGTGGCTAAAAAAACGTCAGTGAGCCATAGAGCGTAACGCATGATGACGCTGACGTTTATGATTAACATCATGCGCAATAATCTTTTTCGGCATGATGGAAGAAATACCTTTGAGTCTATGCCATTTTGCGTATTTTTCAGCCAATGGCATACTATATGTAAATTTGACGACTCAATGATTTTGGACTACTGGCCTTAGAGGCCGACACAGGATACCTGATAGTGGGTATCAATGACAAAATGTTTTGAACGATGTCCCTTGCAGTTGTTGTTTTGCACAAATTTTTGAATTTTTATATGTGAAGTTGAGGTAAAGCCATGTCGACACCGGATAATCGCTCCGTGAATTTTTTTAGTTTGTTTCGCCGGGGGCAGCACTACGCAAAGACGTGGCCGATGGAAAAGCGCCTTGCGCCGGTCTTTGTTGAGAACCGCGTGATTCGTATGACGCGTTACGCCATTCGCTTTATGCCGCCGATCGCGGTGTTTACGCTGTGCTGGCAAATCGCGCTGGGCGGTCAGTTAGGCCCGGCGGTTGCCACAGCCCTGTTTGCGCTCAGTTTACCGATGCAAGGCATGTGGTGGCTGGGAAAACGCTCCGTTACGCCACTCCCGCCTTCCATCCTGAACTGGTTCTATGAGGTTCGGGGAAAATTGCAGGAAGCCGGGCAGGCGTTGTCGCCAGTAGAGGGCAAGCCGGATTACCAGGCATTAGCTGACACGCTTAAGCGCGCCTTCAAACAACTGGATAAAACTTTCCTTGATGATTTGTAATTGACCCCTGATTACGCATATAAAAGAAGGCATACCAATGCCTTCTTTTTTTGACCGCAGTAGAGTGATACAGGAGTCCCAAAATGGAAATGACCAACGCTCAACGTCTGATTTTGTCTAACCAGTACAAAATGATGACCATGCTCGACCCGACCAACGCCGAGCGTTATCGCCGTCTGCAAACGATCATTGAACGCGGCTACGGCTTGCAGATGCGTGAGCTGGATCGTGAGTTTGGCGAACTGAAGGAAGAAACCTGCCGCACGATTATCGATATCATGGAGATGTATCACGCCTTACATGTGTCCTGGACTAACCTGAAAGACGCGCAGACCATTGACGAGCGTCGCGTGACGTTCCTCGGGTTTGATGCCGCAACCGAAGCGCGTTATCTGGGCTACGTTCGCTTTATGGTGAACGTGGAAGGGCGCTATACCCACTTTGATGCCGGTACGCATGGCTTTAATGCCCAGACGCCGATGTGGGAAAAATACCAGCGTATGCTGAATGTCTGGCACTCCTGCCCGCGCCAGTATCACCTGAGCTCGAACGAAATTAATCAGATTATCAATGCCTGAGGGGGTGAGCGTGCAGTGCAAAGGCTTTCTGTTTGATCTGGATGGAACGTTGGTTGACTCCTTACCCGTTGTAGAGCGGACATGGTGCAACTGGGCCGATCGTTTTGGCCTCACGCATGATGAAGTGCTGAGCTTTATTCATGGCAAGCAGGCTATCACTTCTCTGCGACACTTCATGGCGGGAAAGCCGGAAGAGGAGATCGCCGCAGAGTTTACCCGTCTGGAACAGATAGAAGCGACGGATACGGCAGGGATTGTGGCGTTGCCGGGCGCGGTCGAATTGCTGGATCATCTCAATAAAGCCGGTATCCCCTGGGCTATCGTTACTTCAGGCTCGATGCCGGTTGCGCGGGCGCGCCATCAGGCGGCCGGCCTTCCTGCGCCAGAGGTGTTTGTTACTGCTGAGCGCGTGAAGCGCGGCAAACCGGAACCGGATGCCTATCTGCTGGGCGCTCAACTGCTCGGCCTCTCGCCGCAGGAATGCGCGGTGGTGGAAGACGCGCCTGCCGGGATTCTCTCCGGGCTGGCCGCCGGGTGTCATGTCATTGCGGTCAATGCGCCTGAGGACACGCCCCGCATTGCGGACGTCGATTTTGCCCTGAGCAGCCTTGAGCACATTTCCGTGACCAAACAGCCCAACGGAAACGTGGTCGTTCTTAGAAATACCTGAACATGATTTAGCCCCGCATTGTTGGGGCTTTTTTATGGCAGAATCAGTCCATCCCTCTCATTTAACAAGGATATGTTGTGAACGGTGAATTGATATGGGTTCTCTCCTTACTGGCGATTGCCGTTATCTTGTTTGCGACGGGCAAAGTGCGCATGGACGCGATTGCTTTGCTGGTCATTGTCGCCTTTGTTCTGAGTGGAACATTGAGCATCTCAGAGGCCTTTTCCGGCTTCAGCGATCCTAACGTTGTTCTGATTGCCGCCTTGTTCATTATCGGCGACGGTCTGGTGCGTACCGGCGTCGCGACGGTCATGGGCGCCTGGCTGGTGAAAATGGCCGGTAGCAGCGAAGTCAAAATGCTGGTGCTGTTGATGATCACCGTCGCCGGGCTTGGCGCGTTTATGAGTTCAACCGGCGTGGTCGCGATTTTCATCCCGGTGGTGTTAAGCGTTTCTATGCGTATGCAGACCTCGCCTTCACGCCTGATGATGCCGCTCAGTTTTGCCGGTCTTATCAGCGGCATGATGACGCTGGTGGCGACGCCGCCCAACCTGGTGGTGAACAGTGAACTGCTGCGCGAAGGGCTGCACGGTTTTAGCTTCTTTAGCGTCACGCCGATTGGGCTGGTGGTGCTGTTCCTCGGCATTATCTACATGCTGGTGATGCGCTTTATGTTGAAAGGGGATGATGCGTCGCAGCAGCGTGATGGCTGGAAGCGTTGCGCCTTTCGCGATTTAATCAAAGAGTACCGTCTGACCGGTCGCGCTCGTCGGCTTGCCATTCGCCCGGGTTCGCCGATGGTCGGCCAGCGTCTGGATGACCTCAAGCTGCGTGAGCGCTATGGCGCGAACGTGATCGGCGTTGAACGCTGGCGGCGCTTTCGGCGCGTTATTGTTAACGTCAATGGGGTGTCGGAATTTCGCGCCCGCGATGTGTTACTGATCGATATGTCTGCCGCCGAGGTGGATCTCCGGGAATTTTGCAGCGAGCAACTGCTGGAGCCGATGGTTTTACGCGGCGAGTATTTTTCCGATCAGGCGCTGGATGTGGGGATGGCGGAAATCTCCCTGATTCCCGAATCGGAACTGATTGGCAAATCGGTGCGCGAGATCGGTTTTCGTACACGCTATGGCCTGAATGTCGTCGGTCTGAAGCGTGACGGCGTGGCAATCGAAGGGTCGCTTGCGGATGAAGCGCTGTTAATGGGCGACATTATTCTGGTAGTAGGAAACTGGAAGCTGATTGGTCAACTGGCGAAACAGGGCCGTGACTTCGTGGTGCTGAATATGCCTGTGGAAGTGAGCGACGCCTCCCCGGCGCACAGCCAGGCGCCGCATGCGATCTTCTGTCTGGTGCTGATGGTTGCGTTGATGCTGACCGATGAGATCCCTAACCCGATCGCGGCAATCATTGCTTGCCTGCTGATGGGGAAATTCCGCTGTATTGATGCAGAAAGCTCCTACAAAGCGATTCACTGGCCGAGCATTATCCTGATTGTCGGGATGATGCCTTTTGCGCTGGCGTTGCAAAAGACCGGCGGCGTTGATCTGGTCGTTAAAGGATTGATGGATGTCGGCGGCGGTTATGGCCCCTATATGATGCTGGCATGTCTGTTTGTGCTGTGCGCCACCATCGGGCTGTTTATTTCCAATACCGCGACCGCCGTACTGATGGCGCCGATAGCCCTTGCGGCAGCGAAGTCGATGGGGGTGTCACCGTATCCTTTCGCGATGGTGGTGGCAATGGCGGCGTCGGCGGCGTTCATGACGCCGGTCTCCTCGCCGGTAAACACGCTGGTTCTGGGGCCGGGGAACTACAGTTTTAGTGACTTTGTTAAGATCGGGGTGCCGTTTACGATAATCGTTATGGCGGTATGCGTGGTGATGATCCCGGTGCTGTTTCCGTTTTGATTTTTTGCCGGATGGCGCTATTCGCTTATCCGGCCTACAAATGTAGCAGTAGGCCGGATAAGACGTTTACGTCGCCATCCGGCAAAACGATTTATAGCGGCGAATCCTGGCTGATTTCATCCAGCGAGAGGTGAAAACTGGGCACAAACACCGCCATAAAATAGTCCATCTCTTCGCTGCGGCGCGACGCCAGGGTTTTTTCCAGTCGCGTTTTTGCCAGCAGGAATTCATTATTGCCCGCCGATAACTCTTCCAGACACTTCAGATAGGCGCAAAGCGCGTCGGCTTGCTTCACAACCGATTTCTCTTCTTCGCTGTAAGCATGTTCGTCGATCAGCGGTGCAAAAATATCGCGCAGTTCGTCAGGAACCATATCCACCAGTTTTTGTTGGGCAATTTTCTCAATCGCTTTGTATTCCTGCGCGATTTGCGAATTGAAGTATTTCACCGGGGTCGGGAGATCGCCGGTCAACACTTCAGAGGCATCGTGGTACATCGCCAGTAGCGCAATACGCTCGGCATTGACCTGGCCGCCGAATTTGCGATTTTTGATAGCGGCAAGCGCGTGGGCGACCATCGCCACCTGCAAACTGTGTTCGGAGACGTTTTCGGTGCGCACGTTGCGCATCAATGGCCAGCGGTTAATCAGTTTCAGGCGGGAGAGGTGGGCAAAAAAATGGCTCTGCTTCATAGTGACCTTTTCATGATGACAACCTGAGGGTCATTGTGCGCAGAGAAGGCCATCGGATGCAAATACTCGTCTTTCTCACGTTGCATCCGACGGCCAGTTTACGGTTACAGCTGATGATACCCTGACAGGAAGCGCCCGAATTTACTCAGCGACATTTCGATGTCGTCAATACGAGGCAGCGTTACAATGCGGAAGTGATCCGGCCAGGGCCAGTTGAACGCGGTTCCCTGCACCAGCAGCACTTTTTCCTGCAACAGGAAGTCGAGCACCATCTTCTGGTCATCGTGGATGTTAAAGCGCTTCGCATCTATTTTCGGGAACATATACAGTGCGCCGCGCGGTTTCACGCAGGAAACGCCCGGAATATCGTTAATCAGCTCCCACGCGCGGTTACGTTGTTCATACAAACGCCCGCCCGGCATGATGAATTCGCTAATACTCTGGTAGCCGCCCAGCGCCGTCTGGATCGCGTGCTGTGCCGGAACGTTGGCGCACAGACGCATTGACGCCAGCATCTCCAGCCCTTCAATGTAGCCCTTGGCGTGTTTTTTTGGCCCATTCAGCACCATCCAGCCCTGGCGGAATCCGGCGACGCGATAGGTTTTGGACAGCCCGTTGAACGTAATGGTCAGCAGATCCGGCGCCAGCGCGGCGATAGAATGATGCTCAGCGTCGTCGTAGAGGATCTTGTCGTAAATCTCATCGGCGAAAATGATCAGATTATGTTGACGGGCAATCTCAACGATCTCCATCAGCAGCTCTTTGGAGTAAACCGCGCCGGTTGGGTTATTCGGGTTGATTATCACAATGCCACGGGTACGCGGCGTGATTTTGGCGCGGATGTCGTCGAGATCCGGGAACCAGTCAGAAGATTCATCGCAAAGATAGTGTACCGCTTTGCCGCTGGAGAGCGAGACTGCCGCTGTCCACAGCGGGTAATCCGGCGCGGGAACCAGCATTTCGTCCCCGCTGTTCAGCAACGCCTGCATTGCCTGCACGATCAATTCGGATACGCCGTTACCAATATAGATATCTTCTACGGTGACGTCGCGCATGTCGCGCGCCTGGTAATGCTGCATGATCGCTTTGCGTGCGGAATACAGACCCTTTGAATCGCAATACCCCTGCGCCGTTGGCAAATTGCGGATGACATCGACCAGGATCTCATCAGGCGCTTCAAAACCAAAAGGGGCGGGGTTGCCGATGTTCAGTTTCAGAACTTTATTGCCTTCTTCTTCCAGGCGTTTCGCTTCTTTCAGAACAGGGCCGCGGATGTCATAACAGACATTTTCTAGTTTGCTGGATTTTTCAATGGGGGACATGAATCTTGACCTTTTTAGCTGTTATCGCCACTCCCTGCCGTGGAAGTCAGCACGGAACAATGTACTCCCACAGCGGTGAGTTTTGAAGGGTCAGCAGTAGAAGATTTTGCTCAGGCTTAGTGTGGGATTGTGCTGTTAAGTCCTGCTTTAATGCCATTATTGCAGTTTTTATTACTGCTTTTATTTATTTTATTGGTTTTTTATTTTTAGTATCAGTCTTTTGTGTGGTTGTATGTTTTGTTAAAAAATAGTCTAAACTCAGGGAGGAAAGTGTTAGCGGCGTCAGCATAACTCAATTATCAGGAAAATACTGAATGCTTTTACGAAACTACTGTTATCGCCATGATCTGTAAACGTTAGGGTGTAAATCTATTGTTAAGTAGAATTAATGAGTAGTGGCGATCTTAATTAATTATTATTTAATATTTAAAAAGCACCTGCTGGTGAGATTAATAATACATAATTTTCTTAGTTAAGATAACATAATCACGCTTCAGATTATTCGTATTAAGGCTTATAAATATAGTGGTTTTGGGTTAAGATAAGCCCCAGGAAATGGTGCGCAGTCTGCGTTGTCTGCTAATTTTTATGACGAGCATCTATAACTAACTTGTTGCTCAGTAGGCTTTTTTTGTGTCGGTAAATGTCCGTTAACTTCTTTTACATTTACAAAATTACACGTTTATCCTTAGCAGAATTCCGTTGTTACCTAAAAAGGTATGCGTCTTCTCCTCGATATATCCCTGGTAATGACCTCTGGGATTATTCGAAAAGAAAGGAGAAGAGGTTGTTAGCAGCACCAAATACATTTTTACTTTCACTTGGTTACGCAAGTGAAACGGCGAGGGAAGCACATTACAAATGGAATTGTTTGTTTATGAACACACAGCATTAACCAGGTCAGCATGGTATGACCCGCCAGTAAGTGAAAAATTATGATAAATGCAAATCGTCCGATAATTAACCTCGACCTCGATCTGCTGAGAACGTTTGTTGCTGTTGCCGATCTGAACACGTTCGCCGCTGCGGCGGCGGCGGTATGTCGTACTCAGTCTGCGGTGAGCCAGCAAATGCAGCGTCTTGAGCAGCTTGTGGGTAAGGAGTTGTTCGCCCGTCATGGTCGTAACAAGCTGTTGACTGAACACGGTATTCAGCTTCTGGGTTACGCCAGAAAAATCCTGCGCTTTAATGATGAGGCGTGCTCATCATTGATGTTTAGCAATCTTCAGGGCGTATTAACAATTGGCGCTTCTGATGAATCCGCCGATACGATATTGCCTTTCCTGCTCAATCGGATCAGTTCGGTTTACCCGAAGCTTGCTCTGGATGTGAGGGTGAAACGTAACGCCTTTATGGTGGATATGCTGAAATCGCAGGAAGTGGATTTGATTGTCACTACGCACCGTCCGGGATCTTTCGAGTTCCTGAACCTGCGCACATCGCCGACACACTGGTACTGCGCGGCGGAATATGTGTTACAGAAGGGAGAACCGATCCCGCTGGTGTTGTTAGACGATCCCAGCCCGTTCCGCGATATCGTATTAGCGACGTTGAATGCGGCGAATATTCCCTGGCGCCTTGCCTATGTGGCCTCAACGTTAGCGGCAGTACGCGCGGCCGTAAAAGCCGGACTGGGGATCACCGCGCGACCGGTTGAGATGATGAGCCCGGATTTACGCGTACTCGGCGCTGCGGATGGATTACCGCCGTTGCCAGATACGGAATACTTACTGTGTCGCGATCCATCAGGCCAGAACGAACTGGCGCAGGTTATCTATCAGGCGATGGACAGTTACCAAAACCCCTGGCAATACAGTCAGTTTACTCCCGAAGGAGGAGACGATTCGCTGATGGTTGAAGGTGACTTTGAGTAGTCAGTCACAAAAAAAACGTTATAAAATGTAAGTGTAAAAAAGGGCCGCTGATGCTGAAAAAACATCCAGCGGTTCTTTTTTTATACAATTTACCGGCATTTCGGACGTAAATGTGGGAAAAAGCCTAAAAAATCAGTAAGTAGTCATTAACCTGTTAATTTGGATGAAAAATAGGCACTGACGGTCTGGTTTTGTTTCCATGTTAAAAAACTAGAGAAATTGTTGCTGTTTTTTATGGCGGATTAACAAAAGCGTGTCACAGATCAAGAAAATACTCCCATTTAGGGGGAGGCATCTGCGTAAAATCCTGTCAAAATAGGAGTGTATTATCTCATTTACTTCACAACGGACACGATTCAACAACATTAAATTCGGGCTGGTGATGCGATCGAAATCAGTCAAAATGGCATTAAATGTTAATGGTGTTGGGTCGATGTAAATTAATGTGAGGGAACTTTTGTTAAAGTTGACAAAAGGTTATAGAAAGGAGTAAAAAACCACATCAATTAGCTGTTTAATCATTTTCTACAGTGATTGTAAGGTTTTTTTTATTCCTCCCCATGAATCGATGTGGCGTTCATCTGCCGAAAAGAGCAGAGAATTTGGCGCTACTTTTGATGAGTAAGCAATGAGTATGTCAACATCCACTGAAATCATCGCTCATCACTGGGCATTCGCTATCTTTCTTATTATTGCCATTGGCCTGTGCTGCCTGATGCTCGTCGGCGGTTGGTTTTTAGGCGGTCGCGCACGCGCGAGGTCGAAAAACACCCCGTTTGAATCAGGTATCGACTCGGTCGGCTCCGCCCGCTTACGCCTGTCTGCCAAGTTTTACCTGGTAGCCATGTTCTTCGTTATCTTCGACGTTGAAGCGCTGTATCTGTTCGCATGGTCGACCTCTATCCGTGAAAGCGGTTGGGTAGGCTTTGTGGAAGCTGCAATTTTTATTTTTGTGTTACTGGCTGGTCTGGTTTATCTGGTGCGTATTGGCGCGCTGGACTGGACGCCCGCGCGTTCACGCCGCGAGCGTATGAACCCGGAAACGAACAGTATCGCTAATCGTCAACGCTAACCGCGAGGCATTAAGATGGATTATACGCTCACCCGCATAGATCCCAACGGTGAGAATGACCGTTACCCCCTGCAAAAACAGGAGATCGTAACCGACCCCCTGGAGCAAGAAATCAACAAAAGCGTGTACATGGGCAAGCTCGAACATGCGCTGCATGACATGGTTAACTGGGGTCGTAAGAATTCAATTTGGCCGTATAACTTCGGCCTTTCCTGCTGCTATGTCGAGATGGTGACCTCTTTTACCGCTGTGCATGACGTGGCGCGCTTCGGCGCGGAAGTACTGCGTGCTTCGCCGCGTCAGGCCGACCTGATGGTGGTAGCGGGAACATGCTTTACCAAGATGGCGCCTGTTATTCAGCGTTTGTATGACCAGATGCTGGAGCCGAAGTGGGTGATTTCCATGGGGGCATGCGCTAACTCTGGCGGTATGTACGATATTTATTCGGTTGTGCAGGGCGTTGATAAATTTATCCCGGTAGATGTGTATATCCCGGGCTGCCCGCCGCGCCCCGAAGCGTACATGCAGGCGCTGATGTTGTTGCAGGAATCAATTGGCAAAGAACGTCGTCCGCTCTCCTGGGTGGTTGGCGATCAGGGCGTTTATCGCGCCAATATGCAGTCAGAGCGCGAACGTAAACGCGGCGAACGCATTGCAGTAACGAATCTACGTACACCAGACGAGATTTAATTTGCGCCTGTCGGCAGCAGACTTCACTTCGCTTATCACTACATAAATAACGCGAAGCACTGCCGACTACCACGGACCATTTGCAATGGTGAACAATATGACCGACTTAACCGCGCAAGACGCTGTATGGCAAACCCGGGATCATCTGGATGACCCGGTCATTGGCGAACTGCGCAACCGTTTTGGGCCGGATGCCTTTACCGTTCAGGCGACCCGCACCGGGGTACCCGTTGTTTGGGTCAAGCGTGAACAATTACTGGAAGTTGGCGATTTCTTAAAGAAACTGCCGAAACCTTACGTCATGCTGTTTGACTTACACGGCATGGACGAGCGTCTGCGCACGCACCGCGACGGGTTACCCGCTGCGGATTTTTCCGTTTTCTACCACCTGATCTCAATAGACCGCAATCGCGACATCATGCTCAAGGTGGCATTGTCTGAAAACGACCTGCATGTGCCGACGTTTACCAAACTCTTCCCGAACGCCAACTGGTACGAGCGTGAAACCTGGGAAATGTTTGGTATCACGTTTGACGGCCACCCGCACCTGACGCGTCTGCTGATGCCGCCGACCTGGGAAGGGCATCCGCTGCGTAAAGACTACCCGGCGCGCGCCACCGAATTCGATCCGTTTGAGCTGACCAAAGCCAAGCAGGATCTGGAGATGGAAGCGCTGACCTTCAAACCGGAAGACTGGGGTATGCAACGCGGCACCGAAAACGAGGACTTTATGTTCCTCAACCTCGGTCCGAACCACCCGTCCTCACACGGCGCATTCCGTATCGTACTTCAGCTTGACGGCGAAGAAATTGTCGACTGCGTGCCTGACATCGGCTACCACCACCGTGGCGCTGAGAAAATGGGCGAACGCCAGTCCTGGCACAGCTACATTCCGTATACCGACCGTATCGAATACCTCGGCGGCTGCGTCAACGAAATGCCGTACGTACTGGCGGTAGAAAAACTGGCGGGTATCACCGTACCGGATCGCGTAAACGTGATTCGCGTTATGCTCTCCGAACTGTTCCGCATTAACAGCCACCTGCTGTACATCTCGACGTTTATTCAGGACGTCGGCGCGATGACCCCGGTCTTCTTCGCCTTTACCGACCGTCAGAAAATTTACGATGTGGTGGAAGCAATCACCGGTTTCCGTATGCACCCGGCCTGGTTCCGTATCGGCGGCGTCGCGCACGACCTGCCGCGCGGCTGGGATCGCCTGCTGCGTGATTTCCTGGACTGGATGCCGAAGCGTCTGGACTCCTACGAGAAAGCGGCGCTGCGCAACACCATCCTGAAAGGGCGTTCCCAGGGCGTTGCCGCTTACGGCAAGAAAGAAGCGCTGGACTGGGGCTGTACAGGCGCCGCGCTGCGTGCGACCGGTATTGATTTCGACGTGCGTAAATCACGTCCGTACTCTGGCTACGAGAACTTTGACTTTGAAATCCCGGTTGGCGGCGGCGTGTCCGACTGCTATACCCGCGTGATGCTGAAAGTCGAAGAGCTGCGTCAGAGTTTGCGCATCCTTGAGCAGTGCCTCAATAACATGCCGGAAGGCCCGTTCAAAGCGGATCACCCGCTGACGACGCCGCCGCCGAAAGAGCGCACGCTGCAACATATCGAAACCCTGATCACCCACTTCCTGCAAGTGTCGTGGGGCCCGGTCATGCCTGCGAATGAATCCTTCCAGATGGTAGAGGCGACCAAGGGTATTAACAGTTACTACCTGACCAGCGATGGCAGCACTATGAGTTACCGTACTCGTATCCGTACCCCGAGCTATGCGCATTTGCAGCAGATTCCGGTGGCGGTGCGCGGCAGCCTGGTGTCTGACCTGATCGTTCATTTAGGTAGTATCGATTTTGTTATGTCAGATGTGGACCGCTAATTATGCACGAGAATCAACAACCACAAACCGAGGCTTTTGAGCTGAGTGCGGCAGAGCGTGAAGCCATTGAGCACGAGAAGCACCACTACGAAGACCCGCGTGCGGCGTCCATTGAAGCGCTGAAAATCGTACAGAAGCAGCGTGGCTGGGTGCCGGATGGCGCGATCTACGCGATCGCCGACGTGCTGGGTATTCCGGCGAGCGATGTCGAAGGCGTCGCCACATTCTACAGCCAGATCTTCCGCCAGCCGGTCGGTCGCCATGTGATCCGCTACTGTGACAGCGTGGTGTGCCATATCACCGGTTATCAGGGGATCCAGGCCGCGCTGGAGAAAAAACTCAATATCAAGCCGGGGCAGACGACCTTTGACGGTCGCTTTACGCTGCTGCCGACCTGTTGCCTGGGGAACTGCGACAAAGGGCCGAACATGATGATTGATGAGGATACTCACAGCCATCTGACCCCGGAAGCCATTCCTGAACTACTGGAGCGGTATAAATGAAAAACGTTATCCGTACTCCCGAAACGCATCCGCTGACCTGGCGTCTGCGTGATGACAAGCAGCCGGTATGGCTGGACGAATACCGTAGTAAAAACGGCTACGAAGGCGCGCGTAAAGCGCTGACCGGGCTGTCTCCTGACGAGATCGTCAATCAGGTGAAAGACGCTGGCCTGAAAGGGCGCGGCGGCGCGGGCTTCTCCACCGGTCTGAAGTGGAGCCTGATGCTGAAAGATGAATCCATGAACATCCGTTACCTGCTGTGTAACGCCGATGAAATGGAGCCGGGCACCTATAAAGACCGTCTGCTGATGGAGCAACTGCCGCACCTGCTGGTGGAAGGTATGTTGATCTCCGCCTTTGCCCTGAAAGCGTACCGTGGCTACATCTTCCTGCGTGGCGAATACATCGAAGCGGCTGTGCATCTGCGCCGCGCAATCGCGGAAGCGACCGAAGCCGGTCTGCTCGGCAAAAACATCATGGGCACCGGTTTCGACTTCGAACTGTTTGTCCACACCGGGGCAGGGCGTTACATCTGCGGTGAAGAAACCGCGCTGATTAACTCCCTCGAAGGTCGTCGCGCCAACCCGCGCTCTAAGCCGCCGTTCCCGGCAAGCTCCGGCGTATGGGGCAAGCCGACCTGCGTCAACAACGTGGAAACGCTGTGTAACGTCCCGGCGATCCTCGCGAACGGCGTGGAGTGGTATCAGAACATTTCGAAGAGCAAAGATGCGGGCACCAAGCTGATGGGTTTCTCCGGTCGCGTGAAAAATCCGGGACTGTGGGAACTGCCGTTCGGCACTACCGCGCGTGAGATCCTCGAAGATTACGCCGGTGGCATGCGCGATGGCCTGAAATTCAAAGCCTGGCAGCCAGGCGGCGCGGGAACCGACTTCCTGACTGAAGCGCACCTCGACCTGCCGATGGAATTTGAAAGCATCGGTAAAGCGGGCAGCCGTCTGGGTACGGCGCTGGCGATGGCCGTTGACCACGAAATTGGCATGGTGTCGCTGGTGCGTAACCTGGAAGAGTTTTTTGCGCGTGAATCGTGCGGCTGGTGTACGCCGTGCCGCGACGGTCTGCCGTGGAGTGTAAAAATTCTGCGTGCGCTGGAACGCGGCGAAGGCCAGCCTGGGGATATCGAGACACTTGAGCAACTGTGTCGTTTCCTCGGGCCGGGTAAAACCTTCTGTGCGCATGCGCCAGGCGCGGTCGAACCGTTGCAGAGTGCCATTAAATATTTCCGCGAAGAATTCGAAGCTGGCATCAAGCAGCCGTTCAGCAATACCCATGTGATTGGTGGTATACAGCCGAACCTGCTGAAAGAGCGCTGGTAATTGCAGGCTTACCCCTGCATCGCGATAAGTCATTCGATTAACGCTTAGTCCCTGACTAAGCCAACTGGAAGCATGCTGACTATGGCTACGATTCATGTAGACGGCAAAGAATATGAGGTCAACGGCGCAGACAACCTGCTACAGGCATGTCTGTCCCTCGGCCTTGATATTCCGTACTTTTGCTGGCACCCGGCGCTGGGTAGCGTCGGTGCTTGCCGCCAGTGTGCGGTGAAGCAATATCAAAACGCGGAAGATACGCGTGGTCGCCTGGTGATGTCTTGTATGACGCCTGCCACCGACGGCACCTTTATTTCTATTGATGACGAAGAAGCGAAACAGTTCCGCGAAAGCGTGGTGGAATGGTTAATGACCAACCACCCGCACGATTGTCCGGTCTGTGAAGAGGGCGGTAACTGCCACCTTCAGGATATGACCGTGATGACGGGCCACAACTTCCGTCGTTACCGTTTCACTAAGCGTACTCACCGCAACCAGGATTTGGGGCCGTTCATCTCTCACGAAATGAACCGCTGCATCGCCTGCTACCGCTGCGTGCGTTACTACAAAGACTACGCAGACGGCGCGGATCTGGGCGTATATGGCGCGCATGACAACGTCTACTTCGGTCGTCCTGAAGACGGTACGCTTGAAAGCGAATTCTCCGGCAACCTGGTGGAAATCTGCCCGACCGGCGTATTCACCGACAAAACGCACTCCGAGCGTTATAACCGTAAGTGGGACATGCAGTTTGCGCCAAGCATCTGCCAGCAGTGCTCCATCGGTTGTAACACCAGCCCGGGCGAGCGCTACGGCGAACTGCGTCGTATCGAGAACCGTTACAACGGGACCGTTAACCACTACTTCCTCTGCGACCGTGGTCGTTTCGGTTATGGTTATGTGAACCTGAAAGACAGGCCTCGTCAGCCGATTCAGCGTCGTGGCGATGACCTGATCACCCTCAACGCCGAACAGGCGATGCAGGGCGCGGCGGATATTCTGCGTCAGTCGAAGAAAGTGATCGGCATCGGTTCTCCGCGCGCCAGCGTTGAGAGCAACTTCGCGCTGCGTGAACTGGTGGGCGCGGATAACTTCTATACCGGTATCGCTCAGGGCGAGCAGGAACGTCTGCAACTGGCGCTGAAAGTGCTGCGCGAAGGCGGCATTCATACTCCGGCGCTGCGTGACATCGAATCTTACGATGCGGTACTGGTGCTGGGCGAAGATATTACCCAGACCGGCGCGCGCGTTGCGCTGGCGGTTCGCCAGGCGGTGAAAGGCAAAGCGCGTGAAATGGCGGCGGCCCAGAAAGTGGCCGACTGGCAGATTGCGGCCATCCTCAATATCGGCCAGCGCGCTAAGCATCCGCTGTTTGTGACCAACGTTGACAACACCCGTCTGGACGACATCGCGGCATGGACTTACCGTGCGCCGGTGGAAGATCAGGCGCGTTTAGGCTTTGCCATCGCTCATGCGCTGGACGACAGCGCACCGGTGGTCGACGGCATCAGCAGCGATTTGCAGAACAAAATCGACGTCATCGTTCAGGCGCTGGCGGGTGCGAAGAAACCACTGATTATCTCCGGCACCAACGCTGGTAGCGCGGAAGTGATTCAGGCGGCCGCCAACGTGGCGAAAGCGCTGAAAGGCCGTGGTTCGGATGTCGGCATCACCATGATTGCCCGCTCGGTCAACAGCATGGGGCTGGGCATGATGGGCGGCGGTTCGCTGGATGACGCGTTGACCGAACTGGAAACCGGTCGTGCCGACGCTGTCGTGGTGCTGGAAAACGATCTGCACCGCCATGCAAGCGCCGTTCGCGTAAATGCCGCGCTGGCAAAAGCGCCGCTGGTGATGGTGGTTGACCATCAGCGCACGGCGATTATGGAGAATGCGCATCTGGTGCTCTCCGCCGCAAGTTTTGCGGAAAGCGACGGTACGGTCATCAACAACGAAGGCCGCGCGCAGCGTTTCTTCCAGGTTTATGACCCGGCCTATTACGACAGCAACACCGTGATGCTGGAAAGCTGGCGCTGGCTGCACTCGCTGCACAGCACCGTGCAGAACCGCGAGGTGGACTGGACGCAACTGGACCACGTTATTGACGCCGCGATCGCCGCAATGCCGCAACTGGCGGGCATTAAAGATGCCGCGCCGGACGCGACCTTCCGCATTCGCGGGCAGAAACTGGCGCGTGAGCCGCACCGTTACAGCGGTCGTACCGCGATGCGCGCTAACATCAGCGTTCACGAGCCGCGTCAGCCGCAGGATAAAGACACCATGTTCGCCTTCTCAATGGAAGGGAACAACCAGCCGGGCGCGCCGCGTTCGCAGATTCCGTTTGCCTGGGCGCCAGGCTGGAACTCCCCACAGGCGTGGAACAAGTTCCAGGATGAAGTGGGCGGCAAACTGCGTCATGGCGATCCGGGCGTGCGTTTGATTGAAGCATCTGAAAACGGTCTTGATTACTTCACTACCGTTCCGGCCAGCTTCCAGGCGCAGGATGGTCAGTGGCGTATCGCGCCGTACTATCACCTGTTTGGCAGTGACGAAATGTCGCAGCGCTCTCCGGTCTTCCAGAGCCGTATGCCGCAACCGTACATCAAACTCAACCCGGCTGATGCCGCGAAGTTGGGCGTGAATGCGGGAACGCGCGTTTCCTTCAGCTACGACGGCAATACGGTAACGCTGCCGGTTGAAATCGCTGAAGGCTTAACGGCAGGGCAGGTCGGATTGCCGATGGGTATGCCTGGCATCGCGCCGGTTCTGGCGGGTGGTCGTCTTGAGAATCTGCAGGAGGCGCAACAATGAGTTGGATTACACCGGATCTGATCGAGATCCTGCTGAGCATTCTCAAAGCGGTGGTGATCCTGCTGGTGGTGGTCACCTGCGGGGCATTCATGAGCTTTGGCGAACGTCGTCTGCTGGGTCTGTTCCAGAACCGTTATGGGCCAAACCGCGTTGGCTGGGGCGGTTCGCTCCAGCTGGTCGCGGACATGATCAAAATGTTCTTTAAAGAGGACTGGATCCCGAAATTCTCGGATCGCGTCATCTTTACCCTGGCACCGATGATCGCTTTTACCTCGCTGTTGCTGGCGTTCGCTATCGTTCCGGTTAGCCCGACCTGGGTTGTCGCTGACCTGAACATCGGGATTCTGTTCTTCCTGATGATGGCGGGTCTGGCGGTGTATGCGGTGCTGTTCGCCGGTTGGTCGAGCAACAACAAATACTCGCTGCTGGGGGCGATGCGTGCATCAGCACAAACGCTCAGCTACGAAGTGTTCCTCGGGCTTTCCCTGATGGGCGTGGTGGCGCAGGCCGGTTCATTTAATATGACCGACATCGTCAACAACCAGGCTGATATCTGGAACGTTATTCCGCAGTTCTTTGGTTTTGTCACCTTTGCCATCGCGGGCGTGGCGGTGTGTCACCGTCATCCGTTTGACCAGCCGGAAGCCGAGCAGGAACTGGCCGATGGTTATCACATTGAATATTCCGGTATGAAATTCGGTCTGTTCTTCGTGGGGGAATACATCGGTATCGTTACTATCTCCGCGCTGATGGTGACGCTGTTCTTCGGTGGCTGGCATGGCCCGTTCTTACCGCCATTCATCTGGTTCGCGCTGAAAACCGCGTTCTTTATGATGATGTTCATTTTGATTCGTGCGTCGTTACCGCGTCCTCGTTATGACCAGGTAATGTCCTTCGGCTGGAAAGTCTGCCTGCCGTTGACGCTCATCAACTTGCTGGTAACGGCGGCTGTCATTCTCTGGCAGGCGCAATAAGGGGCACAAAGACCATGACCTTAAAAGAATTGTTAGTAGGCTTCGGCACCCAGGTACGCAGTATCTGGATGATCGGCCTGCATGCGTTCGCGAAACGCGAAACGCAGATGTACCCGGAAGAGCCGGTCTATCTACCGCCTCGTTACCGTGGCCGTATCGTGCTGACGCGCGACCCGGACGGCGAGGAGCGTTGCGTTGCCTGTAACCTGTGTGCGGTAGCCTGCCCGGTAGGCTGTATCTCGCTGCAAAAAGCAGAGATGAAAGATGGTCGCTGGTATCCTGAGTTTTTCCGTATCAACTTCTCACGCTGCATTTTCTGCGGCCTGTGCGAAGAAGCCTGTCCGACGACGGCCATTCAGCTCACCCCCGATTTTGAAATGGGTGAGTACAAGCGCCAGGACCTGGTTTATGAGAAAGAGGATCTGCTGATCTCCGGTCCGGGCAAATACCCGGAATATAACTTCTACCGGATGGCAGGTATGGCAATCGACGGCAAAGATAAGGGCGAAGCAGAGAACGAAGCCAAGCCTATCGACGTCAAGAGCCTGTTACCGTAAGGAGAAGGGCAATGGAGTTCGCTTTTTATATCTGTGGCCTGATCGCCATTCTCGCAACCTTGCGAGTCATCACCCATACCAATCCGGTACACGCGCTGCTGTATCTGATTATTTCGCTGTTGGCGATTTCCGGGGTGTTTTTCTCGCTGGGCGCTTACTTTGCCGGTGCGCTGGAAATTATCGTTTATGCGGGCGCCATCATGGTGCTGTTCGTGTTCGTGGTCATGATGCTCAACCTCGGCGGTTCGGAAATCGAACAGGAACGCCAGTGGCTGAAACCGCAGGTGTGGATTGGCCCGGCGATTTTGTCGGCCATCATGCTGGTGGTGATCGTGTACGCCATTCTGGGCGTCAACGACCAGGGTATCGACGGTACGCCAATTAGCGCCAAAGCGGTCGGTATCTCGCTGTTTGGGCCTTACGTTCTGGCGGTCGAACTGGCCTCTATGCTGCTGCTGGCCGGTCTGGTTGTCGCCTTCCACGTCGGTCGCGAAGAGCGTGTGGGCGAAGTGCTGAGCAACCGTCCTGGTGACAGCGCGAAAAGAAAAACGGAGGAGCACGCATGATCCCCTTACAACATGGACTGATCCTCGCGGCGATTTTATTCGTGCTGGGCTTAACCGGTCTGGTTATCCGCCGCAATCTGCTGTTTATGCTGATTGGACTGGAAATCATGATTAACGCCTCCGCGCTGGCCTTCGTGGTCGCCGGAAGCTACTGGGGCCAGACGGATGGTCAGGTGATGTACATTCTCGCCATCAGCCTTGCGGCTGCGGAGGCGAGTATTGGCCTGGCGCTGTTACTGCAACTTCATCGCCGTCGCCAGAACCTGAACATCGATTCAGTAAGTGAGATGCGTGGATGAACATGCTTGCCTTAACCATTATTCTGCCATTGATTGGCTTTGTATTACTGGCGTTCTCTCGCGGTCGCTGGTCGGAAAACCTCTCCGCGACCGTTGGCGTCGGCTCCATTGGCCTGGCGGCGCTGGTGACGGCGTTTGTCGGCGTTGACTTCTTCGCTAACGGCAAGCAGGCGTTCAGCCAGCCGCTGTGGACGTGGATGTCGGTGGGTGATTTCAACATCGGTTTCAACCTGGTGCTGGACGGCCTGTCGCTGACCATGCTCTCGGTAGTGACCGGCGTGGGTTTCCTGATCCACATGTTCGCCTCCTGGTATATGCGCGGTGAAGAGGGGTACTCCCGCTTCTTCGCCTACACCAACCTGTTTATCGCCAGCATGGTTATTCTGGTGCTGTCCGATAACCTGCTGTTGATGTACCTCGGCTGGGAAGGCGTGGGTCTGTGCTCCTATCTGCTGATCGGTTTCTACTACACCGATCCGAAGAATGGCGCAGCGGCAATGAAAGCGTTTGTTGTTACCCGTGTGGGCGACGTGTTCCTCGCGTTTGCGCTGTTCATTCTGTACAACGAACTGGGCACCCTGAACTTCCGCGAAATGGTGGAACTGGCGCCCGCGCACTTCGCCGACGGCAACAACATGCTGATGTGGGCGACGCTGATGCTGCTGGGCGGTGCGGTAGGTAAATCTGCGCAGCTGCCGTTGCAGACCTGGCTTGCAGACGCGATGGCGGGCCCGACGCCTGTCTCCGCGCTGATCCACGCCGCGACGATGGTTACCGCCGGTGTTTACCTGATTGCCCGTACCCACGGCCTGTTCCTGATGACGCCGGAAGTGCTGCATCTGGTGGGGATCGTTGGGGCGATTACGCTGGTGCTGGCCGGTTTCGCCGCGCTGGTGCAGACCGACATCAAACGTGTTCTCGCTTACTCCACCATGAGCCAGATTGGCTACATGTTCCTGGCGCTGGGCGTCCAGGCGTGGGATGCGGCGATTTTCCACCTGATGACGCACGCCTTCTTTAAAGCGCTGCTGTTCCTGGCGTCCGGCTCGGTGATTCTGGCCTGCCACCACGAACAGAACATCTTCAAGATGGGCGGTCTGCGTAAATCCATTCCGCTGGTGTATCTCTGCTTCCTGGTGGGCGGCGCGGCGCTGTCGGCTCTGCCGCTGATTACCGCCGGCTTCTTCAGTAAGGATGAGATTCTGGCTGGCGCGATGGCGAATGGTCATATCAATCTGATGGTTGCAGGTCTGGTCGGTGCGTTCATGACCTCCTTGTACACCTTCCGTATGATTTTCATCGTGTTCCACGGTAAAGAACAAATTCACGCTCATGCAGGGAAGGGGATTACTCATCACCTGCCGCTGATTGTGCTGATGGTACTGTCCACCTTTGTTGGCGCGCTGATTGTGCCGCCGTTGCAGGGTGTGCTGCCGCAGACGACCGAGCTTGAGCATAGCCGCGTGATGACCCTGGAAATTGCCTCCGGCGTGGTTGCGATTGTCGGCATCCTGATTGCCGCATGGCTGTGGCTGGGTAAACGTACTCTGGTGACTTCTGTCGCCAACAGTGCGCCGGGCCGTCTGCTGGGCACCTGGTGGTATAACGCCTGGGGCTTCGACTGGCTGTACGACAAAGTGTTCGTGAAGCCGTTCCTCGGCGTCGCCTGGCTGCTGAAACGCGACCCGCTCAATGCGCTGATGAACATTCCGGCTATCCTTTCCCGCTTTGCAGGTAAAGGCCTGCTGCTCAGCGAGAACGGATATCTGCGCTGGTATGTGGCATCCATGAGCATCGGTGCGGTCGTTGTGCTGGCGCTGTTGATGGTACTGCGTTGAGTTTGAGGATTGTGGGGTTGATGTCGGATGGCGCTGGCGCTTATCCGACCTACGGGAATCTGTAGGCCCGGTAAGCGTTAGCGCCACCGGGCAAAAAAGGCCGCAATCCGAAGTGAATTTTCTGTTGTGAGAATTCGTTGAAAATCAGGTCCTGATGGGACTTTAACAAGGAATAAAGATCGCCATGTTACTACCCTGGCTAATATTAATTCCCTTTATCGGTGGCTTTCTGTGCTGGCAGACCGAACGCTTCGGCGTGAAGGTGCCGCGCTGGATTGCGCTGATCACCATGGGACTGACGCTGGCGCTTGGCCTGCAACTGTGGTTGCAGGGCGGCTATTCACTGACGCAAGCCGCTGGCATTCCGCAGTGGCAGTCTGAGTTCATTCTGCCGTGGATCCCGCGCTTCGGCATCTCTATCCATCTGGCTATCGACGGTTTGTCGCTGCTGATGGTGGTGCTGACCGGTCTGCTGGGCGTTCTGGCGGTACTCTGCTCCTGGAATGAAATCGAAAAATATCAGGGCTTCTTCCACCTGAACCTGATGTGGATTCTGGGCGGCGTTATCGGCGTGTTCCTTGCCATCGACATGTTCCTGTTCTTCTTCTTCTGGGAAATGATGCTGGTGCCGATGTACTTCCTGATCGCGCTGTGGGGGCACAAAGCCTCTGACGGTAAAACGCGTATCACGGCGGCTACCAAGTTCTTCATCTATACCCAGGCGAGCGGTCTGGTGATGTTGATTGCCATCCTGGCGCTGGTGTTTGTACACCACAATGCGACCGGCGTCTGGACCTTCAACTACGAAGACCTGCTGAAAACGCCGATGTCGCACGGGGTGGAATACCTGCTGATGCTGGGCTTCTTCATCGCGTTTGCGGTGAAAATGCCGGTGGTTCCGCTGCACGGCTGGCTGCCGGATGCGCACTCCCAGGCGCCGACCGCAGGTTCCGTTGACCTCGCCGGTATTTTGCTGAAAACGGCGGCTTACGGTCTGCTGCGCTTCTCGCTGCCGCTGTTCCCGAACGCCTCCGCTGAGTTTGCGCCGATTGCGATGTGGCTGGGTGTGATTGGCATCTTCTACGGCGCGTGGATGGCCTTCACCCAGTACGACATTAAACGTCTGATTGCGTACACTTCCGTTTCGCACATGGGCTTCGTACTGATTGCTATCTACACCGGCAGCCAGCTGGCTTACCAGGGCGCTGTAATCCAGATGATTGCGCACGGTCTGTCGGCAGCGGGTCTGTTCATCCTGTGTGGTCAGCTGTACGAACGTCTGCATACGCGTGATATGCGTATGATGGGCGGTCTGTGGAGCAAAATTAAATGGTTGCCTGCGCTGTCGATGTTCTTCGCGGTGGCGACGCTCGGTATGCCGGGCACCGGTAACTTCGTTGGCGAATTTATGATTCTGTTCGGTAGCTACCAGGTGGTTCCGGTCATTACCGTGATCTCAACCTTTGGTCTGGTGTTTGCTTCCGTTTACTCGCTGGCGATGCTGCATCGCGCTTACTTCGGTAAAGCGAAGAGCCAGATTGCCAGCCAGGACATGCCAGGGATGTCGCTGCGAGAGCTGTTTATCATCCTGTTGCTGGTCGTGCTTCTGGTACTGCTTGGCTTCTATCCGCAGCCGATTCTGGATACCTCGCATTCTGCGATGAGCAACATCCAGCAGTGGTTTGTTAATTCCGTTACTACTACAAGGCCGTAAATCGCCATGACAATAACTCCACAACACCTGATTGCGCTGCTACCGCTGCTGATCGTCGGCTTGACGGTGGTGGTTGTGATGCTCTCCATTGCGTGGCGACGCAATCACTTCCTCAATGCCACGCTGTCGGTCATTGGGCTTAACGCCGCGCTGGTTTCGCTCTGGTTTGTTGGCCAGGCGGGCGCGATGGACGTCACTCCGCTGATGCGCGTTGACGGTTTCGCCATGCTTTACACCGGGCTGGTTCTGCTGGCGAGTCTTGCCACCTGTACCTTTGCCTATCCGTGGCTTGAAGGCTATAACGACAACCAGGAAGAGTTCTACCTGCTGGTGCTGATTGCCGCATTGGGCGGTATTCTGCTGGCGAACGCCAACCACCTGGCGGCGCTGTTCCTCGGTATTGAGCTGATCTCTCTGCCGCTGTTTGGCCTGATTGGTTACGCCTTCCGTCAGAAACGCTCGCTGGAAGCCAGTATCAAATACACCATTCTGTCTGCCGCAGCGTCTTCCTTCCTGCTGTTCGGTATGGCGCTGGTGTACGCGCAGTCTGGCAACCTGTCGTTTGTCGCGCTTGGTAAGAGCCTCGGCGACGGCATGCTGCACGAACCGCTGCTGCTGGCGGGCTTCGGTCTGATGATTGTTGGTCTCGGCTTTAAACTCTCGCTGGTGCCGTTCCACCTGTGGACGCCAGACGTATACCAGGGCGCGCCTGCGCCGGTTTCCACCTTCCTGGCGACGGCGAGCAAAATCGCTATCTTCGGCGTGGTGATGCGTCTGTTCCTGTACGCGCCGGTTGGCGACAGCGAAGCGGTACGTATCGTGCTGGGCGTGATTGCCTTTGCCTCCATCATCTTCGGTAACCTGATGGCGCTGAGCCAGACCAACATTAAGCGTCTGCTCGGTTACTCCTCTATCTCTCACCTCGGCTATCTGCTGGTGGCGTTGATCGCCCTGCAAAGCGGCGAGATGTCGATGGAAGCCGTTGGCGTCTATCTGGCCGGTTATCTGTTCAGCAGCCTCGGCGCGTTCGGCGTGGTCAGCCTGATGTCCAGCCCGTTCCGTGGCCCGGATGCCGATTCGCTGTTCTCCTACCGTGGTCTGTTCTGGCATCGTCCGATCCTCGCGGCGGTGATGACCGTGATGATGCTCTCTCTGGCGGGTATCCCGATGACGCTGGGCTTTATCGGTAAATTCTACGTCCTGGCGGTCGGTGTGCAGGCCAGCCTGTGGTGGCTGGTTGCCGCAGTGGTGGTTGGTTCCGCGATTGGTCTCTACTACTACCTGCGTGTTGCGGTAAGCCTCTATCTGAGCGCGCCGCAGCAGCTTAACCGCGATGCGCCGTCTAACTGGCAGTACAGCGCGGGCGGTATTGTGGTTCTGATCTCCGCGCTGCTGGTTCTGGTGCTGGGTATCTACCCGCAACCGCTGATTAGCATCGTGCAGTTAGCTACGCCGCTGATGTAAGCGAAAGCAGAAACGAAAAAACCCGCCGTGGCGGGTTTTTTTATGCCCTGAACGTCAGGACGTTAACTCAGCAACTGACGGCTGACCAGCGGCCCGCTGACGTTTTGCGCGGCGCGTTCCATTACTTCCTGAATCACCGACGACAGTTCGTTGACTTCAAACTTCGCGACATAACCATCCGCTTTGACTTTACGCACATGATCTTCGTTGGCACTGCCGGAAAGGGAAGAGTGGATCACCACCGGAATTTTCTTCAGGCGCTCGTCGGTTTTGATCTTACGCGTCAGGGTGAAACCGTCCATCTCCGGCATTTCGAGGTCGGTCAGCACCAGAGCGATTTTCTCGCTAATCGGTTTGCCTTCCGCCTCCGCTTCTTTCGCCAGTTGCTGGATTTTCTCCCAGGCATCCTGACCGGTAACGTGCATCTGATGCGGGATCTCCATCGCATTCAGCCCTTTCTCCAGCATGGCGCGGGCAACTTTAGAATCTTCCGCCACAATCGCCACCGCACCCGGCGTGATGTTGAACTTGCTGGTTTTCAAATTGGTGGCGCGCAAGTCGTGATTTGACGGCACGATATCATAGAGAATTTGCTCTACGTCGAGCACCAGCGCCAGGTTGTTGGTCTCTTTGTCTTCATCCAGACAGGCAATGCTGGTGATATAGCGGCCGTTAACCGCTTTCTCGGCGGTATGCACCTGCTGCCAGTCCAGACGCATAATATTCTCGACGGACTCCACCGCAAATGCCTGTACGCTGCGCGCATATTCGGTGATCAGCAGGATGTTAAGCCCGTTCTCCGGTTTACATCCGGCCACGGCGGGCAGGTCGATGACCGGGATCACCTGATCGCGGATGTTGACCATACCTAAAAGCGGGGCTTTCATTCCGGCAGGGCGCGTAAATGTGGGCATTGGCACAATTTCGCGCAGTTTGAATACGTTGATGCCAAATAGCTCCGACTTCTGCTCATGCAGCGATGTGCCGAGACGGAATAACAGCAGTTCAAAGCGGTTAGACAGGGTTAAGTTAGCCCTGTCATCAATATCTTTCTGGAAATTATCCATCGCATCCTCAATATGAAAGCCAGCCTTTTCTCTGTTATCGGCACTGAGGAAGAAAAATGGAGCGTTAAACCGTGAAAACGGCGAAATCGTGAGCCAACGCAGTTGCGGGGAAGATCGCCTGGCATTCTGCCAGCAGGCGTTGACAGCCTCTGTCGTCGTAACGCGAGCTGACGTGAGTAATGATGAGCTGGCCTACCTCGGCATTGTGCGCCAGCTGCGCGGCCTGCCTGGTGGAGCTGTGCCCACGGCTGTTGGCTTTTTCTTCCATTGAGGTATCCAGCGTTGCTTCGTGCACCATTACGTCCACGCCTTTTGCCAGCGTGATGGCCGACGCGCATGGCGCGGTGTCGCCAAATATCGCCACCGATTTCCCGGGCGTGGCTGGCGCGAGAAAATCGGCGCCGTTAATAACGCGACCATCGTTCAGGGTGACGGTTTTACCCGCTTTCAGATCCTGAAACAGCGGGCCGGGCTTCACGCCTGCCGCTTTTAGCGCACTGGCATCCAGCGCGCCGGGCTTGTCATGCTCTTCAATCCGATAGCCATAGCATTCAAGCGGATGCTCAAGCGCAAAGGCGGTCACTTTGCGCAGGCCGTCGTCCAGAATTTCGCCGACGGTAATTTCAACGATCTCCAGCGGATAATCAGTCCAGGAGCCGCTAAGGCGCAATGCGGTTTCGGTGAACTCGCGAATGCCTTTGGGGCCGTAAATCGTCAGCGGCTGTGCGTTTCCCGCCATTGAACGGCTGCACAGCAGACCGGGCAAACCGAAAAGGTGATCGCCATGCAGATGGCTGATGAAAATGCGATCGAGCTTACCTGGGTTGAACGCGGTGTTGAGCATCTGGTGCTGGGTGCCTTCACCGCAGTCGAATAACCATAGCCCTGCCTGCGTCGGGTGCTGTAAATTCAGTAATATGGCCGTGACATTACGCGTGCGGGTAGGAACGCCGGCAGAAGTACCTAAAAAAATTAATTCCATTATTTCATTACACGTTTAAAAAATATTCTGGCTAGTATAAAGCGAATACGTAAAAGGAGCGCACCATGATTCACTGGCAAGACCTGCATCATTCTGAATTATCCGTCCCGCAACTCTATGCGTTACTGAAATTGCGCTGCGCGGTATTTGTGGTTGAACAACAGTGTCCGTATCTGGATGTGGACGGCGATGACCTGGTGGGGGAGAACCGTCATATCCTGGGCTGGCATAACGATGAGCTGGTAGCGTATGCGAGGATTCTGAAAAGCGACGACGAACTGGAGCCGGTGGTGATTGGGCGCGTGATCGTCAGCGAAGCGCTGCGCGGCGAAAAACTGGGGCAACAGCTTATGGCGCAGACCCTGGCATCCTGCGAGCAACACTGGCCGGAGAAGGCGCTTTACCTCGGTGCGCAGGCGCATCTGCAATCCTTCTATGCGCGATTCGGTTTTGTTCCGGTGACGGACGTTTATGACGAAGACGGTATCCCGCACATGGGTATGGCGCGCGAGGTTAGCCAGGTGTGATGTTCCGGTTTTGTCTATAGTTAGTGGGAACGTTAATCGAAAGGGAGAATATAATGTCTTTTCATTCTTATGGTTCACGTATTGATGACGACCTGGAACTTCTGAGCGAAACGCTGGAAGAGGTGCTGCGTTCCTCCGGCGATCCTGCCGATCAAAAATATGTTGAGTTAAAAGCACGCGCAGAACGGGCGCTTGAAGAGGTAAAAAATCGCGTCAGCCATGCGTCTGACAGCTACTATTACCGTGCAAAACAGGCGGTTTATAAAGCGGATGATTACGTGCATGAAAAACCCTGGCAAGGGATTGGCGCAGGTGCGGCGGTCGGCCTGGTGCTGGGATTACTGCTGGCGCGGCGGTAATGTAACCGGGATCGCATTTCCTCCCTAAACGGGGGTACTGCTTTTTCTCCGCTGTACCCCGTATAATGTGAGGTTTTTAACAGGGAGAGGTCCGCGTGCATTCAATCACTACTGCGCTGGAAAATCTGCGGCGCCAGTTATCGCAGGAGATACCGGCGGCGCCAGGAATGCGTATTGTTGATGTGCCTTTCCCTCTGAATGATGCGTTTGACGCATTAAGCTGGCTGGCCAGTCAGGCCATCTGGCCGCAATTTTACTGGCAACAGCGTAACGGCGATGAAGAAGCCGCGGTGCTTGGCGCCGTTGAAACGTTCCCCTCTCTCGAACAGGCGCAACGCTTTCTCCGCCAACATGAATCACAATCCGATTTGCGTATCTGGGGACTGAATGCGTTTGAACCGCAGCAGGGGCATTTGCTGCTGCCGCGTCTTGAATGGCGACGCGCTGGCGCAGTGGCAACGCTGCGGCTGTATCTCTACAGCCCGGTTTCACTGCGTGAAGACGCCGGGCGGGCGATCGCGTTTCTCTCTTCATTAAGGGGCGTAAAGCCGATACCGGCGCTGCGCCTGCACCTGACGGGCGAGCAGCACTGGCCGGATAAAGCGGGCTGGACCAGCCTGATTCAGCTTGCCACGCAGACTATCGCTGAAGACGATCTCGACAAAGTGGTGCTGGCGCGGGCGACGGATTTGCAGTTTTCCCATTCGGTGAATGCCGCCGCCGTGATGGCATCCAGTCGCCGTTTAAACCTTAACTGCTACCATTTTTTTATGGCGTTCTCCGCCGGAAGCGCCTTTCTTGGCTCGTCGCCGGAACGCCTTTGGCGGCGACGTGAAACGGCATTGCGCACCGAGGCGCTGGCCGGCACGGTGGCGAATCATCCCGACGATCATCAGGCCTGGCAACTGGGCGAATGGTTGATGAAGGATGATAAAAACCAGCGTGAAAACATGCTGGTGGTGGAAGATATTTGTCAACGCCTGCAAAGCTGCACCCACTCGCTCGATGTTTTGCCGCCGCAGGTGCTCAGATTACGCAAAGTACAGCATCTGCGCCGCTGTATCTGGACGGCGCTCAATCAGGCTGACGACACGCTCTGTTTGCTACAGCTACAGCCCACGGCCGCCGTCGCGGGGATCCCGCGTGAACGGGCGCGCGCGTTTATTCAGCAACATGAACCGTTTGAACGTGAGTGGTATGCCGGGTCGGCGGGTTATCTGTCTTTACAACAAAGCGAATTCTGCGTGACGCTGCGCTCGGCGAAAGTCGCGGCGAACGTTGTTCGTCTGTATGCCGGGGCAGGCATTGTGCGCGGGTCTGACCCGGAACAGGAATGGCAAGAGATCGACAACAAAGCAGCCGGGCTACGCACGTTATTACAGATGGAAAGCTAATGAGTCGCACATACACCTCATCCTTCAGGCGGTCTGCTGAATGATTTTGTGTATATTCCCGACTCATATCAATAATCCATTTTTTCTGATCCTTATACTGAGTCGCAATATTGATACCGGACAATCTCATGTCAGTAAGCGCATTTAACCGACGCTGGGCGGCGGTCATTCTGGAAGCACTCACTCGCCACGGCGTCAGGCATGTTTGCATTGCCCCTGGCTCCCGCTCCACGCCTTTAACCCTGGCGGCAGCGGAAAATTCAGCCTTTATTCATCACACGCACTTTGATGAGCGTGGTCTTGGTCATCTGGCGTTAGGGCTGGCGAAAGTCAGTAAGCAGCCCGTTGCCGTTATTGTTACTTCCGGTACGGCGGTGGCAAATCTCTATCCGGCGCTGATTGAAGCGGGGCTTACCGGTGAAAAACTGATTTTATTGACTGCGGACCGTCCGCCGGAACTGATTGACTGCGGCGCGAATCAGGCGATTCGTCAGGCCGGGATGTTCGCTTCTCATCCTTCTCAAACGCTCTCTTTGCCGCGCCCGACGCAGGATATTTCCGCGCGCTGGCTGGTCTCCACCCTTGATAACGTCCTGGCGACGTTGCATGCCGGCGCGGTACACATCAACTGTCCATTTGCGGAACCGCTGTATGGCGATATGGACGACACGGGGCTTGCCTGGCAGCAGAGCCTTGGCGACTGGTGGCAGGATGACAAACCCTGGCTGCGCGAAGCGCGTCGGCTGGAAAGCGACAAACAGCGCGACTGGTTCTTCTGGCGGCAAAAACGCGGCGTAGTGGTGGCCGGGCGCATGAGCGCGGAAGAGGGCAAGAAAGTCGCGCTTTGGGCGCAGACGCTGGGCTGGCCGCTGATTGGCGACGTGCTGTCGCAAACCGGGCAGCCGCTACCGTGCGCCGATCTCTGGCTGGGCAATGCGAAGGCCGTCACTGAGCTTCAGCAGGCGCAAATTGTGGTGCAACTCGGCAGCAGCCTGACCGGAAAGCGCCTGCTGCAATGGCAGGCCGCTTGCGAGCCGGAAGAGTACTGGATTATTGATAATATCGAAGGTCGCCTGGACCCGGCGCATCATCGCGGACGCAGGCTGGTGGCGAAAATCGCCGACTGGCTGGAGCTGCATCCGGCGGAGAAACGCCATCCCTGGTGCGTCGATATCCCGCGCCTGGCAGAGCAGGCGTGGCAGGCGGTTGTCGCGCGCCGCGATATGTTCGGCGAAGCGCAACTGGCGCACCGCATTCGCGACTATCTGCCGGAACAAGGGCAACTGTTTGTCGGCAACAGCCTGGTGGTGCGCCTGATTGACGCGCTGTCGCAGCTACCGGCGGGCTACCCGGTGTACAGCAACCGGGGTGCCAGCGGTATTGATGGTTTGATCTCGACGGCGGCGGGCGTTCAGCGCGCCAGCGCGAAATCGACGCTGGCTATCGTCGGCGATCTGTCTGCGCTCTACGATCTCAATGCGCTGGCGCTATTGCGCCAGGTGTCCGCGCCGTTTGTGCTGATTGTGGTGAATAACAACGGCGGGCAAATTTTCTCTCTGCTGCCGACGCCGCAAAGCGAGCGCGAGCGGTTTTACCTGATGCCGCAAAACGTCCATTTTGAACACGCGGCGGCCATGTTTAACCTCAAATATCACCGCCCGCAAAGCTGGGATGAGCTGGATGCGGCGCTGGCTGGCGCCTGGCGAACGCCGACAACCACGGTGATTGAGCTGGTCGTGAACGATACGGACGGGGCGCAAACCCTGCAACAGCTGCTGGCGCAGGTGAGCCATCTATGATCCTGCGCGCGCAGGCGAACGGTGGTCAGCCGGGGTCTCCCTGGCTGGTTTTCCTGCATGGATTTTCCGGTGATTGCCGGGAATGGCAGCAGATCGGTGAGCAGTTTCCTGACTTTTCGCGCCTGTATATCGACTTGCCTGGTCACGGCGATTCTGCCGATATTCGTGTCAGCGGCTTTGCTGATGTGTGCGACTTATTGCGTAACACATTATTTAGTTACAACATACTTAAATACTGGCTGGTCGGCTACTCGCTCGGCGGCAGAGTGGCGATGATGGCGGCGTGCCAGACTCTGCCGGGTCTTTGCGGGCTGGTGGTTGAAGGCGGCCACCCGGGACTGCAACGCGAGGCTGAGCGTGACGCGCGCCGACGGTCTGACGGTCGTTGGGCAGCGCGCTTTCGCCGTGAACCGCTGCGCGACGTGTTTACTGACTGGTATCAGCAACCGGTTTTCGCTTCGCTGGATGCTTCGCAAAGAGAAGCGTTAGTCGCGCTGCGCAGCCAGAACAATGGCGAAACGCTGGCGGCGATGCTGGAGGCAACCTCGCTTGCCGTACAGCCTGATTTACGCGTGCGGCTAAATGCGCGCACATTTCCGTTTTATTATTTATGTGGTGAACGCGACAGCAAATTCCGCGCGCTGGCGGCGGAGTTGTCTGTACCTTGCCATATGATTCGTAACGCCGGACACAACGCGCATCGGGAAAACCCCGCAGGCGTGGTGGACAGTCTGGCTCAGATTCTGCGTCTCTGACTAAAGGACACACTATGATCTATCCTGATGAAACAATGCTTTACGCACCGGTTGAATGGCACGACTGCTCCGAAGGTTACACGGACATTCGTTATGAAAAATCCACCGATGGTATTGCAAAAATCACCATTAACCGTCCACAGGTGCGCAACGCATTCCGTCCTTTGACCGTCAAAGAGATGATCCAGGCGCTGGCGGATGCCCGGTATGACGACAACGTGGGCGTCATTATTCTGACCGGCGAAGGCGAGAAAGCCTTCTGTGCGGGCGGCGACCAGAAGGTACGCGGCGACTACGGCGGATACCAGGATGATTCCGGTGTGCATCACCTGAACGTACTGGATTTCCAGCGCCAAATCCGTACCTGCCCGAAACCGGTTGTGGCGATGGTCGCAGGGTACTCTATCGGCGGCGGTCACGTACTGCACATGATGTGTGACCTGACCATCGCGGCGGAAAACGCCATCTTCGGCCAGACGGGCCCGAAAGTCGGCTCCTTCGACGGCGGCTGGGGCGCTTCCTATATGGCGCGTATCGTCGGGCAGAAAAAAGCGCGTGAAATCTGGTTCCTGTGCCGTCAGTATGACGCTAAACAGGCGCTGGATATGGGGCTGGTCAACACCGTCGTACCGCTGGACTCCCTCGAAAAAGAGACCGTGCGCTGGTGCCGCGAAATGTTGCAGAACAGCCCGATGGCGCTGCGCTGCCTGAAAGCGGCGCTGAACGCCGACTGCGACGGTCAGGCGGGTCTACAGGAGCTGGCGGGCAACGCCACGATGCTGTTCTACATGACGGAAGAAGGTCAGGAAGGCCGTAACGCTTTCAACCAGAAACGTCAGCCTGATTTCAGCAAATTCAAACGGAATCCGTAATGCGTAGCGCGCAGGTGTACCGCTGGCAGATCCCCATGGACGCGGGGGTGGTTCTGCGCGACAGGCGGTTAAAAACTCGCGACGGGCTGTATGTCCGTCTGTGCGACGGCGAGCGCGAAGGGTGGGGGGAGATCTCCCCGCTTCCGGGTTTCAGCCAGGAAACCCTGGAAGAGGCGCAGGCCGCGCTGCTGGACTGGGTTAACGGCTGGCTGCAAGGCCAGTCAACGTTGCCTGAAGTGCCCTCCGTGGCGTTTGGCGTTAGCTGCGCGCTGGCGGAGGCGGCGGGGACGTTGCCAGAGGCGGCGGATTACCGCGTCGCGCCGCTGTGTACGGGCGATCCAGACGATCTGGTGCTACAACTGGCTGATATGCCTGGCGAGAAAGTCGCCAAGATCAAAGTCGGTCTGTACGAAGCGGTACGCGACGGAATGGTGGTCAACCTGCTGCTGGAGGCGGTTCCCGATCTGCATCTGCGTCTGGATGCCAATCGCGCCTGGACGCCGCTGAAAGCGCAGCAGTTCGCGAAATACGTCAACCCGGACTACCGTGCCCGCATCGCCTTCCTCGAAGAACCGTGTAAAACCCGCGACGACTCCCGCGCTTTTGCGCGTGAAACCGGGATTGCGATTGCCTGGGATGAAAGTCTGCGTGAAGACGATTTTGTCTTTGCGGCGGAAGCGGGCGTCAGCGCGGTGGTCATCAAACCGACGCTCACCGGAAGCCTGGAAAAGGTTCGCGAGCAGGTACAGGCCGCGCATACGCTGGGACTGACGGCGGTGATCAGCTCTTCCATCGAGTCGAGCCTCGGCTTAACGCAACTGGCGCGTATTGCCGCGTGGCTGACGCCGCAGACTATTCCGGGTCTGGATACGCTAAGCCTGATGCAAACCCAGCAGGTGCGCCGCTGGCCGGGCAGCGCTTTGCCGTGTGTTAGCGACGATGCGCTGGAACGGCTGCTATGAGCCTCCGGGAAATGCCCGATAGCGCAAGCGTATCGGGCCTCCAGCCGTCATCTTTTAATGACTGGCCGTGGCGTCACTGGCGGCAGATGCGGGGAGATGCGCCTGCCTTACGCCTTAATGATGAAGTGCTAAGCTGGCGCACACTCTGTACCCGTATTGACGCGCTGGCGAGCGGTTTTGCCGCTCAGGGTGTCTCTGAAGGCTGCGGCGTGATGCTGCGCGCCTGGAATCACCCGCAAACGCTGCTGGCCTGGCTGGCTTTACTGCAATGCGGGGCAAGAATCCTGCCGGTTAACCCGCAGCTTCCGCAACCGCTGCTCGACGCGCTGCTGCCGGACTTAACGCTCCGGTTTGCTTTGCTGCTGGAGGGGGAGAATACCTTCCCGGCGTTACAACCGCTGCAAATGCAGCAAGAGGCAGGCGAACACGCCGCAGACTGGCAGCCGACGCGGCTGAGTTCAATGACGCTGACCTCTGGCTCAACCGGATTACCCAAGGCCGCAGTGCATACCTGCCAGGCGCATCTGGCCAGCGCGGAAGGGGTGCTGTCCCTGATGCCGTTTGCCAATGGGGATGACTGGCTATTATCGCTGCCGCTGTTTCACGTTTCCGGCCAGGGCATTATGTGGCGCTGGTTGTTTGCGGGCGCCCGAATGACCGTGCGTGAGAAGCAGCCGCTGGAAGCGATGCTGCAAGGGTGTACGCATGCGTCTCTGGTTCCCACTCAGCTGTGGCGGCTGCTGGAGAATCCGGCATCGGTAACGTTGAAAGCGGTACTGCTGGGCGGCGCGGCTATCCCGGTTGAACTGACGGAGCAGGCTCGCGCGCAGGGTATTCGCTGCTGGTGCGGTTATGGCCTGACGGAATTTGCCTCGACGGTGTGCGCGAAAGAGGCCGACGGCCTGGGCGATGTCGGCGCGGCGTTACCGGGGCGGGAAGTCCGAATCGTGAATGGTGAAGTCTGGCTACGCGCCGCCAGCATGGCAGAAGGCTACTGGCGCGACGGTAAGCTGATCCCATTGGTGAATGGTGAAGGCTGGTTTGCTACCCGCGATCGCGGCGAACTGAACGACGGTAAGCTGACGATTGCCGGTCGGCTGGATAATCTGTTCTTCAGCGGCGGGGAAGGCATTCAGCCGGAAGAGGTGGAACGCGTTATCTCGGCGCATCCACATGTTCTACAGGCGTTCGTGGTGCCGGTAGAGGACAGGGAGTTCGGCCATCGTCCGGTGGCGGTGGTGGAATATGACGCGCAGGCCGGGAACGTCGATCTCGCGGAATGGGTGAAAGACAAGCTGGCGCGTTTTCAGCAGCCGGTACGCTGGTTGACGTTGCCATCAGCGCTGAAAAACGGCGGGATCAAAGTTTCGCGCCGGGCATTGCAGGAGTGGGTGCGCGCTAACCGTCCGTAATGTAAGCAACACGGGAGCCGCAGCTCCCGTGGAAACGGTTATTTCGCTTCTTTTAACGCCCGCAGGGCAGCGGCGACGCCCGCGCCATAGTCAGGATGAACTTCGCTAAACAAGCCAATCTGACGCTGCTGAATAAATTCCGGCACATCTTTCATGTCGCCGGCGATGCGCGCGAACATACGCTGATGTTCTTCATCACTCAGCAACTCATACAGCTTACGCGGCTGGCTGAAGTAGTCCGTATCTTCCCGGTGATCCCAGTGTGCGGCAGCGCCTTCGACAGAGAGCGGCGGTTCGCTGAAATCAGGCTGTTCCTGGAAGACGCCAAAGCTGTTTGGCTCATAGGTTGGGCCGTTGCCGCTGTTGCCGTCCACCCGCATCGCGCCGTCACGATGGTAGTTATGGAACGGGCAGCGCGGGGCGTTGACCGGGATCTGCTGATGGTTAACGCCCAGACGATAGCGGTGCGCATCGCCATAGGAGAAGAGACGCCCCTGCAACATACGGTCAGGGGAGAAGCTAATCCCCGGCACGACGTTCGCCGGGTTCATCGCCACCTGTTCCACTTCGGAGAAATAGTTTTCCGGGTTGCGGTTCAGTTCCAGCACGCCGACTTCAATCAGCGGGTAATCGCCGTGCGGCCATACTTTGGTCAGATCAAACGGGTTGTACGGCACCTGCGAGGCTTCGGCTTCCGGCATGATCTGCACGTAGAATTTCCAGCGGGGGAAGTTGCCCTGTTCAATGGCGTTGTACAGGTCGCGCTGAGAACTTTCGCGATCGTCCGCCACCAGGCGTTTCGCTTCGTCATCCATCAGGTTGGAGATGCCCTGCTGCGATTTCAGGTGGAATTTCACCCAGAAACGTTCGTTGTCGCTGTTGATAAAGCTGAATGTGTGGCTACCGAAACCGTGCATCGTACGGTAAGAGAAAGGCAAACCCCGGTCGCTAAAGTCGATAGTCAACTGGTGCAGCGATTCCGGCAGATGGGAGAAAAAGTCCCATTTGTAGGTCGGATTGCGCAAGTTGGTGCGTGGGTCGCGCTTCACGACATGGTTCAGATCCGGGAATTTCAGCGGATCGCGCAGATAGAAAACGGGCGTGTTGTTACCCACCAGATCCCAGTTGCCCTCTTCAGTGTAAAACTTGATCGCAAACCCGCGAATATCGCGCTCGGCATCCGCCGCGCCGCGCTCTCCCGCCACGGTGGAAAAACGCAGGAACAGGTCCGTTTTTTTACCGGGCTCCGAAAAGATTTTTGCGCGAGTGTAACGTGAAATATCGTGCGTGACGGTGAAGGTGCCGTACGCGCCTGAGCCTTTGGCATGCATACGGCGCTCAGGGATCACTTCACGATCGAAGTGGGCCAGTTTTTCCAGGAACCAGATGTCCTGTAGCAGCATGGGGCCGCGCGGGCCTGCGGTTGCAACGTTGTTATTATGGGCGACAGGCACGCCTGCTGCGGTGGTGAGTCCTTTTTTGCTCATCTTTATCTCCCGACGATCGTTAGAAAAAATGTTTAATTTCCGTTTAATTTCGGAAACTAATGTAGAAAATATTTGTGAATGAAATATTGATCTCGGGCAATGACTGCTGCGCTAAACGCCTCTTCTTGTAACGTTTAATAAACCTGAAAGGTAGTGTTTAGTTACAATATGTTATTAGATCGCTTTTTTAGCTCATTGATTCTGTTGCGCCTGGCAGTACAATCCTGCGGTTTTGGGGTCTTTTGTTTATTTCTTTGCTGGAAAGGGTAAAAATGAAAAAAAGCATTTTATTAGGCGTTGCCGGACTGTTGTTCGCTTCTGCATCGGCGAATGCGATGAGCATTAGCGGCCAGGCGGGTAAAGATTACACCAACGTTGGCGTAGGTTTCGGTACTGAATCCACCGGGCTGGCGTTGAGCGGCAACTGGATGCATAACGACGACGATGGCGACGCTGCCGGCGTGGGGCTCGGCCTGAATATTCCGCTTGGGCCGTTGCTGGCAACGGTTGGTGGGAAAGGCGTTTATACCAATCCGAACGACGGCGATGAAGGCTATGCGGCGGCGGTAGGCGGCGGGTTACAGTGGAAAATCGGCGACAGCTTCCGTCTGTTTGGCGAGTATTACTACTCTCCAGATTCACTGTCCAGCGGCATCGACAGCTATGAAGAAGCCAATGCCGGAGCGCGCTTTACCATTATGCGCCCGCTGAGCATTGAAGCGGGCTATCGCTATCTGAACCTGGCGGGTAAAGACGGCAACCGTGACAACGCGATTGCCGATGGCCCGTACGTCGGCGTTAACGCCAGCTTCTGATTTTCGGGCGCGGCGTCCGTCGCGCCGTTTCCTGTATGCTATCGCCCTCTTTCCCGGTTTGTTTCCTCTGAGTTTCTTACTCCGCCCCAGCGGGCTTTGCGTTATAGTGTTTTCATCATAGAAGCAGGAGAACACGATGTTAAACGTGGAGATGTTATCCACCGGGGATGAAGTGTTGCACGGGCAAATCGTCGACACGAATGCCGCCTGGCTGGCCGATTTTTTCTTTAATCAGGGGTTGCCGTTATCACGCCGAAATACGGTGGGAGATAATCTGGATGCGCTGGTCGCCATTTTACGCGAACGTAGCGAACATGCTGACGTGCTGATTGTGAATGGCGGCCTGGGGCCGACCAGCGATGATTTAAGCGCGCTGGCCGCCGCCACGGCGAAAGGTGAAGGTCTGGTGCTTCATGACGCGTGGCTGGCTGAGATGGAGCGTTTTTTCCATGAGCGCGGACGGGTTATGGCGCCGAGTAACCGTAAGCAGGCAGAACTGCCCGCCAGCGCCGAGTTTATTAATAACCCGGTTGGCACCGCCTGTGGGTTTGCGGTGAAGCTAAATCGCTGCCTGATGTTCTTTACCCCGGGCGTCCCGTCTGAATTTAAGGTGATGGTCGAGCATGAAATTATGCCGCGTCTGCGTGCGCGTTTTGCGCTTCCTGAACCGCCGGTTTGTCTGCGACTCACCACGTTTGGTCGTTCGGAAAGCGATCTGGCGCAGAGCCTCGATTCGCTGCCGCTACCGGCGGGCGTGACGATGGGATATCGCTCTTCAATGCCGATTATTGAACTGAAACTCACCGGCCCGGATGCGCAGCGTGACGCGATGCTGGCGCTATGGCCGGAGGTGAAGCGGGTGGCAGGGCAGAACCTGATTTTTGAAGGGACGGAAGGACTGCCTGCGCAAATCGCCCGTTGTTTGCAGACGCGCCAGCTCAGCCTGACACTCAGCGAACAGTTCACCAGCGGGCTGCTGGCTTTGCAGCTTTCCCGTGCGAATGCGCCGATTCTTGCCAGCGAAGTGGTGCCTTCCCAGGAAGAGACGCTGGCTCAGACCGCGCACTGGACGACAGAGCGACGGAGCAACCACTACGCCGGACTGGCGCTGGCGGTATCCGGGCTGGAAAACGACCACCTTAATTTCGCGCTGGCGACGCCGGATGGGACATTTGCTCTGCGCGTGCATTTCAGCGCCAGCCGCTACAGTCTGGCGGTGCGGCAGGAAGTTTGCGCCATGATGGCGCTGAATATGGTGCGTCGGTGGTTAAACGGTCAGGATATTGCCAGTGAACATGGCTGGATTGAGGTGGTGGAGTCGTTAACCCTGTAGCCTGAACGTCTGCGTATTTTGGTGCCTGATGGCGCTGCGCTTATCGGGCCTGCCGTGGTTTGCAGGCCCGATAAGACGTTAACGCGCTTAACCTAATGCCTGGGCAAGCAGAGTAATCGGATGTTCGCAGCGTTTGCTTGTCGACATCTCAATTTGCCACTTACAGGTTTCACAGTCGGTCACCACAATATCCGCGCCGCTCTCTTCAATCTGGCGGAACAGCGGGGCGCCGATGGATTGCGAGGTGGGGTAGTTTTCCTTTTTAAAACCGTAGGTTCCGGCAATCCCACAGCACTGGGAGTCCAGCACGGTCAGTTCCAGACCTGGGATCTGGCGCAGCAACTCCAGCGTATAGAGCGTCCAGCCCATCTTCTCCATATGACACGGCGTATGGTAAACCACCTTCAGCGGTAATTTTTTCAGCGACAGCGTCTGGCCTGCATCGATCTTACGCCACAGCCAGCGGGTCGCGAGTTCGATATGCTCACGCAGCCCGCTGTTATCCACGTCCAGCACTTCCGGGTATTCATCACGCAGGGCAAAGGTGCAGGTTGATGAGGTTGCGATAACCGGAATGCCTTTTACGCCAATCGCTTCTCTGAGCGACGCCACATTGCTCACCGCCTGCTTGCGCGCTTTATCGGTAAAACCGTTGGCGATCAGCGGCACGCCGCAACACTTCTCTTTACTTAACAACTGCACGCCGGTGCCCATTGCATTCAGGACGTTAATTAAATCCTTACCGAGCTGCGGATGGTTGTAATTGACGAAGCAGCCGTGGAAGAAGGCGACCTGATCTTTGTACTGCGCCTGCTGTGCCGCAACGCTGCGATACCAGCGGCGGAAGGTGCCGAAGGAGTATTTCGGCAGCGTACGGCGATGGTCGATCTTCAACGCATAGTCGAGCAACTGACGAACCGGTTTCAGCGACGTCGCGGTATTGACGACCGGGGCGAACGGCGTAGAGACGCTGCCCATTAAATCGGTGTGGCTTAAGATAAAGTTGCGCAGCGACGGGCGCGAAGTGTCATATCTGGCGCGCGCACGCTGGATGATATCGCCAATTTTAACGTCTGACGGGCAGGCCACTTCGCAGCGTTTGCAGTTAATGCAGTATTTCAGCGCATCGTCGTACAGCGCGCCGTCTTTCAGGCGCAGGCGCTCGCCGTCCGGCCCTGCCTGTTTGGGGCCTGGGTAGCCAGGATTCACCCGGCTGACCGGGCAGGCGGTGGTGCACACCGTGCATTTGATACAACTCTCGAAACTCGTATCGTTCATTGCTGACCTCCTGCACGTTCTGCAATGTGACGTGCGGCGTGTAAGGCGCTGACTGCACATACGCCGCCTCCGCATCCCTGGGCTATCGGATCGAATCCGCCGAGCACCGAGCCGATGGCAAACAGATTTTCTACGGTCTGCCCCGCCAGTGAGGGGCGCAGCGCATCATCGGTCGTGATGCCAAACTGCTGCCAGGGTTGCGCATCAAAGAAATCACGCTGATACCATTCGGCGCGGGTGGCCGTTTGCTGAACGTCCAGTCCCATAATGGGTTCGCGAATACCGTCGCGTTCGGCGACCAGGCCGCTGCTGAAGAAGCTGCCGCTGGCGAGTACCGCAAAGCGCGGGCGCAGAGGAATGTCGGCATGGTTGCGGGTCCAGACTTCGCTCACGACGCCGTTACGGCAGGTCACTTTTTTCACCTCGTCGCCCGGCATCCAGATCCCGCCCTGACGAACAAACTGGCGCTGCAAGCGATTGTGCAGGCGAATACCCGGCACGGAAGGCGGCAGCGTCGGCAGCAAATTCAGCGAGCAGGGCAGGCGTTCATTGAGCCAGCGCCAGAGGCTGTCATCCGCCAGGCCGAAACAGGCGGGCATGATGATCATGTCGCAGGTTTTTGCTATCGGTAAGAGCGCGTCGTGGAGCAACGGCCATTTTTCTTCGTTATCGAGCAAACGCGCAATATTCACCGCACGAAACTCCGTCGGGTTATCGCGTAATACGTCCAGTTCAGGCAGGTCGATCTCTGCCGTCTCTACCGTGAGATGGTGCTGACGCAGCGACGCCGCCGCGAGGTGCGCCTGAAAGTCCAGTAAACCGCTGATGCCGACGACGCAAATGCGTTGCGCGGCCAGCGGCCAGACGGGCACTTCTGGCGAGCTTAGCCAGGTGGCGCGCAATGTTCCCAACGGCGTGACGCGCAGATGCGACTGTTGTACATCGCCCTGTAAATGCGCGCCAGACGCTTCCAGCAACGCTTGCGCCTGCTGCGCCAGTTCCAGAACGGTTGACGCGCCAATTGTGGTGTAAGGGTGCGTCGGCGCTTGTTCGCGTAACGCATTCAGACCTTCAGTGATATTTGTGACGGGCTGACCGTCCGGCAGGGTGCTGAGTAGATCCAGCGAGCCGGAGGAGAAGTGCAGCGCGCTTTGGCCGCGAGTGACGATCGCACAGCGCAAACCGTGTTTTTGCAATTCCAGGCCACACAGTAATCCGGCGAGACCGCCACCCATAATGACCGTATCAAATTTCATCCTGGTGCTCCTTCTCCAGACCGCACAATCCCTGATAAACCCAGCGCGTGAACTCGCTTTCGCGCAGCGCGTCTCCCCAGGCGACAGGCTGTACGCCTTTCCAGCGTTCATTGAGGAACGCAGAAAGCTGAGTGATGGACTGAGCGGCGGTAGTGATATTAAAACGTTGCAGCAGCCCGGCGGCGCGGCAGGCGCACAGTTCTCCCTGACATGTGCCCATGCCTACGCGGGTACGGCGGCGCAGATCCAGCAGGCTGTTGACGGTTAAATTTTCGACGGCGTACTGCACTTCGCCTGCGGTGACCGCTTCGCATTCACAGACCAGGCTGCGGTGCTGGCGACCTTCGCTGAGCCAGGCCGGAGTACGATCGCCGTGACGATAGACGGCGGAACCGCGTAGCGGGGCGGGCAGCGAGATCACGCGTTTAAGCGTGTTTTCCGTGGGTTCCTGCGAGCCGGGAAGGGCGGTTTGCGCGGTGACGCAGGGGCGAGTGTTGCCCAGTTTTCGGCATACCGCGTCGGTTGCCCATTCCGCCATCAGGCGGTAGGTCATCAGCTTACCGCCCGTAATGGTGATAAACCCGTCCAGCCCGTCGCGTGCAGCATGGTCAAACAGCACAATGCCGCGGCTGACATTACGACCGCTCGGATCGTCATCGCTGGCGACCAGCGGACGCACGCCCGAGTAGGCGCGCAAAATACGCGTTTTCGCCATCACCGGCGCCAGTTTTTCCCCTTCACGCAGCAGAATATCAACCTCTTCCGCAGTGACGCGGTTGCTGTCGATCTCGTTGTAATCAATGTGGGTCGACGTGGTGCCGATGAGCGAGATGGTATCGCCGGGCACCAGAATATCGGCGTCGGACGGCTTGCGGCAGCGGTTAATCACATGCTGGTTAATGCGATGATCCATAATCAGCAGCGACCCTTTCGCCGGGAACATGCGGATGCTCAGATCGGCGTATTCCGCAATGCGCTGACCCCAGATGCCTGCGGCATTCACCACGACCGGCGCATGCAGCGATTGGCTTTCCCCTGTGAGATGGTTATGCACGTTCACGCCGCAAATGGTCGCGCCTTCGCGAATAAGTCCGGTGACTTCATGCGCCGTTAAAATGATTGCGCCATGTTCTCTGGCATCCAGCATATTCGCGGCGGTCAGCCGGAAGGGATCGACAGTGCCGTCAGGCACTTTCACCGCGCCAATCAGCTGCGGATTGACGGCCGGTTCGATCAGCCGCGCCTGTTGCGGATCAATCGCTTCGGCGCGAATACCCGCCTCTTCGCAGGCGCGAATAAAGGTGGCCTGGAAGGATAATTCGTCTTCCGGCAAGGTAATGAACAGACCGTCCGTTGGCTCAATGCAGTGGCGGGCGATCCGTTTCAGAATCTGGTTTTCGCTGATGCATTCGCGGGCAGATTCCGCGTCGGTAACGGCATAGCGGGCGCCGCTATGCAGCAGGCCGTGGTTACGGCCGGTTGCGCCGGTCGCGATATCGTGGCGCTCAACTAAGATAACGCGCAATCCGCGTAGCGCACAGTCTCGGGCGATCCCTGCGCCTGTGGCTCCCCCACCAATGATAATCACGTCACTTGTTTGCGAGTCGCGAGTTTTCATGGTTATCCCTCACAGTTCGTTTTTTATCATTTAGCCACATAAAAAGCATGGTTTGTTTGATTTCGCGCATAATCGCTCATGATTCGAAAATGAAACGTGATTTCGTGCGCTTTTCTGAACATTTGTCATAAATGTGTAACAATCTGTGCTGTAATTCACATTAACGACAGGTATCTTTACTTAACATCGCGCCCACACTGGGAGCAGCGAGGTTGGTTAGTTAAACGAACTGCGGTGTTTACCTCTAATAAGACACGGCCACGGAGGCTACATATGTTAAGTATTTTTAAACCTGCGCAACATAAAACGCGCTTGCCAGCAGCGGAGATTGATCCGGCATATCGTCGGCTGCGCTGGCAGATTTTCCTGGGGATTTTCTTTGGTTATGCCGCTTACTATCTGGTGCGTAAGAACTTTGCGCTGGCGATGCCTTACCTGGTAGAGCAGGGATTCTCGCGCGGCGATCTGGGTTTTGCGCTGTCCGGGATCTCCATCGCCTATGGTTTTTCGAAATTTATCATGGGGTCGGTCTCTGACCGCTCGAATCCGCGCGTTTTCCTGCCCGCAGGGTTGATTCTGGCGGCGGCCGTGATGTTGTTTATGGGCTTTGTGCCGTGGGCCACGTCCAGCATTGCCGTGATGTTCGTGCTGCTGTTCCTCTGCGGCTGGTTCCAGGGAATGGGGTGGCCGCCGTGCGGTCGTACAATGGTGCACTGGTGGTCACAGAAAGAACGTGGCGGTATCGTCTCCGTCTGGAACTGCGCGCATAACGTTGGCGGCGGTATTCCTCCGCTGCTGTTCCTGCTGGGGATGGCCTGGTTTAATGACTGGAAAGCCGCGCTCTACATGCCGGCGTTTGGTGCGATCCTGGTGGCGATTTTCGCTTTCGCGCTGATGCGCGATACGCCGCAGTCCTGCGGTCTGCCGCCGATTGAAGAGTACAAAAACGACTACCCGGATGATTACAACGAAAAAGCGGAAGAAGAGCTGACTGCAAAACAGATCTTTATGCAGTACGTGCTGCCGAACAAACTGTTGTGGTACATCGCGATTGCTAACGTGTTCGTTTACCTGCTGCGTTACGGCATCCTCGACTGGTCGCCGACCTACCTGAGAGAAGTGAAACACTTTGCGCTGGATAAATCGTCCTGGGCGTATTTCTTGTACGAATATGCCGGTATCCCGGGTACGCTGCTGTGCGGCTGGATGTCGGATAAAGTGTTCCGTGGCAACCGTGGCGCAACGGGCGTGTTCTTTATGACGCTGGTGACCATTGCCACAGTTGTTTACTGGCTGAACCCTCCAGGAAATCCGACCGTGGATATGGCCTGTATGATCGTTATCGGCTTCCTGATTTATGGCCCGGTCATGCTGATTGGCCTGCACGCGCTGGAACTGGCGCCGAAAAAAGCGGCAGGTACGGCGGCGGGCTTCACCGGCCTGTTTGGTTATCTCGGCGGTTCCGTCGCGGCGAGCGCCATTGTTGGCTATACCGTTGACTTCTTCGGCTGGGACGGCGGCTTCATGGTGATGATCGGCGGCAGCGTTCTGGCGGTTATCCTGCTGATTATCGTGATGATTGGTGAAAAACGCCACCATGAAGAGCTGATGTTGAAACGCAACGGAGCTTAAGTGAATGAAGACGACACTGAAAAATCTCAGCGTGGCATTGATGCTGGCGGGTATGGTCGTGAGCAGCGCGGCAATCGCTGCGGATAAAATCGTGATTGCGCACCGTGGCGCCAGCGGCTATCTGCCGGAGCACACACTGCCAGCGAAAGCGATGGCGTATGCGCAGGGCGCCGATTATCTGGAGCAGGATTTAGTGATGACGAAGGACGACCATCTGGTCGTCCTGCATGACCACTACCTTGATCGGGTTACCGACGTTGCCGAACGTTTTCCGAATCGCGCCCGCAAGGACGGGCGTTACTACGCCATTGATTTCACACTGGATGAAATTAAATCCCTGAAGTTCACCGAAGGTTTTGATATTGAGAACGGCAAGAAAGTACAGACTTACCCTGGCCGTTTCCCGATGGGAAAATCAGATTTCCGCGTGCATACCTTTGAGGAAGAGATTGAGTTTGTTCAGGGGCTGAATCATTCGACCGGAAAAAATATCGGTATTTATCCAGAAATCAAAGCGCCGTGGTTCCATCATCAGGAAGGGAAGGATATTGCGGCTAAGACGCTGGATGTGCTGAAAAAGTATGGTTATACCGGTAAAAAAGATAACGTTTATTTGCAGTGTTTCGATGCCGCGGAGCTGAAGCGCATTAAGAATGAGCTGGAACCGAAGAGAGGGATGGATCTCAATCTGGTGCAGTTGATTGCGTATACCGACTGGAATGAAACTCAGCAAAAACAGCCGGACGGCAGTTGGGTTAACTATAACTACGACTGGATGTTCAAGCCTGGCGCGATGAAAGAAATCGCCAGCTATGCTGACGGGATCGGCCCGGACTACCATATGCTGATTGATGAAAAATCGAAGGTCGGGCATATCACGCTGACCGGCATGGTGAAAGAGGCGCAGCAGAACAAGATGGTGGTACACCCTTACACCGTACGCGCCGATCAGCTTCCTGACTACGCCACGGATGTTAATCAGCTTTATGACATCCTGTACAACAAGGCGGGTGTGGATGGATTGTTCACCGATTTCCCGGATAAAGCGGTGGTGTTTTTGAAGGATAAGCACTAAAAAGCCGGGTGGCGGCTTCGCCTTACCCGGCCTGTGAACTGCGGTTTTGTAGGTCGGGTAAGCGTAGCGCCATCCGACAAGGCTACATCTCTATCTCAATATCGCCTTTTGCCCTGCAACAGCAGGGCAAAATTTCCCCTTCGCTGATAAAAGCCAGCGGTTCGGTCAGCCAGTCAACCTGGCCTGCGACCAGACGGCAGCGGCAGGAGCCGCAATAGCCCGCACGACACTGATACTCCACTTCAACCTGATGCGCCTCAAGCGCCACCAGCAGAGAAGGGTGTTCTTCCCGACACAGCACTTCGGTGCCGGAAAGACGTAGCGTCACGCGTCCCATCAGAGCTGGAAATTACTCAGATCGTCGGTATCAACTTCCGAGTCAATCTGGCCGACCAGGTAAGAACTGACCTCCACTTCCTGCGGCGCCACCTGGACGTTATCGGAAACCAGCCAGGTGTTGATCCACGGGATCGGGTTGGAGCGCGTCTGGAACGGCAGCTCCAGGCCGACCGCCTGCATACGGATATTGGTGATGTACTCGACGTACTGGCACAGAATATCTTTGTTCAGGCCGATCATGGAACCGTCGCGGAACAGGTAATCCGCCCACTCTTTTTCTTGCTGCGCGGCCTGTACAAACAGGTCATAGCACGCCTGCTTGCTCTCTTCGGCGATTTCCGCCATTTCTGGATCGTCTATGCCGCTACGCAGCAGGTTCAGCATATGCTGCGTGCCGGTCAGGTGCAGCGCTTCGTCGCGGGCAATCAGACGGATGATTTTGGCGTTACCTTCCATCAGCTTACGTTCCGCGAAAGCGAAGGAGCAGGCGAAGCTGACGTAGAAACGAATCGCTTCCAGCGCGTTAACGCTCATCAGGCACAGGTAGAGCTGTTTTTTCAGCGCACGCAGGTTCACGGTGACGGTTTTGCCGTTCACGTTGTGCGTACCTTCCCCCAGCAGATGCCAGTAGCTGGTCATTTCAATCAGCTCATCGTAGTAGTGAGAAATGCCTTCCGCGCGCTTCTGAATTTGTTCGTTGGTGACGATGTCGTCAAATACCACCGCCGGATCGTTAACGATGTTGCGGATGATATGGGTATACGAGCGCGAATGGATCGTCTCAGAAAACGCCCAGGTTTCTACCCAGGTTTCCAGCTCCGGGATGGAGATCAGCGGCAGTAATGCCACGTTCGGGCTACGTCCCTGAATGGAGTCCAGCAGCGTCTGGTACTTCAGGTTGCTGATGAAAATATGCTTTTCGTGTTCCGGCAATGACTGGAAATCGATACGATCGCGTGAAACGTCAACTTCTTCCGGGCGCCAGAAGAAGGAGAGTTGTTTTTCGATCAGTTTTTCGAAGATGTCATATTTTTGCTGGTCGTAGCGTGCCACGTTGACCGGCTGGCCAAAGAACATCGGCTCTTTGAGTTGGTCGTTTTTCGTCTGTGAAAAAGTGGTGTATGCCATTGAAGTGAGTCCTGTTGAGATTGTATCGCCCGGCGGTACTTCGTTTGCCGGGCCTACAAAACCGTAGGCCGGGTAAGCGTAGCGCTACCCGGCAAAAATAACTTAGATCTTACATGCGCCGCTTTCGCAGCCATCGTCCTGAATAGACGGCACCAGATCGTCCTGCGCATCTTCCGCACCGTCACGGGTGTTGTGATAGTACAGGGTTTTCACGCCAAATTTATAGGCGGTGAGCAGATCTTTCAGCAATTGCTGCATCGGTACTTTACCAGACGGGAAGCGCGTCGGATCGTAGTTGGTGTTGGCTGAAATCGCCTGGTCGATGAATTTCTGCATGATACCGACCAGTTGCAGGTAGCCGTCGTTGCTCGGCATTTCCCACAGCAGCTCATAGCGGTCTTTCAGCCCTTCGTAATCCGGCACCACCTGGCGCAGTACGCCATCTTTCGACGCTTTGATGCTGACATGGCCGCGCGGCGGTTCAATACCGTTAGTGGCGTTGGAGATCTGCGAAGAGGTCTCAGACGGCATCAGGGCGGAAAGCGTGGAGTTACGCAGACCGTGCGTTTTGATGGACTCACGAAGCGCTTCCCAGTTGTAGTGCAGCGCTTCGTTGGCGATCGCATCCAGATCTTTTTTGTAGGTGTCGATCGGCAGAATGCCCTGAGCGTAAGTGGTTTCATTAAACCACGGGCATGCGCCTTGCTCTTTCGCCAGCTCGTTAGAGGCCTTCAGCAGATAGTACTGAATGGCTTCAAACGTTTTGTGCGTCAGGTTGTTCGCGCTGCCGTCAGAGTAACGCACGCCGTGTTTCGCCAGATAGTAAGCGTAATTAATCACGCCGATACCCAGCGTACGGCGGCCCATTGCGCCGCGTTTAGCCGCCGGAATAGGGTAATCCTGGTAATCCAGCAGCGCATCCAGCGCGCGTACCGCCAGCACCGCCAGCTCTTCCAGTTCTTCCAGGCTGTTAATTGCGCCCAGGTTGAAGGCGGAAAGCGTACACAGCGCGATTTCACCGTTTTCGTCGTTAACGTCCATCAGCGGTTTGGTCGGCAGGGCGATTTCCAGGCACAGGTTGGACTGGCGTACCGGCGCAACCTGCGCATCAAACGGGCTGTGGGTGTTGCAGTGATCCACGTTCTGAATGTAGATACGGCCAGTTGATGCGCGTTCCTGCATCATCAGCGAGAACAGATCCACGGCTTTCACGCGCTGCTTACGAATGCTGTCGTCTTTTTCGTATTTGGTGTACAGACGCTCGAACTCGTCCTGATCGGCGAAGAAAGCGTCGTACAGACCCGGAACGTCGGACGGGCTGAACAGGGTGATGTCTTCACCTTTCAGCAGGCGGGTGTACATCAGCTTGTTGATCTGTACGCCGTAGTCCATGTGACGCACGCGGTTGCCTTCCACGCCGCGGTTGTTCTTCAGTACCAGCAGGCTTTCCACTTCCAGATGCCACATCGGGTAGAACAGCGTCGCCGCACCGCCGCGCACGCCGCCCTGAGAGCAGGATTTCACCGCCGTCTGGAAGTGTTTGTAGAACGGAATACAGCCGGTGTGGAACGCTTCGCCGCCGCGAATCGGGCTACCCAGCGCGCGAATACGACCGGCGTTGATGCCGATACCGGCACGCTGAGAAACATATTTCACGATCGCGCTGGAGGTGGCGTTAATAGAGTCCAGGCTGTCGCCGCACTCGATCAGCACGCAGGAGCTGAACTGACGAGTCGGGGTGCGCACGCCGGACATGATTGGCGTCGGCAGAGAAATTTTGAATGTAGAAACCGCATCGTAGAAACGTTTCACGTAGTCGAGACGGGTTTCACGCGGATAGTTAGAGAACAGGCAAGCGGCAACCAGAATATAAAGGAACTGCGCGCTTTCATAAATCTCGCCGGTTACACGGTTCTGTACCAGATATTTACCTTCCAGCTGCTTAACGGCAGCGTAGGAGAAGGTCATATCACGGTCGTGTACGATGAACGAATCCATCTGCTTGAACTCTTCTTCCGTGTAGTCTTCCAGCAGATGATTGTCGTATTTACCCAGCTCAACCATTTTCACTACATGATCGTAAAGCGCTGGCGGTTCGAACTCGCCGTAAGCCTTTTTACGCAGGTGGAAAATCGCCAGGCGCGCGGCCAGGTACTGATAATCCGGCGCATCGCGGGAGATCAGGTCGGCAGCGGCCTTAATGATGGTCTCATGGATATCGGACGTCTTGATGCCGTCGTAGAACTGGATATGAGAACGCAGTTCAACCTGGGAGATGGATACGTTATTCAGTCCTTCTGCCGCCCAATCCAGAACTCGATGGATTTTGTCGAGATTGATGCGTTCAGTACGACCATCACGCTTTGTCACCAGCAGACTCTGATTCATGTGGGTTTTACCTGTCCGTGAAAGAAAAAATATCCCCCGTTTATCCACAATGCCACGTTGTGACTAAGTCTGTGGATAAATACTATATATAGGGGGTAACTGATAAATGAAACGCTATATGGTGAGTATTCTAGTAGGGATTCTTTTCAGTACAAGAGTTGATTTTGAGGTTAAATTGAGGTTGCAAAAGGGTGATAATCGCTAAGTGCGCGTCTTATAAGGCCTGGAGGGCATGTCAATAATTCATAAAAAAAAATGAAAATTTGATCGAGTGCTGATTTCTTCATCTAAGGCAGGAAAAGTTCTTATGATCTGGCGCAAAAATTGCCCCGACGATCCTACTCAGGATTGGTAGGCGATGCGTAGGCCCGGCAAGCGCAGCGCCCCGGGCAAATTGCCGGATGGCGGCGTAAACGCCTTATCCGGCCTGTGATGGTTTGTAGGCCCGGCAAGCGTAGCGCCCCGGGCAAAATTGCCGGATAGCGGCATAAACACCTTATCCGGCCTGTGATGGTTTGTAGGCCCGGCAAGCGCAGCGCCCCGGGCAAAATTGCCGGATGGCGGCGTAAACGCCTTATCCGGCCTACAGACGCAGTTAGTCAACTTGTGCGGTAGTGTGAACCATATAGTTAACATCAACGCCCGGCCCGAGCTTGAAGGTGTTGGTAATCGGATTGTAGTGCAGCCCGGTCATGTGACGCTCTTTCAACACGGTCTGATCGACCCAGTTCAGCAACTCCGCAGGCTTAATAAATTTTTTCACATCGTGCGTGCCTTTCGGCACCATGCGTAAAATATACTCCGCTCCTACCACCGCCATCAGCCACGACTTGCCGTTGCGATTAAGGGTCGAGAAAAAGACTTCACCGCCCGGTTTAACTAATTGCGCACAGGCCCTGACGACCGATTGCGGGTCCGGTACGTGCTCCAGCATCTCCATACAGGTCACGACGTCGTACTGGTGCGCATGTTTCGCCGCGTGCTCTTCAACCGTCTCCTGCACGTAATCAACCTGAATACCGCTTTCCAGCGCGTGCAGTTTCGCGACCTGCAAAGGCTCAAAGCCCATATCCAGGCCCGTTACCGTCGCACCTTCACGCGCCATGCTCTCAGCCAGAATGCCGCCGCCGCAGCCAACGTCGAGCACCTTTTTGCCGAACAGGCCGCCGGAACGCTCGGCAATGTAGCCCAGGCGCAGCGGGTTAATGCGGTGCAGAGGCTTAAATTCACCCTCAAGATCCCACCAGCGTGACGCGACAGCTTCAAATTTGGCGATTTCTTCGTGATCAACGTTATGCGTCACCGGGGGTTTTTCGGCATTCATTGGCGCTTTTACTCCTTATTTGGCAAGTCGCCTGAGTATATCAGCACGACGGGATGAATAAAGCCTCCGTAGAAGACCATTCCATTTACCTGTCTCATTGCGATTGTGTTATAATTTGCGACCTTTGAATCCGGGATACAGTAGAGGGATAGCGGTTAGATGAGCGACCTTGCGAGAGAAATTACACCGGTCAACATTGAGGAAGAGCTGAAGAGCTCTTATCTGGATTATGCGATGTCGGTCATTGTTGGCCGTGCGCTGCCGGATGTCCGAGATGGCCTGAAGCCGGTACACCGTCGCGTACTATACGCCATGAACGTATTGGGCAATGACTGGAATAAAGCCTATAAAAAATCTGCCCGTGTTGTTGGTGACGTAATCGGTAAATACCATCCTCATGGTGATTTCGCGGTGTACGACACTATCGTCCGTATGGCGCAGCCTTTCTCGCTGCGTTACATGCTGGTGGATGGTCAGGGCAACTTTGGTTCTATCGACGGCGACTCTGCCGCGGCAATGCGTTATACGGAAATCCGTCTGGCGAAGATTGCCCATGAACTGATGGCCGATCTCGAAAAAGAGACGGTGGATTTCGTTGACAACTATGACGGTACGGAAAAAATTCCTGACGTCATGCCGACCAAAATTCCTAACCTGCTGGTAAACGGCTCGTCCGGTATCGCGGTAGGTATGGCCACCAACATCCCGCCGCACAACCTGAAGGAAGTGATCAACGGTTGCCTGGCGTATATCGATGATGAAGACATCAGCATTGAAGGGCTGATGGAATACATTCCTGGCCCGGACTTCCCGACCGCCGCGATCATCAACGGTCGTCGAGGTATTGAAGAAGCCTATCGTACCGGTCGCGGGAAAGTGTACATTCGCGCTCGCGCGGAAGTGGAAGCTGATGCGAAAACCGGCCGCGAAACCATCATCGTTCATGAAATTCCGTACCAGGTGAACAAAGCGCGCCTGATCGAGAAAATCGCTGAACTGGTGAAAGACAAACGCGTTGAAGGCATCAGCGCGCTGCGCGACGAGTCTGATAAAGACGGGATGCGCATCGTGATTGAAGTGAAACGCGATGCCGTCGGGGAAGTGGTGCTTAACAACCTTTATTCCCAGACCCAGTTGCAGGTTTCTTTCGGTATCAACATGGTTGCGCTGCACCACGGCCAGCCGAAGATCATGAACCTGAAAGAGATCATTTCCGCGTTCGTGCGTCACCGCCGCGAAGTGGTGACGCGCCGTACTATTTTCGAACTGCGTAAAGCCCGCGATCGCGCGCATATCCTTGAAGCGTTGGCGATTGCGCTGGCGAACATCGATCCGATCATCGAGATGATCCGCCGTGCGCCAACGCCGGCAGAGGCAAAAGCGGCGTTAATCTCCCGTTCATGGGATCTGGGCAACGTGGCGTCTATGCTGGAACGCGCCGGTGATGATGCTGCCCGTCCTGAGTGGCTGGAGCCGGAGTTTGGCGTGCGTGATGGTCAGTATTACCTGACTGAACAACAGGCACAGGCGATTCTGGATCTGCGCTTGCAGAAACTGACCGGCCTGGAGCATGAAAAACTGCTCGACGAGTACAAAGAGCTGCTGGAACAGATCGCAGAACTGCTGCACATTCTGGGCAGCGCCGATCGTCTGATGGAAGTGATTCGCGAAGAGATGGAACTGATCCGCGATCAGTTTGGCGATGAGCGTCGCACTGAAATCACCGCTAACAGCGCCGATATTAATATCGAAGATCTGATCAGCCAGGAAGATGTGGTTGTAACGCTGTCTCACCAGGGTTACGTCAAATATCAGCCGCTGACCGATTACGAAGCGCAACGTCGTGGCGGGAAAGGTAAATCTGCCGCGCGTATAAAAGAAGAAGACTTTATCGACCGTCTGCTGGTGGCTAACACCCACGACACGATCCTCTGCTTCTCCAGCCGTGGCCGTCTGTACTGGATGAAGGTCTATCAGTTGCCGGAAGCGAGCCGTGGCGCGCGTGGCCGTCCGATCGTCAACCTGCTGCCGCTGGAAGCCGATGAACGTATCACCGCCATTCTGCCGGTACGCGAGTACGAAGAGGGCGTTAACGTCTTTATGGCGACCGCCAGCGGTACGGTGAAGAAAACGGCGCTGACCGAGTTCAGCCGTCCGCGTTCCGCCGGTATCATCGCGGTGAACCTGAACGAAGGCGACGAGCTGATCGGCGTGGATCTGACCTCCGGTTCCGACGAAGTCATGCTGTTCTCCGCTGCCGGTAAAGTGGTGCGCTTTAAAGAAGATGCCGTTCGTGCGATGGGTCGTACCGCGACCGGCGTACGTGGCATCAAACTGGCGGGCGAAGACAGCGTCGTTTCCCTGATTATTCCGCGTGGTGAAGGCGCTATCCTGACCGTGACGCAGAATGGTTACGGTAAACGTACGGCGGAAGGCGAATACCCAACCAAGTCTCGTGGCACGCAGGGCGTTATCTCCATTAAAGTCACCGAGCGCAACGGTTCCGTTGTTGGCGCGGTACAGGTGGATGATGCCGACCAGATCATGATGATCACCGATGCCGGTACGCTGGTTCGTACCCGCGTATCGGAAATCAGCGTCGTTGGCCGTAACACCCAGGGCGTAATCCTCATCCGCACGGCGGAAGATGAAAACGTGGTGGGTCTGCAACGTGTTGCTGAGCCGGTGGATGATGAGGAACTCGACTCCATCGACGGCAGCGTAGCGGAAGGGGACGAGGATATCGCCCCGGAAGCGGAAACCGATGACGATGCAGCGGATGACGCTGACGAGTAATTCGGCGTTGTAAATCGTGTGTGAAAGGAGGCCATTGCGCCTCCTTTTTTTTGCCGGATGGCGGCGTAAACGCCTTATCAGGCCGCCACCCGGCAAAGGCGCAAATCCTTAATTCATCCTTTCCACTATCATCGCAATACCCTGACCGCCGCCGATGCAGAGCGTGGCCAGCCCGAGCGTTTTATCGTGTGCAGAGAGGGCGTGCAGCAGCGTCACCAGAATACGCGCGCCGCTGGCGCCGATGGGGTGTCCCAGGGCGATAGCCCCACCGTTGACGTTCACCTTCTGCGGATCAAAACCGAGCGTCTTACCTACGGCAAGGAACTGTGCGGCAAACGCCTCGTTGGCTTCGATCAGATCGATATCCGAAAGCGTTAAACCGCTCAGTTGCAGCGCCTTCTGCGTGGCGGGAACCGGCCCCATCCCCATTAACGCCGGGGCGACGCCGCCGCTGGCATAGGCTTTGATACGAGCCAGTGGGGTCAGGCCCGCCGCCAGCGCTGCGGATTCTTCCATCACTACCAGCGCTGCTGCGCCGTCATTGATCCCAGAGGCGTTTCCTGCCGTTACCGTACCCGCCTTGTCGAAGGCCGGGCGTAATGCTGCAAGACCTTCCGCCGTTGAATCGGCTTTCGGAAACTCGTCGCGCTCAAACACCACGGTTTTCTTACGGGATGTGACGCTAACCGGCACAATTTCGGCCTGGAATGCGCCGGAATCAATAGCGGCAACGGCTTTGCGCTGTGAGAGCAGCGCCAGCTCATCCTGCATCTCCCGGCTGATGCCGTATTCCCGGGCGACGTTTTCTGCCGTGATCCCCATATGGTAGCCGTGAGTGGCGCAGATCAGACCGTCGCGCAGGATCACATCGGAGAGCTGTCCGTCGCCAAGGCGATAGCCCCAGCGGGCTTTGGCATCCAGCAGATACGGCGCCTGGCTCATATTTTCCATACCGCCTGCGACAATCGCCTGTGCCTGTCCGGCCTGAATCGCCTGTGCGGCAAGCGCCACGCTTTTGAGGCCGGAGCCGCATACTTTGTTAACGGTAAAGCCGCAGACCGTCTCTGCGAGGCCGCTTTTGAGCAGTGCCTGACGCGCCGGGTTTTGCCCAAGACCAGCCTGTAGCACATTGCCCATAATCACTTCATCCACCCGTTGCGGGTCGAGCTGCGCGCGTTCAAGCGCCGCTTTAATCACGGTGGCGCCAAGGTCGATGGCGCTGGTGGTTGCCAGTGCGCCGTTAAAACTGCCGATTGCGGTACGCGCCGCGCTGACGATGACACAGTTTTTCATCTTCTGTTCCTTAAAAGTGCGTGGTTGCCGTCAGAAAAAGGTCAAACCGATGACAAAAATGATCCCGGAGAAGAGCAGGGCGGTGATGCAGTAGCCCATAATGTCGCGTACCCCGAGTCCGGCGATTGCCAGGGCGGGCAGCGCCCAGAATGGCTGCGCCATATTCATCCACTGTTCACCGTAGGCGATTGCCATGACTGACTTGCCGAGATCCGCCCCCAGCGCCTGAGCCGCAGGCATGACAAATGGCCCCTGGATAACCCAGTGGCCGCCACCTGATGGCACGGCAAAGTTAATCAGCGCAGAGCTGAAAAAGGTCATCACCGGGAAGGTGTCTTTGTTGGCGACGTTGATGAAGAATTCAGTGATAAGGCCACCGAGGCCGGAGTGTTCCATCATCAGTTGGATCCCGGCGTAGAAGGGGAACTGCACCAGAATACCGGCGGTACTGCGCGCTGCGGCGCTGATGGCGCGCATGTAGGCCATTGGCGTTTTGTGCAGCAGCAGACCGGCGATCATAAACATCAGATTGACGGTATTGATGGTGATGTTGAATCCCTTCTCGGCGAAGTAAAGCCCCAGATAGGCAATCCCTAATGCGCCAATGATCAGCGCGAGAATGCGGCTCTCTTCCAGTTTTTCCGACGGTGGCGCGTCAGCCGGCAATTTCTTCTGAAAATCAGCCTCTTCCAGCAGCAGTTTCGGATCGATGCTGACCACGTCGGAGGGTTTTGGCGTCATCATCCGGGTAATAAACGGCATCACCACGATGAGGCCGAGCGTGATGAAAATATTGAACCCGGTGAACAGAGTATCGCTAACCGGAATCAACCCCGCGACGTGTTCTACCGGGTTGCCTGGCGTTGCGGCCAGCAGGGGCATAGAGCCAGAGAAGCCGCCGCCCCAGGTGAGAAAACCGATATAGGCGCAGGCGATAAGCAGCGGATAATCGGAACCCGGCACGCGACGGGCCACTTCACGGGCAAACATTGCGCCGACCACCAGACCAAAGCCCCAGTTGATCACGCAGGCGACCGAGCCAAAGAAGGTCACCAGCATGACGCCCTGGGCGGGCGTCTTAGCGGCTGAAGCGGCGGTACGCAACAGGCTTTTAACCGGGCCGGAACTGGCCAGGGCGTGGCCCGTCACGATAATCAGCGCCATTTGCATACCGAAAGCCAGCAGGTTCCAGAAGCCGTCGCCCCAGAACCTCACCATACTGACCGGCGTTTGCGGCGTCAGCCAGAGAGCGATCCCGAACGTCAGCAGGGTTAACAGCATTGCGAAGATCAGCGGATCAGGAAGCCAGCGGCTGACGACCCGCGTCATAAAGCGTGAAATACGCCCAATCATGCGTCACCTCTCTGAATGACCAGATCGGCCGCAACCTCAAAGTGCGCTTCAGTTTTTGCCCGCAGGGTTTCCAAATCACACCCTTCGGCGATTTCTGTCAGCCACATCTTGCCGTCGATAAAGCGAAATACAGCCAGTTCGGTAACCAGCATATGCACCGCGTGCTGGGCGGTGAGCGGCATGGTGCACTGGCGCAGAATTTTCGCCGAGCCGTCTTTCGCGCAATGTTCCATTGCAATGATCACTTTGCGCGCGCCGGTGACCAGATCCATTGCGCCCCCCATGCCGGGAACCATTTTGCCGGGAACCACCCAGTTGGCGAGGTTTGCCTGCTCATCCACCTGTAGCCCGCCGAGTACGCAGGCGTCAACATGGCCCCCGCGAATCAATGCGAACGACATGGCGCTGTCGAACATTGCCGCGCCGGGCAAAATGCCACAGGGTTGACCGCCAGCGTTCACCAGATCCGGGTGGGCCGTCGTGACCGGCCCCAGTCCCAGAAAGCCGTTCTCAGATTGCAGGGTGATGTGAATGTCATCCGGCAGGTAGTTTGCGACCATCGTCGGCAAACCAATTCCCAGGTTAACCACGTCGCCATCATGCAGCTCTTGCGCCACGCGGCGCGCAATACGTTGTTTAGCATCCATTATTTGCTCTCCTGTGGAATAACGATGTGGTCGATAACGGCGCCGGGGGTGACAATCTGGTCAGGCAGTAGATCGCCTGTTTCAACCATTTCGTCAGGCTCAACCAGGGTGATGTCTGCGGCGAGAGCAATGAGGGGGTTAAAATTACGGGCACTGAGCTGGTAGGTCAGGTTACCAAGCGGGTCGGCGCAGTGGGCTCGAATAAGCGCCAGATCTGCACGCAGTGGACGCTCCAGCAGCCAGGTTCTGCCATCGAGCTGAAGCGTTTGCTTTCCCTCTTCAACCACGGTGCCGACGCCAGTCGGGGTCAGAAAACCGCCCAGCCCGGCGCCGCCGCAGCGGATTTGTTCAATCAGGGTGCCTTGCGGAACCAGTTGAACCTCCATCTCTTTGGCAATCATTCGCCGACCCGTTTCCGGGTTGGTGCCGATATGGGAGGCGATGACCTTGCGCACCCGGCCATTTACAATAAGCGGGCCGATGCCGGTATCGACAAATGCGGTATCGTTGGCGATCAACGTCAGGTCCCTGACACCGGATTCAAGTAAGGCTTCAACAAGGCGGGGCGGGGTGCCTACCCCCATAAAACCGCCAACCATGATGGTCATGCCGTCACGAAAGAAGCCTGAGGCGTTCTGTAAGGTAATCAGTTTTGTTTTCATTATGTTTCCCTTTTGCATACTCCATTTTGGGTACGCAAAGGGAATAGCAAGCGGGATGCCAGGATTAATAAACCGGGAAGAGAAGGGTTAACCTGATGAATATAAAAATTAATTTTCACGGAAGGGGGATGAGAGGGCGTGAGGCGCTATGCAGAATTTTGCGCACTGTGCAAAATTCTGCATAGCAACTTCTGGTATCAGAGGCCTGCCGGATCGATGCCGTACTCCTGCAATTTGTACATCAACGCGCGTCGGCTGATGCCCAGCATTAACGCGGTGCGCGTGCGGTTTCCCTCCTGCTGCTCCAGAACTTCCATAATGATTCGGCGTTCTTCGCGTTTAATCTCTTCTTTCAGGTTCCGTTCACCGGGTTGGGCTGGCTTTATTCCGCTGGCGTGACTCACCGACTGGCGGAACTGGGTAGGGAGGTCTTCGGCAAAAATCACCGCCCCGGTGTTCATCACTACCGCGCGCTCAATCACATTGGATAATTCGCGGATATTACCAGGCCACGGCCAGGCGGTGAGGAGTGACATGGCGGAAGGGTCGATTTCAATAATATCCCGCTGGTTTTCTGAGCTGAATTTCTGCAAAAAGTGGTTGGCCAACAGGGGGATATCTTCCCGCCGCTCACGCAAAGGAGGAAGCGTCAGATGAATCACATTCAGCCGATAAAACAGATCTTCACGAAAGGTGCCTTCTTTCACCATTTCCTGCAAATTCCGGTTGGTGGCGGCGACAATGCGGATATCAACCTGAATGGTTTGATGCCCGCCAATGCGTTCAAACTCCCTCTCCTGGAGGATTCGCAGCAGCTTAGCCTGTAACACCAGTGGCATTTCGCCTATTTCGTCCAGCAGCAGCGTTCCCTGATGAGCGCGCTCAAACAGCCCCTGGCGTCGCGTTTGTGCGCCGGTAAACGCCCCTTTTTCGTGGCCGAACAGTTCGCTTTCCAGCAGTGATTCTGGCAGCGCCGCACAGTTAATCTTGATGAAGGGGCCGTTTGCCCGGCGTGAGTTATAGTGAATGGCGCGGGCGATCAACTCTTTTCCAGTGCCGCTTTCGCCGCTAATGAGCACGTTGGCCTGGGAAAGCGCGATTTTCGCGGTATCTTTGCAGATATCCATCATCCCCGGACTGTTGGTCAGGATATGTCCCCATTGCCAGCTGGTGCTCAGCGCCTGATGCAGGCTGCGGATCTCCTGTTTCATGGCCTGGAGCTGCAAGGCCCGCTGAATCAATAAGTTCAGTTCATCGAGGTCGAACGGTTTAATCACATAATCAAATGCGCCGCTGCGCAGTGCTTCTACGGCGGTTTCCACTTCAGCGTAGGCTGTCATCAGAATAATGGGGACCCGTGGATGCTGTGCGCGCATCACTTTCAGCGCTTCAATGCCGTTCATCTCCGGCATGCGGATGTCCATCAGCACCACGTCGGGCGGCGTGTCGGCAAAATGTTGCAGCGCTGTCTGACCGTTACTGGCGCACTGGGTTTCATGCCCTTGCAGCGAAAACGCGGTGGCGAGCATACGGCGAACATTATCTTCGTCATCAACGATGAGAATACGGTAGCGAGTTTTCATTCTGACGAGGTTTCCTGCGGGTTAATCGGTAAAATAAGGGTAAAGGTCGCGCCGCATCCGGGCATACTGGTAACGTATATGTCGCCCTGATGCGCATTGATGATGCGCTGACTTAACGCCAGCCCGAGGCCGGTTCCTGACGCTTTGGTGGTGAAGAACGGATCAAAGATTTTTTTCTGCAAAGCGACGTCAATACCGCAGCCATTATCTTCAATGGCGATCGCCAGATGCGTGGTCGTGTAGCGCCAGGTTCGGATACGAATTTCGCCGCGCGCGCCTATCGCCTGCACCGCGTTGATAAGCATGTTCAGGAGCACCTGTTTGAGCAGTTCGCGATCGGCGACGATCGTGGGCAATGCGGCGTTGAATTCCGTGTTGAAGTTGATTCGCGCCTGCACCCCGGAAGTCTGCACCAGGATCAACGCCTCCTCGATCAGTGTATTAATGGATACCTGCTGCCACTGACTTTGTCGCGGTCGGGAGAAGTCCAATAGTTGCTGGATGACTTTATTAATAGAATCAATTTCTTTCAGTACGACGGACAGGTACTCCTGATGGACAGGCAGATTGATTTGCTGGCGAATAATCTGCACATAACCCCGGATGGCGGTGAGCGGGTTGCGCACTTCATGCGCCACGCCTGCCATCAGTTCACCCAGCGTGGCGAGTCTCTCCGTTTGCGCCAGACGGCGCTGCGCCTCTTTACGGGCGGTTAAATCGGAAAACATCACCAGCGCGCCAATCAACTCACCGTCAGCGTTATGAATGCGACTGGTGGTGACGCTGAGTTCAATTGTCCGGTCACGCGCGGGGAAGCTGACTTCCTGAGCCAGATGTTCAGTGCCGTTCTCCAGAGTGTCAAGCACAGGGCTGGAAAAATGAGGATCGGCGAACAGCGTTGAGTAGGGGCGCCCGGCCAGTTCATGCAGCGTATAACCCGTGATGGTCTCTGCGGCAGGATTCATCGTGGTGACATTACCTTGTCTGTCGATTGCGATAACCCCATCGGCGGCGTTCTCAATAATCAGATCGTTCAGCGTCTTGGTTTCCCGCAGTGTCTGCGCCAGAGCGTTGACGCTGCGGCTGATTTGCCCCAGTTCACCGGGGAGATCGGGTAACTGGGCCGGCGTTTTCTGCGCAAGAGTAGGCAAGCCTTCAGTAATGATATCGATATTGGCGCTCAGGCGGCGTGAGAAGAGAATGATCAGTAACAGGCTGCTGATAAGCCCCGCCGCCAGAACGGCAATAATACGAACATCCATTTTCCAGGCCTGTCGGCGAATATCTTCGGTCAACTCATTCGCCCAGATATAACCAATGACCTCGCCATGCCGCGCTATCGGAATCATTGAGTTGAGGATATCGCCGCGCACCTGCCGGCCTGAAAATACCACCGGGGCGTTGGTACTCATGACCTCCCGGCCAGGATGATCGGGAGCGATAGTGACCCCGACGTTGTTCTGATACAGTGCCGAAGGAGCGTAGGTGATAATGGCGTCCAGCGCCTTATTGTAATAGCCCGCGCCAATTCCCGGAAACGCGCGGGTGATACGCTCAGTGACCGGTGATAACTGCGCATTCATCGCGCGGATACGCTCATCGCGCGGCAGATTTTCCTGCTGGGTGAAGCTGTCGCCCAGCGCTTCATCAAGCAGATGCACGACAGCCGATAATTTTTTCTCTTTTTCAGATAAGACCGCTGATCGGCCTTCGGTTTCTACGATATAACCAATAGAGAGCGTCGGCACGATGACCATCAGGATAGCCATCAGTATCATTTGATTGCGTAAGCGTCGCGGGTAAAGCCGTCTCAGGTAGCGCATGCTGACATCCGTGTGGTCTTTATCAGGCAAACGCCAATTATCGGGGGTTGAGGCGCAGGTTTCTCAGCGGTATATCATATTCCCGCAAAGAGAGGGCATTGCGACGCCGGGCATTTACCGCTACCTTAACCACACTCTATTTATCGCCTGAGGCGGAGCTTCGCCCCTTTGAAATACCTTGCTTCCTTTCGTACAACCCTGAAAGTTTCGCGCTACCTGTTCAGAGCGTTGGCGTTACTGATCTGGCTGCTGATCGCTTTTGCTTCGGTGTTTTACATCGTCAATGCGCTGCATCAGAGAGAGTCTGAAATCCGTCAGGAATTCAATCTCAGTTCCGACCAGGCGCAGCGCTATATTCAGCGCACGTCTGACGTAATGAAAGAACTTAAATACATTGCCGAGAATCGCTTAACGGCGGAAAACGGCGTGATGTCCAGCCGGGCGCGCGACGATAAAACCGTGGTGCCCAATTTTGAGCCGCTGTTTGCCGACTCCGACTGTGCGGCGATGGGGAATGCCTGGCGCGGGTCGCTGGAGTCGCTGGCCTGGTTTATGCGCTACTGGCGCGACAATTTTTCTGCGGCCTACGATCTGAATCGTGTTTTCCTGATTGGCAGCGACAATCTCTGTATGGCGAATTTCGGCCTGCGCGATATGCCGGTCGAACGTGATAATGCGCTGAAAACGCTGCATGAGCGCATTGTTAAGTACCGCAATGCCCCGCAGGAAGAGAGCGGGAATAACCTTTTCTGGATTAGCCAGGGGCCGCGCCCCGGCATCGGCTATTTTTATGCCCTGACGCCGGTTTATCTGGCCAACCGCTTGCAGGCGCTGCTGGGCGTCGAGCAGTCCATTCGGATGGAGAACTTTTTCACGCCGGGAAGTTTGCCTATGGGGGTGACGATCCTCGATGAAAATGGTCATCCGCTGATTTCGCTAACCGGGCCGGAAAGCAATATCAGGCCGGAACCTCGCTGGATGCAGGAGCGCTCCTGGTTTGGCTATACGCCAGGGTTCCGTGAGCTGGTTCTGAAGAAAAGCCTGCCGCCATCGTCGCTCAGCATTGTCTACTCCGTACCGGTCGATCTGGTGCTGGAGCATATTCGAATGCTGATTCTGAATGCTATTCTGCTGAATGTGCTGGTGGGCGCCGCCTTGTTCACGCTGGCGCGCATGTATGAACGGCGTATCTTTATTCCGGCGGAAAGCGATGCTCAGCGGCTGGAAGAGCATGAGCAGTTTAACCGGAAAATCGTCGCTTCCGCGCCGGTGGGGATCTGCATCCTGCGCACCATTGACGGGGTCAATATTCTCAGTAATGAACTGGCGCATACCTACCTCAATATGCTCACCCATGAGGACCGGCAAAGGCTGACGCAAATTATCTGTGGTCAGCAGGTTAACTTCGTCGATGTGTTGACCAGCAACAATACCAATCTGCAAATCAGCTTTGTCCATTCGCGCTATCGCAATGAAAACGTGGCGATTTGCGTGCTGGTGGATGTGAGCGCGCGCGTCAAAATGGAAGAGTCGTTGCAGGAGATGGCGCAGGCGGCGGAGCAGGCGAGCCAGTCCAAATCAATGTTCCTTGCGACCGTGAGCCACGAGCTGCGCACGCCGCTGTACGGGATTATCGGTAACCTCGATCTGCTGCAAACCAAAGCGCTGCCGAAAGGGGTCGACAGGCTGGTTACGGCGATGAACAACTCCTCCAGCCTGCTGCTGAAAATCATCAGCGATATTCTCGACTTCTCAAAAATCGAATCCGAGCAGTTGAAGATTGAACCGCGTGAGTTCTCGCCGCGTGAGGTGATGAACCACATTACGGCCAACTATTTACCGCTGGTGGTGAGAAAACAGCTTGGCCTGTACTGCTTTATTGAACCGGATGTACCGGTTGCGCTGAACGGCGACCCGATGCGTCTGCAACAGGTGATTTCTAACCTGCTGAGTAACGCCATCAAATTTACCGATACCGGTTGTATTGTGCTGCATGTGCAGTGTGATGGCGATTATCTCAGTATTCAGGTACGCGATACCGGCGTGGGGATTCCGGCGAAAGAGGTTGTGCGTTTGTTCGATCCTTTCTTCCAGGTGGGAACCGGCGTGCAGCGTAATTTCCAAGGAACCGGCCTGGGGTTGGCGATTTGTGAAAAACTGATCAGCATGATGGATGGGGATATCTCCGTCGATTCAGAGCCCGGGATGGGCAGCCAGTTTACGTTACGCATTCCACTTTATGGCGCGCAGTACCCGCAGAAAAAAGGCGTCGAAGGGCTGGCTCAAACGCGTTGCTGGCTGGCGGTACGCAACGCGTCGCTGTGTCATTTTATTGAGTCCAGCCTGGCGCGAAGCGGTGTCGATGTGCTTCGTTACGAAGGGCAAAAACCGGCGCCGGAAGATATTCTGATTACGGACGATGTGCTGGAGCTGGCATGGCAGGGGCGTGCGGCGGTTGTTTTCAGCCGCCGCCATATTGGTATTCCGCAGGAAAGAGCGCCGGGCGAGTGGGTACACAGCGTGGCGTCGCCGCATGAATTGCCTGCGCTGCTGGCGCGGATTTACAGTATTGAGCTTGATAACGACGCGCTTGCAACGGCGCTGCCTGCGCCGGATAAAACCGACGCGACGAATGACGACATGATGATCCTCGTGGTGGACGATCATCCGATCAACCGTCGTTTGCTGGCCGATCAGTTGGGATCGCTGGGGTATCAATGCAAGACCGCGAATGACGGCGTCGATGCGTTGAACGTGCTGAGTAAAAACCATATTGATATCGTGCTGAGCGACGTCAACATGCCGAATATGGACGGCTACCGTCTGACGCAGCGCATTCGCCAGCTAGGGTTGACGTTGCCGGTGGTTGGCGTCACGGCTAACGCGCTAGCGGAAGAGAAACAGCGTTGTCTGGAGTCCGGTATGGATAGCTGCCTGTCCAAGCCGGTGACGTTAGATGTGCTTAAGCAGACGCTGGCGGTGTATGCGGAGCGGGTGAGAAAGACGCGGGCATAAAAAAGGCCGGATGGCGGTTTCGCCTTCTCCGGCCTACTGCGGTCATCAACGTCGGCCTGATAAGCGCAACGCCATCAGGCACCTGACGTTTGATCAGTCTTTGTCCGCCGGGCTCAGCGTGACGGAAGAGAGGTAATTCAGCAGCGCGATATCGTTTTCGACGCCCAGCTTCATCATCGCCGATTTTTTCTGGCTACTGATGGTCTTAATGCTGCGGTTCAGTTTCTTGGCGATTTCCGTCACCAGGAAACCTTCTGCGAACAGACGCAGGACTTCACTCTCTTTCGGGGACAGACGTTTGTCGCCATAACCGCCCGCGCTGATTTTCTCCAGCAGGCGGGAGACGCTTTCCGGGGTAAACTTCTTGCCCTTTTGCAGCGCGGCCAGCGCTTTAGGCAAGTCAGTCGGCGCGCCTTGTTTCAGCACAATCCCCTCAATGTCGAGATCCAGCACCGCGCTCAGAATTGCCGGGTTGTTGTTCATCGTCAGAACGATGATCGACAGGCTCGGGAAATGACGTTTAATGTATTTGATGAGGGTAATCCCGTCACCGTATTTATCTCCCGGCATGGAGAGGTCGGTAATCAACACATGCGCATCTAATTTAGGCAGGTTGTTGATCAGTGCTGTGGAATCTTCAAACTCGCCGACAACATTCACCCACTCGATTTGTTCAAGTGATTTGCGAATACCGAACAGTACAATCGGATGGTCATCGGCAATAATTACGTTCATATTGTTCATGTATTGGGCTACCTTGCTACAGCAAGCTCTTGACGTAGCTGTCAATGTCGCTGATGTATTTTTCTATACCTGGAGCATCTTTCTCACGAATAAGATGTTCCAGCGTTTCACATAACTGCTTGCCGGGTACCAGATTAAGCATAGCAAACACGCCTTTCAGGCGGTGGGCTGTCTGCGCCAGCGCAGCGAAATCACTGGTCGCTGCCTCAGTATACAACCTCTTAACATCATCCGGTACTGTGTCTACAAAGAGCGCGTAATAACCGCTGGCATGAAGTTCGGCGTTTTCATCTCCGCCGAGGGGCGACTCTGGAATCTCTTCCTGCGCCAGTTGCTCTTCTATCAGTTGTAGTACAGCTTCCTGCATAGCGTTGCTCATATTAAAGTTGACGCGCAGTTGGCCAGGACCCATTTTCCGCACGCCTGACTCATCATCGCTTAAAAGCAAGCCGGAGGCAGTAAGATTAGACGGATTATCAGTTAAAAAGAGATCATATTCTTGACTTATTTGCCGATCATCCGGCGTGATGCAGGTGGCTCCCCAGTTTTCCAACTGACGCAACACAATATTGCGCACGTCATTAGAGGTGACGTCAACCATTACGCAAACGTCATCCAGCAAGCGCTCTTCATCATTTACATGCTGGTCATGCGGGGTCATTTTAACATGTACGGTATAGCGCGTCCCCAGCGCATCGCGTGCTTTAATATTCAGATGCCCGCCGAGCTTACGCGCCAGCTGATCGCACAACCAGAAGGTTAACGGATTCGCTTTCCCGTAGCGGTCGCTTTGCGTTTCATTGATATACGGGAAATGGAGATTGTCGATCTCATTGAGCGTCACGCCTTCACCGGTATCCAGAATGCGGAAGGTCAGGCGTTCTTCAGCCGACTCATCCTGATCGACTTCCAGCGTGATTTTCCCAATCTGCGTGGTCGTGACCGCGTACTGGATCAGCAACAGCAGAATGCGGCGCAGGGCGTCACGGTCTCCACGGCGTTCATCGTTGGCGCTAAGGTGGTTTTTGATCAGCAGTTGCAGACCCTTGCGCTTAATCGCAGGCAGAACGTCCGGTACCACTTCGTCAATCAGATCCTGAATGGAGAACAGCGTCGGCTCGCTTTTCCAGGTATCATTCTCCAGAATATTCGCCAGCTGAATTTCATCTATCATACGCACCAGAACATCCGCCTGGTTCGCCAGCTTCTGGCTTTCCGGCGTGTCTGCGGCAGCGGCGTTGATCGCCAGTATCCGCACGGGTTCTTTCAGGGCATTGCCAATATTTTGCATAAACGCGGCGCGGCCCTGCTGGTTTTTCTCATACAGACGCTGCGCCTGCCTGAGCTTCTTGTTCACCAGCACTTCCCGGTCCTGATCGCGAATAATAAAGATCTGCGTGCGAGGGGCGACCTGGCTGCGGAACAGGCGAATTTCATACAACTCGTTATTGATCGTCGCCTGAATGATGCCCTGATGCTGCTCCGCCATGCTGGTGATGTTTTGCAGATTTAAATGCGGCAGCAAATGGTCGGCGATTTTATTGCTGATGACGGTGCGATTGGCCTCCTGGTCATGCACCAGCAGCCCCAGCGGCAGCAGGGAGACGATCTCTTCATTAATCGCGCGCAGAATACGCAGTTCATTATTTGCGGTATTGCTTGTCGCCACTTCCGTTGAACGGCCAGGCTGGTGGCGGAAGGTGGTGTAGCCAAACAGCGCCAGCGCAAGCAAGCCGATATTCAACAGTAACGGCAGCAGGATATTTTGCAGCGTATCAAGCAATAGCGTGCCGAAAGGAACCTGCCAGACCAGCCGCATATCGGTTGAGTTCAGTGCGGAAGAAATCTCAATTTTGGCGCTGTTGAAGCTGATGCTGACGCTGTCTGGAGACTCTTTCTCCGTATTACGTACCGTCGTGGTTGAGGAGTCGGGTTCCAGGCGGAAGCTGTCCAGCGGCATTCCCGGCGGGATCAGGTCGTTGATCGGCAAATCGAACGCCACAACCGTTGCCAGATGCCCCGGCTGATTAAAAGTGGTGCGCAGCGTAAAGTAATGGCCGTTTTGCCACGCCAGACGACGTAACGAAGAGAAGCTTTCGCGTTCATCCAGCGCATTCGCCTGTTGCAGCATCTCCGCCCGACGGGAATCGACAATATTGCCAATCGCAGACTCTTTAAAGCCGGAGGAGAGATCCTTGAGCGGCAGGGTGGAGATGAGAATCAGGCTGTTGTCCTGCCCGTTCAGATAATACATCGACCAGGGCACGTTCTCCGCGCCCCACAGCGTATCAAGATAGGTGGAAATCCGCTGGGTCATTTCCAGCGTTGAGCTGTCATGCGAGCCAAAAATAAGCGCTTCGGTCTTACGGCGCGGTTTTTCAAGGTAGTAGACGTCTTGTTTCAGACGCGTTTCCTGCAAACCCTCGCTCGTGGATGGGCTAGCCGTTGCGGCAATGTTGTCATAGATTTGCCAGGTCACGTAGCGCCAGGTGTCTACGCGCTTATGAATAGCATGGGTGATATCGACAATCTGATAGCTCTTGTCTTTCAGCCAGGCGTTGACCGCGCTTTGCACCATCACGCCCATCGTTACAAGTAACACAATGATCAGTAATAAGAAGAAACGGGTAATGCTTCCCGGCAGAAGGGAGAATCGGGTAGAAACCGTTGTATCAGACTGACTCATTCGTGTTTATGACCTGTTAAAACAACGCTAAAGAGGAAAGGGCAGTATAAAGGGTACTGTGTGAATTTCCATACTCTCGCTCATCAGACATGCTGCATTTTTCTGCCCGCGCCGCGAGGGCGTTTCCCTAAGCAAAACGTGTACAGCGTTGGCGCAGATGTATAAATATAAACACAATGAAATAAAATTTAGCACTAAATAACAAGAAATTATTTGTTGGCATGACTGGTGATTATCACGAGGGGGGTAGTAAACCGTTGTGATTATTTAAATTCGGTAGCACAAGAAGATAAAAGTTGTGTAAAGAAGGGTAAAAAAAACCGAATGCGAGGCATCCGGTTGAAATAGGGGTAAACAGACATTCAGAAATGAATGACGGTAATAAATAAAGTTAATGATGATAGCGCTGACTATTTTAGTTGCGAGTGAAGATTTTGTTTTATCATTCAGTGCTATGATTTTCATGAATGTAATGCATTGAATTATAATGAAAAATAAATATGTTTTGATGATTCGTGCTTATTTGTCCCATTTTTTGCTTTTAAAAAAGTTCCATGCCATTAATAATTTGAAACACCTATGGCGATAAATGAAACATTTTAAAGATTTTAGTATCATATCCGTGTTGGATTATTCTGCATTTTTGCGGAGAATGAAATTGCCGACTGGTTAAGAGGGTTAATCAGTATGCAGTGGCAATAAAAAAGCAAATAAAGGCATATAACAGAGGGTTAATAACATGAAAGTTAAAGTACTGTCCCTCCTGGTACCGGCTCTGCTGGTAGCAGGCGCAGCAAATGCGGCTGAAGTTTATAACAAAGACGGCAACAAATTGGATCTGTTCGGTAAAGTCGACGGTCTGCACTATTTCTCTGATGACGATGGCAACGACGGCGATCAGACCTATATGCGTCTCGGCTTCAAAGGCGAAACCCAGGTTAACGATCAGATCACCGGCTACGGTCAGTGGGAATATCAGATTCAGGGTAACGACGCTGAAACCACTAACAACTCCTGGACCCGTGTGGCGTTTGCTGGTGTGAAATTTGGCGATGCAGGTTCCTTCGACTACGGTCGTAACTACGGCGTAATCTACGATGTAACGGCCTGGACCGACGTTCTGCCGGAATTCGGCGGCGACACCTACGGCGCGGATAACTTCATGCAGCAGCGTGCTAACGGCCTGGCAACCTACCGTAATACTGACTTCTTCGGTCTGGTTGAAGGTCTGAATTTTGCGTTGCAGTATCAGGGTAAAAACGGCAGCGCCAGCGGTGAAAACGACGTTGCGGATGGTCGTAGCCTGCTGAAACAGAACGGCGACGGCTTCGGCGGATCTCTGACCTATGATATCGGCGAAGGCTTCAGCGTTGGTGGTGCAATCACCTCTTCCAAACGTACTGCTGACCAGAATTCGGCTGGCGTATACGGCAGCGGCGATCGTGCGACCGTTTATACCGGTGGTCTGAAATACGACGCTAACAACGTTTACCTGGCAGCGCAGTACTCTCAGACTTACAACGCAACCCGCTTTGGTTCTTCCCAGAACAGCCGTAGCGACTCTTATGGCTTCGCTGATAAAGCGCAAAACTTCGAAGTGGTTGCACAGTACCAGTTCGACTTCGGTCTGCGTCCGTCCGTGGCTTACCTGCAATCTAAAGGTAAGGACATCTCCAACGGCACCACCAACTACGGCGATCAGGATATCCTGAAATACGTTGATGTTGGCGCGACCTACTACTTCAACAAAAACATGTCTACCTACGTTGATTACAAAATCAACCTGCTGGATGACAACACCTTTACCCGTAACGCGGGTATCAGCACTGATGACATCGTTGCTCTGGGCCTGGTTTACCAGTTCTGATTGCGGACAATGTCAACTAAAGGGCCTGCGGGCCCTTTTTTAATGCGTTTTTTACGGCGTACAAATAGCGATTTTTGGTGTACTCTTGCGCGCGTTCGCATGAGGATAATCACGTATGGAAATGACCTTTTGTCGGGCAGCGCTGCTGGCCACGACGATCTTTTTTGTGGGGTGCGATGATGCCCCAAAACCGGCTGATACAGCGTCACCTGCTGCAACCGTACTGGAAGGGAAAACGATGGGCACCTTCTGGCGGGTCAGCGTGGTGGATGTGGACGCCAGCCGTGCTGAGGAATTACGTAACAGAATTCAGACGCAGCTTGATGCCGACGATCAGCTGTTGTCCACGTACAAAAATGACTCGGCGCTGATGCGCTTCAACCATTCGCAAAGTCTTTCTCCCTGGCCGGTTAGCGAAGCAATGGCCGATATCATTACCTCGGCGCTGCGCATTGGCGCGAAAACCGACGGCGCGATGGATATCACCGTGGGGCCGCTGGTGAATCTGTGGGGATTCGGCCCGGAGCAACAGCCGGTTAATGTGCCCACACAGCCGCAGATTGACAGCGCAAAAGCAAAGACCGGGCTGCAACATCTGCGGGTTATCAATCAGGCGCGACAGCAATATCTGCAAAAAGATCTGCCGGATCTGTTCGTCGATCTCTCAACAGTGGGGGAAGGGTATGCGGCCGATCATCTGGCGCGCTTGATGGAACAGGAAGGCATTGCCCGCTATCTGGTCTCCGTCGGCGGCGCCCTGAACAGTCGCGGCATGAATGCGCAGGGGCAACCCTGGCGTGTGGCGATCCAAAAACCGACCGATCAAGAAAACGCGGTACAGGCGATTGTCGATATTAACGGGCATGGCATCAGCACCTCCGGCAGCTACCGTAACTATTACGAACTGGACGGGAAGCGCCTGTCTCACGTCATTGATCCGCAGACCGGGCGTCCCATAGAACACAATCTGGTCTCTGTGACGGTTATCGCCCCGACGGCGCTGGAAGCGGACGGCTGGGATACCGGGTTGATGGTGCTCGGCACGGAAAAGGCCAAAGAGGTGGTGCGCCGGGAAGGGCTGGCGGTGTACATGATCATGAAAGAGGGCGAGGGTTTTAAAACCTGGATGTCGCCGCAGTTCAAAAGCTTCCTCGTGAGTGATAAAAATTAAAAAGCAAGATTTCGGGTTTTCGTGCGCTGACTTACGGACACACTGAGACTAAGCACTATGCTTAATGAAGGAGTCCATGATGAAAAATCTCTCACGCATAAATGACGATGCGCGCTGGCAGTCGGTGCTGGATCGCGATCCTGACGCCGATGGTCAGTTTGTTTTTGCGGTACAGACCACCGGCATCTTTTGCCGACCGTCCTGTCGGGCAAAACACGCGTTGCGGCAAAACGTTCGTTTCTTTGCCAGTGCGGAGCAGGCGCTGGCCGCAGGATTCCGCCCCTGCAAACGCTGCCAGCCAGACAAAGACAACGCCCGACAGCATCAGCTGGATAAAATCACGCACGCCTGTCGTTTACTGGAACAGGATGCCCCCATCACGCTGGACGCCCTGGCGCAGCAGGTGGCAATGAGCCCATTTCATCTGCACCGGTTGTTCAAAGCCACGACGGGAATGACGCCAAAAGCCTGGCAGCAATCCTGGCGCGCCCGCCGTCTGCGCGATGCGCTGGCGAAAGGAGAGACGGTAACGCAGGCGATCCTGAACGCCGGTTTTCCCGACAGCGGCAGTTACTATCGCAAAGCGGATGAGACGCTCGGCATGACGGCGAAGCAGTTTCGTAAGGGCGGCGATAATCTCCCCGTTCGCTATGCCCTCGCGGATTGTGCGCTGGGACGCTGCCTGGTTGCGGAGAGCGAGCGGGGAATCTGCGCGATTTTGCTGGGCGATGATGATGCCGGGCTTATTGCCAGCCTGCATGAACTGTTTCCCGCCGCGCAGGATGAACCCGCTGATCGCCCTTTCCAGCAGCGCGTGCGCCAGGTTATCGCCAGTATTAATGCACGCGATATGCCGCTGTCACTGCCGTTAGATATTCAGGGCACCGCGTTCCAGCAGCAGGTCTGGCAGGCGCTGCGCACGATTCCCTGTGGGGAAACCGTCAGCTATCAGCAGATCGCCAGCGCAATCGGCAAGCCGAAGGCGGTTCGTGCCGTTGCCAGCGCCTGCGGGGCAAATAAACTGGCGATTGTGATCCCGTGCCATCGGGTGGTGCGCGGCGACGGCGCGCTATCGGGTTATCGTTGGGGCGTGGCGCGCAAGGCGCAGCTTCTGCAACGAGAGGCGCGACATGAGGATAAATGATGCTGGACTTATTTGCGGATGCTGAACCCTGGCAAGAGCCGCTGGCGTCCGGCGCGGTTATCTTGCGCCGTTTCGCCTTTCGCGAGGCGCCATCGCTGATTGAGGCCATCGCGGCGGTCGCCGCGCAGTCGCCATTTCGCCAGATGGTGACGCCCGGCGGCTATACCATGTCGGTGGCGATGACAAATTGCGGTCAGCTCGGCTGGACGACGGATCAGCACGGATATCTCTATTCTCCCGTCGATCCGTTAACCGGGCGGCGTTGGCCGCCGCTGCCTGAGGTCTTTACCAGCCTGTGCCATCGCGCGGCGATCGCGGCGGGCTATGCTGATTTTCAGCCGGATGCCTGTCTTATCAATCGCTATACGCCCGGCTCAAAGTTGTCGTTGCATCAGGATAAAGACGAACCGGATCTGCGCGCGCCGATTGTGTCGGTTTCTTTGGGCCTTCCGGCCATTTTTCAGTTTGGCGGCCTGCGTCGTAACGATCCGTTAAAACGCCTTTTGCTGGAGCACGGCGATGTGGTGGTCTGGGGCGGTGAATCGCGACTGTTTTACCACGGCATACAACCGCTTAAAGCGGGCTTTCATCCGCTGACGGCGGACTGTCGTTACAACCTGACGTTTCGCCAGGCGGGTAAAAAAGAATAAAAATAAGAATTATTATTGCTGTCGGCGTTGAGATGTTTAAACTGCGGGCTGTTATTCCTTGCCCGGGTTGTATGAATGGAACTACTTCTTCTTGTCTGGCGGCAGTATCGCTGGCCATTTATCAGCGTGATGGCGCTCAGCCTCGCCAGCGCTGCGCTGGGGATTGGTCTGATTGCCTTTATCAATCAGCGCCTCATCGAAACGGTGGATACCACGCTGATGGTGCTGCCGGAATTTCTCGCGCTGCTGCTTTTACTGATGGCGGTGACGCTGGGCTCCCAACTGGCCTTAACCGCGTTAGGGCACCATTTTGTCTATCGCCTGCGCAGCGAATTTATCAAACGTATTCTGGACACGCAGGTTGAGCGCATCGAACAACTGGGCAGCGCCTCGCTGCTGGCAGGGTTAACCAGTGATATCCGCAACATCACGATCGCGTTCGTGCGCCTGCCGGAGCTGGTTCAGGGGATCATCCTGACGGTGGGTTCCGCCGCGTATCTGGCGATGTTATCCACCAAAATGCTGCTGGTGACGGCAATCTGGATGGCAATCACCATCTGGGGCGGGTTTGTGCTGGTGGCGCGCGTGTATAAGCACATGGCGACGCTGCGCGAAACGGAAGATAAGCTGTATCAGGATTTTCAGACGGTGCTGGAAGGGCGCAAAGAGCTGACCCTGAACCGTGAGCGCGCGGAACATATCTTTAACCATTCGTATATCCCGGATGCGAAAGAGTATCGCCACCATATTATTCGCGCCGATACGTTCCACCTGAGCGCCGTTAACTGGTCAAACATTATGATGCTGGGCGCGATTGGTCTGGTGTTCTGGATGGCGAACAGCCTGGGCTGGGCGGATACCAACGTGGCGGCGACCTATTCGCTGACGCTGCTGTTCCTGCGCACGCCGCTGCTCTCTGCGGTTGGCGCGTTGCCGACGCTGCTCACCGCGCAGGTGGCTTTCAACAAGCTGAATAAATTTTCGCTGGCGCCGTTTAAAGCGGAATTTCCTCGTCCTGACGCCTTTCCTGACTGGAAAACGCTGGAGTTACGCAATGTCGTTTTCCATTATCAGGATAATGCGTTTTCAGTCGGGCCGATCAACCTGACCATCCAGCGCGGGGAACTGCTGTTTCTGATTGGCGGCAATGGTAGCGGGAAATCGACGCTGGCGATGCTGCTGACGGGGCTGTACCAGCCTCAGTCAGGCGAAATTTTACTGGATGGCAAAACGCTTTCCGCAGAGCGTTCTGAGGACTACCGGAAACTCTTTTCCGCTGTGTTTACCGATGTCTGGCTGTTTGATCAACTGCTGGGGCCGGAAGGCAAACCGGCCAAAGCGGAACTGGTGGAAAAGTGGCTTGAGCAACTGAAAATGGCGCACAAGCTGGAGCTACGCGATGGCCGGATTCTGAACCTGAAGCTGTCGAAAGGGCAGAAAAAGCGCGTGGCGTTGCTGCTGGCGCTGGCGGAGGAGCGTGACATCATTCTGCTGGATGAATGGGCCGCCGATCAGGACCCGCATTTCCGCCGTGAATTTTATCAGGTGCTGCTGCCGCTGATGCAGGAGATGGGCAAAACCATCTTTGCGATCAGTCATGACGATCATTACTTTATTCACGCCGATCGCCTGCTGGAAATGCGTAACGGGCAGTTGAGTGAACTGGTCGGCGATGAACGCGACGCCGCCTCCCGCGATGCGGTTGCGCGTACCGCCTGATCCTGTAGGCCGGATAAGGCGTAGCCGCATCCGGCTTAATTGCCCGATGGCGCGACGCTTATCGGGCCTGCCATTCCCTGCATGATGCTGATTTTTTATCCACTCGCGGCGCCGTTTATTGTTATTTACATAACCTCGCGCCATGCTTAATGGCATCTCATTTCATGGATTTATGATTAATGTCCGCAATGACCAAAAACAGCGCCAGACTGCGCGATGAAGAGCGTGCGCGTCTTATCTGGCTGCTCACCACCGATAAAGCGATTATTTCCGCCCTGTCAGGCAAGCTCACCCTGGCTGAGCAATATGATGTCGGTACGCTGGCCGACGATATTGCTGAGGTAGGGGCGCTGGTGGCTCACCTGCCGCCGCCGGACCTGGCGGATACCCTTGAAGCGCTGCCTTCCGAAGAACGTCATGCCTTATGGCGGCTGGTCGAGAATGAAAAACGCGGCAAAGTGCTGCTGGAAGCGTCCGAAAACGTCTGGGATGACCTGATTGATGAAATGACCGACCGCGCGCTGTTGGACGCGCTGCAATACCTCGACATTGACGAACAGATTTATCTCGTTCAGCACCTGCCGCGTAACCTCACCGGGCGACTGCTGGCGACGCTGCCGCCGGAGGAGCGCGCCCGCGTCCGTCAGGTTATGCACTACGAGAAGAATCGCGTCGGGGCGATCATGGAGTTCGAGGTCATCACCGTGCGCCCGGACGTGACGCTGGAGGTGGTGCAGCGCTATTTACGCCGTCTGGGAAAAATGCCGGAAAACACCGACAAACTCTTTGTAACGAACCGGAATAAAATACTGGTCGGCGAGCTGTCTCTGACGCGTATTCTGCTCAGTGACGTGCAGCGTAAAGTCAGCGACGTGATGGATGACGATCCGCTGACCTTTGCCCCGGAAGATATCTCTGAGAATGCGGCGCGCACCTTTGAACGTGACAACCTGGTCAGCGCCGCCGTGATCGATCCTTCCGGCAAACTGATGGGACGCCTGACCATTGATGAGATCGTTGATGTGGTCTACGAAGAAACCGACACCGATCTGCGTCGCATGGGGGGCCTGAGCGCCGAAGAAGATGTCTTTGCGCCCGTCGCCAAAGCGGTAAAAACCCGTTGGGCATGGCTGGCGATAAACCTGTGTACGGCGTTTATCGCCTCCCGGGTGATCGACGGCTTTGAACACACGATCTCGCAACTGGTGGCGCTGGCTTCTCTCATGCCGATTGTCGCCGGGATTGGCGGCAATACCGGGAATCAAACCATTACTATGATTGTTCGCGCGCTGGCGCTGCAAAATATTCAGCCCGGCAACCTGACCTTTCTCATTTTGCGTGAAATGGGGGTGGCGCTGGTCAACGGCCTTGTCTGGGGCGGCATCATGGGCGGCGTGACCTGGTGGCTCTACGACGATATCGCCCTTGGCGGCGTTATGACGCTGGCGATGGTGCTGAATTTACTGGTGGCGGCGCTGATGGGCGTGATCATCCCGATGACGATGGTAAAGCTCGGGCGCGACCCGGCGGTCGGCTCAAGCGTGATGATTACCGCCATTACCGATACCGGCGGTTTCTTTATTTTTCTGGGGCTGGCGACGGTATTTCTGCTTTAACCGCCTGATTACGCCTGATCATCCGTAGCAGCAAAAGCATGGCGATTAGCGATGCGGGAATGCTGTTGTCTCGTTAATTGTCAATAACCTTATAAATATTCAACGTATTACTAACGTTTTTAAAATCTTAATATAATTTATAAACAATATTTAAATCTTTTACCTGAAGTGTTAACGTTGATGCCGCTCGATTTTCACCTGCAAAAAGCAAAAAAAACGATACTAAAAGTAAGGCATTAACATTATGAAAAAAGTGACTGCCATGCTCTTCACCATGGCTGTGGGGCTGAATGCTGTCTCGATGGCGGCAAAAGCGAAAGCGACCGAAGAGCAGGAAACGGATGTACTGTTGATTGGCGGCGGCATCATGAGCGCCACGTTGGGAACCTATTTGCAGGAGCTGGAACCGGAGTGGTCAATGACCATGGTTGAGCGACTGGATGGGGTTGCACAGGAGAGTTCTAACGGCTGGAACAACGCCGGAACAGGCCACTCCGCGCTGATGGAACTGAACTACACGCCGAAAAAAGCCGATGGTTCCGTCAGCATCGAAAAGGCAGTCGACATTAACGAAGCCTTCCAGGTTTCCCGCCAGTTCTGGGCGCATCAGGTACAGAGCGGCGTTCTGCACGAACCACACTCGTTTATCAATACCGTTCCGCACATGAGCTTTGTCTGGGGCGATGATAACGTCAATTTCCTGCGCGCCCGCTATACCGCGTTGCAGCAGAGCACGCTGTTCCGCGGTATGCGTTACTCCGAAGATCATGCGCAAATTAAAGAGTGGGCGCCGCTGGTCATGGAAGGTCGCGACCCGAAACAGAAGGTTGCCGCGACCCGCACTGAAATTGGTACTGACGTGAACTACGGGGAAATCACGCGTCAGCTGGTGGCATCGTTGCAGAAAAAACCGAACTTTGCGCTGCAACTGAATACCGAAGTCCGTGGATTTAAACGTAACGCGGATAACTCCTGGACCGTGATCGTCGCCGATCTGAAAAACGGTGAAGCAGAACATGCGATTAAGGCGAAATTTGTCTTTATCGGTGCGGGCGGCGCGGCGCTGAAGCTGTTGCAGGAGACGGGCATTCCTGAAGCAAAAGATTACGCGGGATTCCCGGTTGGCGGCCAGTTCCTGGTTTCAGAGAACCCGGACGTGGTTAACAACCACCTGGCGAAGGTATACGGCCAGGCGTCGGTCGGCGCGCCGCCGATGTCCGTACCGCACATCGATACCCGTATCCTGGATGGTAAACGCGTCGTGCTGTTTGGGCCGTTCGCCACGTTCTCCACGAAGTTCCTGAAAAACGGTTCGCTGTGGGATCTGCTGAGTTCGACCACGACCTCTAACTTTATGCCGATGGTCAACGTAGGGATGGATAACTTCGATCTGGTGAAATACCTGATTAGCCAGGTGATGCTGAGCGATGATGAACGCTTTGAAGCGCTGAAAGAGTACTATCCGCAGGCGAAGAAAGAAGACTGGCGTTTGTGGCAGGCGGGCCAGCGCGTGCAGATCATCAAGCGTGATGAAGACAAGGGCGGCGTACTGCGTCTGGGCACTGAAGTGGTCAGCGACAAAGACGGTACGATTGCCGCGCTGCTGGGCGCGTCTCCGGGGGCATCCACTGCTGCGCCGATCATGCTGCATCTGATGGAAAAAGTGTTTAAAGAGAAAGTGGCCAGCCCGGAATGGCAGGCGAAGCTGAAAACGATTGTTCCGTCTTACGGGACTAAGCTGAATGGCAATATTGAGGCCACGGAACAAGAGCTGCAATACACCAGCGACGTTCTGGGGCTGAAATATGACAAGCCGCAGGTGGTGGATGAAGCGCCAAAACCGCAGCTTAAGCCGCAGGCTCAAGCGCAGCCAGCGCATAAAGCTGTCGCGGATATCGCGCTGTAAAAACGTATTGCGGCATGCCGGATGGCGCTGCACTTATCCGGCCTACAACGAGCATTATGTAGGCCAGATAGGCGGTACGCCGCCATCCGGCAAAACGTTCCTTAACGCGCCACTGCGTCTTGTACTTTATCTTCCGCTTTCCAGATACGGTATTTCACCTCTACGTTAGTCGGGGTGTACACCACGATCGGCAGCTTGCTGTTATAACGCACCATTCCGGCATCGCCCAGATAGGCCGTCACAAACTTCTGCTCTTTCTTGCCATCCGGGCAGGCCATCATGGTAGAAACCGGGGAAGTCACTTTATCAAAAACGTAGTAGTCGTAACCCCAGCCTTCCAGCGTTTTGCTCGCCAGTTCGCCGCCAAGACGGTGATGGTTGCAATCCACTTCCAGCGTCTGGCCGATCAGCAGTTCCACTTTCAGGGTAGACTCATCTTCCTGGGGAGTAAGCTGGATAACCTGGCGCTTCATCCCTTTTTCCGCTTTCGGATACGGCGCGATTTTTTCCAGAGGTTGCGTATTGGCATCGCTGGTCGCCGCCCATGCGGAGGTACTGGCGAAAGCCGCTAACAGTACGGCAGGTACAATTGTCTTCATTTTCGAGTTCACAGCGTTTCCTTTCTTCTGTCTTCTGAACGATTCCCGGCAGGTTAACACATTCATATTGGCTATTAATCTAAATTTACTTATATTTTAAGATGGTTAATTGAGTGTTTACTTGTTTGATAGCGATATATTCCATTTCTTACACGTTAAATAGGATTATTCTCCAATTAAGCCTTTCGTTATATACTTATTGATATAACCCTTTGAAATGTGAACAAAAGCACATTCAGATACGCTAACCCCACACTCTTTTGATCCGGCGACAGCATTTACCCCAATCGGGGTATGCACCTCTAACACATCCTGAAATATCTTACCGATCATAATAATGACTTAGTGGTAGTGCGGTTTATTTAGTCGTTCACCTTCCGGTGTGAGCGTCGTGATGGAAGGGCGATGTCATGGTTGATCTATCCCGTCGAGGAATACTGACAGGCAGTTGGCGCAAAGCCAACAGTGGGCTCCGTCCGCCCTGGTCTGGGGACGAATCACACTTCCTGACGCACTGCATCCGTTGCGACGCCTGCATTCAGGCATGTGAAACCGACATTTTACAGCGGGGGCAGGGCGGCTATCCGGGCGTTAATTTTAAGCAGGGTGAATGCAGCTTTTGTTATGCCTGCGCGCAAGCCTGTCCTGAATCACTCTTCCTTCCGCGCCACACCAGGGCCTGGGATCTGAACTTTACGATTGGGCAGAATTGTCTGGCGTATCAGTCCGTTGAGTGTCATCGCTGCCAGGATAGCTGCGAACCACTGGCGATAACGTTTCGCCCCACGCTGTCAGGCATTTATCAGCCGCAACTCGACAATCAGGCATGCAGCGGATGCGGGGCGTGTGTCGCCATTTGCCCGACATCAGCGATCAATGCGGAGTACAACCATGCAGCACAGTAACTGGCAGGTCTGTAGCCTGGTCGTCCAGGCCAAAAGTCAGCACATCACCGACATCAGCACGCAATTGCACCAGTTTCCGGGCTGTGAAGTCGCGCTGAGCGATGTCGACAGCGGTCAGTTGATCGTGGTGGTGGAAGCAGAACACAGCGGAACGCTGATGCAAACAATTGAGTCGGTACGCAACGTTGCGGGCGTGCTGGCGGTGTCGCTGGTTTATCACCAGCAGGATGAGCAAGGTGAGGAAACACCATGAAACTCAGTCGTCGTAGCTTTATGAAAGCTAACGCCGTTGCGGCCGCTGCGGCGGCTGCCGGGCTAAGCGTGCCGGGCGTCGCCCGCGCAGTGGTTGGTCAGCAGGAAGCCATCAAATGGGACAAAGCCCCGTGCCGTTTTTGCGGAACGGGTTGCGGCGTGCTGGTCGGTACTCAGCAGGGCCGTATTGTGGCCTGTCAGGGCGATCCTGATGCGCCGGTCAACCGTGGCCTTAACTGCATTAAGGGCTACTTCCTGCCCAAGATCATGTATGGCAAAGATCGTTTAACGCAGCCGATGCTGCGCATGAAAGACGGCCAGTACAACAAAGAAGGCGAATTTACCCCAATCAGTTGGGATCAGGCCTTCGATGTGATGGAAGAGAAATTTAAGGCCTCCCTGAAAGAAAAAGGGCCGGAAGCGATTGGTATGTTTGGTTCCGGGCAGTGGACGGTCTGGGAAGGTTATGCCGCCGCGAAGCTGTTCAAAGCCGGTTTCCGTTCCAACAATATCGACCCGAACGCGCGCCACTGCATGGCGTCGGCGGTGGTGGGCTTCATGCGTACTTTTGGTATGGATGAGCCGATGGGGTGCTACGACGATATCGAACAAGCCGACGCCTTTGTGCTATGGGGCTCTAACATGGCGGAGATGCACCCGATCCTGTGGTCGCGCATCACCAACCGCCGTCTGTCCGATCCGAACGTTAATGTCGCGGTTCTCTCAACCTTCCAGCATCGTAGCTTTGAGCTGGCGGATAACGGCATCGTCTTTACGCCGCAAAGCGATCTGGTGATCCTCAACTATATCGCCAATTACATCATTCAAAATAATGCGATAAATCAGGATTTCTTCAACAAATACGTCAACCTGCGTAAAGGGACGACCGACATCGGTTATGGCCTGCGTCCAACGCATCCGCTGGAAAAAGCGGCGAAGAATCCGGGCTCCGACGCCTCTGAGCCGATGAGCTTCGACGAGTACAAAGCGTTTGTCGCGGAGTACACGCTGGAGAAAACCGCAGAAATGACCGGCGTGCCGAAAGATCAGCTGGAGCAGCTGGCGCAGCTGTATGCCGATCCGAAGAAAAAAGTGATCTCCTACTGGACGATGGGCTTTAACCAGCATACGCGTGGCGTATGGGCCAACAACCTGGTGTATAACCTGCACCTGTTGACCGGCAAGATCTCCCAGCCAGGCTGTGGTCCGTTCTCCCTGACCGGTCAACCTTCCGCCTGTGGTACGGCGCGTGAAGTTGGGACATTCTCCCACCGCCTGCCTGCGGACATGGTGGTCACTAATGAAAAACACCGTGATATCTGCGAAAAACACTGGCAGATCCCAACGGGCACCATCCCGGCGAAAATCGGTCTGCACGCCGTAGCGCAGGATCGTGCGCTGAAAGACGGCAAGCTGAACGTCTACTGGGTGATGTGCAACAACAACATGCAGGCCGGGCCGAACATCAATGAAGAGCGTATGCCGGGCTGGCGCGATCCGCGTAACTTCGTCATCGTCTCCGATCCGTACCCGACCGTCAGCGCGCTGGCCGCTGACCTGATTCTGCCAACGGCGATGTGGGTGGAGAAAGAAGGAGCCTACGGTAACGCTGAGCGTCGTACCCAGTTCTGGCGTCAACAAATTAAAGCGCCGGGTGAAGCGAAATCAGACCTGTGGCAGCTGGTGCAATTCGCTCGTCGTTTCAAAACGGAAGAGGTCTGGCCGGAAGATCTGCTGGCGCAAAAACCAGAACTGCGCGGCAAAACCCTCTACGACGTTCTGTTTGCCACGCCTGCGGTCAGCAAATTCCCGCTGACCGATCTGGCGGAAGACCAGCTGAACGATGAATCCCGTGAGCTGGGTTTCTACCTGCAAAAAGGGCTGTTTGAAGAGTACGCCTGGTTTGGTCGCGGACACGGCCACGATCTCGCGCCGTTCGATGATTATCACAAAGCGCGCGGTTTGCGCTGGCCGGTGGTTGATGGTAAAGAGACCCAGTGGCGTTACAGCGAAGGCCATGACCCGTATGTCAAAGCGGGAGAAGGCTACAAGTTTTACGGTAAGCCGGACGGCAAAGCGGTGATTTTCGCCCTGCCGTTTGAACCCGCCGCGGAAGCGCCGGATAAAGAGTATGACCTGTGGCTCTCTACCGGTCGCGTACTGGAGCACTGGCACACCGGCAGCATGACGCGCCGCGTGCCTGAGCTGCATCGCGCCTTCCCGGAAGCGGTGCTCTTTATTCATCCGCTGGACGCGAAAACGCGCGACCTGCGCCGTGGCGATAAGGTCAAAGTCATCTCCCGCCGTGGGGAAGTGATTTCGGTTGTTGAAACGCGCGGGCGTAACCGTCCGCCGCAGGGACTGGTGTACATGCCGTTCTTCGACGCCGCACAGCTGGTGAACAACCTGACGCTGGATGCGACGGACCCGCTCTCTAAAGAGACGGATTTCAAGAAGTGCGCCGTCAAACTGGCGAAGGTGTAACACACCATGTCCCGGTCAGCGAAACCCCAAAATGGCCGCCGCCGCTTTTTGCGCGATATGGTTCGCACGGCAGGCGGGCTGGCTGCCGTTGGCGTGGCGCTGGGGTTACAGCAGCAAACCGCTCGCGCAACGGGCGTGCGGTTGCGCCCGCCGGGGGCATTGGGTGAAGACGCGTTCGCCAGCGCCTGCGTGCGCTGCGGGCAGTGCGTTCAGGCATGTCCGTATGACACCCTGAAGCTGGCGACGCTGGCTTCGGGTTTGTCTGCCGGTACGCCTTACTTTGTCGCCCGCGATATTCCCTGCGAAATGTGTGAAGACATTCCATGCGCCAAAGTTTGCCCCAGTGGGGCGTTGGATCGAGAGATCGAATCCATTGACGATGCGCGCATGGGGCTGGCGGTACTGCTGGACCAGGAGAACTGCCTTAACTTCCAGGGACTGCGCTGCGACGTTTGTTATCGCGAGTGCCCAAAAATCGATGAGGCGATCACGCTGGAGCTGGATCGCAATATGCGTACCGGCAAACATGCGCGCTTTCTTCCCACCGTTCACAGCGACGCCTGCACCGGCTGCGGTAAGTGCGAAAAAGTCTGTGTGCTGGAACAACCGGCGATAAAAGTGTTGCCGCTGTCGCTGGCGAAAGGGGAGTTGGGGCACCACTACCGCTTCGGCTGGCTGGAGGGGAAAGATGGCAAATCGTAAACGCGATGCCGGGCGCGAAGCGCGAGCGAAAAAAGGCTGGTGGCGCAGCCATCGCTGGCTGATTTTGCGGCGGATAAGTCAGTTTCTGGTGCTGGGAATGTTTCTCAGTGGCCCGTGGGCGGGCGTCTGGATTCTGCACGGTAACTACAGCAGTAGCTTGTTGCTGGATACCATTCCTTTAACCGACCCGCTGATAACGTTGCAAAGCCTTGCCAGCGGGCATTTACCTGCCGCCGTTGCGCTGACTGGCGCCGCCATTATTACGGTGCTGTATGCCCTGGCAGGAAAGCGATTATTTTGCAGTTGGGTCTGTCCGCTGAACCCAATTACCGATTTTGCGAACTGGCTACGCAGAAGGTTTGACCTGAATCAGTCCGCAACGATTCCGCGTCATATACGGTACGTCCTTCTGGTTGTCGTGCTGGTGGGATCGGCGCTAACCGGAACGCTACTGTGGGAATGGATAAACCCGGTTTCCCTGCTGGGGCGTAGCCTGGTGATGGGATTCGGTAGCGGTGCACTGCTGATTATCGCTCTGTTTTTATTTGATTTACTGGTCGTTGAACACGGCTGGTGCGGACATATCTGCCCTTTGGGCGCGTTGTATGGCGTGCTGGGAAGTAAAGGCGCGCTAACGGTGGCGGCGAAAGATCGCGAGAAATGTAACCGCTGTATGGATTGTTTTCATGTTTGCCCGGAACCGCACGTCCTGCGTGCGCCGGTGCTGGATGAGCAAAGCCCGGTGCAGGTCACCAGCCGCGATTGCATGACGTGCGGTCGCTGCGTGGATGTCTGTTCTGAGGACGTATTTACAATAACAACACGATGGAGTTCGGGAGCGAAATCATGAAAAGCCATGACCTGAAGAAAGCGCTGTGTCAATGGACGGCCCTGCTTGCCCTGGTGGTGAGTGGTGCGGTTTGGGCAGCAAACGGAGTGGATCTGAGCCAGTCGCCGGAAGTTTCGGGGACGCAGGAAGGGGCGATTCGCATGCCGAAAGAGCAGGAACGTATGCCGCTGAACTATGTTAATCAGCCGCCGATGATCCCGCATAGCGTTGAAGGTTATCAGGTAACGACCAATACCAACCGCTGCCTGCAATGTCATGGTGTGGAAAGCTACCGTACGACCGGCGCGCCGCGTATTAGCCCAACGCACTTTATGGACAGCGACGGCAAAGTTTTAGGCGAAGTCGCGCCGCGTCGTTACTTCTGTTTGCAGTGCCATGTGCCGCAGGCGGATGCCGCGCCGATCGTGGGTAATACCTTTACCCCGTCGAAAGGTTACGGGAAATAAGAGGTCACTATGGAAAATTCTAACCGTAAACCTGGCGTGATTAAGCGGGTCTGGCAATGGTGGCGTCGCCCCAGCCGCCTGGCGATCGGCACGTTGCTGTTAATCGGTTTTGTTGGCGGCATTATTTTCTGGGGCGGTTTCAACACCGGGATGGAAAAGGCCAACACCGAAGAGTTCTGTATCAGCTGCCACGAAATGCGCAACACCGTCTATCAGGAATACATGGAAACCGTGCACTACAACAACCGCAGCGGCGTTCGCGCCACCTGTCCTGACTGTCACGTTCCGCACGAGTGGGGCCCGAAAATGATCCGTAAGATCAAGGCCAGTAAAGAGCTGTACGGGAAGGTGTTCGGCATTATCGATACTCCGCAGAAGTTTGAAGATCACCGCCTGACAATGGCGCAGAGCGAGTGGCGACGGATGAAAGACACCAATTCGCGGGAGTGCCGTAACTGCCACAACTTCGAATTTATGGATCTCACCGCTCAGAAAGGCGTTGCCGCCAAAATGCACGACCAGGCAGTGAAAGAGGGGCAAACCTGTATCGACTGCCACAAAGGGATTGCGCATAAACTCCCGGATATGCGCGAAGTGAAACCGGGCTTTTAATAATGAGTGGGTATGCTTGAAGCCAGAGAACTGCTCTGCGAGCGGGATGACAGAATACTGTTCAGTGGGCTGTCGTTTCGCGTGAACGCAGGGGAATGGGTACAAATTACCGGGGGCAACGGCGCGGGGAAAACCACCCTTTTGCGGTTGCTCACCGGGCTGGCGCGCCCCGACGCAGGGGAAGTGTGCTGGCAAGAGCAGGCGTTGCACCGCGTGCGCGACAGCTACCATCAAAATCTGTTGTGGATTGGACATCAGCCGGGGATTAAAACCCGGCTTTCGGCGTTGGAGAACCTGCGCTTTTTCCACCATGACGGCGATACGGCGCAGTGTCTGGCCGCGCTGGCGCAGGCGGGGCTGGCCGGATACGAAGACATCCCCGTCAACCAGCTTTCCGCTGGACAGCAACGGCGCGTGGCGCTGGCGCGTCTGTGGCTAACCCGCGCGACGCTCTGGATCCTCGACGAGCCGTTTACCGCCATTGATGTCAATGGCGTTGAACGTCTGACGCAGCGCATGGCTGAACATACACAGCAGGGCGGGATCGTCATCCTCACCACGCACCAGCCGCTGAATGTCGCGACTGACAAAATACGGCGCATCGCGCTGACCGGCGAGAGGGCAGCGCAATGATGTGGCAAATCTTTCGTCTTGAGCTGCGCGTGGCGTTTCGCCATAGCGCGGAAATCGCTAACCCGCTGTGGTTCTTTCTGATTGTTATCACGCTTTTCCCGCTGAGCATTGGCCCGGAGCCGCAGCTGCTGGCGCGTATTGTTCCCGGCATTATCTGGGTGGCGGCGTTGCTCTCCTCGCTGCTGGCGCTGGAGCGTCTGTTTCGCGATGACTTACAGGACGGCAGCCTGGAGCAACTGATGCTCCTGCCGCTGCCGTTACCGGCGGTGGTGCTGGCGAAAGTGATGGCGCACTGGGTGGTGACCGGTCTGCCGCTGCTGATCCTCTCTCCGCTGGTGGCGTTATTGCTGGGAATGGATATGTACGGCTGGCAAATCATGGCGCTGACTCTGCTGCTTGGCACGCCGACCCTGAGTTTTCTTGGCGCGCCGGGCGTGGGGTTAACGGTGGGCCTGAAACGCGGCGGCGTATTGCTGAGCGTGCTGGTGCTGCCGCTGACCATTCCGTTACTGATTTTCGCCACTGCGGCGATGGATGCGGCCTCCATGCATTTGCCCGTTGAGGGATACATGGCGATTTTGGGCGCGTTGCTGGCGGGCAGCGCAACGTTAAGCCCTTTTGCTACGGCGGCAGCGTTACGTATCAGCATGCAGTAGCGCGGTCTTTGACTGGCGACAAACTGTAGGATGCCGGATGACGTTACGCTTATCAGGAAAGTCTGTAGGTCTGATAAGGCGTCTTTGCCATCATCCGGCATAACTGAAGTTTCATTCGTTTTGATTGAATCTGGTGACTGAACTATGTGGAAAACACTTCATCAACTGGCGATTCCCCCACGGCTTTATCAGATCTGTGGCTGGTTCATCCCGTGGCTGGCGATAGCCAGCGTGGTGGTGCTGGCGGTGGGCTGGGTCTGGGGGTTTGGCTTCGCGCCTGCGGATTATCAGCAGGGGCAAAGCTACCGCATCATCTACCTGCATGTCCCGGCGGCGATCTGGTCGATGGGGATTTACGCCTCGATGGCGGTCGCCGCATTCATCGGTCTGGTCTGGCAAATGAAAATGGCTAACCTGGCGGTGGCGGCGATGGCGCCTGTTGGCGCGGTGTTTACCTTTATCGCACTGGTTACCGGTTCCGCCTGGGGCAAACCGATGTGGGGAACCTGGTGGGTATGGGACGCGCGATTGACCTCTGAACTGGTACTGCTGTTCCTGTACGTCGGGGCGATAGCGTTGTGGCACGCCTTTGACGATCGCCGCCTGGCGGGGCGCGCGGCGGGCATTCTGGTGCTGATTGGCGTCGTTAATTTGCCGATCATCCACTACTCGGTGGAGTGGTGGAATACGCTACATCAGGGATCAACTCGTATGCAGCAGAGCATTGACCCGGCGATGCGCGCGCCGCTGCGCCTGGCGATTATCGGTTATCTGCTGCTGTTTATCACGCTGGCGCTGATGCGGATGCGTAACCTGATTTTGTTAATGGAAAAACGTCGCCCGTGGGTGAGTGAACTGATTTTAAAAAGAGGCCGCCAATGACCAGCGCATTTGCATCCTGGAGTGATTTCTTTGCTATGGGCGGTTACGCCTTTTATGTCTGGCTGGCGGTTGTGATGACCGTGATCCCACTGGCGGCGCTGGTGGTGCATACCGCCATGCAGCACCGCGTGATTTTGCGCGGTGTGGCGCAGCAGCGAGCGCGTGAAGCGCGGATGCGTGCGGCGCAGGCGCAGCGGGAGGCCGCATGAATCTCCGTCGTAAAAATCGTTTGTGGATAGCCTGCGCGGTGCTGGCCGGTTTGGCTCTGACTATCACGCTGGTACTTTATGCGCTGCGTTCCAATATCGACCTGTTCTATACGCCAGGCGAAATTCTCTACGGTAAACGCGAAACGCACCAACTGCCTGAAGTGGGGCAACGCCTGCGCGTCGGCGGCATGGTCATGCCCGGAAGCGTGAAGCGCGACCCGGATTCGCTGAAAGTGAATTTCAGCATCTACGACGCCGAAGGCGTGGTGGATGTGACGTACGAAGGAATTCTGCCGGATCTGTTCCGCGAAGGGCAGGGCGTGGTGGTGCAGGGGGAACTGGGCGAGAAAAACCATGTGCAGGCGAAAGAGGTGCTCGCCAAACATGATGAAAACTATACCCCGCCGGAAGTTGAAAAAGCGATGCAGGAAAACCATCGTCGCCCGGAAAGCGTTTATAAGGATAAAGCATCATGATGCCTGAAATTGGCAACGCGCTGCTGTGTCTCGCACTCGGCGTGGCGCTGTTGCTGTCCGTTTATCCGCTGTGGGGCGTGGGGCGCGGCGATGTGCGCATGATGGCCTCGGCGAGGCCATTCTCCTGGCTGCTGTTTATCCTGGTGATGGGCGCGTTTCTGGTGCTGATCAATGCCTTCGTGGTGAATGATTTTACCGTTACCTATGTCGCCAGCAACTCCAACACGCAACTGCCGGTCTGGTATCGCGTCGCCGCGACCTGGGGAGCGCACGAAGGGTCGCTTCTGCTATGGGTATTGCTGATGAGCGGCTGGACGTTTGCCGTGGCCGTGTTCAGTCAGCGGATGCCGCTGGATATCGTCGCCCGCGTACTGGCGGTGATGGGAATGGTCAGCGTCGGTTTTCTGCTGTTTATTCTGTTCACCTCCAACCCGTTTTCCCGTACGTTGCCCAACTTTCCGATTGAAGGGCGCGACCTGAATCCGCTGTTGCAGGACCCGGGGCTGATCTTCCACCCGCCGCTGCTCTATATGGGCTATGTCGGTTTCTCGGTGGCGTTCGCGTTCGCGATCGCCGCGCTGATGAGTGGGCGTCTGGACAGCACCTTTGCCCGCTTTTCCCGCCCCTGGACGCTGGCCGCATGGGTATTCTTAACGCTGGGTATCGTGCTTGGCTCTGCCTGGGCCTATTACGAGCTGGGCTGGGGCGGCTGGTGGTTCTGGGACCCGGTGGAAAACGCCTCATTTATGCCGTGGCTGGTGGGCACCGCGTTGATGCACTCCCTGGCGGTGACTGAACAGCGCGCTAGCTTCAAAGCCTGGACGCTTCTGCTTTCAATATGCGCCTTCTCACTCTGCCTGCTCGGTACTTTCCTGGTGCGTTCTGGCGTACTGGTGTCGGTGCATGCTTTTGCCTCCGATCCATCGCGCGGGATGTTTATTCTCGCCTTTATGGTACTGGTGATCGGCGGTTCGCTGCTGCTGTTCGCGACGCGCGGACACAAGGTTCGCTCGCGGGTGAATAACGCGCTCTGGTCACGTGAGTCACTGCTGTTAGCCAATAACGTCCTGCTTATCGCCGCCATGCTGGTGGTGTTGCTGGGAACATTGCTGCCGCTGGTGCATAAACAGCTCGGTCTGGGCAGTATTTCAATCGGCGAACCGTTTTTTAATACCATGTTCACCTGGCTGATGGCGCCGTTCGCGCTGCTGCTGGGCATCGGGCCGCTGGTTCGCTGGGGACGTGACAGACCGCGCAAGTTGCAGCGGTTGTTGGTTATCGCGCTGGTGAGCACGTTAGTGTTGTCGATGCTGCTGCCGTGGCTGTTTGAAGACAAGATTGCCGCCATGACGGTGGTCGGGCTGGCGATGGCGTGCTGGGTATTTGTGCTGGCGGTAGCGGAAGTCGCGCAGCGTGTTTCGCGCGGTACGAAAATGACGCTCAGCTACTGGGGAATGGTCGCCGGGCACGTTGGGCTGGCGGTGACGATTGTCGGCATTGCGTTTAGCCAAAACTATAGCGTGGAACGTGATGTCCGCATGAAAGCGGGCGACAGCGTCAGCATCCACGACTATCAATTCACCTTCCGTGAAGTGAAGGAGATTACCGGCCCGAATTATCGCGGCGGGGTGGCGATTATCGGCGTGACGCGGGAAGGTAAAGCAGAAGCGACGTTGCATGCGGAAAAACGTTTTTATAACAGCACCAGCTCAATGATGACGGAAGCGGCGATCGATGGCGGGATCACCCGCGATCTGTATGCCGCTCTCGGCGAAGAGCTGGACAATGGCGCATGGGCGGTGCGCCTGTATTACAAACCGTTTATCCGCTGGATCTGGGCGGGAGGGCTGTTGATGGCGCTTGGCGGGTTGTTCTGCCTGTTTGATCCGCGCTATCGCCAGCGTTCATGCCCGCAAAAAACCGCGCCGGAGGCTGTATGAAGCGCAACGTACTGTTAATACCTTTCGTCATTTTTCTGGTTATTGCGGCGGCGTTGCTGTGGCAGCTGGCGCGTAATGCGGAAGGGGACGATCCGACGAATCTGGAATCGGCGCTGATTGGCAAACCGGTGCCGACCTTCCGTCTCGAATCGCTGGAAAATCCTGGTCAGCATTATCAGGCAGACGTGCTAACGCAGGGGAAACCGGTGCTGCTCAACGTGTGGGCGACCTGGTGCCCGACCTGCCGCGCTGAACATCAGTATCTGAATCAGCTGTCTGCGCAGGGAATTCGCGTGGTTGGTCTGAATTACAAAGACGATCGCCAGAAAGCGATTACCTGGCTGAAAGAGTTAGGGAATCCTTATGCGTTAAGCCTGTTTGATGGCGACGGTATGCTTGGGCTGGACCTGGGCGTTTACGGCGCGCCGGAAACCTTTCTGATCGACGGCAAAGGGATCATTCGTTATCGCCATGCAGGCGATCTGAACGCCAGGGTATGGGAAAGTGAAATAAAACCGCTCTGGGAGCAGTACAGCAAGGAGGCCGCGCAATGAGATTCTTACTGGGCGTGCTGATGCTGGTGATCTCCGGCTCGTCGCTGGCTGCCATTGATGTTATGCAGTTCAAAGATGAAGCGCAGGAGCAGCAGTTCCGCCAGCTCACCGAGCAGCTGCGCTGCCCGAAATGCCAGAACAACAGCATCGCGGACTCTAACTCGATGATTGCCACCGACCTGCGTCAGAAGGTTTATGAACTGATGCAGGAAGGTAAAAGCAAGCAGGAGATCGTTGATTACATGGTGGCGCGCTACGGTAACTTCGTCACCTACGATCCGCCGCTGACGCCGCTTACCGTGCTGTTGTGGATCTTGCCGATTGCCGCTATTGGTGCTGGCGGCTGGATTATCTTCGCCCGTTCGCGGCGGCGCGTACGTGTAAAACAGGAAACCTTTTCTGATGAGGTGACGCCGAAGGGACGCCAGGCAGGATTATGGCTGTTTGCTCCCGGGGTTGTGATCGCGCTGATTGTCGGGGCGGTAAGTTACTACCAGACCGGTAACTATCAGCAGGTAAAAATCTGGCAACAGGCTACGGCGCAGACGCCAGCGCTGCTGGAGCGCGCGCTGGACCCTGATGCGCAGCCGCTGAATGAAGAAGAGATGACACGCCTGGCGCTTGGTTTGCGTACCCGACTGCAAAGCGATGCTGGCAATGTGGAAGGCTGGATTATGCTTGGGCGTATCGGCATGGTGCTGGGGAATGCCAGCACGGCGACGGAAGCGTATGCCAATGCGTACAGACTGGACCCCAAAAATAGCGATGCCGCATTAGGGTATGCGGAAGCGCTGACCCGTTCTTCCGATCCTGATGATAATCGTCGGGGAGGGGAGCTGTTGCGCCAGCTGGTGAGAAGCGATCATGCCAATATTCGGACGTTGAGTATGTATGCGTTTAATGCCTTCGAGCAGCAGCGTTTCGGCGAGGCGGTCGCAGCCTGGGAGATGATGCTGAAATTGCTGCCCGCCAATGATTCCCGCCGGGCAGTGATTGAACGCAGTATTAAGCAGGCATTAGCGCAGCTTTCGCCGCAGGCGGAATAAATGAGTGTGGCAAGGCCGGACGGTACTTGCCACGCGGCTTGTAGGCCCGATAAGCGTAGCGCCATCGGGCATATCTTGTTACTGCATTCCGCGTGTTTGTAAAAAGAGAATGGTCGCCGCGACGCGCGAGCGCACGTTCAGCTTTCGCAGTAAATTACGAATATGCACCTTAACCGTCTGCTCAGAAATATTCAGCACGGAGGCAATCTGTTTGTTCGACAGTCCCTGAGCCAGTTCGTGCAGCACGTCCAGTTCGCGTTCAGTGAGCACGCTAAAGGGATCTTCCTCTGCGCCAAACAGTTCCCGTTCGCGCAGGTATTCGCTGACGCGATCGCTGAATACCTTGCCGCCGTTGGCGCCAGCACGAATCGCTTCCAGCAGCACTTCCGGGTCGCTGTCTTTCAGTAAATAGCCGTCCGCTCCGGCATCAATCAGCGCGTACACGTCACTGGCAGAGTCGGAAACCGTCAGGATAATGATCTGTGCGGTGACGCCATCCCGACGCAGCGCATTCAGCGTATCAAGCCCGCTCAGGCCTTTCATATTCAGGTCAAGCAGGATCAGATCAAGATCGAGACGGCTTGCCAGATCGATAGCACTCGCCCCATCGCCAGCTTCGGCAACGACATTAAATGCGGTATCCAGTTCCAGTAATTGACGAATACCTCGTCGCATAAGTGGATGATCGTCCACAATAAGCACCTGAAAAGGCGTTGCTTCAGGCATACTATTCTCCTGAGTACATACTCGTATCATTATTGTTTTTAGCGCGAAAATCGTCCAGATTCATCGCGTTGATGAGAGAATAAATTTTACCCTATTTTGGGCATGGGTAAGTAGTAAAACCTTTTGATTATGCGGTGTTAGCACGGTAGTGGAAGGGAACGGCAGGCATAAAAAAACCAACCGCAAGAGGTTGGTTTTTCTAAGGGATTTTGGTCGGCACGAGAGGATTTGAACCTCCGACCCCCGACACCCCATGACGGTGCGCTACCAGGCTGCGCTACGTGCCGACTTGTGGATGCCAATACTACCGCTTTCCACCACGAATGCAAGGGGATGTCTTGCTAACTGATTTATAATTAATCAGTTAGCAATGAATCGTTTCTCGTCGGTCAGTACCTGCAACAACAGGCTCAGCTGCGGCTTCTGGTCTTTGATCTTCTCGCCGTGTAGATCGTACGTCTGATAGGTGCCGTTATTGTTCAGTACCAGCGTCATTTCCGGCGTGGTAATCGCCAGCGTACTGCCGTCCGCCGCGGTCACCCAGTAATGGCGGCGCGTGGCGTTGAACAGATCCTGTCCCTGCGAGTACTCATTGGCTGGCGTACTGACGTGCAACAGTCGCTGCATCAGCGTCGTCATCAAATCCGTATGGTCGGTCAGAGTGTTGATTCGCTGCGCTGGCGTGCCCGGCCAGTGAATGATCAACGGCACTTGCAGATGGCCGCGAGACCAGGCGAAATGGCTCTCTTCCTGCGCTAACGGTACGCCGCGACCGCCCGTAATGATCACCACGGTGTTGTTGAGTTTCCCTGCGTCACGCAGTGCGCTGAGCACCCGGTTAATCTGGGCATCCACGTTCTCTGCGGCGCGGGCATACCGTTTCGCAAAGTCTTTCTGGTTGCTGTCGTCAACGTTTGTGCCGTTGAAGGAAACCCATGAGAACCAGCGGTTATCTTCCTGGGCGTAACGTCCTAACCAGTTAATCCACTGGCTTGCCGTCTGCTCGTCGGACTGCGTTTGCACGGTTGGCATGGAGAAGTCTGACAGCAGCGCCTGGCGGTAGAGCGGGCTGGTGAAGCCGTCAGAAGAGAATAACCCTAACTGATAGCCTTGCTGGTTCAGCGCCGAGATCAGCGCGGCAGGCGTTCTGGTTGACAGAATACCGTCCATATAGCTGGGCGATACGCCATAGAACAGACCAAATATTCCATTGTCAGACGTGTTGCCTGAACTCATGTGGCGCGTGAACGACGTATTCTGTTCGGCGAATGCGGCCAACGCGGGCATCTGTTTTTCATAGCGGGAGTAGTTCAGCGCGTCGACCGTAATTAACAGTACGTTCTGGCCGGTGCCCATGTCGCGATACTGCAAATCGCTCAGCGGATACTGAACGGAAACGGCTTCCGGGTTGCCTTGTTCCACCAGACGGCGCTGATACTCCTGCGCATCCAGCAGGCCATGTTTTTCCAGAAAACGGCGCGCCGTCATCGGGTATGACAGCGGTAAATTCGCGCGCTGCATGGTGATCGGGCGATAGAAGTTGGCGTCTGCCCAGATATACACCACATGCGAAGCGATAAATGAGACGAAAAAGAATGCGGCAAGCGGTTTGGCGAAATGGCGGCGTCGCGTCAGGCTGCGCAGCTTTTGCCAGCTCCAGGTCGCAAACAGCATTTCGATTAACAGGATGACCGGCACGCTAATAAACATCAGCTGCCAGTCGCGTGCCATCTCGTTCTGGTCGGGGTTAATGACCAGTTCCCAGACAATGGGATTCAGGTGCAGGTGGAAGCGGGTAAAAACTTCGCTGTCGATCAGCAACAGCGTCATACCCGCCGTCGCCAGGATGGCTGACAAAAAACGCATCAGCCGCTGGGACATGACAATAAATGTCAGAGGAAACAGGATCAGCAGGTAGGCGGCGAACACCAGAAAGCTGAAGTGCCCGACAATGCTCAGGTACGAGTAAATACGCCCTGCAAGCGTTGTCGGCCAGTCTGCGACAAACAGGTAACGGCTACCGAGCACCATGGCCAGCAGAATGTTGAACAGTGCAAACCAGTGCCCCCAGCTAACCATCTGGGAGACTTTTTCACGGTAGCGCTGACGATGAGTTACCATAAATAGCCGTTCGTTTCCCTTAATGCGCTTTGTCGTCGTTAATTGAAGACTGTAATGCGCGGGCAAAAGAGTTCGCAATCGCCTGGCGTTGAGCCGGTGCGATGCTGGTGTTGATAAGGTTGGTGACCATGTTTCCCAGCACCATCAGGGAAAGGTCGGTCGGTGCCTTATGTTTTTCCAGTACGTTGAGCAGGTCACTCAGTAATTGTTCAACGTGTTCGTCACTATAGCGGGAGTGTTGTGGCATAAATCGCAATCAGTTTGTTCATGAAAGGGCAACATATTACCGTAGCAACAGTTTTTTTTCTGCTTTTTTATCTCCTGTTGCGTCACCGCCCGTCAGGTGATTGAATACCGCCCGGTCATAAAGGAGAGTTTATCATGAGTCTGGATATCAACCAGATTGCCCTGCACCAGCTTATCAAACGTGATGAGCAAAATCTTGAGCTGGTCTTGCGCGATTCATTACTGGAGCCGACAACCACCGTTGTCGATATGGTGGCTGAACTGCACCGGGTCTATAGCGCCAAGAACAAAGCGTACGGCCTGTTCAGCGAAGAGAGTGAACTGGCGCAAACGCTGCGGTTGCAGCGTCAGGGCGAGGAGGATTTTCTTGCCTTTAGCCGTGCGGCGACCGGCCGTTTACGCGACGAACTGGCGAAATACCCGTTTGCGGACGGCGGTATTGTCCTGTTCTGCCATTACCGTTATCTGGCGGTGGAGTATCTGCTGGTGGCGGTGCTGAACAACTTAAGCAGCATGCGCGTGAATGAGAACCTGGATATCAACCCGACGCACTATCTGGATATTAACCATGCGGATATTGTGGCGCGTATCGATTTGACCGAATGGGAAACGAACCCGGAATCCACCCGTTATCTGACCTTCCTGAAAGGCCGGGTAGGGCGCAAAGTGGCCGATTTCTTTATGGATTTCCTGGGCGCCAGCGAAGGGCTGAACGCGAAAGCGCAAAACCGGGGGCTGTTGCAGGCGGTGGACGATTTCACCGCAGAAGCGCAGCTGGACAAAGCTGAACGTCAGAATGTCCGTCAGCAGGTGTACAGCTACTGCAATGAGCAATTGCAGTCTGGTGAAGAGATTGAACTTGAATCGCTGTCGAAAGAGTTATCCGGCGTCAGTGAAGTCAGCTTCAGAGAATTTACCGCTGACAAAGGCTATGAGCTGGAAGAGAGTTTCCCGGCGGACCGCAGCACGCTGCGTCAGCTGACGAAATATGCCGGGAGCGGCGGTGGGTTAACCATCAACTTCGACGCCATGCTGTTAGGCGAGCGGATTTTCTGGGACCCGGCGACCGATACGCTGACGATCAAGGGAACGCCGCCAAACCTGCGCGATCAGCTCCAGCGTCGGACGTCCGGCGGTAATTAACGGTTTTGACGTTATGTGTTGTAACGCCGGATAGCGGTGCAGGCACCTTATTCGGCTTACGGTTCATCGCCTTGTCGCGCACTATAAAAAAACCCCGCCGTGGCGGGGTTTTTCTTCAACTTGTTGGCGATTACGCGCGAACGAAGTCGATGTGAGTCAGCTTCGGCTTGAACGCGTGACGCTGTACAGCCTGAGCTTTAACTTTTACTTCTTTACCGTCAACAACGATGGTCAGAACTTCGCTGTAGAACTCAGCTTTAGCTTGCATGTTCATAACCTGGTCGTGGTCCAGTTCGATAGCAATCGGGGCTTCAGCGCCACCGTAGATGATTGCCGGGAACTTGTTAGCGGCGCGCAGGCGGCGGCTCGCACCCTTACCCTGCTCTTTACGTACTTCTGCGTTGATAGTAAACATTTAAATCTCTCTTAAATAATTCCTGTTACAGGCGACCCAGCAACAGGTAAGTGATCTGCTTTGCGTATGCAAAAGCGGGCGAGATTCTATACTCAAATGGCTATCACATCAATCAAAAGTACGATTAACCGCGCAATTCATGTGCCCGCCGGAAGCGGCCTTCATAATCGAAGACTTTTTCGCGCACCTGCCAGTACTGGCCTTTCATGCGGGCGACGACAAAATCAGGGTGGCGAAGCAGCGCCTGTTGCGCCAGGATATCCGCCGCAGCGATCCAGCGTAACGGAATACCCGGCGTGCGGGTATGCGGGCGAATAAACAACTGTTCAAAGGCGGTGCGTTGGGCGGGCGTCTGCAATCGGAAGCGCTCACTCACATCGGCGCCGTCCTCATCGTAGTAGGTGATTTTCAGCCATTCGCCTTTCTCATCATGCCCGTGTTGTAACGCCATCCCACTACAGCGCAATACCAGCGCATCTTTGAGTTTTAGCGCCGCTTTCAGCATATCGTCCGGGTCGACCAGAATCGTGTCGCACTCCCGGCAGCGCCGGGCGGCGATATCGTTTTCCGCGTTGCACTGCGGGCAGTTTTTAAAGCGGAAGCGAAAATCGCACTGTTCGCGATGCCCGTCATCATCTTCAAACCAGCCCTGGCAGCGGCGACCGAAATGCTCAATCAGCGTGCCGTCAGCGGTGGTTTTCCCCCAGAAGGTATTGGCGAACCCGCAGGCAGGGCAGAACACCTGCACGGGAACGTTGTCACTTTTGCCTTTTGGCGTGCCCACTTCCGGCGCATACAGATCGTGCGGGTTTCCGGCATAGTCGAGGATCAGACAGTCGGTTTTTCCAGGCGCAAGCCGCAGACCGCGCCCCACGATTTGTTGGTAAAGACTGACTGACTCTGTCGGGCGCAGGATAGCGATAAGATCGACATGCGGCGCGTCAAACCCGGTCGTCAGCACGGCGACGTTCACCAGGTAGCGAAAGCGCTGGGCTTTGAAATCGTTAATCATCACGTCGCGCTCTGCGCCCGGCGTGTCCCCGGTAATCAGCGCCGCATCATCGGTGGGCAGCAAACCCACGATCTCTTTGGCATGTTCGACGGTGGCGGCGAAAATCATCACCCCTTTGCGGGTTTGGGCAAATTCAACAATCTGGCTGATGATGTGCGGGGTCACGCGCTGCTGCTTTTTCAGCTCGCGATTGAGGTCAGCTTCGCTGAACAGGCCGTTACTCTGTGCCTGCAGGCGGCTAAAATCATACTGCACCACGGGCATATCCAGACGCTCCGGCGGCGTCAGATAACCATGTTTAATCATGTAGCGCAGCGGTAACTCATAAATGCAGTCGCGAAAGAGCGCTTTTTCGTCGCCGCGCACCATGCCGTGGTAATGGAAATGATAAATCCAGCCTTTGCCTAACCGGAAAGGGGTGGCCGTCAGGCCGAGCAGACGTAAGTGGGGGTTCACTTTACTCAGGTGCGCCAGGATTTGCTGATACTGACTCTCTTCATCGTCGCCGATGCGGTGACATTCATCGACAATCAGCAGCGAAAACTCGCCCTGGAAGGCGTCAAGGTTACGGGCGACCGACTGCACGCTGCCAAACACCACCTTGCCGTGGCTCTCTTTACGCTTCAGACCGGCGGCGAAAATGTCGGCCTCCAGCCCCAGCGCGCAATATTTGGCATGGTTTTGCGCGACCAGCTCTTTTACATGCGCCAGCACCAGCACGCGCCCACGCGCCACTCGCGCCAGCTCGGCAATCACCAGACTTTTGCCTGCGCCGGTTGGCAGGACAATCACGGCAGGCGTGCGGTGGCGGCGAAAATGGTTGAGCGTGGCATCCACGGCTTCTTGCTGGTAAGGACGAAGTGTAAAAATCATGGTCTCACTACGATGAACGGTACAGGGAATAGTATGCCATGAATCATTTCCCTTGAGCGATGGTTAGAGCCCGTTATACTGGATGGACAACGGCTTCATTTTTCGGGCGTTATGCCCGATTTCCGTATTATTACAGGCAAAATCAAACTCATGCGACTTGATAAATTTATCGCTCAGCAACTCGGCGTCAGCCGTGCTATTGCCGGGCGTGAGATTCGTAGTAACCGTGTTATCGTCGATGGCGAAATCATCCGAAACGCGGCGTTTAAACTCCTGCCAGAACATAATGTCGAGTACGATGGCAACACGCTGGTTCAGCAAAATGGTCCGCGCTACTTTATGCTTAATAAGCCTCAGGGCTATGTCTGTTCAACGGACGACCCGGATCATCCCACGGTACTCTATTTCCTTGATGAACCTGTCGCGTACAAGCTGCATGCCGCCGGGCGGCTGGATATCGACACCACGGGGCTGGTGTTGATGACGGATGATGGCCAGTGGTCGCACCGGATCACCTCTCCGCGCCATCATTGCGAGAAAACCTATCTGGTCACGCTGGAATTGCCGGTAGCTGCGGATACCGCCGAACAGTTTGCCAAAGGCGTGCAACTGCATAATGAGAAAGACCTCACCAAACCGGCCGTGCTGGAGGTGATCACCCCGACGCAGATGCGTCTGACCATTAGCGAAGGGCGCTACCACCAGGTGAAGCGGATGTTCGCTGCCGTGGGGAACCATGTTGTCGAACTGCACCGCGAACGCATCGGCGCAATTGTGCTGGATGACGACCTCGAACCTGGCGAGTATCGCCCGTTGACCGAAGAAGAAATCGCCAGCGTTGGTTTATAGACCCGGTGAGCCAGGCGCTTTACGTCCCGCTAAATTCAGGAGTTCATTTGTGACCACCCGGCAGCACTCATCCTTTGCCATTGTTTTTATCCTTGGCCTGTTAGCCATGCTGATGCCGCTGTCGATTGATATGTATCTTCCGGCGCTACCGGTGATTTCTGCCCAGTTTGGCGTACCGGCGGGCAGCGCGCAGATGACCCTCAGTACCTATATTCTGGGGTTCGCCGTGGGGCAGCTTATTTACGGCCCGATGGCGGACAGTCTCGGGCGCAAGCCGGTTATCCTCGGCGGGACGCTGGTGTTTGCGGCGGCGGCGGTGGCATGCGCGCTGGCGCAGACTATCGACCAGTTGATCATCATGCGTTTCTTCCACGGTCTTGCCGCCGCTGCGGCGAGCGTGGTGATCAATGCTCTGATGCGCGATATCTACCCGAAAGAAGAGTTCTCCCGCATGATGTCATTCGTCATGCTGGTGACGACAATCGCGCCGCTGATGGCGCCGATTATTGGTGGGTGGGTTCTGGTGTGGTTGAGCTGGCATTACATCTTCTGGATTCTGGCGGTGGCGGCGATTCTGGCATCGGTGATGATCTTCTTGTTGATTAACGAGACGCTTCCCGTTGAACGCCGTCAGCCGTTCCATATTCGTACCACGATAGGGAACTTTGCCTCGCTGTTCCGACACAAACGCGTACTAAGCTATATGCTGGCCAGCGGATTTAGCTTTGCGGGAATGTTCTCGTTCCTCAGCGCCGGCCCGTTTGTGTATATCGAGATTAACCATGTGTCGCCGCAGCATTTTGGCTATTACTTTGCGCTGAACATTGTGTTCTTGTTTGTGATGACCATTATCAACAGCCGCTTCGTGCGCCGGGTTGGGGCGTTGAATATGTTCCGTACCGGGCTATGGATTCAGTTTGTGATGGCGGCCTGGATGGTATTCAGCGCGCTGTTTGGCGTGGGCTTTTGGGCGCTGGTGGTTGGCGTCGCGGCGTTTGTCGGATGCGTTTCTATGGTCTCTTCAAACGCGATGGCCGTTATTCTGGATGAATTTCCGCATATGGCGGGCACCGCCTCGTCGCTGGCCGGTACGTTCCGGTTTGGCATTGGCGCGATTGTTGGGGCGCTGCTGTCGCTGGCAACTTTTACCTCCGCCTGGCCGATGATTTGGTCGATTGCTTTCTGCGCAACCTGCTCCATTCTCTTCTATCTCTACGCCAGCCGCCCGAAAAAACGGTGATCTAATACACAACATGGAAGCCGGAAGGCTTCCTTTGTTGACGTACATCAACGTCAAATCCATCATTTTTTCCATTTATGTTTATTTTATGTAAAATCAATTTATGTAAAAAGTCACATCATTGTAGTTAAAAAGGTTGAGTTAGATCGCAGAAACGGGTACATATAGCCCGCAAATACGTCCGGCACTGGCAAAAAATATTTTAATAACGGGCTGTACAGGCCGCTCAGACCAGGGATGTAAGCGTTTTCGATCTGTTTAAGGACGGGTTGTCAATGATGTGTTAATATGGATGTAAATAAATTGTGAAGTGAATGTGCTTCCGGGGAAAGAAAGTGACTACATTACAACTCTCAATCATTCATCGTTTACCGCAGAACTATCGGTGGTCAACGGGTTTTGCAGGTTCAAAAGTTGAACCGATTCCGCAAAACGGGCAGAACACAGAAAACAGTCTGGTGGCGCTCAAACTCCTGAGCCCCGATGGTGACAGCGCATGGCCGGTGATGCATACACTTAGCCAGGCGCTTAGCGACATCGAAGTGCCTTGCTCCGTTTTGGAGTGCGAAGGCGAGCCGTGCCTGTTTGTTAATCGTCAGGACGAATTTGCCGCGACCTGCCGCCTGAAAAATTTCGGCGTAGCGATAGCGGAACCCTTTTCGAACAACAATCCTTTTTGAGCGTCAGCTTAGCGCGAGCAACTGACGCGTATACTCCTGTTGTGGTGCGGTAAAGACACGCTCACATTGCCCCTGTTCCACCACTTCTCCTTGTCGCAGTACAATGACCTGATGGCATAATGCGCGCACAACATGCAGATCGTGGCTGATGAAAATGTAAGCCAGGCGATGCTTTTGTTGTAAAGATTTCAACAGCGCCAGGATTTGTGCCTGAACCGTTTTGTCCAGCGATGATGTCGGTTCATCCAGAACAATCAGCGATGGTTTCAGTATTAGCGCCCTGGCGATAGCGATACGCTGGCGCTGGCCGCCGGAAAATTCCGCCGGGTAACGATGGCGCGTTTCAGCATCCAGACCCACTTCCTTCATGACGGCGATAACCTGTTCTTCGCGCTGCCCGGCAGAAAGGGCCGGTTGATGGACGCGTAAGCCTTCTTCAATAATTTGCAGTACGTTGAGGCGGGGGTTCAGCGATGAGTTCGGGTCCTGAAATACCACCTGAATACGGTGACGAACCGGCAGCAACTGACGGCGGGTTAAATTTTGCAACGGCTGGCCGTCAAAAGTGATGCTGCCCTGCGAACGAATCAACCGCAGTAAGGCCAGACCGGTGGTGCTTTTTCCTGACCCGGATTCACCGACCAGCCCCAGCGTTTCACCGGGTCGAAGCGCGAAACTCACTTCATTAACCACGACGTTATGATCCACCACGCGTTTCAGAACCCCTTTTCGAATCGGGAATGCGACGCGAAGCTGGCTCACTTCCAGCAGCGGCGACGACTCACCGGGCAATGGAACCGGGGAGCCGGTGGGTTCGCTGTTCAGCAACTTTTGCGTATAGGGGTGCTCAGGCGCGCTAAGCAACGGCAACGCACGGTTTTGCTCCACGCATCGTCCGTTTTGCATCACCGCCACGGCGTCCGCCAGTTTTTTCACAATGCTGAGATTATGGGTGATAAACAGCATACCCATATTCAGTTCGCGTTGCAGTTCACGCAGTAGTTGCAGGATTTGCGCCTGTACGGAGACATCCAGAGCGGTCGTGGGTTCATCGGCGATTAACAGTTCAGGATGCGTGAGCAACGCCATTGCGATCATCACGCGCTGGCGTTCGCCGCCTGAGAGCTGATGGGGATAATCGCTCAGCCGTTTCGCGGCCTGACGAATCCCTACGCGATCCAGGCAGCTCAGGATTTCGGCCCTGGCGGCCTCACGGCGCATTCCCCGGTGCAGGGACAGCACTTCGTAGAGCTGTTTTTCCAGCGTATGCAACGGGTTTAGCGATACCATCGGTTCCTGAAAAATCATGGCGATTTTATTGCCCCGCACGCCGCGCAGCGTCTGCTCGCTGGCGTGGAGCAATGACTCGCCATGAAAACGGATATCGCCCGCGAGATACACCGCAGGCGGAGAGGGCAGCAACCGCAGAATCGACAGCGCGGTGACGCTTTTACCGGAGCCGGATTCGCCCACCAGCGCCAGCGTTTCGCCTGCGTCAACCTGTAGAGAGATGTCGTTAACAACCGTGCGCACGTTCTCCTGATGGCGAAAACCTACCGATAAATTCTCAATAGTTAACAGAGGATGCGTCATCTTATACCGCCTTGTTGGGATCAAACGCGTCGCGTACTGCTTCGCCAATAAAAATCAGCAGCGACAATAACACCGCGACGGACAGGAACGCGGTGATCCCAAGCCACGGCGCCTGCAAATTATTTTTACCTTGCAGGAGTAATTCGCCGAGGGAAGGGGAACCGAGCGGCAGGCCAAATCCGAGAAAATCCAGCGACGTCAATGTGGTAATCGAGCTGCACAAAATGAACGGTAAAAAGGTCAGCGTGGCGACCATCGCGTTGGGCAGCATGTGACGCAGGATAATGCTGCGATCGCTGACGCCCAGCGCCTGCGCGGCGCGGATGTAGTCGAAATTGCGCGTGCGCAGGAATTCCGCGCGAACCACCCCGACCAGGCTCATCCAGCCAAACAGGACGGTAATAGCCAGCAGCCACCAAAAATTGGGTTGCACCACGCTTGAGAGCAGAATAATCAGAAACAGCGTCGGCATTCCTGACCACACTTCGATGAACCGTTGCCCCCACAGGTCGATTTTTCCGCCGTAATACCCCTGCAACGCGCCTGCCAGCACGCCCATTACGCTGGAGCAGAGGGTAAGCATCAAACCAAACAGGATAGAGATTCGCGTGCCGTAGAGGATGCGCGCCAGCACGTCGCCGCCATTCGCGTCGGTTCCCAGCCAGTTTTGTGTGGACGGCGGAGAGGGGAAGGGTTTATCAGTGGCAAAGTTGATGCTGGTGGCGCCAAAACGCACGGGCGCCCACAGCACCCATCCGTGGTTTTCAAGCTTTTTGCAGCCAGGGGTCCTGATAATCCGCCTGCGTTGCGAACGGCCCGCCGAAATCGCTTTCGCTGTAGTTTTTGACCAGCGGAAAGTACCAGCTTCCCTCATAGCGCACCAGCAGCGGTTTATCGTTGGCGACCAGTTCGGCGCACAAACTCAGGCCAAACAGCACCAGGAAAATCCACAGTGACCAGTACCCCCGGCGATTATGACGAAAACGCGCCCAGCGGGCCTGGTTTGCAGGGCTTAATCGCGGCATCAGCGTCCCTCAAAATCAATGCGTGGATCAACCAGCGTATAGCTGATATCGCTCAGGATATTCAGCAGCAAGCCGATCAGGGTGAAAATGTATAACGTGCCAAACATTACCGGGTAGTCGCGTGACACGGTCGCTTCGTAGCCCAGCAACCCCAGCCCGTTTAAGGAAAACATCACTTCAATGAGCAGCGAACCGGTGAAAAACATGCTGATAAAGGTGGCGGGAAAACCGGCGATTACCAGCAGCATGGCGTTGCGGAAAACGTGCTTCCACAGAATGTTTTTTTCGCTCACCCCTTTTGCACGCGCGGTGACAACGTACTGTTTGCGGACTTCATCCAGAAAAGAGTTTTTGGTCAACATGGTCAGCGCGGCGAACCCGCCGATCACCGTCGCCAGTACCGGTAACGTGATATGCCAGAGGTAGTCGGTAATTTTCTGATACCAGGGCAGGGAATCAAAATTGGCGGATACCAGGCCGCGCAGCGGGAAGAGGTCGTAATAGCTACCGCCAGCAAAGAAAACGATCAATAAGATGGCGAACAGGAAGGCGGGGATAGCGTAGCCAACGATGATAAAAGCGCTGCTCCAGATGTCGAAACGGCTGCCGTTATATACCGCTTTGCGGATGCCCAACGGGATCGACACCAGATAAATGATGAGCGTACTCCACAATCCGAGCGTAATGGACACGGGCAGACTGTCTTTGATTAACGTCAGTACGGATGCGCTGCGAAACAGGCTGTCGCCGAAATCGAAACGAACATAGTCCCAGAGCATTTTAAAGTAGCGCTCATGAACAGGCTTATCAAAGCCGTAGCGATGCGTGATCTCCGCGATCACCTCGGGATCTAACCCACGTCCGCCGCGATAGTGGCTGTCGCTAATATTCCCTACGCCGGTCTGGGCGTGGCTGGCGCGAACGCCTTCGCTACCGGCGCCGGGCAAGGCACCAGACTGGCCGAATTCAATGGCCGCGATCGCCTGGTCAACCGGGCCGCCCGGTGCGATCTGGACAATAAAAAAGTTGATTGTAATGATGGCCCACAGCGTCGGGATCACCAGTAACAGACGTCGAATCAGGTAGGCGCCCATTTATTCTCCCTGTCGTCTGGCGGCGGGAAGTTTTGCCGCTTTGTTGACGTCATACCACCAGGTATCCAGTCCAATGGTGTAGATCGGCCGAATGGCCGGATGGGAAAATTTATCCCACCAGGCGAGCCTGTCTTCCGCCATATACCACATTGGCAGCATGTAGTAATTCCAGGTCAATACCCGATCCAGCGCCCGCCCGAGGGGAACCAGCTTTGTTTTATCGCCCTGGGCGGCAATGATTTGGGCAATCAGTTTATCAATGACCGGGCTTTGCACGCCTGGCGCGTTATAGCTGGAGTCAATGTATTCAGACGCCCAGGATATTTGTAGATCGGAGCTGGGCCACGGCATGGCGCGCCACAGTCGCGGCATCATGTCGTAGTCGCGACTGCGCATACGGTTGGTGATTTGCGAGTTATCAACCTGGCGGATGTTCATCGTGATGCCAAGACGCTGCAAATTATGCTGGAAGGGGAGAACCCACTGGCTGTTGCCGCCTGCCGGAAGCAGCAGTTCAAAGCTCAGCGTTTTGCCGGTCGCGCTGTTAACGCGTCGCTGGCCTTTCAGTACCCATCCCGCCTCTGTGAGTAATTTATCGGCCTTCAGCAGGTTTTCCCGATCGTAGCCATCGCCGTTTGAGACTGGCGGCTGATAAATCCGGGTAAAGACCTCCGGCGGCAGATCCTTTTTCATGGGTGCGAGTAAGACCAGTTCGTCCGCACTGGGGTAGTTTCTGGCGGCATACTCGGTATTCTGGAAATAGCTGTTTGCCCGGCTCCAGGCATTATAAAACAATGCCTTGTTCATCCATTCGAAATCAAATGCCAGGGTTATCGCTTCACGCACGCGACGATCGTTAAATACCGGACGCTGAATATTAAAGGCCAGCCAGCGCGTATCCTGTGCGGATTCATTTTTCTGTTCGTCTTTAACGATGTAATGGTTATCGAAGTTTTTACCGGTGTAGCGCGTCGCCCAGTTTTTCGCGTCATTCTCCAGACGCAGGTCAAACGCCCCGGCCTTAAAGGCTTCAAACGCAACGTTGTCATCAAGGTAGTAGTCGTAGCGGATGGTATCAAAGTTCCAGCGCCCCCGGTTTACCGGCAGGTTAGCAGCCCAATAGTTTTTTACCCGGGAATAGACAATGTACTGGCCCATTTTCCACTGGGTTATGCGGTACGGGCCGCTGGCAAGAGGAGGCTTAGAGAGCGGGTCGCTGAGCTTATGAGCCTTCCAGAATTTTTCCGGCATGACCGGTAAAGAAAACAGGCTGAGCATATCCTCTTTACCGGGTTTGGCTAATTCAATGCGGACGGTAAGCGGAGCGATGGCTTTGACGGTCGTGCCTTTGTACACCAGACGAAATTGCGGCACGCCCTCGGTCATAAATTTATGGAAGGTGAAGGCGACGTCGCGGGCAGTGATGGGCGAACCATCATGAAAACGGGCGCGTGGGTTGATGGTCACTTCCACCCAGGAGTAATCCTCCGCATATCGCGCGTTGTCGGCAATGAGCGGGTAGTAGCTGCCGGGTTCATCGTCAGAGGTGGTAAAAAGCGTGTCGTAAAGCTGCTCGGTACGTGCGCCAGGATTACCGCGCATGGAATAGCGGTTGAAATTATCGAATGTCCCGGTCGCGGAAAGCGTTATCCGCCCCCCTTTTGGCGCCGCCGGATTGACATAATCGAAATGATTAAAATTGAAGGCGTATTTGGGTTCGCCAAGCACGGAAAAGGCGTAACTTTCTTTGATGGCCTGAGCCTGTACGCCAAAGCTGGCCAGGGCGACAAACAGAAGCATTACGCGAGCAATCATCGGAAAATGGTTTCCTTTTCTTATCACCTGCCACCGTCAGGCAAGCGTCAATCCTGAATAATAAGTGACGCAGCCTCTGTTGTGAATCCATTCGGGCAGAAGAGTGCCGTCACCATTTCGGCGCGGGCCGGGTATTCATCCAGTGAACGAAGTCCTCAAGCGCTAAAGGGCGGCTAATCCAGTACCCCTGGAGGAAGTTGACGCCATGATCGCGTAGCCATCGGGCCTGCTCCGGGGTTTCCACTCCTTCCGCAACGGTCAGCATATGCAGGCGCTTAGAGAGCATCAAAACCGCATCCAGAACTGGAGAGGTCACGGTTTCCGTACCAATCGCATTAATAAAGCCCCGGTCGATTTTCAGGTAGTCCAGCGTAAAGCGTTCCAGATAGATGAGGGCGCTATGGCCGGTGCCAAAATCATCAATTGCGATTTCGAATCCAGCACAGTGCAGCCACTCAAATAATTTAGCCGCTTCATGTTGATTGAGCATATCGCGTTCGGTAATTTCCAGTACGATCTGAAAATGATGCGGCGGTAAGGATTCCGCCAGGAGACGGATGTCCTCTTTAAAGCTGTTGCTGTGCAGGTGGTCAGGCGCGATATTGATGCCAAACTTTGCCCCGACAGGCAGTACCTTCTGCAACGCGGGGGCGTCGCGCGCCACGAGTTTAAACAGATGCTGGGTGAGCGGCACAATAAGCTGCTGGGCTTCTGCGTAATGAATAAACGCGTCAGGCGGGATTTCGCCTGCCGTAGGGTGACGCCAGCGTAACAGCACTTCCAGACCCGTGACCCTGAGCGTTTGGGTATCAACGACCGGTTGATAGACCACATAAAATTGTTCGCGCTTGATAGCCACCAGGATCTCTCGCCCCGGCTTCAGGCGGATAGAGCTGATGTAGTAGCAGAGCAGGGCGGCGATGATACCGCTCATACTGCCCAGCAGCAGGGCATAGCCCACGTCGTTATAGGTCCAGCTGTCGGCGTATAACTGTATCTTCAGCGGCAGCCCTTTTATTGTCGCCTGGCGCGAAGGCGTACCCGACAGCTCTTCCACGGTCATTAAATGCGAAGAAAACGTCGAGAGCACGGTATCGCCAATAATTAATGCGATGCCATCAAAATCTTCCTGTCGGGCGGTGTAAATAAGGTAGGGCGTCAGGTTGATATTCAGCGAGGTAAATACGCCGCTCTCTTTTAATAACGGGTTGCGATACCAAATCGCCATCGCTGGTTTATCCGGCATCATCGGCGTGCCGGGAAGTATCGCCATATCAATCTCTTTGCGGATGTCGATATTGGATACCAGGTCGGTAAGCGGCGTGTCCATCGATCCGGTTGCCGACGAGCAGAAGGCGATTTTGTCTTTGACGAGCAAAAAGGCGCGCACATTCAGGCTAAAAGCGGCGCGGGAGGTCAGCTCGGAAGAGACTTGCTGGCAGTCATTAAGCGTCAGGGGCTGTAACACATCCGTCGTGGCTTTAAGGTCGGCGAAGTAGCTCACCAGATAATGTTGTACGTCGGATATCAGCGTGTCGTATTTGACTTCACGTTTATGCCATGACATTAAAAATTGCAGGCTACTGATAAGTAACGCGACGATGACCCCTGTGAGAATGCAGGTGAGCAGGATTTTTCGCGAGGACGAGGAGGCGCGTGTGAACATAGTTACTGGTTCTACCTGAGGTAACCGAATGCGATTAAAATGCTTGATTTAAAAGACTATAACCTGGATTAAACCGCATCGTCATACTTTTCTACAGGGATGCGATAGAACGCAAAAAAAGCACCGCCGAAGCAGTGCTTTTTATGTGTCTCGTCAGGATTGCCAAGGGATAGCGGTCAGACGAAAAATTAACTGCGGCTCAGAACCCGGCGCCCTTCGTTGTAACGTTTTTTCCAGTAAGGCTCGTTCATGCTGGAAATAATAACGCCGCTACTGGTAGACGCATGAACAAACTGGTTGTTGCCGATGTAGATGCCTACATGACGGCCCGTCGAACCGGCGCGGAACAGAACCAGATCGCCCGTGCGCAGGTTATTGCGCGAAACGGATTTGCCCATTTCCTGCTGCTCATAGGTTGAGCGAGGCAGTTCTAAACCAAATTGTTCACGGAATGTACGCTGTACAAAGCTGGAACAATCGACACCTTTTTTGGTGCTGCCGCCAAGGCGGTAACGCACGCCTTTCCAGTCAGCATACTGATCCATAATCCGCGATTTAACATCGAGGTTACGCACCATATTTTCAAATTCATCCTGAGAGGCTTGCAGTGAAGAGTTATCTCCATTGCCCACAGCATGCGTCTCAGAATGCACGTTCTTTGCGGTATTTGTAGTGCTACATGCAGAAAGCAGAACCGCCACTGCAATCGCGGGAATTCCCCGCAGGATATATCTCAAAATCGGTTGAGACCTGACCATGTTGTTTGTTTTCCCTTGAAGTCCTTAACGACAAATATCGTTATAAAAATGCCAAACGTGACGAGACTAATTACCTGCGCACAATGAGACAATTCTTTAAGGTCAAATCTGTGGCGGAACGCACAAATTTATTCGCAAAGAGAATAATTATCCAGCGAGGCAAAACGAGTTTAAGATTACCCGATCGTTGCTGCCATTGCGAGCAGTTTGGCGGGATTTTTTATAAGAAATTATGATACTGAAAGTGAATTAGTGGCATTGGCTAAATTAAACGCAAATGAGGCGAATAACAGGCAATGCGTTCATTTTCAACGGGAAGAAGATGACAGGAAGATGACGGCGGGGCGGGAAATAATCGACGATCGCCATCAGGAGTGAGAACGCTCTCTGATGACGATGTTAATTGATGTGATTTATTTGTTTAAATTTTGTTTGTTTTTACCGGGCAGATAATTATCGAAAAACCGTATCACGCGATTGCTGAACGACGTCATTAACAGCCAGGGCAATCCAATCAGCACCGTTGTCAGCGAACCGACCGCAATATCCGTGAACCAGTGGGCGCCGATCATTACGCGCGGAAAGGCAAAAACCACAAATATAATAAGGGCGATGAAACCTGCGACTTTTCCGAAATAACGCAGCATAAATGCGGAAAAAATAAGCAGCATCATTCCGTGATCGCCAGGGAAACTGTCTTTTGACGCATCCTTGGTGGGAATATGCAGGAGATCGCTGACGCGGTGAATATTTTCAAGCGTCAGCGTAGGGCTGGCGCGTTTGACCGGAATAAACGCCTGACCTAACTGATTCACCACAACCGCAGATAAAAGCATCACCAGGCCGATGATGATAATACGCCGACGGCCCGCCGGGGTCTCTTTTAACCAGAAACTCAGCATCAGGCAGCCCATCGCCAGCAGCGCGCAACCATCAAACGCCCGGTTATTGGTGATCGCCACCAGCCAGAGAAATGCGCGGCTTTCAACCAGCTTCTGGTTAAAGAAGTGGAAAATGTTCGCGTCGAGAGGAGACCAGAATCCGTGATTGACTGGAATATACCACGACAAAAACAACGCCAGACCCGCAGCGTTAATCAGCAGTATGAGGGGATACCGGGTTTTCATTATCATCTCGCCATTCAGTAAAACGGAGGCAACCTTACGCGTCCTCGGCTAAACGAAGCTTCAACAATGCGGTCTGTAATGTGTTCCAGTCTGTTTCACGGTCTGAGATGAGTTCGATGCGGCTGTCCGGCGGCGCGACGTTTTGGGTCTCAATATGAAGATCGTCGCCCTGACGATTAATACGCACCAGACCCTCCTTAATGCGCATAACGCCTTTCACTCGTCCAACCGGCGCGAGGCGCGCCCATTCGAGCAGGCCGATGGTGTCGAACACGGTATCTGCATCAAAAATCCAGCCGCAGGCCTGATGTCCCTGGCCGCTGTTCAGGCTGCGACGCCAGCGCTGTTGCGCCGGCAGGCTAAGCGCGGCGAGCCCTTTTCTTTCGGCATGCTGGTGCGTGTGGGCGGCGCTGGCGGGCAGTTCCGCCAGGTTCTGGCGCGGTAAATCCAGCAGCTGTCCGTTGATTTGCCCGTGGTCGGCATGAACCAGTTGACGATTGTCGCCGTACTGTTGCCACCAGGTTTGCAGGGCGCTTTCGCTTTCCGGCGTAGCGCGATCGGTTTTATTCGCGACGATGACATCGGCGGCAGCCAGCTGGTCGCGGAAGTTTTCGTTGGCGACGCTCTTTTCATCCAGCAGTAAACGCGGATCAAGGATGCACAGCGTGGCGCGCAGGTCGATCCACGGCTCGTAAACCGGCGCGGTTAACAAATCGAGGATCTGCTTCGGATGACCAAGTCCTGTCGGTTCGATCAGCAAGCGATCCGGCTTGCCCTGGCGCAGCAGGGTATTTAACCCCACCTGCATTGGTAAGCCGTTCACGCAACACATGCAACCACCGGGGATCTCTTTCAGCAATGCGCCGCTGTCCGCAAGCAGTGCGCCGTCAATGCCCACTTCGCCAAATTCGTTGACCAGCACGGCCCATTTTTCCGCAGGATCTTTGTTGGCTAACAGATGAAGAATAGAGGTTGTTTTTCCACTGCCGAGAAAGCCGGTAATGAGGTTGGTTTTGGTCACGTCTGCTCCAGAATAATGATATGCCGTAACGGCTCGTGCTAATCCTGGCGAAAAAAAACGAAAAAGAGAAGGGCAGAGCGGACGAAGAATTTTTTCGTCCGCTGGAAAGACAGAAATTGTTAATTTTTTAACGTATCAATGACCGCCTGATGCGCGCCATGTTGCGCAATGCGCCGCCAGGCTTGCTCAATGGTTTGCACAAACAGGGGATTTTTCACGAGATCTGTGCCGAAAACCTCCTGCAACGACAGCAGCGCGCTAACCCGCTCCGCGTCACTGCTGCTTTCAACAAGCAGGCGAATTTTTTCACTGAGCGGGTCCCGAATATCAATCGTTGCACCAGCGTCGTCCACGCCGCTGACGTAGCGCATCCAGCCTGCGACGCCCAGCGCTAGCAGCGGCCAGTCACTCCCACGCGCCAGATGTTCGCGAATGCCTTCCAGCATCCGCTGCGGTAATTTCTGGCTGCCGTCCATCGCGATTTGCCAGGTCCGGTGCTTCAGCGCCGGATTGGCGAAGCGTTCAATCAGGCTGGCGGCATAGCGGGATAAATCGACGTTGGTGATGCGCAATGTCGGCGCCTGTTCATTCATCATCAGGCGGTAAGCGGCCTCGCGAAACGCGCTGTCCTGCATACAATCGCTGATGTGCTGGAATCCGGCCAGATAGCCGAGATACGCAAGGAACGAATGGCTGCCGTTGAGCATGCGTAGTTTCATTTGCTCCCAGGGCAGCACGTCATCAACCATCTGCACGCCAGCGACTTCCCACTGCGGGCGGCCTGCCACAAAGTTATCTTCAATGACCCACTGTATAAACGGTTCACAACTGATGGCGCAGGGATCGGCGACGCCCAGCTCGCGGGTAATTTCGTCCAGCGACTCCTCTGTGGCGGCAGGCACGATTCTGTCTACCATCGTTCCCGGGAAGCTGACGTGCTGCTGAATCCACGCCGCCAGCTCCGCCGCGCGTTTTTCCGCCATGCCCAGAACGGCGTTTTTAACCACATGGCCGTTATCCGGGATGTTATCGCAGGAGAGAACCGTGAAAGGCGACAACCCGCGCTCACGCCGACGATGCAGAGCCTCCACAAGAATCCCCGGCGCCGAGTGCGGCTCCGTGGGGTGTTGCATATCGTGAATAATGCGCGGGTTTGACACGTCGAGCGAACCGGTTGCCGGATCGATGCAATATCCTTTTTCGGTGATAGTGAGTGACACTATCGCCACCTGCGGCTCGCAGAACTTTTCGATAATAGCGGCAAGCGAATCCAGCTTTGCGTTCAGGCACTCCTTGACCGCGCCGACGATAATCGCCTGATTGCCGTTCGCGCCTTTTTCCAGCACGGTGTACAAGTGATTCTGCTCGCGAAGCTGGCTCATCAGGCGATCGCCGCTGAACAGGCTGATCTCGCAGATCCCCCAGTCTCCGCCTTGCGCATTCAGCACTCTGTCGGTCAATAATGCCTGATGGGCGCGGTGAAACGCGCCAAAACCGAAGTGCACAATCCGGGTTTGTAGTTGTTGTCGATCGTAGCGGGGCGTCTGTACGCCTTTCGGGAGTGGGGCAGAGGCAATAGTCTTCATTAAGAACACACCTGATTAACCATTAATTAACAATGGTAGTGTAAAGTTATATGACACCAAATTGAATTGGTATGCCGCATTTATCCGGGGATTGTGAGCTGGATCAATCAATCATGCGCCCTGCGTTGACCATTTACGCGATACCTGTATGGTAGTCATCACTCAGGTAAACTAATTTGGTATAACAACTTGTGAGGTGAAGCAATGGAACAAACCTGGCGTTGGTACGGGCCTAACGATCCGGTATCGCTTGATGATGTGCGTCAGGCTGGCGCAACGGGGGTTGTGACGGCATTGCACCACATTCCGAACGGTGATGTGTGGCCGGTTGAAGAGATTAAAAAGCGCCAGGCCATTCTGGCTGAGAAAGGGCTGACCTGGTCTGTTGTCGAAAGTATTCCGGTGCATGAAGAGATTAAAACACGCTCCGGGCAGTACCAGACCTGGATTGCAAATTATCAGCAAAGCATCCGTAATCTGGCCGCCTGCGGTATTGATACCGTGTGCTACAACTTTATGCCGATTCTCGACTGGACGCGTACCGACCTTGAATATCCGTTGCCCGATGGTTCCAGAGCGCTGCGTTTCGATCAGATTGCCTTTGCGGCTTTCGAACTGCACATCCTGAAGCGTGACGGCGCGCAAGCGGACTACAGCGAAGAAGAGCAGCGCCAGGCGCTGGACTACTTCAACGCCATGAGCGCTGCGGATATCGAAAAACTGACCCGGAATATTATCGCCGGGCTGCCTGGCGCTGAAGAGGGTTATACGCTGGATCAGTTCCGTGCGCGTCTGGCGGAATATAACGGTATCAGCAAAGAGGATTTACGCGAAAATATGGCGGTATTCCTGCGTGCGATTGTGCCGGTGGCAGAAGAAGTCGGCGTGCGCCTGGCGGTGCATCCTGACGATCCGCCGCGCCCCATCCTCGGCCTGCCGCGCATCGTTTCTACCATTGAAGATATGCAGTGGCTGAAAGAAACCGTAGACAGCATTAACAACGGGTTCACCATGTGTACCGGTTCGTACGGCGTACGCGCGGATAACGACCTGGTGAAAATGATCGAGACGTTTGGCGACCGCATTCACTTTACCCATTTACGCTCAACCTGCCGTGAAGATAACCCGAAAACCTTCCACGAAGGCGCGCATTTGCAAGGGGATGTCGATATGGTCGCGGTGATTACCGCAATTCTTACGGAAGAACAGCGTCGTAAGCTGGCAGGCGATCTGCGTCCGATCCCAATGCGCCCGGATCACGGTCATCAGATGCTTGACGATCTGCATAAGAAAACCAACCCCGGCTACTCCGCTATTGGTCGTCTGAAAGGGCTGGCGGAAATTCGAGGCGTTGAACTGGCGCTGAAAAAGACCCAGTTCCGCGATTTGCTGTAACACTTGTTGGTCATAAAAAAGGACAGCCCTGGCTGTCCTTTTTTGTTGGTGCGTCGGCGACGGGCGCTTAGTCCGCGCGGCCCATGTAGCGGCGTTCTTCAATGTGAATACGGATTTTTTCACCGGCGCTCAGGTATTCCGGCACCTGAATCACCAGACCGGTGCTCAGCGTTGCGGGTTTGTTGCGGGCGCTGGCTGACGCGCCTTTAATGCCCGGTGCGGTTTCCACGATTTCCAGATCAACCGTCTGCGGCAGTTCGAGCGCCAGCAACTGACCGTCCCAGGTCAGCACCTGCATATCCGGCATTCCGCCTTCAGGAATAAACAGCAGCTCTTCTTCAATCTGATCTTTGGTGAAGGTATACGGGGTATAGTCTTCTTTATCCATGAACACATATTCGTTGCCGTCGATATAAGAGAAATCGACGCCACGGCGGCTCAGGGTGACGGTATCAACGATGTCGTCGCCTTTGAAACGCTCTTCGACTTTCAGACCCGTACGGACGTCGGAAAAACGCATTTTGTACAGCGTCGCGGCACCGCGGGCGGTCGGTGACTGAATATCAATATCTTTTACAATCAGCAGTTTGCCGTTGTAGTTCAGTACCATACCTTTTTTAATTTCGTTCGCTCTTGGCATCGAAAAAATCCTGTTGTAGAGAATGTCTAAAATATCGCGTCAAACTACTCGCGCCGGGCGATTCAGGCAAGTGGAATTCACATATCCCGGATGATTTTGTGTATACTGTTCGCCCACTTCCAGTCCGGTGGCTTACGAATAGAGAATACTGTATGGAATGCCGCCCGGATTGCGGAGCATGTTGCACCGCGCCTTCAATCTCCAGTCCCATTCCGGGTATGCCTGACGGTAAACCCGCAAACACGCCGTGCGTCCAGCTTGATGAACATCAACGCTGTAAGATCTTCGGTTCGCCGCTGCGTCCAAAGGTCTGCGCAGGCCTGCAACCCAGCGCCGATATGTGCGGTCAGACAAGGGCGCAGGCAATGATCTACCTCATTGAACTGGAAACGCTCACAGCGCCTTAAACGTCTTTAATGCGTGCCAGACAAACCATCGTCGCGAGAGCCATCACCAGCGCAAACCAGAATACGGCGTGGTAATTCCAGATTTCCGCCGCAATCCCCGCCAGCGATCCGGCGATAATCCAGCCTACGCGGATGGTATTGGTATACAGCGTGGTTGCTGAACCCGCCTGGCCGGGCATCAGATCCTGAAAATAGAGCATCCCGATGCCGCCGAGAATGCCGATGTAAATTGCGTTCAGCAACTGCAAGCCGAGCAGAACGACAGGCGAGTGCGCCAGCAGCATACCCGCGTAAAAACAAAACCCCGCCACGATGGCGATCCGCATCAGCAGGCGTTTTCCCAGCCGTTTAGCAAAATAACCTGCAATCAACATGGTGGGAATTTCCAGCCCGGCGGCAGTCCCCATCATGACGCCGGCAAGTTTTTCCGGCAGATGCAGTTCGTTAATGATAAACAGCGGCATATTAATGATATAGAGGCTGTTGGTTCCCCACATTAATGTGCAGATAACAAAAAGCAGCAGCGTATCGCGGCGATTACGGCGCGGCGCTTCAAGGGTTCCGGCAGCAAGCGGCGCATCTTTACGCATTGACGGTAAAAACAACCAGACCATTACGCCACAGACGACAAACGCCGCCGCCGCGCTCAGGTACATCACGGTAAAGCTGAACCCCATCGCCAGCGCATAGGCCAGCGGCGGCCCGATCACCCACGCCAGCGAAACCTGGGCGCGCAATATCGAGCTGAACATCACGGCTTCGCGACCGGTGCGATCGGCATGTTCGCGGGCAAGGGCGAACATTTGCGGGTTCGCGGTCGAACCAAAACTACTCAGGAAAACGCCGACGAACAGCAAAATAAAATAGTTGCGGTTCCAGGCAAACAGCACGCAGGCCAACATGCCCAGCACACAGCAAAAAACGATCAGGCTTTTGCGATCGCCTTTTTTGTCGGAGCGCCCGGCCAGAAACTGGCTCACCAGAATGCCGATAACGGCGCTGCCAGTAAAAAAGAAGCCAACCATGCCCGGACGAGCGTGTACCTCATCCGTCAGAAAAAGACTGAGCGTCGGCGTCTGTAACGCACCGGCGATACCCGTCAGAAACGCGACGAGCAGGAATGCCGAAGACGTCAAATCAAACGTTTTTGGTGTGGCGGCAACGGGGGTGTTATGCATGTTTCTGTATCAGTGGTGTGAAGAGACGCGGAGTTTACGCCGCTCGTCAGGAAATAAACAGGTGCCCAAATCAAAATCGCCACAAAAAATCAAAATAGCATTTCAGTCTATGAAGGGAAGATGCTGACGGTGCTGAAACAGATCGTTTTACGGGCAATTCACTTCAGCATTTATTACCTGCCTGAATGAAAAGTGTGCTTTATCTCTAAATTCTGTCATCAATTTTACGACTTTACTTGCGTGCTGAAGCAGAAAGCGCAAGACTTCTTGAAACGTTTCAGCGCTATTTTGTTTTTGATTACAAGTCAGATTAGCGCCTTTTTTCTCATGTTAGCTGAATCGTTTCAAGTTCAGCAGGAGAGGAGAACTATGTTCCAGTTATCGGTTCAGGACATTCATCCGGGCGAACAGGCCGGAAACAAAGAAGAGGCCATTCGTCAGGTTGCCGCTGCGTTAGTGCAGGCGGGCAACGTCGCAGACGGCTACGTCGACGGCATGCTGGCGCGTGAGCAACAGACATCCACTTTCCTTGGCAACGGTATCGCCATTCCGCACGGAACGACCGACACGCGCGATCAGGTGCTGAAAACTGGCGTGCAGGTGTTCCAGTTTCCGCAGGGCGTAACCTGGGGCGAAGGGCAAGTGGCCTATGTGGCGATTGGTATTGCCGCCAGCTCCGATGAGCATCTCGGGTTGCTGCGTCAGCTGACGCACGTATTAAGCGATGACGCTGTGGCTGAACAGCTGAAATCCGCCACGACGGCAGAAGAACTGCGCGCGTTGCTGATGGGTGAAAAACAGAGCGAACAGCTGAAGCTGGATAACGACACCCTGACGCTGGATGTGGTGGCCAGCGACCTGGTGACGCTACAGGCGCTGAACGCCGCGCGCCTGAAAGAAGCAGGCGCTGTGGATGCCGCGTTTGTCGCCAGAACCATCAATGAACAGCCGATGAATCTCGGCCAGGGCATCTGGCTGAACGACAGCGCGGACGGCAACCTGCGCAGCGCTATCGCTGTGAGCCGTGCGGCTACGGCGTTTGACGTAGAGGGCGAAGCGGCTGCGTTGCTGGTGACCGTCGCGATGAATGACGATCAGCCCGTCGCCGTGCTGAAGCGCCTTGGCGATCTGCTGCTGAACAATAAAGCTGACCGTTTGCTGAAAGCGGATGCCGCCACCGTGCTGGCGCTGCTGACCAGCGATGAAGCATTGACTGACGACGTGTTGAGCGCTGAATTTGTCGTGCGCAATGAGCATGGCTTACACGCCCGTCCGGGCACCATGCTGGTGAATACCATTAAACAATTTAATAGCGAAATTACCGTGGCAAACCTTGATGGAACCGGAAAACCGGCAAATGGACGCAGTTTGATGAAAGTGGTGGCGTTAGGCGTGAAGAAAGGCCATCGCCTGCGCTTTACGGCGCAGGGCGAAGATGCTGAACAGGCGCTGAAAGCGATTGGCGACGCCATTGCCGCTGGTCTTGGGGAGGGCGCGTAATGAGCAGACGTGTTGCTACTATCACCCTTAATCCGGCATACGACCTGGTCGGTTTCTGCCCGGAGATTGAACGCGGCGAAGTGAACCTGGTGAAAACCACGGGTCTGCATGCGGCGGGTAAAGGCATCAACGTTGCCAGGGTTCTGAAAGATTTAGGTATTGATGTCACGGTTGGCGGTTTCCTGGGTAAAGACAACCAGGACGGTTTCCAGCAGTTGTTCAGCGAGCTGGGCATTGCCAACCGTTTTCAGGTGGTGCAGGGGCGTACCCGCATCAACGTTAAGCTGACGGAAAAAGACGGTGAAGTGACCGACTTTAACTTCTCCGGTTTTGACGTGACTCCGGCTGACTGGGAACGTTTTGTGAACGATTCGCTGAGCTGGCTGGGTCAGTTCGATATGGTCTGCGTCAGCGGCAGCTTGCCGACAGGCGTCAGCCCGGAAGCGTTTACCGACTGGATGACGCGTCTGCGTAGCCAGTGCCCATGCATTATCTTTGATAGTAGTCGTGAAGCGTTGGTGGCGGGTCTGAAAGCGGCGCCGTGGCTGGTGAAACCGAACCGTCGTGAATTAGAAATCTGGGCAGGCCGTAAGCTGCCGGAAATGAAAGATGTGATCGACGCGGCGCACGCCCTGCGTGAGCAAGGTATTGCGCATGTGGTGATCTCTCTCGGTGCGGAAGGGGCGCTGTGGGTGAACGCATCCGGCGAATGGATTGCGAAGCCACCGTCCGTTGATGTGGTGAGTACCGTAGGTGCAGGGGATTCTATGGTTGGCGGTCTGATTTACGGCCTGCTGATGCGTGAATCCAGTGAACATACGTTGCGTCTGGCGACAGCCGTTGCCGCGCTTGCGGTAAGCCAGAGCAATGTGGGCATTACCGATCGTCCTCAGTTGGCCGCAATGATGGCGCGCGTCGACTTAAAACCGTTTAACTGACAGCAGGAGAGGCATAATGAAAACGCTGCTGATTATTGACGCCAATCTCGGCCAGGCTCGCGCTTATATGGCGAAGACCCTGCTCGGCGCGGCGGCACATAAAGCAAATCTGGAAATTATCGACAATCCGAATGACGCAGAGTTGGCCATTGTGTTGGCTGACGCTGTGCCGAACGACAGCGCGCTGAACGGTAAAAAAGTCTGGCTGGGCGATATTGCCCGTGCCGTGGCGCACCCGGAACTGTTCCTCAATGAAGCGAAAGGACACGCGACGCCATACAGCGCGCCGACAGCGGTTGCCGCCCCGGCAGCGGCCAGCGGCCCGAAACGCGTCGTGGCGGTGACGGCGTGTCCGACAGGCGTCGCGCATACCTTTATGGCGGCTGAGGCGATTGAAACCGAAGCGAAAAAACGTGGCTGGTGGGTGAAGGTCGAAACCCGCGGCTCCGTGGGCGCAGGCAATGCCATCACGCCGGAAGAGGTTGCGGAAGCGGATCTGGTGATCGTGGCGGCTGACATCGAAGTGGATCTGGCGAAGTTTGCCGGAAAACCGATGTACCGTACATCAACCGGCCTGGCGCTGAAGAAAACCGCGCAGGAACTGGACAAAGCCGTAGCGGAAGCGACGCCGTATGCGCCTACGGGCAAAGCGCAGGCCGCCGCGACAGAAGGGAAAAAAGAGAGCGCTGGCGCATATCGCCATCTGCTGACGGGCGTTTCCTACATGCTGCCAATGGTGGTTGCAGGTGGGTTGTGTATCGCGCTCTCCTTTGCGTTTGGTATTGAGGCGTTTAAAGAAGAAGGTACGCTGGCTGCGGCGCTGATGCAGATCGGCGGCGGTTCCGCCTTCGCGCTAATGGTGCCAGTGCTGGCGGGATATATCGCGTTTTCCATCGCGGATCGTCCAGGCCTGACGCCGGGTCTTATCGGCGGTATGCTGGCGGTGAGCACCGGATCTGGCTTTATCGGCGGTATTATCGCGGGCTTCCTGGCCGGTTATGTCGCGAAACTTATCAGCACTAAACTAAAACTTCCGCAGAGTATGGAAGCGCTGAAACCGATCCTGATCATTCCACTGATTTCCAGTCTGATTGTCGGTCTGGCGATGATTTACCTTATCGGTAAACCGGTTGCCGGCATTCTGGAAGGGCTGACTCACTGGCTGCAAACGATGGGGACGGCGAATGCGGTACTGCTGGGCGCGATCCTCGGCGGTATGATGTGTACTGATATGGGCGGCCCGGTTAACAAAGCGGCGTATGCGTTCGGTGTTGGTCTGCTGAGTACCCAGACTTATGCGCCGATGGCGGCGATTATGGCGGCAGGCATGGTTCCTCCGCTGGCTCTTGGGCTGGCAACTCTGGTTGCGCGTCGTAAGTTCGACAAGGCGCAGCAGGAAGGGGGCAAAGCCGCGCTGGTGCTGGGGCTGTGCTTCATTACCGAAGGCGCGATCCCGTTTGCGGCGCGCGACCCAATGCGTGTCCTGCCATGCTGTATCGTCGGCGGCGCGCTGACAGGCGCAATCTCAATGTGGGTTGGCGCGAAACTGATGGCGCCGCACGGCGGTCTGTTTGTGCTGCTGATTCCTGGCGCGATTACACCGGTGCTGGGCTATCTGCTGGCGATTGTTGCGGGTACGCTGGTTGCCGGTCTGGCCTATGCGTTCCTGAAACGCCCGGAAGCTGAAGTTATCGCGAAAGCGGCATAATGTAAAACCTTGTGCCGGATGGCGGCGTGAGCGCCTTATCCGGCCTACGGATACCGATCCTGTAGGCCGGATAAAACGCATTAGCGTCGCCATCCGGCATTTTTCTGCCTTTTTTATCCCCCCCATTTTGTGTCCTGGCTCGCAACTTTTTCCTCCCTTGCAAACTGTATCTATAAAAAATTGTGACTCTGTTCATATCTATTCGCTTTAGGGCTTGCGGATGGATTTACTTTATCAAAAACACGCATATCATGAACACATGTTTTAATATGAACATGTGCTCTAATAATATCGATTGTGGCGGTGGTTATTCTTAACGAACTCATTGTTATGGCAGCTTAATGCCAGAGGACGTTCTATGCGTGAAACGGAATACATAGTGACGATTGGCTCAGCCAATATGGATGTTGCCGGGTATTCGCATGCTTCTTTAAATTATGCGGACTCCAATCCGGGAAAAATAAAATTTACCCCCGGCGGCGTGGGGCGCAATATTGCGCATAATCTGGCTCTGCTGGGAAAAAACTCATGGCTACTGACGGCAGTCGGGAGTGATTTCTATGGGCAGTCATTAATGGCGCAAACGAATCAATCCGGTGTGCACGTTGATAAATGTCTGATTGTGCCGGGAGAAAATACGTCAAGTTACTTATCCCTGCTCGACAATACCGGAGAAATGCTGGTCGCCATAAATGACATGAGCATTACCGACTTTATTTCGGCTGAATTTTTATCACAGCATGCTGATTTTATTCGTGGGGCAAAAGTGATTGTCGCCGATTGTAATATCAGCGAAGAGGCACTGAACTGGGTGCTGGAAAATGCAGGCGATGTGCCGGTATTTGTTGATCCGGTTTCTGCCTGGAAGTGTGTCAAAATTCGCGAGCGACTTGGCAAAATTCACACGCTGAAACCCAACCGGCTTGAAGCTGAAACCCTTAGCGGCATTCCCCTCTCCGGGCGGGAAGATGTCGGGAGCGTTGCGGCATGGTTTCATGAACATGGCCTGAACCGTCTGGTGCTCAGTATGGGTGGCGACGGCGTTTATTACAGCGATATCAACGGCGAAAACGGCTGGTCGCTCCCCATTAAAACCAACGTCGTCAATGTGACCGGCGCTGGCGACGCCATGATGGCGGGACTCGCCGCCTGCTGGATGGACGGCTTACCCTTTATAGATTCGGTTCGATTTGCACAGGGTTGTTCATCAATGGCGCTTGCCTGTGAATATACCAATAACCCTGATTTATCTGTCGCGAATGTTACATCGTTAGTGGAGAACACAGAATGTCTGAATTAACTCTTTCCTCTGAATTATTACAAATTTCGCCAGAAGTACAGGACGCATTAAAGAGTAAGAAACCCATTGTTGCGCTGGAATCAACCATTATTTCCCACGGTATGCCTTTTCCGCAAAATGCGCAAACGGCAATTGAAGTTGAAGAAACCATTCGTAAACATGGCGCCGTTCCCGCAACCATTGCCATTATTGGCGGTGTAATGAAAGTGGGCCTGAATAAAGAAGAAATTGAATTATTAGGTCGTGAAGGACATAACGTTACAAAAGTCAGTCGTCGTGACTTACCGTTTGTGGTTGCCGCTGGAAAAAATGGCGCAACGACGGTCGCATCCACCATGATTATTGCCGCACTGGCCGGAATTAAAGTATTTGCAACCGGCGGTATCGGTGGCGTACATCGTGGCGCAGAACATACGTTTGATATTTCTGCTGACTTGCAGGAGCTGGCGCATACTAATGTCACGGTAGTTTGTGCGGGGGCGAAATCAATTCTCGACCTGGGATTAACCACCGAATATTTAGAGACTTTTGGCGTGCCGTTAATTGGCTATCAGACCCAGGCATTACCGGCATTTTTCTGCCGTACCAGTCCGTTTGACGTCAGTATTCGCCTGGACAGCGCGCAAGACATCGCCCGCGCAATGGCGGTGAAATGGCAAACCGGCCTGAACGGTGGTCTGGTTGTGGCAAACCCGATCCCGGAACAGTTTGCGATGGCGGAAGAGAAAATCAACGCGGCGATCGATCAGGCCGTGAAAGAAGCGGAAGAGCAGGGCGTCGTGGGGAAAGAAAGCACGCCATTCTTGCTGGCGCGCGTGGCGGAACTGACCGGCGGCGATAGCCTGAAATCCAATATCCAACTGGTGTTCAACAACGCTGTACTGGCCTGTGAAATAGCGAAGGAATATCAACGCCTCGCCTGATAAAAACGCACGGGCAGAGAGCGGTCGCCCGCGATATCAAAACCTGGCTTTCACGCCGGGTTTCCTGGCATGAAGGGAAAATCATTATGGATATAATGAGAAGTGTTGTGGGTATGGTGGTACTACTGGCAATCGCATTTCTGCTGTCAGTGAATAAAAAACGTATCAGCCTGCGTACCGTTGGGGCGGCGCTGGTGCTGCAAATCGCCATCGGTGGGATCATGCTTTATTTCCCGCCGGGGAAATGGCTGGTGGAGCAGGCCGCGCTCGGTGTCCACAAGGTGATGTCCTACAGCGACGCGGGTAGCGCATTTATCTTTGGCTCATTAGTAGGGCCAAAAATGGATGTACTGTTTGACGGCGCTGGGTTTATCTTTGCCTTTCGCGTGTTGCCGGCCATCATCTTTGTGACTGCGCTGATCAGCTTGCTTTACTACATTGGCGTGATGGGACTGCTGATCCGTATTCTCGGTGGTATTTTCCAGAAAGCGCTGAACATCAGCAAGATCGAGTCGTTTGTTGCGGTCACTACCATTTTCCTCGGGCAAAACGAGATCCCGGCGATCGTAAAACCGTTTATCGACCGTCTCAACCGCAACGAGCTGTTTACCGCCATTTGTAGCGGCATGGCCTCAATCGCCGGTTCGATGATGATCGGCTATGCCGGAATGGGGGTGCCGATTGATTATCTGCTGGCGGCGTCCTTAATGGCGATCCCTGGCGGCATTCTGTTTGCCCGTATGCTGAGCCCGGCAACGGAAGAGTCTAAAGTGACGTTTGAAAACCTGTCATTTACCGAAACGCCGCCAAAAAGCATCATCGAAGCGGCGGCCAGCGGCGCGATGACCGGGTTGAAAATCGCCGCCGGTGTGGCGACGGTGGTGATGGCGTTTGTGGCGATTATCGCGCTGATTAACGGCATCATCGGCGGCGTTGGCGGCTGGTTCGGCTTTGGTCACGCCACGCTAGAAGGGATCTTCGGCTGGGTTTTAGCGCCGCTGGCCTGGATTATGGGCGTGGACTGGAGCGATGCGACGCTTGCCGGTAGCCTGATTGGGCAAAAACTGGCGATTAACGAGTTTGTTGCATACCTCAACTTCTCACCGTATCTGCAAGCTGCCGGTACGCTGGATGTGAAGACGATAGCGATTATCTCTTTCGCGTTGTGTGGCTTTGCCAACTTTGGTTCGATTGGCGTGGTGGTTGGCGCGTTTTCTGCGATTGCGCCGCAGCGTGCGCCGGAAATCGCCCAGCTAGGTTTACGGGCGCTGGCGGCGGCAACGCTCTCTAACCTGATGAGTGCTACTATCGCGGGGTTCTTTATCGGGCTGGCGTAGTTGTAGTAGACGATTTTGCCGGATGGCGGCTTCGCCTTATCCGGCCTACAGTAATGCACTCCGTAGGCCTGATAAGCGAAGCGCCATCAGGCATATTCGACCCACATTGGCGCACTCCGTAGGCCTGATAAGCGCAGCGCCATCAGGCATTATGCCAGGGTTGTTTTCAGCAGATAAAGCGCGTTATCGGCGGAGAGGGTGGGGTTGTTAATACTGATGCTGGCGCGCGATAACGCCGCGCAGGCCATCGCGAAATTCGCGCTATCGCGAAAATCACTTCCCTCCAGAAAGCTGTAGAGCAACCCGGCCATGAAGCCATCATCCGCGCCGAAGCTGTCCACGCGGGTGTGAGACGGCGGGGTGAGTAAAAACTGCTCGCCGTTTTTCTCGCTACAAAAGACCGCTTCATCTTCCAGGCAAACGAAGATTCGCTGTACGCCTTGCTGATGCAGGTCATTGACGGCCTGTACACGGTCGGCATCGGAACGCACCGCTTTCCCCCACAGAATCTCCAGCTCTTTTTGCGTGGGTTTTAACGTATGAATGCGTGAATACCAGGTCCTGATTTTTTCCGCTTTGAACTCTGAAACGGTATCAATAAAGACCGGGATTTCATCCGCAATGGTAAAGACCCATTCGATGGCTTCTGGCGTCAGGTTGCAGTCCGCCAGCACCACGCCAGCGTGACGGATCAGATCCCGCGAGCTATTCAGCAACTGCGGCGTCAGCTGTTGCAGAATGTGGGTGTCGTTAATCGCCAGCACCGTCTCTTCCTGCTGGTTGGCGATGGACAGATAGGTTGAAGTGTTATGCCCATGCAGACGGATACAGCTGGAGATGTTCACACCAGCCTGACGAGTCTGCTCCAGCAGCGTTTCACCATAAAAATCGCTACCGACCGCAGAGAGCAAATGCACATCGCGACCCAGCAGCGCCAGATTATGCGCAATATTGCGCCCCACGCCGCCAGCAGAACAGTGAATGCTGCCAGGGTTGGAAGCCGCCTGCGGATAATGGATATCCGCCACGCCGCGAATATCCATATTGATCGCCCCGACCACCACGCAATACTCCTGCTCGGTGAGGATATAGCCTTTGCCTTTGATCATCCCTTTGCGCATCAGATCCATAATATGGGCCGCCACGCGTGAGCGACTGATCTGCAAAATATCAGCGATTTCATTTTGCTGAATGAGCGGATTGCGGCGCAGGATCTTGAGGATCTGCTTTTCCCTGTCGTTCATCATTACGCAACCACCTTTGCCGTTTGCTGCGCTTTCAGCCAGGCAATCTCTTCTGCCCAGATATCCGGGTTGATGGTTTCCAGAATCAGCGGAATACCGTCAAAACGATCGTCCTGCATAATCCAGCGAAATGCCTCATGACCAATGTTGCCTTCGCCCAAACTGTGGTGACGGTCAACGCGGCTGCCAAAGGCGCTTTTTGCGTCATTCAGGTGCATGCCGCGCAGGTATGTAAAGCCCACAACACGCTCAAAGTCGGCGAATGTTTTTTCACATTCGTCGGTGGTACGCAGATCGTAACCGGCCGCGAACGCGTGACAGGTATCAATACAGACGCCCACGCGGGACTTATCGTCCACGCCGTCGATGATGGCGGCGAGATGCTCAAACCTGAATCCCAGATTGCTCCCCTGACCCGCAGTGTTTTCAATGACTGCCGTGACCCCTTGGGTTTTCTCAAGGGCAATGTTGATCGACTCCGCAATTCGCGCCAGACATTCCTCTTCCGGGATTTGCTGTAAATGGCTACCCGGGTGGAAATTGAGCAGCGATAGCCCCAGTTGCTCACAACGCTGCATTTCATCAATAAACGCATCGCGCGATTTTTCCAGCGCTTCGCTGACAGGGTGCCCGAGGTTGATCAGATAGCTGTCGTGGGGAAGGATCTGCGCAGGCGAATAGTGGTATTTCTCGCAGGCGGCCTTAAAGTCATCAATGATTTGGGCAGTGAGCGGCGCGGCGCGCCATTGACGCTGATTTTTCGTGAACAGCGCAAATGCGGTTGCGTCAATTTCTGCGGCGCGAATTGCAGCGTTGGCTAACCCGCCAGCGGCGCTGACATGCGCTCCGATATATTTCATGGAAGACTCCTGTTAAACCCGCTATACACATTATTCTTCAGGTTTGAATAATGTCGTGTATTCGAAAAAAATACTCTCCAATGATAGCGGGTTAACAGGGGCAAAATGTAGTGCTTTATGCGATAAGATGGTGAATCAGTACGTTAATCACGCCGCCGCCAACAATCAGCCAGACAAACAGCACCAGTGCCATCAGTAACGGTTTCGCCCCGGCTTTCTTCAGCGCGCTGACGTGCGTTGTAAGACCCAGCGCGGCCATTGCCATCGCCAGCAGAACCGTATCCAGCGTAATCAACATGTTTACCACCGCCTGCGGCAGCAGATGGAACGAGTTAACGATTGCCACTACGATGAACAGCACCGCAAACCACGGGATGGTGATTTTGCTTTTCTCCGCGCCCGTCGCCGGAGAAAGTTGTTTCACACGGGCGGCCAGCAGAATCAGAAACGGCGCCAGCATCATTACGCGCAGCATTTTGGCAATCACCGCGGCGTTTTCCGCGTCCGGGTTAATGGCGTGCCCGGCGGCAACGACCTGGGCTACTTCATGCATGGTCGAACCAATATAGATGCCGTAGGTTTCCGGGCTGAACCAGTGCGCCAGCAGCGGATACATTGCCGGGTAGAGGAAGATTGCCAGCGTACCGAAAATCACCACAGTCGCGACGGCCACCGTAACTTTACTGGCCTCCGCTTTAACGACGGGCTCCGTTGCCAGCACTGCTGCCGCTCCGCAAATGCTGCTTCCGGCACCAATCAGCCAACTGGTGTGCTTGTCCAGACCAAACACTTTCTGCCCGAGGAAACAGGCGAGTAAAAAAGTGCTGGAGAGCGTCAGTACATCAATCACAATCCCGCTGACGCCCACGTCTGCAATCTGTGAGAAGGTGAGGCGAAACCCGTAGAGAATGATCCCCAGGCGTAATAGATGTTGTTTAGCGAACAGCACGCCGCCGTCACAGCTTTTCCAGATTTGCGGATACACCGTATTGCCGATGACCATTCCCAGTAAGATGGCTAAGGTGAGGGCGCTGAACCCGGCTCCCGCGACGGCTGGAATAGATCCACCCCACAGGGCGGCCCCTGTGATAACTGCGCTCAGGGCAAGCCCCGGTATAAAATGCCACACTGTACGATGGTGATTCTGTAAGGTGAGTTCTGTCATAACCTTCTCCTCTATATGGGTAAAATGTTATGGCGAACTGGTTTAAAAATAAAATTGATTATATATTTATAATTAATCTTTATAAGTGGTAAGCGACGGCCTGCCAGTGGAAAACAACAATGCATATCACGCTACGACAACTAGAAGTTTTTACTGAGGTGCTAAAAAGCGGCTCGACGACCCAGGCATCTGTCATGCTATCGCTGTCGCAGTCGGCCGTAAGCGCGGCATTGACCGATCTGGAAGGTCAGCTTGGCGTACAGCTATTTGACCGCGTCGGGAAACGGCTGGTAGTCAATGAACACGGGCGCTTGCTGTACCCGCGCGCGCTGGCGCTGCTGGAGCAGGCTGTCGAAATTGAGCAACTGTTTCGGGAAGACAACGGCGCAATCCGCGTTTATGCCAGTAGCACCATCGGTAATTACATCCTGCCTGCGGTAATTGCCCGTTACAGGAAAGACTTTCCCGATCTGCCGCTGGAACTTAGCGTGGGCAACAGCCAGGATGTCATTACGGCGGTGCTCGATTTTCGGGTGGATATCGGCCTGATTGAAGGCCCGTGCCACAATACCGAGATTATTTCTGAGCCGTGGCTGGACGATGAGCTGGTGGTGTTTGCCGCACCGTCCTCGCCGTTGGCGCAAGGGCCGGTAACGCTTGAACAGCTTGCCGCCGCGCCCTGGATACTGCGCGAGCGCGGTTCCGGTACGCGTGAGATTGTCGACTACCTGTTGCTTTCGCACTTGCCAAAATTCGAAATGGCGATGGAGTTGGGTAACTCCGAAGCGATCAAACACGCCGTGCGTCATGGTCTGGGCATCAGCTGCCTGTCGCGGCGGGTTATTGAGGAACAGCTTCAGGCGGGAACGTTGAGTGAAATCGCGGTGCCTTTGCCGCGCCTGGTGCGAACCCTGTGGCGAATCCACCATCGCCAGAAACACCTTTCCAATGCCTTACAGCGTTTTCTGCGCTACTGCGAATAAGCGTCCTTTGCCGGATGGCGGCGTAAACGCCTTATCCGGCCTACAAACTCGACGCTTTATCCGGCCTACAAATGTCGATCCTGTAGGCCTGATAAGCGTAGCGCCATCAGGCGAATGTCTTAACGTCTATCCGATCTACACTTTACTTATAATCCGCGGCCAGTCATGAAGGTCTCTTATAACTGCGCATTTGTGCCGGAAGGATGGCGTTTCGTCTGCTACAATCGCGCCTCATTTTTTGGATGGATAGCATTTTCACATGGTTTCCGAAACTAAAACCACAGAAGCGCCCGCGTTACGTCGCGAATTAAAGGCGCGTCACCTGACAATGATCGCCATTGGCGGTTCCATCGGTACGGGTCTTTTCGTTGCATCTGGTGCAACCATTTCTGCGGCGGGTCCAGGCGGCGCGCTGTTTTCTTATATCCTGATCGGTCTGATGGTCTACTTCCTGATGACCAGTCTCGGCGAACTGGCGGCGTATATGCCGGTATCCGGTTCATTTGCGACTTACGGTCAGAACTATGTTGAAGAAGGCTTTGGCTTCGCGCTCGGCTGGAACTACTGGTACAACTGGGCGGTGACCATCGCCGTAGACCTCGTGGCCGCACAGCTGGTGATGAACTGGTGGTTCCCGGATACGCCGGGTTGGATCTGGAGTGCGCTGTTCCTCGGCGTGATCTTCCTGCTGAACTACATCTCGGTCAGAGGCTTTGGCGAAGCAGAATACTGGTTCTCGCTGATCAAAGTGGCGACCGTCATTATCTTTATCATCGTGGGCGTCATGATGATCGTCGGCATCTTCAAAGGGGCGCAGCCAGTGGGCTGGAGCAACTGGACGACCGGCGATGCGCCGTTTGCCGGGGGTTTTGCGGCGATGATTGGCGTGGCGATGATTGTCGGCTTCTCCTTCCAGGGGACGGAACTGATTGGTATCGCGGCGGGTGAGTCTGAAGATCCAGAGAAAAACATTCCGCGCGCGGTGCGTCAGGTATTCTGGCGTATCCTGCTGTTCTATGTGTTCGCGATCCTGATTATCAGCCTGATTATCCCGTATACCGACCCGAGCCTGCTGCGTAACGATGTGAAAGACATCAGTGTCAGCCCGTTCACTCTGGTGTTCCAGCATGCGGGTCTGCTTTCCGCTGCGGCGGTAATGAACGCGGTTATCCTGACGGCGGTGCTGTCGGCGGGTAACTCCGGGATGTACGCGTCTACCCGTATGCTCTACACCCTGGCCTGTGACGGTAAAGCGCCGCGTATTTTCGCGCAGCTGTCACGCGGCGGCGTTCCGCGTAACGCGCTGTATGCGACGACGGTAATTGCGGGGCTTTGCTTCCTGACGTCGATGTTTGGCAACCAGACGGTATACCTGTGGCTGCTGAATACCTCCGGGATGACGGGCTTTATCGCCTGGCTGGGGATTGCCATCAGCCATTATCGTTTCCGCCGTGGCTATGTGTTGCAGGGTAACGATGTGAAAGATCTGCCGTACCGTTCTGGATTCTTCCCGCTGGGGCCGATCTTTGCGTTTGTGCTGTGTCTGACCATCACGCTGGGTCAGAACTATGAAGCCTTCCTGAAAGACACCATTGACTGGGGCGGCGTAGCGGCAACCTATATCGGGATTCCGCTGTTCCTGGCTATCTGGTTCGGCTACAAGCTGACAAAGGGAACACACTTTGTTCGCTACAGTGAAATGCACTTCCCGGAGCGTGTGAAGAAATAACCTGGTGCCTGATGGCGCTGCGCTTATCAGGCCTACAGGAGCAACATTTGTAGGCCGGACATCCGGCAGGTAAAATAAAAAAGCCCCGGCATTCATCATGCCGGGGCTTTTTGTTGTACTGAACTTAGAAGTTATAAGTCAGGCCAACCGTGTAACGACGACCGTCGAGAATGGTATCGTAAGTCTCGTAATCGATCTGTTTGTCCAGAACGTTATAGACGCCTGCGGTTAACAGTAGATTTTTGTACGCGTAATAACGCACACCAACATCAACCTGCGTATAAGACGGCGTTCCCTGGGCCATTGAAGTACGGCTCAGGTATTCGGAGGTCTTGCCGCGGAAGTTCAGACGGCTCCAGAAGCCAACATCCTGCGTTGCCTGCCAGTCCAGCGTGGTGTTGAACATATGCTTCGGCATTTTATTCAACGGCTTGCCAGAGAACTGACCGCTTTTCTGCTCAGATTCGGTATAGGTATAGTTCGCCGTCCAGTTGAGATCGCGGGTGATCTTCCAGCCAAAGGTGGACTCCACGCCGCGCATATTGGCTTTATCAACGTTGACGCGATCGCTGACAAAGTCGTATTTCTCACCACCAATAGTACAGGCCGGATCTGAACTGCTGTTGCAGCGGCGCACTTCAGTTATCTTATCTTTGAAGTCGGTATTGAACAGCGTCACGCCAGCGTTAAGGTTATCTCCGTTATCCCACAGCAGGCCCAACTCTTCGCTCAGGCTCTTTTCTGGTTTCAGGTCTGCGTTACCGACAATAATACCGTTCAGACGACCGCCGCCGGTAATCTGTCCCCAGGTCGGGGAGGACTGGCGCAGATCCGGTGCGCGGTAGCCCGCAGAGACGCCGCCTTTTAAGGTCCACTGATCGGTAAGATGCCATACGCCATAGCCACGCGGCGTCAAGTTGTCGCCATAGTTTTCATCTTTATCCATACGGATACCGCCGGTCAGCGTAAAGCTGTCGGTCATCGCCCACTCATCTTCAGCAAACAGCGCCCAGCTCCAGCGGGTCAGCTTGTTCACGTCTTCGTAGGCTTTTAACTGGTTGCCGTTATCGCTCAGTTTCTCGTAACGATACTGCCCACCTAATGTCAGGGTATGCGCGCCGAGGAAGATCTGGTTCTGGTTATTAAAGATGGTGTTGTAAGACTTCATCTGGCGACCGGGGTTGTTGGTCTCTTCCTGCTGAATGTAGCTGGTGGTGTTGAAGTCGTCGTAATAACCGCTGTGGGTTAAGGAATAGGTGGTGTGCTCATAGCGGTTTTCGCTTTTGCTGTTTGGCTTACAGCTACCGTTACGGCAGCTTTCTTCTGCCATTGACTTGCCTGGCGTACTGTCGCGATCCTGCAATTCACGCGCGATGTCGAAGTCAAAATCGTTTTTATCATCCGGCGTAAAGTTTAGCGTTAAAGCCCCGTTGCGCAGGCGCTGCTCGTTGTAGCCATTGACGATTTTGTCTTCCGCACGGCGAGAGAGCAGCCCGGTCACTTTCGCCCCCAGCAATCCGTCAATCAGCGGGCCGGACGCATAAGCGTTGGTCTGGTACAAATCACCGGAGTCCCTGTCTTCCTGGAAGGTGGCGTCGCCATGCAGGGAGCCGGTCCAGCCTTTCGTGTTGGACACTTTTTTGGTGATCACGTTAATGACGCCGCCCATCGCATCTGAACCGTAAAGCGATGACATTGGCCCGCGAATAACTTCAATACGCTCGATCGATTCCAGCGGCGGCAGCCAGCCTTGCTCGATCCCGGAGTTATCGCTGTTCGGACGCGTGCCGCGCGTGCTGATGCGCTTACCGTTGACCAGGAACAGCGTGTATTGCGAAGCCATCCCGCGGATGCTGATATCGCTACTGCTGCCGCCGCCGGTAACAACGACTCCGGGCACATCTTTCAGCGCATCGGTGACATCGCGATAGGCTTTGTCTTCGATCTGCTGTTTGGTGATAACGGAGATAGACGCAGGGGCGTTCTGGATTTTCTGCTCAAATCCCGTGGCGGTTACAACGACGGTGTCCTGATCGGCAGCATAGACGAGCGATGGGAGACACGCTGCGCATACTGCGGCAGCGATAGCCTTAACGTGAGGTATGGTCATTTTTGTCATTCCATTAAATGAGTAAAACTGCGAGCCATGAAAAAAGGCCATGACAACGGTATGTATTTGTCTTTTAAGTACTCTTTGCGGTGAATAAGCGGGACGAATTGTACAAAAGAATGAATATTTGTAAACACAAATGATAATTGAAATCATTTGTGTTTATTTGTTTTTCACGGAAAGGGATTTCAAATCAATAAGATGGCGGATCGTAAATGTGAGGAAATTTTGAAGAAAAAATGGAGAAATGAAGGATGAAAAGGAGGGCAGATACCCTCCGTTGTTACGTTATGGCAATAGATTATCGTTTTTTACAGACGATGGAGACGAGAAAGTAGCGCCAGGGAGAGCGTGGTTAATAAAATAGCGATGAAGGCGTAAATATAGACGCCAGACCATTCCCAGCTATTTTTCACCAGAATGACCGGTACGCCGGCCATTGCCGCGCCAACATAACTGAATAATCCCCGGAAACCGGTAATAGAACCCGCAGCATCTTTGTGAGTAACGTCCAGGCAGCCGACGGCAAAAAGCATATGCGGCCCGTACAGTGCAAATCCCATGATGGTGAAAAGTACGGCGGTGATGGTGTAAGAGGTATCCTGCACCAGTGGAATAAGCACGATGCATACGCAGAGCATTAAGGCGAAAATTAACCCCGTCATCCAGCGGTTGCTTTTAAACATAAAGTCTGACAAATATCCGGCCAGCAGTCCCCCTGCCAGCCCGCCAGCTTCGAACCACGAGATAATGGAGTTTGCTTTAATCAGGCTCCAGCCGTGTACCTGCGAGTAATAGATTTGCGGCCAGTCATTGAGAATAGTGCGCGCAATATACACGGACATATCGCCCACGATGATGATCCATACCAGTGGGTTGGTCAGAATGTATTTAACGAACACCTGCCAGAAGCTCAGATTGACCGGGCTGGCTTTTACCTGTGCAAGCTCGGTAGGGTCGTTACGCCATTCGCCGACATTGGGTAGCCCGAGGGTGCCGGGACGATCCTGAATCGTAAACAGCGCGACAACCCCCATCAGAAGGGAAATGACCCCAGGGACATAGAAGCCCATTTTCCAGCTGCCGCTAAAGGCAATGGCGAAGCTGGTGAGCAGCGGGGCAAGGCTGCCGCCAATGTTATGCGCTGCTTCAACGATTGCCCACCAGCGCCCGCGTTCGTTTTTTGAGAACCAGGAAGCCATAATTTTCGCCATTGGTGGGAAGCTGGTGCCCTGGAGAATCGCATTGAGGCTGTACAATACGTAGAACGCCGCGACGCTATCGGAAAAGCCAAAGAGAATATTGACGATGCCGACGCCAATCAGCACCGGGCCGGTCATGGCTTTAGGGTTAATTTTATCAACCAGCATGCCGCCAACAAACTTCATGGAACCATAAAGAATGTAAAAAATGGAGGACATGATGGCGAAATCTTCTGCGGTTAGCGACGTATCCGCCAGCATGGCTGGCATCGCAGCAGAAAAGTTTTTACGGGTCAGATAGAATACGGCATAAGAGATAAATACCGAGGTGATGATCTCTGTGCGAAATTTTTTATAAGTATGATCAATCTCTTTTTTCGAGTTAGCAACAGGCCGATCGGCCTGACTGAAAATAAATGCTTTTATGTTCATCGTGAGTTTCCCTTCCGGCGACGGAAATGTGGTTATAATTCATCTTCAATAAAGAACAGAAGTGATTCGAATCCATGAAAATTAATCTGGTGATGGATTGTTTCTCTGACAACGGGTTTTGCCCGCCACGCGATACCGGTTCCCGCGTACGTTAGCATCGGCAGATCGTTTGCGCCGTCGCCGCAGGCAATAATGTTGTGTACAGCGAGGTTGAGTTGTGTTGCCAGCGCAGAGAGCGTTTGCCGCTTTTTCCTGGCATTCATGATCGGGAAGGTAATATTGTCCGTCAGGACGTTATCTTTTATTTCAACCGTGTTGGAAAAGGCGTAGTCGAGCTGATACTTTTCTTTCAGCCGTTGAGTGAAAATATCCAGACCACCGGAAATAATGGCCGTTTTAAACCCTTTGTTTTTCAGTACCGGCAACATAGCGGCAAGGCCGGGGGAAATCGTCATTCGATCGCAAACGGCATTGAGGACATCACAGTGCGTGCCTTTTAACATGCGAATACGGCGGGTAAAACTGGTGTCGAAATCTACTTTCCCTTCCATCGCCTGTTGGGTCATCTCCGCGATTTGCGCAGAGATGCCAAGCGTGTGAGCGATTTCATCCACGCCTTCCTCTTCAATAAACGTTGAGTCCATATCAAATGCAATCAGTCCCTTTGTGGGGATGCTCTGAGGTTTGACAAAAAAATCAAACTGCAATTGCAGTGATGCAGCGCGTAATTTCTGATAAATAGCCTGCGTCAGCATTTCATCGGGTAGCGTAAGTTTTAAATAATCCTTATTGATTAATGCCAGATGCCGACGCTCTAATAAATAATGACATTGCATTGCGTGAGAACGAAGAAAATCATTATATAACCACGCCTGAAGTTGCTCTGTGTTTGTTGATGTGACGAAGTAAGTTATTGCCATCATGTTGCTCCTTTACATTGCGCTTTATTATAATGGGCGGCGTTTGTTTCTTGTGCGTCGTGCTATCACAGATATGAATGTTAAAGAAAAGATAAAATGGTATTGTTTTTAATACCTGATAATGAATAAGCATGAAAAGTATCATTTTTAATATGTTGATTACGGTATATTATCGCCATCCCACCCTGCGCTTTTTTTAGGAATACATATATAAAAATGGAAAGTTGCGTTGATATATTCAAAATTGTGATAGGTCCATCCAGTTCAAGAACCGTGGGGCCAATGCGTGCGGCTTGCAATTTCATTTCGCAGCTAAAACGGCAGGATACGCTGCCGTTACTCAGGAATATTGAAATTGAATTGTTTGGCGCATTATCGTTAAGCCGTAAATGCCACAATGTTGATGCCGCGCTTTATCTGGGGTTGCTGGGAAATCAGCCGGAGAAGGTGGATTTACGTATGCAACTGACCGCCATCAGGCGTGCGGAAAATGACGGTATGCTTGACGTGCCCGCCCCGGCGAACAGCACGGTGACAGTGGCGGTGAAAATTATTGCGAATCACCATGCGCATCCCGGACATCCTTATGCGATGACCTTTCGCGCCAAAGATGATTACTTTACGTTATACGAGGAGACGTGGTTTTCGACCGGCGCCGGGCAGGTACGAAAATACGGTGAGTCTGCGCCCGTGGCGACAGATCAGACACGCGCCTCTCCCTTTGCCTTTCGCAACGCCGCGCAGTTGCAGGCGCTGTGCCAACGCAACGGGCTTTCCGTTGCGGCGCTGATGATGAAAAATGAGCTGAACAGCCATTCTCAGCCCTCATTACAGCGCTATTTAACGCAGGTCTGGGAGGTTATGAAGCAGGCCGTCCACCGTGGCCTGCATACCGAAGGGCTGCTTCCCGGCCCTTATCAGATCCCGCGTCGGGCCTGCGCATTGCATAAATCGTTGTGTATGAAGCCTTTGGCAGCGGATTTTCTGACGACCCTGAACTGGGTTAACGTGTTTGCTATTGCCGTGAGTGAAGAGAATGCGGCAGGCGGGCAGATTGTCACGGCGCCGACGAATGGCGCAAGTGGCATTATTCCGGCGGTATTGAGCTGGTACGATAAGTTTGTTTGTCCGCTGGACGCGGGCGCCATCACCCGTTTTTTTCTTACGGCAGGTGCCGTCGCGCTGTTGTTTAAACAGAATGCGTCGATTTTAGGATCGGAAGTGGGATGCCAGGGGGAGATCGGCGTCGCATGTTCGATGGCGGCGGCAGGGCTGGCGGAGTTGATGGGCGCATCCGTCGGGCAGGTATTAAGCGCTGCGGAAATTGCGATGGAGCACCATCTGGGGTTGACCTGCGATCCGGTTGGCGGGCAGGTGCAAATTCCCTGTATAGAAAGAAACGCCATCTCTGCCGTAAAAGCCATTAATGCGGCGACGATGGCGATGAGCCGCATCAGCGAGCCCTGTATTTCTCTGGATGAAATTATTGCTGCCATGTATGAAACCGGCAAAGACATGAGCGCAAAATATCGCGAGACTTATCACGGATGCCTCGGAAAAATTCAGCCAAGAAAAAGGTGCTAGTACATTGAAATACCAAACAATGAATAATGACGAGATCGTCTGGTCGCTCTGCGCGCGCATCAAGGAAACGCGGATTTCCCTGTCTATGACGCAACAGCAGCTTGCCGATCGCGCGCAGGTAGGCATCGCGACGATCAAGCGTATTGAGAAAGGCGCTGGCCTGAACCTCGATACGCTGATTTCTCTCCTGCGCGCGCTTGATAAACTGCACAATCTGGATGCGATTTTGTTTGAATCAGAAATGCGCAATTTTAGCGAGAGCGAGAGTGCCGGGCGTCTTCAGATTCGCCAGCAGGTTGCTGATTTAAACCGGAAATCGTCTGCGCCGCAAGCCGATGACAATAACGATATTGCGGCGCTGGAAAAAGCCGTTTACTGGTGATCAGCTCAGCAGATGCTGTGCATGGAAGCGCAGATGATCCTCAATAAACGAGGCGATAAAGTAATAACTGTGGTCGTAGCCCGGTTGAATACGTAACGTCATCGGCCAGTCCTTCTGGCGCGCGGCTTCGGCCAGTACCGCCGGTTGTAGCTGATCGGCGAGGAACTGATCGTTATCGCCTTGATCAATCAGCGTTGGAATGGCGTGTTCCGGCTGGCTGGCGAGCATCAGCGCGCAACTGTCCCACTCAACCCAGGCCGATCTCTCTTCCCCCAGATAGGCCGTAAACGCTTTTTCTCCCCACGGTACGCGGCACGGATTCACGATGGGCGCAAAGGCGGAAACGCTGGTGTATTTCCCCGGATTCTTCAGCGCCATGATCAATGCGCCGTGCCCGCCCATTGAATGTCCGCTGATCGCGCAACGTTCACCCACGTTAAACTGCGACTGGATCAGCGCCGGGAGTTCATCGCGCAGGTAGTCGTACATGCGGAAATGCGCGGCCCAGGGCTGCTGCGTCGCGTTGAGATAGAATCCCGCGCCTTTACCTAAATCATAACCTTCGTCATCGGCGACCTGTTCGCCGCGCGGACTGGTGTCCGGCATCACCAGCACAATGCCCAGTTCGGCGGCAATGCGTTGCGCACCGGCTTTGGTGGTGAAGTTCTCATCATTACAGGTTAACCCTGACAGCCAGTACAGCACCGGAGGCGGCGTTGTACTGCGGGGAGGCGGGAGAAAGATGCTGAATGTCATGGCGCAATTCAGCGTGGTGGAGTCGTGTCGCCAGCGTTGCTGCCAGCCTTCAAAACAACGGTGCTCTTCGAGCATATCCATGCGTGGCTCCTTTTGTGTTGAACCTGAATGAGTCGTGCAATTTCCCCATAATACAGATTATTCATTGCGCTGTGAGTAACTTTCACTTCCGCATTTATCTAACATGCTTCATCATCTACACAACTTTACATTAACACCTGGCGTCATGGCCCGTCAGATTTAGCGTGCGGAACCGCCGTGGAGAATCCGGGACATGAAAGGCAGCGGCGATTTCAATAATTATCGTTGTGAATACTGGATTATGTGCGCCGCCTCACGCACAATAAACGGGCTGCCAACAGCCTAAAAACTTTGCCCCACGCAGGGCAGAGGCGCCACACCTGCAGGAGAAGAATAAATGTCATCACTCAGTAAAGAAGCGGCCCTGGTTCATGAAGCGCTGGTTGCGCGTGGTCTGGAAACGCCGCTGCGCCCGCCCGTGCATGAGATGGATAACGAAACGCGCAAACGTCTTATTTCGGGGCATATGACCGAGATTATGCAGTTGCTGAATCTCGACTTGAGCGATGACAGTCTGATGGAAACGCCGCATCGCATCGCTAAAATGTATGTCGATGAGATTTTCTCCGGCCTTGATTACGCCAATTTCCCGAAGATCACCGTGATTGAAAACAAGATGAAAGTGGATGAAATGGTGACGGTGCGCGATATCACGCTTACCAGCACCTGCGAACACCATTTCGTCACGATCGACGGGAAAGCGACGGTGGCCTATATCCCGAAAGATTCGGTGATTGGCCTGTCGAAGATTAACCGTATTGTGCAGTTCTTTGCGCAGCGCCCGCAGGTTCAGGAGCGTCTGACCCAACAGATTCTGACCGCGCTGCAAACGCTGCTTGGCACCAATAACGTCGCGGTCTCAATCGACGCTGTGCATTACTGCGTGAAAGCGCGCGGCATTCGCGATGCGACCAGCGCCACCACCACGACTTCCCTCGGCGGATTGTTTAAATCCAGCCAGAACACGCGCCAGGAGTTCCTGCGCGCCGTGCGTCACCACAACTGATCAGGGCAGGGAGTATGGAGCGTAATGTCACGCTGGATTTTATTCGTGGCGTCGCCATCCTCGGTATCCTGCTTCTTAATATCAGCGCCTTTGGCTTGCCAAAGGCGGCTTACCTTAATCCCGCCTGGTATGGCAAGATCACCGCGTCTGACGCATGGACGTGGGCGATCCTCGACCTGTTCGCGCAGGTAAAATTCCTTACGCTTTTTGCGCTGTTATTCGGCGCGGGTCTGCAAATGCTGCTGCCGCGCGGCAAACGCTGGATTCAGTCGCGTCTGACGCTGCTCGTCCTGTTGGGCTTTATCCACGGTTTGCTGTTCTGGGATGGCGACATTCTGCTGGCGTATGGCCTTGTCGGCCTGATTTGCTGGCGGCTGGTACGCGACGCGCCGTCGGTAAAAAGTTTATTTAATACCGGTATTTTGCTCTATCTGGCGGGGATCGGCGTGTTGCTGCTGTTAGGGTCTATCTCGGCGAGTGAAACCAGCCGCGCCTGGACGCCGGATGCCTCTGCCTTGTTGTATGAAAAATACTGGAAGATTAACGGCGGCATGGAGGCGGTCAGCAACCGGGTCGATCTGCTGTCGAACAGTCTGCTGGCGCTGGGGGCGCAGTATGGCTGGCAGCTGGCTGGAATGATGCTGCTGGGCGCGGCGCTGATGCGCAGCGGCTGGCTGAAGGGCCAGTACAGCCTGCAACACTACCGGCGTACGGGCGTATTGCTTGTCGTCGTCGGCGTGCTGATTAACCTTCCGGCCATTATTGTACAGTGGCGGCTGGACTGGGCGTATCGCTGGTGCGCTTTTCTGCTACAGGCGCCGCGTGAATTGAGCGCGCCGTTTCAGACTATAGGTTACACCGCGTTGATGCTGGGATTCTGGCCGCAGCTCAGCCGTTTTAAACTGGTCATTGCCATTGCCTGCGTAGGGCGGATGGCGTTGAGCAACTATCTGTTGCAGACGCTGATCTGCACCACGCTGTTCTACCAGTTCGGTTTATTTATGAAATTCGACCGACTGACGCTGCTGATATTCATCATTCCTGTCTGGCTGGTGAACCTGCTTTTCTCCTGGATTTGGCTGCGTTTCTATCGGCAAGGGCCGGTGGAATGGCTCTGGCGGCAATTAACCCTCCGTGCTTCCGGGACGTCATTATCGGGAACATCCAGATAACGATCTGGATCACATTCATTAACAAAACGCATGTAACCGTTTCCAGCCCTGTGACCTTACTCACGTAGTCCTGAACGAAGCGCTGACAAAATACCCACCTGCTAAACACAGGGTGTCTGTGAGCAACGGCAATCTCAAACAGGGTAGTGAATATGGTAACCATTCGTGATGTGGCACGTCAGGCTGGCGTTTCCGTAGCGACCGTTTCTCGCGTGCTGAATAACAGTGCGCTGGTCAGTCCCGATACGCGCGAAGCGGTAATGAAGGCGGTCACGCTGCTGGGTTACCGCCCTAATGCTAATGCGCAAGCGCTGGCGACGCAGATAAGCGACACCATCGGCGTGGTGGTGATGGACGTGTCAGATGCGTTTTTTGGCGCACTGGTCAAAGCGGTGGATGTGGTTGCCCAACAACACAACAAATATGTGCTGATCGGCAACAGTTATCATGAGGCTGAAAAAGAGCGTCATGCCATCGAGGTTCTGATTCGACAGCGCTGTAACGCATTGATTGTTCATTCGAAAGCGTTAAGTGACCAGGAGCTGGGAGCGTTTATGGACCAGATCCCAGGTATGGTGCTGATCAATCGTATTGTGCCGGGTTATGCCCACCGTTGCGTGTGCCTGGACAATATCAGCGGCGCAAAAATGGCGACCCGCATGCTGCTCAATAATGGTCATCAACGGATTGGTTATCTGGCTTCCAGTCACCGCATTGAAGATGACACAATGCGTAAAGAAGGGTGGCTGAGCGCGTTGCAGGAGCAGGGGATTACGCCGCCAGAAAGCTGGATTGGCACGGGTTCCCCGGACATGCAGGGCGGTGAAGCGGCGATGGTGGAACTGCTGGGGCGAAACCTGCAACTGACCGCCGTATTCGCCTATAACGACAGCATGGCCGCTGGCGCGCTCACGGCGTTAAAAGACAATGGCATTGCCATCCCGTTACATCTTTCCATCATCGGTTTTGATGATATTCCTATTGCCCGTTACACCGACCCGCAGCTGACCACGGTGCGTTATCCCATTGCTTCTATGGCGAAAATGGCAACGGAACTGGCGTTGCAGGGTGCGGCCGGCACGCTGGATTCAACGGCGACGCACTGTTTTATGCCAACGCTGGTGCGTCGTCATTCGGTTGCGCTAAGACAGAATGCGGCCCCGATCACTAACCAGCAACGTCAGGGGATGTAACCGCTTTCAATATGTGAGTAAATTCACAGTATCTTAACAATACGATAGCTATGATGGCACCGTTTGAAGCACTGTAAATACTATGTAACGGTGAATAATCACTTTTAACGCATCGTCAGGGCATTAAACAGCAATTAAAGCATATTTTTGGAGCGTTACCGGGCACGGAAGAAAGATTTTTTAACAGTGAGCTTCGGCGTTCAGTAACACTTCATTAACGTTCTGCCCTGCCGAGCATTTTTCTCAAGCACTACCCTGCATAATAAAACCGGAGATACCATGAATAAGAAGGCGTTAACTCTGTCTGCTGTGATGGCAAGCATGTTATTTGGCGCGGCTGCGCACGCTGCTGATACTCGCATTGGTGTGACGATTTATAAATATGACGATAACTTTATGTCCGTCGTGCGTAAGGCTATCGAAAGAGACGCCCAGGCGGCGCCTGATGTGCAGTTGCTGATGAATGACTCGCAGAACGATCAGTCCAAGCAAAACGACCAGATCGACGTGCTGTTGGCAAAAGGGGTAAAAGCGCTGGCGATCAACCTGGTTGACCCGGCTGCGGCAGGTACGGTAATTGAGAAAGCGCGTGGTCAGAATGTCCCGATTGTGTTCTTCAACAAAGAACCTTCCCGCAAAGCGCTGGATAGCTATGACAAAGCCTATTACGTCGGCACTGACTCCAAAGAATCCGGTATCATCCAGGGCGATCTGATCGCTAAACACTGGCAGGCTAATCAGGGTTGGGATCTGAACAAAGATGGCCAAATCCAGTTCGTACTGCTGAAAGGCGAGCCGGGCCACCCGGATGCTGAAGCGCGTACCACCTATGTTATCAAAGAGCTGAACGACAAAGGCATCAAAACTGAGCAGCTGCAAATGGATACCGCGATGTGGGATACCGCAATGGCGAAAGACAAAATGGACGCATGGCTGTCCGGCCCGAACGCCAACAAAATTGAAGTGGTTATCGCGAATAACGACGCAATGGCGATGGGCGCGGTAGAAGCGCTGAAAGCGCACAATAAAACCAGCGTTCCGGTATTCGGCGTAGATGCGTTACCTGAAGCGCTGGCGCTGGTGAAATCCGGCGCGCTGGCAGGTACCGTGCTGAACGATGCCAACAACCAGGCGAAAGCCACCTTTGATCTGGCGAAAAACCTGGCCGATGGTAAAGGCGCGGCTGACGGCACCGACTGGAAAATCGAGAACAAAATTGTTCGCGTTCCGTACGTAGGTGTTGATAAAGACAATCTGGCTGAGTTTACCAACAAGTAATTCGTATATCGTTTTCTTTGGGCGCAATAACATTGCGCCCTTTATTAACGCACTCTGCGAGGCCAACAAGGTATAATTATGGTCAGCACTACTACTCCGTCGTCAGGCGAATACTTGTTGGAAATGAGCGGCATCAACAAGTCTTTTCCCGGCGTAAAGGCACTTGACAATGTTAATTTAAAAGTCCGCCCGCACTCGATTCACGCCTTAATGGGGGAGAATGGCGCAGGAAAATCAACATTATTAAAATGCCTTTTTGGGATCTATCAAAAAGATTCCGGTAGCATTTTATTTCAGGGGAAAGAGATCGATTTTCATTCTGCCAAAGAAGCTCTGGAGAATGGTATTTCGATGGTTCACCAGGAGCTAAACCTGGTGTTACAGCGCTCCGTCATGGATAACATGTGGTTAGGGCGTTACCCAACCAAAGGTATGTTTGTCGATCAGGATAAAATGTACCGGGATACCAAAGCGATATTTGATGAACTGGATATTGATATCGATCCGCGTGCGCGTGTCGGGACATTATCCGTTTCACAAATGCAGATGATCGAAATTGCGAAGGCGTTTTCCTACAATGCCAAAATTGTGATCATGGATGAGCCGACCTCTTCATTAACGGAAAAAGAGGTTAACCATCTGTTCACTATTATTCGCAAACTGAAAGAGCGCGGCTGCGGTATTGTGTATATCTCGCATAAAATGGAAGAGATTTTCCAGCTGTGCGATGAGGTCACCGTCTTGCGCGACGGCCAGTGGATTGCGACGCAGCCGCTGGAAGGGCTGGATATGGACAAGATCATCGCCATGATGGTGGGTCGTTCCCTGAACCAGCGTTTCCCGGACAAGCAAAACAAGCCGGGAGAGGTCATTCTGGAAGTGCGTAACCTGACGTCTCTGCGCCAGCCGTCGATCCGCGACGTCTCTTTTGATCTGCATAAAGGGGAAATTCTCGGGATTGCGGGTCTGGTAGGGGCAAAGCGTACCGATATTGTTGAAACGCTTTTTGGTATCCGGGAAAAATCATCGGGTACGATTACGCTGCACGGCAAAAAGATTAATAACCACAACGCGAATGAAGCCATTAATCACGGTTTCGCGCTGGTAACGGAAGAACGTCGTTCAACCGGGATCTACGCGTATCTGGATATTGGTTTCAACTCTTTAATTTCCAACATCCGCAATTACAGAAATAAAGTCGGTTTGCTGGATAATTCCCGCATGAAGAGCGATACCCAGTGGGTTATTGACTCAATGCGCGTGAAAACGCCAGGTCATCGCACGCAAATTGGCTCTCTTTCGGGGGGCAACCAGCAGAAGGTCATTATTGGCCGGTGGCTGTTAACGCAGCCAGAAATATTAATGCTGGATGAGCCAACGCGCGGTATTGATGTCGGCGCAAAATTTGAAATCTATCAACTGATTGCGGAACTGGCGAAAAAAGAGAAGGGGATTATTATCATTTCTTCCGAAATGCCGGAATTGTTAGGGATTACAGATCGTATTCTGGTAATGAGCAATGGCCTTGTTGCCGGGATTGTTGACACAAAAACAACAACGCAAAACGAAATTCTGCGTCTTGCGTCTTTGCACCTTTAAGATCAGGGGCTCCTCATGAGTGCGTTAAATAAGAAAAGTTTTCTTACTTATCTGAAAGAAGGCGGAATTTACGTTGTTCTTTTAGTCTTGCTGGCCATTATTATTTTCCAGGACCCTACATTTTTAAGTCTGCTGAACTTAAGTAACATTCTGACGCAGTCCTCCGTGCGTATTATCATCGCGCTGGGTGTGGCAGGGTTGATTGTCACCCAGGGGACTGACCTGTCTGCGGGGCGTCAGGTTGGCCTGGCGGCCGTGGTCGCCGCAACGCTGTTGCAGTCCGTGGAAAACGCCAATAAGGTCTTCCCGGAAATGGCCACCATGCCGATTCCGCTGGTGATCCTGATTGTCTGCGCAATTGGGGCCGTCATTGGTCTGCTTAACGGCATTATCATTGCGTACCTTAATGTGACGCCGTTCATCACGACCCTGGGCACGATGATTATCGTTTATGGCATCAACTCCCTGTATTACGACTTCGTCGGGGCGTCGCCGATTTCGGGGTTTGATAGCGGGTTCTCGACGTTTGCGCAGGGCTTTATTGCGCTGGGCAGTTTCCGGCTCTCCTACATTACCTTCTATGCGCTGATTGCGGTGGCGTTTGTCTGGATCCTGTGGAATAAAACCCGTTTCGGTAAGAACATTTTCGCTATCGGCGGCAACCCGGAAGCGGCAAAAGTGTCCGGCGTTAACGTGGGGCTGAACCTGCTGATGATCTATGCGTTGTCCGGTGTGTTCTACGCATTCGGCGGTTTGCTGGAAGCGGGGCGTATCGGTTCTGCGACCAACAACCTCGGCTTTATGTATGAGCTGGATGCGATTGCCGCCTGCGTGGTCGGCGGCGTGTCGTTTAGCGGCGGCGTCGGGACGGTATTCGGCGTTGTGACCGGTGTGATTATCTTTACCGTCATCAACTACGGCCTGACCTATATCGGCGTGAACCCTTACTGGCAGTACATCATTAAAGGCGGCATCATTATCTTCGCGGTGGCGCTGGACTCGCTGAAATACGCCCGTAAGAAGTAATTACCGGCATGAAAAAGCCCGAAGCAGGCAACTGTTTCGGGCTTTTTTGTTTCTGCGCGTTATCTAAAGAACAGAAAATAAATGCCTGCGGCGAGCGTACAAACCGACATGCACAGATATAACCCAATGTAGCTCCAGTAAAGGAGAGGGGTTTCTGCACGGTAGGCGTATACGGGTTCGCGGGCGTTCCTGACGACTTTATCCACGGCGCCAGAGCGCCAGCCTTTGTAGGCTTCCCGTAAGCTAAACAGCATCACCATCAGGACGGCGATGACCACAAAGATCGTTTTCCCTTCCACGCTTATTTTCCTTGTTTCTTTTGCAGTTCCAGCAATTGCTCAGGCGTTACTGCCGGGTAGCCCTGGGCGTCATCCGGCACCTGATGCATTGTTGGAATGGGAACTAACGGGCCTAAGAAGCGAGGTTCCCGTTTGAAAATATAAAGGTCCGCCAGCGCGCCAAATCGGGCGCCAAATTCACGTACGCGTACCGTTAACATATCTTTTGGCGACGGCACCGCATAGCACTGAGCCTGAATCCCCATATGCAGCGCAATAAACAGCGCGCGTTCACAGTGGAAACGCTGGGTAATGATGATGAAGTCGTTGGTATCAAACACTTTGCGCGTGCGCACAATGGAGTCCAGCGTGCGAAAACCGGCATAATCGAGCACGATGTCGGCAGGATCAACGCCCCCGGCGATCAGATCCTTACGCATCGTCATCGGTTCGTTATAGCTTTGCAGCGCGTTATCGCCGCTGAGCAGCAGATAATTGACCTTGCCGCTGTTGTAGGCGTTTAACGCGCCCTGAATGCGGTAGCGGTAATACTGATTAATGACGCCGGTGCGATAGTATTTTGCGGTGCCTAATACCACTCCCACCTGGCGGTAGGGGAGATCCTGTAATTCGTCGTAAATATAGGGCGCGGTTTTCCAGCTCATCCATCTGTCGAGACCAAGCACAGTCAACAGCAGCAAGCCGATCAGGACTAACAGGCTGTAAAACACGCGCTTTAACATGCAGAGAACTCGATAAAGGGATGAAATTTCAATCAGGCTACTGTACCCGCTGTCGAAGCGCAAGAAACAGCAGTCTGATTGGGGGGATTTTAGACATTCTTGCCATTTGCATGTTGCCCGATGGCGCTGCGCTTATCGGGCCTACGCACATTGCGTGTTCCAGGGCTTAACCCAGCAGTACGCGGTCGATATTATTGCAGCCTAACGCTTTCAGCGTGGCGGCGGTGGCGTCCCACTGGATTAACGGCGCGTCGGCTTTCTCCGCCAGAATTGCGCGCTGAATATCTGGATAGTCATACCCGTTCAGGTTCAGCAGATTCAGTGCGCCCTGCAAAGGCGGCAGCGTAGGGTTAAAGGCGGCGTTCTCGGCATAGCTGCCGGTGAAAATACGCCCGTCTTTGCATTCCAGCGCCACGCCGCTTGGGGAGTGGCTGTAAGGCATATGACATTTATTGGCGGCGGCAATCGCTGCCTGAGTCAGCGCGTCGCCCTCCAGCGCGAAACCGTGATCCTGCTCGTCCATCAGCAGCGTTTTGATCTCCAGGTCTTTCGGGCCGAAAGCGTCGGGCAGGTAGTCGCGTAAGGTATGCGGTACGCGCCCCGGCAGGTGGATACGCAGATCCAGGCCGCTGTTCAGTTCGTTCATAAACTGACGGCAATGACCGCAAGGGGTGTAGTTAACCGTGATGGCGGCGAGCCCTTTTTCACCGCGCAGCCAGGCGTGGCCGATCGCGCTTTGCTCGGCATGAACGGTTTGCTGCATCGTCGCGCCCAGGAACTCCATATTCCCACCGAAATACCAGGCCCCACTGATGCCGCGCGCGATAGCGCCAACGTTAAAGTGGGAAAGGTCGGTGCGTGCGCAGGCGGCAGCCAGCGGCAGGAGCGCGAAAGCCAGCGCGTCTTCGTCCAGCCCCGATTCACGCTTAAGCGTCGAGACCTGCTCCGCAGTCAGCATGGCGGGAAAATGCTCATCTGCCAGAATCGGCGCCAGCGCTGATTGCAGATTATCCGCAAGTTGGCCAAAAGCAGTTTGAAAACGTGGATGCATGGCGTTGCCTCATAACAATGTAATGGAATCGTAGTTTACGGAGCTGTTACGGCTTTATATGTGATCCAAATCTCATTGTTATTGCAACTTGTGAAACTTAAATTAAAAATGCGCGACGCATCGCAAATTTTAACCCGCTACCGCCAGAATAATCGGGAAGAGAAACGGCGCCAGCAGCGAGGTGATGATCCCGCAGATCACCAGCGCCAGCGAACTGAACGCCCCTTCCTGGTAATCCAGCTCGGCGCAGCGTGCAGTGCCCAGGGCGTGCGAGGCGGTTCCCATTGCCAGACCGCGTGCGGCTTTGGTACGGATACGCATGAGGTTGAGCAGGGTATGACCAAATACGGCGCCCAGTATCCCGACGAAAATAACGCAGACGGCGCTAATGGCGGGAATGCCGCCGATGCTGCCGCCCACCGCCATTGCGATTGGGGTTGTGACCGATTTCGGTAATACCGATGCGGCGATTTCCGGCGTGGCGCCCATCAGTAAGGCGACAGTGGTTCCGGTCACCATGGCGACCACGCTGCCGACGAAGCAGATCGTGATGATGGATTTCCAGCGGGCGCGGATCTGGTGCAGTTGTTCATATAAAGGGTACGCCAGCGCCACGACGGCGGGTTGCAGCAGGTCGTTGAGCACCTCGCTGCCTTTGAAATAGTGATCGTAAGGAATGCCGGTCAGCATCAGAAACGGGATGATGACCACCATGGCAACCAGCAACGGGTTAAGCAACGGCATCTTAAAGCGCGCAGCCAGTTTGCGGGCGGCGAAAAAGACCGCCAGCGTCAGGGGTAACGACCACCAGATATACGACATCATTTTTTCGATCCTTTCTGCCCTAACACTTTTCGTTCACCGTGTACGATATGCGAACTCCAGCTCACGACCAGGAAAACAACCAGCGTACTGATCGCACAGGAGACCACCACCGGGCCAAACTGCGCGCGCAGCAAATCGAAGTACTGCATGACGCCGACGCCAATCGGCACAAACAGCAGCGCCATGTAACGGATCAGGACATAGCATCCCGGGTTTACCCACTTCGCTGGCAGAATTTGTAGCGCCAGTAAAACAAACAGAATCAACATGCCGATGATGCTGCCGGGAATCGTGATAGGAAGCAGCGATGCAATGAAAATACCCGCATACAAACAGGCATATATCAGCACAAATGCGCGTAAATACTGCCAGATGATATTCAGTGATTTACTCATGGTAAAAGCCCTTGATGAAACAGATTCATCATACAATTAAACTTTAAAACGTGCTACCGATCACATCATGAATTCTGAGCATAGTGGAAATAGACAACGGGAACATCGGGCAACGCCCCGTTGCCCGCGCTAAACCTGCGCCAGAAAATGCAGAAAACGACTCAACGCGAGAGAAGGGGTCTCGTTCTTGCGCCAGAACATGCCCACGCTTCCTTTCTGTTCTATTTTCGGCAGGTTTAAGATAGCCAACTGGCCCTGGCTGGCATAGCGTTGCGCCAGGCGTAGAGAAAGAATAGAGATCATATCGCTGCTTTGCAGCAAATTGGTGCTGACGTTCATCGAGGCGGATTCGATGGTGTTTTCCGGCAGCATCACGCCGTTGTCCACCAGGGCGTTATCAATGCTGATGCGAATTGGCGTACCGGTCGGCCAGACAATCCAGCGCCAGTGGGCGAGGTCGTTCCAGGAAAGCGTGGTGTGTGAGGCCAGGGGATGATGGGGGCGGGCGACAAAGCAGACCGGTTCGGTGTAGAGCACCTGATAATTTAACGGCAGCTGGAGCGCCCGACCGCCTACGCGGCCTACCACCACGTCCAGCGACCCGGCGAGCAGATCGTGTAAAAGCGGGGTCATGACTTTCTCTTCAATATTCAGGTGCAGCGTCGGCATCTCATTGAGCAGGCAGAGGATCGCCTGCGACACGCAGTCTGTCGCGACCGGTGAACAGCCGATTTTCAGGCTTCCCACCAGCCCACCTTGCTTAAAGCGCGCGATCTCATACTGCGAACGTTCCATATCGTTGATGAGCCGCTGCGCATGCTGGAGCAACAGCTTGCCTCCTTCTGAAGGGCGTAACCCCTTGCTGTGGCGTTCAAAAAGCGTGATTCCGATCTCATCTTCAAGCTGTGACAGCCACTTCGACAGCGCGGGCTGGGTGATGTTCATCATTCGCGCAACGTGGGTCAGATTCCCTTGTTCCCCCAGCGCGACCAGCATTTGCAGGTGGTGCAGCTTCAATTTTTGCGCCCAATTCGCCATTTGATATAACCCCCAGGTTATGCCTCTGCCCGAAATGCCATTGTACATTTCATCGCCATGATTACAAACTTGCAACATACAAAAAACAAAAATGACATCTACCTTACCTGCACCGAGGCATTCACTATGACTCAACGACGTGATCTACAAGCACTGATTGACGCCGCCCCCGTCGGCAAAATGCAGTGGCGCGTTATCATCTGCTGCTTTCTGGTGGTAATGCTCGACGGTTTTGATACGGCCGCAATTGGCTTTATTGCGCCGGATATCCGTACGCACTGGCAATTGAGCGCCAGCGATCTGGCTCCGCTGTTCGGCGCGGGTCTGCTGGGGCTGACGGCAGGGGCACTATTGTGCGGCCCGCTGTCAGACCGTTTTGGCCGTAAACGGGTGATTGAACTGTGCGTGGCGCTGTTTGGCGCCTTGAGCCTGCTTTCCGCCTTCTCGCCGGATTTGCAAACGCTGGTGGTACTGCGCTTTTTAACCGGGCTAGGGCTGGGCGGCGCGATGCCGAATACCATCACTATGACGTCGGAATATCTTCCCGCCCGCCGCCGCGGGGCGCTGGTGACGCTGATGTTCTGTGGGTTTACCCTCGGTTCGGCGATGGGCGGCATCGTCAGCGCGCAACTGGTGCCGCTGATTGGCTGGCACGGCATTCTGGTGCTCGGCGGCGTATTGCCCTTAATGCTGTTCTTCGCCTTGCTGTTTGTTCTGCCAGAGTCGCCACGCTGGCAGGTGCGTCGTCAGCGCCCGCAGGCGGCGATTGCCAGAACGGTTGGCGCCATCACTGGCGAACGCTACGACAATACGCATTTCTATCTTCATGAAGCCGCCGCCATTTCAAAAGGCAGTATCCGCCAGCTTTTTGTCGGGCGTCAGCTTCCCATTACCCTGATGTTATGGGTCGTGTTCTTCATGAGTCTGCTCATTATCTACCTGCTCTCCAGCTGGATGCCGACGCTCCTGAATCACCGGGGAATCGATTTGCAGCATGCCTCCTGGGTCACTGCCGCATTCCAGGTCGGCGGTACGCTCGGCGCGCTGTTACTCGGCGTACTGATGGACAAACACAATCCGTTCCGGGTGCTGGCCGTGAGCTACGCGCTGGGCGCCGTCTGCATCGTGATGATTGGCCTGAGTGAAAACGGACTGTGGCTGATGGCGCTGGCGATTTTTGGTACGGGCATTGGCATCAGCGGATCGCAGGTGGGGTTGAATGCCTTAACTGCGACGCTGTACCCGACTCAAAGCCGTGCAACCGGCGTGAGCTGGTCCAATGCCGTCGGGCGCTGCGGCGCCATTGTCGGTTCGCTCTCCGGCGGCATGATGATGGCGATGAATTTCTCTTTCGATACGCTGTTTTTCGTCATCGCGATTCCGGCTGCCATTAGCGCGGTGATGCTCGCCATGTTGACGGCGGTTGTCCGCCACTCAGCCTCTGAACCTGACGTGCTGCCCCGGGCAGGCGTCGTGAACGAATAAGGAGAACCTCCATGTCTGAAGTGAATCAGGATGTTAAACACAACCGTCAGCAGTTTTATCAGCACATTTCCGGGCAAAACCTGACGCCGCTCTGGGAGTCGCTGCACCACCTGGTGCCGCAAACGCCGAACGCCAATTGTGCGCCTGCGTACTGGAACTATCAGGAGATCCGCCCGCTGTTGCTGGAAAGCGGCAACCTGATTGGCGCGAAAGAGGCTGTCCGCCGGGTACTGGTGCTGGAAAACCCGGCGCTGCGCGGACAGTCGTCAATTACCGCGACGCTGTACGCAGGGCTGCAATTGATTTTACCGGGCGAGGTGGCGCCGAGTCATCGCCACAACCAGTCAGCGCTGCGTTTTATTGTGGAAGGGCAAGGCGCGTTCACCGCCGTTGACGGCGAGCGGACGCAGATGCACCCGGGCGACTTTATTCTGACGCCGCAGTGGCGCTGGCACGATCACGGCAACCCTGGCGACGAGCCGGTGGTATGGCTGGACGGTCTGGATCTGCCGCTGGTGAATACGCTGGGCTGCGGGTTTGCAGAAGATTACCCGGAAGAACAGCAGCCGGTGACGCGCAAAGAAGGCGATTACCTGCCGCGCTACGCCGCCAACATGCTGCCGCTACGCCACCAGGTCGGCAATTCCTCGCCGATTTTCAACTACCGCTACGACCGTAGCCGTGAAGCGCTGCATGACCTGACCCGGATGGGGGAACCTGACGAGTGGGATGGCTACAAGATGCGCTACGTCAACCCGGTCACCGGGGGCTATCCGATGCCTTCGATGGGCGCGTTTTTGCAACTGTTGCCGAAAGGGTTTGCGTCGCGCGTGGCGCGCACGACCGACAGCACCATTTATCACGTTGTGGAAGGTTCCGGGCAGGTCACCATTGGCAATGAGACGTTCCACTTCACGGCGAAAGATATCTTTGTAGTGCCGACATGGCACGGGGTGTCGTTCCAGACCACGGAAGATACCGTTTTATTCAGTTTTTCGGACAAACCGGTTCAGGAAGCCCTCGGCTTGTTCCGCGAAGCGCGTGATTAAATTGGGAGAGAAAAGATGAGCAAATATGTATTCGAACCTCAGGCGCCAGTCGCGGTGCCGGTTGTTGGCAGCGATGAGCAATTCCCGGTTCGCCGCGTCTACTGCGTTGGCCGTAACTACGCCGCCCATGCCCGTGAGATGGGGTTCGATCCCGATCGTGAGCCGCCGTTCTTCTTCTGCAAACCGGCCGATGCGGTCGTACCGGTTGCGGCTGGCGAAACGCTGGCGCTGGCCTATCCGTCGCAGACCGATAACTATCACTATGAAATTGAACTGGTGGTGGCGATAGGCAAGCAGGGCAGCGATATTCCGCTTGAGCAGGCGCATGAGTATGTCTGGGGCTATGCCACCGGGCTGGATATGACCCGCCGCGACCGCCAGATGGAAATGCGCCAGATGGGGCGCCCGTGGGAAATCGGCAAAGCGTTTGATTCGTCCGCGCCGATTGCGCCGCTGCATAAAGCGACCGATGTGGCAGACGTCAACAACGCGCCGATTTGGTTACAGGTAAACGGGGAAGATCATCAGCGCAGCGATATTCGCCATCTGATCTGGTCCGTCAATGAAACCATCAGCTACCTGTCCGGCTTTTTTGAACTGCAACCGGGCGACCTGATTTTCACCGGCACGCCGGAAGGGGTCGGGGCAGTGGTGAAAGGGGATGTGATTACCGGCAATGTGGAAGGGTTAACGCCGATCGCCGTGAAGATTGTCTGAGGTGAATGATGAAGCTGTACAGTTTTTTTAATAGCTCGGCGTCTTATCGCGTGCGTATCGCGCTGGCATTAAAAGGCATCGATTATGAGACGGTGGGCGTCAACATTCGTATCGGCCAGCAGAATGCGCTGAGCTACCGACGGATGAACCCGATCGGGCTGGTGCCGACGCTGGTGACTGATGACGGTGAATCTCTCGGGCAATCGCTGGCAATCATCGACTGGCTGGATCGCCACTTCCCGCAGACGCCGTTGCTGCCGCAGGTCGATCCGGCGCGCAGCCAGGTGCTGGAAATTGTCTATGCCATTGCCTGTGATATTCACCCGGTGAACAACCTGCGCGTACTGCGCTACCTGACTGACGAGCTGAAGATCGGCGAAGAAGACAAGAAACGCTGGTACGCCCACTGGGTGCAACAAGGGCTTAGCGCGGTGGAACAGTTGCTGCGCCAGGGGCAGTCCGGGCAGTTTTGCGTGGGGGATGCGCCCACGCTGGCGGATTGCTGCCTGATTCCACAATGGGCCAATGCGCTGCGAATGGGATGCGACCTGAGCGGTTATCCGCGCTGCAAGGCGGTTTATGACGCCTGTACCCGGCTTCCGGCCTTTATCGCCGCCGCCCCCGAAAATCAACAAGACAAAATTTCAGCCTGATAAGGAGAACGACAATGGCTAAAGTGACAAGCGCAATTATCGTGGGTGGCGGTATTGGCGGCGCAGCGACCGCGCTGTCGCTGGCGCGCCAGGGCATTAAAGTGATGCTGCTGGAAAAGGCTCATGAAATTGGTGAGATTGGGGCGGGGATTCAGCTCGGGCCGAATGCGTTTTCCGCGCTGGACAGCCTCGGCGTTGGCGAAGTGGCTCGCCAGCGCGCGGTCTTTACCGATCATATTACGATGATGGACGCCGTGAATGCCGAAGAGGTCGTGCGCATTGAAACCGGCCAGGCCTTTCGCGACCATTTTGGCGGCCCGTATGCCGTGATTCACCGGGTGGATATTCATGCCACCGTCTGGGAAGCGGCGCTGACCCATCCGGGCGTGGAGTACCGGACTTCGACGAATATTGTCGATATCCGCCAGACGCCGGACGATGTAACGGTGTTTGACGAGCAGGGGAATAGCTGGACGGCAGATATTCTGCTGGGCTGCGATGGCGTGAAATCGGTCGTGCGCCAGAGTCTTCTTGGTGATACGCCGCGCGTGACCGGGCATGTGGTGTACCGGGCCGTGGTGGAGTGCGACGACATGCCGGAAGATTTGCGCATCAACGCGCCGGTACTGTGGGCCGGGCCGCACTGCCATCTGGTGCATTATCCGTTGCGCGGCGGGAAACAGTACAATCTGGTGGTGACGTTCCATAGCCGTCAGCAGGAGGAGTGGGGCGTGAAAGACGGAAGCAAAGAAGAGGTGCTCTCTTATTTTGCCGGGATTCACCCGCGTCCGCGTCAAATGCTCGACAAACCCACCTCCTGGCGCCGCTGGGCGACCGCTGACCGGGAACCGGTAGAGAAATGGGGAACCGACCGCATCACGCTGGTGGGCGACGCCGCGCACCCGGTTGCGCAATATATGGCGCAGGGCGCCTGCATGGCGCTGGAAGATGCCGTTACGCTGGGTAAAGCGCTGGAGCGTTGTCATGGCGATGCGCAGCAGGCCTTTGCGTTGTATGAGTCGGTGCGTATTCCCCGCACGGCGCGAATTGTCTGGTCAACCCGCGAGATGGGGCGCGTCTACCATGCCGCAGGCGTGGAGCGACAGGTGCGTAATCTGCTGTGGAAAGGCAAATCCCAGCAGGAGTTTTATCGCGGCATTGAGTGGCTGTATGGCTGGAAGGAAGATAACTGCCTTGAGCCGCGCTGAGAGACTTTAAACCGCACCACAGAGGCGCTACCATAGCGCCTCTTTTTTTGCAGGTAACGAAATGCTATGCGTGTTTTACTGGCGCCGATGGAAGGCGTGCTCGACTCTCTGGTGCGCGAGCTACTGACCGAGGTTAATGATTACGATCTGTGCATCACGGAGTTTTTGCGCGTGGTGGATCAGCTTCTGCCGGTAAAAGTGTTTCATCGCATCTGCCCGGAACTGCACAATGCCAGCCGCACGGCGTCCGGCACAGTCGTGCGTATTCAACTGCTGGGGCAATACCCGCAGTGGCTGGCGGAAAACGCCGCCCGCGCGGTAGAGCTGGGCTCATACGGCGTGGATTTAAACTGCGGCTGTCCGTCTAAAATGGTGAACGGCAGCGGAGGCGGGGCGACGTTGCTCAAAGATCCTGAGCTTATCTATCAGGGGGCAAAAGCGATGCGCGAAGCCGTGCCTGCGCATTTACCGGTCACGGTGAAGGTGCGTCTGGGCTGGGACAGCGGCGAAAGAAAATTTGAAATTGCCGATGCCGTCCAGCAGGCAGGGGCGACAGAGCTTGTCGTGCATGGGCGCACCAAAGAGCAGGGTTATAAAGCCGAACATATTGACTGGCAGGCGATTGGCGAGATCCGCCAGCGACTCACTATTCCGGTTATCGCCAATGGTGAAATCTGGGACTGGCAGAGCGCGCAAGAGTGTATGGCGGTCAGCGGCTGCGACGCGGTGATGATGGGACGTGGAGCGTTAAATATCCCGAATCTCAGCCGCGTGGTGAAATATAACGAACCGCGTATGCCCTGGCCGGAAGTGGTCTTACTGCTGCAAAAATACACCCGGCTGGAAAAGCAGGGAGATACCGGGCTGTATCATGTCGCGCGTATTAAGCAGTGGCTGGGGTATTTGCGTAAGGAATATACGGAAGCCACCGCGCTATTTCAGGAAATCCGTGCGCTTAATAATTCCCCCGATATTGCTCGCGCCATTCAGTCCATTGATATTTAAATCGCCTTATCAGGCCGCGTGCCTGATGGCGTTTCGCTTATCCGGCCTACAGACTACAGACTGTGTAGGCCGGATAAGACGGTACGTCGCCATCCGGCAGCGGTCAGCGGTTCGACAGGGAATTACGCAAAGGGTAAATATCATTTCATGAAATGCTTTAACCATAATCATCTGTTTCAATTATAATTTTCTAATTATATTTTTCCTTTTCCAAAGATGTATTGCCACGCGTAACTAAAAAACAGGACGCAACACCACGTAATCTCTGCGCACCTTTTCTTACCAGAACGTCTCCATGAACCGCGATTCTCTCCTGGCCACAACGGTGTGCCTGTCTCTTTTTACGCTGCTGGCGGGTTGCGCGCCGATGCACGATACCCGCCAGTCGCTGACGCGACAAACGCCTGCTGCACAGGTTGATTCACCATTACCGACGGCAATAAAAAACGGTTGGCCGGACAGCCAGTGGTGGAAGGCGTACCACGATCCCCAGCTTGATGCCTTAATTAACAACGCATTACAGCATTCTCCTGATATGCAGGTGGCTGAACAGCGTATACAACTCGCCGAGGCGCAGGCGAAGGCGGTTGAAGCGCAGGATGGCCCCCGGCTGGATTTCTCTGCGGATGTTGAGCGCCAGAAAATGTCTGCGGAAGGGCTGATGGGGCCGTTTGCCATCACCGATCCGGCGGCGGGAACCACTGGGCCGTGGTACACCAACGGGACGTTCGGCTTAACCGCCGGTTGGGATCTGGATCTCTGGGGCAAGAACCGGGCTGAAGTCAGCGCGAGAATCGGCGTAGTGAAAGCGCGTGAAGCGGAACAGGCGCAAACCCGGCAACTGCTGGCAAGCGGTGTCGCGCGTTTATACTGGGAATGGCAGACGCAGGCGGCGCTTAAAGCGGTGCTGACGCAAATCGAACATGAACAGCAAAACGTCATTACGGTTGATCGCCAGCTGTATCAAAACGGTATTACCTCCTCGGTCGAAGGGGTGGAAACCGATATTGATGCCGGTAAAACGCAGCAGCAGTTAAATGATGTGGCCGGTAAAATGAAGATTATTGAGGCGCGTCTGAGTGCGCTGACCAATGCGCAATCGGCCTCGCTGACCCTGCATACGGTTGCTCTGCCAGTGACTGAAAGCCAGTTGCCCGCTCAGTTGAGCTATGAACTTCTGGCTCGCCGACCCGATTTACAGGCGGCGCACTGGTACATTGAGTCCTCTTTAGGCAGCGTTGACGCCGCAAAAGCGGCGTTTTATCCCGATATCAACCTGATGGCGTTTCTGCAACAGGACGCCCTGCACCTGAGCGATCTGTTTCGCCATTCCGCACAGCAGATGGGCGTCACCGCCGGGCTGACGCTGCCGATCTTTGACAGCGGCAGGCTGAACGCCAGTCTTGATATCGCGAAAGCGCAAAGTAATCTCTCTGTCGCGAATTACAACAAAGCGGTGGTGGATGCGGTGAATGATGTGGCGCGCGCCGCCAGTCAGGTTGAAACGATGGCTGAAAAAAATCAGCACCAACGGCAGATTGAGCATGACGCACAGCGGGTGGTTGGTCTGGCACAGGCGCGGTTTAATGCCGGAATTATTGCGGGCTCCCGCGTCAGCCAGGCGAAGATCCCGGCGCTGCGGGAACATTGCAACGGCCTGATTTTGCAAGGGCAATGGCTGGATGCGTCCATCCAGCTCACCAGCGCGCTGGGCGGCGGTTATCATCTTTGAGCGTCATGCCGGATGGCGCTTTAATACAGGCCAAATAAGGCGTTCACGCCGCCATCCGGCGTGAAGCGCTACGGCGCATCAGGCTTATTGCGCCGTTTTAACCACCAGCGAGCGCCAAAAACCAGCCCAACCACCAGCGCCAGCCAAATCACATGCTTTATATGCTGGTCGAAACTGTGCAGCCACGGCGCGATCACCTCGCCGCCAATATAGCCCAGGGTGGTAAACAGCAAAGCCCAGATCATCGCTCCCAGAATATTCAGCGGCAGAAAGATTTTAGGCGGCAGATGGCTGGCGCCAATCAATAGCGGCCCAATAATGCGAAAGCCGTACATAAATCGGGAACCGATCACAAACAGGTACGGGCGACGCTGGATCATCTTCTGCGCCAGATGAATTTTGGCGCGATGTCGGGAAAAGCGCCGCAAAATTTTGCCGCCATAGCGACGACCCAACAAATAGAGCACCTGATCGCCAATCATGCCGCCGAGTGCGACAGAGAGCACCACCAGAGGGAATTTAAGCAATCCCTGATGGGCTGCCACGCCGCCTAACAGGGTGATGGTCTCGCCTTCCGCCATACTGCCAATAATCAGCGCGGCGTAACCGTAATGCGTGATAAGACTGTTGATATCCATACGTGAAAACGACCTCCCGCTTTTAGCATACACCCTATCAATGTTTATGGCCGGAAAAGGCGCGACGTTAGCGCATCGGTTTTTATGCGCTGTACATAAAATAATCGAAAGCTGAATTATACTTGAAGTGTTGAGATCCAGATCTGACAAGCAGGGGGGCGGTATGAACCATGTCTGGGGGCTATTTTCCCATCCCGATCGTGAAATGCGCGTGATCAAAAGCGAAAACGAAACGGTGTCGCATCACTATACCCACCATGTGCTGCTGATGGCGGCGATCCCGGTGATTTGCGCCTTTATCGGCACCACGCAAATTGGCTGGAATTTTGGTGATGGCAATGTGCTGCGCTTGTCTCTGTTTACGGGGCTGGCGTTCGCTGTTTTGTTTTACGGCATGATGCTGGCCGGGGTTGCCGTGATGGGGCGGGTCATCTGGTGGATGGCGCGCAACTACCCGCAACGGCCTTCCCTGGGACACTGTATGGTCTTTGCCGGGTATGTCGCAACGCCGCTGTTTTTAAGTGGTCTGGTGGCGCTTTATCCGCTGGTGTGGCTCTGTGCGTTAGTCGGTACTGTCGCACTGTTTTATACCGGCTATCTGCTGTATCTCGGCATCCCGACATTCCTGAACATCAGTAAAGAGGAAGGTCTGAGCTTTTCCAGTTCGACGCTGGCTATCGGCGTGCTGGTACTGGAAGTGCTGCTGGCGATGACGGTGATCCTGTGGGGATATGGATACCGGTTATTCTGAGATATGAAAAGAATTCGGGTCGCAGGAGGGCGATAAATGGACAACAGCAGCGCGCCTGCGCCCCGAAACAGGGAAGAGATGGGTGTAAAAGCCAGCATGCAGCATTTCGTGACGATTCTCTTATGGCGACAACGCTGTCGGGTCGCTATGATGCCGGAGCTAGCTTGAGTAAAATCCTGGCTCAGGCGGTGTACGTTCTACGTGCGTGAATCATTATCAGAAATCTCATCATGCTGAAATTCCGAGTTTCATTATTTAGCCTTGCCCTGATGCTGGCTGTCCCTTTTGCGCCACACGCTGTGGCGAAAACCGCGGCTGCCGCCGTAGCGTCTCAACCGGAAATTGCTTCTGGAAGCGCGATGATTGTTGATCTGAACACCAACAAAGTGATCTATTCGAACCACCCGGATCTTGTGCGTCCGATTGCGTCGATCACCAAATTAATGACGGCGATGGTGGTGCTTGATGCGCGACTGCCGCTGGATGAAAAACTGAAAGTCGATATCAGCCAGACGCCGGAAATGAAAGGCGTTTACTCACGCGTGCGTCTGAACAGTGAAATCAGCCGTAAAAATATGTTGCTGCTGGCGCTGATGTCCTCGGAAAACCGGGCGGCGGCAAGCCTGGCGCATCATTATCCGGGTGGCTATAACGCTTTTATTAAAGCGATGAATGCTAAAGCCAAAGCGTTGGGCATGACCCACACCCGTTTTGTGGAGCCGACGGGACTGTCGATTCATAACGTATCGACCGCCCGTGACCTGACGAAACTGCTGATTGCCAGCAAGCAGTATCCGCTGATTGGTCAGTTAAGCACCACACGTGAGGATATGGCGACCTTTGCAAACCCGGCGTACACCTTGCCGTTTCGCAATACGAATCACCTGGTGTACCGCGATAACTGGAATATTCAGTTGACCAAGACCGGGTTTACCAACGCTGCGGGTCATTGCCTGGTGATGCGCACGATGATCAACAACAAACCGGTGGCGTTAGTGGTGATGGATGCCTTTGGCAAATATACCCATTTTGCCGATGCCAGCCGTTTACGCACCTGGATTGAAACCGGCAAAGCGATGCCCGTTCCGGCCGCCGCGTTGAGTTATAAAAAGCAGAAAGCCGCGCAGATGGCCGCAGCAGGCGAGCAGACCGCGCAAAACGATTGAGTTTTTTGATATATGCCTGAATCCGGCCTACAGTTTGTAGGCCGGATAAGGCGCTTGCGCCGCCATCCGGCACGATATTTAAAACAGCTCCATAGCTGTAAATACGAGAAATCAATGCGTCTCGTCGGACGCCGCTTCTTTCCAGAATTTCAGCTTACTTGTTTTACCAATACCCGGATTCATGCTGTTGGTGGGGTCATTTTCACGATAAAAACGCGCCAGCGTCTCCGGCGCTTTGTACAAATGCCCAACGTTATGCTCTGCCGGATATTGCGCGCCGCGCTGGCGCAGCAGTTCCAGCATTTGCTCTTTCAGCGCATGGGCATCGATGCCTTTCTTCACGATGTAATCCTGATGGAAGACATAGCACATGAAATGACCGTAATAGAGTTTATGCACCAGCTGGCTGTCAATTTCCGGCGGCAGATGCTCATACCATTCGGTGTCGTTACGCCGTAAGGCGATATCCAGTGCGAGAATATCCTCCACCTCATCGGCATGCACCGCCTGATAACGGATCGCCGCGCCTGCTGCGGCAAAACGGTGCAGGAACGCTTTGCTGCCTTCTTCCGGGGTACAGGCAAAGAAATCGCCCTCGGCGGTTTTGAAAAACTCGGTCAGCCAGTTTTGCGCTTCCGCCACCCCGTCTCCCGCCATTTTTAACAGCAGATGATGCTCATATTTGTCGCGCCAGCTTTTCATGCGCGGCGGCAGATGGTTAGGGAATAAATGGCCGAACTTCTGCATCGCGCGGTCAGTGAAATGCGGGCGGAAGATTTTTACCTTTTCCAGCATCGCGTCGGTACGGCCTTTGAGCGTAAAGAAGAACGGCATTTTGTCGGTGCCGAGCTTGTCGATCATCAGGAACGTATCTTTGCCATATTTCTCCGCGATGTCGTAAATATCGCGGTGCATATATTCACCGGCAACCGGCAGGTTGTCGAACTTCGCCAGGATATGACGACGAATCTCGGTCAGCACGTCGGGCTGATTGGTGCCGATGTAAAAGACCTGCTGGTTTTTTTCCGCCTCGAAAGTGTCCAGCCGCACGGCGAACACCGCCAGCTTACCCGCGCAGCCGGAGGATTCGAACAGGCGATCCGGGTCAGCGTTATAGCGGGCAGGGGTATCGGCCTCAATGTCCCTGACGCGAGTAACGTAGTCGTAATCGTGGGCGTGGCGGCCATCGTGGCGCACATCTTCATCTTTGATGCGTTCATCATCGAGTGTGCTGAGGATCTGTTCCGGGGTCTGGCCCAGTTCGATGCCCAGATGGTTCACCAGCTGTAATTTGCCCTGTTCATCAATACGCGCGAACAGCGACATTTCGGTATACGCCGGGCCGCGTTGTACCAGCGACCCGCCGGAGTTATTGCAGATGCCGCCAATAACTGACGCGCCGATACAGGAGGAACCAATAACCGAGTGCGGTTCGCGACCAAAAGGTTTAAGCGCTTTTTCCAGTGAGTACAGCGTGGTGCCTGGGTATGCCAGCACCTGTTCGCCTTTACTGAGGACGTGCAGCTTGTCGAGGCGTAGCGTGCTGATGATGACAATTTCGCGATCGTAATCATTGCCGTTCGGCGTGGAACCTTCAGTCAGGCCGGTATTGGCGGCCTGCATCAGAATGATTTTATCGGCGTTTACGCAGGCGTTCAGTACGCGCCACAATTCCAGCAGCGAGCCGGGGAAGACCACGGCCAGCGCTTCGCCCTGACCGGAACGGAACCCCTTGCGGTAGCGGGCGGTTTTTGCAGGATCGGTGAGCAGGTGCGAATGACCCACCAGACGGGTGAGCTCGTTAAGAAAGGCTTTATTATCTGTCGTTGTAATGGAAGACATTCTCCACTCCTTGTGGTGGGACAAACTATCGGAACTAAGCATAGCGCTTTGTATGACAATACGCTTTCTCATGCAACTTGTCTCGGTGCAGGCTTAGCGTATTCCTGATCCTCCTCCCTGCGCAGGGGACGTTAAAAAAATCAGAGAATAACCTTAGCTTTCTTCTCCTCTCCCGATTAGGCTTATGGCAAACTGCGGTTTTTGTTATATTTTTGCTGCCACGTCGGGCTAAAGAAAAAGAGAGAATCAAGATGAAATGGCTATGTTCTGTAGGTGTTGCGGTAAGCCTTGCGTTGCAGCCAGCGCTGGCGAAAGCGTTGTCTGGCAACCATCCGCTGACGCCTGAAGCTCGGGATGCGTTTGTCACTGAATTGCTCACGAAAATGACCGTTGATGAGAAAATCGGTCAGCTGCGTTTGATAAGCGTTGGGCCCGACAACCCGAAAGAAGCCATCCGGGAGATGATCAAAAACGGGCAGGTCGGGGCGATTTTTAACACCGTCACCCGCCAGGATATCCGAAAAATGCAGGATCAGGTGATGGAACTGAGCCGCCTGAAAATCCCTCTCTTTTTCGCCTATGACGTGCTGCACGGGCAGCGTACCGTTTTCCCTATCAGCCTCGGCCTGGCCTCCTCGTTTAATCTGGAGGCGGTAAAAACCGTGGGTCGCGTCTCGGCGTATGAAGCGGCTGACGATGGCCTGAACATGACCTGGGCGCCAATGGTGGATGTGTCCCGCGATCCGCGCTGGGGACGCGCGTCGGAAGGCTTTGGTGAAGATACGTATCTGACGGCGATCATGGGCAAAACGATGGTCGAGGCGATGCAGGGCAAAAGCCCGGCGGATCGCTATTCGGTGATGACCAGTGTGAAACATTTCGCCGCCTATGGCGCGGTTGAGGGCGGGAAGGAATACAACACCGTCGATATGAGCCCGCAGCGCCTGTTCAACGACTATATGCCGCCGTATAAAGCCGGGCTGGACGCGGGCAGCGGCGCGGTGATGGTGGCGCTCAACTCACTGAACGGCACGCCTGCGACGTCAGATTCGTGGCTGTTGAAAGAGGTGCTGCGCGACGAGTGGGGCTTTAAAGGCATCACCGTTTCCGATCACGGCGCGATCAAAGAGCTGATTAAACACGGCACGGCATCCGACCCGGAAGACGCGGTGCGCGTGGCGCTCAAGTCCGGCATCAACATGAGTATGAGCGATGAGTATTACAGCAAATACCTGCCGGGGCTGGTCAAATCAGGCAAAGTAACGATGGCGGAGCTGGACGATGCCGCGCGCCATGTGCTGAACGTGAAATATGACATAGGGTTGTTTAACGATCCGTACAGCCACCTGGGCGCAAAAGAGTCCGATCCGCAGGACACGAACGCCGAGAGCCGCCTGCATCGTAAAGATGCACGCGACGTTGCGCGCGAAAGTCTGGTGCTGCTGAAGAACCGTCTGGAAACGCTGCCGTTGAATAAATCCGGCACCATTGCGGTGGTGGGGCCGCTGGCTGACAGTCAGCGTGATGTGATGGGAAGCTGGTCTGCCGCTGGCGTCGCCAGCCAATCCGTTACGGTGCTGACGGGGATTAAAAACGCGCTGGGCGACAAAGGCAAAGTGATATACGCCAAAGGGGCGAATGTCACTAATGACAAAGGCATTGTTGATTTCCTCAACCAGTATGAGGAGGCGGTGAAAGTAGACCCTCGTTCGCCAGAAGCGATGATTGACGAGGCCGTTAATGCCGCGAAACAGTCCGATGTGGTTGTGGCCGTTGTCGGGGAAGCGCAGGGTATGGCGCATGAGGCTTCCAGCCGCACCGACATTCAGATCCCGCAAAGCCAGCGCGATCTGATCGCGGCGTTGAAGGCGACGGGTAAACCGTTGGTGCTGGTGCTGATGAACGGTCGTCCGCTGGCGCTGGTGAAAGAAGATCAGCAGGCTGACGCCATTCTGGAAACCTGGTTTGCCGGTACGGAAGGCGGTAACGCCATTGCTGACGTTCTGTTCGGCGACTATAACCCGTCGGGTAAACTGCCGATGTCCTTCCCGCGCTCTGTCGGGCAGATCCCGGTTTACTACAGCCATCTCAACACCGGTCGTCCGTATAACGCCGACAAGCCGAACAAGTACACCTCCCGCTACTTTGACGAGGCGAATGGCCCGCTGTATCCGTTTGGTTATGGTCTGAGCTACACCACGTTTACCGTTTCCGATGTGACGCTCTCTGCGCCCACCATGAAGCGCGATGGCGCGGTAACGGCCAGCGTGCGGGTGACGAATACCGGCAAGCGCGAGGGGGCGACGGTAATCCAGATGTATTTGCAGGATGTCACGGCATCGATGAGTCGTCCGGTAAAACAGCTGAAAGGCTTTGAGAAGGTAACGCTGAAGCCGGGAGAAACGCAGACCGTTAGCTTCCCGATTGATATTGAGGCGCTGAAATTCTGGAACCAGCGTATGAAGTATGACGCGGAGCCCGGCAAGTTTAACGTCTTTATTGGCGTCGATTCCGCCCGTGTGAAGCAGGGCGAGTTTGAACTGCTGTAGCCACGCGCCATGCCTGTCAGCTCCGTAGGCCGGATAAGACGCGTTAGCGTCGCTATCCGGCACCGGTGCGCCTGATTGCCGGATGGCGCTTGCGCTTATCCGGCCTGCGAATTGCCCCTGCCTTTTGTCGCTCTGCTATTTTTCAACTATGCTTTTTCCTCAAGTCTCTGAAAAGGGATGTAAAAGAATGAGGAAAGCAGCATGACAATTTCAAAAACAGGGGCGGGGGCGCTGCTGCTGTTAGCGGCGGTCAGTCTGCCGTTGCAGGCCGCATCACCCGTAACGGTCGGATCAAAAATCGATACGGAAGGCGCCTTGCTTGGCAACCTGATTTTACAGGTGCTGGAAAGCCACGGCGTTAAAACGGTGAATAAAGTGCAACTGGGTACAACCCCGGTAGTACGTGGCGCGATTACCTCTGGCGAGCTGGATATTTACCCGGAATATACCGGAAACGGCGCATTCTTCTTTAAAGACGAAAACGATCCGGCATGGAAAAACGCACAGGCGGGGTTTGAAAAAGTCAAAAAACTGGATGCTGAGCAGAACAAGCTGGTCTGGTTAACGCCAGCGCCTGCAAACAATACCTGGACGATTGCGGTACGCCAGGATGTTGCGGAAAAGAATAAACTGGTTTCGCTTGCGGATCTCGGACGCTATCTGAAAGAGGGCGGAACGTTCAAACTGGCCGCCTCCGCCGAGTTTATCGAACGCGCCGATGCGCTGCCTGCCTTTGAAAAAGCCTACGATTTTAAACTGAATCAGAGCCAGTTGCTGTCGCTGGCTGGCGGCGATACGGCGGTGACCATTAAAGCGGCCGCCCAGCAAACGTCCGGCGTAAATGCGGCAATGGCCTATGGTACCGACGGCCCGGTTGCGGCGCTGGGGCTGCAAACACTGAGCGATCCGCAAGGCGTCCAGCCTATCTATGCGCCTGCTCCGGTGGTTCGTGAGTCGGTGCTAAAAGAATATCCGCAGATGGCGGAATGGTTGCAGCCGGTCTTTGCCAGCCTGGATGAAAAAACGTTGCAACAGTTGAATGCCAGTATCGCCGTTGAAGGGCTGGATGCGAAAAAAGTCGCGGCAGATTACCTGAAGCAAAAAGGCTGGGTGAAGTAACACATTTTGTATCAGGTCAGTAAGGTGTCAAAAGTCAGTCTTAACCGTGTGTTGCTGCTGTTGGCGATCCTGACGGGGGTTGCCGCAGCGCTGCCTTTCGTCAATTACGCCCCCAATCGCCTGGTGTCAGGGGAGGGGCGTCAGATCTGGGATATCTGGCCGGGTTCGGTTTCTCTGCTGGCGGGCGCCGGGTGCGCATTGCTGGTGTTATGTTTTGTCCCTGGGAAAAAGGGCAGCGTGCTGACGCTTGTGCTGGCGCAGGCGCTGGTGATCGCCATGCTCTGGAGCGTGGGGAAAGCGGCAACGCATCTGGCGCAGGCCGGCAGCCCGCTGGCGCGCACCAGCCTGGGGAGCGGCCTGTGGCTGGGTCTTGGGCTTACCCTGCTGGCCTGTAGCGATGCCATTCGCCGTATTACCACCCAACCGCTCTGGCGCTGGCTTCTGCATGCGCAAATTGCGCTCTTACCGCTGGCGCTGCTGCTCACCGGCGCATTCAACGATCTCTCTTTACTCAAAGAGTACGCTAACCGGCAGGATATTTTTGATAATGCGCTGGCTCAGCACCTGACGCTGCTGGCGGGAACCGCGTTGCCCGCGTTGCTGATTGGCGTACCGCTGGGCATCTGGTGCTCGTTTGCAACGGCGCGGCAGGGGCCGGTCTTTGCCGTTCTGAATGTTATCCAGACCATCCCTTCCGTTGCGCTGTTTGGCCTGCTGATTGCCCCGCTTGCCGGGCTGGTGAAGGCCTGGCCCTGGCTGGGAACGCTTGGCGTGGCGGGAACCGGGTTAACGCCCGCCCTGATTGCGCTGGTGCTCTATGCGTTACTGCCGCTGGTGCGCGGCGTGGTTGCCGGGCTTAACCAGGTGCCGCGAGACGTGCTGGAAAGCGCGCGGGCGATGGGGATGAGCGCTTCTCAACGCTTTATCCATGTACAACTGCCGCTGGCGTTGCCGGTTTTTTTACGCAGCCTGCGCGTGGTCATGGTGCAAACGGTGGGGATGGCGGTCATCGCCGCCCTGATTGGGGCGGGAGGGTTTGGCGCCCTGGTCTTTCAGGGACTGCTCAGCAGCGCCGTTGATCTGGTTCTGCTGGGGGTGATCCCGGTCATTGCGCTGGCCGTGCTGATCGACGCGCTGTTTGATTTATGGATCGCACTCCTGAAGGTAACGAATGATGATTGAATTTAGCCATGTCAGCAAAACCTTCGGTGCGCAGAAGGCCGTCAACGACCTCAATCTGCATTTTCGCGAAGGCAGCTTTTCGGTGCTGATTGGCACATCGGGGTCGGGAAAATCCACCACGCTGAAGATGATTAACCGCCTGGTGGAGCATGACAGCGGGGTGATCCGTTTTGCCGGGGAAGAGATCCGCAGCTTGCCGGTGCTGGAACTGCGTCGTCGCATGGGGTACGCCATCCAGTCGATCGGCCTTTTCCCGCACTGGACGGTGGCGCAAAACATTGCCACCGTACCGCAACTGCAAAAGTGGTCGCGCTCGCGTATTGATGACCGCACGGAAGAACTGATGGCGCTGCTGGGGCTGGACGTGAATTTGCGTCACCGTTATCCGCACCAGCTCTCTGGCGGGCAACAGCAGCGCGTTGGGGTGGCCCGCGCGCTGGCTGCCGATCCGCAGGTATTGCTGATGGATGAGCCGTTTGGCGCGCTGGACCCGGTGACGCGCGGGGCGCTTCAGCAGGAGATGACCCGTATTCACCGACTGCTTGGTCGCACCATCGTGCTGGTGACGCACGATATCGACGAGGCGCTGCGTCTGGCGGAGCATCTGGTGCTGATGGATGGCGGCGAAGTGGTACAGCAGGGCACGCCGCTGGAAATGCTGACCGCGCCGGCGAATGATTTTGTGCAGGCGTTTTTTGGGCGCAGCGAACTGGGCGTGCGGCTGCTGTCGCTGCGCAGCGTGGGGGATTATGTGCGTCGTCATGAGCAAGTGGGCGGTGACGCGCTGGCGGAAGAGATGACGCTGCGCGATGCGCTGTCTGTCTTTGTGGCGCGAGGGTGCGACGTATTGCCGGTGGTGGATCAGCAGGGCACTCCCTGCGGGACGCTCCATTTTCGCGATCTGCTTTCGGAGGCGCTGCCCGGTGAAACGACTGTCTGATCCGCTGCTCTGGCTTATTGTCGCTTTTCTGGCGCTGCTTGCGGGGCTGCCGTACAGCCAGGCGGTGTTTGGCGCGCTGTTTCCGCAGCTGCCACGACCGGTTTACCAGCAAGAAAGCTTTATGGCGCTGGCGCTGGCCCATTTCTGGCTGGTGGGCGTATCAAGCCTGATTGCTGTGGCGGTTGGCGTCGGGGCGGGGATTGCGGTCACTCGCTCATGGGGGGCAGAGTTTCGCCCGCTGGTGGAAACCATCGCCGCCGTCGGGCAGACCTTTCCGCCGGTCGCGGTGCTGGCGATAGCCGTTCCGGTGATGGGGTTTGGTCAGGAGCCAGCCATTATCGCGCTGATCCTCTACGGGGTTTTGCCAATATTGCAGGCCACGCTCGCAGGGCTGGGGGCGATTCCCGCCAGCGTCATGAGCGTGGCGCGCGGGATGGGGATGAGCCGGGGACAGCAGCTGTGGAAAGTCGAACTGCCGCTGGCCGCGCCGGTGATTCTGGCGGGGATTCGCACCTCGGTAATCATCAATATTGGGACTGCGACGATCGCCTCGACGGTGGGCGCCAGCACGCTCGGCACGCCGATTATCATCGGGCTGAGCGGCTTTAACACCGCCTATGTGATTCAGGGGGCTTTACTGGTCGCGCTGGCGGCGATCATTGTCGATCGCCTGTTCGAGCGTCTGGTACTGCGCCTTAACCGGCACGTAAAATAAACGTATAGCCAGCGAGCATCACGCCGCCGATACCGCCGATAGCCATCAGCAGGAAGAGGGTAATCACACCGATTTTAGCTGCGCGCATTGTGCACTCCTTATGTTAACAAAAGGATTGTACCGTAAAGCACGTTTGTTAATGAATCATTAAATGCGCAGAATGTCTGATCACGCATTGGTGCTGCCATCCGGTAAGGCTACAGGCCCAGCGGGTAAATATCGTGCCCCTGTGCGCGCCAGGCGTTGAGTTGCTGCTGCTGCGCGGGCGTCTGCGTCTCGCCGCACCAGATAAGCAGCGTCCTGCCGTCAAACAGCTCCGGGCGAAGCTGGTTCAGTGAGTGAGCCAGCACATCGACGCGCCATCCTTGCTGGCTGGCGACCCAGCCTTCCAGCCACAGCCGGGTGGTATCGTGAATATTCCAGCCGACCACCAGCGCGTCTTTCCCCTGTTTTTTGCGCGCGGAGGCAAGACAAATCGCAATGTAATTGATCAAGATGCCGTCAAGGATGCCGAGCAACGCCTGGAGAGTGGGTTGCTGGCACTGTAAGCGTCGTCGCAGAGGAGTAAACAGGTGCGTGGTGAGCGTCTGGGCGGGGTAATCCTGCCCACGTTCTTTAATCCATAGCCTGAGGCTATGCAGATTGTTGCTTTGCAAATAGTGCAGCAGCGTCTCCTGCTGTTCGCGCCAGCCGTTTTGCACATCGATGTTATCGTTGCTGAGCAGCACCTTGACCTTACTGACCTGCACGCCGTTATCAATCCAGCGTTTAATCTCCCGAATCCTGTCGATATCGGCGTCATTAAACAGGCGGTGCCCCCCGTCTGTTCGCTGGGGCTTTAATAATCCGTAACGCCTCTGCCACGCGCGTAACGTGACAGGGTTGATATCACAAAGCAAAGCCACTTCACCTATTGTGTAAAGCGCCATCGTTTCACCCTTGCTCGCGAGGTCCCAGTTTTACTTTAGACGCTCTTTTACGAACCAGGTAGTTTTGTCTGTTTTTTAATCAGTGTGCGGGTGAGATTGTGGCCTGACGTGCGCTTTTGAGTGATCGTTCTCACGAATTCATGTTTTTTTGCAACAGTTCAAAGAAAGATAAGCGCAGCCAATGTATGTTACGCGTTTTTAAGAGATGTGTGGTTTGCGGGTATGTACGAGTTTAATCTGGTGTTGCTGCTGCTTCAGCAGATGTGCGTGTTTCTGGTCATTGCGTGGTTAATGAGTAAAACACGTTTATTCATCCCGTTAATGCAGGTTACCGTTCGCCTGCCGCATAAATTTCTCTGTTATATCGTCTTCTCTATTTTCTGCATTATGGGCACCTGGTTTGGGTTGCACATCGAAGATTCCATTGCCAATACCCGTGCGATTGGCGCCGTGATGGGCGGCTTGCTGGGCGGGCCTGTGGTCGGCGGCCTGGTCGGACTCACCGGCGGTTTACACCGTTATTCGATGGGCGGGATGACGGCGCTGAGCTGCATGATCTCCACCATTGTCGAAGGGTTGTTAGGCGGCCTGGTGCATAGCGTGCTGATCCGTCGCGGGCGCACCGATAAAGTCTTCAGCCCGTTAACGGCCGGGGCGATTACCTTCGTCGCTGAACTGGTGCAAATGCTGATCATTTTGTTGATCGCCCGACCTTTTGAAGATGCGTTGCATCTGGTAAGCAGTATTGCCGCGCCCATGATGGTGACTAACACCGTCGGGGCGGCGCTGTTTATGCGCATTTTGCTCGACAAACGTGCGATGTTTGAAAAATACACCTCGGCGTTTTCCGCCACCGCGCTGAAAGTGGCGGCCTCCACGGAGGGTATCCTTCGTCAGGGCTTTAACGAAGTGAACAGCATGAAGGTGGCCCAGGTGTTGTATCAGGAACTGGACATCGGCGCAGTGGCGATCACCGATCGCGATAAACTGCTGGCGTTTACCGGCATTGGCGACGATCACCACCTGCCGGGGAAACCTATTTCATCAAGCTACACGCTGAAAGCGATTGAGACCGGCGAAGTGGTGTATGCCGATGGTAACGAAGTGCCTTACCGCTGCTCGTTGCATCCGCAGTGCAAATTAGGCTCAACGCTGGTGATTCCGCTGCGCGGCGAAAACCAACGCGTGATGGGCACCATCAAACTGTATGAAGCCAAAAACCGGCTCTTTAGCTCCATCAACAGAACGCTGGGCGAGGGGATTGCGCAACTGCTGTCGGCGCAGATTCTGGCCGGGCAGTATGAACGCCAGAAAGCGCTGCTCACACAGTCGGAAATTAAACTTTTGCATGCGCAGGTGAATCCTCATTTTCTGTTTAACGCGCTTAACACCATTAAAGCGGTGGTACGCCGCGACAGCGAACAGGCCAGCCAACTGGTGCAGTATCTCTCGACCTTCTTTCGCAAGAACTTAAAGCGCCCCTCGGAGATTGTGACCCTTGCCGATGAAATTGAGCATGTGAATGCCTATTTGCAAATTGAGAAGGCGCGCTTCCAGGCGCGGTTGCAGGTGAATTTAAACGTGCCGGAGGAACTTTCGCACCAGCAACTGCCCGCGTTCACTCTGCAACCGATTGTGGAAAACGCCATTAAGCACGGCACGTCGCAACTGCTCGGCACCGGTGAAGTCTCCATTACGGCCAGACAGGACGGGCAGCACCTGATGCTGGACATTGAGGATAACGCCGGATTGTACCAGCCCACGACCAATGCCAGCGGCCTGGGGATGAACCTGGTGGATAAACGGCTGCGCGAACGCTTTGGCGATGATTACGGCATCAACGTGGCCTGCGAACCCGATCTCTTTACCCGGATAACCTTACGACTTCCCCTGGAGGAAAACGCATGATTAAAGTGCTGATTGTGGATGATGAGCCGTTAGCGCGGGAAAATCTGCGGATTCTGTTACAGGAACAAAGTGATATTGAGATTGTGGGTGAGTGCTCGAATGCGGTAGAGGCGATTGGCGCGGTGCATAAGCTGCACCCGGACGTGCTGTTTCTCGACATCCAGATGCCGCGCATCAGCGGGCTGGAAATGGTCGGGATGCTCGATCCAGAACATCGACCGTACATTGTTTTTCTGACCGCTTTTGACGAATACGCCATTAAAGCGTTTGAAGAGCACGCTTTTGACTATCTGCTTAAGCCCATTGAAGAGAAGCGGCTGGAGAAAACGTTGGCGCGTCTGCGACAGGAACGAAACATGCAGGACGTTTCGGTGCTGCCGGAAAATCAACAAGCGTTGAAATTCATTCCCTGCACCGGACACAGCCGTATTTATCTGTTGCAAATGGATGACGTGGCGTTTGTTAGCAGCCGGATGAGCGGCGTGTACGTAACCAGCAGCGAGGGGAAGGAAGGGTTTACCGAATTGACGCTGCGAACGCTGGAGAGCCGCACACCGTTATTGCGCTGCCATCGTCAGTATCTGGTGAATATGGCGCAGTTGCAGGAAATTCGTCTGGAGGATAATGGTCAGGCCGAGCTGATTTTGCGCAACGGTTTAACGGTTCCTGTCAGCCGTCGCTACCTGAAAAGTTTAAAAGAGGCGATTGGGCTGTAAAAGACTGCTAAAATGATTTTTTGCCTCATTAACACCCGAAGGCCCCATGCTGAGTAACGATATTCTGCGTAGCGTGCGCTACATCCTGAAAGCAAACAATAACGATCTGGTGCGCATTCTGGCGCTGGGTAATGCCGAAGCCACTGCGGAACAGATTACTGTCTGGTTGCGTAAAGAAGAGGAAGAGGGCTTTCAACGTTGCCCGGATATCATCCTCTCTGCTTTCCTGAATGGGCTGATTTACGAAAAGCGTGGTAAAGATGAGTCCGCGCCAGCGCTGGAGCCGGAGCGCCGCGTTAACAATAATATTGTGCTGAAAAAGCTGCGTATCGCGTTCTCGCTGAAAACCGACGATATCCTTGCGATTCTGACGGAGCAAAAATTCCGCGTCTCGATGCCGGAAATCACGGCGATGATGCGCGCCCCGGAGCATAAAAACTTCCGTGAGTGCGGCGATCAGTTCTTGCGCTATTTCCTGCGCGGGCTGGCGGCGCGTCAGCACGAGAAGAAAGCGTAATAAGATAAGTGGTAAGCCGGATAAGGTGTTTGCACCGTCATCCGGCATTTGCGCCTGATGGTGCTTCGCTTACCAGACCTACGGCGTGATTCGCTGGCGTACTGGAATAAAAAAGCCGGAGAATGTCTCCGGCTTTTTTGTTTATTTCACCTGTTGGCCAGGCTTCGCACCGTCATCCGGGCTTAACAGGAAGATATCTTTTCCGCCAGGACCGGCGGCCATCACCATCCCTTCAGAGATGCCGAAGCGCATTTTACGCGGAGCCAGGTTGGCGACCATCACCGTATGGCGACCAATCAGCGCCTGCGGGTCAGGGTACGCGGAACGGATGCCGGAGAAGACGTTGCGCTTTTCGCCGCCCAGATCCAGCGTCAGACGCAGCAGTTTGTCAGAACCCTCAACGAACTCAGCGTTTTCAATCAGCGCCACGCGCAGATCGACCTTAGCGAAATCGTCAAAGGTAATGGTTTCCTGAATCGGGTCGTCTGCCAGCGGGCCGGTAACTGGCGCCGCCGCCGCTTTCACCTCTTCTTTCGAGGCTTCAACCAGCGCATCGACCTGTTTCATGTCGATGCGGTTATACAGCGCTTTGAAGGCGTTAACCTTGTGGCCCAGCAGCGGTTGCGCGATTGCATCCCAGCTCAGCTCGGTGTTCAGGAACGCTTCCACACGTTCGCTCAGCGTTGGCAGAACCGGCTTCAGGTACGTCATCAGCACGCGGAACAGGTTGATGCCCATCGAGCAGATCGCCTGCAGGTCGGCATCGCGGCCTTCCTGTTTCGCGACAACCCACGGCGCCTGTTCATCAACATAGCGGTTAGCCATGTCCGCCAGCGCCATAATTTCACGGATCGCTTTACCGAATTCGCGGCTTTCCCACGCTTCGCCGATGACCGCTGCTGCGTCGGTGAAGGTTTTGTACAGCGCGGGATCGGCCAGTTCAGCAGCCAGTACGCCATCGAAACGCTTGTTGATAAAGCCCGCGTTACGGGAAGCCAGGTTGACGACCTTGTTGACGATATCCGCGTTGACGCGCTGCACGAAGTCTTCCAGATTCAGGTCGATGTCATCGATGCGGGAAGAGAGCTTCGCCGTGTAGTAATAGCGCAGGCTGTCGGCGTCAAAATGGTTCAGCCAGGTGCTGGCCTTAATAAAGGTGCCGCGCGATTTAGACATCTTCGCGCCGTTCACCGTTACATAGCCGTGAACGAACAGGTTGGTCGGTTTGCGGAAACCGCTGCCTTCCAGCATGGCCGGCCAGAACAGGCTGTGGAAGTAAACGATATCCTTACCGATGAAATGGTACAGCTCGGCGTCAGAATCTTTCTTCCAGTAGTCGTCAAAGCTGGTCAGATCGCCGCGCTTGTTGCACAGATTCTTGAATGAACCCATGTAGCCGATCGGCGCATCCAGCCAGACGTAGAAAAATTTGCCCGGCGCATTCGGGATTTCAAAACCGAAGTATGGCGCGTCACGGGAGATATCCCACTGTTGCAGGCCGGATTCAAACCACTCCTGCATTTTGTTCGCCACCTGCTCCTGCAACGCGCCGCTGCGGGTCCACGCCTGCAACATTTCGCTGAAAGAGGGCAGGTCAAAGAAGAAGTGCTCAGAGTCACGCATCACCGGCGTAGCGCCGGAAACCACGGATTTCGGCTCGATAAGCTCGGTCGGGCTATAGGTCGCGCCGCACACTTCGCAGTTATCGCCGTACTGGTCTGGAGACTTACATTTCGGGCAGGTGCCTTTTACAAAACGATCCGGCAGGAACATGCCTTTTTCTGGATCGTAGAGCTGAGAGATGGTGCGGTTCTTAATGAAACCGTTCTCTTTCAGGCGGGTGTAAATCAGCTCGGACAGCTCGCGGTTCTCTTCGCTGTGCGTTGAGTGGTAGTTGTCATAGCTGATGTTAAAGCCTGCGAAATCAGTCTGATGCTCCTGACTCATTTCACCAATCATCTGCTCTGGCGTAATACCCAACTGCTGTGCTTTCAGCATGATAGGGGTGCCGTGTGCGTCGTCCGCGCAGATGAAGTTGACCTGGTGGCCGCGCATTCGCTGGTAACGGACCCAGACATCAGCCTGGATGTGCTCCAGCATATGGCCGAGGTGGATGGAGCCGTTGGCGTACGGCAGCGCGCACGTTACCAGAATTTTCTTCGCGACTTGAGTCATAGTAGGTATTACTTCTTCTCTAGTAAAAGGGGGTTCTGATGTTACCTGAAAGGGAATAACTACGCCAAGTGATAAGGGCATTAATCCATAAATGAATAATTATTACCGCAGGAGTAAACTAGAAAGTTACAATTGTACTTTTCATAACGATAAAAAGGAGTCGGGATGAACGCACAATCCCAGGCTAAATCACCAGAGACCCTGCGCGCGATGGTCGCCGGGACGCTGGCGAATTTTCAGCACCCAACCCTGAAGCATAACCTGACGACGTTGAAAGCGTTGCACCATGTCGCCTGGCTGGATGACACGCTGCACGTTGAGCTGGTCATGCCGTTTGTCTGGCACAGCGCGTTTGAGGTGTTAAAAGAGCAATGCAGCGCCGATTTACTGCGGATTACGGGCGCGAAAGCCATTGACTGGAAGCTGTCGCATAACATCGCGACGCTGAAGCGCGTTAAAAATCAGCCTGGCATTAACGGCGTGAAGAACATTATCGCCGTCAGTTCCGGTAAAGGCGGCGTGGGAAAATCGTCTACCGCTGTTAACCTGGCGTTAGCGCTGGCGGCGGAAGGGGCGAAAGTCGGTATTCTGGATGCCGATATCTACGGCCCGTCTATCCCGACTATGCTGGGGGCTGAGAATCAGCGTCCAACTTCGCCGGATGGCACCCATATGGCGCCGATTATGTCTCACGGTCTGGCGACCAACTCCATCGGCTATCTGGTGACGGATGACAATGCGATGGTATGGCGCGGCCCGATGGCCAGCAAAGCGCTGATGCAGATGTTGCAGGAAACGTTGTGGCCGGATCTGGATTACCTGGTACTGGATATGCCGCCGGGAACCGGTGACATTCAATTGACGCTGGCGCAGAACATTCCGGTTACAGGCGCGGTTGTCGTTACCACGCCGCAGGACATCGCGCTTATTGACGCCAAAAAAGGCATTGTGATGTTCGAGAAGGTCGAAGTACCGGTGCTCGGGATTGTTGAAAACATGAGTATGCATATCTGTAGCAACTGCGGTCACCATGAGCCAATTTTTGGCACCGGCGGCGCACAGAAACTGGCCGAGCAGTACCGTACGCAACTGCTGGGGCAGATGCCGTTGCATATCAGCCTGCGTGAAGATCTCGATCGCGGAACGCCGACGGTAATCAGCCGTCCCGACAGTGAGTTTACCGCGATATACCGCGAGCTGGCAGGGCGCGTTGCGGCGCAACTGTACTGGCAGGGTGAGGTTATTCCCGGAGAAATAGCTTTCCGCGCGGTTTAATTTCGCCTGAACCGTCAGGATGACTGCTATTCACCGCATCAGAAATATATTGATGCGGTGAATATATTAATGAAATAATCATCACACTATTATTTATTTTCCCTTCATTATTTGGGCGCTTTTCTTAAAAAATCGCCAAATACATCATTTGAATTGATCATAGCTATCTTATTAATTTATTATCTCGATTGGTCTTACAATGAACCAGCGAGCATAATTTCCCGTGAAGATAAACTGTGCTGTGCTCTCTTTTACGACAGGATTAACGCTAAACATGAAGAATCCTTTGCTGATGGGAATTATAGTTCTGGCTTATGGAATGAGTTCTCCTGTTTTTGCCTCTGATACCGCGACGCTCACGATTAGCGGAAGCGTCACGACCCCCACCTGTCACGCTGATGTTGTGGATACTCAGTTGCAACAGCGTTGCGGTAATAACACCTATCTGACAAACGCAGGAGAAACGGCCTCAATGCCGGTCAGAGGAGTTGTAACGGAAGTTATCACCCTGCCTGGAGGCTCTGCTCGCCAGATAGTCCTAAACCGCTACGACTAAAATAACGTGAATACGAGAAAGCCCACATCATTCACATGAATGACGTGGGCTTTTATATTTATATTTTGAATGTATTTAATGATAAATCACGATTATTAATAAATTCTAAAAATGATAATTAGTACAACTTATTTGTTGTAATTATATTGCATTCTGTAAATTGTTTTAAATCAACAAAACAACACGTTTACATTGCGATAACGTTTTGTGTGTGCGAATTTAGTTTCAAGAGTTAATCCCTCTTAACAAATAGAAATTCATTTATTAAGGAAGATACTATGAAACGTTCAATTATTGCTGCCTCCGTATTGTCTGCTATTTTTATGAGTGCCGGGGTTTTTGCGGCGGATGCAGATTATGGCGAACTGATTATTACGGGTAAAGTTGTTGGCACAACATGTAAATTTGTTGGTGATGCAACTGCAAAGATTGATATGAACCAGGTGGGGGTGGACCGTTTAAATATACTAAATGCTGGCGGCGTTTATGATGGATATTCTAACTCCACTATCACGCCGTTGAAAGTTGAGTGTACGGGTGATAATGCACCTCGTATTACCTTCTCCCGTTCACAGTTTGATAGTTCACATACCTCTGTTACACGGAATACTGCATCAAACAATGGCGCTGGTTTCTCTGTCTATTATGACGGGAATAAGGTTAATGCAGATAATGGTATTTCCCTGGATAAAAGTGATGATGGGAAATATGAGCTTAGCTTCTCAGCGCGTTATGCTAATCTGGCTGGACAAAATAATGTAACTGCGGGTGAGGTGAGCTCCTCTTTGACGCTGACGGTAGTAACTGATTAACACACCCTTTTAGTCGGCGGCGTTTTGTCGCCGCCGATTTCTCTGATAATAAGGTGAGTTAACCATGAGAAAGATAATGGTATTATTATTGGCTGGTGCTGTAATGCCTGCGTGGGCAGGTATTTATATTTACGGCACACGGATTATTTATCCAGCCCAGAAAAAAGAAATTACTGTACAGTTAATGAATGAAGGTACGCGTAGCGCGTTGGTGCAGTCATGGATTGATGACGGCGATACCAGTTTGCCACCTGAAAAAATTCAGGTGCCATTTGTTCTGTCACCGCCAGTCGCCCGAGTGATTGCGGGTTCTGGCCAACAACTGAAGATTAAATTACTTGAGAATAGATTGCCGGGTGATCGTGAAAGTCTGTTCTTTCTCAATGTGTTGGATATCCCGCCAAATTCAGCAGAAACGGAAGGGAAAAATGTAATCAAATTTGCGATGCAAAACCGTGTGAAGTTTATCTACCGTCCACAAGGAATTTCTTCTGTAGATAAAAATAGCTTTTCTCGTCTGCGGATTAGTAAATCATACAACGGCATAAACATCAAAAATAATTCAGCAAACTGGATTACCATCCCTGAAATTGTTGGAAAAACCAAAATTAATAAAGAAACTTATGTGCTTGCACCCTGGTCAGATAAATTAGTAAGCACTTCTGTTGGCGTTAATCATTATACTGTCACACTTATTGATGATCATGGTAATTATTTGAGTGAGAAAGTAAAAACGGATAGATAGCCCAAGGATTGGTTATGTTAAAGATAAACTCCATTACGTTAGCGATCCTTTCTGTGCTGGTGATATCCCCGGTATGGGGAGAAACCGAAACATTTGACACACACTTTATGTTTGGCGGATTAAAAGGTGAAAAGGTTTCCCGTTATCAGATCGACGGAGATAAACCGATGCCGGGTCTTTATGATATGGATGTTTATCTTAACAATCAGTGGCGTGGCCGTTACGAATTAAATATCCAGGATGATCCTGATGATACTTGCTTGTCTATAGCTCAGTTGCATCAGATTGGTATTAAGTCCGATGGTCTTCAAGTGGATAAGAAAGTTGATTGTGTATCGCTACGAGCCGCAGTTCAGGGGGGGGATATTAGCTATGATATCAGTCAGTTTGCTCTAAATTTGACGGTGCCTCATGCCTACGTGAATGAATACGAGCCGGGTTATATGTTACCTGAAACCTGGGATCGGGGCATTAATGCTCTATACATGTCTTATTATGCCAGTCAGTATTACAGTAATTATAAAAGTGGTGGTAATGATGAAAGCAGCTACGTAAGTCTGAACAGTGGGCTAAATCTGTTTGGCTGGCAGTTACATTCGAATGCAAACTTCACGAAAAGTAATGATGACAGCGGAGAATGGAAAAATAATACATTGTATATGGAACGTGGCATCCCTGAAATATTAGGAACGCTACGTGCCGGAGATATGTATACCGGAACCGATCTGTTTGACTCTGTACGTTTCACCGGGATACGTATCTGGCGTGATATGCAAATGCTGCCCAATTCGAAACAAAACTTTACACCCATTGTTCGTGGTATTGCACAAAGTCATGCTTTAGTAACCATTGAACAGAATGGCTTTATTGTCTATCAAAAAGAGGTTCCGCCTGGCCCATTTGCGATTGCCGATCTACAGCTTGCTGGAGGTGGTGCCGATTTGGATGTCAGTGTAAAAGAAGCTGATGGTTCAGTTTCCCATTATCTTGTGCCTTATTCATCTGTACCTAATATGCTACAGTCTGGCGTATCAAAATACGATATTGCGGCAGGGCGTAGCCATATAGAAGGCGCGACAAAGCAGACGGATTTTTTGCAAGCCAATTATCAGTATGGATTAAATAATCTACTGACATTATATGGTGGCACTATGCTGTCTGACCATTACCAGGCCTTTACATTAGGCACAGGGTGGAATACACATATTGGTGCTGTTTCTGTGGATGCCACTCAGTCTCATAGTAAACAGGATAATGGTGATGTTTTTAATGGTCAAAGTTATCAGATAGCGTGGAATAAATATGTTTCACAAACAGGTACGCAGTTCGCGTTAGCAGCCTATCGTTATTCTTCACGTGATTACCGTTCATTTAATGATCATGTCTGGGCGAATAATAAAAACAGCTATCATCGGGATAACAATGATGTGTATGACATCACTGATTATTACCAAAATGATTTTGGTCGTAAGAATAGTTTTTCTGTCAATATAAACCAGGGGTTACCAGAGGGATGGGGGAACCTGGCACTGAGCGGATTATGGCGTGATTATTGGGGACGCAATGGCAGCGGAAAGGATTATCAGTTGAGTTATTCTAATGACTGGCGGCGTATTAGTTATACCTTGTCTGCGAGTCAGAGTTATGATGAGGATAATCGGGAGGATAAGCGTCTTAATATTTATATTTCCATCCCATTCTCCTGGGGCGATGGCGTCACGGCAACGAAACGCGATATCTTTGTTTCAAACTCAACGACGTTTGATAACGAAGGCTATCAGTCGAATAATACCAGCCTAAGCGGCATTGCGGGTGGTCGAGATCAATTTAGCTATGGCGCGAATCTTGCGCATCAGCGGCAAAATAATGAAACAAGCGCAGGTGGAAACCTGACGTGGCGAGCGCCGGTTGCGACGGTAGGCGCCAGCTATAGCCAGTCTAATAAATACCGGCAGGCTGGTGGGAATATCCAGGGGGGAATTGTCGCCTGGTCTGATGGCATACATTTAACCAACCGCCTCTCAGATACACTTGCCATTATTAAAGCGCCTGGGTTAGAAGGGGCAGCAGTGCAAGGTCACCGTTATCTGACCACGGACAAGAATGGGTATGCCATATATGACAGTCTGACGCCATATCGTGAAAACTTTTTAACGTTGGATCTTTCCCATACCTACAGTGATGTCGAACTACGCGGTAATCGTAAGGGGATTGTGCCTTATCGTGGTGCGGTTGTGTTAGCTGAGTTTGAAACCGACAGGCGCAAGCCCTGGTATTTTCTGGCGCGACGTCCAGATGGTTCTCCATTAACCTTCGGTTATGAAGTAGAAGATCATTCCGGGAAAAATGTTGGCTTAGTTGGGCAAGGAAGTCGCCTCTTTATCCGTACAGATAATGTTCCTGCCTCTTTGAAAGTCGCGACAAACAAACAGCAAGGATTGTTTTGCATTATTACTTTTGATGGCGTAATTGATGAGAATAAGACCTATATTTGCCGATGAAAAGGACTTGCTATGAATAAGTATTGGTTAATATTATTACTGTTATTCCCTGTCTTATCACAGGCTAAATGTTCACTAGGGAATAACACAACCGCACAACAATCTATTGAAATAGATATGACATCAGGTGCTGCGGTGATTCCTGTCAAAACTAATTTACATGATACGTTTACCTGTAATGCGTCAAGCGACAAGATGTATTATGCGACGCCTTTACAAAATTATATCGTTGAGTTTAAAGGGACAGGGTCGCAGAAATCCATTTTTATGCAATTAAAGCTGACTGGAAATGGGTTTCCCGTTACGATTGGTAACCAGGAGACTACAACAGATAATGTGATCAATACGAAGTCGTTTACGCTTGAAGCGAACTATATAAAGTCTGGAACTGCGGATTTAACCGTTTCAGGTAATAACATTAACTTAAACCGTCCTGCTATCAGCATTCTTACTGATAATACCTGTAATAATAATCTTTTCTCATGGATTTTTTGTTGGCTAACGGGAAAGCTAAACAGTAATGTTTCTTATTCACAAAACATTATTTTTACAGTAAAACATAAACCTACGACCTGCCATTTTTCACAGAATCAATATGTTATTGCGATGCCAGAAACAACATTAAATGAGATAATAGCCGGAAATAATACGAAAACAGGAACCACGAATCTGATTTTAAACTGTGATAGCGTATATAATGTTACGACTAATCCAGTGAGTTTCAACATTTCTCATGGTGACTGGAATGAAAACGGCACGATACTTAAAAATACGCTGACGGAGGGTGCAAAAGGTGTGGGGTTTCAGATATACAGTGGCTCAGGTACTACGCCTTTAATGCAGGGTGATATATTAAGAACAATGGTAAAAATGACCAGTATTGAGGATAAGTATACTATCCCGATTACCGCAAAATATGTCAGAGTCAGCAACGAACCATTACGTCCTGGAAATTTGCAAAGCAAAGTAATATTTGCTGTTTCATATGATTAAGTCATTTCTCTGAAAACGCGTCCTTTTCTGAATGAAAGGACGTGTTTTGTCTGTTGTTTTTACAGTAAAGCATTTACCGATGATAAAAAATCTCGCCGTCGTAGGCTTTGATAATTTTGCCGTCGGTGTCGTTAATCAGTACATAAGCGCCGCCCATATAGGTCCAGTGGGTTCCTGCGTCGGGCGCTGGCAGATTGCGTTGCTTCCATTGCTTAATATTGTACTCGTCGGTGCGGTACAGCTCAGGAACGGTATCACCAGGTTTGAAATGGGTAAAGTCGGCAACAAAGCTGCTCAATTCGTACTGATCAATCCCCGTTGCGGCGGGTGCGGCCCAGACTGCGCTGGTTGCCAGCAGCAGTGCGCCCATTAAAAATTTATTCTTCATACCCATAAACTCTCCACGTATTCGGGTCATAAAAATCAGTCGTGTATCATTCTCACTGTGCAGCAAGTCTGACAAGAACTATTTTGTTATCACGCCAATAATTTCGTAAAAAGTGTAAACGAAAGCGCGCGCAAGCAACACATGCCGTAGGCAGTTCACATCACGAATGACGGTTTTGGGAACTATCTGACCTGAGCTGGAGCCTGCGATATCGGCATTTCGCTGATTTACATCCCCTGACGCACCCAGTATCCTGTTGGCGAAACATGCATAATAAATGCTTCGGTTTCAACGACTCGGGGTGCCCCATCAATGATGGGCTGAGACATACCCGTATTACCTGATCTGGATAATGCCAGCGTAGGGAAGTCTGACACTGCTCGTGTCCCTTCTTCACGCGGGCAGGAGCTGAACCATGCAGCCTGACCTGCACAGCCGCACGCTTGCGGCTCATACCTTACAACAATTTCGTATCCTTTCTCCGCTGACCCACTGTATGACGAACGACGTCGTACAGAACTTTACCGCCAATACATTACTGGCATCAGGCGCCTCACCAGCGATGGTGATTGAGCCCGAAGAGGCGCGCCAGTTTGCTGCTATCGCCAGTGCGTTACTGATTAACGTCGGCACGCTGACCCGGTCGCGCGCGGAGGCCATGCGCGCTGCGACAGAGCAGGCCCATATAGCGAAAACCCCCTGGACGCTTGATCCCGTGGCGGTTGGCGTGCTCGATTATCGCCGCCGTTTCTGTCTGGAACTTCTGTCTCTTAATCCCAGGGCAATACGCGGCAATGCCTCGGAGATCCTCGCCCTGGCTGGATTAGCGGCGGGCGGGCGTGGAGTGGATACCACCGATACGGCGGTATCGGCGTTACCGGCCGCTCAGGCGCTGGCGCGTCAGACGGGGGCCGTCGTTGCGGTAACGGGAGAGGTGGATTATGTCACCGACGGGCAGCGTACCGTCAGCGTTACCGGCGGCGATGTGCTGATGACGCGCGTTGTCGGGACGGGATGCGCCTTATCTGCGGTTGTGGCGGCCAGTTGCGCGTTGCCGGGAAATACGCTGGACAATGTGGCGTCAGCCTGTAGCTGGATGAAACAGGCCGGGCAGTCTGCTGCCGAACGCAGTCAGGGGCCCGGGAGCTTTATTCCGGCTTTTCTTGATGCACTGTATCACCTTAATGCGGAGGAGCAGGTATGAAACGGATTAACGCGTTAACCATTGCAGGCACTGACCCAAGCGGCGGCGCCGGGATTCAGGCCGATTTGAAGACCTTTTCGGCGCTGGGCGCGTATGGTTGCTCCGTCATTACGGCGCTGGTGGCGCAAAATACCCGTGGCGTGCAGTCGGTGTACCGCATTGAGCCCGATTTTGTCGCAGCGCAGCTGGATTCTGTCTTCAGCGATGTGCGTATCGACACCACCAAAATCGGCATGCTGGCGGAAACGGATATTGTTGAAGCTGTTGCAGAGCGTTTGCAGCGTCACCAGGTGCAAAACGTGGTGCTGGATACGGTGATGCTGGCGAAAAGCGGCGATCCGCTGCTTTCTCCGTCGGCGGTGGAAACGTTGCGCAGCCGGCTATTGCCGCAGGTGTCGATTATCACGCCGAATCTGCCGGAGGCCGCGGCATTGCTGAATGCGCCGCACGCCCGCACGGAACAGGAAATGCTGGAACAAGGGCGTGCGCTACTGGCGCTGGGCTGTGGCGCCGTGCTGATGAAAGGTGGTCATCTGGATGATGCGCAAAGCCCGGACTGGCTCTTTACCCGTGAAGGGGAGCAGCGTTTTACCGTCCCACGGGTGATGACCAAAAATACCCACGGCACCGGGTGTACGCTGTCGGCGGCGTTGGCGGCGCTGCGCCCGCGCCATAACAATTGGGCCGATACGGTACAGGAAGCAAAAACCTGGCTTTCGGCGGCGTTAGCCCAGGCGGATACGCTGGAGGTAGGCGAGGGGATTGGCCCGGTACATCATTTCCACGCGTGGTGGTAATGGTAGTATACTGATCCCAGACTTGTCGGCCTGGAAAAAGATAAATGGAACAAGCGCATACCCGGCTTATCGCGCAACTGAATGAACGAATGGCAGCGGTGGATAACACGCCGCTGTACAGGAAGTTTGCCGAGACGGTCAAAAATGCCGTTCGCAGCGGGATTCTTGAGCATGGCAACATTTTGCCCGGCGAGCGCGATCTCAGCCAGTTGACCGGCGTTTCGCGTATTACGGTGCGCAAGGCAATGCAGGCGCTGGAAGAAGAAGGCGTCGTGACCCGCGCCCGTGGCTACGGAACGCAGATTAATAACATCTTCGAATATTCCCTGAAAGAGGCGCGCGGCTTTTCGCAGCAGGTGGTATTGCGCGGTAAAAAGCCGGATACCCTGTGGGTCAACAAGCGGGTAGTGAAATGCCCGGATGAGGTGGCGCAGCAGCTGGCGATCGCCGCAGGCAGCGATGTGTTCTTGCTCAAACGTATCCGTTATGTGGATGAGGATGCGGTGTCCATTGAGGAGTCCTGGGTGCCTGCGCACCTGATTCATGATGCGGACGCCATCGGGATCTCGCTGTATGACTATTTCCGCAGCCAGCATATCTTCCCGCAACGTACACGTTCTCGCGTCAGCGCGCGCATGCCGGATGCGGAATTTCAGTCACATATTCAGATGGACAGCAAAGTGCCGGTGCTGGTGATCAAGCAGGTGGCGCTTGACCAGCAACAGCGGCCCATTGAATACAGCATCAGCTACTGTCGCAGCGATCTATACGTTTTTGTGTGCGAGGAGTAGCGCCTCGCGCGTTGGCGCGCAATCGCCGCCGCGATGGCCTACCACCCAGGAGGCGACCGCGTTCCCCAGCAGCACCGCGTCTGCAAGCGCCCAGCCGGATGCCAGCCCGGCCAGCATGCCTCCCGCGTGGCTGTCTCCTGCGCCAATGGTATCGACGACCGTTGTGGCAAATGCGGGCACGCAGCCGGATGATTGCTGGCTGAAATACCATGCTCCGTCTTTATCGTGGCGGACAATAACCGGTGAGGCAAACGCCGCAAGCTAGGCGGCGCCAAACGCGTTAGGTTCATGACTAAAGCCAAACCGTTCGGCAGCAATATCTGCCTCCTGACGGTTCAGCGATACCAGCGGATGGCAGGCCATAATCCGCGTCATTAACGGGTCGGGAATGTCGCCGATTCGCGGCCCGAAGTCGATAAACGGCGTCACGCGCTCTAACCCTTCCAGCCAGCTCACCAGCAGTTCGCCGCATGGCGAGGCGAGTTGATAACCGGAAAAGTAGATCCAACTGTCGGGCGGAATTGTCAACTGCGCCAGCCAGTCGGCATTCCATTGGTTCTCAACGCCGCTGAACGACATAAACGTGCGTTCGCCATCCGGTTCTACCAGCGCCAGACACCAGCCGTTGTCTCCCTCTGCGTTGTCGATCAGGCTGTGTAACCCCTCTTTCGCCATGCGATGACGAATAATGTCTGACCATACGCCCTGACCGAGGGGCAGGGCATTACTGGCCTCAATCCCCAGACGCTTTAAGGCGACGGCGATATTGAGCGCGCAGCTGCCGACGTTGACGCCTTGCTGTTTAAGCTCAATATCGCAGCCACGCCAGGGCAGCGCGTAAGCATCGGCAATCACATCAATGACCGCAGCGCCCACGACCGTCACCGGCTGGCGGCGGGCTAAATCGGGCAGCAACGCCCGCAGGCGCGTTGTGTTCATACCGCCTCCCGCTGCTGGCGATAGCGCGCCAGCGCGGTGGCATAGCGCATGAAGTCCAGTTGGTTTACCGCGTCCAGCTCGTCTTTCAGCGCAGGCTCGATGGCCTCCACGCCGTGCAGCGCGCCACAAATCGCCGTTGCCATCGCCCCAATGGTGTCGGTGTCGCCGCCGAGATTGGCGCACAGAATGGCGCAGCGGTTAGGGTCGGTGTTGGCCAGCTCGACCATTGCGATGGCGCAGGGCACCGATTCAATGGTGCTGGTGCCCGCGCCAACCACCTGGTAAAGCTGCTCGCTGGCGGATTCAATGCCGTTCGCGTCACGGACGATCTTCAGTGCGATCTCCAGGCGAGCCGAGAGCGAGGCGCTAAAGGTCGTGATGCGTTTTTGCTGCGCATAGTGGGCGATAGCCGGTAGCGAATCGACAATATCAGACCAGCAATCACCTTCAATCGCGCGTGAGATAGCCCATGCCACAACGACCGCACCAGCAACAGCCAGGTCTGACTTATGCGTCGGGCTGGAGGCCAGGGCTACATCATCAATAAACGCATCCAGATCGCGTGGCGGAAGCAAGCACCCCAGTGGGGAAACGCGCATGGCCGCCCCGTTGGTCACGCCGTTGTTTTCCAGTTCAGCAACGGGCTTGCCGTCACGAATGGCGTTCAGCGCAATTTTCGACGTCGGGCCAAGAACGTTCTTATTAAAGGCGTCAAAGCGCAGCGCCCAGTCCAGAATGTTACGGCCAATCAGGTCCGGGTCGATCTGCCCGTCGCGCTCCAGCAGCGCATCCGCCAGACACAGCGCCATCGACGTATCGTCAGTAAATTCAGCGCGGTTAAAATAGCAGGCCGCGTTATTTTCCGCAGGGCCGGGCAGAAAGCGATCAATCCAGCCAAAATGCGCTTTTACGCGCGTTCTGGGCCATAGCTCCGACGGCATTCCCATCGCATCCCCTAACGCCTGCCCATAAAGGGCACCGAGAATACGTTCAGCTTTCATTTAACTTCCCCTTGTGTCAGCGCAATATCGCGATCGTCCACTTTAATCGCAGTGATCTCTTTGTCGGATTCGCGAAAGAAAATCATAAACAACACGGCAATCACGGCGATCATCACCGCCCCGAATGTCCACATGCCCGCCCAGTTGAAGGTGAGGCCGTTTACCGGCTCTTTATAGGCAAACATTTTTTCCATCATCACGCCGCCGAGACGGTAGCCCAGCAGGCTGCCAAACCCCTGACAGCAGAGGGTGATCAACCCCTGAGCGGCAGTACGCATATGCACAGGCGCTTTTTTATCGACATAGATATAGGCCGTAACATAGTAGAAGTCGTAACTGACGCCGTGCAGCAAAATGCCAAGAAACAGCAGGGCATAGGTGAAATATTCTTCCGCGCCGCCGTAAACAAAAAAGCCGTAGCGGATTGCCGCAGTGATAAGACCAAGCAGTAAGACCTTTTTAATGCCAAAGCGCTTCGTGAAGAAGGGTAACGCCAGCATAAAGAAGATTTCGGAGAACTGGCCCAGCGTCATCCAGCCGGTGGCGTTTTTCATGCCGACTTCCGTCAGATAGCCATTCGCGAAGATGTAGTAGAACGCCAGCGGCATCGCAAACAGGAACGAGCAGAAGAAAAAGACCAGGAAGTTTTTATCGCGCAGCAGGATCAGCGCATCCAGCCCCAGCATAACTTTAATGTCCAGCTTGCCGGTGCTTTTTGGCGGCGTATCCGGCAGGAAGAACGCAAAGGCGCCCAGCAGGACGGAACTGCCTGCGGTGATCAACAGCGGAATATTGGTTGGCGAGATATCGTTATAGCCCAGCATTTGTGGTAAGAAGCCGCACGCCAGCCCGGATGCGATCCAGCCAATGGTGCCCATCACGCGAATGCGTGGGAAATCGCGCTCGACGTCCGGTACGTTGGCGAAGGCGATGCTGTTCGTCAGCGCAATAGTGGGCATATAGGTTAAGGAGTAGGCCAGCAGCAGCGGGAAGAACCCGGCGAATGTCGTTTGCTGCGCGGCGAAATACATCAGGACTGCGCCTGCGAACATCAGCACCGCCAGCACTTTTTGTGCGGAGAAAAAGCGGTCAGTCAGTGAGCCGACGAGAATCGGCGAGAGAATGGCGGCAATCGCGGTACATGCGTAAGACCAGCCGATTTCTCCGGCGCTAAAACCGCTTTTGTTCAGCCAAAGCCAGAGGGGGACGAACCAGGCGCCCCAGATAAACCACTCCACGAACATCATGAACGACAGTTTCACTGTAGTTTTCATCGTTAAATCCTTCATGACAGGTAAGGTACGTGATGACAGTACCACTTAATAATACCTTTTAAATACCTTTGGGGCGTAAATTTGACTGCTGTAACACTTTTTCGTACCTGAAACGTGCCAGCAGATAGCGCTGAAAAATGCGCTACAGATGGAAAAAATGGCCGGTCAGTACCAGGCTTATTGCTGCCCGCAAAACGCGGGTCAGGACAATCCACATTCCGGTACTCAATCGGAACTTACGGGAGCATAGCTATGACTGATATTGCGCAGTTGCTTGGCAAAGACGCCGACAGCCTTTTACAGCATCGTTGTATGACCATTCCTTCTGACCAACTTTATTTACCCGGACATGACTACGTAGACCGCGTGATGGTTGATAACAACCGTCCGCCTGCCGTACTGCGTAACATGCAGACGCTGTATAATACCGGACGTCTGGCCGGAACGGGCTACCTCTCCATTCTGCCCGTCGATCAGGGCGTTGAACATTCTGCCGGGGCGTCGTTTGCCGCAAACCCGCTTTATTTTGATCCAAAGAATATCGTCGAACTGGCTATTGAAGCAGGCTGTAACTGCGTGGCCTCGACGTATGGGGTACTGGCATCGGTTTCACGCCGTTACGCGCACCGCATTCCGTTCCTCGTCAAACTGAATCACAACGAGACGTTGAGCTACCCAACGGAGTACGATCAAACGCTCTATGCCAGCGTTGAGCAGGCGTTCAATCTGGGCGCCGTAGCCGTTGGCGCGACCATTTACTTTGGTTCTGAGCAGTCGCGTCGTCAGATTGAAGAGATTTCCGCCGCTTTTGAACGTGCGCATGAGCTGGGGATGGTGACCGTCCTGTGGGCATACTTGCGTAACTCTGCATTTAAAAAAGACGGCGTGGATTACCATGTTTCCGCCGACCTGACCGGGCAGGCTAACCACCTGGCGGCGACGATTGGCGCAGATATCGTCAAACAAAAAATGGCGGAAAATAACGGTGGCTATAAGGCGGTGAATTTCGGCTACACCGACGATCGTGTTTACAGCAAGCTGACCAGCGATAACCCTATCGATCTGGTGCGTTACCAGTTAGCCAACTGCTATATGGGGCGCGCGGGGCTGATTAACTCCGGCGGCGCGGCGGGCGGTGAGACCGATCTCAGCGACGCTGTGCGTACTGCGGTTATCAACAAACGCGCGGGCGGCATGGGCCTGATTCTGGGGCGTAAAGCCTTCAAGAAAACAATGGCGGATGGCGTGAAACTGATTAACGCCGTGCAGGACGTCTACCTGGACAATAAAGTGACGATTGCCTGATGTCACGTACCCCTCCCCAGGTTTTCGGGGAGGGGTATTGGTTATCAGGACGGCGCAAAAATCACTCTCTGAGCATTTTCGCCATGTGTTGCAACTGCTTATAGGCCTCGTAACGACGATGATGTAATGGCTGATACGCTGTCTGTGGGTAATAACAGGTATCCACATGCGTAAACTGCGTCATGGCCTCGGCAACCGAGGGGGAAATATTTCCGGCGACGGCGCCAAGGATTGCGGAACCTAATAGAACGGGCTCGCTGCACTGGGTGGTTAATACCGGAAGTCCGCAGGTATCGGCTAATAGTTGCCGCACCAGAGGGTGCTGACCCGCACCGCCGCTAATCACGATATTTTTATTCCGTACGCCGCAGGCAGTTTGCGCATCAATAATTTGCCGTAAACCGTAACCGATACCGCACAGTCCCGCCACATACAACGCCAGTAAATTGTCCAGGTCACGTTCCATACCCAATCCGCAAATAACGGCGCGTGCGTGCGGGTCGGCAAACGGCGCGCGGTTGCCTAAAAACTCCGGTACAACATGAATACCCGCCACCAGCGTAACGGCGTCCGACGCCTGCGGCGCTTTTTCTGACACCCGATCGGCAAGATAAACCGGCAGCGGTAATCCTGCCTCCTGCGCCAGCTTCCGCGCGTCTTCGGCGGCGGGATGAAACGCCAATAGCTGATCGATAGCCGCGCCCGCGGCGCTTTGCCCTCCCTCAACAAGCCAGAGCCCTGGCACCATCGCGCTGTAATACGGTCCCCAGACGCCGGGAACGAAAACGGGATCGTTCGTCGAAGTCATGGTGCAGGATGAGGTGCCAAACACATATGCCATATTATTGAGGGCGCCGCCTTCAACGCCGACAGTCCCGATGCCGCCCGCATGGGCGTCAATCAGACCCACGGCGACCGGTGTGCCCGTAGGCAGGCCCATCTCCTGCGCCGCCTGTGCGGTTAAGCCGTCGCCACAGGGCGTACCCGGTGGCACGATGCGCTGTCCGATGCGGGCAAACTCGTCATCAGCCAGTTCTGCCAGCCCGATCGTGCGGAAATAGTCCGGGTCCCAGCGGTTTTCATGAGCAAGCCAGGTCCATTTGCAGGTGACTGTACAGATGGAGCGGGCAAGGTCGCCGGTGGCGCGCCAGGTCAGGAAGTCTGCAAGGTCGAAAAATTGCCATGCGTTTTCGTACACCTCGCGGCGATTTTCCTTCAGCCATAAAATCTTAGGCGTTTCCATTTCCGGTGAGATTTTCCCGCCGACATAGTTCAGCACCGGATGTTGGCTGGCGTTAATGCGTTCAGCCTGTTCAGTCGCGCGATGGTCCATCCAGACGATGATGTTTTGCGCCGCATCGCCTTCGGCGCTCACGGGGAGCGGCGCGCCGTTTTTATCCAGAACCACCAGCGAGCAGGTGGCGTCGAAACCGATCCCCGCCACGCTTTCCGGCGCCGCGCCGGACTGCCTGAGCGCTTCCCGGATGCAGTGACAAACGGCCTGCCAGATCTCCTGGCTGGACTGCTCCACGCGGCTGCCGCTCCGATGAGTGGTAGTGATTTTTTGCGTGACATGAGAGAGCAACGTGCCGCTCAGGTCGAAGATACCTGCGCGGACGCTGCCTGAACCAACATCCACGCCGATAACGGTTTTCTGTAAGCTGTTCATGGCGCTTTTCCTCACAGATCAACGCTGTTGGGGAGGATAACCAGATCGCGAACAGTGACGTTTTTCGAACGAGTGACCATAAACAGTACCGATTCTGCGACTTCGATCGGCTGCATCAGGCTGCCATTTGCCAGCGCTTCTTCCATTTTCGCCTGCGGCCAGTCGTCCAGCAGCGCGGTCACTACCGGCCCCGGCAGCACGGCTCCGACGCGTACGCCATGTTCGGACACCTGACGGCGGGTTGTATGGACAAAGGCCTGAACGGCAAATTTGGAGGCCGTGTAAATAGGTTCCCAGATGACCGGTACAACGCCAGCGATAGAACTGGTGAAAATGATATCGCCGGATTTTTGCGCAATCATATGCGGCAATACGGCGCGGACGCAGCGAAATGCGGCATTGATGTTGAGGTTCAGTACGCGATCCCAGACGTCAGGATCGCCCTCGGCGACCGGCCCGCCAATGTAAGCGCCTGCGTTAGCATGGAAAATATCCAGCCCACCGGCCAGCTCGATAATGCCTGCCAGCAGGTTGTCGACCTGCCCGGTATTGAACAAGTCGATTTGCAGCGCAAACGCGTTATCGCCCAGTTCCGCGACGATTTTCTTCAGCTTCTCGCCTTCTCGGTCGATCAGGACCACTTTTGCTCCTGCGGCAAGCAGGGTTTTCGCACATTCAAGGCCGATACCGGAGGCTGCGCCGGTAATGGCTGCAACCTTGCCGTTGAGGGAAGTATTCATGGAGGGGACAGAGTGATTCATTTTATAATCCTTTATGCATAGGTGATTTTTAAGGTGTATTTGCTTCTGCGCGAAGAACGGGGGCGTTCTGACTGGCGTGTGAAGCATATTGCTCAATCGATGAAGCTGATCTAGCACTTGTTTATTTCCTCAGCAAGAGACATTCAAAATGAAGAGGCGATTTTGTGACGCGCGTTGAGAAAACGAAGAAAACAACCATCTACGACCTGGCAGAGTTAACCGGGGTTTCCGCCAGCGCGGTGAGCGCAATTTTGAATGGCAACTGGAAGAAGCGACGCATTAGCGCAAAGCTGGCGGAGAAGGTGACCCGGATTGCTGAAGAGCAGGGATATGCGGTGAACCGACAGGCCAGCCTGCTTCGCAGTAAGAAATCGAATGTCATCGGGATGATTGTCCCGAAATACGACAACCGCTACTTTGGCTCCATTGCTGAAAAGTTTGAAGAGATGGCGCGTGCCAGGGGGCTGCTGCCCATCATTACCTGTACGCGGCGTCAACCGGAGCTGGAGGTTGAAGCGGCGAGGGCGATGCTCTCCTGGCAGGTGGACTGGGTTATCGCCACCGGGGCGACGCACCCGGATAAGATCGCGCAGATGTGTCATCAGGCGGGTGTACCCACGCTGAACCTCGATCTGCCCGGAACGCTGGCGCCGTCGATTATTTCGGATAACTATGCGGGGGCTAAAGCGCTGACGGAAAGCATTCTCGCCAGCAGCCAAAAGCGGTATGGCGTTTTGGCTCCGCTGACGTTTGTGGGGGGGCGAATCACCGACAATAACACCGCCGAACGCTTGCGCGGCTTCCTCGACGCGCATAAAGCGCATGGATTGACGGTGCCGGAAACGCAGCAACTGGTCACGGGGTATTCTTCCGCAAGGGTGGAAGGGCTACTGAAATCGGTCTACCCGTCGCCTGATATTCCACTGCCGGGGCTGTTTGTTAATTCGACAATTTCGCTCGAAGGGGTGGTGCGCTGGCTGGCGCAGAACGGGCAGACGGGAAGCCATCAGCCGCCAATGGGCTGTTTTGACTGGGACCCGTTTGTCTCTCTGCTGGGGCACGATATCGATATGGTGCGCCAGGATGTGCCAGCCATGCTGGACAAAGTGTTTGAGATTGTGGATTCCGGCGATACCACAATACGTCGTATTGAGATCCCGCCGGAATTGATCGCCAGCCAGAACATGGCGCGTTAGCGCGTCAGCAACCAGCGCGCGGTATGTTCATCGGTAACTAGACCGTTGATCCAGCCGCCTTTCAGTGCGGCGAGGATAGCAGGGCGCTTATCTTCACCGCAGGCCGCCGCAATACGCGGACACTGGCTCTGGCGTATATCGTAGCTGGTGATGTAGCGGTTGATGAGGCTATCCACTACGTTGCCGTCTGCGTCAATAAAGCGGCCAAGTATTTCCCCCACGCCGCCGCGCGCGGTCAATTCGTCCAGTTGCGCCTCATTGATAAAACCGTCTTTGAAGATAGGACTCTGTTTCCCCAGCGCGCCGATGCCGACAAAAATGACCTCCGACGCTTTGGCGACGGCAGAGACGTTGCGAAACAGACGGCTGGTGCACCACATCTCATATTCATCACAGGATTGCGCATAGCGTGGCGCGGGCCACTGGTAATATTTGCCCTGAATTTTACGCGCCAGCAACAGCGGGACGTCGTCGTAATAGTTACATTGTCCGTGTTCGTTCATGGCGCTGATCAACGCCACGCAGCGCGTATTGCGACTGTCGAAATCAATGCGTTTGATGGTTTTTTTCAGCGTCAACCCGGAACCAATGCCGACTACCGTCGGTTTGTCGCCCTGTAAGTAGCGGGCCATCAGTTGATAACAGCCAAAGGTTACGCTGTCGAGGGTGCTTTCGCTGCTGTAGGCGGGAACAATATTGCAGTTAATTAACTGATACTTTTCCTGCAAAAGCTGCGCGTAATCGAGGCAGTTCGCGACGGGATGGTGCAGACCAATCGAAACAATGCCTTCCTCCTTCGCCGCAGCGATAAGGCGTTGTACCACCGGCCTTGATGTCCCAAGCTGGCTGGCTATCTCACTTTGGTTTAAACCCGCAATGTAGTACATCCATGCGGCCCGGACTTTCTGATCCAGCCTGATGTCATCTTCTTTGCTCACGTTTCCCTACCTTAAGAGTGGCGTTGGGGGCGTTAATTTCCCTCAACCGATAAGGTCATTCTGGCGGGTGCTCAGGATTGAGGCAAGCTCTTTGCTCTTTTGTGGTCATTTGTAATTTTATAGAGCAATTGCTCTTTTGTGATCTGCGGCTCTTATTTAATACAAATGATCGACTAGAGTGCAGGCATAACCTCACTGGAGAGCAGAACAATGAACGATCAATACACATGGCTTCATATTGGCTTAGGTTCTTTTCACCGCGCCCATCAGGCGTGGTATCTGCATCGTCTGATCGCTTCCGGCGATACGCGCTGGCACATTGCCGCCGGCAATATTCGCAATGACGCCGAGCACGTTGTGCAGGCGCTGGCGGCGCAAAACGGTCGTTATGTGCTGGAAACGGTCAGCCCGGAGGGCGAACGTGAGTACGAAGAGATCACGTCGATTCAGAAACTGCTGCCGTGGCAGGCGGATTTGCAGCCGCTGATTGCCGAAGGCGCCAGAGCGCAGACCAAAGTGATTGCCTTTACCGTGACGGAAGGGGGCTACTACCTGAACACCAGCCACAAGCTGGAAGTGAATAACCCCGATCTGGCGAGCGATCTCAACGGCGGCTGTAAAACGATTTACGGCGTTATTACCCGCATTCTGGAAGCGCGTATGGCCAATAACGCAGGGCCGCTGACGCTGCTCAACTGCGACAACGTGCGTCACAACGGTGAACGGTTCCACGATGGTCTGGTTGAGTTTTTACAACTGACCGGCAAACAGGCGGTGATTGACTGGCTTAGCGCCAATGCGACCTGCCCGAATACGATGGTGGACCGCATCACGCCGCGTCCGGCAGCCGATCTTCCGGCGCGTATCAAAGCGCAGACGGGCATTGATGATAAAGCGCCGGTAATGGGCGAAACCTTTATCCAGTGGGTGGTTGAAGATCGTTTCCGCGATGTGCGTCCTGCGCTGGAAAATGTCGGTGTGGAGCTGGTGACGTCTGTTATCCCGTATGAAGAGGCGAAAATCCGTATCCTCAACTCATCACATAGCTGCATTGCGTGGGCGGGTACGTTAATCGGCCAGCAGTATATTCATGAAAGTACCCTGACGGACTTTATCTACCAGATTGCCGACCGCTACGTGACGGAAGACGTGATCCCTTGCCTGGGAGATAACGGCATCGATCTCCCGACCTATCGTGATGTGGTGCTTAAGCGTTTTACCAACCCGCATATTCAGGATACCAACCAGCGCGTTGCCGCCGACGGATTCTCGAAAATCCCGGCGATGATTGCGCCGACGCTGCGCGAGTGCTATCAGCGCGGTGCACGGCCGAACGCTACCGCTATGCTGCCCGCACTGTTTTACGTCTTCATGGAGCAGTGGCACAAGGGCACGCTGCCTTATGAGTACCAGGACGGCATTCTGGATGCGCCAGCGGTACATGCCATGTTTGAATCCGCCGATCCGATCGCGGCGTATGCCAGTGATAAAGCGCTGTTTGGCGACCTGACGGAACGTGATGATTTCGCCGCGCTGCTGCGCGAGAAAATCGCCGCTGTTCACACGCTGATTAACTGAGAGGTGGCTATGTATCTGGGTATCGATCTCGGCACATCTGAAGTGAAGGCGCTGGTCATTGATGAAAATAATGACATTGTCGCCACCCATAGCGCGCCGCTGACGATTCAGCGGCCCCATCAACACTGGTCAGAGCAATCACCGGAAGCCTGGTGGGACGCGACGGAGTATCTGATGTCCACCCTGCGGGAGAAATGTGGTCATCACTGGCAGGCGATTAAGGCGATCGGTCTTTCCGGTCAGATGCATGGCGCGGTACTGCTTGATGCCGCCGGGAATACGATCCGCCCGGCGATTCTGTGGAATGACACCCGTAGCGCCCAGGAGTGTGCAGAGCTGGAAGAAATCGCCCCAGAGCTGCATCAGGTTGCCGGTAACCTGGCGATGCCGGGGTTTACCGCGCCGAAATTGCTGTGGGTGCGTCGCCATGAACCGCAGAATTTTGCCCGCATCGAAACGGTGCTGCTGCCGAAGGATTATCTGCGTTTCAAAATGACGGGTAAAAAAGTCTCCGACATGTCCGATTCGGCAGGGACGCTGTGGCTTGACGTCGAGAAGCGCGACTGGTCGGATGCGCTGCTGGAGAAATGCGGGCTGACGCGGGCCAATATGCCGGAGCTGGTGGAAGGCTGTGATATTTCTGCCACGCTCGATCCCGTCGTCGCGCAACGCTGGGGGTTAAATCCTTCGGTAGTGGTCGCCGGGGGCGGCGGAGACAACGCGGTCAGCGCTATTGGCGTTGGCGCGGTATCGCCCGGCGATGCGTTTATTTCACTGGGGACGTCCGGCGTGCTGTTTGTGGTGACGGACGCGTACCGTCCCGCGCCGCAATCCGCAGTACATGCTTTTTGCCACGTCCTGCCGAATTTGTGGCACCAGATGAGCGTAATGCTCAGCGCCGCCAGCTGTCTGCAATGGTTCTGCCGCCTGGTAGGGACAACGGAAACGGAACTGCTGGAAGAAATCGCGCAGTTAAGCGATGCGGAAAAAGCCAGCGCGCCGATGTTCCTGCCGTACCTTTCCGGCGAACGTACGCCGCATAACGATCCTGACGCCCGGGGCATGTTCTGGGGGCTGACGCACTCCAGCCAGCGCGCGCTGATGGGGTATGCGGTGCTGGAAGGCGTCAGTTTCGGCATCGCTGACGGGCTCCGTGTTTTGCAGGAGAGCGGTACAAATATCGAACAATGTTCGCTGGTGGGCGGCGGCGCCCGAAGTCCGTTCTGGGCGCAACTGCTGGCAGATATTCTGGATATGCCCGTGGTGACGCACAAAGGCGGAGAAACCGGCGGCGCGCTGGGCGCGGCGCGACTGGCGTGCCTTGCGGCAGGTAAACCGTTGGCGTCCGTTTGCGAAAAACCGGAAGTCTACAAAACCTGGTATGGCGATCCGGTTCGCCACACGGCGCTGATGCAGCGTTATCAGCAGTTTAACGCACTGTACCGAAACGACCTGAACTATCGAAATCAATAATTTCTATAACAAAAGCCCTCCGGTGAATGTACCGGAGTGGCTCCCTGCACCCTAAAACGAGGTCAATATGTCGTTAACTAACAAACAATGGCTGGGATTACCCTTAAGTCTGGTCTGGGGGTATATCGCCATCGCCGTATTCATGACTGGTGATGGTTTCGAGCTGGCATTTTTGTCGCACTACATCAAAGCGCTGGGCTTTACCCCGGCGGAAGCCTCCTTCGCCTTTACGCTATATGGCCTGGCGGCGGCGCTGTCGGCCTGGGTATCCGGTGTAGTGGCAGAGATCATCACGCCGCAAAAAACCATGATGATCGGCTTTGTGCTGTGGTGCGTATTCCACGTATTGTTCCTCGTTTTTGGGCTGGGTCAGTCCAACTACGCCTTAATTCTGCTGTTTTACGGTATTCGCGGTCTGGCGTATCCGCTGTTCCTTTATGCGTTTATCGTCGCCATTGTGCATAACGTCCGCAGCGACAGCACCAGCGCCGCGCTGGGCTGGTTCTGGGCGGTCTACTCTATTGGGATCGGCGTTTTCGGCAGTTATATCCCGAGTTTTACCATTCCGCATATTGGCGAAATGGGCACCCTGTGGCTGGCGCTGGCGTTCTGCCTGACCGGCGGTGTTATCGCGCTGGTTTCGCTGCGTAAAATTGAAACGCCGCGCCATATGCAAAACCTCACCACCCGTGAAAAGTTCAGCGAACTGGGGCGTGCGGTCACGCTGCTTTACACCAACCGTAGCATTATGTTGTCCAGCATCGTGCGTATTATCAATACGTTATCGCTGTTCGGTTTTGCGGTGGTCATGCCGATGATGTTTGTGGATGAACTGGGCTTCACCACCTCTGAATGGCTACAGGTATGGGCGGCGTTCTTCTTCACAACCATCTTCTCCAACGTCTTTTGGGGCGTACTGGCAGAGAAAATGGGCTGGATGAAGGTTGTACGTTGGTTTGGCTGCATCGGGATGGCGCTCTCCAGCCTCGCGTTTTATTACATTCCGCAGCACTTTGGCCATAACTTCGTGATGGCGCTGGTTCCGGCAATCGCGCTGGGGATCTTCGTTGCCGCGTTTGTGCCGATGGCCGCTGTCTTTCCTGCGCTTGAGCCAAAACACAAAGGAGCCGCGATTTCGGTCTACAACCTGTCGGCTGGGCTTTCCAACTTCCTCGCCCCGGCGATCGCCGTGGTGTTGTTACCGCACTTCAGCACCATTGGCGTCGTGATTGCGTATACGTTGCTCTATATTGTGGCGTTTATTCTGTGTCCGTTCATTCGTGTTGAACAACCCGGATTCACGCGTCAGGAGGCATGTGAAGGCGAAACGGTCGGTATTTCTTAATGATGTCGGGCCCGGCTGCGCTGCCGGGCCTTTTTAAGGCGGCAAATGATGAAGAGTAAAGCGGTAATTTTCGACATGGATGGCGTCATCATTGACTCCGAAGGGCTGTGGCGTCAGGCGCAAAAAGACGCGCTGGCAGGCTGGGGAGTGACGGTTAATGACGAGGAGTGTGAAACGTTAACCAAAGGGAAGCGACTGGATGAGATTGCCCGCGTCTGGTGCGAATACTGTCCGTTGCAGACAGACCCTGGGGTGCTGGAGTCGGCCATTCGCAAACGCATTACCGGACTTATTGCAACGGAAGGCGAAGCGATGGACGGCGTCTACGCGGTATTGCATCATTTTCGCCACAGGGGGTATCGGATTGCGCTGGCTACGTCATCATCCCATCAGGTTATTGAGGCTGTTCTCTCTAAACTTAATCTCCGGGGGCATTTTGACGTCATTTGCAGCGCCGACGATGAACGCTACGGCAAACCGCACCCGGCGGTGTATCTCTCCGCGCTGAAAAAGCTGGACCTGCCCGCCGCAGAGTGTCTGGTGATTGAAGACAGCCTGAGTGGTTTTCGCGCCGCGCAGGCCGCCGGAATTGATACCATTGTGGTGTCTGACGGCTGCCAGCAACCCTGCTTTAGCGAGGCCATCGGGCGCTACACGTCAATGCCGCAACTCCTGGAGACGCTGGCCCCGCTGGTTCGGGCCGCAGGGTAAATGACCCGTTTGTGAGCGCAGAGGTTCCGGGATGTCGCCGGTCTGATTATCCCTCTCTGCGCTTACTTTCTTTTTTCGTTAGCGCAGTAACGGGCAGTCTGGCGGCAAACGGCAACGCAGCGCGTTGGGAAGTATTTCAATATGAAATTCCTGACCACTGAGCGGCTCGCCATCAAGGTTAAAAGTGATCTCATGCGGAGCCTGAATATCAAACCAGGCAGATGCGCCATCGACAATGTTGGGGTTCTCTTCCGGCTGCGTCAATGTGGAAAACAGCGCCGGAAGCAGCTCCTCCCCGGTGAAGATCCGCAGTTGCAGCAGCCCGTCATTAATGAGTGCACCAGGGCAGAGCTGTTGTCCGCCACCGGCCTGACGACCATTACCAATGCCAATCACCAGCGCATCGCCCTGCCAGTGAAAATTCTCGCCGCGAATCTCACAGCGATCGGGCTTGAGGGTGTCCATGCGCATCAGCCCATGAATAAAGTAAGAGACGCCGCCCAGCGCGGCCTTGAGTTTTTCCGGTGTTTCGGTGGTGATGCGCGTCCCGAAACCCCCTGTCGCCATATTAATAAAGCAGGTTTTATCGTTGACCTGAGCGATATCGATCGCAACCGCGTTACCGGCAATCGCCAGTTTTAAGGCTTTATCCAGCGCTTCCGGGATGCCAGCGCTGGTGGCGAAGTCATTGGCCGTGCCCAGAGGCAAAATGCCAAGCGCGGGAACGTTGCCGCCCTGACACTGAATCAGCGCGGCGGAAACCTCATTGATGGTGCCGTCGCCGCCGCCCGCAATAACTGTCTCAACGCCAAGCTGTCTGGCTTCATCAACATAACGCTGGGCATCGCCTTTTTCCCAGGTGACCCGGACGTGAATCTCCACGCCCTCATCGCGAAGTAGCCCTATCGCGTCGCGCAGGGGCTGATTATCAGCGCCTTTGCCATTTAAAATCAGTAAGCTGGCGGGAAACGTAGCCATCCTTTATTTGCCTCTGTCGTTAACCTGTTGAAAGTGTATAGCAGAAAAGGCGCGGAAAGGTCAGAACAGGCTGAAAATGGAAGGTTTGTGCAGCACAAAAAAATAAGCCTGCGTAAGGGAGATTACGCAGGCTAAGGAGGTGGTTCCTGGTACAGCTAGCATTTATGGGTTATGTTTTTCAGCGCCTCGGATAATACCCGTAATGAACGAGGCGGTATGTGATCGATTTCTAAGAATCTTCCCATAATGAAAAAATAACGTGGATTAACTACTTAGCGTGTGGGTTCCGCGTGGATTCGCCGGAAAAATTACGCATTAACAACGCATAATTCAGATCCATATCCTGCGGCACCGGCATCCAGACGGTGTAGCCATCGCCAGGCGCCACCGGCATTGTTTCACCTTTGGCGTTTTCCATATGCTCCAGAGTGAAGTTGACGTTCCCCTGCGGCGTCATCAGCTCCAGGCTGTCGCCGATGGAGAATTTGTTCTTCACGGCAACGGCGGCAAGGGTGCCTTTACGCTCGCCGGTGAACTCACCCACGAACTGCTGACGTTCAGAAACAGAGTAACCGTACTCGTAATTCTGGTAGTCATCATGCGTGTGGCGACGCAGAAAGCCTTCGGTGTAACCGCGATGCGCCAGGCCTTCCAGCGTTTCCAGCAGTTGCGGATCAAACGGCTTGCCCGCAGCGGCATCGTCGATCGCTTTGCGATAAACCTGAGCGGTACGCGCACAGTAGTAGAAGGATTTGGTACGGCCTTCGATTTTCAGTGAGTGCACGCCCATTTTGGTCAGGCGTTCAACGTGAGCAATGGCGCGCAGATCTTTCGAGTTCATGATGTAGGTGCCGTGTTCATCTTCGAACGCGGTCATGTATTCGCCCGGACGCTGAGCTTCCTCGATCATAAACACTTTGTCGGTCGGTGCGCCGATACCCAGCGTCGGTTCGACGTTCTGTACCGGAATCGGTTCGTATTTATGGACGATGTTGCCCACGACGTCTTCTTTCCCTTCCTGCACGTTATATTCCCAACGGCAGGCGTTGGTGCAGGTTCCCTGGTTCGGATCGCGTTTGTTGATGTAGCCAGAGAGCAGGCAACGACCGGAGTAGGCCATGCACAGCGCGCCGTGTACGAAGATTTCGATCTCCATTTCCGGCACCTGTTGACGAATCTCTTCAATCTCTTCCAGCGACAGTTCGCGGGAAAGAATAACGCGGGTCAGCCCCATCTGGTTCCAGAACTTCACCGTTGCCCAGTTTACGGCGTTGGCCTGCACCGAAAGGTGAATCGGCATCTCCGGGAAGTTTTCACGTACCAGCATGATAAGCCCGGGATCGGACATGATCAGCGCATCCGGCCCCATTTCCACAACCGGTTTAAGATCGCGAATAAAGGTTTTCAATTTCGCGTTATGCGGCGCAATGTTCACGACCACATAGAATTTTTTGCCAAGCGCGTGGGCTTCGTTAATGCCGAGCTGCAAATTCTCGTGGTTAAATTCGTTGTTGCGCACGCGCAGGGAGTAACGCGGCTGGCCCGCATACACGGCATCTGCGCCATAAGCGAAAGCGTAACGCATATTTTTCAGCGTTCCCGCCGGGGAAAGGAGTTCCGGTTTAAACATAATTTTCTCGTTCTGATGACAGGTCAGATCCGCTTCACTGAATGAGGCGGTTAGGGGAGTGCCCCTACGTTAAGGGCGGGCATTGTAGCGCTGTGGGGGAGGCAGGTAAAGAAAAACGCCGGATGGCGGCGTAGCACCTTCTCTGGCCGACAACGCTCTTATTTGTCGGCCGGATCAGCGGAGCGTCATCCGGCTATTGCAGGCGTGACTTATGCAATCCGGCAGGTATCCGCTTCCCAGCGATACCCGACGCCGTATACCGCACGGATGAACGACTGTTCGGCGTCCAGCGATTCCAGCTTGCGGCGCAGGTTTTTGATGTGGCTGTCAATGGTACGGTCCGTCACCACGCGATAATCATCGTAGAGATGATTAAGCAGCTGCTCGCGGGAGAAGACTTTCCCCGGCTCGTGAGACAGCGTTTTCAACAGGCGAAACTCTGCGGGGGTCAGGTCGAGCATCTTGCCGCGCCAGGATGCCTGAAAACGGCCTTCATCAACAATCAGCGGGCTTTGCGCGTCCAGCTGTTGCAGCTCACGCTGCGGCTTGCAGCGGCGCAAAATCGTTTTCACGCGGGCGACCACCTCACGGGGGCTGTAAGGTTTGCAGATGTAATCATCGGCGCCAATCTCCAGCCCAAGCAGGCGGTCGATCTCTTCAATCTTTGCCGTGACCATCACGATGGGCACGTCAGAAAAACGGCGAATTTCCCGGCACAGCGTCAGGCCGTCCGTACCTGGCAGCATTAAGTCCAGCAGGATCAGGTCTGGCGGCGTTTGATGCACATACTGCAATACCTGATCGCCATGACTGATTAGCGTGGGGGCATAGCTTGCGGCGCGCAGATAGTCGATCAGCAGTTGTCCCAGCTTGGGTTCATCTTCCACGATTAAAATACGCGGCGTGTTTTCATCAATGGGTAACTCAGTCATACATCTCTCTGTAAATCGCGTTCCAGCGGTAACTCTACTGTAATGCTAAGCCCGCCAAAAGGCGAATGGGACGCCCGGATACGACCATTATGCGCTTGTACGATATTGTCGCAAATCGCCAGTCCCAGACCGGACCCGCCGCTGGCGCGGTTGCGGGAGCCTTCTGTGCGGTAGAAACGTTCAAACAGTTTTTGTAACTGCTCATCGCGAACGCCGGGCGCGGAATCGGCGAACGTTAACAGCAGCATGTTGTCGCGCTGCTCGGCGGAAATGTGCAGGCTGCCGCCGCTGTCGGTGTAGCGCAGACTATTTTCCAGCAGATTATTGAATAACTGCATCAGACGATCCGGATCGCCGAATACCATCACGCTGTCAGGAAGGGAAAAGTGTAACGTCAGCCCACGGCTGGCGAAGCGCTCGCGAAACGCGCCGCCCGCCACCTCCAGCAGGGGAATCAGGTCCACCGATGTTTTCTGGTACGCCAGCGCGCCTTCATCGGACATAGAAAGCTGATGCAGATCGTCAACCAGCTTGGTGAGCGTGCCGACTTCAGCCTGGAGCGAGGCCACCGATTCGGGCGTAAACTGGCGGACTCCGTCCTGGATAGCCTCCAGCTCACCGCGCAATACCGCCAGCGGCGTGCGCAGTTCGTGGGAGATATCCGCCATAAAATCGCGGCGCATTTGCTGATTTTTTTCCAGCGTGCTGGCGAGCTGGTTAAAATCCTGCGCCAGTTTACCCAGTTCATCCGCGCTGGTCGGCGTTACGCGCGTCGTGAAGTCGCCTGCGGCCAGTTTGTGCGTGCCTTCCACCAGCCGCTTAACGGGCGCCAGCAACCCGCGCGCCAGCGGAAACGTCGCCAGCGCCGCCAGCAGAGTCGACAACGCCACGATCAGCCAACTGGTACGGCGCTGTTGCTTATCAAAATTAATATCGGTATTGCGCGTCAGTCGCTCAACGGGAGAGGCAATCACCGCGCCAACCTCCACACCGTTTACGTGAATAGCCCGGCGGGTGCCGTCTCGCGGGACTGGCGCTCGCGGGCCGACCAGCACATTGGCGTGTTGATCGACGACCCAAAATTGGGTTCGCCAGCCATGCGGCGGCATCCCGGGGCCGGGTTTGTTATCGTCGTTGTCATGCTCAAAAGAGCGCAGGATCTGGAAAACGAAGCGATCGTTATTGCGTAAAAAACGCCAGTTGCCGTGCAGCGAGTACTGCTCGCCCAGCGCGTCGCCGAGCATCTGCAACCGCTGTTCGTTGCCATGTTTGATGTAGTCGATAAACCCACGCTCAAAGCTGATGCGTACGGCCCAGTGCATGCTGATCAGCAAGACAATGCAGGTGGCGAAAATCGCCAGAAACAATTTGCCGGTAATACCGGGCCGCCAGAACTTCATTGCGTGCTCCTTTTGCGTCGTGAAATGACGGCGTTTTTATGCGTGTCGTTCGGCACCCGGGCGAAGATGAGTACGGGCAGCGCGATAATCAGGGCCATGCACAGCCAGGTATACATAAACACCGTGTGGCTCGCGCCGCTGTCGGCCGCGATATGTTGTTGACCAAACATGCCCAGCAGCAGCCCGGCGATGGTCACGCCAATACTCATCGACAACTGCATGATCATGGACAGCAAGCTGTTGCCGCTGCTGGCGAGTTCATCGGGCAGATCTTTGAGCGTTAAGGTGTTCATGGATGAAAAACGGGTGGAGTTGACCATGCCTTGCAGGAACAGCACAAAGGGCAGGGCGTAATACCAGCCAAGCATCGCGACGCTCATAAACAGCAGGCTGACCAGCGACAGACCGAGGGTGGTGGCGACCAGTACGCGACGATAGCCAAAGCGGTTTACCACCTGTACGACGATACGCTTCATTCCCATGCTGCCGAGTACCATCGGGATCATCATCAACCCGGCATGAAACGGCGAAAACCCCAGACCAATCTGCAAAAAGACCGGCGTCATGAAGGGCAGCATGCCGCTCCCGACGCGCCCGGCGAAGCTACCAGACAGGCCCAGCGAGAAGGTGTGGGTGCGAAACAGCGCCAGACTAAATAGCGCGCGCGGATTGTTTTTGGCGTGTTTCAGGTAGAGCACAATCGCCAGGATGCCGCACAACACCAGTGCGCCCAGTGAGAGAGGCGAGAGCCCCGTGCCTTTGCTGCCGTCCAGCGCCAGCGTCAGTACCGCCATGCCGACGGCCAGCAGGAGGAACCCTGAAAGATCGAAGCGCCGGGTTTGCATGGTGTAGTTCGGCATCAGCATGAGCGTCGCAATCGCCCCGACAATGCCGACCGGAATGTTAATCAGGAAAATCCAGTGCCAGGAGGCGTACTCGACCAGAATGCCGCCCAGCGCCGGGCCGAGCAGCGGCCCGACCTGACCGGGCAGCGTGACGAAGGTCATTGCCGCCATATATTGTTCGCGCGGAACGATCTTCATGACCGTCAGTCTGCCGACCGGCACCATCATGGCGCCGCCCACGCCCTGTAAAACGCGCGCCAGCACCAGTTCATTCAGCGTGCTGGACCAGGCGCAAAATAGCGATCCCAACGTAAACAGCACAATGGCGGTAAAGAAGATATTACGCACGCCGACTTTATCCGCCAGCCAGCCGCTGGCAGGCAGCATTACCGCCACGGTCAGTACATAGGAAACCACGACCATGTGCATATGCAGCGGGCTTTCCCCCAGACTGAGCGCCATAGAGGGAAGCGCGGTGTTGACGATTGTGGTATCCAGCGATTGCATAAAAAAGCCGAATGCCACAATCCAGAGTTGCCAGCGTGTGCTGTCAGGAAGTTCTGTCATGGCTCTGTTATGGATTCCGGTTGGCTATTATTACGTGAAAAACGCAGCCGCAGACGGTCGAAAAAGAGATAGACCACCGGGGTGGTATAGAGCGTCAGCAGCTGGCTCATCACCAGTCCGCCCACGATCGTAATCCCTAATGGTTGACGTAACTCTGAACCATCGCCCCCGGAGATAACCAGCGGCAGCGCGCCAAACAGCGCCGCCAGCGTGGTCATCATTATTGGGCGAAAACGCAGCAGGCAGGCCTGGAAAATCGCCTGTTCCGGCGTCAGGTTGCCGTTTCTCTGCGCCTCAAGCGCAAAATCGACCATCATGATGGCGTTTTTCTTCACAATGCCAATTAATAGCATGATCCCGATGAGCGCGATTAGGCTGAACGGGGCATTGAATAGCTCCAGCGCCAGTAGCGCCCCCACGCCTGCGGAGGGGAGGGTAGAGAGGATGGTCAGCGGATGAACATAACTTTCATACAATATCCCCAACACAATATAGACCGTCGCGATCGCCGCCAGGATCAGAATTACCTGCGAATTCATCGTCTCCTGGAAAACCTGTGCCGTTCCGGCGAAACTGCCGCGCACCGTTGACGGTACGCCAAGCTGTGTCATCGCCCGGTTGATGGCTTCCGTCGCTTCGGACAGCGACGTGCCCGTAGGCAGGTTAAACGCGATAGTCGAGGCGGCGGACAACCCCTGGTGATTCACTGACAGCGGTGCATTGGCGGGCTGCCATTTTGCAAAATAAGAGAGCGGAATCGCCTTCCCGTCGCTGTTAATGACGAACATCTTCTCCAGCGCGCTGATGTCCTGGGTATAGCGTGAGTCAACCTCCATCACAACCTTATACTGGTTCATCGGCTGATAGATGGTGGAAATTTGCCGTTGACCGAAGGCATTATTCAGCAGACTGTTGGCGGCCTGCACGTCGATCCCCAGCCGGGACATGGTTTCGCGGTCGTAAATCAGGTTCATCTCCGCGCCGTTATCTTGCTGATCGGAGTTAACGTCCGCCAGTTGGGGGAGCGCCGCCAGCGCTTTACGGATTTTCGGCTCCCATTCCCGCAGCGCGCTTAAATCATCAGACAGCAGAGCGTACTGGTAGCTGGCGTTAGCCTGCCGCCCGCCGACGCGGATATCCTGCACCGCCATCAGAAACAGGTTTGCGCCCGGCTCTTTTGCCAGCGCGACCCGCAGCCGGTCGATAACCTGCTGCGCCGTTTCATGGCGCTCGCCGCGTGATTTCAGCGTAATAAACATCATCCCGCTGTTGACCCGCGAACCGCCGGTGAATCCGGTCACGTTGTCGACCGCCGGATCGTCGCGAATGATCTTCATAAAGTCCTGAAGTTTGCCGCGCATCGCCTGAAACGAAATACTCTGGTCAGCCTGAATGCCGCCCATCAGTACGCCCGTATCCTGTTCGGGGAAGAAGGTTTTGGGGATGGAAATATAGAGCCAGATATTCAGCGCAATGGTGCCCAACAAGACGACGCCCACCAGCCGCGTATGGTTTAGCACCCATTTCAGCGATGTGCCGTACCCTTGTTGCAGGCCGGTCAGCAGACGGCCAAAGCCGCGGCTTCGCGTCTGCTCGCGAGGCTTGCTGGACTTCAGCATCCAGCCGCACATCATGGGGGTTAGCGTGAGCGAGACGAGCAGCGAGATGCCGATCGCCACCGAAAGGGTGACGGCAAACTCGCGTAATAATCTTCCGGGCAATCCCCCCATCAGCAAGAGCGGCAGGAATACCGCCACCAGGGAGAGGCTCATGGAGAGCACCGTAAAGCCAACTTCACGCGTTCCCTGAAGCGCCGCCTGCAAGGGCTTCATGCCGGCTTCAAGATGGCGGGAGATATTTTCCAGCACCACAATGGCGTCATCGACGACAAAACCGGTGGCGATAGTCAGCGCCATCAGCGACAGGTTGTTCAGGCTAAAACCGCACAGGTACATTGCGGCGAAGGTGCCAATCAGCGACACGGGAACCGCAACGGCAGGAATCAACGTTGCGCGCCCGGAGCGCAGGAATAAAAAGACCACCAGAATGACCAGCGCGACGGAAATAACCAGCGTTTGCTCCACTTCCTCCAGCGAGGCGCGAATCGTTGGGGAACGATCCTGAGCGATTTGCAGGTCAATTGAGGCGGGAATCAGCGTTTGTAATTCCGGGAGCTTCTCGCGAATGCTGTCTACCGTCTGGATGATATTGGCTTCCGGCAGCTTGCGAATCATCAGCAAAATCGCCGGTTTGGCGTTGGTCATCCCGGCGTTACGCACATCCTGTACCGAGTCAGTTACCGTGGCGACATCGCCCAGACGCACGGCGGCGCCGTTGTTGTAGTGGATAATCAACGGCTGGTATTCCGTCGCCGTTTTCAGTTCATCATTTGTCTGAACCTGCCAGCGATGAGTCTTGTCGTCGATCGCGCCCTGCGGCTTACGCACGTTGGCATTGCTGATGGCGCTGCGCACGTCATCCAGCGATACGCCCTGATTAAACAACGCCTGCGGGTTAAGCCCCACGCGCACGGCGGGCAGCGAACTGCCGCCGACATCCACATCGCCGACGCCGTCAATTTGCGCGATTGTCTGCGCCAGCTGCGTTGAGGCGAAGTCATACAGCTCTCCCTGCGACCAGGTGTCCGATGTGAGCGTCAGAATCATAATCGGCGCGTCGGACGGGTTGGCTTTACGGTAGGTCGGGCGGCTGGGCATCCCGCTGGGCAGCAGACTCTGTGCGGCATTAATTGCTGCCTGCACGTCACGCGCCGCGCCGTTGATATCACGGTCAAAGTTAAACTGAAGGATAATTCGTGTGCTGCCCAGCGAGCTGCTGGAGGTCATCTCACTGACCCCCGCGATGCGTCCGAGCGAACGCTCCAGCGGCGTGGCGACCGACGACGCCATGGTTTCCGGCGAAGCGCCCGGAAGCGATGCGCTCACCATAATGACCGGAAAATCCACCTGCGGCAGCGGGGCGACCGGCAATAACCGGAAACCCAGCACGCCGCAGAGCGTAATGGCGATGGAGATTAAAATGGTCGCCACCGGGCGGTAAATGAAAAGAGCGAAAAATTTCATTTACGCCTCCTCTTCCTGGCGGGGGAAGCGGCTTTTCACATACAGCGACAGGCGGTCAAACAGCAGATAGATGACGGGCGTGGTGAACAGGGTTAAGACCTGGCTGACCAGCAGGCCGCCTACCATGCCAATCCCTAACGGGCGGCGTAATTCCGCGCCTGTGCCGGTACTTAACATCAATGGCAGCGCGCCTAACAGTGCCGCCAGCGTGGTCATCAGAATCGGGCGAAAACGCAGCAGACAGGCCTGGAAAATCGCATCACGCGGCGCCATTCCCTGCTCGCGCTCGGCGGCCAGGGCGAAGTCGATCATCATGATGGCGTTCTTCTTCACAATACCGATCAACAAAATGATCCCGATGATGGCAATCACGTCCAGTTCACTACCGGCAATCATGAGCGCCAGCAGCGCCCCGACGCCCGCCGTTGGCAGGGTGGAGAGGATCGTGATTGGGTGGATAAAGCTTTCGTACAGCACGCCAAGCACGATATACATCGCCACCACTGCCGCCACGATCAGCCAGACGGTGCTGCCGAGCGCGGCCTGGAAGGCCAGCGTGCTGCCCTGGAACTGGGTGGTGATATCGACTGGCAGGTTGACCGTTTTCTCCGTGTCCAGAATGGCCTGTACCGCATCGCCGAGCGAATAATTATCCGGCACGTTAAACGAGAAGGTCGTTACCGGGAACTGATCCAGGTGATTAATGGAAAGCGGCGCGAAACGCTGCTCGATTTTGGCGATGGCGCTAAGCGGCACAATCCCGCCGTCGCTGCTGGTCAGACGGATGGTGTCCATTGCCGCCAGCCCCGGCGTGGTGTCGGTGTTATGTTCCAGCACGACGCGATATTGATTCGCCTGGGTGTAGATGGTCGAAATCAGGCGCTGGCCAAAGGCGTTATACAGGGCGTTATCGACATCCGCCATGCTGATGCCAAGACGGCTGGCGCTGTCGCGGTCAACGTTCACATACGCCACCAGACCTTTGTCCTGCCAGTCGCTGCTGACGTCAGAAAGCTGCGGAAGCTGCTGGAGTTTTTCCATCAGCTGCGGCACCCAGGTGCTGAGCGCATCCAGTGAGGTGGCCTGTAGCGTAAACTGGTACTGCGTGCGGCTCACCTGAGTATCAATGGTGAGATCCTGCGTTGGCTGGAGGTAGAGATCGACGCCGGGCACTTTCGCCACGGCGTGTTGCAGGCGGGCGATGACTTTCTGTACCCGATCGTCACGTTCATTCAGCGGCTTAAGGTTAATTTGCAGACGCGCGCTGTTCAGCGCCGGGTTGGTACCATCAACGCCGACAAAGGCGGTCAGGCTTTCTACCGCCGGGTCTTTTAAAATCACATCAGACACCTGGCGCTGGCGCTGGGCCATACTGGCGAACGAGCTGGATTGTGGAGCCTGCAATGTGCCCTGAATAATGCCGTTATCCTGCACCGGGAAGAACCCTTTCGGGATAAAGACCCACAGCATGATGCTGAGAAGCAGGGTGCCGAGCGCCACGCTCAGCGTCAGCCACGGATGGTTGAGCACTTTTGCCAGCCACTGACCGTATTTCTCAATGACGCGATCAAACATTTTTTCCGCCGCGCGGGAGAAGCGGTTTTGCTTGCGCAGCGACGCCTGGCTGAGCATCCGGGCGCACATCATGGGCGTCAGGGTCAGCGACACGACGGCGGAGATCAGGATCGCTACCGCCAGCGTGACCGCAAATTCGCGGAACAAACGCCCGACGATATCGCCCATGAATAACAGCGGGATCAGTACCGCAATCAGCGAGAAGGTTAATGAAATAATGGTAAAGCCGATTTCGCCAGCGCCTTTGAGCGCCGCCGCCAGCGGTTTTTCCCCTTTCTCGATGTAACGCGAAATGTTCTCAATCACCACAATCGCGTCGTCCACGACGAAGCCGGTGGCGATGGTCAGCGCCATTAGCGTCAGGTTATTGATCGAAAAATCGAGAAAGACCATTACCGCAAAAGTGCCGATCAGCGATAACGGCACGGCGACGCCCGGAATGATTGTGGCGGGGACATTACGCAGGAACAGGTAGATGATCATCACCACCAGCGCAATCGCCAGCATCAGTTCGAACTGGGTGTCGGTAACGGAAGCGCGAATGTTGGTGGTGCGATCCGACAGCACGGTGACATTGACCGATTTTGGCAGGCTTTCCGTAAGCTGCGGCAGCATCTGACGAATGCTGTCCGCCGTGGAGATAATGTTGGCGCCGGGCTGGCGCTGCACATTCATCACAATGGCCTGTTCTTTATTGGCCCACGCGCCGAGCCAGCTGTTTTCCGCGCCTTGTTCGACCGTTGCCACATCGCCCAGACGTACCGGCGCGCCGTTCTGCCAGGCGATGATTAACTGGCGATACTCATCGACAGACTGCATCTGATCGTTAGCAGAGAGCGTGACCGCGCGAGTTGGGCCATCAAGGCTCCCTTTCGCCGAGTTGACATTGGCGCTGGTGATGGCGGCGCGAACCGTTTCGCTGGTAAGCCCCAGCGCGGCTATCGCCTGCGCATTCAGCTTCACACGCACGGCCGGGCGTTGGCCGCCGGACAGCGTGACCAGCCCTACGCCGGAAACCTGGGAAATTTTCTGCGCCACCCGGGTTTCCACCATATCTTCCACCTGCGTCATGGGCATGGCGGTTGAGGTGACGGCCAGCGTCATGATCGGTGGATCTGCCGGGTTAACTTTGCTGTATACCGGCGGGTTAGGCAGATCGCTAGGCAGCAGGTTTGTGGCCGCGTTAATGGCGGCCTGTACTTCCTGCTCGGCGACATCCAGCGGCAGAGTCAGCTGGAACTGCAACGTTACAACCGATGCGCCGCCGGAACTTTGCGACGACATCTGTTTCAGGCCGGACATTTGCCCGAACTGGCGTTCAAGCGGCGCGGTGACAGCGGAGGTCATCACATCCGGGCTGGCGCCGGGGTAGAGCGTTACCACCTGAATGGTGGGGTAGTCCACCTCCGGCAATGCGGCGACGGGCAGGAAGCGGTAACCGATAATCCCGGCGAGTAAAATCGCCACCATCAGCAGCGTGGTCGCGACAGGGCGCATAATAAACAGGCGCGACGGGCCGCCTGTGCTGCTCGGAGGTAACACCTGCATCAGGAGCGTACTCCTTTCTTACCGTATTCCCGATTCGTGGCTTTATCTTCTTTCGCCGCAGGCGCTTGCGCTTCCACCACTTCGACTTTCGCCCCGTCCGTCAGACGATCGATCCCGTCCGTCACGACGCGATCGCCTGCCGACAGCCCGGCGCTGATTACCACGTTCTGACTGTCCTGAATACCCGGTTTAACCAGATGCTTGCTGACTTTGTTCTCATCATTTAGCACCCAGACAAAGTGGCCTTCGTTACCCATTTGTACGGCCGCTGTCGGTATCACCACCGCGTTTTGCTGCGTATCGACCAGCATGCGGGCGTTAACAAACTGGTTAGGGAACAGCGCGTCATCCTGGTTGTTAAAACGGGCTTTGATTTTGATGGTGCCGGTCGTGGCGTCGATTTGGTTGTCCAGGCTGAGCAGTACGCCGTCGCTTAATTTCTGTGAGTTAGTGCGATCCCAGGCTTCAACGGTCAATGTTTTGCCCGTTTTTTGCGCCTGTACGACGGTGGCGATATCGCTTTCCGGCAAGGTAAAAATCAGATCGATTGGGTGCGTCTGGGTGATAACGACAATGCCTGTGGTATCGCCGCTGGAGATTTGATTACCGACATCCACCTGTTTTAACCCCACGCGACCCTCTACCGGTGCGGTGATGCGGCTCCAGTCAAGCTGCAACTGCGCGCTGGCGACGCTGGCTTCATCGGCCTTAATGGTGCCTTCTGTTTCGCTGACCAGCGCCTGTTGCGCGTCCAGCTCCTGGCGGGAGACAAGATTGGTTTTCACCAGCTGTTGATAGCGCGCTAAATCGCGACGGGCATTCGCCAGTGTGGCTTTGTCTTTCGCGAGCTGCCCCTGCGCTTGCGCTAAGGCGACTTTAAACTGGCTGGGATCGATTTCCGCCAGCAGATCGCCCGCTTTGACCTGTTGTCCTTCCTGGAAGTGCAGCGCCATCAGTTGACCATCCACGCGGCTGCGTACCGTGACGGTATTGGCGGCAGCGATCGTGCCCAACCCGGTCAGATAGCGTGGTACGGCTTGTTCCGTTGCGGTGGCCGCCTGAACCGGCGCCAGCGGGCCGGAACGCATGCCGCGACGTCCTGCGCCAGCCTGACGTTGCGCATGTTCGTTAGCGCCCGGCGCATTCCCCTGGGTTTCGCTGCGACTATGCCAGAACCCGTACACGGCAATGGCCGCCACAACGACCACGATTGCTATCACCCAGCGGGATTTTTTACTGCCTTTCATCGTTATAAGTTTCTCATCCTGAAACGTTTCGCGGAATGATACTAGTTTAGTCATCCATAACGGGAGAAAAATGGAGGAATTATGAAACACTGTCTGGATTCGTCTGAATGACGTCGGCCTTTGCGAGGCGGTTAACGAAATACGACGTCCGCCCAGCGCGCAAGACCGGCGGTGACGGAACCGAAGTCATCGCCGCCAGCAATCGGAATGCCCGGCAACTGCTCCGCCAGCGCGTTTTTGATCAGCGGTGAGCGCGCGCTGCCGCCGGTCAGATAGATGACATCCGGTTTTTCCTGCGCATTGTCCAGCGCCAGCTGTACCTGCTCCAGAATACGCGCCAGCGGCTGGCTCAGCGCTGCTTCCAGCCCCTGCTGACTGACAGACGTCGCCAGCTCATCGCTGATAAACGGCAGCGTGGTGAGGATATTGGGCTGCCCGGACAGGGCAATTTTGCTCTCTTCCGCGCTGCGTACCAGACGATAACTGAGGCGCTGACGCCAGACTTTAAGCAGCAGCGCGACTTTATCCGCATCGCGGGCGTCCCGAACCAGCTCGTTGAGCAGGCGACCGTTGGCGCTGCTGTAGAAATCACTTTGTGCGGGAACATCATTGATCGCGACAGCGTTCCACCACGGCAGAACCGGCAAAGCGATGCCTTTTTCGGTTTCGCCGCCCATGCCCAGCAACGGCATCAGGTGTTTAAACGCCAGCGCGATGTCCAGGTCGTTACCGCCCACGCGACAGCCGCTGTGCCCAAGCAGGCTGGAGGCGCGGTCAGCGCGCTGATGCCACTGCGGCCCCATCAGCAGCAATGAACAGTCGGTCGTCCCGCCGCCAATATCCACCACCAGTACGCGCTTCTCTTCCTGCAACGTGGCTTCATAATCCAGACCCGCCGCAACCGGTTCAAACTGGAAGACGACATCCTGAAAACCGGCGCGTTTTGCCGCGCGTTCCAGAATGCCTTGCGCCTGGCGGTTAGCCTCGTCGCCACCCAGCCCCTGAAAGTTAATCGGTCGACCGATCACCGCCTGCGTGATGCTTTCCGGCAACTGCGTTTGCGCCATATGACGGATGTGCAACATCATCGCGCAGACCAGATCCTCAAACAGCGCAACCTGCTGCGGTTTTAGGCCGTTGGCGCCGAGGAAGGATTTTGGCGATTTAACGAAGTAAACCTCTTCCGGGTCGTCAATGTAGTGGCTCAGCGAAGCCAGCCCGAACAGCACGCTGCCTGCGCCGACCTCAATATCTTCTTCACGGTTGTAGCGCATTGCGCGCCGCAACAGCGCCTGCGTTTCGTCATCCGTCGCCGGAACCGCGTGATGGCGGTACAGCCACTCGCTGACGGCTTCACGCGTCGGGGCGCAAAGCATTGAGGGCAACAGCGTGCTGTTATTTTCCATTTTTAGCAGCTGCGGTTGCCCGTCGCGCATGACGGCAACGGAACAGTTTGCCGTGCCGTAGTCAAAACCAATAAACACCTTAATAATCCCCATGCCAGTGAAGAAGGGGCGTGACTTTAACGAAATGTTGTAATCCCGACAACTGGAATATGAAAGCAAGGCGCGGCGTTTGAATAGCGTTTATGCTGAAGGAGAATAAAAACAGGAGTCGCAATGTATATCCTAAGCTGGCAGCCGCCTTATGACTGGTCCTGGATGTTGGGTTTTCTCGCCGCGCGTGCGGTGAGCGGCGTCGAAACGGTTGAGCCCGCGCGTTACGTTCGCAGTCTGGCGACGGGAGAACATCGGGGACTGATCGCCGTTGTACCGGAGCACCAGACGCATACGCTGCGCGTAACCCTGAGCGCGGGCTTGTTGCCCGTCGCCGAAGAATGTCTGGCAAAAATTGAACGCCTGTTCGATCTGCGCTGTAACCCCGATCAGATTGCCGACGCGCTCGGCAGTCTGGGGGCTGCGCGACCGGGATTGCGCCTGCCCGGCTCGGTGGATGCCTTCGAACAGGGCGTAAGGGCGATACTCGGGCAACTGGTCAGCGTGGCGATGGCGGCAAAGCTGACGGCGAAAGTCGCCCGTCGTTATGGCGATGTGCTTGCCGACGCGCCGGAGTATGTCTGTTTCCCCACGCCGCAAACGCTGGCGGCGGCGGACCCATTCGCGCTTAAAGCACTGGGGATGCCGCTGAAACGCGCGGAAGCGCTGATCCATCTGGCGCGTGCGACGCTGGATGGAACGTTAGAGACGTCCGCACCGCCGGATATTGCGCTGGGGGTGAAAAACCTGCAAACCTTTCCTGGGATTGGGCGCTGGACGGCCAACTACTTCGCGCTGCGCGGCTGGCAGGCGAAAGATATCTTTTTGCCGGATGATTATCTGATTAAACAGCGGTTTTCGGGAATGACGCCCGCGCAAATCCGCCGTTATGCGGAGCGCTGGAAACCCTGGCGCTCCTACGCGTTGCTGCATATCTGGTATACGGATGGCTGGCAGCCGTCAGTTGATGGCGAAATAACTGGTGTTCAGTAACAGATCCAGCGGCTGGGCATCGGCAATGACGTCGCCGTAAATCAGATCGATGCCAATACCGGAAAGCGCATCCATGATCAGCGGCATTTGTACCGGGCCGGCAATGGTTCTGACGCCCAGCCGCTGCGCATGGCTCTGAATAATCGATACCAGCATTTCATCCATTAAATTGCCGTGAAGGCTGGCGCAGAGTTCGCTATCAAGCAACAGGTAGTCAGCCATGTGGGCGCTTAAGCAATCGAAAAGCGCCAGGTCACGGTTGACCTGGCTGAGAACAATGCGACAGCCCGCCTGACGCAGTATCTGTATCGCGGGTATGGCCTTATCGGACTCTTGCATCAGGACATGTGCCGGGATAACCAGATGCAATAAGCGCGGCGGAAGTGGGCTGCGCTCCAGTTGTTCGAGCAGTTCATCAATGAATGTTGCGCGGCTGAGTCCGGCGGCGGAAAGCGGCAGGGCGATGCTCACCCCCTTACTGGCGACGGTGGATGCCGCGTGCTGGAAAAATGTCTGAAACACGCGACGATCGAGAGCGTGGCTGAGTTCGGGATCGGTTAGCCCTGCGCGGAATGCCTGCTCCTCCATGATTTCGCCGTCGCTGGCCCACAGCCGCAGCGAGATCAGCCAAAAACCGCACGTTTCAGGGATGCGCGGCGACGCAACCCCGCGGGCGATCATCAATAGAGGGTTATCTTTGATTATGCGCCATTGTTCATCCTGAGGCGTGACTTCCCGCTCGCTGTGCGCCTGTTCCTGCTGCGCTTCGTACACGGTGACACGTCCCCGACCGTTGTTTTTAGAGGCATAGCAGGCGATATCCGCCTGGGACATCACGTCTGCCGCCAGACGATTGGCGTTATTGATTAGCGTGATTCCGGCGCTGGCGCCAATGGGGTGTTCACGGTCTTCCCACATAAAGCGGTATTCATTAATCGCGTTGACGATCCGCGTAGAAATAAAGCGCGCGCTGTCGATATTGCAATCCGGCAGCAGGAGGCCAAATTCGTCCCCGCCCAGGCGGGCCAGCATATCGCTGGAACGCAGCATACTGAGCATTAAGGCGGCCAGTTCGCGAAGCAGCGCATCGCCTGCGGCATGCCCGGCGCTGTCGTTAACGGCTTTAAAGCGGTCTAAATCAATAAAGACCAGCGCATGATGCTGGCGCGTATCGCGTACCGTAAGCAGGATTTCTTTCAGATGGCCTTCAAAACTGACCCGGTTAGCCAGGTGGGTGAGGGCGTCATGAGAGGCGCTGTAGCTGAGCTGGCGCAGCATTTTCCGCGATTCCGTGACGTCCTGAATGACCAGTACGGAGCCGATATTCCCGCCATCCAGTGTACTGAGCGGCGTAATGCTGTAATGAATGTCGTAGCGACCGCCGTTGCGACAGTGAAGCACCACATCCTGCTCAATGGCGGAACGCGACATATCCGCGCTATAGATATTTTCCATCAGCGGGCCGTTATCGCCAAAAGTGATGCGTAATACCGTCAGCAGCGGGACGCCGATCGCATGCTCCTGCTGCCAGCCGCTCATCTTTTCGGCGACAGGGTTCATAAAGGTTACGTTCATGTCGACGTCAATACAGACAACCGCTTCCCCGATGGAGTCCAGCGTAATGTGCAGGCGCTCTTTTTCCTGATACAGCGCCTCGTTAAGCTGCTTGACTTCGGTCATGTCCATGTTGATGCCAAGCAGGCGTTCCACGTCGCCGTCTTTATCCAGCACCCGGTTCGCCAGGGCGCGGATATGCCGGATGCCATCTTTTACGCCAATCCTGAATTCGAGCTTAAAGGGGAGACGTGCCGCCAGAGACTCGCGGATGATCTTTTCCGTCGGCGCGCGGTCTTCCGGCAACAGGCAGTCGTGCCAGAGTTGCCAGGTGGGTTTGATATGCGGCGGAACCTCATACAGCTCAAACATGCGCTTATCCCAACTGATCACGTCAGGCCGCAGTTCCCATTCCCAGATGCCGATACCGCCCGCTTCGTTCGCCAGCGTAATCCGCTCCATCAAGCGCTTGTTTACCCGTTCGGTATGTTTCAGGTCGTTGATATCTTCAATTTGCGCAATGAAATAGAGCGGGGTGTTGTCGCTATGGCGAACCAGTGAAACGGCCAGTAATGCCCAGACCACATCGCCGTCGCGGGTGTAATAGCGTTTCTCCATGGAATAGCTGTTGATATCGCCGCGCACCAGCATATTCAGCTGTTCAAGGTCGTTATGCAGATCCTCAGGCCAGGTAAGCTGTTGAAAGGTGAGGGCGCGCAGTTCATCCTGGCTGTAGCCCAGAAACTGACACAAAGCCTTGTTGGCCTGTAGCCATTGGCCTTCGGTGCCCACTAACGCCATGCCGATCGCGGAATATTCCATCGCGTTACGAAAGCGTAATTCGCTTTCCGTGATATTTTTTTGTTCCGCCCGAAACGCGTACATCACCATTGTCATGATGTTGACGGGCAGCAGGATCATTAAAAGCGGCAGCCAGGGAACGTTCATCATGGCGTATGTTTTGGGCGTTGACAGCAGCGCCGGGTCGGATGCCAGCATCAGCGACGTCATCATGACGGTGGCGAGGAAGATCAGAAACGCTTCCATACGCGGCAGACGTATCGCGCTCCACATCAGCAGAACGATAATGCAGGTAAAAGGCCACGGAACGTACAGCATAGAGAGCCAGCTTAGCCCCAGCGTTATCGTCAGCGTAAGCAGCGTTTCAAGCAGTAAGCGGGGATCGCGATGGCGAAGCAGGTAGCGCGGTTTAAACAGCAAGCCTAATGGCACCAGCGCCAGCGCGCCGATAGACTCGGACAGAATCCAAATCAAAAATGTTTTTACTGGCGTCCCTTCGGGCATCAGCAGCCAGAGCAGCGCGCCTCCCAGTAACGGTGGAATCACCGCGCTGCCCGTCGCCAGACGGAGCCAGTCATTCAGATTTTGTAAGGGGTTATACCAGGGCAGTAGCTTACGTAACAGGATTGCGCCGACCACCGCTTCAATAATATTGATCGCCGTCCAGCCAAAATTCAGCGAACCGGCAGGAGAAAAAACGAGTGACGCGCTTATGCTGCCGAGGGAACAGACCAGTGCGATCCCCGGCCACATCCGTCCTGCGTGGCGATAAAAACCGACCATCATGATTGACGTCGGGAACCACAGCGGCGCCAGCGGCGTATCGAAACGCGACAGTTCCAGCGAGAAGAGTGTAAAGATAAAGGTGAGCAGACCTAAACTGACGAGACGCAGTAGAGGGTGAGGCAAGGTAACTAAAACATGTTGGGTTTGTTTACTCATTACCACGTTATCCGAATAGCCCTTGCCGTCGCGGAGGGCCCGGACGCGTCAGTTTTCATTCAGGATCATGCTAGTACAAACAATTTACGATTTATACGTCAGCGGCTCATAATTTGACATCTCCGGGGGATTAATTCCGGCATAAACGAATAAATCCGGCAGCTGCTTTAAAAATAAGCATTTTAATTTGCGACAAGGAGAGATGGACGGCAATTTAGCGTTCTGTTATCTCGACTGGTATCGTGCCGCTGAAATCCCTATAATTGCCGCGTTTGACGCTTCGGCGTCGCCCTCCCTAACATCCAGGTTAATCAGGTCGCTAAATTTATGACTGTTCAGTCTCATCAGTGCGTCATTATCGGTATTGCTGGCGCATCGGCTTCCGGCAAGAGTCTTATTGCCAGTACCCTTTATCGCGAATTGCGTGAACAAGTGGGTGATGAACATATCGGTGTTATTCCCGAAGACAGCTATTACAAAGATCAAAGCCATCTGTCGATGGAAGAGCGTGTAAAAACCAACTACGACCATCCTAATGCGATGGATCACAGTTTGCTGTTCCAGCATCTGCAAGCGCTCAAGCGCGGTTCGGCGATTGAATTGCCCGTATACAGCTATGTTGAACATACCCGCATGCAGGAAACCGTTCGCGTCGAGCCCAAAAAAGTCATTATTCTCGAAGGGATTTTGCTGCTGACGGACGCGCGTTTGCGTGAAGAGATGAACTTCTCCATTTTTGTCGATACCCCGCTGGACATCTGCCTGATGCGCCGTATTAAGCGCGACGTCAACGAGCGTGGGCGTTCAATGGATTCGGTGATGGCGCAGTACCAGAAAACCGTACGCCCGATGTTCCTGCAATTTATTGAACCTTCCAAGCAATACGCCGATATTATCGTACCGCGCGGCGGTAAGAACCGCATCGCGATTGATATTCTGAAAGCGAAAATCAGTCAGTTCTTTGAATAAGCCCAGCGAATTGTGTACCGTTCAGTGATAACCTGGTTCGCCCTTGACGCGTTGAACGTTAAGGGCCTGATGCACGAAAGGAGAAAGTGCCATGCGTTTGTGTGACCGAGATATTGAAGCCTGGCTGGATGAAGGCCGCTTGTCGATCAACCCGCGTCCTCCTGTTGAGCGTATTAATGGCGCGACGGTGGATGTGCGCCTTGGCAATAAATTTCGTACATTTCGTGGCCACACGGCTGCGTTTATTGATTTAAGCGGCCCGAAGGATGAGGTCAGCGCCGCGCTGGATCGCGTGATGAGCGATGAAATCGTGCTGGATGAAGGCGACGCGTTTTATCTTCATCCGGGCGAGCTGGCGCTGGCCGTGACCTTTGAGTCCGTCACGCTGCCGCCGGATCTCGTGGGGTGGCTGGATGGCCGTTCCTCGCTGGCGCGTCTTGGGCTGATGGTGCACGTTACCGCGCACCGTATCGATCCCGGCTGGTCCGGTTGCATCGTTCTGGAGTTCTACAACTCCGGGAAATTACCGCTGGCCCTGCGCCCGGGAATGCTGATTGGCGCCCTGAGCTTTGAGCCGCTCTCCGGCCCTGCCGCACGCCCTTATAACCGTCGCCAGGATGCGAAATACCGCGATCAGCAAGGCGCTGTTGCCAGCCGGATTGACAAAGACTGAGTCTGCTCCACTGAGGATAGCATGAGACGATTTCTGACGACGCTGATGATTCTCCTGGTCGTGCTAGTGGCCGGCTTCTCGGCGTTGGTGATGTTGGTGAATCCGAATGATTTCCGCGCGTATATGGTGCAGCAGGTCGCTGCGCGTAGCGGATATCAACTGCAACTGGATGGCCCTCTGCGCTGGCACGTATGGCCTCAACTCAGCATCCTTTCTGGACGGATGGCGTTGACAGCGGAAGGCGCCAGCGAACCCCTGGTTCGGGCCGACAATATGCGTCTGGACGTTGCGCTGTGGCCGCTTCTTAGTCATCAGTTGAAGGTTGAACAGGTGATGCTCAAAGGCGCGGTCATCCAGTTGACGCCGCAGACGGAAGCGGCGCGCCGGGAAGACGCGCCTGTTGCGCCAAAAGACAATACGCTGCCGGATGTCCCGGAAGACCGTGGTTGGTCTTTTGATATCAGCAGCTTACGCGTTGCTGACAGTGTGCTGGTGTTCCAGCATGAAGACGACGAGCAAATTACGGTTCGCGATATTCGCCTGCAAATGGAGCAGGATGAACAGCATCGCGGGACGTTTGATTTTTCCGGGCGGGTGAACCGCGATCAGCGCGATCTCTCGCTCTCCTTCAACGGAACGGTCGATGCGTCTGACTATCCGCACAACTTAACGGCCGGTATCGAGCAGCTCAACTGGCAGTTGCAGGGAGCCGATTTACCGAAACAGGGTATTCAGGGCCAGGGGCAATTACAGGCGCAGTGGCAGGAAGGGCAAAAAAGGCTCTCTTTCAGTCAGCTCAGTTTAACCGCCAACGACAGCACCCTGACCGGACAGGCTCAGGTGACGCTGAGCGATGAGCCGGAATGGGCGATCGATCTGCAATTTGGCAAGCTGAATCTGGATAACCTTCTTCCGCGAAATGACGTGGCAAGCACATCCAAAAACGTGGCGCAAACGGGGCAGCAGTCGACGCGGCCGCGGCCGGTTATCGCGTCCCGCGTTGATGAACCCGCTTATCAGGGGCTAAAAGGGTTTTCTGCGGCCCTCTCTCTGCGGGCGGATAACGCGCAGTGGCGTGGCATGGCGTTTACCGACGTGTCGGCGAAAATGACGAATCAGGCCGGTTTGCTGAATATCGTCGAGTTGCAGGGGAAACTCGACGGAGGTGAGATTTCTCTGCCCGGTACGCTGGACGCGAGAGCGGCAAATCCGCGCGCCGTGTTCCAGCCGCGCCTTGAGGATGTGGAAATTGGCACGATTCTGAACGCGTTTGACTATCCCATCGCGCTGACCGGCAAAATGTCGCTGGCGGGCGATTTTTCCGGCGCAGATATTGACGCCCAGGCGTTTCGTCACAGCTGGCAAGGGCAGGCGCATGTTGAAATGCGCGACACGCGTATGGAAGGGATGAACTTCCAGCAACTGGTGCAACAGGCGGTAACGCGTAGCGGTGGCGATGTGCAGCAATCGCAGCAGAATTTTGATAACGCGACCCGTCTGGATCGCTTTGTCACCGACCTGGCGCTGGATAACGGTAAGCTCACGCTGGGCAGCATGGAAGGGCAGTCTGCAATACTGGCGGTTTCCGGTAATGGCGCGTTGAATCTTGTTGAGCAGACCTGCGACACGCAGTTTAACGTGCGCGTGCTGGGCGGCTGGACAGGTGAAAGCAAGCTGATTGATTTCCTGAAAGAGACGCCGGTTCCGCTGCGCGTATACGGTAAGTGGCAGGCGCTGAATTACAATCTCCAGGTTGACCAGATTCTGCGTAAGCATTTGCAGGATGAAGCAAAACGTCGTCTGAGCGACTGGGCGGATCGTAATAAAGAGACCCGCAACGGTAAAGACGTGAAGAAGCTGCTGGATAAGCTGTAAGCGAATCTGAATGCCGGCTGTGAAAACAGACAGCATGTGTAGGCCGGGTAAGGCGTCAGCCGCCACCCGGCATGCCGTTCTGCCTTACACCTCGTAATCTAACTCGTCATCGCTACGTAACGGAATAATCTGCACTTTCTGTACGCGGTGACTCTCAACCTGCAAGGTTTTCAACAGGTAATCTCCCACCTGAACCTCTTCTCCGGTTTTCGGCACGCGTTGCAGGTATTCCATCAACAACCCCGCGATGGTGTGGTACTCGCGTTTCTCATCCAGCGGCAGCGGAACGTACTGCACCAGATCTTCCAGCGGCATATGGCCGTTGGCGGTCCAGGAGCCGTCCGGGTTTTTCTGAATATCGTGACGGGCGTCGATCTCTTCCACTTCGTTCGGCAGATTACCGGCGATGGTTTCCATGACGTCGCTCAGGGTTACGATCCCTTCAACGGAACCAAACTCATCCACGACAAAAGCAAAATGCGTGCGGGCGTTACGGAACTGCTCCAGCGCCGGAAGCAGCGGCAGCGTTTCAGGAAACACCAGCGGTTGACGGATCAACGCCCGCAGATCGAGCGGATCGCCGCGCAGCGATTGCTGTAGCAGGTCGATGACATGCACCACGCCAAGCAACTCTTCCTGTTCGTCCTCTCCGGTCACTACCAGACGCGTATGCTGGTTTTTTTCCAGCAGGGCGCGAATTTCCTCTTCAGGCGCGTCGAGATCGATGTGCTCAATATCATGGCGCGAGGTCATGATACTGCTGACGGTGCGCTGGTTGAGGTTCAGCACTCGCTCAATCATCTGCCGCTCTTGCGGGTTGAAAATCTGGCTGTCGTCATGATCCGCCAGCATAGCGGAGGTGTCAGCATCCAGCTCGGCATCCTCCTTTTTCCCGCTAAGCAAACGCATCACCGCTTCGGTGGTGCGCTGGCGCAACGTATGGTTGGCGGATAAGAAGCGACGACGGTTGAAGATCGCCAGTTGGTTCAGCGCTTCAATCATCACCGAGAAGCCGATCGCGGCGTACAGATAGCCTTTTGGAATATGGAAGCCAAACCCTTCCGCCACCAGGCTGAAGCCGATCATCAGCAGGAAGCTGAGGCAGAGGATCACGATGGTTGGGTGGCTGTTCACAAACCGGGTCAGGGATTTACTGGCCAGCAGCATCAGGCTGATGGCGATAATCACCGCCGCCATCATCACCGCAAGGTGTTCGACCATCCCCACGGCGGTAATGACCGAGTCGAGGGAGAAGATGGCGTCCAGCACCACAATTTGCGCCACCACGCCCCAGAATTTCGCCCCTTTGCGTTGAGTGGGGTTATCGCTGTCTTTCCCCTCCAGCCGCTCGTTGAGCTCCATTGTGGCTTTAAAGAGCAGGAAGAAACCGCCAAACAGCATAATCAGATCCCGGGCGCTGAAGCTCAGGTCGCGTATGCTGAAGAGAGGCTTCGTCAGCGTGACCAGCCACGAGATAGACGCCAGCAACAGCAGGCGCATGATCATCGCTAACAGCAGCCCGGTAATGCGCGCACGATCGCGCTGCGCAGGCGGCAGTTTTTCAGCGAGGATGGCAATAAAGACCAGGTTATCAATGCCGAGGACTAACTCGATGACGATAAGCGTGACGAGTCCGGCCCAGATTGATGGATCGGCAATCCATTCCATAGTGAGAATAATACCTTTCGTTATATGACAGTTGTCACAATTCGATCATGGATAAAGCTGGCGCAAAATGCAATGACATAACGTCATTTCTCTTTCTTTTATATCAGGCTTTTATGCTGAAAACGTGGCGGAAAAATAACCATAAAGTTTCCATATGGTACGATTTTTTGAATGTGGATATATTTCGGAAATATCGCAGGTTGGGCGTTAAATATAGAATTTGTCAACATCAATAAAATCCTAAAATTATAATTTCGCCACGCTTAATATTAATCTTAAAAAGGGTGAAGTACAGGCTTGTTACCTTGCCTGCTATTACGTTAACTGCAACAATTCTTGCAGCATTAATGGTGGGCAACAAAAATATCCTGTCGCCGTCAAGCAGGCCATTACTGAGTAACTTTCTTATTTCCTGTGATGTTTCTCTGTCGCGAAGAAGAGGAAATAAAGAGGATTATAAAAACCTAAATTAATCAGTGTATTGGTAGCTAAAAAGCCAAGGGCGGTAGCGTGTCTGATAACCTGGTGACAAGTCTGAATTATTCTGTCAATAGCCTACGGATGAATCCAAATTTTTTAGGACTGATGCCAGTTAAATTTCTTTTCAATTAACTGCAATGTAAATGTGTACAGGCGAAGTCGCTATTTAAATTGCACGGGATAATTACTCTGCCAAAGTGATAAATAATCAATGATGAAATCCAAAATGAAATTGATGCCATTATTGGTGTCGGTAACCTTGATAAGTGGTTGCACAGTACTTCCGGGCAGCAATATGTCTACGATGGGTAAAGACGTGATCAAACAGCAAGACGCTGATTTTGATCTCGACCGTATGGTGAATGTCTATCCGTTGACGCCGCGCCTGGTGGAGCAATTACGACCACGTCCAAATGTGGCGCAGCCCAATATGTCACTGGACCAGGAGATCTCAAGCTACCAGTACCGCGTCGGCCCAGGCGATGTTTTGAATGTGACGGTCTGGGATCACCCGGAACTGACCACGCCCGCCGGGCAGTACCGTAGCTCCAGTGATACCGGCAACTGGGTTCAACCTGATGGCACCATGTTTTATCCCTACATCGGCAAAGTGACTGTGGTGGGCAAAACGCTGGGTGAAATTCGCAGTGATATTACCGGGCGCTTAGCGAAGTACATTGCTGACCCGCAGGTGGACGTTAATATCGCCGCTTTCCGCTCGCAGAAGGCGTATGTCTCCGGGCAGGTGAATAAATCCGGCCAGCAGGCGATCACCAACGTGCCGCTCACCGTTCTTGATGCCATCAACGCCGCAGGTGGTCTGACCGAAAACGCCGACTGGCGCAACGTCGTGCTGACGCACAATGGCCAGGAGCAGCGAATTTCTTTGCAGGCGCTGATGCAAAACGGCGATCTCAGCCAGAACCGGTTGCTCTACCCCGGCGACATCCTGTTTGTACCGCGTAATGACGATCTGAAAGTCTTCGTGATGGGTGAAGTGAAGAAACAGAGCACCCTCAAAATGGACTTCAGCGGTATGACGCTCACCGAAGCATTGGGTACAGCGGAAGGTATCGACCTGACCACCTCCAATGCCAGCGGCATCTTCGTGATTCGACCGCTGAAAGGCGAGGGCGGACGCAATGGCAAGATCGCCAATATTTATCAGCTTGATATGTCTGATGCCACCTCTCTGGTGATGGCGACGGAGTTCCGACTGCAACCTTACGATGTGGTGTACGTCACGACCGCACCGGTTGCGCGCTGGAACCGTCTGATCAATCAGTTGCTGCCGACCATCAGCGGTGTCCGTTATATGACGGATACGGCCAGCGACATTCATAACTGGTAAACGTCATGTTTAACAAAATCTTAGTTGTTTGCGTGGGGAACATTTGCCGTTCCCCGACGGCAGAGCGCTTGCTGAAAAGTTATCACCCGTCGTTAACGGTGGAGTCCGCCGGGCTGGGCGCGCTGGTGGGAAGGGGCGCCGACCGGTCGGCGGTCAGCGTGGCGGCGGCGCATAACCTCTCTCTTGAAGGTCATTGCGCCCGCCAGATCTCCGGGCGTATGTGCCGGGATTATGACCTGATTCTGGCGATGGAAAAACGCCATATCGCCAGACTGTGCGAGATGGCGCCAGAGATGCGCGGGAAAGTGATGTTGTTCGGCCACTGGGACAGCGAGCGTGAAATACCCGACCCGTATCGCAAAAGTCGCGAGGCGTTTGAAGCGGTGTACACATTACTTGAAAGGTCTGCTCGCCAATGGGCGCAGGCATTGAACGCAGAGCAGGTATAACAATGACAGAAAAAGTAAAACAGCTTGCCGCTCCGGTAACGGGCAGTGATGAAATCGATATCGGTCGCCTGGTGGGAACCGTCATTGAAGCGCGCTGGTGGGTGCTTGGCATTACGGCGGTATTTGCGCTGTGCGCGGTGATTTACACGCTATTCGCCACGCCGATTTACAGCGCCGACGCGCTGGTGCAAATCGAGCAAAATACCGGTAACTCGCTGGTGCAGGATATTGGCTCTGCGCTGCCCAATAAACCGCCGGCATCAGAAGCGGAAATTCAGCTGATTCAGTCGCGCCTGGTTCTGGGGAAAACCGTTGACGATCTCGACCTGGATATCTCCGTCACCAAAAACACCTTCCCGCTGTTTGGCGCAGGCTGGGAGCGCCTGATGGGGCGGCAGAATGAGACGGTGAAAGTGACAACGTTCACCCGCCCAAAAGAGATGGGCGAGCAGGTTTTCACGCTTAACGTGCTGAGTGACAAAACCTACGAACTGACCAGCGACGGCGGCTTTAGCGCGCGCGGTCAGGCCGGGCAACTGCTGAGTAAAGACGGCGTGACGATGATGGTGAGCGCTATCCATGCCCGCCCGGACAGTGAATTTACCGTCACTAAATTCTCCACGCTTGGGATGATCAACAATCTGCAAAACAACCTGACCGTGACGGAAAACGGCAAAGATACCGGCGTATTGAGCCTGGCCTTCACCGGTGAAGACAAGGATCAGATCCGCGATATTCTCAACAGCATCACCCGCAACTATCTCGAACAGAACGTTGAGCGGAAATCTGCGGAAGCGGCGAAAAGCCTGGCGTTCCTGGCGAAACAGTTGCCGGAAGTGCGCAGTCGCCTGGACGTCGCGGAAAACAAACTCAACGCCTTCCGTCAGGATAAAGACTCCGTGGACTTACCGCTGGAGGCCAAGGCGGTGCTGGACTCGATGGTGAATATCGACGCCCAGCTTAACGAACTGACCTTCAAAGAGGCGGAAATCTCCAAGCTGTTTACTAAAGCGCATCCGGCTTACCGCACGCTGCTGGAAAAACGTAAAGCGCTGGAAGACGAAAAAGCCAAACTGAACGGGCGGGTGACGGCAATGCCGAAAACGCAGCAGGAAATTGTGCGTCTGACGCGCGACGTCGAATCCGGTCAGCAGGTTTATATGCAACTGCTGAACAAGCAGCAGGAGCTGAAGATCACCGAGGCCAGCACCGTCGGGGATGTGCGTATTGTTGACCCGGCGATTGCCCAGCCGGGCGTGCTGAAGCCGAAAAAAGCGCTGATTATTCTTGGCAGCATTATTCTTGGCCTGATGCTCTCTATCGTCGGCGTGTTGCTGCGTTCGCTGTTTAACCGTGGGATTGAAAGTCCGCAGGTGCTCGAAGAACACGGCATCAGCGTCTATGCCAGCATTCCGCTGTCGGAGTGGCAGAAAGCGCGCGATAACGTCAAAACGATTAAGGGCGTTAAACGCTACAAACAGAGCCAGTTGCTGGCGGTGGGGAATCCAACCGATCTGGCGATTGAGGCGGTGCGTAGCCTGCGTACCAGCCTGCATTTCGCCATGATGCAGGCGCAAAACAATGTGCTGATGTTGACCGGGGTCAGCCCGTCTATCGGCAAAACCTTTGTCTGCGCCAACCTGGCGGCGGTCATCAGCCAGACCAACAAACGCGTGCTGCTGATCGACTGCGATATGCGTAAAGGCTATACCCACGAGCTGCTGGGCACCAACAACGTGAATGGTTTGTCCGACATTCTGGTGGGCAAAGGGGATATCGCCTCCTGCGCCAAACCCACCTCCATCCCGCATTTCGATCTGGTGCCGCGCGGACAGGTGCCGCCTAACCCGTCGGAACTGCTGATGAGCGAGCGCTTTGGCGAACTGATTGCCTGGGCCAGCGCGCACTATGACCTGGTCTTAATCGATACGCCGCCGATTCTGGCGGTGACCGATGCGGCGATCGTTGGACGGCATGTCGGCACTACGCTGATGGTGGCGCGTTACGCCGTTAACACATTAAAAGAGGTGGAAACCAGCCTGAGCCGCTTTGAGCAGAACGGCATTCCGGTAAAAGGCGTAATCCTCAACTCCATCTTCCGACGGGCGACCGGTTATCAGGATTACGGTTACTACGAGTACGAATACAAGTCGGATTCAAAATAATAAGTCGCCTGATGACGCTGCGCTTATCAGGCCTACAGGGCCGACAAAATTGCTGGTAACTGTAGGCCGGATAAGGTGTTTACGCCGCCATCCGACACTATCCGGGGAATGAGAATGACAATAGACAACCCACTGATTTCGATCTACATGCCAACCTGGAATCGGCAGCAACTGGCGATTCGCGCGATTAAATCGGTGCTGCGCCAGGACTATACCCACTGGGAAATGATCATTGTGGATGACTGCTCCTCATCGTATGAGCAGTTGCAGCAGTTTGTTGAAGGGTTAAACGACCCGCGCGTGCGCTACACCCACAATGCGATCAATTCCGGCGCCTGCGCGGTGCGTAATCAGGCCATTATGCAGGCGAAAGGGCAGTACATCACCGGGATCGATGATGATGATGAATGGACGCCGAACCGTCTGAGCGTGTTCCTTGAACATAAGCATCAGCTGGTAACGCACGCGTTTTTATATGCCAATGACTATGTCTGTGAAGGCGAGGTTTACTCGCAGCCGGCCAGTCTGCCGCTGTACCCGAAGTCGCCGTACTCACGCCGTCTTTTTTATAAACGCAATATCATTGGCAATCAGGTCTTTACCTGGGCCTGGCGTTTTAAAGAGTGCCTGTTTGATACCGAACTGAAAGCCGCGCAGGACTACGATATTTTCCTGCGTATGGTGGTTGAGTACGGCGAACCGTGGAAAGTGGAAGAGGCGACGCAGATTCTGCACATCAATCACGGTGAAATGCAGATCACCTCCTCGCCGAAAAAATTCTCCGGCTACTTTCATTTCTACCGCAAGCATAAAGACAAATTCGACCGCGCCAGCAAAAAGTATCAGCTGTTTACGCTGTACCAGATCCGCAATAAGCGAATGACCTGGCGCACGTTGCTGACGCTGTTTTCTGTGCGTAACGGCAAACGCCTGGCTGACGGACTGCGGGGGCGTTAAGGATGCTGGAGGATCTACGCGCAAACAGCTGGAGTCTGCGCCCGTGCTGCATGGTGCTGGACTACCGCGTCGCCCATTTTTGTTCCGTCTGGCGCAAAAAAAATGTGCTGAATAACCTGTGGGCCGCGCCGGTGCTGGTGCTGTACCGTCTGATGACCGAATGCCTGTTTGGTTACGAAATTCAGGCCGCCGCAACCATCGGCCGACGTTTCACCATCCATCACGGTTATGCTGTCGTGATCAATAAGCATGTCGTCGCGGGCGACGACTTCACCGTGCGTCATGGCGTCACCATCGGCAACCGGGGCGGCGACAGCCTGGCGTGCCCGGTCATTGGTAACGGCGTTGAGCTGGGCGCTAACGTCATTTTGCTGGGGGATATCACCATCGGCAATAACGTGACTATCGGGGCGGGCAGCGTGGTGCTCGACACGGTTCCCGATAACGCGCTGGTAGTGGGAGAGAAGGCGCGAGTGAAGGTAATTAAATGAATATTCTGCAATTTAATGTTCGACTGGCGGAAGGCGGCGCGGCGGGCGTGGCATTAGACCTGCACCTGCGCGCGCTACAAAAAGGCCTGACCTCGCACTTTGTCTATGGCTATGGCAAAGGCGGGAAGAAAAGCGTCAGCCACAGCAACTATCCGCATGTGATTAAACAGACGCCGCGTCTGACATCGGTCGCCAATATCGCGCTGTTTCGTCTGTTTAACCGCGACCTCTTTGGCAATCTCGATAACCTGTACCGCAAAGTGACCCGGACACCCGGCCCGCTGGTGCTGCATTTTCATGTGCTGCATAGCTACTGGCTGAATCTGGCGGAGGTTGTCGCTTTCTGCGAGAAGGTGAAAAACCATAAGCCGGACGTGAGGCTGGTCTGGACGCTGCACGATCACTGGAGCGTGACCGGACGCTGTGCCTTTACCGACGGTTGTGAAGGCTGGAAAAGCGGCTGTCAGAAATGCCCGACGCTGACCAATTATCCGCCGGTAAAAGTGGACAGAGCGCACCAGCTGGTGGTGGGCAAGCGGCAGCTGTTTCAGCAGATGCTCTCGCTGGGCTGTCAGTTTATCTCGCCCAGCCAGCATGTGGCGGAGGCGTTTAACAGCCTGTACGGGGCAGGGCGTTGTCGCATTATCAATAATGGCATTGATGTGGCGACCGAAGCGATTCTGTCCGAACTGTCGCCGGTGAGCGAGCGCCAGGGCAAACCGAAAATTGCCGTGGTGGCGCACGATCTGCGCTATGACGGCAAAACAAACCAGCAACTGGTGCGCGACATGATGGCGGCAGGCAACAACATTGAGCTGCACACCTTCGGTAAGTTTTCCCCCTTCGACGGTGAGAACGTGGTGAATCACGGCTTTGAAACCGATAAACGCAAGCTGATGAGCGCCCTTAACCAGATGGATGCGCTGGTGTTCAGCTCCCGGGTCGATAATTACCCGCTGATATTGTGTGAAGCGTTATCTATCGGCGTGCCGGTGATCGCCACGCACAGCGACGCGGCGCAGGAGGTACTGGCAAAATCGGGCGGGCGAACGTTCAGTGAAGATGAGGTGCTTAACCTGGTGCAGATGAGCAAATCCGACATTGCTCAGGCCGTATTTGGCGCCTCGCTGGAGGTCTTTTGCAAGCGTAGCCGCACCGCATACAGCGGACAACAGATGCTGGAGGAGTATGTCTCGTTCTATCAGAATCTGTAGTTACCTGCTGCTGCCGCTGATCTACCTGCTGGTCAACGTCAAAATTGCCCAACTGGGCGAAAGCTTCCCCATCACCATCGTCACCTTTTTACCCGTTTTGCTGTTGTTGTTCATTGAGCGCATCAGCATTAAAAAATTGATGATTGCGCTGGGCGTGGGGGCAGGGCTGACGGCGTTTAACTACCTGTTCGGTCAGTCGCTGGATGCCAGCAAATATGTCACCTCGACGATGCTGTTTGTTTACATCGTCATCATTATCGGCATGGTGTGGAGTATTCGCTTTAAAACCGTTTCCCCGCATAACTACCGCAAGATATTACGTTTTTTCTATATGGTGGTGGCGTTTGTGGTGGCGCTGGCGGCAGTTGAGATGGCGCAGATCATTCTCACCGGCGGCAGCAGCTTAATGGAAGGAATTTCGAAATATCTTATTTACAGTAATAGCTATGTGCTGAATTTTATTAAATTTGGCGGTAAGCGAACCACTGCGCTCTATTTTGAACCGGCGTTTTTTGCTCTGGCGTTAATCTCAATTTGGCTCAGCATCAAACAGTTTGGTATCAAAACCCCTAAGACCGATGCTATGATTCTGGCAGGGATAATATTATCAGGATCATTTTCAGGGGTAATGACCTTTATCCTGTTTTACTTACTGGAGTGGGCATTTCAGTATCTGAATAAGGATGCGATAAGGAAAAAATTGCCACTGGCGATTATTTCGTTGGGCGTATTTTTAGTCGGTGTGGTTTTTGCATTTCCTTATATCGCTGAACGTCTTGGAGATTTAGGAACGGAAGGCTCATCATCGTATTATCGTATCGTTGGGCCATTAGTGATGGTCGGTTATTCGTTAACCCATATTGATGGCGTAGTCAGATTTGGCTCACTTTATGAATATGTCGCATCATTCGGAATTTTTAACGGTGCGGATGTCGGGAAAACAATAGACAATGGCCTGTATCTGCTGATTATTTATTTCTCATGGTTCGCGGTGTTATTGACCGCATGGTACATGTGGAAAATCTTAAAAATGACGCTGAATGCGTTTGGCGATAATCAGAATTTTCGGGTGCAGCTTTATCTCTTTACGCCGGTATCGTTGTTTTTTACCGGTTCGATATTTAGCCCGGAATATGCATTTTTAATCGTTTGTCCTTTTATTTTGCGCAAAGCGCTAAATATTACGAATTCATGACGAGGTGGTTTTATGTTACTTAGCGTCGTTACTGTCGCCTTTCGTAATTACGACGGCGTGGTAAACACCTGGCGCTCGCTGCGCAACCTGGCGCGCGATCCCAGCCTGACCTTTGAATGGATTGTTGTGGACGGCGGTTCGGATGACGGCACCGCCCAGTTTCTGGAAAAACTCAACGGTGAGTTTAACTTACGCTTCGTAAGTGAAAAGGATCGCGGCATTTACGACGCGATGAACAAAGGCATTGCGATGGCGCAAGGGCGCTATACTCTTTTCCTCAATTCCGGCGATGTGTTTCATGAAGATGTCACCGATTTTGTCCGTCAACTGGGGCGAAAAAATGATGACGCGATGTACATTGGCGACGCGTTGCTGGATTTTGGTGAAGGAAATAAAACCCGACGAAGCGCCAAACATGGCTGGTATATCTACCACAGCTTACCCGCCAGCCATCAGGCTATTTTCTTCCCGACCGCAGGGCTGAAAAAACATCCATACGATCTGCAATATAAGGTGTCATCTGATTACGCGCTGGCGGCCAGTCTTTATAAATCAGGCTATCCTTTCCGTCGAATCAAAGGGTTGGTGTCTGAATTTTCTATGGGCGGCGTGTCAACCTCAAACAATCTGGAATTATGCCGGGATGCAAAAAACGTGCAGCGTAAAATATTACGTGTCCCCGGGTTCTGGGCGGAATTATCTTATTTATTACGTCTGAAAACGACAGGCAAAGCAAAAGCCTTATATAACAAAACCTGAATATAAGGAAAAATGATGCAGGATTTAAGCGGCTTCTCGGTGCCGAAAGGGTTCCGGGGCGGCAATGCAATAAAAGTGCAATTATGGTGGGCGGTGCAGGCGACGTTATTTAGCTGGTCGCCGCAGGTGATGTATCGCTGGCGCGCATTTTTATTACGGATGTTTGGCGCAAAAATAGGAAAAAACGCAGTCATCCGACCTTCTGTAAAAATTACGTATCCGTGGAAATTGACGTTAGGTGATTACGCCTGGGTCGGCGATGACGCCGTTTTATATACGCTGGGTAACATTACGATTGGCGCACATTCTGTTATTTCGCAGAAAAGCTATTTATGTACCGGCAGTCATGATTATGCCAGCGCCAATTTTGATATTAACGCCACGCCAATTGTGATTGGCGAGAAATGCTGGCTGGCGACGGATGTCTTTGTCGCTCCCGGCGTAACGATAGGCGACGGCACCGTCGTTGGTGCGCGAAGCAGTGTTTTTAAATCGCTACCGGCAAACACAATCTGCCGTGGCAATCCCGCAGTGGTAACGCGCGAGCGCGTTGAGAAAGTTACTCCCTAACGGGACTATTTGAGGAAAATAAAATGTCAAAAGTCGCTCTCATTACTGGCGTAACCGGGCAGGATGGTTCTTACCTGGCGGAACTTCTGCTGGAGAAAGGTTACGAGGTTCATGGTATCAAGCGTCGCGCGTCTTCGTTCAATACCGAACGCGTGGATCATATCTATCAGGACCCGCATGCCAGCAACCCGAAATTCCACCTGCACTACGGTGATCTGACCGATTCATCCAACCTGACCCGCATTTTGCAGGAAGTGCAGCCGGATGAAGTCTACAACCTGGGGGCAATGAGCCACGTTGCGGTTTCGTTTGAGTCCCCGGAATACACCGCCGACGTAGATGCGCTGGGAACGCTGCGTCTGCTGGAGGCGATTCGCTTCCTGGGCCTGGAAAAGAAAACCCGTTTCTATCAGGCCTCCACCTCTGAGCTGTACGGTCTGGTGCAGGAAATTCCGCAAAAAGAGACCACGCCGTTCTATCCGCGCTCTCCGTATGCCGTCGCCAAACTGTACGCCTACTGGATCACCGTTAACTACCGCGAATCCTACGGCATCTACGCTTGTAACGGCATTCTGTTCAACCATGAATCTCCGCGTCGCGGCGAAACCTTCGTGACCCGCAAAATCACCCGCGCGATTGCCAATATCGCTCAGGGGCTGGAGTCCTGCCTGTTCCTCGGCAACATGGATTCCCTGCGTGACTGGGGCCATGCCAAAGACTACGTCAAGATGCAGTGGATGATGCTGCAACAAGAGACGCCGGAAGATTTCGTGATCGCGACCGGCGTGCAGTACTCCGTGCGTCAGTTCGTCGAAATGGCGGCGGCACAGCTGGGAATCAAACTGCGCTTTGAAGGGGAAGGCGTGGAAGAGAAAGGGATTGTCGTTTCTGTCACCGGTCATGATGCGCCGGGCGTGAAGCCGGGTGATGTGATTATCGCCGTTGACCCGCGCTACTTCCGTCCTGCGGAAGTGGAAACCCTGCTGGGCGACCCGTCAAAAGCGCACGAGAAGCTGGGCTGGAAACCGGAGATCACACTCCAGGAGATGGTGTCTGAAATGGTCGCGAAAGACCTGGAAGCGGCGAAGAAACATTCCTTGCTGAAATCTCATGGCTACGAGGTTGCCATCGCGCTGGAGTCCTGAGGATGATGAAACAACGTATTTTTGTGGCGGGCCATCGCGGGATGGTGGGTTCCGCCATCGTAAGACAGCTGGCGCAGCGCGAGGATGTGGAGCTGGTGCTCCGCACCCGCGACGAGCTGAATTTGCTGGACAGCCGGGCGGTACAGGCATTCTTCGCTGAAGAACGCATTGACCAGGTTTATCTGGCGGCGGCGAAGGTGGGCGGTATTGTCGCCAACAATACGTACCCGGCCGATTTCATCTACGAGAACATGATGATTGAGAGCAACATCATTCACGCCGCGCATCTGCACAACGTGAACAAGCTGTTGTTCCTCGGTTCCTCCTGTATCTACCCCAAACTGGCAAAACAGCCGATGGCGGAAAGCGAACTGCTGCAAGGGTCGCTTGAACCAACCAACGAGCCGTATGCCATCGCAAAAATTGCCGGGATCAAACTGTGCGAGTCCTGGAATCGCCAGTTTGACCGCGATTACCGCTCGGTTATGCCGACCAACCTGTACGGGCCGCATGACAACTTCCACCCGAGTAATTCGCACGTCATTCCCGCGCTGCTGCGTCGCTTCCATGAAGCGACCGAACAGAACGCGCCGGATGTAGTGGTATGGGGCAGCGGGACACCGATGCGCGAGTTCCTGCATGTGGATGATATGGCCGCTGCCAGCATCCATGTGATGGAGCTGGATCGCGAAGTGTGGCAGGAGAACACGCAGCCGATGCTCTCGCACATCAACGTCGGTACTGGTGTGGATTGCACCATTCGGGAGCTGGCGCAAACGATCGCTCAGGTCGTGGGCTACAAAGGGCGGGTGGTGTTTGACGCCACGAAACCGGACGGCGCGCCGCGCAAACTGCTCGACGTAACGCGCCTGCATCAGCTTGGCTGGTATCACGAGGTGTCGCTGGAGGCCGGGCTTGCCAGCACTTACCAGTGGTTCCTTGAGAACCAGCACCGGTTCCGGGGGTAAACATGTTTTTACGTCAGGAAGATTTCGCTACCGTCGTGCGCTCTACGCCGCTGATCTCCATTGATTTGATCGTGGAGAATGAGCGCGGCGAGTTCCTGCTGGGCAAGCGCACCAATCGCCCTGCGCAGGGTTACTGGTTCGTACCGGGCGGGCGCGTGCAGAAGGATGAGACGCTGGAAAAAGCGTTTGAGCGTCTCACTCAGGCGGAACTGGGGCTGCGTTTACCGCTGTCCGCAGGCGCGTTTTATGGCGTCTGGCAGCACTTCTATGACGATAACTTCTCCGGCGAAGACTTTACCACTCATTACGTTGTGCTTGGTTTTCGCCTGAAGGTGAATCAGGCAGATCTGCATCTGCCTGATGAACAACATGAAGATTATCGCTGGCAGGCGCCTGAGCGGCTTCTGGCAAGCGCCAGCGTTCACGACAACAGTCGGGCGTACTTCCTCGCGGATCGTCAGTCCGGGGTGCCTGGATGTTACACGAAATCATTCAGCCTGAATCAAGGCGGCAGGGGTGAGCAGATGCAGCCAACGCAGAGCCAGGTTGAAGGATGAAGCGTATGAGAATCCTTGTGTACGGCATCAACTACTCGCCGGAGCTAACCGGCATCGGTAAATACACCGGCGAGATGGTGGAGTGGATGGCGCGTGAAGGGCATGAAGTTCGGGTGATCACCGCGCCGCCTTATTACCCGCAGTGGAAAGTGGGCGAGCAGTATTCCTCCTGGCGTTATCGCCGGGAAGAGGGGGCGGCCACCGTCTGGCGCTGCCCGTTATATGTTCCGACGCAGCCATCGACGCTGAAACGCTTGCTGCACCTGGGCAGTTTCGCCCTGAGCAGTTTCTTCCCGCTGATGGCGCAGCGACGCTGGAAGCCGGATCGGATTATCGGCGTGGTGCCGACGCTGTTTTGCACGCCGGGTATGCGTTTGCTGGCGAAACTCTCCGGCGCGCGCACGTTGCTGCATATTCAGGACTACGAGGTGGATGCGATGCTCGGTCTGGGGCTGGCCGGGCAAGGCAAGAGCGGTAAGGTTGCCCGACTGGCCGCCGCGTTCGAGCGCAGCGGTCTGCACAACGTCGATAACGTCTCCACCATCTCCCGTTCAATGATGAATAAAGCGCAGGAGAAAGGGGTCGCGGCAGACAAGGTGATTTTCTTCCCTAACTGGTCGGAAGTGGCGCGTTTTCGTGACGTGACCGCTAGCGATGCGGCCCGCTTACGCCAGACGTTGGGGTTGCCGGATGATAAAAAAATCATTCTGTACTCCGGCAATATTGGTGAAAAACAAGGGCTTGAGAACGTGATCGACGCCGCTGAGCGTCTTACCGATCGCCCCTGGTTGTTTGTCATTGTCGGGCAGGGCGGCGGTAAAGCGCGGCTGGAAAAAATGGCCCATGAGCGCGGCCTGGATAACGTCAAATTTTATCCGCTTCAGCCTTATGAAGCCTTACCTGCGCTGCTGAAGATGGGCGATTGCCATCTGGTGGTGCAAAAGCGCGGCGCGGCGGATGCTGTTTTGCCGTCGAAACTGACCAATATTCTGGCGGTGGGCGGCAACGCGGTGATTACTGCTGAACCGGAAACCGAACTCGGCCAGCTTTGTCGCGACTATCCCGGCATTGCCGTTTGCGTGGAACCGGAGTCGGTCGACGCGCTGGTGACGGGGATTACCCAGGCACTTGCCATGCCTGAGAACAACACGGTGGCATGCGAATATGCCGAACGCACGCTCGATAAAGAGAACGTGTTACGTCAATTTATTACAGATATTCGGGGATAAATCATGGGTCAACGTAAACTTTATCCGGTCGTGATGGCGGGTGGCTCGGGTAGCCGTTTATGGCCGCTTTCTCGTGTACTTTATCCAAAACAGTTTCTCTGCCTGAAGGGCGATCTCACCATGCTGCAAACGACCATTTGTCGTCTGAACGGCGTGGAGTGCGAAAGCCCGGTGGTGATCTGCAATGAGCAGCACCGCTTTATTGTCGCCGAACAGTTGCGCCAGCTAAACAAACTGACGGAGAACATTATTCTCGAACCTGCCGGGCGCAATACCGCGCCAGCGATTGCGCTGGCGGCGCTGGCGGCGAAACGCCACAGCCCGGAAGGCGATCCGCTGATGCTGGTACTGGCGGCCGATCACGTCATCGCTGATGAAGGAGCGTTTCGCGATGCGGTGCGTAACGCCATTCCGTATGCCGAAGCGGGCAAGCTGGTCACGTTCGGTATCGTGCCGGATCTGCCGGAAACCGGCTACGGCTATATTCGTCGCGGCGATGTCTCTCCCGGCGAGCAAGACGCGGTTGCTTTTGACGTCGCGCAGTTTGTCGAAAAACCCAATCTTGAAACCGCGCAGGCCTACGTGGCGAGCGGCGACTACTACTGGAACAGCGGGATGTTCCTGTTCCGCGCCGGGCGTTATCTGGAAGAACTGAAAAAATACCGTCCCGATATTCTGGACGCCTGCGAAAACGCGATGAGTATCGTTGACCCCGACCTCGACTTTATCCGCGTGGATGAAGAGGCGTTCCTCGCCTGCCCGGAAGAGTCGGTGGACTACGCGGTGATGGAGCGCACGGCAGATGCAGTGGTTATGCCGATGGATGCCGGCTGGAGCGACGTGGGTTCCTGGTCTTCACTGTGGGAAATCAGCGCGCACACCGCCGAGGGAAACGTGCATCACGGCGACGTCATTAGCCATAAAACGGAAAACAGCTATGTTTATGCGGAGTCGGGCCTGGTGACGACCGTCGGGGTGAAAGACCTGGTGGTTGTACAGACCAAAGATGCGGTGCTGATTGCCGATCGCAATGCGGTGCAGGATGTGAAAAAAGTGGTGGAGCAGATTAAAGCTGATGGTCGCCATGAGCACCATATCCACCGTGAAGTCTACCGACCGTGGGGCAAATACGACTCCATCGACGCTGGCGACCGTTATCAGGTGAAACGTATTACCGTTAAACCCGGCGAGGGGCTCTCCGTGCAGATGCATCACCATCGGGCGGAGCACTGGGTGGTGGTTGCAGGGACGGCAAAAGTCACCATCAACGGCGAAATCAAACTGCTCGGTGAAAACGAGTCTGTCTACATACCTCTGGGGGCGACCCACTGCCTGGAGAATCCGGGAAAAATTCCGCTCGACCTGATTGAAGTCCGCTCCGGTTCGTACCTTGAAGAGGACGACGTGGTGCGCTTCGCCGATCGCTACGGGCGGGTGTAAGCCCGGTAAGTTGCCGGATGGCGCGTTGCTTATCCGGCCTACAGGTCCGTAGTCCCGGTAAGCGCAGCGCCACCGGGCAATAAAACAAAAATTGAAAAAGGCTCTTACGAGAGTCAGGGCCAACTGTTGCCTGAAGAAGGGTAAAAACATGACGAAATTAACCTGTTTTAAAGCCTACGATATTCGCGGCAGGCTGGGCGAAGAGTTGAATGAGGATATCGCGTGGCGTATTGGCCGCGCTTACGGCGAGTTCCTGCAACCGAAAACCATTGTGCTGGGCGGCGATGTGCGCCTGACAAGCGAGTCGCTGAAACTGGCGCTGGCGAAAGGGTTGCAGGATGCGGGCGTTGACGTACTGGATATCGGCCTTTCCGGCACGGAAGAGATCTATTTTGCGACCTTCCATCTGGGCGTCGATGGCGGTATTGAAGTGACCGCCAGCCATAACCCGATGGACTACAACGGTATGAAACTGGTGCGCGAGGGCGCGCGCCCCATCAGCGGCGACACCGGTCTGCGCGACGTGCAGCGTCTGGCGGAAGCCAATGATTTTCCACCGGTCAACGAAGCCAGACGCGGCAGCTATAAGCAGATCAATCTGCGTGACGCCTACATCGACCACCTGTTCGGCTACATCAACGTCAACAATCTCACGCCATTGAAACTGGTCATCAACTCCGGCAACGGCGCGGCAGGCCCGGTGGTGGATGCCATTGAAGCCCGCTTTAAGGCGCAGGGCGTGCCGGTTGACTTCATCAAAATCCACAACACGCCGGACGGCAACTTCCCGAACGGCATCCCTAATCCGCTGCTGCCGGAGTGTCGCGATGACACCCGCAACGCCGTTATTGAACACGGCGCAGATATGGGCATTGCCTTCGACGGGGATTTCGACCGCTGCTTCCTGTTCGATGAGAAAGGGCAGTTCATTGAGGGCTACTACATTGTCGGCCTGCTGGCGGAGGCATTTCTGGAGAAACACCCGGGAGCGAAGATCATCCACGACCCGCGTCTGTCCTGGAACACCGTTGATGTGGTGACGGCGGCGGGCGGCACGCCGGTGATGTCGAAAACCGGCCATGCCTTTATTAAAGAACGTATGCGCCATGAAGATGCTATCTACGGCGGCGAAATGAGCGCCCATCACTACTTCCGTGATTTTGCGTACTGCGACAGCGGGATGATCCCGTGGCTGCTGGTGGCGGAGCTGGTATGTCTGAAAGGGCAGTCGCTGGGGGAACTGGTGCGTGACCGGATGGCGGCGTTCCCGGCCAGCGGTGAAATCAACAGCAAACTGGCAGAGCCTGCGGCCGCCATCAGCCGGGTGGAAGCACACTTTGCGCGTGAAGCGCTGACGGTGGACAGAACTGACGGCATCAGCATGTCGTTTGCCGACTGGCGCTTCAACCTGCGTTCTTCCAATACCGAACCGGTGGTGCGGTTGAACGTGGAATCACGCGGCGACATTCCGCTGATGGAAGCGCGAACGCGAACCCTGCTGACGTTGCTGAATCAGTAATGTCGGTTCTTCCCTTACCCGGCGACGGGTAAGGGGCTAATAACAGGAACAACGATGACAAATCTAAAAAAGCGCGAGCGAGCCAAAACCAATGCATCGTTAATCTCTATGGTGCAACGCTTTTCGGATATCACCATCATGTTTGGCGGGTTATGGGTTGTCTGCAAGCTGAGCGGATTGCCTTTCCTGTATATGCATCTGTTGGTGGCGCTGATCACGCTGGTGGTTTTTCAGATGCTGGGCGGCATAACTGATTTTTACCGTTCCTGGCGCGGCGTGAAGATTTCGACGGAACTGGCGCTGCTGCTGCAAAACTGGACGCTGAGTCTGGTCTTCAGCGCGGGCCTGATTGCCTTCAATAACGACTTCGATAACCGTCTTACCGTCTGGCTGGCGTGGTATGCGCTCTCCAGCGTGGGTCTGGTGGTCTGCCGCTCGTTCATTCGCTACGGAGCCGGATGGCTGCGTAACCGTGGGTACAACACGCGCCGGGTGGCGGTGGCGGGGGATCTTCCTGCCGGTCAGTCGCTGCTGGACAGCTTCCGCAAGGAGCCGTGGTTGGGTTTTGAAGTGGTCGGCGTTTACTACGATCCGAAACCGGGCGGCGTCTCTTCTGACTGGGCCGGAAATCTGCAACAACTGGTCGAGGATGCCAAAGCCTCACGCATTCATAACGTCTATATCGCCATGTCGATGAGTGACGGGGCGCAGGTAAAAAAACTGGTGCGCGCTCTGGCTGACACCACCTGCTCGGTCATCCTCATCCCGGATGTTTTTACCTTCAATATTCTGCACTCGCGCATTGAAGAGGTAAGCGGCGTGCCGGTCGTGCCGCTGTATGACACGCCGCTGTCAGGGATCAATCGTCTGCTGAAACGCGCGGAAGATATCGTGCTGGCGTCGCTGATTCTGCTGCTGATCTCTCCGGTGCTGTGCTGCATTGCGCTGGCGGTCAAATTCAGTTCGCCAGGGCCGATCATTTTCCGCCAGACCCGTTATGGCATGGACGGTAAGCCGATCAAAGTGTGGAAATTCCGCTCCATGAAGGTGATGGAAAACGACAAAGTGGTGACGCAGGCGACGCAAAACGACCCGCGTGTAACCCGCGTGGGGAATTTTCTGCGCCGTACCTCGCTTGATGAACTGCCGCAGTTTATCAACGTTCTGACCGGCGGCATGTCTATCGTCGGGCCGCGCCCGCACGCGGTGGCGCATAACGAGCAGTATCGCCAGCTTATCGAAGGCTACATGCTGCGCCATAAAGTCAAACCCGGCATTACGGGATGGGCGCAGATCAACGGCTGGCGCGGCGAGACCGACACGCTGGAGAAAATGGAAAAGCGCGTGGAGTTTGATCTGGAGTACATCCGTGAGTGGAGCGTGTGGTTTGACATCAAGATTGTTTTTCTGACGGTGTTCAAAGGCTTTGTGAATAAAGCGGCGTACTGAGGAACGATCATGAGCTTACGAGAAAAAACCATCAGTGGGGCGAAGTGGTCGGCGATCGCTACGGTTATCATCATCGGGCTGGGACTGATTCAGATGACCGTGCTGGCGCGGATTATTGATAATCACCAGTTTGGTCTGCTGACCGTGTCGCTGGTGATTATCGCCCTCGCCGATACGCTGTCGGACTTCGGTATTGCCAACTCCATTATCCAGCGTAAAACGATAAGCCACCTCGAACTCACCACCCTGTACTGGCTGAACGTTGGCTTAGGGCTGGCGGTGTGCGTTGTGGTGTTTTTGCTTAGCGACGTGATCGGCAACGTGCTGCATAACCCCGATCTGGCGCCGCTGATTAAAACTCTGTCGCTGGCGTTTGTGGTGATCCCTCACGGGCAGCAGTTTCGCGCGTTGATGCAAAAGGAGCTGGAATTTAACAAAATAGGCATGATCGAGACCAGCTCGGTGCTGGCGGGGTTCACCTTTACCGTGGTCAGCGCCCATTTCTGGCCGCTGGCAATGACGGCGATCCTCGGCTATCTGGTCAACAGCGCCGTCCGTACGCTGCTGTTCGGCTATTTGGGTCGGAAGATCTACCGCCCCGGCCTGCATTTTTCGCTGGCGTCTGTTTCGTCGAACCTGCGCTTTGGCGCATGGCTGACGGCGGACAGCATCATCAATTACGTCAATACTAACCTGTCGACGCTGGTGCTGGCGCGTATTATCGGCGCGAGTGTCGCCGGGGGATACAACCTTGCTTATAACGTGGCGGCGGTTCCGCCAATGAAGCTTAACCCGATCATTACCCGCGTATTGTTCCCGGCGTTCGCCAAAATTCAGGATGATACGGAGAAGCTGCGCGTCAACTTCTACAAGCTGCTGTCGGTCGTGGGGATTATTAATTTTCCCGCGTTGCTCGGTCTGATGGTGGTATCGAATAATTTTGTGCCGCTGGTTTTTGGCGAGAAGTGGAACAGCATCATTCCGGTGCTGCAACTGCTGTGCGTGGTGGGGCTGTTGCGCTCTGTCGGCAACCCGATTGGTTCGTTGCTGATGGCGAAAGCGCGCGTCGATATCAGCTTCAAATTCAATGTGTTCAAAACCTTTCTGTTCATTCCGGCAATTATCGTTGGCGGCCATCTGGCGGGGGCGACAGGCGTGACGCTGGGCTTCCTGCTGGTGCAGATCATCAATACCGTTCTGAGCTATTTCGTCATGATTAAACCGGTGCTGGGGTCGAGTTACCGCCAGTACATCCTTAGCCTGTGGCTACCGTTTTATCTTTCTTTACCTACCCTGGCGGTGAGCTATGGGTTGGGTATTGCGCTGAATGGACATCTGCCGCTGAGCGTACTGCTGGCAACGCAAATCGTGGCGGGCGCGCTGGCCTTCGCCGTGATGATTGTGCTTTCGCGCCATCCGCTGGTGGTGGAGATGAAGCGCCAGTTTTGCCGTAGCGAAAAAATGAAAACACTGCTTCGCGCAGGATAACTTTTGCCGGATGGCGACGTTTACGCGTCGTATCCGGCCTATGAATTGATTTTGCTGTAGGCCGGATAAGGCGACAGCCGCCATCCGGCAACGATTTTAAGGGGCAAATATGAAATTACTGATCCTGGGCAACCACACCTGCGGCAACCGTGGCGACAGCGCAATTTTGCGCGGCCTGCTGGATGCCATTAACCGTCTTGAGCCTGACGCAGAAGTGGATGTGATGAGTCGCTATCCGGTGAGCTCATCCTGGTTATTGAATCGCCCGGTGATGGGCGATCCGCTCTATTCGCAGATGAAGCAGCACAATAACGCGGCGGGCGTGATGGGGCGCGTGAAAAAAGTGCTGCGTCGCCGCTATCAGCATCAGGTACTGCTCTCCCGCGTCACCGATACCGGCAAGCTGCGCAATATTGCCATTGCGCAAGGGTTTACCGACTTCGTTCGTCTGTTATCCGGTTATGACGCCATTATCCAGGTAGGGGGCTCGTTTTTCGTTGATCTGTACGGTGTGCCACAGTTTGAACATGCGTTGTGTACTTTTATGGCGAAGAAGCCGCTGTATATGATTGGTCACAGCGTCGGCCCCTTCCAGGACGAGCAGTTCAACACGCTGGCGAATTACGTCTTTGGGCACTGTGATGCGTTGATTCTGCGTGAATCAGTCAGTCTGGAGCTGATGAAGCGTAGCGATATCACCACGACGAAAGTTGAAGCGGGGGTCGATACCGCCTGGCTGGTTGATCATCACAATGACGATTTTGAACCGGGCTATGCCGTTCAGCACTGGTTAGCCCTTGCCGGAAAGCAAAAGACGGTTGCGATTACGCTGCGTGAACTGGCGCCATTCGATAAGCGTCTGGGAACCACCCAACAGGCTTACGAGAAGGCGTTTGCTGGCGTGGTGAACCGTATCCTTGAGGAAGGCTATCAGGTGATTGCGCTGTCAACCTGTACCGGTATCGACAGCTATAACAAAGACGATCGCATGGTGGCGTTAAACCTGCGCCAGCACGTCAGCGATCCAGATCGTTACCATGTGGTAATGGACGAACTCAACGATCTTGAAATGGGTAAAATCCTCGGCGCCTGTGAGCTGACCGTGGGCACGCGCCTGCATTCCGCCATTATTTCCATGAATTTCGCGCCCCCTGCGATTGCCATTAATTATGAGCACAAATCTGCCGGAATTATGCAACAGCTGGGATTGCCTGAAATGGCGATCGACATTCGTCATTTGCTTGACGGCAGCCTGGAAGCGATGGTGGCCGATACGCTGGGGCAGTTGCCCGCGCTCAACGCGCGACTGGCGGACGCCGTAAACCGCGAGCGTGAACAGGGCTTTCGCATGGTGCAGTCAGTGTTAACCCGTATCGGGGAGGGGAAATGAAGGTCAGCTTCTTTTTACTGAAGTTCCCACTGTCGTCAGAGACCTTCGTGCTGAACCAGATCACCGCGTTTATCGATATGGGGTTTTAGGTGGAAATTGTCGCGTTGCATAAAGGCGACCTTGAGAACACGCATGCGGCGTATGACACCTACCGCCTGGGTGAAAAAACGCACTGGCTGCTGGATGAACCGGAAGGCAAGCTGGCGAAGCTGCGCTATCGCGCCATTGCGTCTTTGCGTGGCGGTACGCGCGCATCGACCTGGAAGGCGCTGAATGTTTCACGTTACGGTGATGAAGCGCGCAACCTGATTCTGTCCGCAATCTGCGGGCTGACGCCAAAAATGTTCCAGGCGGATGTTTTTATCGCCCATTTTGGCCCGGCGGGCGTAACGGCGGCGAAGTTGCGGGAACTTGGCGTGATCAAAGGCAAAATCTCCACCGTTTTTCACGGTATTGATGTATCGCACCGCGATGTGCTCAATCACTACACGCCTGAATATCAACGCCTGTTCCAGCGTGGCGATCTCATGCTGCCTATCAGTGAATTATGGGCGGGACGCCTTAAAACGATGGGGTGCCCGCCCGAGAAAATTGCGGTCTCGCGGATGGGCGTCGATATGACGCGCTTTACTCACCGTCCGGTAAAAGCGCCGGGTACGCCGCTGGAGATTATTTCCGTGGCGCGATTAACCGAGAAGAAAGGACTGCACGTAGCGATTGAGGCCTGCCGACAGCTCAAAGCGCAGGGGGTAGCGTTCCGTTATCGCATCCTGGGCATGGGGCCGTGGGAGAGACGCCTGCGCACATTGATTGAGCAGTACCAGCTTGATGATGTGATTGAAATGCCCGGCTTTAAGCCCAGCCATGAAGTGAAAAAAATGCTGGATGACGCGGATGTGTTTCTGCTGCCCTCCATCACCGGTACGGATGGCGATATGGAAGGTATTCCGGTGGCGCTGATGGAAGCGATGGCAGTCGGGCTGCCGGTGGTTTCAACCGTTCACCGCGGAATCCCTGAACTGGTGGATGCCGGTAAGTCGGGCTGGCTGGTGCCTGAAAATGATGCTGAGGCGTTGGCGGAGCAACTGGCGGCATTCAGTCGCATCGACACCGAGTCGTTGCGGCCTGTGGTACAACGCGCCCGTGAAAAAGTTGAGGCTGATTTTAATCAGCAGGTGATTAATCAACAGTTAGCCAGCCTGCTGCAAACGATGTAAACCGAGGTTGTATGCCAGAGAATAAACTCTCCCGTCGCACCTTCCTGACGGCAGGCTCTGTGCTTGCCGCGCTTCCTGTCCTCCATTCCCCCTTTGCCCGCGCGCTTGAACCCCGGCAAACCGTCAATATTCAGGATTATAACCCCCGAGACTGGATAGCCTCGTTTAAACAGGCGTTTAGCGAAGCGCAGACGGTTGTTGTTCCTGCGGGGCTGGTCTGCGAGAACGTCAATACCGGCATCTTTATTCCGGCAGGAAAAATGCTGCATGTGCGCGGGCGCTTAAGCGGCAATGGTCGCGGTCGGTTCGTGTTGCAGGATGGCTGCCAGGTAACAGGAGAGCAGGGCGGCAGCCTGCACAACATCACCCTGGATGTGCGCGGTTCAGATTGCACCATCAGGGGGATTGCCATGAGCGGGTTCGGCCCCGTTACCCAGATCTACATTGGCGGCAAAAAGCCGCGAGTGATGCGTAATCTCACCATTGATGATATTACGGTCAGCCATGCAAATTACGCCATTCTGCGCCAGGGATTCCACAATCAGGTGGACGGTGCGCGCATCACCAACAGTCGATTCAGCGATCTGCAAGGGGATGCTATCGAATGGAACGTGGCGATTAACGATCGTAACATTCTGATCTCTGACCATGTTATAGAACGCATCGATTGCACCAACGGGAAAATCAATTGGGGGATTGGCATCGGACTGGCGGGCAGCACCTACGATAATGCCTACCCGGAAGAACAAACCGTAAAGAACTTTGTCGTGGCCAATATTACCGGATCGGATTGCCGACAACTGGTTCATGTGGAGAACGGAAAACACTTTATCATTCGTAATGTAAAAGCGCGGAATATCACGCCTGATTTCAGTAAGAAAGCGGGCATTGATAATGCGACGGTAGCAATTTATGGGTGTGATAATTTCGTGATTGATAATATCGATATGGTGAATTGTGCGGGGATGCTTATTGGCTATGGCGTCGTCAAAGGCAAATATTTATCCATTCCGCAAAACTTCAAATTAAATGATATTCATCTTGATAACACTCGCCTGGCCTATAAACTGCGCGGCATTCAGATCTCTTCAGGGAATGCGACCTCCTTTGTGGCGATCACCAATCTGGATATGAAGCGCGCTACGCTTGAACTACACAACCAGCCGCAGCATCTTTTCCTGCGTAATATCAAGGTAATGCAGGAGTCTGCGACAGGGCCCGCGCTGAAGATGCACTTTGATCTGCGTAAAGATATACGCGGCAAGTTTATGGCGAAACAGGACACTTTGCTGTCGCTGGCGAACGTTCATGCAGTCAATGAGAAGGGGCAGAGCTCGGTCGATATCGACAGGATTAACCACAAGGTGGTGAATGTGGAAGCGGTCAATTTCAGGTTGCCGGAGCGGGGGAGGTAGTTTTGCGACCATTCCTGGCGAAAGTTACTCATACTTAAGATTATGGCTACTGCAATCTGCGGATAAGCGGCGTACCATCACATCCAACGCCATAATGTAATTCATGCTGGCTAAAACATGCTAAAGAGCTATAATTCAGCAACCATTTTATAGGTGGATGAAATAATGATTAATTTGAAAGCAGTTATTCCGGTAGCTGGTCTGGGTATGCACATGTTGCCTGCCACCAAGGCAATCCCCAAAGAGATGCTGCCGATTGTTGACAAACCGATGGTACAGTACATTGTTGACGAAATTGTTGCTGCTGGGATCAAAGAAATCGTTCTGGTTACTCACGCTTCCAAAAATGCGGTAGAGAACCACTTCGACACCTCCTACGAATTAGAGTCACTTCTGGAGCAACGCGTGAAACGTCAGTTGCTGGCGGAAGTGCAGTCCATTTGCCCACCAGGCGTGACGATTATGAACGTTCGCCAGGCTCAACCGCTGGGTCTGGGGCATTCCATTTTATGCGCACGTCCTGTGATTGGCGACAACCCGTTTGTGGTGGTGCTGCCTGATATCATCATTGATGACGCGACGGCCGATCCGCTTCGCTATAATCTTGCGGCAATGGTAGCGCGTTTCAACGAAACGGGACGCAGCCAGGTGCTGGCAAAACGCATGAAAGGCGACCTTTCAGAGTATTCCGTTATCCAGACCAAAGAACCTCTGGATAATGAGGGAAAAGTCAGCCGTATTGTTGAGTTTATTGAAAAGCCGGATCAACCGCAGACACTGGACTCAGATCTGATGGCGGTAGGTCGCTATGTGTTGTCGGCAGATATCTGGGCAGAACTGGAAAGAACAGAACCCGGCGCTTGGGGCCGCATCCAGTTGACGGATGCAATTGCAGAACTGGCGAAAAAACAGTCTGTTGACGCCATGCTGATGACAGGCGACAGCTACGACTGCGGTAAGAAAATGGGCTATATGCAAGCGTTCGTTAAGTACGGGCTGCGCAACCTGAAGGAAGGGGCGAAGTTTCGGAAGGGAATTGAGGCGTTGCTTAACGAGCAGTACTAATTCATCGCCTGCGGTGGTGAGAGGACTAATCATAACGGCAGTAAACGTTCTGAAAACCTGAGGGAAAATCAGAATGTTGCTGTCGTTTTTGTTTATGTAAGTTATTAAATAATAATGAGTTAACTACCAAATTTAAGTTATGATTTTGATGCATTTTCCCTTGTTTCTCACTGCGTTTGGTAAGACAATTAGCGTTTGAATTTGGGAGCATTCTGCTTAAGCAGAATGGGCTCGTAATATCTTTGCTAAACGCGTAGTGGACTGGTAGCTGTAAAGCCAGGGGCGGTAGCGTGCCTGAAAAATATGGGCATCTCTGTTCATTAAGAGGTAAAAGCGCTTCAAGGGGCGATAGCTTGGCCCACCACTACAATAATTCTGGTCAATTTATATGCTATGAGATAAATATGTTTGTGTTTTTTGTTGGGCCTTCTTCAGGTAAAATAACAGGTCAATCCGTAGCTTTTAATCTCATCTATAAAAATTATAAGGGTAAGAAATCCCTCGTTGATTATCTTGATTTCTCCGGAAGTAAATGCAAGGTTTTTTTACATTACTTTCTGTCTATGTTTATGTTTGTCGCATTGAATTTAATGTATCTGCTAAGCGTTAAAGTTGTGTATATCACAACAAGTCGAACTTATTTAGGATTTTTTCGCGATTCATTTTTTATTTTGGTTGGTTGGTTATTTAGAGCAAAAATAGTTAACCATTTACATGGTTCTGATTTTCTCTATTTCAGAAATAAACAGCCTCGATTTATTCAGTCAATTATTGACTTTGTATATAATAAAATCGATATTTCAATCGTGCTGACAGAGGCAATGAAAGAGCAATATAAAGCATATGAAAAAATGCGCTTGCTGGTTGTCTCGAATTGTTACTCTGGTCTGACTGAATTCGGTAATAAAAACATTCTTCAGAAAAATGAGATTCAATTCGTTTATCTGTCAAACTTAATGTACTCGAAAGGTGTATTGCATCTGATCAGAGCTGTAAAGCAGGCGCACGAGGCCGGTGTCCCCGTGAAGCTCATTCTTGCCGGAGCGATATGTTCTGATGAATATTATTCCGAGAATGAATTAAGCAGTCTGATTGATGCAGAGATCTCAACGGTTAATTACATTAAGTATGTGGGCGTTGTAAAAGGGAAGCAAAAAAACGATCTTCTTTTGAATACTGATATTTTTGTATTACCCACTTTTTACCGCTCTGAAGCTCAGCCCATTTCTATCATCGAAGCGATGTATTATGGCTGCGCAATTATCACTACCAACCATAATTACCTGAAAGACTTTGTAAATAATGAGCATGGAATAATTGTGGAAAAAGAGAGCCAACAAGCTCTGTCTGATGCTATTAACCTTATTCATGAAAATAAAACGCGCTTCATTGATGTTTCTGAAAGCAACATGAAGTTAGCTAGAACATTTTATTCTCCTGAGAACTACATTCAAAGAATAACAGATATTATTACCGAGGAATAAATGAAAACAGCATTGATTACAGGCGTGACCGGACAGGATGGTTCATATCTGGCTGAGTTCTTGTTGGAAAAAGGTTACGAAGTTCATGGGATTAAACGTCGTTCTTCCTCATTCAACACTGAGCGAGTTGACCACCTATACCAAGATCAGCACGCAGAAAACCCTAAATTTATTTTACATTATGGGGATTTAACTGATACCTCAAACTTGGTTCGCTTAATTCAGAAAATCAAACCTGATGAGGTCTATAATTTAGGTGCGCAGTCTCACGTTGCTGTGTCATTTGAATCGCCGGAGTATACAGCGGATGTTGATGCGCTCGGCACGTTACGCCTGCTGGAAGCTATTCGTATCTCAGGGCTGGATAAAAAAACCAGATTTTACCAAGCTTCCACCTCGGAATTGTATGGCTTAGTGCAGGAAATTCCTCAGCGCGAGTCTACGCCTTTCTATCCGCGTTCTCCTTATGCGGTCGCTAAGCTTTATGCGTACTGGATTACGGTAAATTATCGTGAATCCTATGGCATGTATGCCTGTAATGGTATCCTGTTTAACCATGAGTCTCCCCGTCGCGGAGAAACGTTTGTCACGCGTAAAATCACACGCGCAATTGCAAACATCTCTCAGGGAATTGAAAACTGTCTATATTTAGGAAATATGGATTCACTGCGCGATTGGGGACACGCTAAAGATTATGTCCGCATGCAGTGGATGATGCTGCAGCAGGAAAAGCCGGAAGATTTTGTCATTGCCACAGGCAAACAAATATCAGTACGTGACTTTGTGAGGATGTCTGCAAAAGAGGTCGGGCTCGAAATCGAGTTTACAGGCACTGGCGTGGATGAAATTGGCACTGTCGTGAAGAAGCTTAACGATTGTGCGACCGGAGTTAATGTCGGCGATGTGATCGTTCGGGTCGATCCGCGCTATTTCCGTCCGGCAGAAGTTGAAACGCTGCTCGGAGAACCGGAGAAGGCGAAACGAGTATTAGGTTGGGTTCCTGAAATTACCGTCGAAGAGATGTGCGCTGAAATGATTGCGAATGATTTATCAAAAGCGAAGCAGCATGCATTGCTCAAAACGCATGGGTACGATGTTTCTGTCTCAATGGAGCGTTAACCTAATGTCTAAAAAAAGAGTTTATGTTGCCGGACATCGCGGTATGGTGGGATCGGCAATTTGCCGCGTTCTGGAAGGGCGAGATGACGTTGAACTGGTCGTCAGAGCTCATGCTGAACTTGATTTAACCTCTCAGGAAGAGGTTAAGAAATTTTTTGCTGCAGAACAAATCGATCAGGTTTATCTGGCGGCTGCTAAGGTGGGAGGCATACATGCCAATAACACCTATCCCGCTGAATTTATCTACCAGAATCTTATGATCGAATGCAATATTATCCATTCTGCTCATGAGTCTGGGATCCAAAAGCTTCTTTTCCTCGGATCCAGTTGCATCTATCCGAAGCTGGCGGAACAACCGATGAAGGAAACAGCGCTGCTTACCGGCACGCTGGAGCCTACCAATGAGCCGTATGCCATCGCCAAAATCGCCGGTATCAAGCTATGCGAATCCTATAATCGCCAGTATGGACGTGACTATCGCAGCGTGATGCCGACGAATCTGTATGGTATTAATGATAATTTTCATCCTGAGAATTCACATGTTATCCCAGCGCTGATGAGGCGCTTCCATGAAGCTAGGGTTGAAAATCAGTCTGAGGTGGTTGTCTGGGGCACGGGAACGCCGAAGCGCGAGTTTTTATATGTAGATGATATGGCTGAAGCTTCTGTTCACGTAATGGAACTGGATGAGAAAATCTATCAGGAAAATACTCAATCCATGGTTTCGCATATTAACGTCGGCACTGGTGAAGACTGTACTATCCGTGAAATGGCTGAAACGATGGCGACCGTAGTCGGATATACGGGAAAAATCGTTTTTGACGCATCAAAGCCGGATGGAACACCCAGAAAATTAATGGACGTTAACCGCCTCAGGAACTTAGGCTGGCAGTATCGGTATAATCTGCAGGATGGTCTGCAGCTTACTTATAACTGGTATTTGTCTAATCTGAATACGACTAGGGGGTGAGTTTAAGATGAAACTGGAGTTGGCGTTATTTAAAACCATTATTGAAAACACCCCCCTGATCTCTGTCGATCTCGTAATTATCAATAAGCAGGGACAGGTGCTTTTGGGCCAGCGCCAGAATCGACCTGCTAAAGACTTTTGGTTTGTTCCCGGTGGGCGTATATATAAAGATGAGACTTTCAGGAACGCTTTTTCTAGGTTAACCGCGGAGGAGCTTAATCTTGATGTTTCATTAGAACAGGGTTTATTTCTTGGGGTATTTGAGCATTTTTATAATGATAATATCACGGGAACTGATTTTTCGACCCACTACGTGGTTCATGGTTACCAGCTAAATATCGAAGTTGACGAACAGCATCAATTCCCTGATTCACAACACAGAGTTTTTAAATGGTTCGAGCCTGAAGAGCTCTTCGCCAGTAACGATGTCCATCAGTATACTAAGAATTATTTCCTGCCAAGGTAAAAGATATGTTACTTCCAGTCATCATGGCCGGTGGCTCCGGGACTCGGCTATGGCCGCTGTCACGTACGCTTTATCCAAAACAATTCCTCTCACTAAATGGCTGCCTGACAATGTTACAAGAGACGTTGCGTCGTCTTGATAATGTTGAACATACACCTGCGTTGATCATTTGTAATGAATCTCATCGGTTCATCGTAGCGGAGCAATTACGCAAAGAGGGGTTGTCACACAGCGGGATCATGCTGGAACCAGATGGTCGTAACACTGCCCCAGCAGTTGCGCTGGCCGCTTTACAAGCGCTTTCAAAAGATGAAGATCCAACCCTCCTGGTGCTTGCAGCGGATCATGAAATTCGTGATGAAGAGAGCTTTATTCGAAGTCTTGAGGCCGCACAGCAATTTGCCAGTGAAGGCAAGCTTGTGACATTTGGTGTTGTGCCCACCTCTGCCGAAACGGGATATGGCTATATTAAAACGGGCGATAAACTAAAAGGCGAAGGGTATCAGGTTGCTGCCTTTGTTGAAAAACCCAATGCGGAAGTGGCTAACCGCTACTTCACTGACGGAGGATATCTCTGGAATAGTGGAATGTTCATGTTTAAAGCTTCAGTCTTTATAAATGAGCTGCAAAAGTTTCGCCCGGATATTCTGGCTTCTTGTAAACAGTCTTTAGCTTCGGCGACACAGGATCTTGATTTTATTCGGCTTGATAACGCTTCATTTAAAAGCTGTCCTGAAGAATCGATAGACTATGCGGTGATGGAAAAAACGTCAGAAGCGATCGTTGTTCCGCTGGATGCTAAATGGAGCGACGTCGGCTCCTGGTCTGCCCTGTGGGATATCAGCCAGAAAGACGAGTACGGAAACACAATCCGCGGTGACATCATTGTCGAAGACTCATCTAATAGCTATCTCTATTCTCAACATCGCCTGATCGGCGTGGTGGGTGTTGAGGATATGGTTGTTGTTGAAACAAAAGATGCGATTCTGGTTGCTCATAAAGATAAAGTGCAGCAGGTCAAAAAAATTGTTTCCCGGCTCAAAGAAACTAACCGGTCAGAATATTTACAGCATCGGGAAATTTTCCGCCCCTGGGGCAGCCATGATACTATAGCCGAAGGTCAGCGTTATCAGGTTAAACATGTCATCGTATTGCCTGGACAGATTACAGCTAAACAGATTCATTATCACAGAACAGAGCATTGGGTAGTCGTATCTGGAACAGCTAAAGTTCATCTCGAAGAAAAAACATACTTGGTTTCAGAAAACGAATCCACTTACATTCCCGTTGGCACCCCACATGCAATCGAAAATCCTGGCAAGATTCCATTGGAAATAATTGAAGTACGTTCCGGAGTTTATCTTGAAGAGGATGATGTCGTGCGAGTATCTTCCTCAGGAGTTGGTTATTAATGCGAGTATCAATTATCACAGCCACTTATAATAGTGAGAAAACTCTCGCTGATACATTATTTTCATTAGAAAATCAGACATATCAAAATATTGAGTACATTATTGTTGATGGTGCTTCAAAAGATAACACTTTAGATCTTGTCCGTGAGAAATGTAGTAGGGTAAGTAAAATTATCAGCGAGTCGGACAAAGGTATCTATGATGCTCTAAATAAGGGTATCAATGCCGCAGCGGGTGATATTATTGGTTTTTTACACTCCGATGATATGCTCGCCTATGATAATGTAATCGAAAATATCGTAAATGCCTTTAAGTCGAGTGGTAGTGATGCAGTATATGGTGATCTTGAATACGTCGGTCAGGAAGACACCGGCAAGCGAATTCGCCTGTGGAAAAGTGGAATATTCAGCCGTAACAAAATGAAGCTGGGTTGGATGCTGCCACATCCGTCTTTTTATATGAAACGTTCATGTTATCAAGAGCATGGAGGTTTTTCGTTAAGTTATCGCATATCTGCTGATTACGATTCTTTATTACGTTATATCTATACCAAGCGTGTTACTGTTTCATATCTGCCAAAAATACTGGTCAAAATGCGCGTAGGTGGAATAAGCAACCGTTCGTTAAGTACTATGTTTTGTAAATCAAAGGAAGATATAAAGATTATGAAGAGTAACGGTATTGTATGGCCGCTTGCGCTCGCATTTAAAAATCTTTCGAAACTTCCGCAGTTTATCAAGAAGTAAATCTTATGCTCAATACACAAGAAGTTATCAAAAACAGTGGGGTTACCTTTGGTACAAGTGGTGCCAGAGGCCTGGTAGTTGATTTTACGCCTGATCTGTGTGCCGCATTTGTTCACGCTTTTTTGCAAATATTAACTAAGCGATATGATGTTAAAAAAGTAGCGTTAGCCATTGATAATCGTCCAAGTAGCTACCTGATTGCCCAAGCTTGTGCTGCGGCTATTATCGGACAGGGACATGAAGTGGAATTCCAGGGAACAATACCGACACCTGCGCTTGCCTATTATACTGCAATAAACGCTATTCCTGGCATAATGGTTACAGGCAGTCATATTCCTTTTGACAGGAACGGTCTCAAGTTTTACAGACCGGATGGCGAAATTTCCAAAAGCGATGAATCCGCAATTTTATCCGAAGTATACCATTTTCCTGAATCGCAGTGGTTGCCAAATCTGATTGAGCAGAAAGATGCTGCCGATTTATATGTGAAACGATATACTTCACTGTTTGACAGCAGTCTTTTGGCGGGCAAGATGATTGGTATCTACGAGCATTCGAGCGCGGGCAGAGATATTTATCCACTTATTTTCAAGCAATTAGGTGCAGAAATTATCTCATTAGGGCGTAGCGATGAGTTTGTGCCTATTGATACCGAGGCCGTCAGTGATAAAGATCGGGCGCTGGCGCAAAAATGGGTGCACGAGTATCAGCTTGATGCTATTTTTTCTACTGATGGAGATGGTGATCGTCCCCTTATCTCCGATGAAAATGGTGAATGGCTAAGAGGTGATATCCTTGGCCTTTTGGCTTCACTTCAACTGAATATTCAGGCTTTAGCTGTTCCGCTTAGTTGCAATACGGCTATTGAATTAACTTCTCAGTTCAGGAAAGTAGAACGTACACGGATTGGATCTCCGTATGTTATTTCAGCTTTTGCTGACTTAAAGGATTATCAGTCTGTTGCCGGTTTTGAGGCCAATGGCGGTTTCCTTTTGGCTTCTGATATCAATGTGAACAGCTCAGTTTTAAGAGCTTTGCCTACCAGAGACGCAGTTTTACCTGCTTTGATGTTGCTGGTTAGAGCTAAAAAAGAAAAAATATCTGACATTGTCAAAAGTTTGCCCGCACGCTTTACATGGTCCGACAGAATACAGAACTTTCCTGCAGAAAAAAACGTGGCGCTTTTTGATAAAATTAAGACTGATCCCGATGGGTTTATATCAGATAGTGGTTTCGCTTCTTTATCAGTTAAGGATATCAATCTGTTGGATGGCATACGCTTGACATTAAACAATGATGATATCTTACATCTAAGAGCATCAGGAAATGCCCCTGAACTCCGCTGTTATGCTGAGTCTACTAGCGAAATGAAGGCGAAGCAGTACGTAAATATTACAATAAGTAATATTGAGACGTCTAAGTAGTCGCTGTTGATAGACGTGATTTGCGATATTAGATGGCCATGACTGCCTTCTCTTTTTATTGAAATATGATAAGCTAATCAAAATAGCATGGGTTCTATGAAAAAATTCTATTTTATTTTTTTATTATTCACGATTTCTGTTAATTTATTAGCTTATTTATTTCCTCAGTCCTTTGTCGTGCTGGATGATGGTTATTATATTTTCTGCCTGATATCATATATTATTCTTGTTTTTCTAAGCTCTTATGACAAAAAAGAAATCACTACACTACTGGTTTTTCAGGCACCGTTTGGTTTATTTATTCTTGGCCGATTTATTGGCCATTATCTCGATCCCGGACTTAAAATTGAGTCAATAGATTTTTTCTATAACATAAATCTGAGTAGTGAAGAAGTAATTAAGTACCTTTCAGTCTATATGCTGTTTTTCGATATGGTATTTTTAGGCTATTTGATACCGCCATTTAGAGTGGGAAATGCACTGTTCAAACTTGAAATTAACAAAGATATTATCAGCTATTTCTCATATTTGATTATCGTAATAACTGTTATTGGCATTTTTCTTGTTCTGAAAGACCTTTATGCCACCGTTAGCCAGTACGGATACGCAGCGTTATATATTGTAAAGAAAGAAAATGCCAATGATTCTTCCAGCATTTTCATTACGCTGCTACTGGTTACGATTGGTTTGGTTGCTAAAGAGAATTGCCGGAGGCCTTTAAATATCCTGATGATTGTCTTATTTTGCTATAGCTTTGCGCTTTTGTTCATGGGGGCGCGTGGCCCAATGATGACATACATAATATTATGGCTCTGGCTGTACAAGAAAAATATCAATATTGTTAAGCTGGGGATTGCTGCTTTAATTATACTGGCGAGCGTGCAGTATATGAGCGCAATGATGAGAACGACAAGTTCGCAATATAATATGCTGGCGAAAATTCTCTATGATATGGGGACAACATTTATTGTTCTGCCGTTTGGTTCGTATATTTCAGACTGGCCTGGTGTAGCGTTAGTTCAAAATTTCATTCCCATGGCATCACGGTTAGCTTCATTCTTCATCGACTTCAATCCCTATGATGCTAACCTCGCAAATTACCTTGGTTTTTATCTGAATCCAGAATTGTACTGGAAAGGGGTTGGTCTGGGGTGGACTGTCGTACTGGACTTTTCCATATATGCGCAGGGGAGTATTATTCTGCTCGCTCTCTTTGCAATAATATTTGGTATTGTGCTGCGTAACTTGGATGGCTTCTCTTCAAGTAACAGTATCAAGTATGGATTGGCTACGACGATTATCTTACCGTTAGGTTTCCTGTATCGATCCGGATTATTTTCTGTCGTCCCCCTTGCTGTATATTTTTTAATGATGCTTCTTATTCTTTCTTTCGTTTCGACTCTGATTAGGCGGATTAACTTTGGCAATTAAGAATTTTATTTATCAGTTCTCTGATAAAATATTCAGGATTGTGTATATTTTCTTAATGACATATATTGCTGCTAAAGTTTTAGGAAACATAGGCTTTGGTGAGTTTTCGTTATTAGCTACTACCATTACGATAGCTTTAGGGGTCGGTACTTTCGGTTTCGAACATACTCTGGTTAAGAAAATAACAGAAAATGTTGAAAGCGAGCAACAGTATGAATGGTTGTTTGCTGGTATATCGGTACGCTTGGCAGTAGCTATTTTTTTGCTAATTTGTGGTCACTTTGTAATAAATAATAAAACATTCTACATAATTTTTTGTATCGTTTGTATTTTAAATGTGTTGAATACCTATGAATATTACCTAATATCCCATATGCGTGGTGAAGTGATATTCTGGGGAAGGATCTGTTCTTACGCAATAACGATAATTTTCCTGTTTTTTGTTTACTTCTCCGATCATAGCCGTTGGGTGTATTTTGTGTTCGTGTTAGAGCCGATTATATATGGCTCGTGGTGCTATCTAAATATGCATCGCGGCAGACGACAGGCATATTCATTAGCAAGAGCTATTTTTGATGTTAAGAAAATACGCGAGTTATTCACCACTAGCTTCCCATTCATGCTTTCTTCCTTTGCAATAATAATCTATATGAGGATGGATGTTTATTTTATCGACTATTTCCTCGGTAAGGGTGCTGTGGGGCAGTATAGCTTGGCTGTAAGATTTGCTGAAGCAGCAAACTTTTTGCCTATCGTCATTGCTAACTCGGTGTATCCATGGCTGGTCAGAAATCAAAATAAAATAAACTACCGAAAATTTTTCGATGGCCTATTTTTGGCATCTATGGTTGTCCTGATACCAGCAAGCATTGGAGGTACGCTGGTTATAAAATATTTCTTTGGTGCCGAATATCAACAATCAATTCCTCTATTTATCATTTTGATGCTCCAGGTTATTCCCGTCTTTATCGGGATTGGCCGGGCCAAGGTACTGGTTTTGGAGAATCTGCAGAGATATATTCCCTTCTTCGTCTTTTCTGGGGTTGCGCTAAATGCTTTATTGAATCTAGCGCTCATACCTCTTATGGGTACTAAAGGTGCGGCAATTGCGACTGTGATAAGTCAATTCTCGACTACTTTACTTATTCCGTTATTTATACCTCGCGTGCGGGATATTTCCCTGTTAATGCTTAAAAGTATTATTACCTGTGGTTTTTCTCTACTGCATTCGGTTTATCAAAGGTGTAAGAATAATGATAGTTAATATTTTTGGTGATGTGTATTTTAAATCACAAGACATTGTTTTAACTGACTCAGTGGAAAAATTATTAAAAGCCGCTGACAGAAATATCGTTAACTTCGAGGCTCCTGTTGTTGATAATAATGAGCAGCCCAGAGAAAAAGTTGGGGCAGTTTTAAAACACGATCTCGCGGTTGTCGAAAAATTAAAAAGAATGTCGATTACAGATGTTTGTATCGCTAACAACCATTATTACGATTATGGCATTCGGGCAGCTGAAAATAGCAGTGAGATTCTTAAAGACCATGGTTTTGTGATCCATGGTGAGTATGGCAAAGACTATCAGAAAATCATTTCTGATGATGGAACTATCAAAGTAGCCATATTCAACGTTGCAGAATCAGAATATGGCGTGAGCGTTAATGATAAACCCGGGTTTACTTCAGTTTTAGATACTTCGCTCTACAATCAATTGGCGAAAGCGTTAAATAATGGCTTTAAAGTCATTCTGATCGTGCATGCCGGCCTTGAAAATGAACTTTCTCCTTTGCTTTCGTGGTCAGAAATCTACCGAAAATTCATTGATTTTGGTGTTTGTGCAGTTGTCGCCCATCATCCCCATGTTCCTCAGCGATACGAATATTATAAGGATGGCGTGATCTATTATAGTCTTGGGAATTTTGTTTTTCAGGGCGGCGGAAGTCATGAGTATAGTAATGTAGGCCAGTGCGTTTCCTTTAAGTTTGACTCGGCAGGGTTCGAAGCTAGTGTGTATTATACGCGATATGATAATAGCACATTAGATATCTATGATAGGGCTGATGAGCTTGATGATTTACTGAACCACAAAGTTGCAAAATATCATAAGGTTACTGAGGAAGAATATAATAAGTATTGCAAGATTGACTATAAAAGATTTATAAGCGCGATGGTATATAAAACGCCGTTGGTGCGACTGCCATTTTTTAAGAATCGTTCAAAAAGGCAATTTGATTTTCATCTGCATAACCTGAGATTTGAAACCCACCGATTTGTGCAACTGGAGTATCTGGAGGATAAATTAAAATGATTGGAGTTGTAGGTATAACAATATATCCTGTCAGTAGTAAATTATCATCTTTATGGGAAAAGACAATTAAGGAGAATATAAAATCAGCTTTTCCTGTAGAATTCATTGAATTTAGCCATAATAATTTTATTATCCAACTTTGCGTTAACGATAAATATCAGTGTGATACCAAAGCTGAAGAGATTTTTATCGGTAAAGTAAATGAGTCACATATCTTCTCTGTAGACGATCACGGGCTTGGTATTGCTCTTGAGGCCGATCAGATAACAGTAAAAAATGACTGGCTGGCATCGTTGCCGTTGTTCTATAATGAAGAAACAAAAGTAGTTTCCACTTTTTACAATGCGGTTATTGATTCAATCTCGTTTGATAAAACGGGGTGTAACGCCTATTTCCGCTACGGCTACAGCTTTCAAGGCAGCACGCCATTTGAAAACATCAAATTTTTGACACCCAATAGTACTATCAGGCTTGGGGTTGAACGGTTCGAAATAATCAAAAACCCTCGTTTTTCTGATGATATAACCCGTCTTACCAAAAATAAGTCTACGGCTAATGAAATAATTTCTGAGATAAAAGATTATCTAGATAGCAAAATTGATAAACGAGAGAAAATTGTTCTTCCCCTTTCCGGTGGTCTGGACTCACGATTACTGGCAGGTGTTGTCAGTAAAGAAAACGTGTATGCTTTTACCTACAGCGGCAACAGTAAAAATTATGAGTCAGTGAATGCATCCATTGTCGCTGAAAGACTTTCAATGCCTTGGCAGCGGATTCCCTTAACAAATTTCTATGGATTAATGGGGCAATGGGTAGATCTCTATGGCGCAAGTGAACATGCTCATGGTATGTATCATATTGATTTCTATAGAAAAATATGTAGTGATAGTGCCTATGATATGTTGCTAAGCGGTATATTTGCGGACATCTGGGCTGGTAATAACCCGGTAGAAATAAAATCAGTAGCTGATATTCAGCAATTGGGTTATTCACATGGTTTGAATCTGTCTCAGGATATTTTCGGGAAACTGAAAGAGTTTGATGATGACGCTGTTCTGGAAAACCAATATCTTACTGAGCTCAGAAACGAAGGGTTATTAACATTTGATGCCTTAAATCGTATTCAGATGAAAATAATTTTGATAAGTTATTTAATGACCTTACCACGTTTTTTTGGATTAAACACCGTAACGCCGTTCCTGAATAAGGAAATAGCCGTCAAAATGCTTTCTTTGCCAGAAGACGAAAGACGTAATCGTAAATGGCAAAAGGAGATACTTAGAGATTTAGGTCTGGAGATTAAAGAGACGTGGAACCCATTAAAAAGTAATTATGTAAATAACCTCGATCTACTGGCTTATAAAAGAAGTGATTTTACTAATATTAAAGTCATCATGCGTTCCACCGATCTGAGTTGTTTGTTTAAAGATTCGGTAAGTTATAATCACTTATTTGATGATGTTGGTGAACTTTCTTTTTGGCAAGAAGCTAATATGTATCTTAACTCCACTCGTGGTGTTAATCGCATCATGAAAAAACTCAATATGAGTTCGCACAAATTAAAAAATCTAAGAGATTTGCAGGTTTTATTCCCACTGGCATATATCAGAAATAAGTGGGACGCAGCATGAAAAAAGTTATCTTCGTTCAGCCGGCTATTCCTAAATATCGCATTCCGTTTTTTCACCGTTTAGAAAAAATTTATGATGTTGAAATTTTTTCTAACAAAGTCGACTTTCTGGGCGTGAAATCGGTTGATGATTTTGCAAATGTCAAATGGGGAAGAGGATTTTCGGTAATTTTCAATAAACTGTTCTGGCATCGCAGGTTGCCCTTGATTAGAGGGATAAACAAGGGTGATATCGTTGTTGTCAACGGCAACCCTCGAATTTTGAACTACATGCTTCTGCTGCTGCTGTGTAAAATTCGTGGCATCAAAACGATCTGGTGGGGACACGGATGGTCTGCTGGCTCGTATGGATTTTTCGCCTCATTACGTATTAAGATGATGCGTATAGCTAATGTTGTTTTAGTCTATACCGAATATGAAAGAGAACAGTTGGGTAGAGAAAACTGTTATGCTTTGAATAACGGTCTTGATTCAGACGTCATACGCCAGGCGATCGCAGGCAGCAATATGGTTCATCACTTCAGCGATCATACTCGCTTGCTTTTTGTCGGCCGGATAACCCAAAAGGCCAATCTTGCTTTCGTTATTGAGGCAATGCAGCATTTAGCGCCCAAAGTTACGCTCTCAGTCATAGGTGATGGCACGCTTAAAAAAGAGCTGATGCACTTAGCGCAATCGAAAGGTGTTGCTCAAAGAATCATATGGTATGGCGCAATGTTTAGTGAGGATGATATCGCACGCGTTATGCTTCAAGCTGATGTTTTTGTTTACCCCGGCTCTGTAGGTTTGAGTTTAATCCATGCGTTTAATTATGGATTGCCAACGGTTGTGCATAATTCACGAGAGATGCATATGCCTGAGTATGCTGCTTTCAGAAACGGGTTCAATGGTTTCGGGTATGCTGAAAATGACATTGAATCTTTTTGCCACGCGATCAATAACTATGCCGGGCTTCCGGTAGAGCAGAAGGTGATTCTCAGAGATAATGCTTTCGAAACGGTGCGAAAAACATTCAATGTGGAAGATATGGTTTTACGCTTCACGGCTACCGTGAAAAATTTTGATAAAAAATAATATTTGCGGTCTTGTATGCTTGCAGTTTTATAAAAAATCAGTTGTCAAACATATTCTTCTAGAATAGCGCTATACCGCAATAAATACTATTGACCGTTACCGTTCCTGAGTTAACATCTAAGTCACATTCACACCGCACACAAGTCGCGCGGTGACCACACCTGACAGGAGTATGTAATGTCCAAGCAACAGATCGGCGTCGTCGGTATGGCAGTGATGGGGCGCAACCTGGCGCTCAACATCGAGAGCCGTGGTTATACCGTCTCCGTTTTCAACCGCTCCCGTGAAAAGACCGAAGAAGTGATTGCCGAGAACCCAGGCAAAAAACTGGTGCCTTACTACACGGTAAAAGAGTTTGTTGAATCCCTTGAAACGCCTCGTCGTATCCTGTTAATGGTGAAAGCAGGGGCGGGCACTGATGCTGCTATCGATTCCCTGAAGCCGTATCTGGATAAAGGCGACATCATCATTGATGGTGGTAACACGTTCTTCCAGGACACTATCCGTCGTAATCGCGAACTTTCTGCTGAAGGCTTTAACTTCATTGGTACCGGTGTTTCCGGTGGTGAAGAAGGGGCGCTGAAAGGCCCATCTATCATGCCTGGCGGTCAGAAAGAAGCCTACGAACTGGTTGCGCCGATTTTGACTAAAATTGCCGCAGTTGCAGAAGATGGCGAACCTTGCGTGACCTATATTGGTGCCGATGGTGCTGGTCACTATGTGAAAATGGTTCACAACGGTATCGAATACGGTGACATGCAGCTAATCGCAGAAGCCTATTCTTTGCTGAAAGGTGGCCTGAATCTGTCTAACGAAGAGCTGGCAGAGACTTTCACTGAGTGGAACAAAGGCGAGCTGAACAGCTACCTGATCGACATCACCAAAGACATCTTCACCAAAAAGGATGAAGAGGGTAAATATCTGGTTGATGTGATTCTGGATGAAGCGGCAAACAAAGGCACCGGTAAATGGACCAGCCAGAGTTCTCTGGATCTGGGCGAGCCGCTGTCGCTGATCACGGAATCCGTTTTTGCACGTTATATCTCTTCTCTGAAAGAGCAGCGTGTCGCAGCGTCTAAAGTGTTGTCGGGACCTAAAGCGCAGCTTGCGGGTGACAAAGCGGAATTTATCGAGAAAGTTCGTCGCGCGCTCTACCTCGGCAAGATCGTCTCTTACGCACAAGGGTTCTCCCAGCTGCGTGCCGCTTCTGACGAATACAACTGGGATCTGAACTACGGCGAAATTGCGAAGATCTTCCGTGCCGGCTGCATTATTCGTGCACAGTTCTTGCAGAAAATCACCGACGCATATGCAGAAAATGCGGGTATCGCTAACCTGCTGCTGGCACCGTACTTCAAGAAAATCGCGGACGATTATCAGCAAGCGCTGCGTGATGTGGTTGCGTATGCCGTGCAGAATGGTATCCCGGTTCCGACGTTCTCTGCCGCTGTTGCCTACTACGACAGCTATCGCGCAGCCGTTCTTCCTGCGAACCTGATCCAGGCGCAGCGTGACTACTTTGGGGCGCATACGTATAAGCGTACTGATAAAGAAGGCGTGTTCCACACAGAGTGGCTGGATTAATCTGATTTAGCAGTCGATAAAAATAAGGCCCGGAGTGTTCCTCCGGGCTTTTTTATTGCGTGAAACGGTATGTGGCAGGGAATAAAGCACAAGGCGCTCAGAGAATGAAGATATAATATGGGTTTTCTGTCCGATGGGACTCCTTGACAGCTTATCAACATCAGGGGTAAAAAGCCCAACAGTTGTTTAGGTTGTAGGGGGTAGCTGTAACCCCTCAAACGTTTAACCAGAAGAAGTCAGAGCTAATGAAAATAACTATCTCAGGAACAGGTTATGTAGGTCTTTCGAACGGTATCCTGATTGCACAGAACCATGAAGTGGTTGCGCTGGACATTGTGCAGGCTAAAGTGGATATGCTTAACAAGAAGCAATCGCCGATTGTCGATAAAGAAATTGAAGAGTATCTGGAAACAAAAGATCTCAACTTTCGTGCAACGACAGATAAGCATGATGCGTACAAGAATGCCGATTACGTTATCATTGCAACACCAACTGATTATGATCCTAAAACTAACTACTTTAATACCTCCAGTGTTGAAGCCGTTATCCGTGATGTGACTGAAATCAATCCTCAGGCAGTGATGATTATCAAATCTACTATTCCGGTAGGTTTTACCCAGTCTATTAAAGAGAGTCTGGGAGTGGATAACGTTATTTTTTCCCCCGAGTTCCTGCGCGAAGGTAAAGCACTTTATGATAATTTGCATCCTTCGCGGATTGTGATTGGTGAACGCTCTGAGCGTGCGGAGCGATTCGCTGCTTTGCTACAGGAAGGCGCCATAAAACAGGATATTCCAACCCTGTTTACTGATTCGACGGAAGCAGAGGCGATTAAGCTTTTTGCTAATACTTATCTTGCGATGCGCGTTGCTTACTTTAATGAACTTGATAGCTATGCGGAAAGTTTAGGACTGAATACCCGACAAATTATTGAAGGTGTGTGTCTGGATCCTCGTATTGGCAATCATTACAACAATCCTTCATTCGGTTACGGCGGTTATTGTCTGCCGAAAGATACGAAGCAACTTCTGGCGAATTATCAGTCAGTGCCAAACAATATTATCTCCGCGATCGTGGATGCGAACCGGACGCGTAAAGATTTTATTGCAGATGCCATCCTGTCCAGAAAACCCAAAGTGGTGGGCATCTATCGTCTGATTATGAAGAGCGGTTCTGATAATTTCCGTGCGTCTTCAATTCAGGGGATTATGAAGCGAATCAAAGCTAAAGGTGTGGAAGTTATTATTTACGAACCGGTTATGAAGGAAGCGTCGTTCTTTAATTCCCGCCTTGAACGTGATTTGAATACGTTTAAACAGCAGTCCGACGTGATTATCTCCAACCGCATGGCGTCTGAACTGCTGGATGTTCAGGACAAAGTTTATACACGCGATCTCTTTGGCAGTGATTAACCTTCTGTTATTGGGGCTACAATAGCCCCTGATTGGCTATCAAAGTGTTTGAAATAATCCGTAAATTTTATCAATAATCCTATAGCATTAACGATGTTTATGACTACACTGTCTCCAGCTTAAGCATTTTCTTAGTTAGGGTACTGATGACAGTGAACAATAACAATGCTACCGGGCGCAGTAATGACCCGGAACAGATTGATTTGATTGATTTAGTGATGCAATTGTGGCGCGGAAAAATGACAATCTTTGTGTGTGTCATTGTCGCAATTCTATTGGCTGTTGGTTACATCCTGGTAGCGAAAGAGAAATGGACCTCTACCGCCATCATCACCCAGCCTGATGTAGGGCAAATTGCTGCCTACAACAACGCGCTGAATGTGCTGTACGGTGATAATGCGCCCAAGGTAACTGATGTTCAGACGAATTTTATTGGCCGATTTAGCACGTCCTTTTCGGCATTAGCAGAAACGCTGGATAATCAGGAAAAACCGGAAAAACTGACAATAGAGCAGTCAGTAAAAGGGCAGCAGTTACCACTGGCCGTCTCTTACGTCGGAGAGTCTGCGGAAGGAGCGCAACGCCAGTTAGCAGAGTATATCCAGCAGGTAGATGAGAGCGTTGCGAAAGAACTGGAAGCGGATCTGAAAGATAACATCAAGTTGCAGACAACTACGCTTGAGGACTCGTTAAAAACGCAGGAAGTGGTCGCGCAGGAGCAAAAAGATTTGCGTATCAAGCAAATTCAGGAAGCATTGCGTTATGCGGAACAGGCGAATGTTATAAAGCCACAAATTCAGCAAACTCAGGATGTCACCCAGGACAGTATGTTCCTTCTTGGTAGTGATGCGCTGAAATCAATGATCGAACACGAGGCCACGCGTCCGCTGGTTTTCTCTGGGGCCTACTATCAGACCAAGCAAAATCTGCTGGATATCGGAAATCTGAAAATCGAAACCGCATCCATTCACGCCTACCGTTACGTCATGAAGCCGACGCTACCGATTCGTCGTGACAGTCCGAAAAAGGCAATTACGCTGGTTCTGGCGGTATTGCTGGGCGGGATGATTGGTGCGGGTGTGGTGCTGGGACGTAATGCGTTACGTAACTATAAGCCGAAAGCGCAGTAATTTATTGTTATCCTGGATGGCGCTACGCTTATCCGACCTACAAAAAACCGGGCATTGCCCGGTTTTTTCGTATCTGAAGCTATTGATGACGCTTACGTAAATTCTCAATGACGGTCGTTAAATCGAGGTCCTGGTCCTGTAGCAGCACCAGCAGGTGGTACATCAGGTCGGAGGCTTCATTGGTCAGCTCAAAACGGTCATGTACCGTTGCGGCCAGCGCGGTCTCAACACCTTCTTCACCCACTTTCTGCGCGATACGCTTGGTGCCGCTGGCGTAAAGCTTTGCCGTGTAAGAGCTTGCCGGGTCGGCAGTTTTACGCTCGGCTAACAGTTGCTCAAGCTGATACAGGAATAACCACTGATGGCTGGCATCCCCAAAGCAGCTGCTGGTGCCTTTGTGGCAGGTTGGTCCAATTGGATTGGCCAGCACCAGCAGTGTGTCGTTATCACAATCCGGCGCAATGCGGACTACCTTCAGGAAGTGGCCGGATGTTTCGCCTTTGGTCCACAAACGCTGTTTGGTTCGTGAGAAGAAAGTGACGTTGCCGCTTTCGATTGTTTTATCCAGCGCTTCAGGGGTCATGTAACCCAGCATCAACACTTCACCGGATACCGCATGTTGCACGACAACCGGCATCAATCCGTCGGTTTTTTCCCAGTCGAGTTCGCGGCGCTGTTGCTCTGTTAACATATCCTGATCTCCACGCCCTGTGCTTCCAGGTACGCTTTTAATTCACCAATATTAATAATCTGTTTGTGGAAGACGGAGGCAGCAAGCGCCCCGTCGACATCGGTATCGCGGAAGGCTTCAAGGAAGTGCTCCATCGTGCCCGCGCCGCCGGAGGCAATCAGCGGTACATGACAGATGTCACGGACTTTTTTCAGTTGCTCCAGATCGTAACCGTTACGCACGCCGTCCTGATTCATCATGTTAAGCACGATTTCACCGGCCCCGCGTTTTTGCACTTCCTGCACCCAGTCGAGAGTTTCCCACTGCGTCACGCGGGTACGGCTTTCATCGCCGGTATACTGGTTGACGTGATACTTGCCGGTTTCGGCATCAAACCAGGTATCAATGCCCACGACAATGCACTGTACGCCAAAGCGGTCAGCAAGACGGGTGATCAGCGTTGGATCGGCCAGCGCAGGGGAGTTGATGGAAATTTTATCGGCGCCGAAAGAGAGGATTTTAGCGGCGTCATCAATAGACCTGATGCCACCCGCGACACAGAATGGAATGTCGATCACTTCCGCGACGCGCGACACCCAACTCTTATCAACCACGCGCCCGTCACTGGAGGCGGTAATATCATAGAACACCAGCTCGTCTGCACCTTCATCGGCATAGCGTTTTGCCAGCGGGACGATATCGCCGATGATTTCATGATTGCGGAACTGTACGCCTTTTACCACCTGACCATCGCGTACGTCCAGGCAAGGGATTATACGTTTTGCCAGCATTGGATGGCCTCCTTAACGGTAAATTTACCTTCCAGTAGGGCGCGGCCGACAATCACGCCGCGAACGCCCGTGCCGCGCAGAGCGGCCACGTCTTCAATCCCGCCAATTCCGCCGGAAGACTGAAAGGCGACCTGTGGATATTTCGCGCACACTTCGTCATACAGTGAGACGTTGGAACCCGCCAGCGTGCCGTCACGGGAGATATCGGTGCACAGTACATGCTTCAGGCCAACTGACAGATAAGTCTCGACCAGCTCTTCCAGCGAAACGCCGGAGTTCTCCTGCCAGCCGCTGACGGCAACCTGTTTGTTGCCCCGATCATCAATACGCACATCCAGCGCCAGCACCAGCGCGTCAGCGCCAAAGCGCTCAAACCAGCCTTTGACCACCTCGGGAGATTTGACCGCCGTGGAGCCGACCACCACGCGGGCAACGCCTGCGTCCAACAGCGCCGCAACATCGTCTTCAGTACGCACGCCGCCGCCAACCTGCACGGGCACGTTCACACCCGCGACCAGCGTTTTAATCAGCGGGATCTGCCGTCTGGCCGGATCTTTCGCCCCGGTCAAATCGACCAGATGCAGCACTTCGGCGCCCTGGGCGGCATAATCCCGCAGACGGGGAAGGGGATCGTTACCGTAATCACGCTGCCGGGCGTAGTCGCCCTGATGGAGACGCACTACGGTGCCATCGATCAAATCTAATGCCGGAATAATCATCACATCTCCAGGAAGTTTTTCAGCAACTGCGCGCCAGCGGTGCCGGAGCGTTCCGGGTGGAACTGCACGCCGAAGAAATTGTCTTTTTGCACTGCCGCAGTGAAGGGTTCGCCGTAGTTGCATTGAGCAATGGTCCACGGATTGACGGGCATAGCGTAGCTGTGAACAAAGTAGAACCAGGCGCCATCTTCAATGCCCTGGAAAAGACGATTACCCGCCTGCGGGTAAACGCGGTTCCAGCCCATATGCGGGAGCGGCAGGCCAAAATCGGTCATCTTCGGGACGTCCTGGTCAATAATGCCCAGAAGGTCGACGCCGTTTGTCTCTTCACTGTGGCGCCCGAGGATCTGCATGCCTAAACAAATTCCCAGAACGGGCTGGGTACAAGCCTTAATCAATTCGACAAGCTCACGCTCGCGCAACTGATCCATCGCCGCCTGGGCGGTTCCCACGCCGGGCAGGAAGAGTTTGTCAGCTTTTAAGACGACCTCCGGGTCGCGGCTGACCTGCGGATCATAACCGTGGCGCGCCACGGCGGATTTCACCGAGTTCAGGTTGGCGCAGCCGGTATCAAGGATGACGACGTTCATCACAGCACTCCTTTAGAAGAAGGCAGCGTGTCGCCTTCTACCCGAATGGCCTGGCGCAACGTGCGGCCAAACGCTTTAAACAGGCTTTCTACACGGTGGTGATCGTTTTTACCTTTGGTCTTCAGGTGCAGCGTCACGCCCATGGTGTAGGAGAGCGAGCGGAAGAAGTGTTCAACCATCTCGGTGCTCAGATCGCCCACGCGCTGATAGGTAAACTCGGCTTTATATTCCAGGTGCGGGCGCCCGGAGATATCCAGTGCACAACGCGCCAGGCATTCGTCCATCGGCAGTACAAAACCGAAGCGGTTGATGCCGCGCTTATCGCCCAACGCCAGTTTTAGCGCCTCACCCAGCGCCAGACCGGTATCTTCTACCGTGTGGTGATCGTCAATATAGAGGTCGCCCTTGACCGCGATCTCCATACGGAAACCGCCATGCGTGGCGATCTGATCGAGCATATGGTCAAAGAAGCCCACGCCGGTATTGATCTTGCTGCCGCCTTCGCGATCCAGCCACACCTTGACGTCAATCTGCGTTTCTTTGGTATCGCGCTCAACGTGGGCATAGCGGTCGCGTTTTGTCAGCTGTTCGCCAATCATCGTCCAGTTCAGGGTTTCACGGTTATAACGTAACCCGTTAATGCCCATGTTTTCGGCCAACTGGATGTCGGTAGCGCGATCGCCAATCACGTAGCTGTTGGCGCTATCCATCGCCTGTTCAGCCAGATAACGTTCAACCAGCTTTACCTTCGGCTTACGGCAGTCGCACTCATCCACTGGCAGGTGCGGGCAGATCAGCACTTCATCAAACAGTACGCCCTGGGAGGTGAAAACCTGCATCATCAGGTCGTGCGGGCCGTCGAAGTCTGCCTGCGGGAAGCTCTGCGTTCCCAGCCCGTCCTGGTTGGTTATCATCACCAGCTTAAAGCCGGCTTTTTGCAGCTTCAGCAGAACCGGCACCACGTCCGGTTCAAAGGCGAGTTTGTCAAAACGATCCACCTGAAAATCACTCGGCGGTTCGGCAATCAGGGTTCCATCACGGTCAATAAAAAGATACTTCTGGCTCATACTTGCTCCGCACGTAAGGCGTCAATGACGCGCTGGCTTTCTTCGCGGGTTCCAACAGTGATACGCAGACAGCCGCTTAAAGAAGGTTGTTTATTCTGATCACGTAAGATAATGCCCTGATCCCACAGAGATTTAAACACGCTACTTGACGCGGTAAAACGTGCCAGAATGTAATTGGTTTCTGAATCGAACACCTGTTCTACGCAGGTAATCTCTTTCAGCGCATTAACCAGATACTGACGTTCCAGCAGAATCTGCGCCACCCGTTCGCGCATCGCGTTGACGCCTTGCGGCGTCAACGCCTGAGCGGCAATATCGGCGACCGGTGTAGAGAGCGGGTAGGGGGCGATGACTTTCAGCAGCAGGTTGATGACCTCTTCATTCGCCAGCGTAAATCCGCAGCGCAGACCGGCGAGCGCAAAGGCTTTGGAGAGCGTGCGTAACACCACCAGATGCGGGTATTCAGAGAGCCAGCCAGCCAGCGTCGCCTGTGGGCAGAATTCAATATAGGCTTCATCCGCCACCACAATGGCGTTGCCGCGCGTCATTTCCAGCAGAGTACGTAAATCCTGTGGATTGATAAGCTGCCCGGTCGGGTTGTTGGGGCTGCATACAAACACCACTTTAACGCCGTCGAGTTTATCGGCGATGCCCCGCAGATCCAACTGCCAGTTTTCCAGCGTCGGAACCGTCCGGCATTCAACGCCAATGGTTTCCGCGCTGACGCTGTACATGCCGTACGTTGGCGGACAATAGAGAATCGCATCTTTCCCCGGTTCGCAGAATGCGCGAATCAGCAGTTCAATACCTTCGTCTGCGCCACGGCTGACCAGCACTTGCCCGGGGTTCACTCCGGCGTACTGCGCATAATTTTCAATAACCGCTTTTGGCTGGCATTCCGGGTAGCGGTTGAGCGTTTGCTGAGTCAGCTGAAACTCCACTGCCGTCGGGAACTCATTGGCATTCAGCCAGACATCGCCATTACCGCCCAGACGGCGAGCGGACTGGTACGGCGTCAGGTTGCGAACGTTTTCCCGGGCTAAGTCGGTGACGCTGCGGGTATTTTCAGTGCTCATGCTTGCTCCTTAAGGGCGTTAACGCGCAGGGTGACAGCATTTTTGTGGGCGGTCAGCCGTTCTGCCGCAGCCAGCGTTTCAATGGTGGATGCCAGTGCGGAGAAACCCGCCTGCGACAATTCCTGAACGGTCATGCGTTTCTGGAAATCCGCCAGACCGAGGCTGGAGCAGGTGGCGGTATAACCATAGGTCGGCAGCACATGATTAGTGCCGGAAGCGTAGTCGCCTGCGGATTCCGGTGACCAGTCACCGAGAAAAACGGAACCCGCGCTGGTAATATCCTCCACCAGATCGCGTGCCTTACGGGTCTGAATGATCAGGTGTTCCGGCCCATACTGGTTCGAGATGGCGACGCACTGGGCTAAATCTTTCGTCACGATCAGACGGCTGGCGCTTAATGCCTGACGCGCCGTTTCCGCACGCGGTAACTCCGCTAACTGGCGTTCGACGGCCTCCGCGACGTTCTGTGCAATACCGGCATCCGGGGTCAGCAGGATGACCTGAGAATCCGGGCCGTGTTCCGCCTGAGAGAGCAGGTCAGACGCCACGAAATCCGGCGTGGCGCCGCTGTCGGCGATCACCAGTACTTCAGAAGGGCCGGCAGGCATATCAATTGCCGCGCCGTCGAGACGCTGGCTGACCTGGCGTTTCGCCTCGGTGACAAACGCGTTGCCGGGGCCAAAAATTTTGTCCACTTTTGGCACGGATTCGCTGCCGAACGCCAGAGCGGCAATGGCCTGGGCACCGCCGACGTTGAAGATTTCCTGCACGCCGCACAACTGCGCAGCGTAAAGGATTTCATCCGCGATAGGCGGTGGCGAGCACAGCACCACTTTTTTGCATCCGGCAATACGCGCGGGCGTGGCGAGCATTAATACGGTGGAGAAGAGCGGGGCAGAGCCGCCCGGGATATACAGGCCGACAGATGCGACAGGGCGCGTCACCTGCTGACAGCGAACGCCGGGCTGGGTTTCAACATCTACTGCCGGTAGTTTTTGCGCATTGTGGAAGGTTTCGATGTTTTTTACCGCTACCGCCATCGCCTGTTTAAGATCGTCGCTCAGACGCGCGCTGGCCGCGGCAATCTTTTCGGCGGACACTTTCAGCGCTGCGACGTTCGTTTTATCAAACTTCGCGCTGTATTCGCGCAGGGCGTCATCACCGCGTGATTTCACATTATCCAGGATCTCTGCGACGGTACGGGTAATGCTGTCGGAGGCGGAAATAGCCGGACGCATCAGCAATGCACGCTGCTGTTCAGTATTGCAGCTATTCCAGTCGATGATTGTATTAAAGCTCATGGCCGTCACTCCATCATCTTTTCAATTGGCAGCACCAGAATAGAGCTGGCACCGAGCGCTTTCAGTTTTTCCATCGTTTCCCAGAACAGGGTTTCGCTGCTGACCATGTGCATGGCGACGCGCTGCTGATCGCCCGCCAGCGGCAGAATGGTCGGACGCTCTGCGCCCGGCAGCAGGGCGATGACTTCATCCAGACGCTCGCTTGGCGCATGCATCATGATGTATTTGGATTCACGCGCCTGAATAACGCCCTGAATACGGGTCAGCAGTTTGTCGATAAGCTGTTGTTTGGCTTCGGCCATTTCGCCATCACGCTGGATCAGGCAGGCTTTAGAGCGGTAAATCACCTCGACTTCACGCAGACCGTTGGCTTCCAGCGTCGCCCCGGTCGACACCAGATCGCAGATGGCATCGGCCAGACCCGCACGCGGAGCGACTTCAACAGAACCGTTTAACAGACAGGATTTAAACGACACGCCTTTCTGATCCAGATAACGCTTAAGCAGGTGCGGGTAAGAGGTAGCGATGCGCTTACCGTCAAGAGAAGCCGGGCCGTCCCAGGCTTCATCGACGGCGGTGGCCAGCGAGAGACGGCAGCCGCCGAAGTCGAGACGGCGCAGGGTGTAGTAGCGCGGGTCTTCGCCCTGCGCGCGGCGGCTCAACAGCTCTTCTTCCAGAACGTTTTCCCCGATGATCCCCAGATCGACCACGCCATCCATGACCAGGCCGGGAATATCGTCATCACGCACGCGCAGAATATCAATTGGCATATTCTCCGCCATCGCAATCAGACGCTGGGTGTGCAGGTTGATTTTAATACCGCAGCGGGCCAGTAATTCGCGTGAATCATCGCTTAAACGGCCTGATTTCTGAATAGCTATGCGTAAACGGGTGTTATCTAACATTCTTTTTTCCTCTTTATCCTGTCTGAACCGGTCTGAATCGCGCACAAAAAAAAGCCCCCGGAAGAATGATCTTCCGGGGGCTTTCTCATGCGTTCATGCACCACTGGAAGATCTGAACGTCTTCCAGCACACATCGCCTGAAAGACTAGTCAGGATGATGGTGATGATGGTGGTGTTTAAATTGAACGCGTGTCATAAAATTCTCGATGAATGCTTATTCATTTGATGCCTTTTAACCTAAACCACTTTAGCGCCGGAAAGCAAGGGCTTTTTTTCATCATTAATTCATTTCATATTGAAGGTATGAATTGTCAGTCCCGGCGGGCTGGCGTAGCCTTAGATAAGATGGCGTTAAAGTCAGGAGAGAACGCATGAAAAAGGTCGCAATTGTCGGTTTAGGATGGTTAGGAATGCCGCTGGCGATGTCGCTGACGGCAAGAGGCTGGCAGGTTACTGGCACGAAAACCACGCAGGATGGCGTGGAAGCGGCCCGCATGAGCGGCATTGAGAGCTATCCGCTACGCCTGGAACCTGAGCTGGTTTGCGAAACGGACGATCTTGATGCGCTGATGGATGTGGATGCTCTGGTCATTACGCTGCCCGCTCGCCGTAGCGGGCCGGGGGAAGATTTTTACCGCCAGGCAATACAGGAGGTGGTCGACAGCGCGCTGGCGTATCACGTTCCGCGTATCATTTTTACCAGTTCCACGTCAGTATACGGCGATGTGCACGGCATTGTGAAAGAGACTACGCCGCGTAATCCCGTCACGGCGAGTGGGCGCATCCTGAAGGAACTCGAAGACTGGCTGCACAATCTGCCCGGCACCTCCGTCGATATTCTGCGTCTGTCCGGGCTGGTAGGGCCAGGACGGCATCCGGGGCGTTTCTTTGCCGGTAAAACCGCGCCTGACGGTCAGCAAGGTGTGAATCTGGTCCACCTGGAAGATGTGATTGCCGCTATTACTCTGCTGTTACAGGCACCTAAAGGGGGACACATCTATAATATATGTGCGCCTTCGCATCCGGCGCGTAATGTGTTTTATCCGCAGATGGCGCGTTTGCTGGGTATGGAACCGCCGCATTTTCTGGAAAGCCAGAGTAACGATAAAGGCAAGATTATTGATGGCAGCCGGATTTGTAATGAACTCGGGTTTGAATACCAGTATCCCGACCCGCTGGTGATGCCGATGGAGTGACGCGCCAGCAGACTACCGCCAGACACCGCAAGGGGGCGAGTATGAAACCACTGCTGGACGTTCTGATGATTCTCGATGCGTTAGAGAAAGAGGGGAGCTTTGCGGCGGCGTCGGCAAAATTGTTTAAGACGCCGTCAGCGCTCAGCTATACCGTTCATAAACTGGAAAGCGATCTGAATATCCAACTGTTGGATCGCAGCGGGCATCGGGCTAAGTTTACCCGCACCGGTCAGATGCTGCTGGAAAAAGGCCGGGAAGTTCTGCATACCGTGCGCGAACTGGAAAAACAGGCCATCAAACTTCACGAAGGCTGGGAGAACGAACTGGTCATCGGCGTGGACGATACGTTTCCTTTTTCTCTCCTTACTCCCCTCATTGAATCCTTCTACCAACATCACAGCGTAACGCGCCTGAAATTCATAAACGGCGTACTGGGCGGTTCCTGGGAGGCGCTGACGCAGGGGCGGGCGGATATCATCGTTGGCGCGATGCACGATCCGCCCTACGCCAGTGGTTTCGGTTTTGCGCGTCTGGGAGAGCTTGAGCAGGTTTTTGCGATTGCCCCGCATCATCCACTGGTGCAGGAAGAAGAGCCGTTGAGTCGGCGCGCAATAAAACGGTTCCGCGCGATTGTGGTCGGCGATGAGACGCATCCGGCATGTTCGGCAAGCGCGCAATTGCTTGATGATCAGGAAGCCATAACGGTTTTTGATTTTAAAACCAAACTGGAACTGCAAATCAGCGGCCTGGGATGTGGGTATTTACCGCGCTATCTGGCGCAACGCTTTCTGGACAGCGGTGCGCTTATTGAGAAGAACGTGGCAGCGCAGATCGTGTCGGAGCCGGTGTGGATGGGCTGGAACGAACAGACGGCCGGACTGGCCAGCGCGTGGTGGCGAGATAAAATTTTAGCAAATAGTGCTATTGCTGGCGTCTATACAATGGGGGATGCTGGGAAATCAAACAGTTAATAAAAAATATTTTTTGACGGGGCTCTCATTCTCTTGTCATTTCGCCTTAATTTAGTGCACAATGCGCCGCTTGCAAAAAATGACATTAACCGACGTTTTAATACGCGTCGGTTATTTTTTTGCATCAAACCAATCATTCAATAAAAGAGGCCGGGCTTCGTACCGGATAGATACTTACTAAAAACCGACAGTTGTTGTCGCTGAGGAATCCAGAAAATGGGGCAATTTTTTGCTTACGCGACGGCATTCGCCGTAAAGGGGAATGACCATGTCGCATAACGTTACTCCAAACACCTCTCGCGTGGAATTGCGTAAGACGCTTACGTTGATTCCGGTTGTAATGATGGGTCTTGCCTATATGCAGCCGATGACGCTGTTCGATACATTTGGTATCGTCTCAGGCCTCACTGACGGTCACGTTGCGACGGCATATGCCTTTGCGCTGATCGCGATTCTTTTTACTGCGTTGAGCTACGGTAAACTGGTGCGTCGTTTTCCGTCCGCTGGCTCCGCGTACACTTACGCCCAGAAATCCATCAGCCCGACCGTAGGCTTTATGGTGGGCTGGTCATCGCTGCTGGACTACCTGTTCATGCCGATGATCAACATTCTGCTGGCGAAAATTTATTTTGAAGCGCTGGTGCCGACAGTGCCGTCGTGGATCTTTGTGGTGGCGCTGGTGGCCTTTATGACCATCTCTAACCTGCGCAGCATCAAGACCGTCGCTAACTTCAATACCCTGATTGTTATTCTGCAAATGGGGATTGTAGCGGTGATCGTCGGCCTGATTATCTACGGCGTGTCTCACGGCGAAGGTGCGGGTACGCTGGTAAGCTCCCGTCCATTCTGGTCTGAAGGCGCGCACGTTGTGCCGATGATTACCGGTGCGACAATCCTGTGCTTCTCGTTCCTCGGCTTTGACGGTATCTCTTCTCTGTCTGAAGAGACTAAAGACGCGGAGCGCGTTATTCCGCGCGCGATTTTCCTGACGGCGCTGATTGGCGGCCTGATCTTTATCGCGGCGTCTTATTTCCTGCAACTGTACTTCCCGGATATTTCGCGCTTTAAGGACCCGGATGCATCACAGCCTGAAATCATGCTGTACGTTGCGGGTAAAACCTTCCAGTGGGGCGTGCTGATTTTCTCCAGCGTGACCGTACTGGCATCCGGTATGGCGGCACACGCGGGCGTTTCCCGTCTGATGTACGTCATGGGTCGTGACGGCGTATTCCCGACGCGTTTCTTCGGCTACGTTCATCCGAAATGGCGTACTCCGGCGTGGAACGTGCTGCTGGTTGGCGCGATCGCACTGCTGGCGATTAACTTTGATCTGGTCACGGCGACGGCGCTGATCAACTTCGGTGCGCTGGTGGCGTTTACCTTCGTGAACCTCTCCGTGATTTCCCAGTTCTGGATTCGTGAGAAGCGCAACAAAACGCTGAAAGACCACTTCAACTATCTGGTTCTGCCGGTGTGCGGCGCGCTGACTGTTGGCGCACTGTGGATCAACCTGGAAGAAAGCTCAATGACTCTGGGTTTGATCTGGGCGGGTATTGGCCTGGTGTATCTGGCTTGCGTGACCAAAAGCTTCCGCAATCCGGTACCGCAGTACGAAGATATCGCACAGTAATGAAATGACCTTTCACAGGTAAAAAACCGGAGACATGTTCTCCGGTTTTTTTATGCAAAAATCTGTAGGCCGGATAAGGTCATCGGTCGCCCTCCGGCACAACGCCAACGCCTGATGGCGCTTCGCTTATCAGGCCTACACTCCTCACTGTTTGTAGGCCGGATAAGGCGCTTACGCCGCCATCCGGCAAAAGCGACGCGTGGCTCCTCAGACAATCTCTTCTGCGTACTGCCAGAGTGATTTCAGCAATGCCAGTTTCTCTTTGTCGTCAGCATATTGCTGATACAGCATCTGTAACTCTTCCGCATACCGTTGCAAAAACTCTGGCGTAAACACCTGACGACGATGCTCCAGCCAGCGTTGCTGTTCGGTTTCATCCAGCGTCCCCGGGAAGTTACGGGCGCGATAGTTGAACAGCAGTTTTTCAATCCGCTTATCGACAAACGTAATATCCAGCGCGGGCAAATTGCGCGGTTCGGTTTCCAGCACGATTTTCATGGCGGCACGATCGGCGTCGCTGAAAAAGCCATTGTATAGCTGCGCATCGACGTTTTCAGACGGCGTAAACGGCTCGGCCTCAGCGAAGATTGCCACAACCTTATCGCGTACCTGCGGATTATCGCGCAGCACTTTCAGGTTATCGAGACAGTGCTGACGGTTAATCCCCAGGCGATCGGCATCCTCCGGGCGGAGCGTATTAGCCTGAGCCAGTACCGGGCATTTATTGATGTGTACCAGTTTTACCGGAACCGCGGCATTATCGCCGAGATCGGCTTTAGCGGTATATAACCGCTCGCGCAGGGTATCGCTGTCCAGCTCCAGTAATGGCGACATATCGCCCGCCAGATCCACCATAATGACCGCGTTGCGGTTTTCTGGATGCCAGGCCAGCGGCGCAACCCAACTGGTGTTGCCGCGCCAGGCGCCAAACATACCGGAGATATGTACTAGCGGTTTCATTTGCGGCACATCGATCAACGCCGCCAGTTTATGTTTGTTGCGATGCGTGTAAAGGTAGTCAAACAGACGCGGCTGGCGCGACTTCACCAGTTGCGCCATAGCGATGGTGGCGTACACGTCTGCCATTGCATCGTGCGCGTTGGCATGTTCGATCCCGTTGGTTTTGGTCAAGTGCTCAAGGCGGAAGCTGGGCAATCCGTCGTCATTTTCCGGCCAGTTTATGCCTTCCGGGCGCAGGGCATAGCAGGCGCGCATCACATCCAGCAAATCCCAGCGCGAGTTGTCGTGCTGCCAGCTCCAGGCATAGGGATCGTAGAAGTTGCGATACAAAATGTTACGCGTGACTTCATCATCAAAACGGACATTGTTGTAGCCGACGACACAGGTCTTTGGCACGGTGAACAGCGAATGAATACGTCTGGCAAAGGCGGCTTCGTTCTCTCCTTTGTCGCGCGCTTCCTGCGGCGTAATCCCGGTGATGAGCACAGCGCCTGGCTGAGGCAGGTAATCATCGGCGGGCTTGCAGTAAAAGACTTCAGGTTCGCCAATAATATTAAAGTCGCTATCCGTGCGGATGGCGGCAAACTGTGCGGGTCTGTCCAGCGCCGGGTGAGTCCCGAAGGTTTCGTAGTCATGGAACAGGAAGGTAGGGTGCTGCTTGCCGTCATTCATTGTTCAGTTCTATCCGTTACTGTGTGTTTGCGCGGTTCTGCGCAGCAGGGTATCAAATCCTGGCGGTGTTATCAGCTTCTGAGTCGTTATTGGGAGCGTTAAGGTTACACTGTCCGGCACTGCATAGAAAAACGTGCGTTATGTCACATTTTCTTGCAATTTATCCCTGTTTGTTTATCAGAACTTCCGTAAAAAGAACGGCAAATTATGACTTTCCTGAGGAAATAGTGTTGAAACGCCGTTTGTTTATTGCCGCTTCACTTCTCGCGATGAATCTTTCTTCCGCTCTGGCTGCCAATGTGCCAGATTTTTCTCCCCAGCCTCCGGCCATTCAGGCAGGGTCATGGGTACTTATGGATTACACCACGGGTCAAATTCTGACCGCAGGTAATGAACATCAGCGGCGTAACCCGGCCAGCCTGACCAAGCTGATGACCGGCTATGTTGTCGATCGCGCTATCGACAGCCATCGTATTAGCCCGGACGATATCGTAACCGTTGGACGTGATGCCTGGGCCAAAGACAACCCGGTGTTTGTGGGATCTTCATTAATGTTTCTGAAACAAGGGGAGCGCGTTTCGGTTCGGGATCTCAGCCGGGGGCTGATTGTTGACTCTGGAAACGATGCCTGCGTTGCGCTGGCGGATTACATCGCCGGAGGGCAACCGCAGTTCGTCGCCATGATGAATCACTACGTTGAAACCCTGAAGTTGCAGGATACCCATTTTGAAACGGTACACGGACTGGATGCGCCAGGCCAGCACAGCTCAGCCTATGATCTGGCGGTATTGTCCCGCGCCATTATTCACGGTGAGCCTGAGTTTTATCATATGTACAGTGAAAAGAGCCTGACATGGAACGGTATTACCCAGCAGAACCGTAACGGACTGCTGTGGGATAAAACCATGAATATCGACGGGTTGAAAACCGGCCATACCTCCGGCGCGGGTTTTAACCTGATTGCCTCCGCCGTGGACGGGCAGCGTCGTCTTATCGCCGTTGTGATGGGCGCGGAAAGCGCGAAAGGGCGCGAAGATCAGGCACGTAAGTTGTTGCAATGGGGACAGCAAAATTTCGATACGGTACAAATTTTACGCAGTGGCAAACAGGTTGGCACGGAACGTATCTGGTACGGCGATAAAGAAAATATTGCTCTGGGCACCGAGCAGGATTTCTGGATGGCGCTGCCGAAAACCGAAATTCCGCATATTAAGGCCCGGTATGCCCTTGATAAAAAAGAACTTGAAGCCCCTATTGCCGCACATCAGCGGGTTGGTGAAATTGAGCTATACGATCGGGATAAACTGGTGGCGCACTGGCCTCTGGTGACGCTGGAGTCTGTTGGCAAAGGCGGCGTTTTTTCCCGACTGAGCGATTACTTCCACCATAAGGCGTAACCCCCTTTTCTGACACGGCAGACTGGTAAGAGTGCGAGTCTGCTCACATACTCATCATGATTTCCTTGTGACCTTTATATGCAAAATCTTATGCTGTGTTTATATACAGTATAAGATTTGCCGGAGGGGACATCGCTTCCTTATCCGGCGCTGACTTCAATGCATTATGGAACACCGTCGACCTGATACGCGCAGCGCCATCGGGTCGACGGTGTGCTATCAGTCTCAGTGAAACTATCGGAGGCAGTATGGACTACGAAATCAGGCAGGCAGAGAAGCGTAATATCGCCGGTTTTCACATGGTCGGCCCGTGGGAAAAAACGGTGAAGCAAGGTTTTGAACAACTTATGATGTGGGTTGACGGGAATCAGGTTGTTCCGCTCGAATGGATCGCGGTTTACTACGATAATCCAGATGAGGTTCCGGCGGAAAAACTCCGCTGCGATACGGTGGTGTCTGTCCCGGATAATTTCACCATTCCGAAAAATAGCGAAGGCGTCATCCTGACGGAGATCGCCGGCGGGCAGTATGCGACAGCGGTGGCGCGCGTTGAGAATCATGATTTCGCGACGCCCTGGTATCAGTTTTTCAATAGCCTGTTACAGGACAATCACTACCAGATAGCGGCTAAACCGTGTTTTGAGGTCTATCTTAACAATGGAACGGAAGACGGGTACTGGGACATTGAAATGTATGTACCCGTACAGTCGAAATAGCCCTGTGTAAATTGTACGCAGTACCCGGCGGATAGGCGTCGTGACGGGGCAGTTTACGTGCGAGTCCTGTCCGCTATAGTGATATTTTCGCTGCAAAAGCGGGTACAATTCGTTTTTTGGTCATTTCCAGACGGAGTGCGTGAGTGCGGGCTGATAAATCGCTGAGTCCCTTTGAAATTCGTTTATATCGCCATTATCGTGTTGTACACGGCATTCGCATTGCGCTGGCGTTTATTCTCACTTTCCTGCTAGTTCGACTGTTCAACATCCCGGAAGGCACCTGGCCGCTGATCACACTGGTCGTCATTATGGGGCCGATCTCCTTTTGGGGGAACGTGGTTCCCCGTGCGTTTGAGCGCATCGGCGGCACGATTCTGGGATCGGTATTAGGTCTTGTAGCGTTACGTCTGGAGCTTTTTTCCCTCCCGCTGATGTTGATCTGGTGCGCTGCGGCAATGTTCTTGTGCGGTTGGCTGGCGTTAGGGAAAAAGCCGTATCAGGCTCTGTTGATCGGCATCACGCTCGCCGTGGTGGTAGGCGCGCCGGCAGGCGACATGAACACGGCATTGTGGCGCGGCGGGGATGTTATTTTAGGTTCGCTGCTGGCGATGCTGTTTACCGGCATCTGGCCACAACGCGCGTTTTTACACTGGCGTATTCAGATGGCGCATTGTGTGACGGCGTACAATCGGGTCTATCAGGCCGCGTTGTCGCCAAATTTGTTAGAGCGTCCCCGGCTGGAGAAGCATTTACAGAAACTGCTGAGCGACGTCGTCAAAATGCGTGGGCTGATTACGCCAGCCAGCAAAGAAACCCGCATTCAAAAGTCGATATTCGAAGCGATTCAAACCGTGAACCGCAATCTGGTCTGTATGCTTGAGCTGCAAATTAATGCGCACTGGGCATCTCGTGCCAGCCATTTTGTGATGCTGAATGCGCATACGCTGCGCGAAACGCAGCAAATGACGCAGCAAACGTTGCTCACCATCGCCCATGCGCTGTTCGAAGGCAACCCACAACCGGTACTGGCAAACACGGAAAAACTCAATGAGATTGTCGCGGAGCTGCGCCAGTTGATAAACGAGCATCATGGCAATACCGTGGCTGAAACGCCTATTCATGGCTATGTTTGGCTAAGTATGGAGACGGCGCGGCAACTGGAGCTGCTCTCCCATTTGATCTGCCGGGCATTGCGCAAATAAAAAGCAGATGACGCTCGTGATTCGGCTGCTGCTTCGATTCAGCACCGATTAAGGGTATGATACTGAAAAAGGATAAAACCATTGTCATCTGCAACGGCTAAAAGTAATGTTTACCCTAACGTATAGCGGTTGCTTAAACGAATCCGAATCTCACATTATCAGGGGTGTAAAAATGGAAACCAACAAGCCTTCTTTCCAGGACGTACTGGAATTTGTTCGTCTGTTCCGCCGTAAGAACAAACTGCAACGTGAAATCCAGGACGTTGAGAAAAAGATCCGTGACAACCAGAAGCGTGTTCTGCTGCTGGACAACCTGAGCGATTACATCAAGCCAGGTATGAGCGTTGAAGCGATCCAGGGCATCATCGCCAGCATGAAGAGCGACTATGAGGACCGCGTTGATGATTACATCATCAAAAACGCAGAAATTTCTAAAGAACGCCGCGACATTTCTAAAAAGCTGAAAGCGATGGGCGAAATGAAAAACGGCGACGCAAAAGCAGAGTAACAGCCTGTGGCAGTGGGGAACACCGCGAGTTCCTCACTGCAATTCAACCCCGCCAGTGACCATCTTCAGCAAATGCTGATCGGGCCAGTGTTCCGTCAGTTTTCGTTGTGCGAGTTCCCACTTAATATGGTCAACGTCATGGCGCTGCCTGTCCAGCATCAGCCCGACAACGCTTCCGCTGTGCGCCACATTCAGACCGTATAAATCACAGGCTTCCACCAGCGCCAACAGGGCATCAAAGCCTGGCTTTGGTAACAGTTGTTGGCTGGCGATAGCGCTGAGCGTGGCGGCTTCCCCCATCCGACGAGGGTTTTGCGTTATGCAGGCTTCCTGCACTCTCTCCCATGCCTGCTGCAACATCGCCGCCCCCGCATGCAGACGTTCCAGTCGGGGGATGCGGTGATAATCCGCCGTGCGCAACGTTATTGGGCTTTCGAGGACTAAAAGATCAAGCTGTGGCTGCGTTTCACAAGCCATTTGCGTAGAGGCGTCATTGTGATCGAAAAGCGTCAGTTGACGGAAAATGGTGCTGTCGGTGGGTTCAAGCGAAACACACAGATGTGCAAGCGTGGGTTCATCCAGCGTATGCCCCAGATGGTGTGCGGTTGCGACCGCCGTTGCCGCGATATCTGCGGTACTGCTGGCCATTCCTTTGGCGACGGGAATGGTGGAATGCACTGTGATCCGAATCTCCTGGCTCCACTGCGCAGGGTAGCGCCAGTATTCCAGTAGCCGATTGACCATTGCGCGTGAAAGGGGGCGCTCATCCGCAAGGGGAGCGCCCGAGCTTACTTCCACTGTGCTGTACCATTCGACAGGGCAGGAGACCAGTTTCTCACTGCCCAGAATCCAGCCCTGGATAAGTTCTCCGCATGACGCGGGGCATTGCGCAACAGCCACGTTTTCACCTTTCTGGTCAGCAATCCTCGGCGCATAGTGTCACGGCGATTGCGCTATTACCATGATTTTCCGCAAGTTGCAGTCGGGCAAAATCAGGCGGAAACGTCAAATGTGACCTTGTCACTTAACGCAATCCGCATCACATCTTGCGCGATCATAAGCTCTTCATTGGTATTAATGACCGCCACTTTCACCACTGCGTTTTCTGCCTGAATAAACGTAGCGTTGCGCAGGTTTTTTTCCTCATCAATACTCAGCCCCAGGAAATGCAGATTATGACAGACTGCCGCTCTGGCACGGGCGGAGTTTTCGCCGATTCCACCGGTAAAAATGAGCGCATCCAGACCGCCCATTTGCATGATATAACTGCCGATTGTCGCGCGAATGCGCTCAGCGAATAGCGTAAGCGCAAGCGCCGCCCGGCGATTTCCGCCATCGGCGGCCTGCTCAACGTCGCGGTAATCATGCGAAACGCCGGAAATGCCCAGCAGCCCCGACTCATTGTTTAATAAATAATTAAGCTGCTGGGGCGTCTTCCCTTCACGTTCTGCAATCCAGGGCAGAATGGAGGGATCGATGTCTCCGCTACGGGTTCCCATCATCACGCCTGATTGCGGCGTAAATCCCATTGATGTATTGATGGATTGCCCCCCTTTGATAGCGCAAATGCTGCTGCCATTACCCAGATGGCAGCAAATAACGCGTAAGGCGCTGAGCGGGATGCCCAGTCTTTCAGCTAATGCCGTGCTGACATATTTATGGCTGGTACCGTGAAAACCATAGCGGCGAATACCCAGCTCGGCGTAATAACGCCAGGGCAGAGGGTAAATATAGGCCGACTCGTCCAGCGTCTGATGAAAGGCGGTATCGAATACGGCCACAGAAGGCGTTGAGGGTAACAACTGGCGAAAAATATGAATACCGAGCGCGTTAACCGGGTTATGCAACGGGGCTAGTTCGGCAAGGCGCTCAATTTGAGCGAGCGTTTCATCGGTCACGCGCGCCGAATCCTTAAAGAACTCTCCGCCGTGCGCCACGCGGTGACCCACGCCGTCAATATCCTGTAAGGTATTAATGATGTGATGACTGAGGAGCTTATCCAGCAGCAGGGTAACGGCTTCGCGGTGATCGGCGATGGGGGCCGTTTCCTGCCATTTTTGCGCGGATGTTTTCATTGTGACTCTGGCGTTCGCCATTCCGATACGTTCGATTAATCCCTGGCAGATCATTTCGCCCTGCGGCATTGCCAGCAACTGGAATTTTAGCGACGAGCTACCGGCGTTAATCGCCATTATTTTGTGAGACATAAGGGTTCCTTAGCACTCAGAAAAACAAACATTTCATCAATCCCGGATTCCATCAGCGCGCTGGTGACAAAAATTTTCTGCGCACCGGCTTGAATCAGCCAGTTCTCCACGCATGAGATACGTGACGAATCCGCCAAATCAGATTTGGTGACGATCCCGATAACGGGTCTGTTCATTGGGCCGGTAAAACCGGGGGAGAAGGGCGACCACGGCGCATCGGCATTAAGAACCAGCGCGATAATGTCGGCTTCACAGGCGCTTGCCAGCAGCGCGCTATACAGACAGCGGTTCTCCAGATATTCGCCCGGCGTATCGATCGTGCCGGGCGACCAGACAATAGCCTGTGTTTTCTGGTAATGAAGCGCTTCGCCGTTCAGACTCTGTGTAAGAGAGGTTTTCCCGCACTGGCTGGGGCCGATTAACATAATGCGTTTCATGGCGTTATGTCCGGGTAATTGGGCAGGCGGTAAAACGCATCATTTCTCCCAATGTTCTGGTCACCTGATTTAACGCATACTCGACGGCTGAGACATCGCCGGTCAGCACGACGGCCCCGGTGAAACGGTCAAGAAAACCAATCTCGACCGCGCCGGATTTGGTGGCGATATCGCAGGCAATAATCGAGGCTTCGCTGGGCGTAATGGTCAGGATCCCAATAGCGGACACCGCATCCGGCAGACCCAGTTTTTTAAAGAGATCTTTGCCTGGGTTAGCAATCAGATGCGCCAGCGTCACCTGTTTCCCGGGAACATACTCCTGAATCATGCGTTCCGTTGTCGGTTGCTTTTCCATCATCCCTCCACGATCTGTCGCCACATGGCTTCATGCGGACGGGGGATCACGGCGCGGTAAACCAGCAGTCCTTTTTCGCCTGCGCTTTCACTGGCTACCGTAACGGCGTTGTTGACATCGGAGACATCGCCTGCCACCACCATGTAACATTTTCCGCCAATACCGAACGCCATATGGACACGCACCAGCGTCACGTTGGAGGCTTTAACGGCGCGATCGGCGGCACTGATACAGGCTGCTACGCTCCAGGTTTCCACGATCCCTACGGCCTGACGTTGATCAACGCTGTTCAATCCGCTGACCGCAGGCAGTACGCTGGCATGAATATTCGGCAGCACCAGACTATCCACGAGCATGTCTGCGGCCAGCGATGTGCCCGTTTCGATGGCCTGCTGTACCGCACCGACATCGCCGCCCAGCATCAGTAAAAATTTACCCGGACAGATTGTTTTACTGACCAGTAAATTGACGCTGGCGCTTTTCAGCATGGCATCGCCTGCTTCCATTCCTTTAGCGATGCTGGTGAGTTCTAAAATACCTATAGCCTGAGACATGGTTAACCTCTTACAACCGTGATGGCGTGTTCAGTAATGTCGCTGACAATGCCGTCAATACTGGCGTGAACGGCAGCGCCTAACGCGTCAGATGGCATATCGGCGACACACTGTCCACGGACAACGCGTTCACCTTTTTGCACGCAGGGAACGGCGCTGGCGCCAATATGCTGACGCAAGAGCAGCGTCGTTTTGTCTGTTGAAGGGGCGACGTCCGTTAACGGCGCGTCGTGATACCAGTCGCTGAGCCCTAGTTTGGTAATCAATCGCTTAACCGGCACCAGCCGATATTTCGCCATTTCATCGGCGGGATTCAGCGGGCCTTCGTAACGGAGGTTTTGCGCCCGTAGCTCACGTTTCAGCATGCGGTTAATGCGCATGGGGGAGATCCCCACCGGGCATGCCACGCTTTCGCAAACGTTGCATTCTGAACACGTCAGCGCGCTAAGCAGGAGTTGCGGTGTCGCGGCCTGTTGATAGTTCACCGCGCGTACCAGTAAATGGGGAGATAACTCATGGCCGATCAAATGCCTGGGGCATAAATCAGTACATAACCGGCATTGCTCGCAAACGGTTTTTGCAACAGACAAAACGGTGCGTTCATCCTGCATTCGCCGCTGAATCAAGGGATGGGTTTTCGGTAACACCAACAGGCCGCCGGTGGTCTTTGTCACCGGTGAATCCAGCGATGACACCAGGCTTCCCATCATGGGGCCGCCGTTAACCAATCCAGGGTCATCAACGGTGGCGCCGCCTGCAAGCGCTAAGACGTCGCGTAAAGACATACCGACAGGGACGGTGACGGTCAGCGGCCTCGCAACCGCGCCGTTAACGGTAAGAGTGCGGCGCGTTACGGGATACTGTTGTTCTACCGCACGGGCGATATTCAGTACGGTCTGAACATTATTGACCACCACGCCGACGCTCACCGGTAACGCCGCAGGCGGAACGCGTCGGCCTGTCGCCATCCAGATGGTCAGCACTTCGTCCCCGGCCGGGTAGACATCCGGTAAAATATGCAGCCTGATACTGGAAGGTAGCAGGGGGGTTAATGCCTCAATCGCATCGTGGTATTTTTCTTTTAACGCAATAATCCCCTCGCGTGCGCCGGTTGCCTTCATGGCGTACTGCACGCCGCGAATCAGGCGCGCGGGCTGCTGCGCCATTAATTGCTGATCAACCTTGAGCATCGGTTCACATTCAGCAGCATTAACCAAAAAGATCTCAACCTGCGCCTGTAGTTTGACGTGGGCGGGAAAACCCGCCCCCCCGGCGCCAACCACGCCCGCAGCACGTACTCGATCGCGTATGGTTTGCGCATCATAGCTATCCTGTTCAATGGCGCTGACGGTATTCATGACAACGCCTCAAGAAGTTCCCGGATCGCGCTGGCATCGGCGGTACGCGGGTTGGTTCTTAACGTCACATCAGCCAGCGCCGCCTGAACCATGACCGGGATTCGTTGTGAATACGCCTGTCGTCCCTCTTTAAGCGCCTGGGCGAATGAAGGAATTGCACACTGCGTTTTGAGCTGCTCAATCTGATGAATCAGCGCATTGAGGCATGACGTCTCGTTTGCGCTGGCGGGGCAGAGTTGACAGGCTTTAGCGAGTCTTGCGTATCGTTTTGCCGCCCGGGGATCGTGGGCGTTAAAGCGGATGACCGATGTCAGCAGCAGCGCATTGGCAAGCCCGTGCGGCAGATGAAACTGGCCGCCTAACTGATGGGCAATAGCATGGTTCAGCCCCAGTCCAGCTTGGCTAAACGCCATTCCCGCCAGCGTTGAGGCGTTGTGCATCTTCCCACGGGTAGCCAGACAATCCCCTTTCCTGACCGCAACGGGCAGATACTGAAAGACGATTTGCGCGGCTTTTTCCGCCAGCGCGTCAGTGAAGTCGCTGGCATGCGGAGACACATACGCTTCAAGCGCATGCGTCAGGACGTCCATCCCCGTGTTGGCGGTAATATTTGCCGGAACGGTGACAACCAGCGTCGGGTCGAGAATAGCCATATCTGGATACAACGCTTTATTAAATAACGGATATTTAATGCCCTTTTCTGGATCGCTAATGACGCATGCGCTGGTGACTTCGGAACCGGTGCCACTGGTGGTGGGAATTGCAACACAGGTTTCAATTTCGATGCCGAACTGACGGCTGAACCAGACGATGGCTTTTGCCGCGTCGAGCGCCGATCCCCCGCCAAAGCCGATGACTACATCCGGTCGCAGGGCATGCATCTGCGCAATACCTTGCACTACCGTACCGATGGTAGGGTCCGGGGTGATGTCGCTGAATATGCTGATGCGATTATCCGTTGGAAGGGCGTCGCGCAGCGTATTGATCAGCGGTGATTGCGCCAGAAATCCATCACAGATAATCCAGATATGACGGTTTGTAAAACGCGTCAGCACATCCAGACTTCCTCTGCCACTGTACAATCGGGTTGGTAGTGAAAACGTATTCATAACGACCTCATTAGCGAATTGAAAAGCCGTTGGTCAGTACGCAGCGACGGGAACGGGCAAATGTGCGTGCTGAGGTTGTCCCTTCGCCGGTCGGGGTGGCGATGGTAAAGGTGGTAAACCCTTCGCCGCCAACGCCGATACCGGCATAGGAAGGGCCGTTTTTCACAAAAATAGAGGTCTGTAAGGTGCGCGCCGCCAGATTCAGGCGAGAGACATTCTGCGAGTGCATAATGGCGGTATGGTGCAGACCTTCTTCAACGTTTAGCGCCAGTGCCAGCGCGCTGTCGAAATTATCGACCTTCACGACGGGTAGCATTGGCATCAACTGTTCGCTGGTTACCCACGGATCGTCGGCACTGACGATACCGATAAGCAAACGCGGCGGTTTTGCGGGAACGGCAATACCGGCGGCTTCCAGCATGGCGGTCGGGCTTTTCCCGACCAGTTTTTTATTCGCGTGACCTTCCGGGAGGCAGACGGCGCGTAATTTATCGATATCCGCAGCGTTTAACAGCAATGCGCCGAAAGCCTGCATTTGCTGAACCAGGAGCTCAGCGACGCTCTCTACGACAATCAGACTTTTTTCTGCGATACAGGGCAGGTTGTAATCGAACGCTGCGCCGTTGATGATATCTTCGGCCGCTTTGACGATATCGGCGGTCTCATCAACGATGCAGGGCGGATTGCCCGCCCCGGCGCCAATGACCTTTTTACCGCTTTTCATTCCCATCGCAACAATGCCGGGGCCGCCAGTAATAGCCAGCACCGCAATATTGGGATGCGCCATCATTTGCTGGGTTGCCTCAAAAGTCGGTTCTGCGACAGTGACGACCAGATTGCGGATGCCGCAGCAGCGGAAAGCGATATCTTCGATCATGCCGATCAATTTGAGTGAGACGTTTTTCGCGCCAGGATGCGGGCTGAAATAAACGCTGTTGCCCGCAGCCAGCATACTGATGCTGTTGTTAATAATGGTTTCGGTAGGGTTGGTGCTGGGCGCGACGGAACCAATGACGCCGAACGGTGAATATTCAAACAGCACCATGCCGCCATCGCCGGTGAGGGCCGTGGTTGTCAAATCCTCAATGCCTGGCGTGTTATCCAGCGCGGCTTTGTTTTTAAGGAATTTATCTTCTTTGTTTCCCATCCCCGTTTCCGCTGCGCTCTCCGCCGCCAGCGTGGCAAGATGCGGCGTAAGCTCCTGGCGCAGGGCGCTGATAATGGCGCTGCGCGTTTTGAGCGGACACTGCTGATAACGTAAGAAAGCCTGATGCGCCGCGTCTATCGCTTCACCGACGGACTGAAAAATACCGTGTCCTTGCGTTTCGGCCTGCGCAGGCGCCAACTGTTCGCTTAAAATATTACGGATGAGGGTTTCCAGTTCAGAAGTATTCATTGATGTGTTCTCACGTTAATTGCCGCAATGGCGGCTTGTGCAATATCCATGTCCTGTTCAACGCTCCCGCCGCTGATGCCAAGACCCCCAATGAGCAGACCATCACGCCATAACGCGAATCCGCCGCCAAAAGTGACGACTTTCCCCTGCATATGGCTTTCCAGACCGTAGAGCGAAGCGCCCGGCTGAACGGCGCAAGCCAGTTCGTGGGTGGCTGTTTTCATGGCGACGGCGGTCCAGGCTTTTTTCGGCGCCAGTTCACTGCTCACCAGCAGAGCGTCCGGCATACGCCAGGTCACGGTTTCGGTGCCGTTGGCATCCACAATGCTGACGACCACAGGAACCTGAAGCGCCTCCGCCCGCGCCACCGCTGAGCGAGTTAACTGATGAAGCTCATGAAAAGAGAGGGCCATAGAGGACTCCTTGACGACAGAGGCCGGGTTTGAGGCCAGGTAGCGCTCAGTGACCTCCCGAATGATGTTGTTCTGATGAGCGTCATGATCTTCGGCGCGCGCCAGCGCATACAGGCAATCAGATAAGCGGTTGATGTAGCGCATCAGGACGTGCCTGACGCTGGCGGTTGCCGACAGCTCGACCAGACGTCTTTCAGCCCGGCGGGCAAGCGTGCGGGCAAAGTGCAGGCGACTCGCGGCTTCGCAACGGCCAGGTAAAATAAAACTGTGTAAAGGCGTAACGCGTCCCATCGCGGTATCAATAGCCGCTTCAAGCGCGGCAATATCTTCCGCGCTGATATAGCGCTGCTCCGGCGACGGCTGCTCGCTTTCGCTGGCGAGTTCGGCGCTAAACCAGAATATCTGCATCTGAATAGATTCGAGCAACGTGCGGTGTTGCGCGCAGGTTGTGGCGCAAACGCATAAACTTAGCGCTGCATTGAGTTCATCCAGCGTGCCGTAGGTTTCGACGCGTGGATGCGTTTTACTGACCCGTTGTCCGGTAAATAAGGCCGTAGTGCCGGTATCTCCTGTTCGGGTATAAATCGCCATCATCCGCTCCTTAATGAGAAAGCGTGTCTACGATGCCGACAATGGCCAGATCGATGGCCTCGTTCGGGCTGGAAAAAACATGTCTGGCGCTGGAGCCGCTGCTGAGTAAAACCAGTTCACCCACGCCAGCGCCGACGGAATCGACGGCAACCTCATCTCCGGTAATGGGCGGGTCGGGAAGCTCTCCATCGGCACTTACCCGACGTACCAGCAAAAGTTTTTTCCCAACCAGAGAGGGCGATTTTTGCGTGGATACCACCGCGCCTGTGACTCGTGCCAGATGCATGGTTCACTCCTGCTTAATTAGTTGAATATTCCGCGCGCTGGCGGCTTCACGGGCCAGAGCGGTGACGACACAGCGACGACGCAGCACCAGTAATTGCCCCGCGAGTAGGGCGATGTCGGCGTAACTCAAAAGAGTGGTCGGATGCAGGCAGATTGTTTGCCCTCGTTCATCGACCAGCCTGATAGGCAGACGCGCCAGCTTTTTCACCGGCAGCGACGGCAACAGGCGATGGTGCAGGGATATCTGTAGACGAATACCTGATGCCAGTGCGTCATGGATTTTCTTCGCTACAGGGTCGTCGACATCCTGCTCTGCGATATACGTCAGCGAAGGCAGATCTGCCTGCACAATATGCAGCGCCGCATACTGACAAAACAGCGCGCGGGAATCGGCCTCCCGCAGTTGCGAAATACTGAGCGTGGCCGTGCTTTCCGCCCGACGCTGCAAGCGGGAGATGACCTCCTCAATAATGCGCTGCAACATCTCGCCGTTCATCGCGGTGTAACCAGAGTGGCAAACGCGTCCGGGCTGTCGGCGCCTGCGGCATTGGCTTCATCTGTGTCGATGTGCATTTCAAGACGCATATCCGCAGAGACGCGAATCGCGACGTTGTCGAAAATTAGCCTGCGCGCATTGCCTTCAATAGCGACAGAGACTTTGTCGCCATGCGCAACGTGAAATATCAACGCATCAAGCGGTGACATATGAATGTGGCGTTGGGCGACAATCACGCCGGATGCGAGATCCAGCTCGGCGAAGGGGCTAACAAGACGAATGCCTGGCGTTCCTTTAAGGTCTCCCGACATGCGCAGCGGCGCAGCGATGCCCAATGTTCTGGCATCGGTGCGGGAAATCTCAACCTGGCTGGTACGGCGAAGGGGGCCGAGCAGGCGCACATTCTTTAACTGACCTTTAGGGCCAATAAGCGTGACGGTCTGGTCGGCCGCATATTGCCCAGGCTGGAGCAGCGCTTTTTTCTCGCTGATTGGCTGACCAGGGAAAAGCCGGGCATAGTCTTCAGCGCTAAGATGGATATGACGGTTGGAAACACCCAGAGGAATAGGGCGCTCACGCATTTCATCCAGCACTTTGCTGACGGTTGTTTCCAGAAGCTGTTTATCCATTACGCTTTACCTCACTTACCTGAATGCAGGCAGAGTGACCGGGGCTCGCCTTTTTGCCGTTTACAGGCAGGGTCAAGACAGAGATTGCAACTGACCATTCCGGCTTCGGGTTCTGCTTCCGGTACTGACTCTTCTACAACCATGACGTCAGGTTCAGATTCAGGTTCTGTTTCAGGTTCCGGGGCTGGCATGGGCGCGGGCGGAATAACCGTCGCGCGGGAAAGAATCCCCTCCCCAGGCCTGGCGATAACTTTATGGGCGATCAGCCCCTGTTGTTGATCGGCAAAACTGGCACCGGTGATGATGGCGGACTGCACGGAGGCCACATCACCGGTGATTTTGATCACCGTCCAGCCAGAACCGTTGGTTCTCTCAAGTCCCACCAGCGTGATGGAAGCGGCTTTCGCCATGACATCCGCGCAACTGATGGCTAATGCCAGACCACTAACTTCAAGTAATCCCAGTGATTGCTTCACGCTGTGCTCCTTGGTTGCGGCCGTTTAGGCTGACTTGGGTAAAATGGCCTCAACGTCGCTGTGCGGACGTGGAATGACGTGGCAAGATTTCACCTCGCCCACGGCGCTTGCTGCGGCGCTTCCCGCATCGACTGCCGCTTTAACCGCGCCAACATCACCGCGAACCATAACGGTGACCAGGCCGGAGCCGATTTTTTCATAGCCCACCAGTTGCACGTTGGCGGACTTCACCATGGCGTCAGCGGCTTCGATAGCGCCGACTAACCCTTTTGTTTCAACCAGTCCCAGTGCGTTGTTCATACTGCGATTCTCCTGTTGCTTAGGTATTCAGATCCCGAAAGGGGATCCCTTTGACTAACCTTGCCGCGTTGTTACCAGCACTTCGCCGGGCATGGCTGTCCTGGTGATACATCAGCGTAAAAAGCGGCGCTGATGCGGGTAAATTCTTGTAATGCACAACCAGCTTTTCTTTGTCGCAGGCTATGCCGACGAGTAGCGGAGACCGACGCGCCGCCTGCCAGGCACAATGGGTCACGTCACCGTCAGTCTGCGTCTGGATAACAAAGGGGATACCTTCTTCTTCAATACCGAGAAGCACCTCTTTCCAGACCGTGATACCGTCATTGATGGTCGAAATAACGATAGCCGGGGCACTGGCGTTACTGTCCATGCGCGAACTCCTTATGCCAGGAGAGAATCAGCCCGGTCGCGACCGCATTTCTCGGGCCTTCTGTGCCGCGAATGTTTCCGCGACCGGCCACCAGGCGATAGTGCGCCAGCGCATCGGTGACGAGTTGCGGGATCTCGAAATCCAGAGACGATCCGCCAACCAGCACGACAAAAGGAATGTCACGAATGTTGCCGGTCGGGCTGACCTGACGCAGCGCGCGCAGGGCGTTAGTGACGAAAACCCGCTCTTTGGCGCTGCGGCGAATGGCGCGTACTTTTTCCAGCGCTAAATCGCCGGGTAATGGAACCAGTTCATCAGGCTTCACCACACATACGCGGGCAAATACGGCTGGCGGCAGCGGGGTGGGGAAAAACTGGACGCTGCCATCTTCGTGACGCAGATGAAAAAGGCTTTCCACCTTCGCGAGCGGATACTTTTTAATCTCTTCTGCCAGATAGCGGTCATCCAGACCCAGTTCACGGGCAATAATCATCGTGACCATATCGCCAGCCCCTGCGAGGTGGGTGGCAATGATCTCCCCTTTGGGATTGATGATGGAGGCATCTGTCGAACCTGCGCCCAAATCGAGAATCGCCAGCGGACGCGTGGTGCCGGGAGTCGTCAACGCGCCTAAAATCGCCGCTTCAGCCTCAGCACCGCCAACCTGAACGTCAACACTCAGCTTCTGTTTGATTTCGCGGGCGATCATCGCCATTTGCAGACGGTCGGATTTCACCATTGAGGCGATGCCCACGGCCTGCTCCAGAGAAAATTCGCCAGCCAGCCCGCCGGTAACGTTCACCGGAACGGAAGTATCGACAGCCAGCAAATCCTGAATGAAGATCTCGTTGCTGGGCTTATTGGTCAGTTCCGCCATGGTCTGGCGTACATGTTCCAGCATGCCGCCAATATTGGTGCCGGCTTCGCCGGTCACGTTGTCCAGCTTGCGGCATTCGCCCACCGCTTTCATGATGGCTTCAGCACCGGCGGCAACATCTACACGGAGCGTGCGTCCCTGAGAAAGCAGTTCCAGATTCCCGGCGGGAATGGCGCGCGCTTTGACATCCCCTGACGGCGTTTTCACGACAACGGCGGAGCGATTGCCAATCAGCGCGCGCGCCATAGGGACGATATTTTTGGTTTCTTCGGCATTAAGGCCGAAAACCGTGGCAATACCGTAAGGGTTAGAGAGCGTTTCAATCACTTTCCCTGGTACGGCAACCTCAATAGCGGCCAGCATGCCCAGCGGAATCCGGTCGATATAGAGCACTTCATCGACGATCGGTAAAGGCTGTTCCAGACGGTTGCTGACCAGGACGCCGTCGTCTTGCTGCAAAATGACGCCGGTGAGTTGATATCCGGCGCGTACGGAGGCGTTAATCATGGTGGCGACATCGGCGAAGTCGAACGCCGATGACACGACCAGGATATAAGGCATATCCGCCGGACGGGTTAATAACTCTTGCGGCGTAATGGTCACTCCCACACCCAGACCGACCCCCCCTGGGGTTTTAGGGTTGTGGCCGATCATTGTGGACTCGGTAATGATGGTTTCCGTGATGGTTTCCATCGCGACATCGCCAATGACCGGTGTGGCTTCGTTGATGCGGATAAGCGAAATATCGCTGACATTGATGCCTGCGTTTTTTGCCGCAAGCGTAAGCGCATCCTGAATACCAAACACATTTCGTAATGTGCCTTTAATTCCGGTGGTTTCTGCCAGCGCGCTGCCGGTAATGGTCAGTGCGCCAGCCTCATCCAGCCGCGCCAGCGCGACTTCTGTTGATGAGTTGCCAATATCAATGCCAGCTATGTATCGCATCGTATTTCCCTAAAATTAATCGTCACCTTTGAGTTTTTTACGCTCGACGTATAACGTTGCCGCTTCACGCACGAAAGCTGCGCAAATCTTCGCCTGATAGCGATTTTCCAGATCGTCTGCGATAGCCATCAGCTCTTCTTTCGTCGAACGGTATGGACGCAGGGCGTTGTAAATTTCAAGGATTCGATCGTCCGGTACGGCGGTCAGTTCCGCTGCGCGCTCAAAGTTCATCGCCAGGCGGTCACGTCCGGCATCTCTGGCGATAGCCGCCTGAATGCGCAGCGTATCCGGCGTGATACGCATATCCTGTGCGGTCACTTTGTCGCTGAGGACGTTTTCCAGCGTGAATTCATCCAGCGTTTTATTGGTGGCGGTTTTTACCCATTCTGGATGTTTATTCGCCAGCGGATAATCCGTCACTTTTGCGGTATGCGTTGATGCGCTTGCTGTGGCCGGAGCAGGTGCGTTGCCCTGCAAGCTGTTCATGCGGCTCAACACGTCCCGAACCATCGATTCAATTGCGTCGGTATTCATGGAGGTATCCTTTGTTAAAGCGCCACGCGCAGTTCCTGCGGGTTTTTGCCCGTCACGACATACTTCGTCTCTTTAATGTGCAGAATGGCGGATTTCGCCTGGTACTTCGGGCGCGCCATTTGGTCATTTAAGGTCGGAACCGGTTGTGGTGACTCACGCTTCGCATAGCGCGCGGCGTTCTTGCCAATCTGACGATACGTTTCCAGCGTCAGCAGCGGCGCCTGAGGGAATAACTCCAGATTGGAGAGCGGCGGCAGCCCTTGCTGATGGATAACGGTAGTGCCTTTTGACTGAATGCCGATTGAAATGCCGGAGCCGCTGAGGCGGTTGCCTTCAACGGCGACGAACGCCACGTCAGAGGATTTAAAGCAGCGGATCACGCGGGCTTTAATGCCTTCTTCTTCAATACCGGCGATCACTTCACGCAGGATATTTTTGTGCGGCAAGCCGACGATATTCACGGTCTGCGACAGGCCAAATGCCGGGCCCACGGCAATGATCACTTCATCCTGCTGCGTACCTTGTCTGGCCTCGCCAATTTCCGTTAGAAAACCGTCGCCTTGCGGTGCTGCGGTTTGCGACGAAGTTGATGCTGTCGGTGCGCGAAAGGAGACGGGCTTATCGCTGGTTTGCATTTCGGACAGCACGTCTTCGATTATCTGGCGCAGCAGCTTTTCATTAATTTCCATTTTTCACCCCTTAGCCAAGTTCGTTGGGATCGAGTGCGCCAGGGATGTTTTTAATCTCTTCCCAGCGTTCGCCTTGCAGGCGATAACCTGTTGCCGGACCGGCATAATCGTTGACGTCATTCACCGCAGAGAGCACCTGCCCGTCGCCGACGATAATGGCGGAGGTATGCAGATAGTCTCCGGTTAACTTGGCTTTCTGGATGTTGAGCATGTCTTGCGCGACGTCGGTGAAACCGCCTTTTGCAAGGGCTTTCACCACTTCCAGACCGTTACGGTTTTTGTTGATGATCTCTTGCGCGAACTTGATGTCTTCGACGATGTTACGTTCAGGCATATCTTTCGAGCCGTGAGCGTAGGTTGCGGCTTCAACCTCTTCATCGGTAATCGGCGGCAGCCCCATTCCGGCAAACACGGCTTGCAGCGCGCGCGCGGCTTTATTACGGATGGCGATAACGTCTTCTTCGCGAACCGGACGCAGACCACCGTCCACTTTCAGGTCACGCTGGATAACGTTGTAGTCGTCGAAGTCCTCCGCATCTTCGTTTGAACCGGCAAACATGTTGTCGTAGTTCGGTACGGCGGAATAACCCGAGGAGATGAAGTCAGTACCCGGCAGGAACTGCATCAGCAGACGCGCGGTACGGCGCATATCGGAGTGGGTGAAGGTCTGGTCGTTACTGGAGGCGCATTCCAGATCCAGCGCGGAGCAGATCAGGTTTTCCGCCAGTACGGCGCGAATGCCTGACGGTACGGCGGAAGGAACGCCGATGCAGCTGACAGAACCGTTCTGTAGACCCTGAACGCCTGCGGCTTTGGTGATATAGATACAGCGGGCTTCCAGATAGAGCATTGATTTGCCTTCAGCATAGCCCATCTGTACCTCGGAACCCGACCCCGAGGTAAAGCGCATTTTCAGGCCGCGAGAGGCATAGGAAGAGGCGAGGAAGCCTTTTGACCAGGGAGTATCGTCGCCATCGGTAAAGACCGGTTCAGTACCATAGACGGAAATGGTTTCGGCGTAGCAGGTGTGGCCCAGCATACCGAGCTTCAGTTCGGTGGCTTCTTCCAGTGAACACTGCGTTAATACGCCTGGGCGACCGACCTGGGAACCCACCAGCAGAGCGATAGCATTGAACGGGGCGTAGCGCGCAACCGCAACCGTTGTCTCTTGCTCATCAAACCCACGCCACGCGCCTTCTGCGGCATCGGCGGCAATCTGAACCGGGTTGTCTTTCACGTTGGTGACATGCGCCTGCTGAGAAGGCGTGCGGCGGGCGCGCATTTTTTGCATCGCCATCATCATCTCTACCACGTTCATGTGCGAGACGACTTCAACGATTTTTGCTGGCGTCATCGCCGTGGTGAGCGGAACGATGTCGCTGCGTTTGACGTTTGGATCGCACAGCATATTGGCGAGTTTGACCGAGTCCATCGCCATCACTTCTTCCGCGCGCGCCAGGTTAATACCGTAACGGGCGATAAAGTGGTCGATCAGGTCAAATTCGCTGGCGGCTTTGCCGTCCAGCTCGGTGACCGCGCCGTTAACGATTTTAATCGACGGTTTGGGGTCGTTCGGGCTTTCCATCGCAATGAAGCCTTCTTCGATCCACTCCTTAACGAAGCCGTCCTGATTCACAGGGCGTTTCGCCAGTGCTTCAAATCTTTTCGATCTCATGAATCAGCCTCACGGATATCAGATGTAGGACGGACGATCGTTTTTCGGCGTCGCGCCGAGGGTGGACAGAACGGTTTTGCCGATTTCACGGGCTGAAATAACCGCCTGACGCACCGCGCCGGAATCCCCGGAAATCACCAGAATGGCTTCGTTACTGAAGCTGGTGCCGTGTGCCGGAGAGCTGTAAGCCACGACCTCAACATTGGCGGATTTCAGCGCGGTATCCGCCATCAGCACGCCAACAGAGGCGGGGGCGCCGACAATCACGCCGCAGGCGCGGCCAACTGGCGCGCCAAAGGCTTTTTCAAGCGCATAGCTGGCGCGGGCGGTGTATTGCAGCTCGATATGTCCGGCTTCATTGGCGTATACGTCGCCGAACGTCCGGTCGAGTTCTTTCAGCGCAACTTCAATGCCACGTTTCACGTCCGAAACATCATTGCCGCCTAAAATAATTAGCGAACCGTGGCCTGCGCCGCCTTTGGTATCGCGGGGAAGCTCAATGCTGACCACTTCGGTATTGGTCGCTTTTACTGCTTCATCGGCGGCCATAATGTGCGGGCCTGCGCCAGTTCGCGCGCCAAGGATTCCGATGGAGCGGTAGCGCTTTTCCAGCTTCATCGCTTCCAGTAAGGCACTGTCCACATTTGCGATCACCAGACCGACGGTGTCGCCAATCGCGGTGCCGACAAATTCCGTTAAACTGCAACTTTTCTCTGCCATAGCCGTCTCTCGTATTGGGTGGGTTTCTTCAGGAATGGCCGTTTGTTCTGGTGTTGCCACACGGGCAATCACCTGCGCCATGATCTGTTCCACCAGTTCATTGCTGCTCATTGGCTAATTCCCTTCGGTAAGATTTTTTCTACATCGGTATGAGGGCGTGGAATAACGTGTACGGCTTTCACTTCTCCCACGTTGCGTGCGGCAGCGGCGCCCGCATCGGTTGCCGCTTTTACTGCGCCAACGTCACCGCGAACGATGACCGTTACCAGCCCGGAGCCAATTTTTTCGTAGCCGACTAACATCACATTGGCTGACTTCACCATTGCGTCTGCGGCCTCTATGGCTGCGGTTAAGCCTTTGGTTTCTACCATTCCTAATGCTTCTTGTTGCATAAAGACCTCGCCTGGGTTGTCCCGATGTTGATGACTATAAAAAGAAGCGAGGAAAAAGAATGGCTGACTTTAAAAAGAGAATGAAAAAATAATGGGTGGTCAATAGCACTAAATTGCTGTGATTTTTTATAACTCGTTGAATTTAAAGGTTGGCCGTGTTGTTTTTGATATGATTATTTCGTTTTCGCTATTCCATTTTTACATTTTACAGGGTGACAAAATAAATAACTTTTGCTACGCGAAAAATGGAATTGTGATATTTGTTTGAAAACGAATATCTGGTGATCGCAATTTTTTATTATCCCTAATCTGGCATTTTATTCGTTAGAGTACGCTCCATTATTGCCCTGGAGAATAAACAGAGAGCAATATTTTGCTATAGCAACACGATTTTTCGGGGCAGGTTAACGGCAGATTGCCAACAATTTACAGGTGCCGCTTTTTATAGTGATGCTCGTTGTACTCTACTGCCAGTACGGCGTTGTGCTGGTAAAGACACGAACTCTGCTTAGAAGGTGTCACAATGAACGATTCACTAAAAGCACAATGTATTGCCGAGTTTTTGGGCACCGGGCTGTTTTTGTTCTTTGGTATCGGTTGCCTGAGTGCATTAAAGGTTGCGGGTGCGAGTCTGGGATTATGGGAGATCTGCATCATTTGGGGGCTTGGGATCTCGCTTGCCGTTTATCTCACGGCCGGGATATCGGGCGCGCACCTGAACCCGGCGATTACCATTGCGCTGTGGTTGTTTGCCTGTTTCCCTGGGCGAAAGGTCTTGCCTTATTCCATCGCTCAGGTTGCCGGAGCGTTCAGCGGCGCGCTGTTGGCCTATCTGCTCTACGGTAGTTTATTTACCGAGTTTGAAGCGGCGAACCATATGGTGCGCGGCAGCGTGGAGAGTCTGCAACTTACCAGTATTTTCAGTACCTACCCGGCAGCCGCGCTGAGCGTATGGCAGGCGGCGCTGGTCGAAGTGGTCATTACCTCGATTCTGATGGGGATGATCATGGCGCTGACCGATGATGGCAATGGGGTTCCTAAAGGGCCGCTGGCACCTTTGCTTATCGGTATTTTGGTTGCCGTTATCGGGGCATCTACCGGGCCGCTTACGGGGTTTGCGATGAATCCGGCGCGTGATTTTGGTCCAAAATTATTCGCGTGGTTTGCCGGTTGGGGAGACATTGCCATGACCGGTGGGCGCGATATTCCTTATTTTATTGTGCCGATTATTGCGCCGATTGTCGGAGCTTGCGCCGGAGCTGCGGTTTATCGCTACCTGATTGGTAAAAATTTACCGTGCAATACCTGTAAGCTGGAGGAAAATGGACGTTAACACGACAGGATGTATGTATTTTTGAAACACGTAAAATCATTTCGTGATCTGGTTTCACGAACTGGTCAAAACGTCTCCCACGGATGGGAGACTTTTGTTATTGTCCCTTATACTTTTTTATCACTAATACAGTATGGTGATGATGAAAGGTAAATGTGAAATAAATGTTCTATTTGCAACAATAAATTAACTGAGGGGTTTTATCATGATTTCTGCGAGTGCCCTGAACTCAGAACTCATTAATAAAATCGCACAGGATTTTGCACAAGCCACCAGTCTGGCGGTCGTGGTTGTCAATATTCACGGTGATGAAATTTCTGAGTTATTCAATTTCACGCCTTTTTGTCAGCTAATGCGTCAACATCCTCAACACAGTATTCGTTGCCGTATGAGCGATCGCTGCGGGGGGCTGGAAGCGTCAAAATCAGATCAGCCCTGTATTTATCGTTGCCATGCCGGGCTAACCGATTTCTCCATTCCTTTGGTGATTGCCGGTCATCTGGTGGGGTTTGTGTTATGCGGTCAGGTACGTTTAAGCGATGATGTCGGACTGGTTGATATTCTTAATGTCGATGATCGCTGGCAGGCCGATCCTGAACTGTTGAATGAGTTCCGAAACGTCCCCGAAATGGACTACGCGCGGGTGATAGCCTCTGCGGATCTGCTGAAGCTGATTGTGGAAAATTGCCTTAAAAAACAACTTAATTTTGTTGTTATCAAAGACAATCCGCCGCAAGCGGAACCTGCTCGTTCGCAACGTGGGCCCAATCCCCACGACAGCAAAATGAAGAAAGCGTTACGCTACATTGACGCGCATTTATCGGACGATCTTCGCCTTGAAGATGTCGCTTCTCACGTCTACCTCAGCCCGTACTACTTTAGTAAGTTATTCAAGAAATATCAGGGAATCGGTTTTAATGCCTGGGTAAACCAACAGCGCATGGCCAGCGCCAGAGAGCTGCTTTGTCACAGTGACTGGAGTATCGCCAGCATTGCACGTAATTTAGGCTTTTCTCAAACCAGTTATTTTTGCAAAGTGTTCCGTCAGACCTATCAGATCACGCCACAGGCTTTCCGTCAGCAAATAAATGATAATTCGTCCGCCGAGTCCGCATAAATAGCAATATTTTGCTATTGCCGATTTTTGATATCGTATTGTATGTCAGTCATTATAAAATGAAAAAAACTATAGCAGAGCAATAAATTGTCATAGCGCAACAAAATAATGTTATCTGAAGGATAAACTGAGCCAGTTTTTATTTTTGTGATGAGATACAGTGTCATTATGAATAGGTTTCATTATTCTTTTGCGCAGTGTTTCATTCAAAACAGGCGTCATTACACCATTGCGTTGGCATAATGGCGAGTAACAGGTAATTAAAATTTAATTGTCGTTATGAGCGAGAAAGTGATGCTCATAACATCAGCCGACAGGTTTGGCACATTTGTGTCAGGGAAGGGGGTGAGAATCCCCCGCAGCCCCCGCTGCTGTGATGCTGACGACCCCGTAAGACCACTGATCGCAAGATTGGGAAGGACGGGCGAGGAGGACGCTAAGCCAGAAGACCTGCCTGTCGGTATTTACCAACAACTTCGGTGGGAAGTGGGTTGCTCAGTAGCGTACAGTCGAAAGACTGGGGTAATACGCAGCTAAACAATACCTCTACCACCCTGAACAGGATCAGGGTATGGCGGCAAAGCTTCACGCATTTATTCTCGCAGGAACCGGAAGCGGCTGTGGTAAAACCACCGTCACGCTTGGTCTGCTGAGTCTGCTGAAAAGACGTGGAATGCGTGTTCAGCCATGCAAAGTCGGCCCTGATTATCTCGATACCGGCTGGCATACGGCAGTATGCGGCAGTGCGTCCCGTAACCTCGACAGCTTTATGCTCCCGGAGCCCGTGCTTAACGCGCTGTTTTGTGAACACATGCAGCAGGCGGACGTCGCGGTGATCGAAGGCGTGATGGGACTCTATGACGGCTATGGCACCGACCCTAACTACTGTAGTACGGCGGCGATGGCGAAACAGCTGGGCTGCCCCGTGATTTTACTGGTGGACGGTAAAGCCGTTTCTACCTCCATTGCCGCAACGGTAATGGGATTTCAGCACTTTGATCCTGACCTCAATATCGCTGGCGTGATTGTTAATCGCGTTAATAGCGAAACTCACTACCAACTCCTGAAAACGGCGATTGAACGCTATTGTTCGCTACCGGTGCTTGGCTATGTTCCCGGAGTGGAAGGCGTGGCGTTGCCGGAGCGTCATCTGGGGCTGATTACCGCGCGTGAGTCCGTCGTTAATCAACAGCCGTGGCAGGATTTTGCCGATACGCTTGAACGAACGCTGGACATTGATGCGCTTCTTTCCCTGAGTCAGCTAACCGCGCTGCCTGCTGGCGAGTGGCCGGCGTTACCCGACCCGCAGGCGGGAAAAGGACTTACCGTTGCCATCGCGGATGACGAAGCGTTTAACTTTTACTATCCCGATAACATCAAACTGCTGGAACGTACCGGCGTAACGATGACGCGTTTCAGTCCACTGCATGACAGCACGCTGCCGGAATGCCAGATGATCTGGCTGGGAGGCGGATACCCCGAGCTACACGCCGCCGCGCTGGCGGCGAACACCCCAATGCTGGCGCAAATGCGCGCCGCCCATCAGCGCGGCGTGGCGATTTACGCAGAGTGCGGCGGGCTGATGTACCTCGGCAGTACCCTGGAGGACGCCAGTGGAGAGATTCACCGGATGGTGGATGTGATTCCGGGGCACAGCAAAATGGGGAAACGGTTGACCCGCTTCGGCTACTGCGAAGCGCAGGCCAGAGAGCAAACGCTGCTGGCGGCGGCAGGCGAAGTGCTGCGTGGACATGAGTTCCACTATTCTGATTTTCTCCCGGAAAACCCGGCGGTGATGGCGTGCCGTAAAGTCCGCGATGGTAAGACATTGCAGGAATGGTCTGGCGGCTGGCAGGTGGGAAATACCTTCGCAAGCTACCTTCACGTTCATTTCGCACAACGCCCTGCAATGCTGAACCACTGGCTGGCGGCAGGAAGGGAGGCGCTATGACCGTGCTTGCGTGGTGTATCGCCTGGCTTCTTGATTTCGTTATTGGCGATCCGCAGAACTGGCCGCATCCGGTACGCTGGATTGGCAATTTAATTTCAGCAACTCAACGTGTTGTGCGGCGTTACTGCCATAGCGACAGATCGCTGCGCATTGGCGGAGCGGTGATGTGGCTGGTGGTGGTCGGCATGACGTGGGCGGTTTCCTGGGGCGTGCTGGCGCTGGCGAGCGAGATCCATCCCTTGTTTGGCTGGCTGGTAGAGATCTGGATGATTTTTACCGTGCTGGCTGGCCGCTGTCTTGCGAATGCTGCCCGCGATGTTGAACGCCCGCTGCGGGCGGGCGATTTAGCTGAAAGCCGCGAGAAGCTGTCATGGATTGTCGGACGGGATACCTCACAGTTACAGCCTGAACAGGTTAATCGTGCCGTGGTGGAAACGGTCGCCGAGAACACCGTAGATGGCATCATCGCCCCGCTTTTTTTCCTCTTTTTGGGCGGCGCGCCGCTGGCAATGGCGTACAAAGCCGTAAATACCCTCGATTCAATGGTTGGCTATAAACACGAAAAATATCGCGCCATTGGTATGGTCAGCGCCCGTCTGGATGATATTGCGAACGTTATCCCGGCGCGTCTGAGCTGGCTGCTGCTGAGCATTGCCGCGACGTTGTGTCGTTACGACGGCTATCGCGCCCTGCATATCGGCTGGCGGGATCGCTACAACCACAGCAGTCCTAACTGCGCGTGGTCAGAAGCCTCTGTTGCTGGTGCGCTGGGTATTCGTCTTGGCGGCCCGAATGACTACTTTGGCGAGCGTGTTGAAAAACCCTGGATAGGCGACGCGCAGCGCGGCATTTCAGTAGATGACATTTCCCGAACGATTCGATTGATGTGGGTAGCCTCGACCCTGGCACTGGCGCTGTTTATCGCCGTACGGTGCCTGCTGGTTGGCGCAGCCTGAGGATAACAGACGATGCAATATATTCAGCAGCCCCAGGCGATTGAGGCCAAAAGTTTCGACATCATTGGCGAGATCATTCGCGAGACACGCCCGGAGTATCAGTTTGCCAGCCCGCTTCACGAAGCGATCATCAAGCGGGTGATTCACACCACCGCCGACTTTGACTGGCTGGATATTCTCTGGTTTTCCGATGACGCGCTGGAGCGACTCTGCGCGGCGCTGAGTCGCCCATCCATTATCTATACCGATACCACAATGGCGCTTTCCGGCATCAATAAAACATTGCTGGCGACGTTTGGCGGTGAATGCCGTTGCTATATCAGCGATCCGCGAGTTGTGGCGGAAGCAAAAGCGCAGGGGATTACCCGATCAATGGCGGCGGTGGATATCGCCGTGACGGAAGAGAGTGAAAAGGTGTTTGTGTTCGGCAATGCGCCGACGGCGCTGTTCCGGTTGCTTGAGCATGACGTTGCTGTGAGCGGCGTGGTAGGCGTACCGGTCGGGTTCGTCGGGGCGGCGGAGTCTAAAAATGCGCTGACGAAAAGCGCGTTGCCAGCTATCGCGGCGCTGGGGCGTAAAGGAGGAAGCAACGTCGCCGCCGCGATCGTAAACGCCATGCTCTATTACTTGCAGGGGGCGCGATGAGCGATCAATCCTTCGACGCGCCTGTCTGGCACAACGGCAAAGCGTTGCGAAAAGGGTATACCACCGGATCGTGCGCGACCGCTGCGGCAAAGGTCGCCGCGTTGATGGTGTTACGCCAGCATCTGATTTATCAGGTCTCCATCGTTACGCCGTCCGGGGTGACATTGTGCCTGAACGTCGAGTCGCCGCACATCGAAGGGCGGCAGGCGATTGCCGCGATCCGTAAGGACGGCGGCGATGATGTCGATGCCACGCACGGAATGCTGATTTTTGCCCGCGTAACGCTGAACGATAGCGGCGAGATTACGTTGCAGGGCGGAGAAGGTGTGGGAACCGTGACGCGTAAGGGAATTGGACTGCCGGTGGGCAGCGCGGCGATTAATCGTACTCCGCGCCATACCATTGAGTCTGTAGTACGCGAAGCGATAGGCCCGGCGCGGGGAGCGGATATTGAAATTTTTGCCCCGGAGGGGGAAGAACGGGCGCAGAAAACCTATAACGCGCGCCTCGGTATTCTGGGCGGTATTTCGATCATTGGAACCACCGGCATTGTCACTCCGATGTCGGAGGAAAGCTGGAAACGCTCGCTGTCGCTGGAGCTGGAAATCAAACGCGCCGCCGGTCTGGAACGCGTTGTGCTGGTGCCGGGAAACCACGGCGAGCGTTTTGTGCGCGAACAGATGGGGATCGACACGCAGGTTGTCGTCACCATGAGCAATTTCGTCGGCTACATGATTGAAGAAGCGGTACGTCTGGGATATCGCCATATCGTGTTGATCGGCCATCCCGGTAAGTTGATTAAAATAGCCGCGGGGATTTTCCACACTCACAGCCACATCGCAGATGCCCGCATGGAAACCCTGGTGGCGCATCTGGCGCTGCTTGGCGCGCCGCTTGAGTTACTGACCCGGGTCAGCGACTGCGACACCACCGAAGCGGCAATGGAACACATTGAAGCATACGGTTTTCAACATATTTACAACCATCTTGCGCAACGCATCTGTATGCGCGTGATGCAGATGCTGCGCTTCACGAAAACGCCACCTACCTGCGACGCCATCATGTTCTCTTTTGATAACCAGATCCTCGGTAGCAATCGTCCAATCGAAGAGATTGTGGAGGAGATGCAATGCTAACGGTAGTGGGCATGGGGCCGGCAGGGCTGCATTTGATGACGCCAGCGGCACGCGAAGTCGTGGCGGATGCCGATGTGCTGGTGGGAGGAAAGCGTCATTTATTGCAGTTTCCTGCGTTCACCGGCGAACAGTTTGTTCTGGGCGCCAATATTGCGGAATTGCTCAACTGGATTGCCGGGCAGCAGGACAAACGCATCGTGGTGCTGGCGTCCGGCGATCCGCTGTTTTACGGCATCGGGACGCGCATGGTGGCCCATTTTGGCATTGAGCGGGTGCGCATTATTCCCGGTATCAGCGCAGTGCAATATCTGTGCGCGCAATCGGGTATCGATATGAACGATATGTGGCTGACCAGCAGCCACGGTCGCAGCGTCTGTTTTGATGAGCTGGCGCGTCATCGCAAGGTCGCGATGGTGACGGATGCCCGCTGCGGGCCGCGAGAAATTGCGACGCAGTTAATGGCGCGCGACAAGGGGCATCGCTGGATGGTGATAGGCGAAAACCTGGCAATGGAAAACGAGCGGATTCACTGGCTGCGCGTCAGTGAAGTCAATGCCGACTATGACATGAACGCAGTGGTGATCCTTGATGAAAGATGAGCTTTTTCTACGTGGCGAGAACGTGCCGATGACCAAAGAAGCGGTTCGCGCGCTCGCGCTCTCAAAACTTGATTTGCACCGTGCCAGCCATCTGATTGACGTAGGCGCCGGGACCGGGAGTGTGTCGATAGAGGCGGCGTTACAGCACCCTTCGCTGCACGTTACGGCGATTGAACGTAACCCGGCAGCCCTGCGGTTGCTGGATGAAAACCGCCAGCATTTTGCCTGCGGCAATATCGACATTCTGCCGGGTGAAGCGCCGATGACGATGACCGAAAAAGCGGATGCGGTGTTTATGGGCGGGAGCGGCGGCCATCTGACGACGCTGATTGACTGGGCTATGCGGCAATTGCATCCCGGCGGCCGTCTGGTGATGACCTTTATCCTTCAGGAAAACCTGAATACTGCGCTGGAATATCTGACACAGATTGGCATCCATGAGGTGGATTGCCTGCAAGTGCAGGTGTCGTCACTCACTCCCCTCGGCAATGGCCACTATTTCAAACCGAATAATCCTGTTTTTGTTATCGCCTGTCAGAAGGAAGAGAACCATGTCTGAGACATTTGATCCCCGCTGTGTATGGTTTGTCGGCGCAGGTCCGGGCGATCGTGAACTGATCACGCTTAAAGGTTATCGCCTGTTGCAGCAGGCGCAGGTCGTTATTTATGCCGGATCGCTGATTAATACTGAGCTGCTGGACTATTGCCCGCCAGGTGCTGAGTGCCACGACAGCGCCGAACTGCATCTGGAGCAAATTCTGGATCTGATGGAAGCGGGCGTGAAAGCCGGAAAAACGGTCGTACGCCTGCAAACGGGCGATGTGTCGCTGTACGGCTCCGTGCGTGAGCAGGGCGAAGAACTTACCCGGCGCGGCATCGACTGGCAGGTAGTGCCGGGCGTCAGCGCGTTTCTCGGCGCTGCTGCGGAGCTGGGGGTGGAGTATACCGTCCCGGAAGTTTCGCAAAGCCTCATCATTACCCGCCTGGAAGGGCGTACTCCGGTGCCGGAACGTGAACAACTGGAGTCCTTCGCCAGCCACCAGACGTCAATGGCGATTTATCTCTCCGTGCAGCGTATTCACCGGGTTGCCGAGCGGCTGATTGAAGGCGGCTATCCGACCACCACGCCGGTGGCGGTTATCTACAAAGCGACCTGGCCGGAAAGCCAGACCGTGCGCGGCACGCTGGCGGATATCGGCGACAAAGTACGTGAGGCGGGTATCCGTAAAACGGCGCTCATTCTGGTCGGGAATTTCCTGGGGGATGAGTATCACTACTCAAAACTCTATGCGGCGGACTTTAGCCATGAATACCGTAAAGCCTGAATCTATAGCCCTGTTTTGTCTGACGCCCGGCGGCGTACAGCTTGCGAAGCGGCTGGCGGCGATGCTGCCGTTAACCTGCTTTACCAGTGAGAAACTGCTGGAAGACGGGTTTATGCCCTTCGAAGGCGGATTTGCACAATCGGCCCGCGATGCGTTTGCTAACTATTCGGCGCTGATTTTTATCGGTGCGACCGGCATCGCGGTACGCGTGCTGGCGCCGCTGGTAAACGACAAATTCAGCGACCCGGCGGTGGTGGTGATCGACGAGCGAGGCCAGCATGTGATCAGCCTGCTCTCTGGTCATGCGGGGGGCGCCAATGCGCTGACCCGCTATCTGGCGGGCATGCTCGGCGCCGATCCGGTTATCACGACGGCGACTGACGTTAACGATATGGCGGCGCTTGATACGCTGGCATTTCAGCTCAATGCCCGGATGACCGATTTCCGCTCGGCGGTAAAAATCGTCAACCAGATGCTGGTCAGCCACCAGCGCGTCGGGCTGTGGTGGGATGAGGAGCTGGCAGACGATGTCAGTCACTGCGATCGACGCGGGTTCATCACCGTGACCGACCTGCATCAACTTCCCGAGCTTGATGCGCTGATTTGCATCACTTTGCGCAATGAATTGCCAGAAATACCCGTCCGACACTGGAAGCTGGTGCCGCAGCGGGTGGTCGCCGGAATCGGCTGTCGCCGCGACACGCCGTTCCCGCTGCTGGCAGCGCTGCTGGCGCGACAGCTGGAGGCGCAGAAATTTGATCCGCTGGCGTTGAAAGCGATTGGCAGCGTCTCGCTCAAAAAAGATGAGCAGGGATTAATCCAGCTTGCCTCCTGCTGTCGCGTTCCCTTCGAAACCTTTACCGCTGACGCGTTGCGTGAGCATGAACATCGCTTCCCGGCCTCCAGATTTGTGCGGCAAACCGTCGGTGTGGGCAGCGTATCCGGCCCGGCGGCCTGGCTGTTAAGTCACGGAAAACTGTCTGGCGAAACCCTGCGCGAACAGGGCGTCACTATTACTTTGGGAGTTTCACACTGATGTTAAGCGTAATTGGAATTGGCCCTGGCTCGCAGGCAATGATGACGATGGAAGCCGTAGAAGCCTTACAGGCGGCGGAAATTGTCGTTGGTTATAAAACGTACACCCATCTGGTAAAAGCCTTTACCGGCGACAAGCAGGTGATCAAAACCGGAATGTGCAAAGAGATCGAACGCTGTCAGGCGGCGATTGAACTGGCGCAGGCCGGACACAATGTGGCGCTGATCAGCAGCGGCGACGCGGGGATTTATGGCATGGCGGGGCTGGTGCTGGAACTGGTCAGCAAACAGAAGCTGGACGTTGAAGTGCGGCTGATCCCCGGCATGACCGCCAGTATCGCGGCGGCCTCCCTGCTGGGCGCGCCGTTGATGCACGATTTCTGTCATATCAGCCTGAGCGATCTCCTGACGCCGTGGCCGGTCATCGAAAAACGGATTATCGCCGCCGGAGAAGCAGACTTCGTGATCTGTTTCTATAACCCGCGCAGCCGTGGCCGTGAAGGCCATCTGGCGCGTGCTTTTGAACTGCTGTCCGCCAGCAAAAACGCGCAAACGCCGGTTGGCGTGGTGAAGTCGGCCGGGCGTAAAAAGCAGGAAAAATGGCTGACCACGCTCGGCGATATGGATTTTGAGCCTGTCGATATGACCAGCCTGGTGATTGTCGGCAACAAAGCCACTTACGTACAGGATGGTCTGATGATCACGCCGCGAGGTTACGTACTGTGAGTTACGGCGACGTGCTGGTTATGGGCGGCACCAGCGATGCCCGGATGCTGTGTCAGCAACTGGATGCAGCAAAGGTGGCATACACCCTGTCGGTTGCCACGCCGACAGGAAAGCAGCTGGCTGGCGACATTAAAGGTCAGATCCGCTGCGGACGTCTGGAGCCAGAGGAGATGGTGGCCTGGCTGAAAGCGCACCGCACGCGTTGGGTCATTGATGCGTCGCACCCGTATGCCGAGGTCGTCAGCCGCAACATTATGCACGCCTGTGAACGCGCGGGGGTGTTGCTGAGCCGCTACCAGCGCCCGGAACAGCTCAGCGAGCTTACGCACCCGCTGTTGCACCATGTCCACACGATTGCTGAGGCCTGCGATGTGGCGCAGCGCTTTGGCGAACGCGTTCTGTTAACGACCGGAAGTAAAGATCTGGCGACCTGGCGAGCCGGGTTGCCGCACAAAAAACTGCTGGCCCGCGTCTTACCTGTTCCTGAGGTCATTCAGCAATGTGCCGACCTGGGATTTGGCGTTGGTGAGATTTTCGCCCTGTGCGGGCCGTTCAGCGCTGAATTTAACGCGGCGTTTTATCGTCAGTGCCAGGCCGATGTCGTGGTGACAAAAGCATCGGGGGCGGAGGGCGGTTATCAGGAAAAAGTTCAACCCTGTCTGGATGCCGGTATCCCCTGCATCGTGATTACCCGCCCGGCAACGCTTGTAACGGGTGATGAGTTACTGGAAAGTCAGGCCGCATTTGCGCAGCGTTTGGCGCGCTGGCTGGCCGCTGCTTAAGGAGTAAGAGATGAAAAAAGCGCTTCTGGTGGTGAGTTTTGGCACCAGCTATCACGACACCTGTGAGAAGAACATTGTGGCCTGCGAACGCGATCTGGCAGCCAGCTGCCCGGATCGCGATCTGTTTCGCGCGTTCACCTCCGGGATGATTATCCGCAAGCTCAAACAGCGTGACGGCATTGAAATCGATACGCCGCTTCAGGCATTGCAGAAGCTTGCTGAACAGGGGTATCAGGATGTGGCGATTCAGTCCCTGCACATTATTAACGGCGACGAATACGAAAAAATTGTGCGTGAAGTTCAGACCCTGCGCCCGTTATTTACCCGTCTTACGCTCGGCGTGCCGCTGTTGAGCAGCCATACCGATTACGCGCAGCTGATGCAGGCTTTACAGCAGCAGATGCCGACGCTTGGCGCGACGGAAAAAGTGGTGTTTATGGGGCACGGCGCCAGCCACCACGCGTTTGCGGCCTATGCGTGTCTGGACCATATGATGACAGCGCAGCGTTTTCCGGCGCGTGTGGGAGCGGTTGAGAGTTACCCGGAGGTGGATATTCTCATCGGGAGCTTACGTCAGGAAGGCGTAACGGCGGTGCATCTGATGCCGCTGATGCTTGTCGCCGGCGATCATGCCATTAACGATATGGCTTCCGATGAAGAGGACTCCTGGAAAACGCAGTTCAACGCCGCAGGCATCCCGGCGACGCCGTGGCTGAGCGGTCTGGGGGAGAATCCGGCGGTACGCGCCATGTTCGTGGCGCATCTGCAACAGGCGCTGAATACGGCCATGGAGGAAGCGGCATGAGTGGAAAGCTGTATGCGTTAAGCACCGGGCCGGGCGCAGCCGATCTGATCACCGTGCGCGCGGCGCGAATACTTGGCTCGCTCGATATCCTTTACGCTCCGGCAGGGCGCAAAGGCGGCGACAGTCTGGCGCTCTCTATTGTGCGTGAATATCTGGGTGAGCAGACGGAAGTCCGCTGCTGCCACTTTCCAATGAGCGCTGACAGCGCGGAAAAAGAAGCCGTCTGGAATGAGGTAGCCGCAGCGCTGGTTCAGGAAGTGGAGGCGGGTAAACAGGTGGGGTTCATCACCCTCGGCGATGCCATGCTGTTCAGCACCTGGGTCTTTTTACTCCAGCGGATCGGCAACCCGGCGTGGCTGGAAATCGTTCCTGGCGTCACCTCGTTTGCCGCCATTGCCGCCCGCGCAAAAACGCCGCTGGCGATGGAACAACAATCGCTGGCGGTGATCTCCTGCACCGCGGCGGAAGAGACAATTCAGCAGGCGTTAAGGCAGCATGACAGTCTGGTACTGATGAAAGTCTACGGTCGTTTCGCGCGTATTAAAGCATTGCTGCAACAGGAAGGTTTGCTGGAGTGCGCCCTGATGATGGCGGAAGCCACGCTGCCCGGTGAGCAGTGCTGGCGTCACCTGAATGAGGTCAGCGACGAGCAGCCGCTGCCCTATTTTTCGACCATTCTGGTCAACAAACAGTGGGAGTATGCAGAATGAAACTTGAACAACAGCTAAAACAGCTGTCTTTCAGCGGGTTAGCTGCGGCGTTATTGCTGATGGTTGTCCCGGAGCAGGCGTTCGCCATGCATATCATGGAGGGATTCCTGCCGCCGATGTGGGCGCTGGCCTGGTGGGTGCTGTTTTTACCGTGCCTGTGGTACGGACTGGTGCGCCTGCGCCGTATCGTGCAGGAAGATAACAACCAGAAGGTGCTGCTGGCATTGTGCGGGGCGTTTATCTTCGTGCTGTCGGCGCTGAAAATTCCTTCTGTTACAGGTAGTTGCTCGCACCCGACAGGGGTAGGGCTTGCGGTGATTTTATTTGGCCCAGGCGTTGTGGCGATCCTCGGGGCGATTGTGCTGCTGTTTCAGGCGCTGCTGCTGGCGCATGGCGGCCTGACCACGCTGGGTGCGAACGGGATGTCGATGGCGGTTATCGGCCCCGTTGTCGGGTATCTGGTATGGCAAATGGCCTGCCGCGCCGGGCTGCGCCGCGATGTTGGCGTCTTTCTTTGCGCCATGCTGGCGGATCTGGTGACGTACTTCGTGACGTCGGTACAGCTTGGGGTGGCGTTCCCGGACCCGCAGGCAGGGGCAATGGGGTCAGTGATTAAATTTATGGGGATTTTCTGCCTGACGCAGATCCCCATTGCGATCGCGGAGGGGCTGCTGACCGTCATGATTTACGACCAGTTGACCAAACGCCGGTTGATTACTGCACAAGGACATTAAGATGAAAAAGACGCTGATATTGTTAGCTATGGTGATTGCCCTGGTGATCCTGCCGTTTTTTATCGATCATGGCGGTGAGTTCGGTGGCTCTGACGGCGAAGCGGAAAGCCAGATCCAGGTGGTGGCGCCGCACTATGAACCGTGGTTCCAGCCATTGTATGAACCGGCCAGCGGTGAAATTGAAAGCCTGCTGTTTACGCTGCAAGGTTCGCTTGGCGCGGCGGTGATTTTCTATATTCTCGGTTACAGCAAAGGCAGACAGCGCCGTGATGACCGGGCTTGATCGACTCAGCTACCAGAGCCGCTGGCTTCATGTTACGCCGGTGCGTAAGTTTTTGCTCTGGTTGCTGATGATGATTCTGGCCTTTACCCTGCCTCCTTTGGGGCAGGGTATTGAACTGGCGCTCATCGCCGGGCTGAGCTGCTGGCTGCTGCGGATTTCGTTCTGGCGCTGGTGTCGCTGGATGGCGATACCGTTTGGCTTTTTAAGCGTGGGCGTGGTGACGATTTTATTCAGCGTGAGCCGCGATCCTCTCTTGTTACTGGCAAGCGTTCCGGTTGGCGATTACTGGCTGGGGGTGACTTCGTCAGGGTTGAATACCGCCAATGAAACCTTCTGGCGCAGCCTAAGCGCGCTGGCGGCGACGTTCTGGCTGGTGTTGAATCTGCCGTTTCCGCAACTGATTATTTTGCTTAAGCGCGCGCATGTGCCACGGCTGCTGACCGAGCAGATCCTGCTGACATGGCGCTTTATTTTTATCCTGTTAGACGAAGCGCTGGCCATTCATCGCGCGCAAACGCTGCGTTTTGGCTATCGTAGTTTGCCGAAAGGCTATCGTTCTCTGGCAATGCTGGTGGGTTTGCTGTTTACGCGTGTGCTTATCCGCTATCAGCAAATGACCACCGTGCTTGATATCAAACTGTATCAGGGTGATTTTCACCTGTAAGGATTCGTATGCTTGCCACCTCCGGTCTCTGGTTTCGCTATCAGGATGAGCAGGTGCTCAAGGGGCTAACGCTGGATTTCTCCCCCCATGCGGTTACCGGGCTGGTGGGCGCGAACGGCTGCGGAAAATCGACGCTATTTATGAACCTGAGCGGTTTACTGCGCCCGCAAAAAGGCGAGGTTTTGTGGCAGGGAAAAGCGCTGGATTACAGTAAGCGCGGGCTGCTGGCGCTGCGCCAACAGGTGGCAACCGTTTTTCAGGACCCCGATCAACAAATTTTTTATACCGATATCGACAGCGATATCGCTTTTAGTCTGCGAAATCTAGGCGTGGCTGAGGATGAGATTGCCCGCCGCGTGGACGATGCGTTGACCCTGGTTGATGCACAGCATTTCCGTCATCAGCCGATCCAGTGTTTAAGCCACGGGCAAAAAAAACGCGTGGCGATTGCGGGCGCGATGGTGTTGCAGGCCCGCTACCTGCTGCTGGATGAACCCACTGCCGGGCTTGATCCTGCCGGGCGCACGCAGATGATCGCGATCATCAAGCGGATTGTGGCGCAGGGGAATCATGTGGTTATTTCCAGCCATGATATTGATCTCATTTATGAAGTCAGCGATGCCGTTTATGTGCTGCGCCGTGGCGAGGTACTGGCATACGGTGAGCCGGGGGAGGTGTTTGCACGCACTGAACTGATCGAACAAGCCGGGCTGACGCAACCGTGGCTGGTCAAACTGCATGCGCAACTGGGGTTGCCGCTGTGTAAAACGGAAGAAGAATTTTTTGGGCGTATGCGAGAGAACGCGCTGAAGGAGGCGTCATGACGCAGGCAGTAATGTTGCAGGGAACGGCATCAGATGTAGGTAAAAGTGTGCTGGTGGCGGGGCTGTGCCGCATCTTTTATCAGGATGGCCTGCGCACGGCGCCGTTTAAATCACAGAATATGGCGCTGAATTCCGGCATCACGCCGGACGGCAAAGAGATGGGACGCGCGCAGATTTTCCAGGCGGAAGCGGCGGGGATTGCGCCGGATGTGCGGATGAATCCGGTCCTGCTAAAACCGACCAGCGATCGGAAAGCGCAGGTGGTGTTGATGGGCAAAGTCGCCACCGATATGGACGCGGTTAGCTACCATGAATATAAGCCGCGTCTGCGTGAGCAGATCCTCACGGTTTACAATAGCCTGGCGCAAGAATATGACGTTCTGGTGCTGGAGGGCGCCGGTAGCCCGGCGGAAATAAACCTGCGTGACCGCGACATCGTCAATATGGGGATGGCGGAAATGGCGCAATGCCCGGTCATTCTGGTGGCGGATATCGATCGCGGCGGCGTTTTTGCCTCTATCTACGGTACGCTGGCGCTGCTGCATGATAGTGAACGCGCCAGAGTGAAAGGGGTGATCATCAATAAGTTTCGCGGCGATGTGACGCTGCTCTACTCCGGCATTGAACAAATTGAAGCGCTGACCGGCGTGCCGGTTCTGGGCGTGATGCCCTGGCTGGAGGTCGATCTTGAAGATGAGGATGGCGTGGCGCTGCAAAAAGGCAAATACCTGCGTACCGATAGGCGTGATATCGACATTGCCGTTGTTCAGGTGCCGCATATCTCGAATTTCACCGATTTCAACGCGCTGGCGGCGCAGCCGGATGTTCGCGTGCGCTATGTGCGCCATCCTGAAGAACTGGCGGGCGCGGACCTGATAATTCTGCCGGGCAGCAAAAATACGCTTGGCGATCTGGTCTGGCTGCGTGAAAGCGCAATGGCGCATGGCGTGTTGCAGGCGCATCGTCAGGGCGTACCGGTGGCAGGCATCTGTGGCGGCTATCAGATGCTGGGCGACACCATTATTGATGAGGTGGAGTCCGGGCTGGGCACGCTCCCCGGTCTTGGGCTGCTTAATACCGTCACGCATTTCGCGCAGGATAAAACCACCACGCAGGTTGAAGGGCAGATGGCCTCTGCGCTGCCGGGATGGCTGGCGGCGGCGTCTGGCCTGGCGGTGCGCGGGTATGAAATTCATATGGGCGAGACGACACTGAATGCACAATGCCAGCCAGCCATGACATTACGCAAAGGCGAAAACGCTATCGCTGACGGCGCGGTAACGGACGACGGACTGGTCTTTGGCACCTATCTTCATGGCTTGTTCGACAGTGATGCGTTCACGCGGGCGCTGGTCAATGGCCTGCGCGTGCGTAAGGGGCTGACGCCGCTGGATCACGCCTTCCATTACGCGCAATATAAATCGCAGCAGTTTGATCTGCTGGCGGATGCGATGCGACAACACATCGATATTGAGAAAATTTATACCATCATGCAACAGCACCGGGAGCCCGTATGATGATTCTGGTGACTGGCGGCGCGCGCAGCGGGAAAAGCCGCCATGCGGAGGCGTTAATCGCGGATTCGCCGCAGGTACTGTACATCGCCACGTCGCAGATTTTTGATGAGGAGATGGCGGCGCGAATTCAGCACCATCGGGATGGCAGACCGCCGCACTGGCGAACAGCGGAATGCTGGCGGCATCTTGATGCGCTGATTACGCCAGATAACGCCCCCGAAGAGGCCATTCTGCTGGAGTGTATCACGACCATGGTGACCAATTTATTGTTCGCGATGGGTGGCGATACGGACCCGGACAACTGGGATTACGCGGCGATGGAGCAGGCGATTGAAGACGAAATTCGCGCGTTGATCGACGCCTGTCAGCGCTGTCCGGCTCAGGTGGTTCTGGTGACCAATGAGGTGGGCATGGGCATTGTCCCGGAAAATCGTCTGGCGCGACATTTTCGCGACATCGCCGGGCGCGTCAATCAGCGTCTGGCTGCGGCGGCGGATGAGGTCTGGCTGGTGGTATCGGGTATTGGAGTCAAAATTAAATGAGTAAGTTGTTCTGGGCGATGCTCGCTTTTATTTCGCGTTTGCCTGTTCCGACCCGTTGGTCTCAGGGGCTGGATTTTGAGGAGTATTCCCGCGGTATTGTGACATTCCCGCTAATCGGCATGCTGCTGGGCGCGATTGGCGGCCTGGTGTTTGTGGCGCTTCAGTCCTGGTGCGGCATTCCACTGGCGGCCCTGTTTTGCGTTTTGACGCTGGCGCTGCTGACCGGCGGTTTTCACCTCGACGGTCTGGCGGATACCTGTGACGGTATTTTTTCCGCCCGCCGCCGGGAGCGGATGCTGGAAATTATGCGTGACAGCCGCCTGGGCACCCACGGCGGGCTGGCGTTGATTTTTGTCCTGCTGGCGAAAGTGCTGGTGATTAGCGAACTGGCGCTGAGAGGCACGCCGATGCTGGCGGCGCTGGCGATGGCCTGCGCGGCGGGGCGCGGTGTCGCCGTATTGCTGATGTATCGTCATCGCTATGCCCGTGAAGAAGGGCTGGGCAACGTGTTTATCGGCAAAGTTACCGGGCGACAAACCTGCGTTACGCTGGGATTAACCGCTATTCTCGCGGCGATACTCATGCCGGGGATGCGCGGGGTCGCTGCGCTGGTGATCACTCTGGCGGCAATTTTTATTCTTGGACAATTATTAAAACGCACATTGGGTGGGCAAACCGGCGATACGCTGGGTGCGGCGATTGAACTTGGCGAGTTGATCTTCCTGCTGGCTCTGCTGTGAGCCAGCCAACACGATGAGAACCCTTATGCAGACGTTAACCTCTTTACTCCGTGACATTCCCAAACCGGACAGCGACGCAATGGCGCACGCCCGGCAGCACATCGACGGCTTGCTCAAACCGCCGGGCAGCCTCGGGCGCCTGGAAGCGCTGGCCGTACAGTTAGCGGGGATGCCCGGTCTCAACGGCACTCCGCATGTCGGTAAGAAGGCGATGCTGGTGATGTGCGCCGATCATGGCGTGTGGGATGAAGGGGTTGCGGTCTCGCCGAAAGTTGTCACCGCCATTCAGGCGGCCAACATGACGCAGGGAACAACCGGTGTTTGCGTACTGGCTGCTCAGGCCGGGGCAAAAGTCCATGTGATTGACGTCGGGATTGATGCCGACCCGATCCCCGGCGTGGTGAATATGCGCGTGGCGCGTGGGTGCGGGAATATTGCGACAGGCCCGGCGATGAGCCGCGTTCAGGCCGAAGAACTGCTGCTGGAAGTGATGCGCTACACCCGCGAACTGGCGCAAAGCGGCGTGACGCTGTTTGGCGTTGGCGAACTGGGAATGGCGAATACCACCCCTGCGGCGGCGATTGTGAGTGTACTGACCGGTAGCGATGCCGAAGATGTGGTGGGGATTGGCGCGAATCTTCCGCTCTCCAGAATTGGCAATAAAGTTGAGGTTGTGCGCCGCGCCATTGCGGTGAACCGGCCCGATCCGCGTGATGGCGTTGAGGTGCTGGCGAAGGTGGGCGGTTTTGACCTGGTCGGTATGGCGGGCGTGATGCTGGGCGCCGCGTCATGTGGATTGCCGGTTGTGCTGGATGGTTTTCTCTCCTATTCTGCGGCGCTGGCGGCGTGTCAGATTGCGCCGGAAATTAAACCGTATCTGATTCCGTCGCATTTCTCAGCAGAGAAGGGGGCGCGGATTGCGCTGGAGCACCTGGAGCTGGAGCCGTATCTGCATATGGGAATGCGTCTCGGCGAAGGCAGCGGCGCAGCGCTGGCAATGCCCATCGTTGAAGCTGCCTGCGCGATGTACCGCAATATGGGGCAACTGGCGGCAAGTAATATTGTCCTGCCGGATGGTAAATAAAGATAAGCCGTATCGTTTCCCTTCGGTGGCGCTCATTCGCTGTTAACGTCGGAAAGGCGATAAAAAAGCTATAATTAACCGACATCTGCTGCGATTTGAGGAAAGGGAAATGGTGCCTCGTGTGAAATTGTTTTGTTCTTTTATTCTGCTGTTCGCAAGCCAGAGCGCGCTGGCGGTAAGTTATCCACTACCGCCAGAAGGGAGTCTTCTGGTCGGTAACCCGCTGACGATAACCGTCCCGGACAATAATACTCAACCGCTGGAAGCGTTTGCGGCGCAGTACGGACAAGGGCTGAGCAATATGCTCGAAGCGAATCCCGATGTGGACGTCTTTTTGCCGAAGTCCGGTTCGACGCTGGTGGTGCCGCAGCAGCTTATTTTGCCGGATACCGTGCGTGAAGGCATTGTGGTTAACGTGGCGGAAATGCGTCTTTACTACTATCCGAAAGGGGGCGATACCGTTGATGTCCTGCCGATTGGCATTGGCGAGGCGGGGCGAGAAACCCCACGTAACTGGGTGACTGCGGTAGAGCGTAAGCAGGAGGCGCCGAGCTGGACGCCGACGGCGAATACCCGACGTGAATATGCTAAACGAGGCGAAAGTCTGCCCGCGTTTGTCCCCGCCGGGCCGGATAACCCGATGGGGCTGTATGCAATTTATATCGGTAAGCTGTATGCCATTCATGGCACAAATGCGAACTTCGGTATTGGGCTGCGCGTGAGCCAGGGGTGCATCCGGTTGCGTAACGATGACATCAAATACCTGTTTGACAATGTACCGGTGGGCACTCGCGTGCAGATTATCGATCAACCGGTGAAAACCACCGTCGAAGCGGACGGCAGTCGCTGGATTGAAGTGCATGAGCCGTTATCGCGTAATCGCACTGAATTTGAATCTGACAAAAAAGTACCGCTGCCGATCACGCCGGTGATGCGTACTTTTATGAAGGGCGACGGCGTTGACATTCATCGCGTCAACGAGGCGCTGGAGCGCCGCTCCGGGATGCCGACAAATATCAGCGCGGGTCTGACGGGGTTCTGACGTTTCTCCGCGCAATCTCCAGAAAAGCCTTTACCGCGCCGTTATTGTCGTTCTTTCTGCTGAGCAGCATCAGATTGGCCGATAATTCCGGCGCGTCGAGAGGGCGATAGACCAGGCCGGGAATGGCGATGTGCATCAGCGGTTCAGGCACCAGCGCCAGCCCTTGCCCGGCGGCGGCCAGAGCCAGTACGCTGAGCGTGCTGGAGGTGCAATGGGCGACGTGCGGAACATGACCCATAATCTCTGTGAGCATCATATAAAGCGGCTCATCCGCACGGTGGGTGTCGTAGAAAATGAGGGGCTCTTCAGCCAGCATATCTACCGTCAAATGGGTTTCACAAGCCAGCGGATGATCGTCGGCGATGGCGACCATCCGGCCCCAGAGGCCTATTTTTTCAGCCGCTAATTCTGGCTGGCGTACGTTATGGTGATCGGGTGTGTAACCAATGTCGAGCTGGCCGCTCAAAATGGCATCCGCTTGTAGCAACGGTGCGATTTCGCACACAACCAGTTCCGCATCGGGATAGGCCTGGCGAAAGGCGCGCAGATCTTCTGTCAATTTGCCGCTGAACACCGCGTTGCCAGCAAAGCCAACGCGCACAAGACCCGTTTCTCCGCGCATCGACCGTTGTACTGTCAGACGGGCATGTTCCGCCTGCTCAAGCGTGCGTTGCGCTTCGGTCTGCAACAATTTTCCCGCTTCGGTTAACTCAACTTTCCGGCTGGTACGAATAAACAGCGGGCCGCCTAACTCTTCTTCCAGCGCCTTGATCTGCATGCTCAGCGCGGGAGGAACAATATTGAGTTTTTCGGCGGCGCGGCCAAAGTGTCCTTCTTGTGCAACGGCAAGAAAATAGCGTAAGTGGCGCAGATCCATACGATGGCCTCATCATTCATCTAAACTGAATAATCTGTAAGATTTATCTATTGGATTTTAACGTTAATGGCGAGGAAACTGAATCCACTTAACTGGCTGGAGTAAAAATTATGCACAATCACCTGGCGGATCGTCAGCAAATTACCGATCTTCTCACTGGCTGGATGCATCGCGATCTGGGCGAATGGGAGCAACTTCGCGGGCTGTTTCACCCGGATGGCACCATTGAGATAACCTGGTTTGAAGGGCTGGCGAGCGATTTTGTTGACGGCTCAATGCGTATGGGCGCCTCTGATATCCGCACCAAGCATTTGATTGGCACGCCGGTAGTGACCTTCAATAGCAGCGTCAACCGCGCCATTGTAGAAACCAATGCCATGATCATCGGCGAGAATGTGAAGCTGAATCTGGGGATGGTGACCCATAATCGCTTTTACGATATGGCAGAAAAACGCGATGGCGTGTGGAAGCTCTTCAGACGCCAGAGCATTTATGACATGGGGAGTTTTACCTTCCCGCTGGGCGTGGTCGATATTGATCAAAGCGCGGTAGCAAAATACCCGCGAGAATACGCCGCGCTGGCATACCTGCTGGAAAAAAGCGGATTTCCGGTCACGCGTGTATTCGCAACGCGCGGTAGTGCGCTCGAACAGCAGATGAAAACCGAAGGGCAGCGCTGGCTGTCTGAACCCGTTGTTTAAGCTTCATCAGCGACTGCGATCATCATGATTCTCAAAAGGATAAGAGAAATGCTCACCACTATACCAGGACGAAAATGCATCGCCGTTCTGTTTGCGATGCTAATGTTTCCCGGTGCAGCTTCGGCTGCGCAAACCCTAATCTACAGCGACCATGAACCGCTGGGTGGAATGCGCACTCGTTTTATCAATGACGTATTTTTCCCCGCAATCGAAAAAGAGTCGCGTGGTCGCCTGAAGGTAGAGGCGCACTGGGGAGGTGAGCTAAGTGATGGTTATACGGCTCTGGCTCTGGCGGGAAAGGGGGACAAAGCGGATATGGCCGTTGTTGTACCTGAATATGCGGCTAAGGCATTACCATTGCAGCAAATCTTTAAAAGCTTCCCCGTCGGCCCTGCCGGGGAAAAGCAGGTTGCTTTCTTTCGCCGCGTTTATGCGGATATCCCGGATTTTTCGGCAGAACTCAAGAAAGAAAATGTGGTGAATGTTTTCATTGCGACCGGCTATCCGCTGGCTTTTTTTAGCACTACCGCGCTGAGTAATCCTGAAGGACTTAAGGGGGGAACGTGGCGCTCCGCCAGTTTCTGGCACCAGGGGTTTCTGAAAAATGTCGGCGCTAAAGCTGTGACCATGCCCTGGGGAGATGAAACCTACAAGGCCTTACAAAGCGGAAGTCTCGACGGATTAATGTTGAATGTGGATAGCGGCTATGCGTTAAATGCTCAGCGATTCGCGCCTGATGTGCTGGTTTCGCGGGATCTCTGGCTTGGGCATGTTTACCTGCTGGTGATGAATAAAAATACCTGGGATAACCTTTCCCGCGACGATCGGGCGGCGATTCAACGGGCCGCTGACGTTGCTTATCAATCCCTGGGTTCCGTAATGGATAAAAGTTTCACCACACAAGTCGCCGATCTGGAAAAAAGCGGTGCGACGGTCAGGGTCCTGCACTCTGAAGACGTTGCGCAATGGAAAGCCGCCACCCGATACCAGGAGATTCAGTCTGAGTGGGTGAAGGAACAGGAAAAGAACGGGCTTACCGAAGCGGGAAGGGTGATGAAACAGGTCAGTAGCATTCTGGACGAGATGATGTCTCCGGCCCCTTAAGCGAGAAGGCAAAATGTAACGCTCGGGAACGTATTACTACAATTGCCTGATAAAAGGGCCGAATAACCATTTTCGGCCCTGGCGTGCATCATTTTTTATAATTCTTTGGTGCTGATAGCAGCATTTTTCGCATACGTTCCATGACGGTGTTTAAGTCCACCGCGCGTTTAATCATACTGCGTATTCTGTCTGAATCATTGATGCCCTTTTTGACATACCGGGTAATATATTGCAGAACGTACTTATCCTCATCACTGTGGGTGCGTAATGACAGGTTCTCTACGGTCTGCAATATCTGACCCGCCAGCGACTGACGCTGGCGGGAGTGGGCTCTTATATCCTTAAACGACGGCTGAATCATAAAACATTCTGTAGCGCTGACGTTGTTGAATCCACCTGAGGACGAAAGAAAAGCATAATGACTGTTAAGGACGGCCGCGAATTGGGATTAATTTAGCGGCCGTCATAATCTCCCTATTTAATTGGTGGTTGCAGCATGTTGCTTCGCTTTCTCAATGGCGTGCGCGTCAAATATGTAATGCTCATAACCGGCGGTAACATTCTTTACTCTGTATATTTTCCACTTGCCGCCCTCTCTTTTTAGGTAGACTCCAATTTGATACGTCTGATTGTTTTGTCGACCCAACCAAACATCGACGTATTCACCACCAAAACAGTTTTTAGCTTTTCCAACTTTCAATAAGGGGATCCAATCTGCTGAATAATCTTGCGCATATGTATAGTAATCGGTGTCGATAATCTCCTGCTCATAAATATGAGAGATAATATTTAGTTGGGCTAGCGTATCCTTCGAAATATATTCATCCATCTTTTCAGGCGCAGGCTTTATTTTCCCTTCACTATTTGCAAACACGTTTAGATAGTAAGTGTAGAAATCTGAAACACGCCGTTCTGCGTTATCGCGTCCTGAGCTGCACGCGGTAATTGCAAATATCATGAGAACAACATAAAGGGCTTTCATCAATCCTTCCTGTACATTTGATGCGCTGGCTTTGACGAACGGTATCCAGGACCGCCCCAAAAATCCCGCTGTTTAAAGTCTGAATACCAATCCTGGCCGTCGTAAATAGACATGTGACCGGCGGCGTGTCCTCCCGCGTAAGGCTGAATCACTACCACGTCGCCAGCTCTGGGGGATTGCGTTGAAGATATTTTTCTAAACCCCGCAGACTCCAGCATTGGGCCGTAATCTTTGGCGTTTTGCGTGTTTGTTACGATCACGCCCCCTGCCTTTATGGCCTTGCGCGCATACGATGCACAGTTATTCGTTGGCCCCGGTTCGGCGTGATGTTTTGCCCCGTTTCCGGCGCTTCTTGTGTCCCATCCCATGATTATCATCCATTTCAGTTAGAGAAATTGCTAATAGATACCCAATTAGTTAGGAGGGTTAATCATTTAGTGCCACAGAAAGCGTAACGTGATAAGCGAGGCAAGTGCACTTGACGCTGAGAGCAGGCGGAATCAATAGCGAAGGGATTGCCTAAACGAATTCCGAAAATAAAAGAATGCGGGTATCGGAATATGAGCGGGAAACAGGTCTGTAGCATTCTGGACGAGATGGTGTCTCCGACCCCTTAAGCGAGAAGGCAAAACGTAACGCTCGGGAACGTATTACTACAGTTGCCTGATAAAAGGGCCGAATAACCATTTTCGGCCCTGGTATGCATCATTTTTTATAATTCTTTGGCGCTGATAACAGCATTTTTCGCATACGTTCCATGACGGTGTTTAAGTCCACCGCGCGTTTAATCATACTGCGTATTCTGTCTGAATCATTGATGCCCTTTTTGACATACCGGGCAATATATTGCAGAACGTACTTATCCTCATCACTGTGGGTGCGTAATGACAGGTTCTCTACGGTCTGCAATATCTGACTCGCCAGCGACTGACGCTGCCTGGTTAACGTGTTGACGTAGCTGGCCTGTAAGCCATCGCGCCGGGCGTTAAAGATATTGTATTTTTCAATAGCATGATGTTTTTTGACGATATTCGTCCGGTTGGCTAACAGATACTGAGCCAGTATTTTGCTATAGCCTGTGAGCATTGCGGCATGAAATATTGTCAGCGGCATATCGCATATTCTGATTTCAATTGTGCCCAGAGCAGGCTGTGGCCTGACGTACCAGTAAATATCTTTGATACTTTTAATGATCCCGACATCGACCATCTCGTTATAAAATACGACGAACTCGTCCCAGTTATAGATGTTTTCAATCAGTTCACTGTTCAGAAAGGCGTTCTGCCCGGTAAAGCGGGAACTTGAAAAAGAGGTATCCACGCCATCCAGCCACGGCGAAGAGGCGCTGAGTGCAACTAAATGGGGCAGGTAGGGAATAAGCGCATGACACAGATAAATGGCGTCATCGCCATCCTGAACGCCAATATGAATATGCTGCCCAAATACGCAGGCCATTTTGGTGATGTAGCCATAGCGTACGGCCAGATTTTGATGACGTTGTAAATCGCTAATCACCTGTTCTCGCCAGTCGCCATCTAAATGGCGGCCGCCGCCGGTAACATCGCAGCCGTGTTTTCTGGCGACTTCCCTGACGTTACAGGCTAATAAAGATAATTCTTCATGCAGTTTAAACACCGAAGAGTGTACTGAGCTGTTCAGTTCAATCATTGACTTGGTTAGCTCATGCTTTATTTGCTGAGTGTGCGCCATATCGGCCAGCACGATATCCGCTTTATCCACCAGCCTGGTATCGTTTCTGTCGATTAACTGGAGTTCCAGCTCGGTGCCCGTCGTAAACCGCAGTGAGCGGGTAAAAGGTAGAGATACCATAATGTCCTCTGCACTGAGTTGTTGTGGTTGGCCTGAAATTCTATTGTTAAAAGTGTAGGTCAGACGGTCATGCCTGCCAGAGGTGAATCGCGGAACCCTGATTACGGTCATAAAACCATTTTATTAGTATGGTTAATTTTTTGCGATATGACGAGAGAGAGTATGCTGTAGTGCGAGGACTGCTCAGGTATTGCCGCAGCAGTGTGGCCTGTTTTTGTGGAACACTTTAACAGGAGTCATCTTATGAGCTTAGCTATCACTAAAGTTGATTATCCGGTCAGTCAGGTTCGCCGGTATTTAGAACCGGGCCCGGTTGTGTTGGTGTCATCCAAATGGAACGGAAAGACCAATATCATGACGCTGGGCTGGCATACCGTTCTGGAATTTTCTCCCTCGCTGGTCGGGCTGATGATTTCGGGCGGCAACCACAGTTTTGAGATGATCCGTCATAGCCGGGAATGCGTGATCAACGTTCCGCTGACGGATTTGGCCGAGACGGTCGTGCGAATCGGCAACACGTCTGGCGCTGACATCGATAAGTTTGCCGAATTTAATCTTACGGCACAGGAAGCCGATGAGGTTGATGCCCCGCTGATCCAGCAATGTTATGCGAATTTTGAGTGCTGTTTGTATGATGATGTGCTGGTGGAACGCTACAATTTTTTCATTTTCGAGGTCGTGAAGGCGCATGTGGCCACATCACCGGAACACCCTGAGACGATTCACTATACAGGGAAGGGGGAGTTTATTGTGTCGGGCAAGACAATGAATCTGAGCGCGCTGTTCAGGCCGGAAATGCTTATCTGAGCGTTTGCGGTGGCGCTCGTCACGGATAAATGGCAGAAAGCCCGCTAAAAAGCGGGCTTTCTGCCAGGGATCGCCTTCGTCAGTATTTTATCGGGAAGTCCGTGAAATCAGGAACAGAAATACCGGAACCCCGAGCATCGCCGTCAGGATGCCGACGGGTAATTCACGGGGCGCAAACAGCGTTCGGGCAAGCGTATCAGCCAGAACGGTAAAAGTCGCGCCGCACAGCATGGATGCCGGCAGCAGAGAACGATGGCGATGACCAATGAATATACGGGCGATATGAGGCACGGTCAGCCCAATAAAACCTATTGCTCCGCAACATGCCACAATGACCGCAGTCAATAAGGTCAATAAACAATACAGGGCGAGCCTGATTGCGCCAACGTCCACACCAAGCGACGCCGCCGTCACATTGCCGAACGTGAGCACATCCAGCTCTATTGCCCGCCACCAGCAGAGCAGAAATATCGGCAACAGCACCAGTGCGCAAAGCAGTACCTGAAGCCAGGATGCCTGTGCAAAGCTTCCCAGCAGCCAGAACATCACCCCTCGCGTGGTGTCTGCATCCGTTTTCCAGAGCGTGGTTAATGATGTGGCGGCGGAGAGAAGCTGTGTCACGGCGACGCCGGTCAGGATAAAACGGCTGGACTGGCCGGATAGCGATTTCCGCGCCATGAAAAGCACCAGTGCGAAAGCCAGCATCGCGCCGCAGAACGCTCCGGCAGGTACAGCGGCCCAGCCCGCACTGAGACCAAGCGCAATGACCAGTACCGCGCCAAACCCTGCGCCGGATGAGATCCCCAACACCCAGGGGTCGGCAAGAGGATTGCGTGTCAACGACTGGAGCACCGTTCCGGCCAGCGCTAATGCGGCGCCCGCCAGCGCAGCAAGCAGGGTGCGCGGCATACGCAGAGACCATACGATCCGCTGATGAAGCGTTCCCGCTGTATCGCTATGCCAGTAGCCTGCCAGTATGGCATTTGCCACGTCCTTCATGGAAAAAGTCACCGGGCCATACATAATGGCAATGCAAAACGCCAGCATCAGGGCCGGAAACAGCATGGAAAGGCGAAAAGCAGGAGAACGCAGCATGATTATTTCCAGCCAGCGATCACATAATCATCCAGGAATTGCCAGAGAGTACCCGTTTCGCTAAAACCCGCCTGGCGCAGGGCGGCGAGCTGGAATTCGACCGTGGTGGGCAGCGGTGTCGGGCGGTCTTTAAAGATAGCGGTGCGCGCGTCCATCAAATCAGCCAGCTCATGATGACGGGTGGCCGATGCAAACCAGCTATCCCAGTCCTGCACTCCCGCTGTCCAGGCTTTTTTCTGCGTATCTTCGTCATGAAGCTGGGCAATCCGTTTCTGGCATGGATTGCAACTATCAAATCGCTGATGATCGGCGTTCATGAATAAGCCATGTTCATCCAGCAGGTTAAAGATGTTGCGATAAAGCGCGACCTGCTGTTCCGGCAGCAGCCAGTGGATGGCCGTGCTGGAAACAACGGCCTGCGGTTTGTCGGTAATAGCGGCAAAGCAATCCGCTGTTGCAATATCGCCGCTGAAGAACTGAATACGGTCACTGTATTCAGATAAGGCTTCTTTGGCCAGCGTAAGCAGAAGCGGGTCGAGGTCAATAGCCGTTACTCTTATCGCCGGAAAGCGATTCAGAAGACGCATGCTGAATGAGCCTGGACCACAGGCCAGATCCACCACATGGAATTCTTCGCCATATAGCATTGCCAGAACATCCAGCGCGGCGTTATAGCGTTCTTCACGGTGAGCGATGTAGGCGCTTTGTTGTTCGTCCCAGTTTTTCAGTAATTCGCGGGCTGGAAAGGTCATGTTGTTCCTTAGCGTGTATTTGTGTGACTAGTCGGTGAAGGGCCAGAACTGAACGCGCAGATGCGTCCATGTCATAGCCAGGTAAAATGATGTAACGTTTTGCTTTAACCGCCTTCATGCCTGCGGTGAGGGGATTACGTTCAAGAAAATCGATTTTGCTTCGGGCGCTGTCGCCATCTCCCCCCCTTTGCAGATCGCCCAGGATCAGGTAGTCAGGGTCCCGTTCGGCAATGACCTCCCAGCTCATGGCGGGCCACAGTTCAGCACTGTTATCAAAAATGTTTTTACTGCCGATGGTTTTGGTTAACAGCTCAGAAGCGCCATAACCGCCCGCCACATAAGGTGTTGCCGTACCGGAATACCACCACATAAGCGTTCTGCGTGGCAGTTTTATGCGGCTGTCAGCAGCGACCTGTTGCTTCAGTTCATTGATAAGCGCTTCTGCGCGCGGCTCCACGCCATATATGCGCGCAATATTACGCAACTCGTCGTAGATGCTGTCGAAGGTTACAGGCGCAGGAGGGCCACTTTGCAGGCCATTGCACATCCCTTCAATGAGCCAGCTTCCAATTCCCCATTCAGCCATCCTTTCACGACCGGCGGTCTCCGGGCTGTTAAACCAGTAATAGCTGCCGGAATAGATAAAATCTGGTCGGGAACTCAGCAAGGCCTCTCCCGACCAGGGCGAACTGTCGAGACGTGCTTTTAGCGGTTTATACCAGGGGGAGGGCGCGGTATCTTCATCTGGCCGATAACCGACAGCACTGATCACGGAATCTCCCAGATGTAATGCGAGCATGTTTTCCATTGCGGTCGGCATATAGACGATTGTCCGCTGTGGTACGTGCTCAAACGTCCAGGATCTTCCGCAATTCTGCAACGTAACGGGATGCGCAAAGCTGGCGAAGGTTGCCAGCAACGCGAGGGAGGCCAGGCGTTTCATCAGAAGCGCATGTTGACATAGGCTTCGTAAGTTCGACCTGGCGCAATCATTTCCTGCCCTGTATAAGTACGCTGCCAGGTGTAGAAGCGATCCGTCAGGTTACGCACGCGGGTGCCTACGGTAACGTCCTTAATCACTTCATAATCGGCGTTCAGGTCGACAGTCGTGTAATCGCCCATTTTGTTTTTGTTGGCATCATCGTTATAGCTACTGCCAACATAGTGGACCTGCGCGCCCAGCCCCAGTTTGCTAATCGGCATATAACGGCCAGAAAGGTTAACCGTCCACTCCGGGATATAGCGCGGCTGATTGCCGGAAAGGTCCTGCGTACCTTGTTTGAAATTGTCAAAGCGCGCATGGGTATAAGCCACATTACCCGCCAGCGTGACGCTATCCAGCGGTTTAATCAATCCGCTGAACTCAATGCCGCGCGAAGTCTGCTTGCCAACCGCATTCCATACACCGGCCTGGACAGCCGATTGCTGATAAAGATTTTTTTTCTGGAGATCGTAAACGGCCAGCTTCATTTCACCGTGGTCGAATGTCCCTTTTACACCGGCTTCATATTGCTGAACTTCTGTAAGTGGCAGGGACGTTTGTTCAGGGCTGATAAAGAAGATATCGCTGCCGGGCTCTTTACCTGTGGAATAGTTGGCATATACCGTCCAGTTTTCGTTAATGGCCCAGCTCGGCCCAATACCAACGCTCATAAAGCTATAGCTATGATTGATGGTTTTATTGTCCTGCTGGTAATTCCAGTGCATGTCCAGGTTGGTATAGCGCAACTGGCTTAACAGGGCGACAGCATCAGTGATATTCAGATTGTCTTCCAGCAGCAAGGCATACTGGTTCTGAGTGATGTGACGAACAGGTGAGCGCATCTTGCCACCCGCACCGGTGCGAAAGTCATTGGAGGCGGGGTTGGTCAACAGAACATCTTCGCCGCCCGGGAAGCCGTTAGAATAGTACTGGAATTCGCGTTTTGAAAAATCGACACCCGCAGTCACGCGGTTGGCGAATGATGCAATCGGGTGATCCCAGGTGACCATAGTACGGTTGCCCGTCAGCTTGTCATCATGAGCAAGATCGCCATAAGAATCACGGGTAACATAGCCCGCTTTGTTTGACGGGTAATAGCGTTCAACGTTCTGCCATTCGCGGAATCCTTTGTAATAATAGAACTGGTTATCAAAGGTTACATCAGGCGTTGCATACCAGGACTGGGTTGACTGGAATGAGGTTGCCTGGCTGCGGATATGCGCATCCTGAATGTTGTTGTAGTTTACATGGCGCAAGTCGCGATCAACGTTGCCGTTGATGACAGGCGTCCCGAAATAGGGATTGCGCATATCCGTTAAGCTACGATCGATGTCAAAAGTGACCTGTGTGTTATCGGTCGGCGTCAGCAGGAGCTGTGCGCTGATGCGCTTCGGGCGACTGCGCTCTTTATCAACCTGAGTGCCGGTATTTGATGCGCTTACATCCACGCGGCCAGCAGCTATACCCTCAACAAGCGTACCGCCCGCGCCGATGTGGGCGCGATGGCTGTTATAGCTTGACCAGCTATAGTCAGCTTCCACTGGCTGTCGACCAAAGGTTGCTTTACGTGATATCAGGTTGACGCTGCCACCGGCAGAACTCAGACCATTTAAAACGGAGCCTGTGCCATACAGGATGTCCACGTTTTCATAATGAACCGGGTCGGCGATTTGAATGGTGCTACCGGGTACAGCCACGCCGTTTAGCAGCCAGGAAACGCCGGAGAAGCCGCGCAGTGAAACGCTGTTTGAGAGCGTAGGTGAGCTGGTGCCGGACATGCCCGGGGCGGTCTCAACAACCTCGGTGAGCGTGCGTTTGCCCTTAGCCGTAATGGTTCTGGCGCTGATGGTTTCAGTGTGGCGTGGCGTTTGCTTATCGGTCAAACCGAGACGTGAGGCTGAACCGGATGAAAGACGTGCCGAGTCGGATTCGGCGGAATAGTCGGATACGTCACTGCCGGTGACGACGATGGTTTCATCTGCTGCATAGGCCAGAGGCGAAGTATTTACTGCTACTGCGAGAGCTATCAAAGAAGGCTTAAGTTTCATAGGTTGGCATTACATTATAATGGATATGTTATAACATAACATATTTCATAAAGAAAAAAAGTAGACAAATGAGAACAAGTGGGAAGGGGGCAGGAGAGGTCTGTGGGATTGTCCAAAAACGACAGGCGTCAAAAAAACCGGCAATCCTTATCAGGACGACCGGTTCAATTTAACTGCTGCTTTTAAAACGCCTCAAGACTCACTGAGATATCTCGAGACTAAAATCTGGCTCCTCTGACTGGACTCGAACCAGTGACATACGGATTAACAGTCCGCCGTTCTACCGACTGAACTACAGAGGAATCGTTGTGGAGGCTTATCTTAGCGGCGAAAAATCTTTTGTCAAACCTCATTTCCCTGGTGACGGTTCAATTGCTGCTTCTCTCAACAGTTTGTTGCAATTGCAGACATTTTACAGGGAAAAAACTTTGCAGCTTTTTGGATTCTCCCTCATTATTTGAAATGAGGTTTCAACTTTCTTCATTAAGGTCCACTTTGAACGTCTCCGCAGCCTTACGCCAGGCCGTCTCTCGTACGCCCTGGTATGCCAAACGTAAGAGTTATAAGGTTCTTTTCTGGCGTGAAATCACCCCGCTTGCCGTGCCTATCTTTCTGGAAAATACCTGCGTACTGCTAATGGGGGTGCTGAGCACCTTTCTGGTCAGTTGGTTGGGTAAAGAGGCGATGGCCGGGGTAGGGCTTGCCGATAGCTTCAACATGGTCATTATGGCGTTTTTTGCTGCTATCGATCTTGGGACGACCGTGGTTGTGGCGTTTAGCCTGGGAAAACGCGATCGTCGTCGCGCCAGGGCCGCCGCGAGACAGTCACTGGTGATCATGACGCTTTTTGCCATCGTGCTGGCGGCGGTTATTCACTATTTTGGCGAACAAATTATTGATGTCGTGGCCGGGGAGGCGTCTTCCGAGGTGAAGGCTCTGGCGCTGACATACCTGGAACTGACGGTGATCAGCTATCCCGCTGCGGCCATCGCCCTGATTGGCAGTGGCGCATTGCGTGGAGCCGGAAATACCAAAATTCCGCTGTTGATCAATGGCGGCATGAATATTCTTAACATCATGATCAGCAGCGTCCTGATTTATGGCGTTTTTTCCTGGCAGGGGCTGGGTTTTGTCGGGGCGGGACTCGGGTTGACCATCTCTCGCTATATCGGAGCCGTCGCCATTATCTGGGTGTTGATGATTGGTTTTAACCCGGCATTGCGCATTACGTTGAAGAGCTATTTTAAGCCGCTGAACTTCACCATTATCTGGGAAGTGATGGGGATTGGTATCCCTGCGAGCATCGAATCTGTTTTGTTCAACGGTGGGAAATTGTTAACGCAGATGTTCGTGGCGGGGATGGGGACCAGCGTTATTGCCGGTAACTTCATCGCTTTTTCAATTGCCGCGCTGATCAACCTGCCCGGAAACGCGCTGGGTTCTGCATCGACAATCATCACTGGCCGACGGCTGGGGAATGGTCAGATTTCCCAGGCAGAGATTCAGCTTCGTCATGTGTTCTGGCTATCTACCATTGGACTGACCGCGATTGCATGGTTAAGCGCGCCGTTTGCGGGACTGATGGCCTCGTTTTATACCCACGATCAGGATGTAAAAGATGTTGTCGTGGTTCTGATTTGGCTGAACGCGGCGTTTATGCCGATTTGGTCTGCGTCCTGGGTGTTGCCCTCAGGGTTTAAAGGGGCGCGGGACGCACGTTTTGCAATGTGGGTTTCGATGCTGGGGATGTGGGGCTGCCGCGTGGTTGCGGGTTATACGCTGGGGATCGTGCTTGGCTGGGGCGTTGTCGGGGTCTGGCTGGGGATGTTCTTTGACTGGGCGGTGCGCGCCGCACTGTTTTACTGGCGTATGGTCAGCGGTCGTTGGCTATGGAAATACCCGCGTCCTGAGCGTGAAGAGCGTATAAAATCGCCCGTTCAGCCTGAATCTCCAACGAAATGAAGAATATTTCGGCAAACGAACGTGTTTGTGCATTCAGGCTTTGACAATGATCGTGAGCGTCGTTAATATGCGCCCCGTTCACACGATTCCTCTGTAGTTCAGTCGGTAGAACGGCGGACTGTTAATCCGTATGTCACTGGTTCGAGTCCAGTCAGAGGAGCCAAATTTAGAAAAGCCCGCTTTTTAGCGGGCTTTTTGCTTTCCGTCATCGGCATTCAGTTCTTTCAGTGCCCGGCACGCCGGACGCTGATCGACAAACGTTGATTACCACATCAAATCATCAGGCACTTTAAAATCAGCATACGGATCTTCTTCGTCCTGCTCTTCCTGACTAAGCGCACTATTTAAGACGATACTGTTAGCATCTCGCTGTGCAATTTTATCGGCCACGCTTGCGGGGATAATCGCGTATTCACATTCCCCACCGTTATCAACAACCAAACGCGCAATGGCGAGGCGACCATTAATCAACTGGGCTTGCGTCGCCTTATCCACATCTATTTTTTTAATTAAGTTATTATCTGTGAAGTTAAAACCAATATCGCCTTTTGAAATGCTGATTCTATTCATTTCAATAAGTTGCTTCACCTGCGCTTTATATTCTTTAGATAAAGCCGCTTGTTTTTGTTGCTCGCTTAGCTGTTTATCACGCTCAAGTTGCGCTTTTTTATTTTCTTCCACTGCCTCTCTTGCTTCACGCGCCTGAACTCGTGATTTTTTAGCCGTTCTCTGAACTTTGGCCATTTTTTTACTGGTTACTAATCCCGCTTTTAGCATCTGCTCTTGTAAGGTGAGTTTTGTCATCTTCGTTTCTGAAACCGTTGAATAATGTATGTGATTATACCCGTAATTTTTGCGTCTGTACCTGGCGCACGCGAGCCGGAATTCTGTTTATGAATGGCGCAGTATTCCGGCACGGGATTCAGATGAATTACTTGAGCAGTTTCACCGTGGCCTCTATGTCTATCTCATCTTCCGAGAAGATTAACGTCGTTCCCTGGAAGGTGGTGATTGCCAGTTTTCTCAGCGAGCGCATTTCACCGGGCTTTGCGGCTGATTTGGGTCTGATACTACTCATCAGCACGCCCACAGACAGCACCGCGTTTTCTTTATCAATTCGAGTATCGGCTGGCACTTCTTCGCTGTAAACCAGATAAGACTTGATCGACGTGAGCTTCAGGCGCTCGCCCGCGATATAGATGTATTTGCTTTCCGGGATGACTTTCACAGCATAAGCGGACAAGCCTTTGTTATTGGTGGTGGGTTCAAAAATCACCGCCGCGTCTTTCTTAATCAGCTCAGGGTTGGCAACCTTAATCACATGAAAATAGCGATTATCACCGTTTTCATCTTTGATAAATCCAAAACCTTTATCTTTAAACCACGTTGTGATTGTTCCGTTCATCGCCTTACCGCCTGGTTAATCGTTTATCTACTCAGTTTTTACAGCGCGCAGTGTAAAGCACAATGCCCACGCAGACCATGTCTTTGGCTTAAGTTTGGGTGATAAATGTCCATCAGACCAGGGGGCCGTTGGGGGAGGGGAAGTCGCGATTGCATTTGGCCGATGGCCAGAGATGGGAGAGAACGTCTACTTCACAACCCAGTTCACTGTTACATTCCATTAATGCAATTGAGTGCCATTCTCATCTATCATGATCTGCGACTCACACGATCTATGGCTACTGCAACAAGGGAGGTCGTCAGTGCTACTGGCTATCAGGTACGTCTTTGCGTCATGCCCACTTCGTATTACCGCACTTATCGTCGTTGTGTTGCTTCAGGGGCTGATACCGGCCCTCAACATCTTTATGACCGGCCAAATAATCAACACGCTGCATGCAGTGCAAACCACCGACGGCGATCTGATGCTGAACGTTGCGGTCTGGTGTGTTTCACTCCTTGGCATGCAGCTTATGCAGCCTCTGGTCAATCTTGTTCAGGGGGATGTCACGGAGATTTCGACCAATCACTTCAGCGCTAAGATTATGTGCCGTATGAACGACTCCTTTTCCCTGAGCCTGTTTGATAATAAGGAGCGTTACGAGCAACTGGAATATTTGAAAAAAGAAGCGGCGTATCGACCGCTTAATTTCATCATCTGTATCATTTACGTTATCCGGGCAATCGTCATGGCCGGCAGTCTGCTGCTGGTTCTGATCAACTATTCAGGAGCAGGGGCGGCCATTTGTGCGCTTTCCGCCATACCGATGATTGCCATCAATATGCATATCCAGCAGAGATACGTGCGGGATTTATTCTTCACGTCTAAAGATGCGATTGCGATGCGCTACGTATATGGCGTCAGTATGGACAAGAGTTTTTTGCAGGAGATCCGGCTTTACGGTCTTGGTAAATATCTGCTGACTAAATTCAATGCGTCCGCTCGCAATACCTATAATCGCATGCACAAACAGCGCATCCGCGCGCTAATCACGCCTGTGCCAGCCATGATGCTGAGCCTGACTATGCTGTTCGTCGGGGTAACTCTTTTTTTAAACAACTTACGCACCAGTGATATTGCCGTGAGCGCGCTGGTGATGGTGTTTCAGTCCATTGTGATGATGAAATCGCACCTCGACGAGATAGCCAATTATGGTTCGAATCTCGTCAGCATGAGCAGTTTTTTCACCCGCTACCATGCGTTTATGACGGATAAGATTGAACCGGTGAAAAACGGGCACCTTACCTTACCCGCCGAAACACCTTTTGCCCTCAGCATTCACAAACTTCGGTTTCAGTATGAGGGGCGTAATCATCCAGCCCTGAATGGGGTTAACCTTGAAATTGCCCCCGGTGAAAAGGTCGTTATTCTCGGTGAGAACGGCAGCGGAAAAACAACTCTGATTAAAATGATCCTGCGTATGTACGCCTTCAGTGAGGGGGCGGTGTCTGTGTCAGGCGTGCCGCTCGACAGGTTGGATATTGAAAGTTACCGGAACCAGATAGCCACCGTGTTTCAGGATTACGGAAAATACGAGTTCACGGTGGGCGAAAACATTGCCCTGAATAATTATGATGCAGAAACCCCGTCGCCAGCGGTTGATGAATTGCTGAAAAAGGTAGGATTTCCGTATGACCAGCATACCCGGCTGGGCAAGCAGTTCGGCGGCGATGAACTCTCTATAGGGCAGTGGCAGCGGCTCGCGATTGCACGGGCGCTATACCGAAAGGCCAATCTGTTTATTTTTGATGAGTTCTCTTCATCACTCGATCCTGAAACTGAGCACCGGCTGTTTAATGATATTCTGGCCCTGAACACAACCGTGATCGCAGTGACGCACAGGCTCGGTAATATAAAAGAGTTCGACAGGATTATCGTGATGTCTGCTGGAGAGGTCATCGAAAATGGGGACTTCACTGCGCTGATAAGCCGTCGGGGAAAATTTTACGACATGTGGCATGCGCAGTTTAAATCGGTGATGACTCAGGCAGTTTAATGCTACGGGAATGGTACGCAGGTATTTACACGTCATTCCAGATGTAACCCATCCAAATATATCGTCATTGCCCCCGGTGTACGCCGGACAAGAGGTTCGGCATAACCATGTCCGATTTGAGCGAAAACCAGATATCAGTGATTTTCGCTCACGACAAAAAGGCCCTGGTGACAACTAATCCTCGCGTTTTTCCGCCCATTTCAGCATTGCATCAAGGGCCGGGCACAGTTCTTGCCCCCACTCGGTCAGGCGATATTCCACTTTCGGCGGCACCTGAGGGTACACCGTGCGTGATACGATGCCGTCGGCTTCCAGTTGTCGCAGTTGCTGAGCCAGCATCTTCTGTGAAATACCCGGGATCAGTTTTTCAAAATCAGAATAGCGCTGTACCTTTCCATCGAACAGATGAAAAAGAATAATTAATTTCCAGCGACCTTCCAGCAGTCGCAGCACATGCTCCACGCCGCTTGCGGCAGATTCTGGAGTGTATAACTTACTCATAATTCAGTTGCTCACTTTTTCGTGCGTACTTGTCAATTTCACAGTCTATGTTGAAAATTCCTGTACTGTAAACAACGGGAGTAAAGCGCCATGTCATTAGCCCTACCGCACGCTATTTCTGACTATTTTGCGATCAGCAACGGAGCAGATATTGCCAACGTTAAGCACTGTTTTACCGCCGATGCTGTCGTGACAGACGAAGGTAAAACGCATAAGGGACACGCAGCGATCGAGGCATGGCAACGTGCCGCACAGGCCGCGTTTGACTACAGCGTTGAGCCGGTTCAGTTCCTCACCGAAGGCCACCGGGTGACAGTCACCTCAAACGTCGTCGGTAATTTTCCCGGCAGCCCGATAGTGCTTAAGCATGCTTTCGGCCTGGTCGGCGGCAAGATCAACACACTGGAGATTATCTGATGTCGTTAGATCTTGATTTTCAGGACAAACGCATACTGGTTACTGCCGGCACCAAAGGCGTCGGCAAAGCGGTCGTTGGATTATTAAAGCAACTGGGTGCCAGGGTGTTAACCACCGCGCGTCATACGCCCACAGAATGTATCGCCGACGCCTTCGTGGCGGCGGACCTGACCACGGTCAACGGGTGTGCTTCAGTAGCTGAAGCCGTTCAGAAGCATCTGGGCGGTGTCGACGCCATCATCCATGTTGCGGGCGGTTCTACCTCACCTGGAGGTGGTTTTGCAGCACTGGGCGAAACGGAGTGGCAGCAGGAACTCAACCTTAATCTGCTGCCAGCGGTACGCTTAGATCGTGCGCTGCTGCCAGGGATGCTGGCGCAGGGCAGCGGGGTTATCATTCACGTCACCTCTATCCAGCGTGAACTGCCGTTACCGGAATCGACCACCGGTTATGCGGCGGCAAAAGCTGCGCTGTCGGCGTACAGCAAGAGCCTGTCGAAAGAGGTATCCCCGAAGGGGGTCCGTGTGGTTCGTGTTGCGCCCGGCTGGATCGAAACCGAAGCTTCGGTAGCGATGGCAGAGCGACTGGCGAAGCAGGCGGGAACGGATTACGAAGGCGGTAAGCAAATCATCATGAATGCACTCGGGGGTATTCCTCTTGGTCGTCCGTCAAAGCCCATTGAGGTGGCGAAGCTCATTGCTTTCCTCGCGTCATCTCATGCTGCCACCATCACCGGCACCGAATATGTGATAGATGGCGGCACCATCCCGACGGTGTAATCATGTATCTTAATCGGCTCGAATTATGAGCCGATTAAGATCGCCAGAGGCAGAAAATGGTTAATCGTAGCGTCCGTTTTGACGCAAAACAGTCTGACGTAAGTGAACAGTCTGCTATGAGCGACAAGCGGACCTTCTCGCCCTATACGGATAGAAAGCAAAAATTGATGTTCCATCTTCCTGATAATTAGTTTTTTGCAACAATCACGACAGTAGCTTTTAATATTCTTATTACTCATTTTTCATCTTTTAATTTTAAAAGCCCAAGCGTTATTCAGAGTGAATACTCCATTTTTATTACAAGCTGTCACAGAATATTAAGTTTAATATACATAATACTACATCGTTTTTTCGCAGCTAACATTTCTAATGGTTGAATCTTAAGGTGCCCCTCCTGCCCCCCCTACCCAAAACCCCCACCACGTTTCCCCGCGATACAGTAATGATAACTATTTGCATCAGTGTGCTATGTTGAACGCGCTTAAAACAAGATCTGGTTCTCATGGCGGAAGATAAGACTCATCGCGTGGGAAAACCCTGTGGCTGCGTTGAGATGCAGCATCAATACAATTTATGGAGAGAAGATGAGAAGAATTTCAGTCTGGTCAATGCTGTTGGCCTCAGCTATTGCGATGTCAACCGCCACAACGGCATACGCCGATAGCCAATGGACAGCCGCCACCACGACCTTTCCTGGTAGCATCCGTGCCGGGTCACGGGAAGTTCCCGTCAAGCCCGGAGATAAAACGGTTATAGCCATTAAGAGCTTGCAGGCGGGCACGACCGTCACCATTCTCAATGGTGCTGAAGTCCTGACACCGAAACCACTGACCGCCGACGAGAAGGGAAACCTCAATATTCCGTTGACCGTTCCGGCCGATGCCGCAACAGGCCTTCATCCACTCACTGTTATTACGCAAAACCCCGCGAGCGTTTCGCAGGTCATGTTGAAATTGTCCCAGATTGTCCCGCCAAAAAACACGGAGGCTTTCAGGCTGCAAACAACGTCCGTCGGTGAGCGGGCTTACCAGTCGGCAGTGTCGGCTGACGGAAAGCTGTTCGTGACTTCTGCACGCGGCCCGAAGGATGGTAGCCGCCTAATGAGACTGAATGCCAGAACCCTGGCTGTCGAAGCGGAGGCAACACTGCCTAAAGACAAAAAGGGTGAGCAGATTGGTGTCTTCGGCGTCGGTGTTGATAATGCCTATAATCAGGTCTGGACGACGAACACCCTTGCCGAGACGGTGACCGTCTATGACGCAAAAACGCTTTCCGTCGTGAAGGTTTTCCCGGAGGGATCGGTCTCGCATCCACGCGATGTGGTTATTGATGAAGCCAACAATCGGGCCTATGTCAGCGCGGCGCTGACCGGTTTTGTCGAAGTGTATGACACCAAAACGCTGGAGCACATCGGTCAGCTGGAGTTTGTGGTGGAGCGTGGCAAAAACCTGTTTAACAGTACCGATCTTACCCTCGATAGCGCTGGCGGCAAGCTCTACGGCGTCAGCCGCGATACGCCATGGGTAGGCTGGATTGATCTCAAAACCGGCAAGAGTACGGCGGTGAAAGTACCTCAGGCGCAGGGCGCAACCGACATCGCTCGCGATCCGCAGACTGGCCGTCTGTATGTCGCGTCCCAAGAGACGAACAATGTCGTGGTTCTTGATGCGGATGGTAAGGTACTTGCGGATACCTATATTGGTGCCGGGGGAGTATCTGTCGTCTGGGATCCGGTGACATCGCAGGTTTTCGCCGCCACGCGTGCAGGCGGAACCGTAGCAGTGCTGAACAAGGACGGTAAACTGGTCGCTAATATCCCGGTGGATGATACGCCAAACAACCTGACCGCCGGGCCTGATGGCGCAGTTTATCTGGTGTCTATGTATGGCTCGATCGGGGATAAAGTTCAGACAGGCTCAGTGACGAAAATCACCGCCAAAAAATAACGGCATGAGTCCGCCAGGTTAGCCGCAGGCATTATTATTAACCCCCAGTCACCTGTGGGCCGGGGGTATGTTTTAGCGTATCTGATCGGTATTCACATCTTTTTACTCGAGGCTGATTGACGTCCATAGCGATCAATCAACACAAAGTTCCAACAAATACCCCGCGTTGCAATGTTTGCTGTACCAGGCAGCCCATATGCGAGTGTCTAAGAAGCTGCTTTGAGCGAAGAGCCGACTTCCATCAGTGTAGCATTTGCTACACTGATGGACACTTGTCCTCACAGGCAAAAATGTTCTTATTACCGCCTGCCTTAGTGTAGCTTTTCCAGAAGCTGCTCCGCGCCTTTGTCCACTCCTGTCTCTGCCGCGCTCATTGAGCCAAACGTTGCACCTACGTTCATGGCGTTGGGATACTGCTCTGCCACATAGGCCAGCAGAAGTTCACCGGTCGCGGCATCTTTCACCTCAACGACATAATTGACGTACCCACTCATCAGTCCTCGCCCGCCACGCACGGACTGAACGATGTTATAAGGACCTCCGGCCAGGTCGAATTTTGTAAAAGTGCCCACAACCTGCGGCGTCGTGTCCGCGCCGGTCAGTGTCAACTGAAGCCTGAGAGAAGGGGCGCTTCCGGCGTTTTTATTGACAGTAAACTTCTCTCCCAGAACTTCGGCAAACTTCTTTTGCATATAGTCTGCGAGATTGCGTCGGTCTTCCTGAGACAGGTCATTAAACTGTGCGTCGCTCCCGCCATAGATATCAACTGGAGCAATGGTGATGTTGCGGTATTTACTCCAGTCAACCGGAGCAGCGTAGCGGAAGGGGATCCGGTCGCTGTCGTCAGCAGTGTTGGGCGTCATCCTGGACGTGGCCTCAATGCCGGAATATTTTACCGGTGATGTGGACGAACACCCCGCGGTGGCAATGATGACGGTCAGTATAAACGTATGGGACAGCTTTTTTGTCAGGCAGACCATAAATATTCTCCGATTACTTTCCAATTAAAATAAACTGTACGGTATAGTTAATGTGGTTTATGCTGACTCTGTCAAGAAAATGTTTAGTTTCGTGTGTGTGACTTTCACCTGAGGAATGAAGAATGCTGTACATCAACCCAGAATTTTTTTTGTCAGGCAGGACTTACAATATTCGTGCACTTCAGGTGCCCACGGCAGCACTGAGGGAGAAGATGCCGGAGACCATACGGGAAGTGAGCACTGAACGTGCCGATTTTATAGGGTGTCTGCCACTCCGCTATTCTGGGCTGTCGTTGCGGCGCAGACTTATAAGACTGATGCTGACGCTGCAGAAATATGGCGAAGCCAGTGGTGGCCCTGAAAGCCGGGGGCGGGGCGCCTTTTCACCAGCAGAAGATTATGCGCGGAGCGTTATAGATAGGGCGATGGTTCGCGGAGAACTGCGCTGCCAGCCCTCCGGTGCGATGAGCTGCGCCTTTCTGACACAGACAGAGGAACTGCGGAGCATAATGGCTGGCGTTCAGCAGGATATGGCGCAACTTCGAAAAGAAGTCAGGCGCAAAACGGATGATTTTCTTTGGCGGTTTGCAGCGGGAACAAAAGCATGAATGTACTGCTTATCAATGCTGCCCTGGCGCGCATTTTATTGCCGGCGACACCCTCATCACATTTGACATTCAGCCCGGCTGATGAATAGCTGGCAGATAGCCGGGGCGCTGGAAATCATGCCAACGCAGCAATGGTTCGTGTACGGAGCCATGCTGATAAGCGTTGCATGCGGTTTGCTGAGAACTGCCGGTAACCTGTGGGAATTGTTTCGCCTGCATCGACTGGGGCGGCGTCGGGCCGTATACTATGCTGTCAGGGTGTGGCGGGCTTCACCAGGGCTGCTGCGGGTATTTCTCATGGTGGAATGCCTCGTTGTGGATACTCTGTGTGCGCTGGTGCTGCTGGTACTAAACGGCGTCACCCTCTGGTGAAAACATACTCATCATCGGACCGGGTTCACGGATGGAAAAATTGTGCGGAAATTACGGGGCTGCCTTCTGAAGGCATCGGAGTGAAACAAGTAAGCTGATTTATTTTCCTCTATTACTGTGACTGTAGTGATTAAGCAGTGGCATCTCATCATAAATATAAAAGAAATAACCCAAATCCGGCGTCTGAAAGTCTGGCCCGGGACTAAACACGCGGAGCGCGCCCGGGTGCCGGTCAGGACTCGGTAATGACAATGTTTGTTGCAGAGGTTCTGGTGGCTCCGTCCATCAGGATTCTGTTTATTACTCATGTTTTCGGGGTTGTCATTATAACTGCATGCAGGAAGCGTCAGAAAAAAGCCCGCCGGAACGCGGGCTGGCAGGGTCAGATGTGGCTGCCGATGGACAGACACCCGGTAAGCATCAATATCATAATGCCAGTGAAGAGACTGTAAACAAGACGCATGTCATATCCTCAGAATAAAGAAACGCAGCCGCTGAGCAAAAGCGAGCCCACAATGAGACTTGCCACCATAATGTAACGATTAAGCATTGACATAACCCTTTCATAAATAAACTGTACGTATCAGTTTATTTAAATGTTAGAAATAGTCAACCGATATCGCGAACAATACTCCACTCTTTAGTTTGTCAGCGTAGTGATGCGCCCGATAAAAACAGGTCTACGGCATTTTTTACCATTACGGCGATATCTTCGCGCGTATACACAGGCATATCGTGCAGCAGGAAAAGCTCGTCAGCCTCAGCTTTAACCAGCGCAGAAAACTGTTTTGCCCTCAAATCCGGTCGGAAGGGGATAAGGTCGCCGTCCTCAATATGCTGCTCCATCAGCGTCGCAAGAGCGTTCATACTTTCCCTGACACCGGATTCATAAAAAATATCGCCGATACGTGAATGGCCTGCCTCGCCCACAACCATGCGATACAGCTGAAGCCCCTTCCAGTCCGATGTCATGGTTCCCAGCATTCCCTCGCCAAAACGTTGCAACCTTTCAGACAGGGGAAGATGGCGGTTCTCCTGACTGCAAATTTCATCGGCGGCGCGCGTCAGAAAGTTAGTGCCATAAGCCCTGACGACGGCGTCAAGGAGCATTTCCTTAGAAGAAAAATAATTATAGAGCGTGGCCTTGGAGCACTCTGCGGCTCTGGCCACACCATCCATGGAGGCGCGTTCATACCCCTGCTCGAGAAAGACTGTAGTGGCGGCGTTCAGGATGTCAGTTCGTTTCTTTTCAGTCAGCGTTCGCATGTGATTTCCCTCCTCTGGGCAATCCTATGTTAACAGAACTGCCCGGTTCATTAAAGGCGTGGATTTTTTAGTTTCATAATCAGGGTTACTGTTATGTCTTTTTTAACTTAATGAGAAGGTAACACTACATATCAGCCTGCTCTGAGATGTTTCAGTGCAACGAATTTCATCTCCGTTTTTCATGAGACGTCCGGTCGGACAGCGCAAAGTGACAACGGTTTTGCTGATAGTGAACTGCTTCCCGATAATTGATGTAGTCCAGACATTATCGATGTCCGCTTCTGGCACATAGCAGCCTTCAGCTCCATTATAGGGTGCCAGGAGGCGGAGGTTCAAATCTTCTCGTGCCGACCAAAATTCCCCTTAAGAACCAGCCTGTTATGCTGGTTTTTTATGCGAGGTATTGTTGCGGTAAAACCGGGGGTATTATCCCGACGCGAATCGATGTCAGATCACCGGGCAATTATCATTACTCCTACGGTTGATGAAGTATGTCACGATGCCCAATAGTTCGACACCATCCAGCGCCAACCCTTCTAGCGCTTCTCCATCATCAGATATCAGTTCAACTCTTTACCTGGCAATCCCCCTCGAGATCAAAAAAACAATATTTCATCATGTCAATAACCACTAAAAGTTAATGGTTTATCATTCGATTTAACCTTACAATAACTGAACTTTTTCATGTCTTAAGTTTAAGCTGGAGAAAAAATGGAGCTCAGCCGGAGGCAGTTCTTTCGAATCTGCGCGGGTGGTATGGCAGGAACAACTGTTGCATCTCTCGGATTCTTATCATCTTTTTCCGTTCATGCGGAAACACGTCAGTACAAACTCTTAAAAGCAAAAGAGACTCGTAATAACTGTACTTATTGCTCAGTAGGTTGCGGCATGCTGATGTACAGTCTTGGCGATACAGCTAAAAACGTCAAAGAAAGCATCTACCACATTGAAGGTGATCCTGATCATCCGGTCAGCCGCGGTTCTTTGTGTCCGAAAGGTGCTGGCGTGTTGGATTATATTCACAGTGAAACACGCCTGCAGTATCCCGAATATCGCGCCCCTGGTTCTGATAAATGGGAACGTATCAGTTGGGATGATGCCATCAACCGTATCGCGCGGTTAATGAAGGATGATCGCGATGCTAATTTCATCGAGAAAAACGCGCAGGGTGTGACCGTCAATCGCTGGACGACCACAGGCATGCTGTGTTCTTCGGCAGCCAGCAATGAAACCGGTATCCTCGACGACAAATTTACCCGTAGCCTGGGGATGGTCGCCATCGACTGCCAGGCTCGTCTGTGCCATGGTCCAACCGTTTCTGCGCTGGCACCAACGTTTGGTCGTGGCGCAATGACCAACAACTGGGTGGATATTAAAAACGCCAACGTGGTGCTGATTATGGGCGGCAACGCGGCTGAAGCTCACCCGGTTGGTTTTAAATGGGTGGTTGAAGCACAGACCAAAAATGACGCCACCGTTGTGGTGGTCGACCCACGTTTTAACCGTAGCGCCGCTGTTGCCGATCTCTATGCACCGATCCGTGCGGGTTCGGATACCGCGTTCCTGCTGGGTGTCATTCGGTATCTGCTGAAACACAAGCGCGTACAGTACGAATACGTACTCCATTACACCAATGCTGCTCTACTGATCCGCGAAGACTATCAGTTCAATGACGGATTATTCAGCGGCTATGACCCTAAAAAACGGCAATATGATAAATCGAGTTGGTTCTATCAGCTTGATGAGCAGGAAAATGCCCTGCGTGATGAAACGCTGAGTCATCCCCGCTGTGTCTGGAATTTACTCAAAACTCATGTCGATCGTTACACCCCGGAAATGGTGAGTCGCCTGTGCGGAACATCGGTGGAGGACTTCAATCGTATTTGCGACATTCTCGCCAGCACCAGCGTACCTGACCGCACCGCGACTATTCTGTACGCGTTGGGCTGGACACACCATTCTGCCGGGGCGCAGATCATTCGTGCGGCCGGAATGCTGCAACTGCTGTTGGGCAATATTGGTATGGCTGGCGGTGGCGTAAACGCCCTGCGTGGCCACTCAAACATTCAGGGCTATACTGACCTTGGCCTGCTGTCGACCAACCTCCCCGGGTATATGCCGCTGCCTTCCGAAAAACAGCCGGACTATCAGACCTATATCTCGCAAATTACCCCACCTGCGTTGGGCGTAAATGAAGTGAACTACTGGCAGAATACGCCGAAGTTCTTTGTCAGCATGATGAAAAGCTTCTGGGGTGATCATGCAACTGCGGAAAATAGCTGGGGTTATGACTGGCTGCCTAAATGGGATCGTCTTTATGACGTGATGACTCAGGCCGAGCTGATGCTGGAAGGCAAAATAAACGGCTACATCGTTCAGGGTTTCAATCCACTGGCTGCATTTCCCGATAAAAACAAATCGTCCCGCGCACTTTCGAAGCTGAAGTATATGGTGGTTATCGATCCACTGGTTACCGAATCATCTAACTTCTGGCAGCACCACGGCGAAATGAACGAGGTTAAACCGGAAGATATCCAGACAGAAGTGTTCCGCCTGCCGTCATCCTGTTTTGCAGAAGAGAACGGTTCAATTGCTAACTCTGGACGATGGTTACAGTGGCATTGGGCAGCGGCCGAACCGCCGGGTGAGGCGTTGCATGATGGCAAAATTCTCGGCCGTCTGTTTATGCGTCTGCGTGAGCTATACCAACAGGAAGGCGGTGCGAATCCAGAACCTCTTATGAGCATTAACTGGAACTATAAAGACCCGTATGACCCACATCCGGAAGAAATTGCCCGCGAAGCCAACGGAATAGCGCTGGCAGACCTCTACGATGATAAAGGGCAATTGATCGCGAAGAAAGGTCAACAATTGAGCAGCTTTGCTCAGCTTCGTGATGATGGCTCGACCAGCAGCTTCTGTTGGGTCTACTGTGGAAGCTGGACCGAGCAAGGTAACCAAATGGCCAATCGCGATAACAGCGATCCGTATGGTCTGGGCTGTACGCCAGGTTGGGCATGGTCCTGGCCGGCAAATCGCCGAATTCTCTACAACCGCGCCTCAGCTGACCCTGCCGGCAAGCCATGGGATGTCAAACGGGCCCTTCTACACTGGGACGGTAATAAATGGACCGGAATGGATGTGGCGGACTACAGTCAGGCCGCTCCGGGCAGTAACGTTGGGCCCTTTATCATGAATCCGGAAGGTGTCGCACGTCTGTTTTCTCTCGACAAAATGAACGACGGGCCATTCCCGGAACATTACGAACCCATTGAATCACCTATTGGTACCAACCCGCTTCATCCGGATGTTGTTTCCAGTCCGGTTGCGCGCATCTACCCTGGAGATATCGCTAATATGGGCAAATCTGACATTTTCCCATACGTCGCGACCACTTACTCGATTACCGAGCTATTCCGTCACTGGACTAAACATGCTCTTCTGAACGCCATCGCCCAACCTGATCAGTTCGTCGAAATTGGCGAAGCGCTGGCGAGCAAGAAGGGGATTACGGCAGGCGACACAGTGAAGGTCATGTCCAAACGTGGTTTTATCAAAGCGAAAGCCGTTGTAACCAAACGCCTGCAAACGCTGACAATTGACGGCAGGCAGGTGGATACAATTGGGATCCCATGCCACTGGGGATTTGAAGGGGCTACACGCAAAGGGTTCCTCGCTAACACGCTGACGCCATCCGTCGGCGACGCCAACTCACAAACACCAGAATACAAAGCATTCCTGGTTAACATTGAGCGAGCGTAAGGGAGGATCTAATGGCTATGCAATCACAAGATATTATTAAACGCTCTGCAACCAACAATATTACTCCACCGCCGCATGCACGGGATTTTCGTGCCGAAGTGGCAAAACTCATTGATGTCACGACCTGTATTGGCTGCAAAGGCTGTCAGGTAGCCTGCTCCGAATGGAACGACATCCGCGATGACGTCGGATATTGCAACGGTGTATATGACAACCCTACAGATCTCAGTGCCAAATCCTGGACTGTGATGCGTTTTAGCGAAACCACCCAGAATGAGAAGCTGGAATGGTTGATCCGCAAAGATGGCTGCATGCACTGCGCGGATCCTGGCTGTCTTAAAGCATGTCCGTCTGCAGGAGCAATCATCCAGTACGCCAACGGTATCGTCGATTTCCAGTCTGAGCACTGTATCGGTTGTGGTTACTGTATTGCCGGTTGCCCGTTTAATGTCCCACGGCTGAACCCTGAAGATAATCGTGTCTATAAATGCACGCTCTGTGTGGACAGGATCAGCGTCGGCCAGGAACCAGCCTGTGTGAAAACCTGCCCGACAGGTGCCATCCAGTTTGGCACCAAGAAAGAGATGCTGAACGTAGCGGAAACCCGTGCAACACAACTAAAAAAACGCGGATACACCAACGCGGGTGTGTACAACCCGCAAGGTGTGGGCGGTACTCATGTGATGTATGTCTTGCACCATGCCGATCAGCCGGAACTTTACCATAACTTACCGAACGATCCGCATATTGCTACCCCGGTGAATCTATGGAAAGGGATCCTCAAACCGCTTTCCGCTGCTGGATTTATCGCTACCTTTGCTGGGCTGATTTACCACTATGTAGGGATTGGGCCCAACAAAGAGACAGATGATGAGGAAAACGCTCATGAGTAAAAGCAAAATGATCCTGAGAACGAAGTTCATTGATCGTGCCTGTCACTGGACAGTAGTAATCAGTTTCTTTCTGGTAGCGCTTTCTGGTATCGCTCTGTTCTTCCCTACTCTGCAATGGTTGACCGAAACCTTTGGTACACCGCAGATGGGAAGGATATTGCATCCCTTCTTTGGCGTGCTGATCTTCGTCGTACTGATGTTTATGTTCGTCCGTTTTGTCCATCACAATATCCCTGATAAACAAGATATTCCATGGATTAAAGGTATTGTCGAGGTACTGAAAGGAAATGAACATAAAGTCGCGGATGTCGGGAAATATAATGCCGGACAGAAAATGATGTTCTGGAGCATCATGAGCCTGATCTTTGTACTACTGGTGACGGGTGTCATTATCTGGCGACCTTACTTTACCCATTATTTTCCAATCGTCGTCGTTCGCTGGAGTTTATTGATTCACGCAACTGCGGCTATCGTGCTGATCCACGCTATTTTGATTCATATGTATATGGCGTTCTGGGTGAAAGGCTCCATCACCGGCATGATCGAAGGAAAAGTCAGTCGACGGTGGGCTAAGAAACATCATCCTCGCTGGTATCGTGATGTTGAAGCTGCTGAAAAAGAAGTACAAGAAAAGACCAAATAACATCCATGAATCTCAGGTTCTCGTATACGACAGAAAGGTAAAAATAAGCTCAACCCTGAACATAAAAATGTGATTAACACTGTAGCGTCAGTCATTACTCTGGCGCTATTTTTTCTCACTGGTTTTTCCCATTTTTTCTCAACGGTATGTGTCACTATCAACAGGAAGGGTAACTTCTTGAATAATAGCGGAGAGATAGGAATTTGAACCTCGGTAGAGTTGTACCTAACACGGTTTTCGATACCGAATTTATTGTCAACACGTTAACTTTCCGTGCTGGTGTATCCGCAATATTACACTTAGTATAAATCAACAAGTTACGCATTTATCCATACTTAATAAACCAAAATTTTCTGAGCTTAAACCTGTGCTTTATAGTTACAGTCGGGAGATATGTGCGGAAGATTTTCCCGATCAATCATGTCAGCTAAGAGCGAGGAGCGGATGCGCCTGGTATTAACATGAGCAGTAATACTCTTCACTTGTCATATCGCTGCGATGCGAAACCCCACAATCTAAGGCCTGCTGTGTTTTAATACTGCAGGGTTTCATCATTTAAAGGACACGTTATGCTAATCATCTTCAGTGGCTTGCCTGGCAGCGGGAAGAGCACGATCGCTCAGGCTTTGGCAAAGCAGTTAAGCGCATTTTACTTGCGAATTGACACGATTGAGCAAGCCATACTCAAAGCCGAAGAAGGTGACCGTGAAATGGGCCCTGCCGGTTATTTTGTTGCTTACTCACTCGCCAGGGAGAATCTGCTATTAGGAGCAACAGTAATCACTGACTCAGTCAACCTACTGGCGTTAATCCGTGATGCCTATCGAGAAATCGCTTTATCTGCAAGAACCGGCTTTTTAGAAATTGAGATTATATGCTCCGATAAGATAGAACATCGTAAACGAGTAGAAACCAGAGTGTCTGAAGTAGAGGGGTTAACCCTGCCTGGAAAGATGTCACTGATTTGACTTATGAACCATGGAACAGAGAACACCTCATTCTAGACTCGAGCAGATTATCCAGTGATGAATGTGTTTCGAGGATCATCGATGTTCTTTCCCATGACTCGGTCTTGAGAAATACTCCAGCGGGAACTTAGCAATGTCCGCTCCTGGCACAAACCCGACCCTCTACCCAAAAAGCCCACTTTTAGCGGGCTTTTGGTTTTCAGCATACAGGGTTAATTTGCGCGCACCCGTATGGGAGCGGTAGCGGCGAACAGCCACGGGCGGGCGTTGCTTTCTACGCGAGGGGATAATGTTTCTCTTACCTGCTGATGGTACTCATCAATCCACAGTTTTTCTGCCTCGCTAAGCAGATGCAATTCCACGAGACTTAAGTCGATCGGCACCTGCGTCAGTGTGGAGAATTTGCAGAAACCAGGACGGCTTTCGATAATTTCGACCTGATTTTCAATGCGGATACCGTATTGTCCGGCGAGGTAATAGCCCGGCTCTATCGTAATGATGTTGCCCGCCACCAGCGGCCAGGGGTTCACTTTTTTGGCGATACGGTGTGGCTGCTCATGAATCAATAGCTGATGGCCTACGCCGTGTCCCGCACCGTGATCGTAATCCAGACCAAGATCCCAAAGCGCCCGGCGGGTAAAGGCGTCAAGCTGGTGTCCCTGAGTTCCGCTGGGGAATTGCAGGGTAATCAGCGACAAAAAGCCCTTCAACACAGCGGTGTAGTGTAACCGACGCTGCGGCTCCTGCGGCCCAAATGCGAGGGTACGGGTCGTGTCTGTCGTACCATTCTGATATTGACCGCCCGAATCGTTCAGGTACATCTCCTGGGTTGTGACTGGCGCGTTTGTTTTCTCGCTTGAATGATAGTGGCACATGGCGGCATTGCCTGCCGATGCAGAAATGGTGTTAAAGCTCTGCTCAAGAAATCCCGGTTGTTGCTGGCGATAAGCCCGCTGTTTTTCCTGGGCTTCCAGCTCCGTTATTGGATTGCCTGCGGCTTCACGCAGCGGCACTTCGTGCGCCAGCCAGGCGAGGAAATTAACCCAGGCGGCGCCGTCCTGCTCATGGCATTCGCGGTATCCTGCCAGCTCGGTTTCGTTCTTGTGCGCTTTCATCAGCGTAATCGGATCTGCTGACCAGATGACGTCACCGCCATGCTGCTCAATAGCGAAGCGCAGGGCGACCGGGGCGAAATCTTTATCAACCAGGAAACGCTTTCCGGCCGCGCGTTGCTGACAGCGTGCAAGGAACTCACCCGGCGGGGAAATGGTCAGCGTGCTGAGCAAACTTGCAGGTAACTGCTGAGTTTTCTTTTCATCAACAAACCATTCCAGTTCGCCCGTGCGGTGCAATAACGCAAACGAGAAAGGAACAGGCACCATGTTGAGGTCGCTGCCGCGCACGTTCAGCATCCAGGCGATATTATCCGGCAGGGTGATCGGCAGGTAATCCGCCTGCTGTTTTGCCAGTTCGTCGAGAATGCGCGCGCGTTTCTGCGTGCTGCGTTCACCGCTGATTTCAACGGGCATTTCCCGGATGATGCCGCAGGGGGCGGCGGGGCGGTTTTGCCATACAACGTCGAACGGATCGCTGTCTAACGCCACCAGTTCGCAGTGGGTGGCTGAGAGTGTCTCAAACTGGCTGTTGACCATCAGCAGAGGTTCGAAGGCAATACGTGCGCCGGAGGCAACCTGTTCCTGCAAATACTCCGCAAGCGGCTCGTTATGCAGGTGATGAATTTCAAAATCATTACGATCGACTTCGGCGCGGGCCTGAACCTGGTAGCGGCCATCCACAAACAGCAATGCGCGGTCGCGAAGCACTAACGCCAGTCCGGCAGAACCGCTAAAGCCCGTTAACCAGGCCAGTTTATTATCGTGTGGCGTGCAGTCCTCGCTTTGATGAGCATCGGCGCGAGGAACGATCATGCCATCCAGCCCCTGTGCAATCAGGAGATTACGCAGGGCGGAAAGGGGAGTTGGGTTGCTCATAGACACCTTCATGCCTTAACGGAACGGCGGTTCGTTGAATGTGCGCAGTTTACGTGAGTGCAGGCGATCGCCTTCTGCGCGTAACAGATCAATGGCGCGAATGCCGATTTGCAGGTGCTCCGAAATCGCACCTTCATAAAAACGGTTAGCCTGGCCGGGAAGTTTAATCTCACCGTGCAACGGTTTGTCGGAAACGCACAATAGCGTGCCGTAAGGTACACGGAAGCGATAGCCCTGGGCGGCAATTGTGGCGCTTTCCATATCAATGGCGACGGCGCGGCTCAGGTTGAAACGCAATGCGGAGGCGGAGTAGCGTAACTCCCAGTTACGATCATCGGTGGTGACGACCGTACCGGTACGCAGCCGCTGCTTAACCTCTTCGCCAGGCATACCGCTCACCATTTTTGTGGCGTCATACAGTGCGCGCTGAACTTCTGCGATGCTGGGGATGGGAATATCGGGCGGCAGTACGGCATCGAGCACATGATCGTCACGTAAGTAGGCGTGCGCCAGCACATAGTCGCCAATCGCCTGGCTTTCACGCAGGCCGCCGCAGTGACCAATCATCAGCCAGACGTCCGGGCGCAGTACCGCCAGATGATCGCAAATAGTCTTGGCGTTTGACGGCCCGACGCCAATATTCACCAGCGTAATCCCCTGGCCGTCAGCCGTAATCAGGTGCCAGGCTGGCATCTGGTGTTTTTTCCACGCCAGATCGGAGATGGCTTCTTCGGGAGCCTCGGTTTCTGCGGTGATCCAGATCCCGCCAGCACAGGAAAGTGCGATATAGGGACTGTCCGGGTCCAGAATCTGGCTGCATCCCCAGCGCACAAATTCGTCTACATAGCGGGTGTAGTTGGTAAACAGAACAAAGGGCTGAAAATGTTCAACTGGCGTCCCCGTGTAGTGACGCAGTCGCGCCAGCGAGAAATCGACACGGCGCGCGTCGAAGTGAGAGAGCGGATAAAACTCACCGGGGTGGAACAAACCGTCTGCGGTCTCGTCGCCAATCTGCGCCAGTTCAGTGGTGGGGAAAAAGCGCGTCAATCCGGCGCTCATGGAGCGGTCAAGCGACAGCTCGGAACCGTCAATGACATAAGGATACGGAATTTCATGATGGGACGGTTCAACCGCAATATGCGCGTCATAATCCTGATACAGCAGCGTTAATTGCTCTTCAAGGTAAGGGCGAAACAGCGCAGGACGGGTGATGGTTGTGGTGTAGCAGCCAGCATGGGTAAAGCGGCCATAGGCGCGGGTCTTGGGGGGATTCGTCGCATTGCCGCTCCAGGAGACGGAAAGCGATGGGTAAACAAAAAGGCCATTATTTCGGGCTGTAATGTCTGGAAGCTCCCCGTTTTCAACATACTTACCAATTGCGTTACGCAGAGCCTGAACCGCTTGCTCGTAGAGTTCGTCCAGTTTATCCAGCGCCTGAGACGGGGTCAGGCCGGCACCCTTATTATTCATGTCTGTCTCCTTGTTCCACAGGTGTACTGCTCTCCCGATAGTATGTCACAGGAATGTGAAACAAAAGTCAGACGTTGCGTAAGAACAGACGGAGGCCAGACGGCCCCCGTACAGGGATTAGACGTGTGGTTTATTTTTCATCAACAGCGCCGTAACGGCAGAGATCAGGCAGCCTGCCAGCAGGTAAATGGCAACGCTGTGCCAGTTCCCATCGGAGAAGGTGACCAGTGCGGCGGCGATAAAGGGAGTGAACCCGCCGCCCACGACGCTGGCGACCTGGTAACCGACTCCGGCACCGCTGTAGCGATAACCTGCACCGAACATGCCGGTAAACATCGGCTGCTGTACGCAGACCACCATATCATGAGCAATATTGGCCAGCATGATGGAGAAGAACACAATCCAGAAGATTGACTGGGCTTCAAGCGCCATAAAAAACGGGAATGCGCTGAGCGTACCGATTAAGGCACCTGTAATATAGACACGCCGACGACCGAAGCGGTCCGCAAGCCAGGCAAAGCAGGGGATCGTCAGGCAGCTTAGTCCCCCCACCAGCAGACCGATATTCAGAAAAAGCTCACGCGGAAGCCCCAGATTTTGGGTGGAGTAGTTCAGGGCGAACGCGGTGACGATATACATCGTCAGCAGCTCGCACAGGCGCAGGCCGATGATTTTCAGAAATGCGCCAGGGTGACGGCTCAACGCCTCCATGACCGGCAAGCGTTTTTTCGCCGGTGGTGTTTCCTGTTTTTGCTGTTCAAATTCGGCGGACTCTTCCATGCCATTGCGCACCCATAAGGCGCCAAGCACCAGAATAATGCTAAACAAGAATGGGATGCGCCAGCCCCAACTCAGAAACTGTTCATCGGTCGTCAGCGTGCTGATCAGCGAGACCAGACCGGTCGAGAGCAGCAGCCCTACGCCATAACCCACCTGAACGCCGCTGCTGTAAAACGCTTTTTTGTTCTCCGGCGCGCTTTCAACCGACAGCAATGCCGCGCCACCCCATTCGCCACCGACGGCAAAACCCTGGACAGCCCGTAATATCACCAGTAGTACCGGCGCCCACCAGCCTATAGTGGCGAAAGAAGGGAGGATGCCAATCAGTGCGGTAGCGATACCCATCATCCATACGGTCAGCATCAGCATACGCTTGCGGCCCAGACGATCGCCGAAGTGGCCGAAGATCACACCCCCCAGCGGGCGAAACAGAAAGCCAACGCCGAAGGTGGCAAACGCCGCGAGTGTGCCCATCGCCGGGCTGATTTGCGGGAAGAATTCACGATTAAACACCAGGGCAGCGGTGATGCCATAGAGCAGAAAATCGTACCAGTCGACGACTGCGCCAGCGAAGCTTCCTAATGCGGCGCGGCGCGCGCGATTAAGCGAAGGCGTCTCATCCTGGGGACGCGTGGAGGTGAGGGTGGAATCCATAGTTATCCTGTCTGTGCTGTTTTTTTAGTTATTAGTATGGAGAAATGATTACTCATATTGCTGCCGACATATTAACGGCCTTTATGAGACTACCGCGACAGACGGAAAGAGAAAATGATTTTATCCGTCACGCGCAGACAAAATGAAAAATAGTACGGAGCCCCGGTTGAAATCGCCTTGTATCTCAGGGTTGTTAACGTTAATTGTTATGATATAACATATCCAATTAATGGTTCGATCATGGAAGAGGTTAAGTATTGTGCAATTCGTCGCATCCAGTGATAACCCGGCGAGTGCTCTAAGCGTCAATATTGCGTCGCTACAGCGACCCGGAGGCGGAGAACTGCTTTGTGCAATTCGCTTTGAGGTTGAGGAAGGGAAATGCCTGGCTGTTATTGGGCCTAACGGCAGCGGTAAAACGTCTTTACTGAGGGCAATAAGTCAGGAACTCCCCCTTCAGAAGGGCGATATTCAACTACTGGGCCGGTCTGTTTCGGCGCTGTCGCGGCAGCAGCGGGCAAAGCAGATCGCCGTTCTGGCGCAAAATGATACGCCCGATCTGAGGCTGGCTCTTGAGGATTATGTGGCGCTGGGGCGTATCCCGCACGCCCGGGATGCACTACGCGACAGGCATGATGCCATCGTGACGAAGGCCATTAAAGAGACGGGATTACTGGCGTTGCGAAAGCGGTCGCTGTCTGCGCTTTCTGGCGGAGAAAGGCAGCGGGCGGCGCTGGCGCGGGTGTTAGCTCAGATGCCGAGCCTGGTGCTGCTTGATGAGCCAACCAACCATCTGGATCCCTCCGGTCGGGTGGAACTGCTTTCGTTGGTGAAAAACAAGGGGATAACGGTGGTGGCGGTATTGCACGATCTGTCGCTGATTGAATCTTTTGCTGACCGCGTTCTTCTTCTGTCGCAGGGAAGAATGGTGCTCTGCGACACACCGGAGCGTGTGCTGGTGTCTGAAAACCTTTATCCCGTTTTTGGGTTGACCTGCTTTACCGTACCACACCCTGATACGGGGAAAGCGTTACGTATTTTTGAAGTTCCTGGCTATGCATAATAAATATCTGAGGATTGTGATGAAAAAATTGCTTGCAGGCATGGTTGCTATTTTGTCGGTATCGGCAGTAGAGGCTGCGGATTTTCCTGTCACCATAGAGAGTTGTGGAACACCCGTGACGTTCACGGAACCGCCAAAGCGAGCGATTATTAATGACCTTAATATGTCTGAAATGGCGTTCGCTCTGAATTTACAGGATCGTATCGTCGGTCTGACCGGTATCAGCGGGTGGTACAAAATGACGCCGGAATTTAAAAAAGCAATGGGGTCGATCCCTGAACTGGCACCAAAATATCCCTCTCTGGAAACATTGCTGGCGGTTAATCCAGATTTCTTTTTCGCAGGCTGGAATTATGGCATGAAAGTAGGGGGTGAAGTGACGCCTTCTTCACTCAATCAAATATGGCATCAAGACTTTTGTTCTGAGCGAAAGTTGCGTCTTTACTGCCGCGCATAAGCGTAAAGCCAGTATGGATCTACTTTATAATGACGTACTGACGCTGGGGAAGATTTTTGGTAAGCAAGATGACGCTCGGGCGCTGGTTAATCGCTGGAAAAAGACGCTGGAGGCGCTGCCCAAACCGCCGAAAGGAACCCGACCATTAAGCGTGTTTGTTTATGATTCGGGAGAGGATAAACCTTTTACCAGCGGGAAATACGCGATGCCTGACGCCATTATTGAAGCGGCTGGTGGTAAAAATGCGATGGAGGCGCTGGATATCAGTTGGGGCACAACTTCCTGGGAAAGTGTGGCTGCCACTGAGCCGGACTTTATCATTCTGCTGGATTATCAAACGGGAAGTGGGGCTGATGAGCTTCGTCACTTCCTGGAAAATCACCCGTTGATGAAACTCACGCCAGCGGTGAAACACCAACGTTATCTGAAGCTGCAATATGCTGAACTGACGCCAGGCCCTGCGAATGTCAAAGCAGTAGAAAAACTGGCTCGGGCCATGTATCAGACGGCTGCACAATGAGTTTTACTTCGTACCGTTACCACTGGGCGATGTGGAGCGCGGTGGTGGTACTGGCAGGATTAATGTTACTCAGTATTGCCAAAGGCGCTGTTTCGTTATCGCTGTTGCAGGTGCTGGGAGCGATGGGGATTGCAGATGTGCCGGTATCGGATATGGTCAGCAGAATTGTGATTGACTTACGCGTGCCGAGGACGCTCCTCTCTGTACTTACAGGGGCAGGGCTGGCGATAGTGGGCGCGTTGTTGCAGACCACCACACGTAATGATCTTGCCGATCCATTTTTATTTGGGCTGTCATCGGGCGCATCGGCGGGCGCGGTGCTGGTCATTACCCGATTCGGCAATCAGCTTGGCACGCTGACGCTCCCCGTATCGGCATTTGTTGGTGGGATCTGCTCCGCTATGGCGGTGATGTTACTGTTCCACTTCAAAAAGCAACGCGGGGCTGAGCAGTTAATTATCAGTGGGCTTGCTATCTCCTTTCTGTTTGGCGCGTTAACCAGCTATTTCATTTTTTCTGGCGATCAACGTGCCGCCAGTTCCGTGCTGTTCTGGTCACTGGGCGGCCTGGGATTAGCCAGTTGGGGCAATCTGCCTTTCGCCTTACTGAGCCTGATATTACTGAGCGCTTTTATTCTGCTGCGATGGCGTGCGCTGGATGGCATGCTGGCTGGTGAGCAGACGGCGTTATCGCTGGGGATTAACGTCAGCCGCCTGCGGATGGAAATTTTCCTGTGCTGCGCGCTGGCGACCTCTTTCTTAGTGGCACTGACAGGAGTGATCGGCTTTGTCGGGCTGATGGTGCCACATCTGTGTCGGTACTTTTCTGGCGTTAAACATCTGCTTTTACTGCCTCTTTGTGGTGTCTGGGGGGCTGTGCTGTTGTGCGGCGGCGATATTGTCAGCCGAACGTTGCTGACTTCGCAGGAACTGCCTGTCGGCATTATTACGGCGGGTATTGGCGGTTTGTTTATTATTGTATTGCTCGCCAGAACGTCGTCAATATGACGGCCAGAAACGGTAAGCGGCTGGAACGTATACCTGATTGTGGTTGTTCGGAGTACAGAAAAGCAAAAAGCCCGCTAAAAAGCGGGCTTTTCTAAATTTGGCTCCTCTGACTGGACTCGAACCAGTGACATACGGATTAACAGTCCGCCGTTCTACCGACTGAACTACAGAGGAATCGTGTGAACGGGGCGCATATTAACGACGCCCACGATCATTGTCAAAGGGTGAAATGCGATTGCGCGTTCGTTTGCTGACAAAATCAACAAAGCGATGATCTTTCATTCGGCCGCTATTTTGCGCCATTCTGGTGCAAACGTACCTCTTATGGGGCAGATCGGAAACTGTTGTTAACGTTAAAAACGTTGTCTTGTAATCACATTCTCTTATTTGACAGCAGGTTAGCATAAAAATCAGCGTCGGCCAGAAACTGGCAAGCCTTTTGCAAAATCCTTCATAACATGACAGCCAGTATCATGACTGGTATTCCTGACAGGAGGCAAAATGAACTTCAGACGACTGAAATACTTTGTGAAAATCGTCGACATCGGTAGCCTGACGCAGGCCGCGGAAGTATTACACATTGCGCAACCCGCACTCAGCCAGCAGGTCGCTACGCTGGAAGGGGAACTGGATCAGCAATTGTTGATTCGGACAAAGCGCGGCGTGACGCCGACTGAAGCAGGAAAAATCCTGTATACCCATGCGCGAACGATTTTGCGTCAGTGTGAACAGGCACAGCTGGCGGTTAATAACGTCGGGCAAACGCTGAGGGGGCAGGTGTCTATTGGTCTGGCGCCGGGAACGGCTGCCTCGTCGGTGACGATGCCGCTGCTACAGGCCGTGCGGGCGGAATTGCCAGAGGTGTTGGTCTACCTGCATGAAAACAGCGGGGTGGTGCTGAATGATAAATTACTCAGCGGCCAACTTGATATGGCGGTTCTTTACGAGCGTTCTCCGGTGGCCGGTATTACCAGCCAGCCGCTGCTGAAAGAAGATCTTTTTCTGGTGGGAACCCGGGATTGCCCTGGGCCGAGCGTGGATTTAACGGCGGTTGCGGAGATGAACCTTTTCCTTCCTCGCGACTATAGCGCCGTTCGTTCGCGTGTGGATGAAGCCTTTTCCTTACGCCGATTGACCGCAAAAGTGATTGGTGAAATCGAATCCATCGCGACATTAACAGCGGCTATCGCCAGTGGGATGGGGGTGACGGTGTTACCGGAGTCGGCAGCCCGATCGTTAAGCGGCGCGGCAAATGGCTGGATGGCGCGTATCACCACGCCGTCGATGAGTTTACCGCTGTCGCTGAATATGTCGGCGAGGGGGAGTCTGACGCCGCAGGCACAGGCAGTGAAAGAGATCCTGATGTCGCTGGTGAGCCGCCCTATGCTGGAAAACCGTGAGCTTCTGCTGGTGAGCTAAGCGTTATTCCATCGCGGTATAAGATGCAGGTTTTTATTATTTGTTATGCCGGGCTTCAGACTTTAACAATAGCGTCATGTCTGATGTCTTCGGAGCGAAGCGTGAATTTCCAGCAACTTAAAATCATCCGCGAGGCGGCCCGTCAGGATTACAACCTGACTGAAGTCGCCAATATGCTTTATACCTCTCAGTCGGGAGTGAGTCGGCATATTCGCGAGCTTGAAGATGAGCTCGGTATTGAAATTTTTATCCGGCGCGGCAAGCGCCTGCTCGGGATGACAGAACCGGGTAAGGCGCTGCTGGTCATCGCCGAGCGCATTCTGAATGAGGCCAGCAATGTTCGCAGACTGGCCGACCTGTTCACCAATGATACATCTGGCGTACTGACCATTGCCACGACGCACACCCAGGCGCGATATAGCTTGCCGGAAGTGATCAAAGCCTTTCGCGAGATTTTCCCGGAAGTCCGACTGGAGCTTATTCAGGGCACGCCGCAGGAGATAGAGGGGCTGTTGCAAAACGGTGGCGCGGATATCGGCATTGCCAGTGAGCGTCTGAGTAATGATCCGTTGCTGGTGGCCTTTCCCTGGTTTCGCTGGCACCACAGTTTATTAGTACCTCGCGATCATCCCCTGGTGCAGACCTCGCCACTGACGCTGGAAGCGATCGCGCACTGGCCGCTAATCACTTATCGCCAGGGCATTACAGGGCGCTCCCGTATTGATGAAGCCTTCTCCCGCAAAGGGTTGTTGCCGGATATTGTCCTGAGCGCTCAGGATTCTGATGTGATCAAAACGTACGTTGCTCTGGGGCTGGGGATTGGATTGGTCGCCGAGCAATCCAGCGGCGAGCAGGAAGAGGGGGCGCTGACGCGTCTTGATACCCGACATTTATTTGATGCCAATACCGTCTGGCTGGGGCTGAAGCGCGGACAGTTACAGCGCAACTACGTCTGGCGGTTTATTGAGTTGTGTAATGCGGGGCTGTCTGTCGAAGATATTAAGCGGCAGGTGATGGAGTCGGATGAGGCGGTCATTGATTATCAGATATAAAGCAAGAAGCCCGCTAAAAAGCGGGCTTCTTTAAATTTGGCTCCTCTGACTGGACTCGAACCAGTGACATACGGATTAACAGTCCGCCGTTCTACCGACTGAACTACAGAGGAATCGTGTGAACGAGGCGAATAATACTGACCGCTCTGTAACGTGTCAACAGTAAAATTCGCACGTCATTTCAATTGGTTAATTAATCTTCAAAACCGCGATTTAATGGACGTGTGATGTCGGTATATTGTCCTCTTCTGGGTTATCACGCAGTCGCAGTAAGGGGGCCTGGCGATAAAACTGACAAAAACGTTGCCACAATGCCGGGAAACGCGGGGCGAACAGTTCCGGGGCGCTGAAGAAGTATTCTGACAGAACCGCAAAGCATTCAGCAGGGTCGGTTGCTGCGTAAGCATCAATGCTGGATGCGGTTTCGCCCACAAGATCAATTTCATCCTGAATATTGTTCATGGCCGCGTGGAGATCGTGCTCCCAACTGGCCACTTCGCGCAGAGGAATCAACGGGATGCCGCTGGCCCGGTCGCCATTGCGCATATCAAGTTTATGCGCCACTTCATGGATAATCAGATTGAAGCCGGACGCATCGAAGGAGTCCTGGATATCAAGCCAGTTCAGAATTATTGGGCCTTGCTGCCAGCTTTGCCCGGACTGGACAACGCGCTGGTTATGCACCAGACCAATATCATCTTCCCATTCATCATCCACAACAAAAGGCACAGGGTAGATTAGCACTTCATGGAAGCCATCGAGCCATTCGATGCCCAGCTCCAGCACCGGGAGACAAAAAAGCAGCGCAATACGCGCGCTTTTCAACGCATCCAGTTCAAATCCCTGAAGAGCGACCAACCTTTTTTGCTGTAAAAAACGCTCGGCCAGCGCAATTAATCTGGCTTGCTCTTGCGCGGTCAGGTTGACCAGAAGGGGAATTGCCAGGGCGTCATCCCACGGCAAGGCCGCATTCTGGTCTGTTTCGTGTACTTTCCAGGGCCACTTAATCATCGTTTTGCTCGCAAACTCGTCACTTGAACAAAATTGCAGGAACAGGGTCTGTTAAAATGCCAAATTACCTGGCATCATGGCAACCACCAGAACGGAGAGATGCCGGAGCGGCTGAACGGACCGGTCTCGAAAACCGGAGTAGGGGCAACTCTACCGGGGGTTCAAATCCCCCTCTCTCCGCCACTATTCAAGCACTTAGTTCACTCCCTTTCAACGACCCCCGTCACACTTGGTATAGTGTTGGTATATTCACCGGGTATGCTTCTCGCCATCATCCTCCTCCGATTTTTCCAGAACAGGACGATTCAGCGTCGGGGAACACTTACGCTTTGCGATCGGCAACAAACCTCTGGCTTTCCGTTTTATGACCGGAGAATTACGGCTTCTCTTTGCCGGGTTCGCCGCGAATTTAACCGGTGATCTTATTTGGCAATATTGGTGAAGCACTGACAGGCAGTACAGAGAGAAATTGTAGAAGTTTTAAGATAGCAATATGCCATTGAGTGGATTTTTCTATTTTTCAGGTGAGGATTAATAGGTGTAATCCTGTTAAACGGCCTCAATCAAGATATGAAAAAATGTATATTTGACTCCGAAATAGCATTCTTTGACGCCGACAGCATCAACGAGTTTTTATCGAGTTCGTTTTTGATACCTTAAATATAGCAGCTTCCGGTCAGTCGAAGTTTCTATTAACAGTCGCACAAGTAAGAATCGCATATCGCTTCTGATTTTTGTGTGAACTCACTGTTTGCTCATTGATACTTAATTCACTCTGACAAGGAAATGGCAATGAAAAAGGTTCTTCTCTCTGCTGCAATCGCGACTGCATTTTTTGGCATGGCTGCGGCAAATGCTGCTGATACTAATGTCGGCGGCGGTCAGGTTAATTTCTTCGGTAAAGTTACCGACGTATCTTGTACTGTTTCCGTAAACGGCCAGGGCAGCGATGCTAATGTTTATCTGTCTCCGGTAACGTTAACGGAAGTTAAAGCTGCGGCTGCGGATACCTATCTGAAACCAAAATCTTTCACCATCGATGTTTCTAACTGCCAGGCGGCTGATGGTACGAAACAAGATGAAGTGAGCAAACTGGGTGTGAACTGGACCGGCGGCAACCTGCTGGCGGGCGCTTCCGGCAAACAACAGGGCTACCTGGCCAATACGGAAGCGGCTGGCGCGAAGGATATCCAGCTGGTTCTGTCTACCGATAATGCCACCGCGCTGACCAATAAAATCATCCCTGGTGATACCGCTCAACCGAAAGCGACTGGCGACGCGACTGCCGTTCAGGATGGCGCGCGTTTCACTTACTATGTTGGTTATGCCACCAGTACGCCTGACAGCGTGACAACCGGTGTGGTCAATAGCTATGCGACTTACGAAATTACCTACCAGTAATATCGGCTGAGAGATAAAACCGCCTCGCGCCGGGGCGGTATAAAACAATAATAAAGCGGCCGCTGCTGCCGCTTATTTTTTATTCAGAGGTCAGCATGAAGCTTATTGCCCTTTTTTTCTGTTTCATTTTTAGTTTTGCGGCTAATGCTAATAACATTATTGTTAATGGCACCCGCTTTATTTATCCAGGAAATGAAAAAGAAATAACGGTGCAGCTCTCTAATACCGCAGATCGTCCGGCACTGGCACAAGCCTGGCTGGATAACGGTAATGCCGATGCAACGCCGGATACGATTACTACGCCATTTATTATTACACCACCTATTTCCCGCGTTGACGCTAAAAGCGGTCAGACTCTGCGTATTAAGCTCGGCAGCAATGCAGGGCTCGCTAAAGATAAAGAGACATTGTGGTGGCTGAACCTTCTGGAAATTCCGCCGGTAGAGGCTAACCAGAAAAATGAAGGGCAGAATATTCTGCAACTGGCGATTCGTTCTCGCTTTAAGTTTATCTATCGTCCGAATGGATTAGGCAACCGTGATGCGGCGGCGGAAAAGTTGGTGCTTTCCGCCAACGGCAGCAGCCTGTCCGTCAACAATCCCACGCCTTTTTATATCACCGTAAGCCGTATCTCTCGTGACGGCGGCAAAGCGCTGAACAGCAAAACGGTGATGTTTGCCCCACAGTCCAGTCAGACTATCGCGCTTTCCTCGACAGTGAACAAAGGCGAGACCCTGACTGTTAACAACATTAATGACTATGGCGCAGATGTCGCAGTGAAAGTTGCCGTTAAATAAGGGAAACGATCATGAAGCAGAGGTCAATCCGCCCGGAAAGATTAAGTACGGCAATTGCGATTGCACTGTACTGCTTTCCGCCATTTTCAAGCGGCCAGGAAAACCCAGGAACGGTTTATCAGTTTAACGATGGCTTTATTGTTGGCAGTCGCGAAAAGGTCGATCTGTCGCGCTTTTCCACGAGCGCTATCTCTGAGGGCGTTTACTCACTTGATGTGTATACCAATGGTGAGTGGAAAGGCCGCTACGACCTGAATATCACCCGTGGAAAAGACGGCAAAATGGGCGTCTGCTACACCAAAGCGATGCTGATGCAATACGGTATCTCGCCAGAAAAATTTAACCCACAGCTTAGCGCGAAAGAGGGCTATTGCGGACGACTGCAAGAGTGGCGTAACGAAGAAAATGTCAGCGACAACCTGATCCAGTCCTCTCTGAGGCTGGATATTTCCGTACCGCAAATCTACGAAGATCAGCGCTTTAAGAATTTTGTCAGCCCGGAGTTCTGGGATAAAGGCGTTGCGGCGCTGAATTTAGGCTGGATGGCGAACGCCTGGAACAGCCACACGTCATCGGCCAACGGGTCAGATAACAGCAGCGCCTATCTTGGCGTTAACGCGGGTCTTTCCTGGGACGGCTGGCTGCTCAAACACATTGGTAACCTGAACTGGCAACAACAGCAGGGGAAGGCGCACTGGAACAGCAACCAGACCTACCTGCAACGTCCGATTCCGCAAATTAACTCGATTGTCAGCGGTGGGCAGATTTTTACCAACGGTGAGTTTTTCGACACCATCGGCCTGCGAGGGGTAAATCTGGCGACCGATGACAATATGTTCCCGGACGGTATGCGTTCCTACGCCCCGGAAATTCGCGGCGTGGCGCAAAGTAACGCGCTGGTGACGGTACGTCAGGGCAACAATATTATCTATCAGACCACCGTGCCGCCGGGACCGTTTACGTTACAGGATGTTTACCCCTCCGGCTATGGCAGCGACCTTGAGGTTTCAGTAAAAGAAGCCGATGGCTCGGTACAGGTGTTCAGCGTGCCTTATGCCTCGGTAGCGCAATTACTGCGTCCGGGGATGACCCGCTATGCGCTCTCTGCCGGTAAGGTTGATGATAGTTCGCTGCGCAATAAACCGATGCTCTACCAGGCGACCTGGCAACAGGGCTTAAATAACCTGTTCACCGGCTATGCTGGCGTGACCGGTTTTGATGACTATCAGGCATTCCTGCTGGGGACCGGGATGAACACCGGCGTCGGCGCCTTGTCATTCGATGTCACCCATTCGCGGTTGAAGAGCGATACCCTTGACGAGCATGGTCAGAGCTACCGCGCCACCTTTAACCGTATGTTCACCGAAACGCAGACCAGTATTGTCCTGGCGGCGTATCGTTACTCCACCAAAGGCTACTACAACCTGAACGACGCGCTGTACGCCGTCGATCAGGAAAAGAACCACAACAGCAACTACACCGTGTGGCGACAGAAAAACAGCATGACCTTTACCGTAAACCAGAACCTGCCGGACGGCTGGGGCGGTTTCTACTTAAGCGGTCGGGTTTCGGATTACTGGAACCGTTCAGGCACGGAGAAGCAGTATCAGCTCAGCTATAACAATATGTTCGGTCGCCTCTCATGGTCGGTCAGCGCTCAGCGCGTCTATACGCCGGACAGCTCCGGTCATCGTCGCGACGATCGCGTTTCGCTCAACTTTAGCTACCCGCTGTGGTTCGGCGAGAATCGCACCGCGAATCTGACGTCAAATACCTCGTTCAACAACTCGCACTTCGCCAGTTCGCAGATTGGCGTCAACGGCTCGCTGGGCAGTGAAAACAACCTCAACTACGGCGTATCGACCACCACCGCGACTGGAGGCCAGCACGATGTGGCGCTGAACGGCAGCTATCGTACCCCGTGGACTACGCTGAACGGCAGTTATAGCCAGGGCGAAGGGTATCGTCAGAGCGGCGTTGGCGCCAGCGGGACGCTGATTGCCCATCAGCATGGCGTGGTGTTCTCGCCGGAAAGCGGCACCACGATGGCGCTGATCGAAGCGAAAGATGCCGCAGGCGCCATGTTGCCAGGTTCGCCGGGGACCCGCATTGACAGCAACGGCTACGCCATTCTGCCGTATCTGCGGCCTTACCGGATTAACGCCGTGGAAATTGACCCGAAAGGCAGTAATGACGATATCGCTTTCGATCGTACCGTGGCGCAGGTTGTGCCGTGGGAGGGGAGCGTAGTCAAAGTTGCCTTCAATACCACAGTGCAAAACAACATCACGGTGCAGGCGCGCCAGGCGAATGGCCTGCCGTTGCCGTTTGCCGCCACGATTTTTGACCCGAGCGGAAAAGAGATCGGTGTTGTGGGGCAGGGCAGCATGATGTTTATCAGCGACGCCAGCGCGTCAAAGGCCACGGTTAAGTGGAATGGCGGGCAATGTACGGTGGATCTGAGTCAGGCAAAAACAAAGGAAACGCTATGTCGCTGAGTAAAAGACTGACGCTTTTTATTGGATTAATGGCGCTGGGGACAACGTCGGCATGGGCTTTCTGCTCGCGCCTTTCACAGCCGACGGTGACATTAGACATGGCCATCGGGCGAGTGGTTGTTCCGCCGGATCTGCCGGTGGGCTCAGTGATTGTGTCCCGTGACTGGACAATGTCGGCGTCGGGTGGAGCAAGCTATAGCTGTTCAGCCGGTACTAACCGTTTTGCGGCGAAAATTGTCGTGCCCGGAGCCACCGACCTGGGGAATAAAATTTATTCGACAAACGTAGACGGCATCGGCTTGCGTTTTAGTCGCGGTGGCGCAACGGTCAATATTGTCTACCCGGATGTCTACTCCTCCTATGTCAACAGGCAGACCAATTATTCACTGGAAGGCTCCCGCTTTACGCTGGAAGTGATTAAAACTGCGAACGTGACCGGCAGTGGCACCCTGGCGGCGGGGAAATATACCTCTTATGACTGGGAAAACGGCAGTAACCCGATCCTTGAAACGTTCCTCAGCGCCAATGCCATCACCGTCGTCTCGCCCTCCTGTACCGTGTTAAGCGGTAAGAATATGAACGTTGATATCGGTACGATTAAGCGCAGCGATCTGAATGGCGTTGGCACCACGGCGGGAGGCAAAGATTTTAATATCCAGTTGCAGTGCAGCGGCGGCGTAAGTGAATCCGGTTTCGCCAATATCCATACGACATTTTCCGGCAACCTGGCGACAAGCACCACTGCCGCTCAGGGCGTGCTCATCAACGAAAAAAGCGGAAACGCTGCGGCGAAAGGGATTGGCGTCCAGGTACTGAAAGATGGCACCCCGCTGGAATTTAGCAAGAAATATAATATCGGCACCTTGCAGACCCAGGAAACCCGTTACATTACATTGCCTTATCGTGCACGCTTCTATCAATACGCATCGACCACAAGTACCGGTGAGGTGGAGTCGCACATGATCTTTAACCTGACGTACGATTAATTCGGGAGGTGGGTATGCGTGATTCAGCACAGTATAAAAATATCAGACGACTCACTCAGTTGACCCTGATGAGCGGAATGCTTGTCGCCTCTTCAGCGTGGGGATTTGAAACCAATTACGATCGCGGACGGGTGGACTTCGCAGGGCGAGTAACGGATATCTCCTGTAGCGTGGCGCTCAACGGGGGCAACAATGCGGGCAGCGGTAGCGTCTGGCTGGCTCCGGTAAGCCTGGCGGAAGTACATGCCCGTGGCGCGGGCGCATTTATGAAACCGCAATCCTTCACCCTGGAATTGTCGAACTGTCAGTTACGTCATGATGGTGGCGCTGCGAATAACGATGAGATCAGCACGGTAAGTGTGCGCTGGATTGATGGATTCACGGTCAATACCGTCGGCAACGAAAATGCCGGTTATCTGGCGAATACACGAGCGGATGGGGCCAGCCATATTTTTCTGGCGCTGTCGACCAACGACAATAATACGCTGGATAAAAGCAATAAAATTGTTCCGGCTGACCCGCAGCAAAACCGGGTGCCTTTGGTGGAAAAAGCGGTAAGCGGCGGTGTGTTTACTTATTACATCGGTTACGTTACGCCAGCGCCGGAGAAAGCGACCAGTGGCCCGTTGACCAGTTGGGCAACCTGGGAGTTAGTGTATAACTGATTTCTTGCGTGTGAAGGTTGGTTTTGATGCCGGAGTCTTCCGGCATTTTTTTCTCTTTTTTAAACAGTAATCTCTTCTTTGACCAGTTGTTCAATACTGACTTCTTTCCAGTAATGCCCCTGAATGGCAAACCACTCCATACCCTGCAACCATTTCTTATGCGCTTCGCTTTCGACGCCTTCAATAATCACATTATGTTGGTTACGGGAAAGGAAAGTGACCAGCGCATCCATCAATGGCCGACCAGACTCTTTTTGCATTAAATGCCAGAAGAAGTTTCTGTCGATTTTGACATAATCAAAATGATAGCCGCGAATCGCGTTAATTCCCGCGTAGCCAGCGCCAAAGTCATCGAGCCAGAGTGGGGTGCTGTGGGAATCACACCAGGCGGCGAGAGAGTTATTCAACAGTTCGTTAGAGTTTTCCGTGATTTCAAAGTGAACGCAGCCCAGTGCTTTGACTTTCGCTTTCACTTCTGGCCGTAGCAGGACGCTAAGTATATGGTCGTCAACGTTAATCGTGGCAGAAACATTGTTTTTTATAAACCACGCTTTATGTTTTTCTATTAACGCCAGTTGTTCCATAAAGATACTTTCCCGTAAGTCCGCATTGGCATAACGAAATAACTCTTCTGGAGAAACAGGGATATGGTCAAAGCGGCTCAGGCACTCAACGGCGACAAGCGCCCCGAGAGGTGAAAACATTTTTTGGAAGACATATCGAACGGATATATCGCTACGTGACAAATTATGATTGAAAAACATAAGTGCGTCCATTATATCTCGTCAGAAATCAGGTCAACGGTGGGAGGAGGTGGTATTAATATAAGTGATATTTTTGTCGGTGAAAATGATTGACAGGGGGCTGGTTAACAATTAATTATCGGTTTTTGATTGGTCATCTGCACATTTAATATGTTTAGCATCGAAACATATTGACGATTCTTTTGTTCATCACTTGCGAGTTATTCATGCCTAACTTTCTCATAATACTCGCTCTGTGAGTGTGGGCTGTTTTATAGTCAATATTGAGAAGCTCTGCTATTTGTTTATTGTTATGGTTGGCAATCATTAGCGCCAGCACCTGCTGCTCCCTGGTAGTGAGTTTTCGCCGGGTGTATAAGCGCTGATATTCGCGGGCCGTTAAAGGATGTTTGAAGATGGCCGAGAGATCGGAGCAAGACGCGTTTTCCGTCAGAATCAATACATTTTCAAGATCGAGAAGTTCACGGCATAAGCTGGCGAGGTCGCTTTTTACAATCAGAACGAGCAGCGTGCAGTGCGTGAGATACATTCGTAATCTATTGAGTAAGGCGACCGTTCTGGCCGCAGAGATATCCTTATGAATGACATTGATAATAATCGTACCCGACTGAGGGGCACAGGTTCTCCCGGCGATCTCCTGATAGCCCAGAGTGGTAATATTTATCTCATTGTCCACCATGTAATGCAGGATTGATTGCCCAATGAGATTATCATCAGTGTAAAATAATAAATTACTCAATGTTTTCCCAGTCCGTTAAACTAAAAAAATCTTATTTTTAATTTTATTGTCAATAATTAACTTGACGATAACATTCTCTATGTAATGTTTATAATCGTCACTTTTATGCTGAAACATACAAGAGATGCGGGAATCTGCTTCTTCATACGATTTTTCGCTATGGAGTTCTGTTACGCTGATAATTTTTAAGTTAGTCATTACGCTGCCATATTCACCAAAGCTCATCTCAACATTTTCTAACACATTATCTTTACGCATAAATTTAAGTTGAGATTGGGTGGATATGAAAGAACACCCGCCGTCAGAGACATCATTTAACGTATGTTTAAAAGTAACGCCATTTTTATAACGACCAGAACAACAGAATTGATAACTCTCTCTTGTCTTAAGTCGGGGGGACGATCGCCGTTGCAGTATGTTTATGTTCTCAGGAATGGCAAAGCGGAAAACGTTATCCGGGCTATTGTGCTCAGTATTTATCTGCGCGGTGGCAAACTCAATCCTGCCAAGTTTACTGTGGATCTGAAAACAGACATCGCCGTTTTCAGATAACGAAGGCTGAAAAGAGGGAGGGAGATCGATATAAAAAGATGAACTGTCAACTTTTCGTAAATCTGATTGCCAGCTCAGATCGTTAAAACTAAAATCCAGTTTAGACTTAACCCTGAATTCTTCTCTCAGGATAGCAATGATTTCATATCTGGATTTTTTCGAAACTCCTTCTGACATACCATCTCTCTAAAATACAATGTCCTTTTAGATTATTATCCCATGTTGCGATCGCCTGTTTATTAAAAATAAAAGGATGCGGCCTATTGTTGAATTTTCAAAAATAGTTCAATGCTATTGATTGCGTATTGACATTCGGTGAATTTGCCCGGCATGTGCCGGGCAAGGAGGGCGGTTTAGAACAGAACTGAGTAGTTCAGACCAAAGGTGCGGCCGCGTCCTTTGTAGTCATACAGGGAAGCGGGGCCGTAACCTGGGCTGTAGTACAGCGGCGCGCGCTGCCCCCAGACGGTGGTGTAGTCACGGTCGAAGAGGTTCTCAACGCTGAAGCTGAGTTTACCCACCGGAAGCTGATAGCTGCCGAGCAAATCGACGGTGGTATAGCCATCAATGCTGTAGCCTTCTGCATCGCTCACATCGAAGGAAGTGGTGCTCTGTACGCGCAGGCTCCACGGGTCCGGCGCCCAGCCAATGTAGGCTGTCGCTTTCGATGGGCTTGCCACCTTCACGTCATATTTCTGCCAGCTACCGTTCACTTTCGACTCGGTTTTCAGCACGTTGAAGTTTGCACCGGTACTCCAGTCGGTATCTGGAATCAGGTAGTCCACCGCGCCTTCCACGCCGTAAATGCGGCGTTTGTCGTCCACCACGCTGATGGTCAGATCTTTATTCGCCACCACGCTCTTATCGGAAATCGAGTAGTAGGCCGCGATTTGGGTGCGCAGGTTGTCGCCGGTAAAGCGCCAGCCCAGCTCATAAGAATCGACCTTCACGCCTTCCAGCTTGCTGTCGCCGACGTTCACGCTGTTGGTCAGAGGAAGGTGACCGTTCACCGCTGCGCCATAGGTGCCGCGACCGTAGTATTTACCCGGGTCCGGTAGCTCCACGCCCTGGGAGAAGTTGAGCCATGCCTGCTGGCGTTCGGTGATGTGCATCAGCAGACCGGCGTTGAACAGGAAGTTGTCGTAATCGACCGAGCCGCCCGGAATGGCGTCGGCGGATGTCGCCTTCCCGGCGGCAATCTGCTGTTGCTGCGCGTAGCCGATGAAATCATCAATCTTGTTCTCAGTGTACTGATAGCGTACGCCGCCGCTGAGGGTAAAGATATCATTGATGTCATAGCTTGATTGCAGGAAGGCCGCCAGGTTGGTGATGTCATACGACGGGTAACGCCCGGTGGTGTAAATCTTCTGGTTGTTCAGCCCCCCGGAAGCGCTTGCCTGGGCCAGATCGAAGAACATCTGGTTGGAGGTAAAGCGCTCGTGGTCGGCATCCAGCCCGTAGGTGATTTGCCAGCCGTCCAGCGGTTTGCTGTTCAGCGTCAGTTTCATGCCGTACTGGTCGGTGTCCTGCTGTGACGAGGAGAAAGCCGTCGCCTGTTTGTTCGCATTTACAGTCGGGAACGGGTAGAACAGCAGCGACTCATCGCGGTAGTAAACCTGGCCGACCAGCTCCTGACCAAAGAAATCGCTGTTGGAGTACTGTAGGCTGATCAGATGACGCTCGGTGCCGGGAATACGGTCGGAATTCAGCCCCTTACTGACGTATGGCGTGCTGGCCCCGCTAATGGCGGAGAAATCTTTCCCAAGATTCAGCCCGTAATCGTCGTCGCCCTGGCTTTTATAGTACTGCGTGATCAGCTGAAGCTGCTGGGTTTCATCGATGTTCAGCGTACCGGTGCCCATGATGTCCAGGCGATCGGAATACTGTAGGCCGGTCTGGGTGTTATCGAGCAGGGTGGCATCGCCGTTACCGTCAAACCAGCCGCCAAACTTCTGGTACGCCACTGAAACACGCCCGGAGATATGGTCATTGCCGCCGGAGATGGCGCTGGCAATGCGCTCATCGTGATCTTTACTGCTGTTAAAGCCGCTTTTGGTGCCAGCCTCAAACTCCATCTGGGTTTCCGGCTGGCCTTTTTTGGTCACGATGTTGATCAGACCACCGGTACTGCCGCCGCCGTACAGGGCCGTCGCGCCGGAGATCACTTCAATATGATCGATATTGAAAGGATCGATAGAGTCCAGCTGTCGGCTGTCGGTGCGTGAAGAGTTGAGACGCACGCCGTCAACCAGCACGACCAGCGGGCGGCCACGCACGTTCATACCGTAGTTGGTGCGGCTCTGGCTGCTGACGTCAAGGCCAGGGATCAGCTGAGCCAGCGCGTCTTTCAGCTCTTTGCCGCCCTGAATCTGCTGTTCCAGTTCGGCGTTTTCGATAACCCAGGTGGTTTGCGCCATCTCCGCAACGGTGCGATTGCTGCGGTTGGCAGACACCACGAGCGTTTCATCATCGGTTTGTTGAGCGACTGCTGGCGCCATCATGGCGAGAAGCAGTGGGTTGAGAGCCCAAAGCGTATACTTTTTGCTTATCATCATTATTCCTTCACACGGGCGGAAAAAATCAGCCCAAAGATGCTGTGTAGCGAGTTAAAGAAGCAGCCTCCGGCTGCGGTTTTTCCCGGCTGCCGCTGCGCCATTGAATCAGGGCGGGCGGCATACTGAGATCGAATAAATCACGCCCCAGCGCGCGATTAAGAATACGGGCGGAGCGCCAGGCCATCAGGCTGAGCTGTGGTTCGGCGATGCCGTGGGTTTGCATACTGGCGTTGACCGCGAAGATGTTGTTCTCTTTCGGGCCGTTCCACTCCAGGGTGAAGTCGTCGCGTACTTTGAAATTGCACTCATCGCGCATGGCGATTCGCGACATTAGCGGTGAAAGTATCTGCGGCAGCGCGGGACGGTAGCCGGTTGCGAAAATCACCACGTCGCTTTCCAGAGTGTCATAGCCGTTATCCAGATGATGCTCCAGCAGCAGTTGCCAGCTCTGGCCGCGACTTTCCAGCCCGGTGACCGAGCGGCTTGGCAGCAGACGGGCGTTACGCGGTTGCCTTAGTACCTCGAAGCGGTGATACAACTCGCGATAGATGGTCAGTAGCGAGTCGGCCGTGATGCCGTCGGAGGTCATTTTCTGCTCGTCGAGCATCTTCTGGCGCGCGCTTTCATTCAGACCGACGAAGCCTGAAACGTACTCAGGCGTGAAGTATTCGTTGGCGAACGCCGCCTCATCCAGCGCGTTAAAGTTATTACGGCGCGAGACCCAACTGATCTCTGCAACGTCGCCCCATTCTCCGCGCAGCGCATTGAGGAACAGGTCGGCGCCGCTTTGCCCGCCGCCAACCACGGTGACTCGCTTGCCGCCGAGGTCTGGCTGGCGCAGGCTCATTTCACTGGCGTGGAAGCAGGTTTGCGTCGCCGTTTTTACGCAAGGCGGCAGGTGCGGTTGCTTGCCAATGCCAAGGCAGATATTGCGGGCAACGCTTTCGCCCTGGCTGGTCTGCACCACAAACCGCTGGCGTCTCTCGTCGAAATCAATACTTTCAACGGTATGATTGAAATGCAGATTGTTCATCCCTTCGGCGGCCCAGCGCAGGTAATCGGAAAACTCATCGCGGGACACGGTACGCAGTTCGGTGGTCAGGAAGCGGTAGAATTTTTTGCGCTTCACCAGATAGTTAACAAAGCTGTACGGGCTTGTGGGAGCCACGGCGCTAACCAGATCTTTCAGGAACATGGTCTGCATATGGCAGTCCGGCACCAGCATGCCGGGATGCCAGGCAAAATGCGGGCGGCCGTCAAAGAAGCGGCTGCTTAATCCTTCGGCCTGATGAGACAGCGCCGCGATGCTCAGGTTGAACGGGCCGATGCCTACGCCAATAAAATCTACAGTGTTTGTCATGATTCAGTCCCTGGTTGCCAGCCACAGCGGGTTTTGCAGATCCTCAAGGTAATTCGGCAACATGCGGCTGCCGCCGTCCTGGTCGGGCCAGGTCAGTTTTACCGGGTTCAGCACTACGCGAATAATTTGTGGCTTGAAGAGTGAGAAAAGCGCAAAGCGCGCTGACATTTGTGGATGTTCCTGCATGTAATCACTCAACACTGCTGCCAGCAGTTGATAAAAACGCCTCTCCGGTACGCCAAGGCGAGCCATCAGCGGCGAAACAAAGCGCAGAACCGTCACGAAGTGGCCGGTCTGCAAATCATGAATTAAGTAGTCGGCGCTCAGGCGAGCGGTGACGTCCCGCACCTCCTGAGGCAGGGAGTCCATCTCCGGGAACGCATCTTTCACCAGCCGCATATCGCCCTGGAAGTCTTTCAACAGCACGCGCTGCGGTACGCCCTCTTTCATGGCGAGCGTTATATTTTGTCCGTGGGCGATAAGCGCGACGCCGTAGCGGCAGAGCAGGTGATACAGCGGAACCACTACCACCCGGAACAGCTGCGTGAGCCAGGTTTCAGCGTCCAGCCCGGAGCGGTCGATATATGCACCTATCAGCGGCTGATTGTTTTCATCGCACTCCATCAGTGTCGCCATCAGAATCGGACTTTCGTCCGGCTTCAGCCAGCGACACGGATTCTCACGCCAGATAACGCCGAGCATCTCCTGGTAGCGGTAGGGGGCCTGGGCAAGCGCGGCATAGCCTTCATGGGACACATAGCCCGCCGCCGGTTCACCGAGGATCACCGCGCCGCTTTGCTTAAGCGTGGCGTCGGTCGCAAAAACCTGTTGCAGCCAGCGTGAGGCCAGCGGCCCGGCGGCGATGTATTTGCCCGGAATCCCCCGGTAGCAGGAGGTGTTGTAGATGGTCAGCGGCAGCTTGATATCCAGCCCGCCCTGGCGACTGGTGTTGGTCAGGGTGCGCAGCGACTGCTGGGCGAGCCACAAGTCGCCAAACTCGCCGAGAGAAACCATCCTGCCTTCGGCAAGATCGGCGATGAAGTCGAGGGCGATTTTTTGCTGCCACTGCCACGGATGTACCGGCAGTGGCAGCCAGTCGTTATCCAGCCCGTTTTCCTGCCAGACCTGATTGAAGCGGGCAAACTCCTGCGGGTCCATCGCGGCCGCCAACAACTGCTGAATATCCAGCTCGCTGTCGCAGCGCCAGACCATATGCTCACGTTTTACCGCCAGCCAGTGCAGTCTGAAGGTGTTGGCGTACTCTGGCGCATATCGCTCCAGCGCCTCTTTGCCCCAGCCCCGACGGCCTTTATTAAAAGCGAATTTAGGATGGCCGCTTAGCAGGCATTGCAGGCGGTCGGCATCAAGATCAATCAGGTCACTGGCGCTCAGCCCGCGACGTGCCTTCAGCAGTTGCAGGTCGCCCAGCAGCGTGGCATACAAATCCTGCATATGCTCAGCAACGGTGGCATCGCTCATCGACAGCACCGGCTTTAGCTGCATCAGTAGCGTTTGCGCCAGAACGGGCTCGTCCGCGCAGCGCAGCGTTTGAGCATCAATCCACAGCCAGCCCCAGATGCCGCGTTCAGCGCTGAAGCGCCATTGCGCGCCCGGCAGGTTAATGCAGTAGCGGCCATCGCCCTGAGATTCCGCGTGGAAAACCTGCTCATACTCCAGCTCGGCCAGCATTTTTGCCACCAACTGGCGGTTAACAAAATCCCAATCCTTGTGATTCATTACAGACCGACCTCCGTGAAGAAGTGATGGCGATCCGCCATCACCATGCGCGAGCGCTTGTGTGGGAAGTCGAACTCTTTAATTGTCCGGTATCCCGCAGGCTCAAGGTGGCGGAACAGGCGCTGGTTATCGGCGCGTGGCTCAAGTACGGTGCGCTGCGTGCGGGGCTCATCCAGCAGCAGGTAATGCGTCAGCCCGCGCAGCCAGCTTTGCACGTAGTGGGCTCCGCGCCATTGCTGTTCACCAACCAGCAGATGCAGGCCACGGTCAAAGGGTTGCCATGAATAGTGGCGGCCAATGCGGTCTTCCGCCGCCCAGTAGATTTCGAAATAGCTAAACGGCCGATCGTCAAAGCAGCCGATCAGCGGGAACGCATGTTTACCGGTGAGCTGGCGCTCCAGATAGGCGGTCTGTACCTCCAGCGAGCCGCTTTGCTCCCAGAAATACTCAACGCGCGGATCGTTCATCCAGCGGGTGAAACGTTCTGCATCAAGAACGGGATCGGCAACGCGGAAACTCAGCGTCTTGCGAACGCGTGGATCGTAACGGCGATAAACCTCGCCCTGCGGACGGGGCGGGCGCAGCGGGAAATAAATCTCACGCTCTGCATCAAAAACCATTTCGCCGGAGGCCCGGTTTGCCGGAGAACTCAGCCATAGCGGTAACTGCCAGAAGGCGGCGCGATGGATGATGTCGCTTTTTACCTGCCCGAAAAGCGTCAGCGCCTGTGGCTCCTCGCGCCATTCGGCCCAGGGGAGAACCACCGCTGAAAGTTGCGGTGCGGCGATAAATATCTGATCCAGCGCGTCGCGCAGCCACCCTGTCGGCAGAGGCCCCGGCCAGCGCAGCACCGCGCTATTGTCCAGCCCCCAGCTAAGATTCAGAGGCTTGTCGAGTTTTTCACAGCGTAGTCCATATCCGCTGTGAACGATGTTTGCCTTAGACATTTAGCCCTCCTGAGCCAGCAGCGGGTTGGCGAAATCGAAGTAGATCACCGAGGGATCGACGATGGTGTTCTCGTTGTGGTCGTTCAGATAACAGAAAAAGTTACCTTTTACGTTCCAGTACGGATTTTCCAGCACGTAGTTGAGACAGGTTTTATGAGTCACCTGATCACGCACTTCAGCCAGCAAGGTTCGTACGCGAGCCATCAGATTCGCTTCACTGTCCAGCCCGGCGGCGCCCAGCGCGGCGGTCACGGCAAAAGTGGAGTTAACCAGCAGGTAATAAGGGAAGTAGCGCAGCAACTGCTCACGGGTGAAGACGTTTTCCGCCTGCGCCTCGCCAATGGTGTCGAGCCAGCCTGCCGCGTGAGGCATAAACGCGCTGCCCTGGCAGTCACGGTAGATAAGCCCGACCGGCAGATCCCCAAGCATCTGAACCAGAATATTTTGCTGATGCGCCAGCAGCACCAGGCCGTAATCCGCTTCAGCCGTAAACAGCGGCTTCAGCACCTGCTGACAGTAAGCATCGACCCATGCGTGGGCGGCCTGTTGCGCAGTGATGCCGAGGCGATCGCTCAGGCGTTTTACCGCCGCAACCAGCAGCGAATCACCGCCATCCGGTGCGGCCTGGGTCAGGGAGACCAGTACGTTAGTCTGGCTTTGCGGCTGATCCACCAGCAGGTTTTCACGCAGGGCAAACAGGCTTTCCTGCATGATGTTGCCGTGGAGATCGCGCAGCCCGGCCCAGCCGTCTTCCTGCATCACCCGGAAAGTCGGGAAGCGAGCCTGTAGCGTCTGCCAGTCGTCGGTTTGCGCCAGGCGCGCCAGGCGCATTCCACGCTTCACTTCTTTCACTGACAGGGTACGGACGGAGTTGGTCAGGCGCACGCTCAGGGAGAATTTGATCATGTCGCGGCTGGTGGCGCAGTAGAGCGAGCGGGAAGAGGTGGTCGGTAGCCACGGCGCGCCGGCCTCGCCTAAATCTTTAATCAGTCCTTTAGCGACAAGCTCCTGGCACCACTCCTGCTGCAACAGATACTCCCCCTGCCACGGGTGCAGTGGGAATAGCCATTGATTGTCGCTTAATTCATTGAGTAACTGCGGCGCATTCTCTGCGGCAAATCGCGTCAACCGCTGTTGCAGGTTGAGGTGCAGGCTTTCACCGGCGATCTGCGTTTTGTCCACCGCAAACCACCGCAGCGGGAAGTGGGGCGCGAAGTCCGGTAGGTAGCGTTCGGCCTCCTGCTGGTTAAACGGTTCATGAGACTTAGGCGCAGGGTGGAAGGCGTGCCCGACCAGCAGAGCCTGCTCCGCCTCGCCAAAGTTCAACGCTTTTTCACGCAGGGCTGCCCAGTCATGGCGGGCATCAATCGCCTGCTGCGTATGGGCGTGGCTTTCCATCACGCGCTGGTGGAAGGTTTCGCAACTGGTCGCGGGCAGCAAGAGTTGGTGCTGGAGCTTATCAACAATAAGCCGGGAGAGGGTGGCGAAATCGACGGGGTGACTGCCGGACGCTGTGACCAGACGCGCCGGAAATTCAAAGCGGTGATGCTGGGTTGGGGAAAAATAAGCCACTCTGAAATGGAGCGCCTGCTGTTCGCCCAGCGGGATGATCAATTCGGTTGGCTGGTATTCCGTCAGCCGCCAGTCTTTGGTTTCACGAACCAGGGAATTCAGGAAGCACTGCGCAGCCACATCCAGGGCTGACGTTTTAGTTGGCAAAGTCATAATCAAACAGATCCCACTCGTTATGATAATGCGAATTTTGCCGATAAGGTTTCTCATTATCAATAACAATTGTTAGAATCGGTAGAATTAATTTTACAAATAAACACAATTAATACATGGAATTGCAACATCGTGACGTCTCTTGAGAGCGCGGAAACGCCGCAAAAACCATTGTCCTGCTGGCCGCTTGCGTTCAGCGCGGGGTTACTCGGTGTCGGGCAAAACGGCCTGCTGGTCGCGATCCCTGTACTGGTGATTCAGACAAACCTGAGCCTGTCGATTTGGGCGGCTTTGCTGATGCTTGGCTCAATGCTGTTCCTGCCGTCTTCCCCGTGGTGGGGAAAGCAAATTGCCCGTGTGGGCAGTAAGCCTGTGGTGCTGTGGGCACTGGGGGGATACGGCGCAAGCTTTACTCTGCTTGGGCTGGGAAGCATGCTGATGGCGACCGGCGCCGTAACAACAGCGGTGGGGCTGGGAATATTAATCATCGCGCGGATCGCCTACGGACTTACCGTGTCGGCGATGGTGCCAGCCTGTCAGGTCTGGGCATTGCAGAGAGCGGGGGAAGGGAATCGCATGGTCGCTCTGGCAACCATTAGCTCCGGCTTGAGCTGCGGCAGACTATTCGGGCCGTTGTGCGCGGCGGCGATGCTGGTAATTCACCCTCTGGCGCCGATGGGGCTGCTGATGGCAGCGCCATTGCTGGCGCTGGTGATGCTGCTGCGGTTGCCTGGCACGCCACCGCAGCCCGCAGCGGAGCGTAAGAGCGCCAGCCTGAGGCTGGATTGCCTGCCTTATCTGCTTTGCGCGCTGTTATTAGCTGCGGCGGTGAGCATGATGCAGCTTGGTCTTTCGCCCGCCCTTACTCGCCAGTTCGCCACGGATACCGCCGCTATTAGCCACCAGGTGGCGTGGTTGTTGGGGCTGGCCGCAGTTGCTGCGCTTATCGCACAGTTCGGGGTGCTCCGCCCGCAGCGCCTGACGCCGATGGCGCTGCTTTTGAGTGCCGGAGCGCTGATGATTTGTGGCCTGGCGATAATGCTCGCTGAACAGCTATGGTTGTTTTACCTCGGCTGTGCGGTGCTGTCGTTTGGGGCTGCTCTGGCAACACCCGCTTATCAGCTTTTACTGAATGATAAGCTGACAGACGGCGCGGGCGCGGGCTGGATCGCGACCAGCCACACGCTTGGCTATGGGCTTTGCGCATTGCTGGTGCCGCTGGTGTCGAAAACCGGCGCCGCAGCGGCGCTGATTGTGGCGGCTTTTTTCGTCGCTGTGTTATTTACCGTGGTGTCTGGCTTTATCTGGCGCAGCCGCTACCGTTCACGTCATTCCGCGATTTAAGCGTAAGGAAAAGTTATGGCTGGAGTTCAGGGCTACCGCCTGTTCAACGTTCAACTGGCGCGTAAGACGGAGGTTTCCCCTTCGCTGCTGAGCCTGGTTTTCAGCGGGCAGGAGGTGGCGCAGATGAAATGCGACTCGCCGGATCAGCGCATTAAGATGTTGTTTCCGTCTGAAGACGGGACGCCGCCGTCGTTGCCTGCCGAAGGGCACTGGTATCAGCTTGTACTGGGGATGCCAAAAGAGAAGCGCCCGGTTATCCGTACCTATACGCTGCGACATGTCGATCCTGCTCGCCAGGAGGTCACCGTGGAATTTATCAATCATGGTACAGAAGGACCGGCTTCGGCATGGGCGATTAACGCCAGACCTGGCGACGCCATTCAGATGGTGGCGCCTGACGCGGCGTATGCTGAAGACAGCGGCGGCTATGAATGGACGCCTCCCCAGGGACTGCGGAATGCGTTAATCATCGCTGATGAGACGGCGCTCCCCGCCGCGCGCGGCATCCTTGAGATGCTGGCGAGACAGACCAATCCGCCACAGGTTCAGGCGTTCTTTGAAGTTCCTGAACAGGGCGACTGCGCGAATTTAAGCGAGTTTAAGTTCGCCGACATTTTTTGGTTGCCGCGTAACCCCGCAGCGGCGAAGCACGGTGAATGCCTGATTCAGGCCGTGAAAACGCATGCCAGAGTACCCGAAAGTCGCCATCCCGATACGGTGGATACGGTGAAAGAAGAAGCCGAAGGGGAGCTTCTCTGGGATAAGGCCACGACCAGCAGCACGGCGTTTTATGGATGGGTGGCCGCAGAGTCCACCGTCGTCAAACTGCTGCGCCGCCATTTAATTGGCGAGCGTGGCGTCGAGCACAAAGCGATTAACTTTATGGCATATTGGTCTAAAGGGCGCGCGTGATAATAAAAAGCCCGCATCATGAAATTATTCCATTATGCGGGCTTAGTGCAGTGTCTAATGAATATTAGAACTGGTAAACCAGACCGACGGCTACGATATCATCGGTTGCGATACCGTTGTCTGCGTAGAAGCTATCGTCTTCATCCAGCAGGTTGATTTTATAATCAACATAGGTGGACATATTTTTGTTGAAGTAATAGGTCATACCCACATCAACATATTTCACCAGATCTTTATCGGTGTAACGCCAGTTGCCACGGCTATCGGTATCCTGACCACCTAAATCTTTGCCTTTAGATTGCAGGTAGGCAATAGACGGGCGCAGACCGAAATCAAACTGATACTGTGCAACAACTTCAAAGTTCTGCGTTTTGTTGGCGATACCGCCTCCAATGCGGCTATCGCTTGTTCCATAGTAAGTCATATTACGGGTTTCAGCGTACATGGCGGCGAGATAAACATTGTAGGCGTCGTATTTTGCACCAACGGTCCAGGCTTCGGCGGTTTCACCACCCGCCATTGTGTTGCCATGAGCACTGTCACCCAGACCACTACCTACCTGAGCATTGGTACGATCGGAATTGGCGTATGCCGCACCCAGGCTTAAACCGAAGTCGAAGTCGTAGGAGGTGGACATACCGAAGCCGTCACCATTTTCTTTGGCCAGATTGCGATTAGTACTGTTGCCGGAACCTTCCTGGCCAAAGTCAGCACCTCCATTTTCATTATTACCCTGATACTGGAGCGCAAAGTTCAGACCATCAACCAGACCAAAGAAGCCGTTATTACGGTAGGTTGCTACGCCGTTAGTACGGCCTAACATATAAACGTCAGTCTGAGTGTAAGTATCGCCGCCGAATTCTGGCAGCATATCGGTCCAGGCTTCTACGTCGTAAACCACGCCGTAGTTACGACCGTAATCGAAAGTACCGTTTTGACCAAAACCTAAACCAGCGAAGCCGAGACGAGTCCAGGCGTCACCTTTATCACCTTCAGTACCGTTGGCCTGAATGTTGTATTCCCACTGACCATAACCGGTTAACTGCTCGGCAATTTGCGTTTCGCCTTTAAAACCCAGACGGGCATAGGACATGTCGCCGTCGCTGCCTGCATCGTCAGAGAAATAACGCAGGCCATCAACTTTACCGTACAGGTCCAGTTTATTGCCGTCTTTATTATACACTTCAGCCGCATTTGCAGCGCCTGCAATTAATAGAGCAGGGACAAGCATCGCCAGAACTTTTCTTTTCATTATGTATTCCCTATAATAATAATTGATATGAATAAGTGATCGAATCCTGAAGATCACTGTTGAATACTATTCCAGGAAGTTCATTCTTTTTTAAATATTACATGTAACAAATGTATTTAAAATATTTCTAATTGTTTCTTTTGGTGTGGTTATAAATAATTTAATATGTATTTATTGCTTTATATTTAACTGTGTTATGTTTTTCTTTTAATAAATTATGGTTTGCGTTTTTAGAATTTATTTTGTGAATGTTTTATCGTAATTAACGCTATTTTAACGTCGTTCTGATTTTCTTTTTATTCCATTTATTGCCTTCATCAACTTGTCTGATACCTCCTTTCGTAATCATTGAGCGTGAAGACAAGGCGGAATATTGCTAATGTTGCTTTCTGATTCAGAGGAGGCAGCGTGGATTTACACTACTGGCAATCGCAGTTCGAAGCGTGGTTGGGCAAAAATCACCACGAGCAGGATAGCGCCCATGACATTTTTCATTTTCGTCGCGTCTGGGGAACGGCACAAAAGCTGTCGACGGATGAGGATGTTGACTGGCTTGTTGTGCTGACCGCGTGTTATTTCCACGATATCGTCAGCCTGCCGAAAAATCATCCCGATCGCCATCGTTCATCCGTGCTGGCCGCTGACGCGGCACGTCGCATATTAATGAACGATTTCCCTGCGTATCCTGAAGAGAAATTAGCGGCAGTCAGTCATGCGATTGAGGCGCACAGTTTTAGCGCCCACATTGCGCCAATGACCAGCGAGGCGAAGATTGTGCAGGATGCCGACCGGCTTGAAGCACTGGGCGCAATCGGTCTGGCGCGCGTGTTTGCCGTTTCCGGCGGGCTGGGCGTTTCGCTATTTGATGCTGAAGATCCCTTCGCGCAACGTCGCCCGCTTAACGATAAGCAATTCGCCCTCGACCATTTTCAGACAAAACTTCTGACCTTGCCGCAAACCATGCAAACCGCGCGGGGAAAGCTGCTGGCAGAGCATAACGCCGACTTCCTGGTGACCTGGATGGCGAAGCTAAGCGCGGAGCTAAGGGGGGAGTACGACTCGTTGGATCAGACGGTAATTCAGGCTTTTAGCTGCGATAAGTAGCAACCATACCCAAAACGTAAACGCGTTCATTTTGTGTTAACCTGTCGAATATCAATTTCGCCGGTTAAATGTATGCAGGAAAATCTTTCAGTAACAGGTTTCCAGGATCTGATGACGGACAATGCCGGGGCTGCCGTACAGGCGCTGCTGGGCAAACTGCTGGAAATCTATGATGTGAAAACGCTGGTGGCGCATCTGAATGGCGTTGGGGAGAACCACTGGAGCCCGGCTATTTTTAAACGCGTCGTGGCGAACGCAACGGCGTGGCATCGTCTGAGCGAGAGCGAATATACGCACCTCAGGACATTGTTGCCAACGCCTCCGGCACACCATCCGCATTATGCCTTTCGTTTTGTCGATCTCTTCGCCGGGATCGGCGGAATTCGCCGTGGCTTTGAAGCGATAGGCGGGCAGTGCGTGTTTACCAGCGAATGGAATAAACACGCGGTACGCACCTATAAAGCCAATTATTACTGCGATCCGCAACGGCATCATTTCAATGAAGATATTCGCGATATTACGCTGAGCCACCGTGACGGCGTGAGCGATAGCGAAGCAGCGGAGCATATTCGCCAGCACATACCGGAGCACGATGTTCTACTGGCCGGTTTTCCCTGCCAGCCATTCTCTCTGGCAGGGGTATCAAAGAAAAACGCGATGGGACGGGCGCATGGTTTCGCCTGCGATACGCAGGGGACGCTCTTTTTCGATGTCGTGCGGGTTATTGACGCCCGACGCCCGGCGATTTTTGTGCTCGAAAACGTCAAAAACCTGAAAAGCCACGACCAGGGAAAAACGTTTCGCATCATTATGCAAACGCTTGACGAACTGGGGTATGACGTCGCTGATGCTGCGGATAACGGGCCGGACGATCCGAAAATTATTGATGGCCGCCATTTTTTACCCCAGCATCGGGAGAGGATTGTGCTGGTGGGATTCCGCCGCGATCTTAATCTGAAAACCGATTTTACGCTGCGGGATATTGCCACCCGCTATCCGCAGCAGCGCATTACGCTGGCGGAGCTGCTTGAACCGGCGGTTGAAGCGAAATATGTGCTGACGCCGGTATTGTGGAAGTATTTGTACCGCTACGCGAAAAAGCATCAGGCCCGGGGTAACGGTTTTGGCTATGGGATGGTCTATCCTGCGAATCCCGGCAGCGTAACGCGCACATTGTCGGCGCGTTACTATAAAGATGGCGCGGAGATACTGATTGACCGTGGCTGGGATATGGCCGCAGGAGAGGCGAATTTCGACGATCCGGTGAATCAGCAGCACCGTCCACGCCGGTTAACGCCCAGAGAGTGCGCGCGGTTAATGGGATTTGAATCGCCGCAGGGATATCAGTTCCGCATTCCCGTTTCAGACACCCAGGCCTACCGTCAGTTTGGTAACTCCGTCGTGGTTCCGGCATTTGCCGCAGTAGCAAAACTGCTGGAGTCGAGAATTAAACAGGCCGTTACATTGCGCCAGAAAGAGAGCCAGCATGGCGGACGTACACGATAAGGCGACGCGCAGCAAGAATATGCGGGCGATAGCCACGCGCGATACGGCGATAGAAAAACGCCTTGCCAGTCTGTTGCAGGAGCAGGGGATGGCGTTTCATGTGCAGGACGCCACGTTGCCCGGACGCCCGGATTTTGTCGTGGATGAGTATCGCTGCGTTATCTTCACGCACGGCTGTTTCTGGCATCATCATGACTGCTACCTGTTCAAAGTTCCCGCCACGCGTACCGAGTTCTGGCTGAACAAAATCGGTAAAAATGTGGAGCGCGATCGGCGAGACATGCTGAGGCTTCGCGAGCTTGGCTGGCGTGTGCTGATTGTCTGGGAGTGTGCTTTGCGTGGCCGGTTGAAACTCAGCGACGCCGCACTGGCGGAACGGCTTGAAGAGTGGATCTGCGGCGGTGGCCCCACCGCGCAGATCGACACGCAGGGTATTCATTTACTGGAGTGATTTTTCCGATTCGCTCGCTGCGGTCGCGGGTCTGGCGGGAAACAAATATTTCCCCAGCGTCACCAGGACGACAGCGAAAACAATTACCCCTAATGCCAGCCACTCGACGGAAGAAAGGCTTTCTCCCCCCAGACCTGTTCCCAGCAACACCGCCACTACCGGGTTGACGTAGGCGTAACTGGTCGCCAGCGCCGGGCTGACATTACGGATCAAATACATATAGGCATTAATGGCGATAATGGAACCGAATAGCGCCAGATAACCTACCGCCATGAAGCCGGAGAGCGTCGGCATCGTCGTCAGCTTTTCCCCGGCGATAAAGGAAGCGAACATCAGCACAACACCGGCAGCCAGCATTTCAATCGCTCCGGCCATCATGCCTGTCGGCAACGCGATGCGGGCGCCGAACACGGAGCCGAATGCCCAGCTCATCGAGCCAATCAGGATCAACAGCGCGCCCCAGGGGTTGCCGCTCAAATTTCCGCCGCTATTGAGCATGATGATCCCCGCCAGGCCGATGGCGATGCCTGTCCACTCCAGTTTTCGCGTTTTAATGCCAAAGAAATGGCTGAAGCACAGCGTGAAGAGTGGGACCGTCGCGACCACCACGGCGGCGATGCCGGACGGTACATCCTGATGTTCCGCTACGGTAACCAGACCGTTCCCCACCGCCAGCAGCAGAATGCCAATCAGCGCGGCATTGAGTAATTGACGCAAAGGGGGCAGTTTATGCCCACGAAGAAGTAAGAATGTTGTTAACAAAATCCCCGCAGACAGAAAACGGACGCCCGCCATCATCAGCGGCGGCCAACTCTCAACGCCAATACGAATAACGAAGTACGTGGAACCCCAAATGATATACAGCGCGAAGAGTGCGCTAAAAAGTGGTAGTAACTGCCTGAAACGCATAATCCCTCACGGCGGAAATAAAAAGGTGCAACATAGTAAACGTCAAAACTATCGCGCTGGCGAGCGTTATAATTGCACTCTTTTGTTAAATTTTTGTTGACGATTGCTACCCGTTTCGGCATTACGTTTTTTACTTCATACTTACCTCTTCAAAAGAAAAATATTGAGGGATTTATTTTGGCAGGAAGTAGTTTGCTGACGTTGCTCGATGATATCGCCACGCTGTTGGATGATATCTCGATGATGGGAAAACTGGCCGCGAAAAAAACGGCAGGCGTATTGGGTGATGATCTGTCGCTAAACGCGCAGCAGGTGACGGGCGTGCGGGCGAACCGCGAACTGCCGGTCGTCTGGAGCGTGGCGAAAGGGTCGTTGATCAACAAGGTCATCCTGGTGCCTCTGGCGCTGCTGATCAGCGCTTTTATCCCGTGGGCGATTACACCGTTGTTGATGATTGGGGGCGCTTTTCTCTGTTTTGAAGGCGTAGAGAAAGTTTTACACACGCTTGAGGCCCGAAAGCACAAAGAGAGCCCGGAGGCGCGTCAGCAGCGTCTGGCCGCGATCGCCGCACAAGATCCTCTCACGTTTGAGAAGGAGAAAGTGAAAGGGGCCGTGCGCACCGACTTTATCCTTTCTGCGGAGATCGTCGCGATTACGCTGGGAATTGTCGCGGATGCGCCGTTGCTCAATCAGGTTCTGGTGTTGTCCGGTATCTCGCTGGTGGTGACGATTGGCGTTTATGGTCTGGTGGGACTTATCGTAAAACTGGACGACATGGGGTACTGGCTGGCGGAAAAACGCAGCGTACTGGCTCAGGCGGTGGGCAAAGGGCTACTGGTTACGGCGCCCTGGCTTATGAAGGCGCTGTCCATTGTCGGCACACTCGCGATGTTCCTGGTGGGGGGCGGGATCGTGGTGCACGGCATCGCGCCATTACACCACGCGATCGACCATTTTGCTCAGCAGCAGAATGGTCTTATTGCGCTCACGCTTCCCATGTTGATTAATCTGGTGCTCGGTTTCATCATCGGCAGCGTGGTGGTAGGGCTGGTAAAAACTGTTGCCAACGTTCGCGGTGGTTCGCACTAATTTATGCCTCGCCGGATTATGCAAAAAAGGCCATCGTCGTCTAAGGTGAAAAAGTTTCACTGGATACAGGAGGCAGGTATGGTCTTTTTTGTCAGTGAGGAAGTTATCGCAAAAGAAGGTGGTCCACGCATGATCGTAACCGGTTATTCCAGCGGCATGGTGGAGTGCCGTTGGTATGACGGTTTTGGCGTCAAACGGGAAGCATTCCACGAGAATGAACTTATGCCCGGTGATGGCAGGCGGTTGCGGGAAGATGTCTGATAAAGGAACGCCCGGTTAATGCCGGGCGTTTTGTTACCCCAGAAAATAGCCGTTGAGTCGCGACACATAGTTCAGGAATAAAAGTAGGGAGCCGTCAGGTGCCGCATGAAACAACGCCAGGAAACTGGAGCTGGCTGAGAACGTTAGCACGACGCTTTGGGCCAGGCCATGTCGTAAATATCTGTTTTCTGGTTGTGATGATTTGTTCAACATTGCTGACCTGGCGTGAAGTGGTCGTGCTGGAGTCGGCATACCGGGCCAGTCAACGTAACCATCTGGAAAACGTCGCTAATGTGCTGGACAGACAGCTGCAATTCAGCGTGGATAAACTCTTGTTTCTGCGCAACGGTATGTATGAAGCGCTGGTCACGCCGCTCGATTTTGCCGACCTGCACGATGCGGTGGCGCAATTTGCGCAACTGCGCGGCAAAAGTTTCTGGCAACTGGAGCTAGACAGACGGCGAACGTTACCGCTTAACGGCGTCTCTGACGCGTTTGTTAACCGTACAACGCTTCTCACGCGGGATAACGATGCGCTGGCAAACGAGTTAAGCGCCGCGCTGGAACTGGGGTATTTGTTACGGCTGGCGCATTCTTCTACCATGCTGGCGCAGCGGACAATGTATGTTTCGCGTTCAGGCTTTTATGTCTCAACTGAACCCACAACCAATGGCGGCGACATTATGTCCCGCTATTACCAGTATGTGATCCAACCCTGGTTCAGCGGGCAATCCCAACGACAAAATTCAGCGCGCGGCGTGCGCTGGTTTAGCTCGCCGGTGCCGGGCGGCGAAGTGCAACAAAAGGTCACCGTGAGCCTGTCGCTGGATAACGAAAGACACTGGTATGGCGTGCTGGCAATGGATATTCCGGTGTCATCCATGAAGCGTTTCCTGGAGGATGCGGTCGAAAAAGATTCTGAAGGGGAGTACCAGCTCTACGACTATCAGCTCAGGCTACTGGCGACCTCAACGCCGGAAAAGCGTCAGGTTAATACCTTTGATGACCTTGAACTGGCGTTGCTCGCGAATGACATCGAACATGATACGCATGGCGGTATCCGTATGGGCAGCCGCTATATCAGTTGGGAAAGGCTGGATCATTTCGATGGCGTGCTTTTGCGTGTTCATACCCTGAGAGAAGGCGTGCAGGGGGCTTTTGGCAGTATCAGTATTGCGCTTGGTCTCCTGTGGGCGCTTTTCACGATGATGTTGCTCATCTCATGGGTTGTTATCCGCAAGATGGTCAGCAATATGTTTGTGCTGCAAAGTTCCCTGCAATGGCAGGCCTGGCACGATCCTTTGACGCGGCTGTATAACCGTGGCGCATTGTTTGAGAGGGCGCGCGTACTGATACAGCGCTGCCACGAGCAGCGACAGCCGTTTTCCGTTATTCAGATCGATTTGGATCACTTTAAGAGCGTCAATGACCGTTTCGGCCATCAGGCGGGAGATCGGGTGCTCTCCCATGCCGCCGGGCTTATTAGCGGCACAATACGTTCGCATGACCTTGCCGGGCGCGTAGGCGGCGAAGAGTTCTGTATTGTCTTACCGGGGACGACGCTGGTGCAGGCAGCACAGATCGCAGAGCGGATACGCCAGCGCGTGAACGACAAAGAAATCCTGATCGCAAAAGGCACGACCCTGCGCATTAGCGCATCGCTGGGCGTAAGCGGGGCGCAGGAGAACGGAGACTACGATTTTGAACAGTTGCAGTCGCTGGCGGATCGCCGGTTGTATCTGGCAAAACAGGCCGGGCGCAATCAGGTTTGTGTCCGTGACGACCATCCCGCGCCGTCGCCTGATACACGCTGAACCATTAGCTGTATTAATCATTTCTGCGAGAAATATTTGCTTGTCATACAAAAAAATTGCAGATAAGGTAAAACGCACATCAGATTTTCTGGTGTAACGAATTTTCAAGTGCTTCTTGCATAAGCAAGTTTGATCCCGGCTCTGAGAGCCGGGATTTTTTTCACCCCAGATCAGCGATTGATTTCCGTGACGCTAAAATCATGAATATCGAGTTCAAACGCATCCGCTAATTCATGCCATGTATGATAATCGCGGCCATCCACACTGACTTTCTCAGGATCATCAGCGCTGCGATGAATTTCGCTCTCGCTGATTTCATTGATCGCCGCGAGCAGGGCGTCAACATCAACGCTGACTTCGCGCTTGGCCGTTTCGCTGTACTCTTTCGCGGTTTTCATCTTCAGTACCTCATTTAACCGTGGCATCTGTAAGTATAGACCGTTGAGAAAACCAGCAATCACGCGCGGCAGACGCTGCCAGAAAAAGGAATTTGTTCTACACTGGCACAAAGCCACAGGAGGATAATTGATGAAGGTGAATGATCGGGTAACAGTCAAAACAGACGGCGGCCCTCGTCGGCCAGGCGTGGTATTGGCGGTTGAAGAGTTTAGTGAAGGTACGATGTACCTGGTTTCGCTGGAAGACTACCCGCTCGGTATCTGGTTCTTCAATGAGTCAGGCCATCAGGATGGGATCTTTGTGGAAAAAACAGAGTAATGTGATTTTGTCGCTTTTACCCTGACTGGTGGAATATCCACCAGTCAGGGGGCCTCATCGCATGTTAACAAAAATTCCGTTTGTCACGTTATCCGTCAGCCGCACGACATGATAGATAACCTGTTTATTATGCGTTTTTATCTTCCGTTTAATATTCCCTTTGTGGGATGACACCGTCTTTGCCTTGATATTCATTTGATCTGAAATCTGTATTGTTCCCTGTCCATCCATCCACATTCGCAATATACTGGATTCAGTACGGCTTAAAGATAACGTAGGTAAATTTACTACTCCTACAATATCCGTCTCTTTTTTCAGAATATCGCCAAGAATATCATCCAGAGAATCGGGCTTAATTGATTTTGAACTAATCAATAAGTTTTTTCTTACTAATAAGTATTCATCAAAATGCACATTAGCAATTGCCATAAAAACAATAAATAACGTGTTGGGATGCTGATTAATGATCTGCTTTATTTGCTGACTGTTAGATGGATCATGGATGAAACAGTCCTCATTAATAAACACCACAGAAGGCTGCTGTGAGTCACAAGCGATGGCGAGTTCGTCAACGGTCTCAATGTCGTTGATTTCCCTTTTTTTCACCCCTCTGCTTACCAGATACCCGGTCAAACCTAGCCGGGTGTAACTGCATAAATCCATAATAATCGTTGACATGGCATACCCTCACTCAATGCGTAACGATAATTCCCCTTACCTGAATATCTCATCACAACCCAACGGAACAATAATAGTGACCTAAGATGACGCTTTCGCTGTTTTCAGGCGAACTTACTATCCCGTAAAGTTACGTATAATTTGCCAGGAATCTTCTCAAAGTAAAGTAAATGTTATGTTATGTGAGTAAGGTAAAAACAAATAAAGCGCAGCAGATATATCCTGGTAGATGTTTTTAGATTTTAAATTTAGGAAAATCCTTAGTAAGACAGGATAAAAATCATGGGTTATTGGTTGTCGGCATTTCGCTAACGATATCAGCAAGCAAATTGAAAATTTCACCGAATAAGTGTTCACAGAAAGGGGCAATTAATGGCATGAGCGCGGTTATTAACAAAATGCCGACGGATAAGGTTAACGGGAAGCCAATAACAAATACGGATAACTGCGGAGCCATACGGTTTAATAGCCCGAGCGACAGGTTGAGTGTGAGCAGTAACGTAATGACCGGCAAGGCTAACATGAGTCCGTTGAGGAAGATCAGTCCGCCTGCCCGGGCAAGCGCCAGAAACGCATTGCTGTTGACCGGGTCGCCGCCGATAGGCAGCGTATGGAAGGTGTCTACCAGCAGCGAGATCAGCCACAGATGGCCGTTAAACGTAAGAAACAGCAGCATGGCGAGCATGTCGAGGATTCTGGCGAGTACCGGCATATTGAGGCGGCTGCCCGGGTCAACAAACGTGGCGAAAGAGAGACCCATTTGCAGACCGATGAATTCCCCCGCCGTACGCACCGCAGCAAAGGCAAACTGCATGGTAAACCCTAGCGCAATGCCGATCATGATTTGCTGCATGGCGAGCCATAAGGCTTCGGTGGAAAAAACAGGCACATTATTCGCCGGGAGTGAAGGGGCGATAATGAGAGTGATCATAAACCCCAGCCCCAGCTTTACCCGTTTGGGAACCGTACGTTCACTGAGGATCGGCGCGGTAGAGATCAGCGCCAGTACACGTAACAGCGGCCAGAAGTAGAGGTTAAGCCAGTATAACCATTGATCGCTTGTGACCTGCAACATCGCGTCTTATCCGATGATATACGGCAAGTTACTGAACAGCGTACGCACGTAATCCAGCAGCAGGTTAAGCATCCAGGGGCCCGCCACAATAATCGCCGTAAATACCGCCACAATTTTCGGGATAAATGACAGCGTCATTTCGTTGATCTGGGTGGCGGCCTGTAAAATACTGATGATAAGGCCGGTAAACAGCGCAACCAGCAGCAGAGGCGCGGCAAGCGCAAGCGCGACCTTCATTGCCTCCGTGCCTATCATCATGACCGATTCGGGTGTCATTTTGCGCCTCTAACTGTAAAAACTTTGGGCAAGAGAGCCAACGAGCAACTGCCAGCCGTCGACCAGGACAAAAAGCATAAGCTTAAACGGTAGCGCAATGGTGGCTGGCGGCACCATCATCATCCCGAGCGCCATCAACACGCTGGCGATAACCAGATCGATAATCAGGAAGGGGATGAAAATCGTAAAACCGATCTGAAAAGCGGTTTTTAACTCGCTGGTGACGTAGGCCGGGAGCAAAATTCGCATCGGCACGGCTTCCGGCCCCTGTAGCGGGCCGCTGTTTGCCAGACGCGCGAACAGGCCCAGGTCAGCCTCACGGGTCTGCCGCAGCATAAACTCCCGCAGCGGCTGAGCGCCTTTTTCCAGCGCTTCCTGCATGGAAATCTTTTCTTCGCTGAAAGGCTGCCAGGCATCCACGTAAATTTTGTCGATAACCGGCGACATAATAAAAAACGTCAAGAACAGCGCCAGCCCGAGAAGCACCTGGTTTGGCGGCGCAGAGGGCGTTCCCAGCGCGTTTCGCAGCAAGCCGAAGACGATAATGATGCGGGTAAAGCTGGTCATCATCAGCAAAATGGCGGGCAGGAACGTCAGTGACGTAATAAAGACCAGCGTCTGTACCGGCAGGGACCAGCTTTGCCCGCCGCCGGGTAGCGGTTGGCTGACCAGTCCGGGTAATTGTGCGAACGCGGCAGGGCTGATAAACCACAAAGCCATCAGCGTGAGGGATAACAAACGGCGCATCAGGATCTCCCGGAACGCTTCAACAAACTCTTCATCATGGCCTGGAAATCCGCAGGGGCGGCCGGTTTTTCTTCTGCAACGACAGGCGCAGGGGGGAGGGTATGCAACACATTGACGTGCGTGGCCGTGACGCCCAGTACCAGCCGAGCGTCTTCAACATCGACAATGACCACGCGCTCACGCGGGCCCAGCGAGGTGCTGGCTGACACTTTCAACCCTCGCGTACCGGCGCCTTTGGGCGCAAAACCCAGGCGTTTAATGACCCAGGCTGCGACCAGAATCAACACGATGATCCCAAACAGCGCGCCGCTCACCTGAACTAACGGCGAGCCTGATACGGCAGAGGGCTGTGAAACGGTAGCCTGGGTTTTCATGCTCAACGGCTCAGACGACGCATACGTTCAGACGGCGTGATGATATCCGTGATGCGCACGCCGTATTTATCGGCGACCACCACGACTTCACCCTGGGCAATCAGGTAGCCGTTAATCAGAATATCCAACGGCTCGCCTGCCAGTCCGTCCAGTGCGACCACTGAACCCTGCGTCAGGCGCAGCAGCTCCTTGATGGTCATGCGCGTGCGACCCAGCTCCACGGTCAGCTTGACCGGAATATCCATGATTAAATCGATATCCTGTAGGTTTCCACTGACGTCGCCGCCGCCCAACTGCTGGAAGACGGCATCGGCCGCGCTTTTGCTGGTCGTTGTTTTTTGCTCGTTTAACGCGTCAGCCCACAGATCGTCCAATGCGCCGGTATTCTCATCGGACGGATTATTCATGTCACTCATTTGGGCTGTTCCTCATTCAGCGAATTCAAAATCGGGTTGATCAAATGCTCTACGCGCAACGCATACTGACCGTTCACGGTGCCATACTGGCTGGTCAGTACAGGTACGCCGTCCACATGAGCAATAATGCGGTCGGGTTTTTCAATCGGCAGCACGTCGCCGGGTTTCAGCTTTAATATCTGGGAAAGGCGCAGCGGGATGTCCGCAAAGTTCGCCACCAGCTCCAGCTCTGAATGCTGAACCTGACGCACCAGATTGTCGCGCCAGTTCTGATCTTCATGACGCGAGTTTTCCAGCGGCGGGTTCACCAACAGCTCCCGCAGCGGCTCAATCATGCTGAAAGGCAGGCAGATGTTGAACTCGCCTGTCAGGTTGCCAATTTCGACGTGGAACGGTGTGTTCACCACAATGTCGTTCGGAGAGGTGGTGATATTGGTGAATTTCACCTGCATCTCAGAGCGAACGTACTCCACTTCCAGCGGGTTGATCGCTTTCCACGCGTCGCTGTAGCCTTCAAGCGCCAGCTTCAGCATGCGGTTGATAACGCGCTGTTCGGTATGCGTAAACTCACGACCTTCCACTTTGGTCGGAAAACGCCCGTCGCCGCCAAACAGGTTATCCACGGCGATAAACACCAGACTCGGCGAGAACACCACCAGACCCGTACCGCGCAGCGGCTTCAGATGGATCAGGTTCAGGTTGGTCGGTACGGGTAAATTACGCGCAAATTCGTGATATGGCTGAATGCGGATCGCGCCCACGGTAATATCCGGGCTGCGACGCAGCAGGTTAAACAGCCCCATACGGAATTGACGCGCGAAACGTTCGTTAATGATCTCCAGCGCCTGTAGGCGCTCGCGCACCACGCGACGCTGTGTATTGGGATCATAAGGACGAATATCATTGTCGCCCACGCCGCCAGGGGTGGGTTCGTCTTTGGCCTCGCTGTCGCCGTTGAGCAGCGCATCGATTTCAGCCTGAGAAAGAATACTATCGCCCATGTCTTTACCGCAGAATGAAAGCTGTATAAAGAACGTCGGTGACTTCCTGTTTCGGTTGTCCAGCAACGAGCGGAGTAGAGAGCGTTTCTTTGATTGCCGCGATCAGCGTCTGCTTCCCGGCTTCTGTCGAAAGCGCAGTGGCATCCTGACGCGAAAACAGCAGTAACAGACGGCTGCGCACTTCTGGCAGATATTCGCTCAGACGCGCGCGCGTCACTTCGTCCTTCAGGCGCAGCGTAATCCCGATATACAGCACGCGATCGGCATCGCCCAGATTGACGGTAAACGTATCCAGCGCGAAAAATACGGGCGCTGGCGGCGGTGGCGGGGCCGCGGTAGCGCTGGCGGTCGGGTGCTCCTGCATCCGCCAGTAGCTATAGCCGGCGGTTGCGCAGGCGGCAAGAGTAATCAACACCAGCAAAGGGATCCAAATTGAGCGTTTGCTCTTTCTGTTAATCGCGGAGTCAGTCATCAGATACGGGCTTCCTGTTTCGGTACAGCTTATTGGCTGATTATCCCGTGTCCTGTCCACGGCAAAGCGTGGAAAAGACGCGGATAATCATGCTACCTCTGGCGTTAGGCGAAGATATCCACCGCGCCATCGCCGCGAGCGGCAGCCTGGAGCGAGCCCGGCGTCGTCAGTGCGATGTCATCTTCGGCGGCAAAAGCCTCTTGTCCCTGTGCGCGGGAAGCGTGCTGCTGCTGGGATGACGACTGCTGCTGTCCGGCGAAACTTTCACTGCTGATACTGCTTTGTCCCAGCTGGATGCCGTTTTCCGCCAGTTGGGTACGCAGTACGGGTAACGCGGCTTCCAGCGCGGCGCGAACGTGGCTATGCGCTGACACCATTTGCAGTTGCGCCTGGTTATCATCCATTTTGAGGGAGATTTGAATCTGCCCCAGTTCCTCCGGGTGCAGACGCAGTTCCGCGCTCTGCTGCCCCTGGCGGGTAAACAGCGTCACATGCTGGCTTAATGACTGCTGCCACTCATGGCTGCCCAGCGGCGCGCTGAGCACCGGGGCGGCTGCGACAGGCGCGGGTTGCGTCTGCGTCGTCATACCGCCAGGCGTGGTCATGGCGCCAATGGTCGTGACCGGAGAAGGCGTGCTTTCCATGTCGGCTTTAGCGGCAGCGGCGGCGACCAGCGGCGTTACCGGCTGGTTGCTTGCTGAGTTTGCGGTGACGTCAGGCGCGGCATCGACTTTCCCTTTTTTCAGCTCGCCAGTCGTCAGCCCGGCAACTGCATCCTGCATAGCGGCGCGCGTATCGCCACGCAGCGATGCCGGGGCGGAGAGTGCGCCTTCAGCCGACGCGGTTCGCGTGGTTGGCGTCAGCGCTGGCTGGCCCGGTAACATGGCGAAGAGCGCGCTCAGATTCGCGAGGTCTTCATCGCTCAGCGCCGGTGCGTTGTCGTCCTGCCGGGCAGTCTTACTTAACGCGTTCAGGGCGTTGCTTTTCAGCGAAGGCGTCAGCGTGGACAGCAACTGCTGTGCCTCGGTCAGGTCTGCTGTGGCGTCATCCGTCAGCAGATCCTGGCGCGCCAGAAGATCGGCCAGCGGTGTCGTCTGCGGCGTATCGGCATTTTTTTGCAGCAATCCTTTTTGCAGTTTGCCGCCTGCCGCCTGGAGATCGGCAAGCGAAAGCGGGGCATCTTTACCCTGCGCGTCGCCTGCACCCAAAGCACCGGCTAACAGCGCCAGAAAATCCTGGGCTGAATCGGCTGTTTTACCGGCCTGAAGGCCTGTCGTTACGTCTGTGTCGGTCGTGATCAGTTGGGGCAAGGTGATCATTCGGTTTTCCTCATTGCAGCACGCTGAGCAAATTCATCCATTTTTTTCTGATCCAGGCGGTTTTCAGCCAATAACGCTGCCGCACTTTGTCTGTCCTGTAAGGTCTGCCAGGCCTGAAGCCGTTGTTTCTTTTCACGCCAGCTGTTCAGCGCCACGTCCACTTTTTGTGTCCACTGCGTCAGCTGCTGGCGATGCTGCTCAATGGCCTTCTCCAGCGTCTGAATAAATTGCTGATAGTTAATCCAGCGGTTGCTGGCAATCCCCTGGCCCATATCGGCATTGAGATTGTTGCGATACTCATGCTGATAATCAATCAGCATTTTCAGTTGTTCTTCCGCCTGCTGGAATCCGCGTCGCATTTCCCCTAATAAGAGAGCGGCATCATCCACTTCTTTCTCGGCCAGATCTTTTAATGTCGCCAGCGCACCATGTTGTGCCATGACCTATGCCCTCCTGCTTCATCACACCGTCGGGAAAATCAGTTCCAGCGCCTGGAGAGAATCTTCCCAGTCGGCTCGTTCGAAAATACCTTGTTGCAAAAACGCCTCCAGCTGCGGCCACAGCGCGATGGCTTTATCCAGCATGGGATCGCTGCCTTTGGCATACGCGCCGACGCTCACCAAATCGCGGTTACGCTGGAAACTGGACAGCAACTGTTTGAAATTCCGTACGCGTGCATAGTGTTGCTCGGTGATCAGCGACGTCATTGCACGGCTGATCGACGCTTCAATATCAATGGCCGGGTAGTGACCGGCTTCGGCCAGACGACGGGATAACACAATGTGTCCATCCAGGATCGCACGCGCCGAGTCGGCGATTGGGTCCTGCTGATCGTCGCCTTCGGTCAATACCGTATAAAACGCGGTGATGGAGCCGCCGCCGTGAATGCCGTTCCCCGCACGTTCCACCAGCGCAGGTAATTTTGCGAAGACCGAAGGCGGATACCCCTTGGTCGCAGGCGGTTCGCCGATCGCCAGCGCAATCTCACGCTGCGCCATCGCGTAGCGGGTCAGGGAGTCCATGATCAGCAGTACGTGCTGCCCGCGATCGCGGAAATCCTCGGCAATACGCGTGGCATAGGCCGCTCCCTGCATTCGCAGCAGTGGCGAGACGTCCGCAGGCGCGGCAATCACCACCGAACGCGCGCGCCCGTCAGCGCCCAGAATGTTTTCGATAAAATCTTTAACTTCGCGGCCACGTTCGCCAATCAGCCCGACGACGATAACGTCCGCGCGGGTATAGCGCGCCATCATGCCGAGCAGAACGCTTTTACCCACGCCGGAACCGGCAAACAGCCCCATACGCTGTCCGCGTCCGACGGTAAGCAGCGCGTTGATGGGGCGGACGCCGGTATCCAGCACATGCTCAATAGGCGTTCGCTGCAAGGGGTTGAATGGTTGAGTGATTAACGCGCCGGTTTCCGTGGTGTCTGGCGCGGGAAGACCATCCAGCGGCTTGCCGCCGCCGTCCAGCACGCGCCCCAGCAGGGCAGGGCCGAGCGGCAGCTGTTTTCCGCTTTGCAGACCTTCTCCGGCAATATTTTTTGCGTAAACGCGTGCGCCGGGAAGAATGCCTTCGACCTCTTCCAGCGGCATTAAAAACAGCCGCTGGCCATTAAAGCCGACGACTTCGCTTTCCACTTCGCGTGTTTCCGTCCCGTCCTGCCGTTCAATGACGCAGGTCGCGCCGAGCGGCAGCTGCAAGCCAGTGGCTTCCAGCACCAGACCGGTGGCGCGGGTCAGCCGCCCGTAGCGACGCACCGCCGGGAGCTGCGCCATTTTGGCTTCGAAGTTATCCAGCGTATTCAGCCAGCGGGTCAGGCGCGTAGTCATCAGACGACTCCGGGAGCCGCCAGGCGGCAGAGTTCTTGCCAACGCGTGGCGACGCTGGCGTCCAGATCGCCTTCATCGGCGGACACTTTACAGCCGCCATGATGCAGCGTGGGATCGCCGCGCAAACGCCAGCCGTGCAGGCTGAGCGTGGCCCCGAGCATCTCTTCGACGCGCTGTAAATCATCCGGGTGAACGCGTAATTGCGGTTTCCCGCTGAACAACGGTTCCTGTTGCAACAATTGCTGGATCTGTTTAATGAGTGCGGAGTTGTCCACCGCTGGCGTCTGGCCGATCACCTGGCGAGCGGCTTCCAGCGCCATTTGCATCAGGCGCGAGGCAATCACGCTGTCCAGCGCGTCCAGCGTATTCTGAAACTCGCTGACCAGTTGCTGCATTCGGGCATTCAGCGGCGCCTGTTGAGCGCGCGCCTGCGTCTGGCCTTGCTCCAGCCCTTGCGCTAATCCTTCCTGATAGCCCTGTTCGTGGCCTTTCTGGCGGCCTTCGGCGAGGCCCGCGTTATACCCTTGCTCGTGCGCCTGCATTTTCAGCTGCGCCAGTTGCTGCTCAAGCTGCTGTTCGGCACTCAGCTCCGGTTCGTCATCGATGGCTATCGGTTCGTCGCGGTGCTCCATTGGCACAAACTCGGCCAGGGGAGGGACGAGATCGTCCGGTGTCCAGATCTGCCACGGCAATTCGTTAGACATAGGTATCCTCGCCGCTGCCGATTACCATTTCGCCGGTTTCCGCCAGACGACGCACAATAAGCAGAATGGCTTTCTGTTCGTTCTCCACCTGAGACAGACGTACCGGGCCACGGTTGGCGAGGTCGTCGCGCAGAATATCGGCAGCACGCTGCGACATGTTGCGCAGGAATTTCTCGCGTAGCGGCGGCTCGGCGCCTTTCAGGGCGATCAGCAACGACTCGGAATCCACTTCCTGCAACAGACGCTGGATGCTGCGATCGTCGACTTCCACCAGATTTTCGAACAGGAACATTTCGTCGATAATTTTCTGCGCCAGCTCGCCGTCGAATTCGCGTACGGCGCTGATAACCGCCTCTTCCTGCTGGGTTTTCATCAGGTTGATGATTTCTGCCGCGGTTCTCACGCCGCCCATTTTGCTGCGCTTGAGGTTCTGACCGTCGAGCAGACCATTCAACACTTCGGTCAGTTCCGCCAGTGCGGCTGGCTGTACGCCGCCGAAGGTCGCGATACGCAGCATGACATCGTGGCGCAGACGTTCGTCGAACAGCGCCAGAATATCGGCGGCCTGGCCGCGTTTGAGATGCACCAGGATGGTGGCGATAATCTGCGGGTGTTCGTCGCGGATAAGGTCGGCGGCGCTTTGCGGCTCCATAAAGTTGAGCGTTTCAATGCCGCTGGCGGTATCCCGCGTTTCGAGGATATCTTCCAGCAGACTGGCGGCACGCTCTTCACCCAGCGCTTTAACCAGCACGGAACGCAGGTATTCGTTGGCGTTGATGTTGAGTGCGGCAAACTGTTCGGCTTCTTGCTCAAATTCCGCCAGCACATCGGTCAGCTGTTTGTTGGAAATCTGGCGCACGTTCGCCATTGCCGAACTCAGGGTTTGCACTTCGCGCGTGGAGAGGTGCTTAAACACCTCTGCCGCACGGTCTTCGCCAATGGTCATCAGCAGGATGACGCTTTTATCGGTGCCGGTAAGTTTATTGCTCATGATCGTTATTCATCCACTGGCGAATGACCAGCGCCACGACGCGCGGATCGTTATCTGACATTTCGCGAATACGCTGGCTCATCACTTCTGCGCCCAGACGCTGGTTCGCCCGGCGCTGCTGGGTCTGTTCGTCTTTGCTGAGGCGAACTTCTACCGCTTCTTCGGTTTCCTGACGAACCTGCGCCTGTTCCTGCGCGGCTTTCGTCTCTTCAGCGCGGCGAGCAAGCTGCGGTCGAACCGCTTTGCGCCACAGAATCCAGGCAACCAGCAGAACCAGGAGCCAGCGACCTGCGGAGATCAACTGCTCAATAAAGGCTTGCTGTTTCCAGAATGGCAGCTCGCCGCCCAGGTCGTCCGTTGCGGTAAACGGTGAGTTCACCACGTTAAGGGTATCGCCGCGTTTGTCGGAGAAGCCCATCGCTTCGCGGGTCAGATCTTCGATCTGCTTCATCTGTTCCGTGGTTAACGGCAGCGGTTTGCCGTCCGGCAGGGCGCGGTAGTTCACCACGACCGCCACGGAGAGTCGCTGCACATCGCCCACGTTCAGTTTGGTGTGGCGAATGGTGCGATCCACTTCATAGTTACTGGTTTCGTTGCGCTGCGTATTGCGCGGCACATTGCTGTTCGCATTGTTGGTCGTCTGCGTGTTCTGCGCGTTTTGCTGATTAGCAGGCGGTGTGCTGATCGGCGCAGCATTCGCTGGCGCAGGCTGATTCGACAGCGCACCCGGTACGCCGCCCGGATAGCCGGAGCCGATTTGCTCGCTTTCATTAAGCTGGCGTGAGCGCAGCACGGCCTGCGATGCGTCGCCGTTCGGACGGTATTGCTCTTCCGTCTGCTCTTTGTTGGCAAAATCCAGCTGCGCAGTAACCTGAGCATGGACGTTGCCGTTGCCGACGATTGGCGAAAGAATCGATTCGATACGGCGCTGAATGCGTCCTTCCACATCGCTGGCGTATTTCAACTGCGCGTCGTTCAGATCGCGGCTGCTGGTATTGGACTGAGTCAACAGATGACCGCCCTGATCGACCAGCGTGACGTTACCTGGCGGCAGACCCGCAACGGCGCTGGATACCAGATGCACCACCGCGCTGATTTGCCCTTCATCCAGCGCGCGGCCTGGTTCAAGATTGACCGTTACGGAAGCGGAAGGGGATTTCTGCTCGCGCACGAACAGAGAAGGTTTTGGCATCGCCAGGTGGACACGGGCGCGTTTTACCGGCCCCAGGGTTTCGATAGTGCGGGCCAGCTCGCCTTCCAGCGCGCGCTGGTAATTGACCTGCTCGCTGAACTGGCTGATGCCGAATTTTTCCTGGTCTAACAACTCGAAGCCGACAGCGCCGCCTTTTGGCAATCCCTGTTGCGCCAGGCGCAGGCGAAGCTCATGCACTTTATCGGCAGGCACTTCAATCGCACCGCTTCCTTCGGTGAAGCGGTAAGGGATGTTCATCTGGGTCAGCTGCGTGACAATGGCCCCGCCATCCTGATCGGAAAGGTTGCTGAACAGCGTGCGATAATCTGGCGCTTTCGCCCACAAAACCATAGCAACGATGATGGCAACGGCGGCTGATCCCGCCACAATCAGAGGAATTCTGGGATTCGCGCGCAGGCGATTAAGCCACTCGAGAGGTTTAGGTTGGGTTGCAGTCGATGCAGTCGCACTCATCTCGCACCTCGTGACTGATCGTGGACGGCGTTTTTTGCAAAGTGGAACAAGACTCACTCCCGGGTCAGCAAACTCGAAAAATTGACGGTCTCATTATTTGCGGTTTCGAATTTTTCTATGCGCCAAAAACCGAGGTTTTTTATCGCTATTTAGCGCCTTTATCTTATTGACAAACTGGTAATCTCTGCTGTGTAAAAAATCATCCAGGGGATTAGCATGTCAGCAATACAGGGGATTGAAGGGGTCATCAGCCAGCTACAGGCAACGGCGATGTCCGCACGGGCGCAAGACGCGCTGCCGCAACCAACCGTAAGTTTTGCCGGTCAACTGCATGCGGCACTGAATCGCATCAGTGATACGCAAACCACCGCGCGCGTACAGGCAGAAAAATTTACTCTGGGTGAGCCAGGCATTGCGCTTAATGATGTGATGACCGATATGCAAAAAGCGTCTGTCTCAATGCAGATGGGCATTCAGGTGCGCAACAAACTAATGTCGGCGTACCAGGAAGTGATGTCCATGCAAGTTTAGGTTACATAACCTAATGATATTTATAGTTAATACCCATCCGATCCTACTGCGTGGGGCATGGATGGGGCAAATTCACTCAATTTCTGGTTGAGGATGAGTACCTGGTCCTGGTTATTTTCAGCCATCCATGATCCGTATACCCGATAAACCATCTGAGCGTCGGTGTGGCCCATTTGCTTTGCGATGAAGTTCGGGTTGGCGCCAGCAGCTAACGACCAGCATGCATATGTGTGTCTGGACTGATATGCTCTGCGATAGCGAATCCCGGCGCGTCGCATTGCTGCCTCCCAAGACTGGTTGATCGACCCCACTGCATAATGATGCCCGGCCCGGCCATTACGCGATACGATCTGCGGGTTGAACACGAACGTGCATGGATGCACATCAGTACGACCGTATTCACGCAGTTTCACCTCAACCTGATATTGCTTGCTCAGCCTGGTCATTTCAGCCTGGTTCTTCAACACATCGATGGCTGGCTGAATAAGATTAATGATGCGGTCCGTGCCGGCCTCAGTTTTCGGAAGGGTGAACTCCTTCGTTAACGTGTGGTTCCGGCGGATCATCATCGTGCCCGCGTTCAGGTCGATATCTTCCCAAGCCAGCGACACGAGTTCGCCGTGGCGCACACCGGTGTAAACGGCCAGCGACCACATGTTTTTCAGCTGCTGGTGGGCGCAGGCGCTAATCATCCTGACAAACTCCTCGCGCGTCAGCGGGTCGGGTTCGCATCGTGACCGCTTAAGCATGGCGATCCCGGTGAACGGGTTTACCCGGACATACCCGCTGTCAGAGGCAAACTTAAACATCCCGCCCATGATCTTCATGTAGTTGTTGACCGTTCTTACTGAGCGGCCTTTAACCGGCGTTTTCTGCCCGATTTTCAGCGTGTGATAACCGGTCAGCAATTCCTTTCTTATAAACAGTAGGTCTTCCTGCGTCACCGCAGATACCAGCCTGTCCCCGCCGATCCTTGGCACCATGTTGCGCGCTATAGATGAATAGCGAGACATCGCATTGGTGCTGATCTCCATGCGTTTCAATTCAAGCCATTTATTCGCCAGCTCCAGCACGGTGATTTCCTTGCTCTCCACCCCAAATCTTCTCAGGTTCGGTGAGTCCGGGAACTGGGCGGCGTAATTGAAGTTGCCGGTCTTTATCGCGAAGCACACCGACGCGCGCAGTTCGCCAGCGATCTTCCTGTTTTTTGGTGTATCTGGCACGCCGAGACTTTCACGCACCCGGCTGCCTTTATAGATGAACCATATGCGGAGCGTACCGCCATGGTTCTCCACGCCTGTTGGGTATGCTGACTTAGCCATTATTCCCTCCTGACGTCCAAGAGCCCGCTAAGCATAAACGGATCTTCATTGGCGCGCACCCGGCTGTTTCTTTGACATGCTCTCAACCCACTGGTCGACAGCCTTGCGGTTATACATGCATTCACTGTTTTTCTTCGGCACGCCGTCCGGTGAGACGTGAAGGTATTCCCGTCCTACCATCCAGCATTTTTTGCGGGCCCGCTCGATAGTGCCAGGGCGAAGGCCGGTAATCTCGACGAGCTTTTCTTCGGTTACCCAGTCATTGGGCACGATTAAGGTCATTTCGCTCATGGGTTTCTCCAGGCAAAAAAGAACCCGGCGCAGGGCCGGGCAAAAGGGATCACGAGGTGGCGCTTTCGCACCCAATAGCCAGCTCATAACTGGCTATCAGTTGCGTCATTTGTAGTCTTCGTCAGAATCTGGGTCCCATCCTTTCAGTTCAATGGAAAGGCGTTTTTCAAGTTCGCTATGTTTTTTACGGTCATCTCCGTTGATATAGCGGTCTATTGCTAACGCACCAGCCTGATATGTTCGATCGCCAAAGAACCAGCCACCCTCGTCATAAAACTCATGGAAGAACATTAACTCAGGGAACCAAGTAACTAATTCATTGATAATTGGCTCGGGAATGCTCCAAGCTGTATCGAATTTAATGACCAGTTTTGAGTCGGTGTGCTCGACAATAGACATGTCGTAGGCGTTCCACTTCGTACCCCATCGCTTAGAATTAAATTCGTACCAATTACGGCCAGTTGACCCTTCCCGGCTCCCGCCTGTTAGAGCGTCTCCAGTGAAAATAAATGCAGGCGCTGGAATAATTCTGTTGAAGTCGAACACATCAAACGGCTCTTTAGCTTCGAGATCAGCGATGCGTTCAGACCACTCTTTACGACTTTTTTCATCAGCTTCTACATCATTTGCTTTCTCGTGCCAGAAATCAGGAACCTCACGTTTTTGTTTTCGGAAGCAGGCATTAAAAAGTTCAGACAAAGACTTCTCGTCACCTGTGATTGTCAGACGATTTGTTACGTGATTAGGCATTGTTTCTCCTCATGCCGCACGCTGGGCGCGCAGCTTCTTCAGGTGTTCTGCTGTTTCTATTTCTTCGGCGAGCCGCTCAGCCTGTGCTTTGGTCAGCGGCTCGAATTCATGCTGAAAGCGGCCTATGCTGGCGATGCAGGTGCGGCCGTTGCGGATGTAGTGGATTACTTCGTGGGTAGCGCGGAGGATTTTGCAGGGCGCGCCGTGGCGATCAGAGTAATAATCATCAGAAATCGGTAGGCTAGAAATCCGACTCTTCATGTTTCTCATCTCTTTTAGCTCGGGCTAATTGATGAGCGGCGGACGCCTCCTCCTCGGTGTCGAATCTTCCAAGAGAGGTTCTTTTCCCATCAATTGAGATGTGCGCCTCCCATCGACCATGCTTGGTAAGGCTAACCCCTTTGCAATTTGATGTGCAGCCACTCCTTTTCCTCTGATTCTTGGTCTGATCAGACTTAGTGGCCCATCGACAGTTCCCGGGGAAATACCCAAGATTATTGTCAATCCTATCGATGGTCATTCCGCGTGGTCTTTCACCCATATCAGCAAAGAACTCGCTGAATTCATGCCAGCGGTCACAAACAGTAATCCCACGACCTCCGTAATTTTTGTAATTTACATTGCTGGGGTTTTCGCACCGAGACAGCATTGCGCACCACGTTCCATAAGTTTCAGAACCATGCTGGCCATGCTTAGTCCTGAGCCTGACGGAAACCTCCCGGCTCAGGCAACCGCAAGATTTAGTAAGGCCAGATTTAACCCTGCTGATAACTGCGACGGTCTCATTTCCGCATTCGCAGATGAACTTACCTTTCCTGTTTTTGCCGCTCTCCCTTGGAAGGCGCTCGATCATCGTTAGGCGCCAGCGCTTTTCCCCTTCCGAAAAATTCTCAATCATGTGAATTAACCCTCTGGATTATCCTGAACATTGGGACCACCTTTGACGAAGATCACCCAGTGAGTTTTGTCTGACTTGCCGGTGCGCTGCCAGATGACCGGCTTCTCGTCGGTAAGCGCCAGGATATTGCTTACCGGGATCTGCGTTTCGTTCCATTTGAAGATGAGCACACCGTGTGGCCACAACACCCTGAACGCTTCGGCGAAGCCTGCACGCAAATCGTCGCGCCATGTTTCTTTGTTGAGCCGGCCGTACTTTTTCCCCATCCATGCATTATCACCGACACGCTCGAGGTGCGGCGGATCGAACACGACGACAGGGAAAGTGTTATCGCCAAAAGGGAGGGCGCGGAAATCGGCAATTAGGTCAGGGCTGATAACCAGCTGGCGACCGTCGCAAAGCTCATGCTGCTCGGCGCGGATATCACTGAAGACTGCACGCTCGTCCTGCTTGTCAAACCAGAACATGCGAGACCCGCAGCACATGTCTAAAATTGCCTGCTGCATTACAGCCCCCTCTGCTTATTCTTCATTTCGATAACACCCTGGCATTCCGCGCAGGTCTGGCAGCCGGGAACGGCAGCGCGCCGCGGCTCTGGAATTGGTTCGTCGCATTCTTCACAACGCTCAGCTGATACGGCGTTGTGGTTGATGCGGTGGGCGGAAAGGGCAGCGTTACGCTGAAGCTCTTCAGTCTCTGCTGCGATATCGATGATGTCGGCCATGGTCACTCCTTACCGAGTGCTTTGCTGATAGACGAACGAGCCATTTCAAATGCGGGTGTGAGCCTCTCAACTGTTTCTGCGTCTGCCATGTCGTGAAAGTTTAGGATGTCACCCATTTCATTCATGGCGGTAAGTGATAACTGCAAAGCTTCTAGTAATTCAGGAGCCGCGGCGATTAATTGCGCATTAACCATATCTTCTGTGTATGTCGTCGAATCTCCTGGGCCAATAATTGCCAAGGTTATTCCGCGGGATGTCGACTCAATCAGTACGCTTGAATCAGTTCCAAGTTCATGATGGTCATCATCAACAACTTCCCACGGACCCGGCGTAAAACGTTTCTCTTCCATACTCACTCCATGAACTGTCGGTTAATTCGGTTGAAGGTGAACGCCAGCAATAAAAAAGGCCGCTTTAGCGACCTGGTGAATAGTGTTTTCATGCGGAAATTTCCTTATTCACATAAACCGTAACGGGAAGAGCAAACTGCTGTGTCGAGACTGGCTTTTACCAAGTCGTAAACTTTGCCCCCCCGTCCTGTTTTTGCCCACTCAACAACGTCATCTACACCTGGTGCATTCAGGTTTGCACGCGGGCCATAGAACCCTGACCAGTCGATATGCTGGATATCTGGTGTCAGACCGTATAGTTGTACCGAACGGCCAAGAGGAAGATCGAATGATTTCATCCAGCGTTGGCTTATTTCACCAACACTCATCCAGTGCACCCAGCGGGAGGTAAGGCGAACTTTTAGTTCCCATTCCTTGTGCTTTTCGATGTGCTCAGGCCAGCGGGCTGCTGTCTCTGCTATTTCTTCTTTGGTGCAGAGCACGCAGTTCATGCAGCCAACACGTGCGGCACCCTGTGTATAAAGCGGGTTCGGCTTGATGCCCATGTATTTGTGAAGCGCAAAAACGTCGGTGGCATTCCATTGGTGAATTGGCAGGAAGTTATATAAATAATCTTCATCCCTCATATCGCGGGCGAAACGCTCATATCCTGCGCGCTTTGATGATTCATCAGCCCTTACACCAGACCACTGAACAACAACATCGCCGTCGTCCAACATTGGCTGCATGAACTGGTCATATGCTGCCTGAATTTTCAGTTCATCAGTACAAAACCTGTCGCGAAGCATCGGGAATTTCCCGTGGAGTAGAGCCATGTCCAGAAAGCTGTTTCCAGATGGATGCATTACGGATAGCGCGGCATCTAGAGGAGTCTCAAATTCAATCCTCCACCGTTCAGCAGTGCGCAGCCACGCATGGCCGAATTTGGTATCGGATCGCGCCAATGAAGGCATTACTATTCCACGGTATGCCCCCATGCGGATGACCTGACGTTTAGGCCAGTTCTTTTTCAAGTATGCGCGGCGCTTAGCAAAGTCGTCCTCTGTGTAGATTCGTTTTGCGAACCGCACTGGTTTACATCCGATCTGTTCATGGATGGTTCTGGCGTATTCAACTGTCAGTTCGTGCTCGTTATCGGTATCAGCCATCACACCTTGTACGCGGTCACCAAATAGTGCATGAGCAATCGCCAGAGTAGTGGTGCTGTCTTTTCCTGCCGAATAATTCACAACGATTTTGTGATCGGATGGAATGCGAAATTCAGTGAGATATCGGCTATAGGCAACCTCAACCTCACGAACCATGGTGCTGATATCCGTTGGGACAATAATCATTGCTGCTTCACTCATGATTCCACTCCATACCGGCCATGCATCCGGCCAATAACACTGACAAATTTCACCAGACTGACGCCCATCGGCTTTACCTTCTCGTAGTGCTTGCGAAGGATGGGGGGGCATACAGCGTTCCACTTCGGTTTAGGCTTTGTGCTCATCGCTTTGGTTAGCTCTTCTGCGCAGCGACGAGCCTGGGCGCGGAGGATGTTTTCTTGTTCTTCTGGTGTCATGCAGCCTCCGTCTTCACTACGTCGATGGCGCAGCCGGGTAGTAATTCAACCGAGGCGGTGGCGCATTGATTTCCCCAGTGATCCCAGCCCGGCGCTGCGCTACGGCTAAACAGCTCAATCCGCGGCACATCTCCGTAAAGCAACTCCAGCCGGTGGCGCACTTCCCACGGCTTTTCGCTGTGCGCTCCGAGCGGGCTGTATACCACTTGCTTAATCCCGGCGTGCTTTCGTTCCAGCCCGGCGCCGCGGGTAGCAATCATCAGGTCTTCGGTATTGGCCCGGCTGTGGTTTCCGCCGTTCATGCGCGTCTCGGCGTTAAGCAGATCGAGGAAGTCGTAAAAGTCGGTGATTTCACCCTCGGCCAGCGCCTTGTTGATGCGCAGTTCCGCATTCTGATTCAGCTTCACCCAGGTAAAGCCCTTCATCGTGCGAACGGTAAAACCCCAGGCCTCGGCCAGTTCGATAGCCTCCTGGTTATGCGTGCCGGTGTACCACATCGCCAGCACCGCGTTTTCGGCAGCAAGTTCCCACACTGGCAGGCGCTTGAGGTCGATCAGCTTCATGGTGGAATAGTGGTCGGCGGCGGCTCCGTTGCTGATGGTGTTGCCGTAAGACCAGGGCGGATCGACATACAGAAGTGAGTATCTCGCTGTCATGCATCCTCCCGCTCTGGATCGTTAACATCCCAGCCATTACGCTCAACATTGGTTTGCAGCCACTTATCACCGACCTCTTCGATACTCCGACCTGTCATCTCTGCGACTTCTGCGTTTGTGTGGCGCCACAGGAGCACCAGTTCGTTCTGACTCCAGTCTTTCATCAGTCACTCCTGGTGTGACCGAATCGACCGCGATAATTACGCATGCGATCGTCGGTGTAGTGAGATTGAACAGGCCCGACTACCATCAATCCCGGTCTGAAAGAAGCTTCGAAGTTGTCATTCCAGACTTTCTTTTCGTAGAGTCGCAGCAGGCGTTCATCCATGCCTGTGGTCTGATAATCGTCATTGGCGATAGCTTTAAAGCACCGTTCCAGCACCTCTTCTTTGGTGCCGGAACTGACTGGCGGGCGCAGATATACCGCCCCCTGAAGAGGTGATGACATGATTTAACTCCGTGGGTTTATTTAGTCAGCTTCTGCCAGATGGCTGAAACGTATTTGGCTTGGTGGATGGCATCATCCAGTGCGCTGTGGCGGGTTCCTTCGAATGGAATATCTCGTTTAGGGTCGATGCCGATTACTTTCCCCATCTCCACGACGGTGCGCACATCTCGGTCACTCCACCACTTCCACGGCACTTCCTGACCGGTTAGTGCGTAGCTGTTGCGAAGGATTACGCAGTCGAAAGAAGCACCATTACCCCATACCTGAACAAATTTCGGCTTTGCATGTTTGGAGATGAAATCAGAGAGCCAAGAAAGAGCAGTAGAAAGGTCCTGCGTGTCAGTGGTTAATGCCTTGCGAGCATCCTCTCCTTGTTCCATCCACCACAGGATTGTTGAGGCATCAGGCCGGGCACGGAACCGCATTGATGATTCAAGCGATACGTTAACCTGGAAATCAGTACCAATTTCCCCGGTATTCGGATCGAAGAATACAGCACCAATGGAGATGATCGGCGAGTACGGTCCGTTACCCATCGTTTCGAGGTCAATCATTAAGTGGTTCATATCATTCCTTAAAAAGGGATATCGTCGTCAAAATCCATAGGTGGCTCGTTGTGCTGCTGTGCCGGTTGTCGTTGCGCTAGTTGCTGCTGCGGGCTACTGCCTGCTGGCTTTCCTTCTACTTGTTTTCCGCCAAGCATTTTCATGGTTCCGCCGACGTTAACCAGCACCTCAGTGGTGTACTTCTCTACGCCGGATTGATCGGTCCATTTCCGTGTGCGTAGCTGACCTTCTATATAGACCTGAGAACCTTTACGCAGATATTCGCTGGCTACTTCAGCCAACTTGCCAAACAGCACCACCCGGTGCCATTCGGTCTGCTCTTTCATCTCTCCGGTTGCTTTATCTCGCCATGATTCCGAAGTTGCCAATGTGATATTGGCTACCGCGCCACCATTTGGTAGATAGCGAACCTCGGGGTCTTGCCCGAGGTTGCCGACGAGGATCACTTTGTTTACGCCTTTGCTAGCCATTTATGCCACCTGTTCATTGCCGGTTAATTCTGCCTTTCTGGCCTCATATACTTCCTGTGCTTTCGCCTGCTCTGGCGTGTCTCGTAATGTCCTGAAAGCCTCCGCCCAGGCCGCTTTCAGTTGTTCGAAAGAAGGAGCTGATTCTGCTGTGGCTACAAAGTGAGCAAGGTCTATTTCTGCTTTAGAACGGCCATCATTTAGCCACCCCATCAGTCGCTTACCAACGGTCTCGTCCAGTACCGTGTAATCAGCATTTGAGAACAGACCAGTACGATCTTTTGATGCCGTAGCCGTATGTGTTTCGTGGTTGATGTCGAGAACGGTGGTAAATTCATATTCAACTCCATCTCGCTGCTCTGTCTTCATCCCCAACTTCACAACTTTTTTGCTTCCTTCCTGTTGTGCAGTTTCTGTTTTGCTACGCATGGTGGCCACCAAGTGGCAATTAACACGAAGGATGGCGTCAAGAAACTTGCGATGACGTGGAGTTAATGCGCTCCATGCTGCGTGGGTGTTTCCCTTAAACTTTGTTTTGGCAATAGTGTCTAGATCATCAAGGCAACCACCAACACCGCTCCATTCATGCGAGATTGAGTCGATAATGAGATTGTCATAACCGGCTTCTTCTGCTGCTCCAATGGCTTCAATAAAGCGCTCAGGGCTGAAAGGAGGATCAAGCTCCAGCACATCGAAATCAAAGTCATTTGAGTAGAGTGATGCGCTTCCTTTTTCGGTATCAATCACCGCTGTTTTTCCACCCATGCTTTTGCAGATCATCAGCGCGCTATAAGTTTTTCCTGAACCACTCGGCCCGGTAAGTGCCAGCCGTAGCTTGGCTTTCTTTCTCATGGCTTTTTCGAATTTCATGATGTTTACCTTTTTAGAACGGGCATCCGCCCAAGAAATAACGCTGATTAAGAACCTCGATTCTCGACAAGTTCAGATGCGCTCTCATTCCATCGCGATCACCTTTATAGCGATACCAGAGAGCTTTCTGTGTGCTGAGTCTTCGCTGCAATTGACTCTCTTTCACTGTTCTAGCCAGAGACATGATTGACTCCTGAAATTTGGATGTGCAGATCCCGCCCGCTTTTAGCCAGGCCGATCGGTTGAATAGGGTGGTTAGTGCTGGATAGGGTTGCCGTGACCGTCCAGAAGTACGTCAATCACGCAGTCACTGAGGCGGATTATTTCTGCATCGGTGTGCAGGTAAACCCATTTGCGCTCCTGAATGACTGCTGAGACGCGATAGGTGCGGCCTTCATGCATTGCCATCATGCCGGGCATTACACACTGGCGAATCATTGGTGTCGTTCCGTAGTGTGAAATCATGATTTACCCTCCACCTGCTGCAATAAACCGGCTAAATCCATCTGCCAGCGGTTCATTGTGATTTTCTCGCGGGGTTTATCGACGGAGGTCAGCTGCCACTCGTTATCGTTGAGCTTTTTGGCGGTGTACTGCTTGCCGTTGTGGGTGACTGTTTTGTTACTCATCTTCAACCTCGACAAACTCGTTATCAGCGCTTAGCTGATACCACTTTCCGGCCTTGATACCGTTCTCACCAACCATGCCGGCGCGGATATGAATTAACTCGCCATCTTCATCGCGATAGCAGAGCACAATTGCACCGTTTTCAGATGCTCGCGCTTTACCTTCAATGCCGAGTGATACAGCTACGGAGTGTGATCCAGAAACTTCTGCCGCTGACTGGTAGCCAGTGTTGGTTGCCGCTGACTGGTAGCCAGTGTTGGTTGCCGCTGACTGGTAGCCAGTGTTGGTTGCCGCTGACCAGTCGCCAGTGTTGGTTGCCGCTGACTGGTAGCCAGTGTTGGTTGCCGCTGACCAGTCGCCAGTGTTGGTTGCCGCTGACTGGTAGCCAGTGTTGGTTGCCGCTGACTGGTAGCCAGTGTTGGTTGCCGCTGACTGGTAGCCAGTGTTGGTTGCCGCTGACCGGTTGCCAGTGTTGGTTGCCGCTGACTGGTAGCCAGTGTTGGTTGCCGCTGACCGGTTGCCAGTGTTGGTTGCCGCTGACCAGTCGCCAGTGTTGGTTGCCGCTGACCAGTCGCCAGTCATGATCTGCTGTTCAAGCGACTTGTCAATCTTGCTCCAGATCCATTCGATGCCGCGCTGGATGAACTGCGGAAGCGTTAATTCAGCCTTAATGGTAATGCTGGCGCTGGCGATTTTGGTGTCGCCTTCCTCTTCACGGTCAGTAACACCAAAAGAGATTGTTTCCGCATAGCGGCTGTCTGCTGGCGGATAATAACCAAAAACATCGAAAGGACATTCACAGGCATGAAAACCAGAACCACAAGCCTCTACTTTTCCTTCGTGATGGTAGGTTTCTCCGATCGAAAACTGGTAATTCCGGCACTGCAAATCTTTGTTAAAGCCTTTGTAGGTAATGATAGTTTTCTGTGTCATGGTTATTTCCTTGTGATGCCGATGACGTTCGGCTGACGGAACGAATAGGACTTCTGCGCTTGCGCATTCCGAGAATTTTGGCGGTGGATGGCCGCCGGTTGTCATAAATGGGCAGACTCGAAAATCTGCCTATGTATGGCCGATAAAAAACCCGCCGGAGCGGGTCATTCATTCTTAGGTATGCCGCATAGGGCGTTTAGCGTTTCAACGGGAATGGCAAGTGCGGTGCTGGTAGCTTCACGGCGTTCCACCTCAGGCAAATATGGCACTGCCTCAGGCCACATCTCAGCCAGTTTTTTAACAGTTGAGACTTTGGTTAGAGCGCCCTTAACCTGCAATTTGAAGGCATCAACTTCATCGTAAAGAACGTTGATGGTTACCGTCGATTCAGTGAGTCGGTCGTGTAATTTTCCAACCTTCTTCAGCGTGATGTAACTTTCAGGAACGAAACCCGATTCAACTACCGGCGCGAAGGAAGCCCCGAAGAACAGGTCGCTTTCAAGATCGTGCTTACCAATATGTTTTCCACGGTGGCGATAGCGATGATCCAAACCGTTCCTGGCTAATTCGTGATACTCACCATTGATAATGGCCTTTAAAATTGCAGTTTTAGCGCCGACCTGCATTCTGATGAAGGAGTTATCTTTGAAATCTTCCCGAGCCTTGGTTATTTGCTCATCACTAGTGTTTTCCTGCTTGAGCAATGCCTGTCGAATTTCTTCAACAATTTTCGCCCTCTCATTAACCGCAGTTTTCGCTTTCTCAAACAATGGGGATGCGAGAAGCAGGTTATGGCATAGCTGATTTTTAATTTCGTTGTTAAGACGAATCATTGACTTACCCTCTGTCGTTACCCGCTGATGCGGGAGAAACGCGTTTTGTAGCGCCGTTTATGCGATGAACTCGATGACTTCAGCACCATCCAAATCCCAGTTGCCACAATATCCAACGTTACGGTTGTACCCGAATGCGGACAGGTGACAGTCGATATCCAAGCTAACTGCTGGGTCGATATCAATGTCGCCCAGGTCACATTCAATCATTGCTCCAGACATAAGCTTGAAGACGGCCTTCGGACGGACTACACGTAAGTGGAAGCGAACCGACTCTTCAGCACCAATGGCGTCGATCACCTGGTAGCGCCATTCGTCCGCCATAACCTCAGCTTTGTCAGCGCTACGTGCATCATGGAACGGGAAATATTTGATCTCGGTGTTGCCGTTAAGAACAACTGCGAAACATGCAGACATGGCTTAACCCTCATTCGTTAGCTGCTGATTGCCGCGAATTTGTAGAAATGCTTTGGTGGTGAGCACAGCCGGGCGACTAACTCCGGTCGCGTACTCATTGCCAAGCGCCTTCGCCGAGAAGGTTTGCTTCTGCACTCACCCCAAAACATTCCTGCTTGATACTTCGCCACACTCTCGCAGTGGCCAGCGCCGGTCACCCGGTCACATTTGAAGCTGCTTACGCGTTAACCGGGCGCTAACCGGTTACTCAGTGATGCTTTACGCTTCCTTTCCCTCACTACGCCGCCGTGGGAACCCGACCGTATAAACGCCGTCGTCACGCTGCCTGATAAGGCATCAAGGTGCGGTCTGTCCGTTTTAGTGCTTCATCTCTATTCCTCCTCTTGGTTGATAATTTCCTCTGCAAATCGTTATGCCCTCCGCTTTGATCGCTATGCTGGCGTATGTCTTGCCTCGCCTGTAGCACCATCCTTGATGTCGCAGGGAGCGATCGCACTGCGCAATGTCCGTCCGGTTTGCAGAGCAAATTTCCGAATTGTTAAAGAAGCAGGCGACTTGCTGTCCGCCGCTGGCTAACTTCGCTCAGCTGTCGATGTTTCGTTTCGATGGGCTAACAATAGCTAAAGCGATTATATGAGTCAATCGCCAAAACGATATTTATCATCGATAAAGCGATAATTGCATGATTGTTAAAGCGATTTTTATTGAAATTTATTTACGTGGTATGCTGATTTTTTGGAGGGAGATACGTATGGACCATAAAGAATGGGTTGATAAGCTCCGCTGGCTAAGTCCAGAGCAGATCGTTCAAGTTCACTTTGGGCTTCAGGAGGATATCAAGAAATTTTACAAGCTGAGGGGAGAGGGCGATAACCTCGCAAGGGCCGAGCATTTATGCGAGCAAATGATTGCTCTATCTGAATTGGCGTTCCCGGCTTTGCGTCATGCTCATGACAAAAGGGTGGAAGAATACGAATCGTTAACTGGAAATAAGTATCCCAGTGAATTTTATCCGCCATCACATTATGGATTCTCCCAGTTAGTTGTGATCTTGAAGAAAAGAAAGGATTACGAGCGGATTGAAGAACTTCGTGAAAAGATGATTAAAGAGGGGTGGAGGTGCTAAGCCCGGTTACCGGGCTATGCGAATCTTTTATACTCTATTGACTGTCGTAAAAGCACTCTTGCCATCACATAGAATTGGTCTTCATCACCTGGCTCAACATACCATTTCTCATAAATAGGGTTGTCGGAGATTACAGCCAGGCGGTCACGCTGCATCTGTAGCCGCTTAACGTGCAATGTCTTACCAAAAGCAAAGACATAAACACCATCGCTGTCGAATGCAGTGACTCCGATATCAACAAAGATCTGGTCTCCCGGTGAAATCGTGCCATCCATGCTGTCGCCGCTAACTGTAATGACCTTTATATTTTCAGCAGGGCGGTTGCCAAACAGCGCTCGCGCTTGTTCAGATGTGTATTCGATAGCTCTGATGGTTTCAATGAAATCGCTGGTAACTAAGGAACCCGGGCCCGCACTGGCTTTAACGTCGAGAACATCCACGCGATAGATCCCACTGTTTGGCTTTTTAACCTGGTATAGCGTAGGGGATTCATTTGCGCTACCGGCATACATTTCACCTTCACCAGTAGACAGCCATTCCGGACGCACGCCAAGAACCGATGCGATTTCTACAGTTTTGCGTGAGCTGCTCGCACCATTCAATAGCTTATTAACGCTGGATTGCGCCATCCCTACAGCTTTTGCAAGCCTACCCTGCGTATAGCCTGCGGAAGACATCGCATGAGCCAAGCGCTCAGAGAATTCCATACACACCCCTTAGAAATACTTTCTTTAATCCTATCGCTGGAGCGATTATTTAGCAAAAAATCGCATAGGCGATTGACATTCACCAAAGTGATAACCATAATCGCTTTAAATTGATAGCTGAGGTGATTATGAAAAACCCCGCAGTAGAAAAAGCGATTGCCATCGCTGGCAGCCAGAAAGAACTGGCGAAACGTTGTGGGAAGGCCCAATCAACGATCTGTGACTGGTTGAACGGCAAGAAGCGAATTTCGCCAGTCCACGTACCCGACCTTGTTAATGCGGTTGATGGGGAGATTAAGGCTTACGAGTTCCGTCCAGATCTCCCGGCAATTTTCCCGCATCCGGGTTCCATCGCCTGAGCTGCGTAACAGCTCATCGCTCTTTAACAATCTGGAACCCAATTTAACTGGCTGAGAAATCAGCCAATAAACCTTTTTAACAATGGAATTATCACAAATGGAAACATCAACAACACGCAACAACGTGGAGGCCCGGAGGATAGAGAGCTGGCTACATCGCCAGATCGCCGAGATGGGCACAACGACAATTGCCCAGGTAGCTGGCGTCAACAAATCGACGGTGAGTCGGTGGCGGGAAAATCTGCTGCCGAACATGTCGCTGCTGCTGGCGATCCTGATTTCTAACCGGGATGAGGTGAAAGGGGATTTCGAAGCATGACAGTTTCAAAAATGGCGAAAGCCAGTCTGCGTCAACAGAGCTGGCCTTCAGATGCAAATCGTGTGCACTCATTGCAGGAGGAATAATGGCAAAAAATCCACGCTATTACCATACCGCTGTACATAAAAACATAACCCGCGATCGCTTCATCCGCTCGGTTAATCCGATTGTGGCAGAGAAGATGCGCGCCATCCTGGAAGAACTGAAACGTAAGGAGAGTGGCCGTGGGTAACGTATCTAATTTAGCCGAAGCCAGAGAGGCCAGAAGGCTCCAGAAACCGCGCACGAATGACGGTAAGGGGTTTGCCTTGCTGCACCGTAAAATTATGGATGTGCCGTTCTACAAGGATGCTGAGGCGGCTCATTTATGGGTTCACCTGCTCCTGCGCGCCAATCACGAACAGACACTGGTATCCACGGATGTCGGAGATGTGATCTGCGAACGCGGAGAGTTCATTACCGGGCGTAACACACTGGCAATGGAAACGGGATTGTCTGCTGATCGCGTTAAATCACTGCTCCGTAAATTCCAGAACCTGGGAATGATCACCACCAAATCGAACAACCGTTTTACTGTTCTAAAAGTGGTCAAATATGACGAATATCAGTCAAATTTTTGTCCAGCCGATGTCCAGCCGGTGTCCAGCGCAAACGCAGTTATATCAATGCCTGTGGAGGTGGAGTGTCCAGCCGATGTCCAGCCAGTGTCCACAGATAAAAATATATTAAATAACTTACTACCTAACGGTAGTAAGTATGTCGCAAATGACCAGAAACCCGCTGAAGAGAAAAAGTCCCGTTTGTCATGCGATGAAGTATGGCAATGCCTGAAAGACGAACTGCCTGAAGCCCGGGGATGGAGATGCCTCACTGATGAGCGACGCAATCTGATCCGCACCTTCTGGGGTAAGGCTAACAAGATTGCCCGCAACCTGGACGGCAAGCCGATGGATATGGACGGTTTCAGAAGCTATCTGCGCTACATCGCTCAGAACTGCCGCTGGATGCTTGAAGACCGACCAGACCAGAAATCCGGGAAGACCTGGCGCCGCATGAAATTCGATAAGTTCCTGACCGAAAAGCTCTACATCGAAGTGCGCGAGGGGGATCGTGATGACCGCTGAATTCATGGCTGTACCGCAAAACCTCGAAGCAGAGCAGAGCGTTATCGGTGGCCTGCTGCTGGATGATGACAACAGCGAGCGAGTCCAGAAGGTTCTGGCGATGCTCAAGCCTGAGTCGTTCTACAGCCGACCTCACCAGCTGATCTTTGCCGAGATGCGCCAGATGTTCCGCGACAACAAGCCAGTCGATGGTCTGACATTGTTCGACGCGCTTGAAGGCAAAGGGCTCGCGGAGCAGGTAGGTGGCTTTGCTTACTTGGCGGAGATAGCCAAGAACACTCCCAGCGCTGCAAACATCGTGGCTTACGCAGCATCAGTCCGGGAAGCCGCAATGGAGCGCTACGGTATCAACCGCCTGACCGAAGCTACTGAACTGCTGTATTCCCGCAACGGCATGAGCGCTACGCAGAAGTACGAGGCCATTCAGGGTATTTTCACCCAGCTCGCAGACCATTCAAAAACCGGAAGTCGTCGTGGGTTGCGGTCTTTCGGCGAGGTTATGGATGACTGGGTAGCGGATCTGGAGAAACGGTTTGACCCTTCAGGCGAACAGCGCGGCATGAGTACCGGTATCCCGTCACTCGACCGGCTGCTGGCGCCGAAAGGTCTGGTTAAAGGCTCTCTGTTCGTGATTGGCGCAAGGCCAAAGATGGGCAAGACAACGCTGTACGGGCAGATGGCGATCAACTGCGCGGTTCGTGAGAAAAAGCCAGCACTGATGTTCAGTCTCGAAATGCCTGGCGACCAGATCCTCGAAAAGCTGGTTGGTCAGAAGTCAGGCATTAACCCGAGCATTTTTTACATGCCCGCTACGGATGACGCCGATGACCAGTACCAGGGCGACTACGACGGCGACTTTAAGAAGGCGATCGCCACAGCCGGCCGGCTAAGTGAAATCGACATGCTGTACATCGACGACACTCCGGGCCTGTCCTTGGCGCATATCGTTACCGAATGCCGTCGAATTAAGCGCGAGAAAGGCTGCGTAGGCATGATTCTGGTTGACTACTTGACGCTGATGACCGCCGAAAAAGCCGATCGTAATGACCTGGCCTACGGGATGATCACCAAAGGGTTGAAGAACCTCGCCAAAGAGCTTGGCTGCGTCGTCGTGCTACTGACTCAACTCAACCGCGAACTGGAGAAGCGAGTGAATAAACGCCCGTTACCGAGCGATTCCCGCGACACAGGACAGATTGAGCAGGACTGCGACTACTGGGTTGGCATCCACCGGGAAGGTGCTTTCGATGACAGCGTGCCGCCTGGAGAAACCGAGTTAATCCTGCGACTCAACCGCCACGGCAGTACCGGTACGGTTTATTGCAATCAGATCAACGGGGCAATTTACGACACAGACCAGCAGGCCGCCGCCGCAGAACGCCGCGGGCGCGAGCAGCAGCCGAAAAAGAAAGGGGGCTTCTGATGAAAGGCAAACAGGCAATTCTGCGTTATCTCGAAACGCACCGGACTTTCACCGCAAGGGATGTTGCAAGCGAATACGGAATATCACTGAGTTGCATAACCAAGAACGCTCTTGAGCTTGAGAAGAAGAGGGTGGTCATCCGGCTCAGCAAAGTCTGGCGCACTGTCACATACCGACTTGCGACCCCGGAAGAGCAGGATGGTACTGCTCGAAGCTGCACCAACGGGATATTTCAGGAGTGCCGCAACAGCGCGGCGATGAAGCGGGTTTTGATGGTTTGGGGGAGGGCGTCAGCATGAAATCAACGGTAGAAACAAAAATCAGTGAGTTAGTGAAGTCAGGGCATGAGCTGGCGAAAGAAGTTGCCGCCGCTGGCATCGGTAAGGGGGAATAAGAATGCCTAAATTCACAGACGTACACGACCTGTTAACTGCCTATCAAAAACAGGCGCGGAAAGTACCCGCGAAGGGCGTTTATGCATCAAAACAGCGCCGTGATGAAGTGCAGGCAGCGCACGCAAGAAAGGTAATTCGTCAGCGTAAACGCTCTGTTGGGAAGTCCAATAAATTAGGAGGGCGTCGCCGGGCTGAGGTGTTAGCGGCGCTGATTTGCGAAATGAATTTTTGGGCGCTGGTGTGTCGTTCAAACCGTAAGAATTCTATCCAGGGTGAGGACTAACCCATGACCACTATTACCAGAGAACAATTAATAAAGCGGGCGCAAGCGAGATTAGAACTGATGCAGGAAGCGGCGCAGGAATTCAGCGAAAGCCCTAACGCACAGATGGATTTGCGCCTTGCCGAAATAGCGCTGGCATCGCTTGAGGATGAAATAAAACTACGCCCTGTAGGGGTTATGAGCGAGTCAGCCTTTCATCGGCTTGAACGCAGCGAGTCTCGTTTTATTGCGCTGTGGCCTCGTCCTGGTATCTTTTTGCCGCGCCCGCGTCCAGACGATGGCGTTATCGTTTATGCAAAGGTTGAGGGGGCGTGATGGCTATTGCATCAGGATATTCCATTAACGCCTATTGCGACTGCGAACAATGCGTAAATAACATCGACCCAGTTGGTCGTTGGTGCCGTCAAGAAATGATCAGCGCAACCGGAGAGTCTTACGCAGAATGCGCTGCGCTAATCCGTAGCTATGGCTGGAAGTTAAGTCGCAACAAGATGCATGCGCTTGCACCTGGGCATAAAAAACCGAAATCATGGGGTAAATTATGACAACTAACAACCACCCGGCACACGGCCCTCTCTCAAATTACCGCCTGCACCGCATTCGTGAAATCTTGGGCAAAGCAGCAGCACAAAGTGACGGCGGCAATCTTGGTTACGCAATGTCTGACGCTGTGAAAGCGATTGATGAATTGTTAGCAGGGAGGAAGTCGGAACCTGTGGCGTGGACTGATGAGCAGGAATTGAGAGATGTTGAAAAAGACGGCTTAGGATACCTGTTCACCGTGAATCCAATTACGCCTCACGCAGACCCTCGCAGAGTGATTAAGCTCTATCGCCACGCCCCGCCAGCGCCGGTAGCTCCTGCAACTCTTCCGTGCGCTGTTGAGTTAAAGCCAGGTCTTATTATTGGCAAGGGCTGCAAAACAGAAACTTTGCTGACTGCTCTGCAACGTCGCGCCGACTATTACGCTGAAATTGACGCTATGACGCCGGAAGAACGCGCAGAGCATGACGCCAATATCGAAGCATTCAAAGCCATGTTGCCGCAACCAGCGCCGGTAACTGTGCCAGAGTGCTTCAAGCGCCTTCTCCACCATGCTTACAGCATGACAATGGGGCATGACTGGAACAAGGGTACTATGGCTGGACATCACCGAACCAAGCTGTGTCAGGCTGTTGATGAGTGCCGCGCCGCCATGCTTAACCAGGAGAAGAGCAATGGATAATCGCTATGAAATGGCAGAGCAGAACGGCATGAGCCGAGAGTTTGCCGACTGGTTCTTTGATAACAAAAAGGCTGGCTGCGGAAACGTCTGGTTCATGATGATGGCGGCTATGTGGGAAGGGTGGAAAGGTAATGCCGATATGCAGTCGCTGCCCGGCATCCAGAGCGCTCCAGAACTGAATTCTTTGCAAAATAATGCCGGGTCGGTGCCCATCACCCTGACAGCGAATGAACTGTCTGCAATTCTTAGTTGGATGACGCCACCCTACATCACCAGTGGTACACACACAGACGAGTTCAACGAATTGCGTAATAAAGTCTTTTACGCTCTGCGTGATGCTCAGAACGATGAACCTGTAAGCCAGCCTTACAAGTTGCCAGTTGGCTGGGTGGCTGTGCCGGTTGAGCCGACAACGGAAATGATTAGCTCAGCAATGAGTGACAATAAAACTGGCAGTGTTGGTGAGATTTATGAACTCATGATTGCGGCAGCTCCACAGCCACCAGTCAGCGAACTCACTACAACGCCGGATAAATGGATTCCGGTAAGCGAACGGATGCCGGAGGAAGGCGCTTACATTTCAGCGGTATCACGGCATGGTGAGTACGTGGCGGGACAAGTTAGCGATAGTTGGCTCGATCTGCATGATGGAACATCATTAAGCGTTGATGAAGTGTATCTATGGATGCCGTTACCTCCGCTGTCAGCAGCACCGCAAGAGGGGATGCGGAACCGTATTGAGGAAAAGAAAGTGGCTTTTCGAGAAGAAATGGATATGGGAAGCAGACTAACTAAACAACGATTCAGGGTGAAGTGATGGACTGGCCTACTGCGTTCATGATTGTTGGTGTGGCGTTTGCTGTGGCCGCAATGGTTATATGGGGGTGAGGTAAGCGCTGGCCTACGCCATCGACTGAAAACTGATCCACATTGACATAGCCTGATATCCGGGGCTATATTTCCTGCACGCCAGCAAAATCTGGCGTCGGGATTAGCCTCCCGGATATCACAATGACGCATAGCCGCGTTAGCGGTTTTTTTATGCGCTAAGCACAGTCACATTCGCATTATGGTGGGCTGTGTGGGAGCACTTCGGTGCGCCGGGTTTCATTGTGACCGGTAAGGCTAATCCTGCACAGTTCACCACCAACTGATTAGCCTCAGCGTGGTGATAATCCAAACCAATTGGAGCTATCACAATGACTACCAAACTTGCATTCCATGATACAAAGTTCACTCCAGTAAAGCGCAACAATCAAATCTGGCTCACTGCTGTCGAGATAGCGCAGGCGCTTGGCTATAAAAAATCTGATGCAGTTACTCAGATTTATGACCGTAACTCAGACGAATTCCGTGACGATATGACCTTGACCCTCAATTTGAGTGTCAAGGGTTTTGGGAATGGATCATCAGCGAAAGAGGTTAGAGTTTTCTCCCTTCGCGGTGCTCACCTAATTGCTATGTTCGCCCGCACACCAGTTGCCAAAGAATTCCGTCGCTGGGTGCTGGATATCCTTGATCGGGAGGTTGGCGAGCCAGTAACAAAACCTGTTCCATCCCGCCCGACTCATCGCCACAACCCACCAACCTTCCGCTACATCATCACCCTTACCTACAAAGATGTGGTAACAGGTCAGGAAGAAACCTTCCGTGGCGGCGCTAACACACCAGGTGAAATCATCCAGGGTACGGCTAAGCGGTTCGGCATTTTTGTATCGGAGATGATAGCGATGCCCGTTGGTGCATATTACTAAATCAACGTCACGCAACATTTGATAATCAGTTATCACTGAGCCATAATTAATCCGTCAGCGGCCTGAACAACCCTGACGGACTTCTGCGCATTTAAGGGGACTTAAATGCGACCACAATCTGAACTCTTCACCTTTCCACAGATGCTTTCTGGCACCTGCGATTTTCTGCATTCTGCGTTACCTCCCGGAGGTGGCGTATGAAACAGCAATTTCACCTCGTAAACGAATCCGTTAAGCAGAACGCCATCAACTTCATCCGTGATCTGCCTGTCGACGATAAGCGCCCGCTGATTCTTGATATCAAAGAGATGACCCGCACGCTCCAGCAAAACAGGAAGCTTTGGCCGCTGCTGAAAGACCTCTCCGATCAGGTTCTCTGGTTCGGCAACAAATACGACTCAGACGACTGGAAAGATTTGATAACCGCAATGGTCGCCAAATCCAAGAAACAGGAGCAAAGAATGGCTCCTGGTCTGGATGGCGGCATTGTGATGTTCGGACAGCGTACCAGCAAGATGACTGTGCGTCAGATGGTAGAAGTCATCGAGGCTATCTACTGGTTCGGCACTCAGCAGAACGTCAAATTCAGCAACAAATCCCGTATTGAAATTGAATGGGCTAAGCAGTGGGGTGATCGCAATGCGTAAACCAACCCGCCGCAGCTGCAAAATCTGCAAGACCAAATTCACTGCTACCTACGGCAACGTCTGGTGGTGCTGTCCTGAGCACGGCTTCGAGTACAGCCAGTTGCTGTTGGCTAAGAAGAAACTGGCAGCAGAGCGCAAACGCAAGCAGGAAACTCAACAGGAACGGCGCTCTCTCAAGGTCAGAAAGGATGCTCTCAAGTCTAAATCACAGTGGGATAAAGAAGCTCAGGCGGCGTTTAACCGTTACATCCGAATCCGTGATGAAGGAAAGCCCTGCGTCAGTTGCGGAAGCCCGCTAACAGGAAAAAGTAACTACCTGACCGGCAGCGCCATAGACGCGAGTCACTACCGTTCGCGCGGCGCGGCATCGCATCTAAAATTCAACGTTTTTAACGTCCACTCGGCCTGTACTCGCTGTAACCGACAGTTGAGTGGCAACGCTGTTGAATACCGAATCCGCCTTATTGAGCGTATTGGTCTGGAACGCGTCGAGCGACTGGAAGCAGATAACGAGCCGCGCCGGTTCGATATCCCATACCTTCGGCGCATCAAATCCATCTTCACACGCAAAGCACGTCAACTAGAGAAGCGCCGAGTTCGTCGTCAGGAGGCCGCATGACACCGTCTGAATTAACAATTCATATCCTCGCGTTTATTGGTCTGATTAGTTGCATTCTGTTTGGCGCTGTATGGATATGCGCGGCATTCCGAATTCTTTGGGTGTATGCCAATTATTCAGCCAGCAAAGCCATAAAGGCCCATCGGTTCGCCATGAGGACGAAAGCCAGAACAAAGGCGGCGTGGAAACGGTGGGGGATAGATTTATGACCAGGGCCGATGTTGAACGTTACCAGACCGAAAGCGTTAAGCGCGCCATGTTGCCGCCAGTAGCAAAGCACAGCCAGCAACAGCAAAAAACAAAACAGACCGCAGGAGAAGCCGCATGAAACGCGCAGACCAAAATATTGCATGGTCAGAATTGGCTAAGGTTCCTCGCCGTTCGTACCTTGGGAAATACCGCCGTCTCACCCCTGCGCAAAGCCGCTGGGTTCGCTCACTTCTTGGTATGTGGGGCCGAGAGTTTGGCGGGAGCGGAACGGAGCATCTTACTGACAGCGCTGGAATGTGGTCGATGATTCTGACTGGCTGGACTGGCGAACAGCAGGAGCGGATCACTACGGTGCTGGCAGGACTGCGCAAGATGGGATATTCCGGTGACCAACTCATCACTCAGGCAAAAGCTATCATTTGGCCTAAGAAGTCACTTTCTGACCTAATGGAGAAAGCCAGTGATGAGGAAGAGGCTGAGTTCATGGAACGGGTAATCCTAAAATCCTTCGCCAAAAACAGCATCGTCTACGAGATCGGAAAGGATTATTACACCTGGCGCAAGACCATTAACGATATGGCGCGTTGGATGCAGTACCATCACGCTCCCTTTCTGACTGAAAAGCAATGTATAGATCGCGTTCGTTGGTGCATTGAGTTGTTCAATTCTGCTGTCTTCTTCACGTTAATTGCAGAACTTGGCATCGAAAATAAAGAAAATTGCAAAAAAGACTTGAAAACAAGTTTTGAAGATGCATAATTCGTATATGCTCGGACGTCGAAGGCGAAAGAGCGAGGTGATATAAAAACACCAACAGAATTCAAGCCCGAGGTTAACGCCTTGGGCTTTTTCGTTTCCGGGCCGGAAGCTCATTTGGTATGAGCGATCCCCTCATAAGGGAAGGGTAGACAGGTTCGAATCCTTCACGGCCCACCAAAAACCCAGCCAGGGTATCTTCAGCCGCAGAGCTGACATTGCCACACCCTCACATTGCCAGCCTGTCGCTGGCTTTTTATTTCAGGCTCACGGGAATCAATCACTACGTGCTTTGTTGAAAATCCAGCCCGTGAAGCCTTACCTTACAACACACAGCTCCCGCATTTACCGCGAGGAGAGAGACTATGAAGATGGACGAAAGATACAGCAACGCGACATACGGCAGCGCTGGTCTTGCGGCTTTCTTTGCCAGCCTGTCATTGCAGGACTGGGGCTTCATCATTGGCGTCGCTTTCAGCATCATCCTCGGCGTCCTGACATACAGGCTCAATAAGCGTGAGCAAATGAAGCGCACGAAGATACTGCAGGACATTCTGAACAAGACTGATTCAAGCAACCCATCTGCTACAGCCAAAGTTCTCGCCGATCTCGGACAGAAAGCCCCGAAGGAAATCTGATGAACAGCACCCTGCGAAATAAAATTGCTGCCTCCATTGGTGGCGGTGCGATTGCGATCGCAACAGTCATGCTGTCAGGTAAAGATGGTCTTGAAGGTCGAGAATATGTGGCCTACCGAGATGTTGTCGGAGTGCTGACTGTCTGCGATGGACACACTGGATCCGACATAATCCCCGGAAAGCGATATACCGATAAGGAATGCGATGCACTAACCCGGAAAGATTTAACGCGTATTGCCGCGCAGGTTGATCCACATATCAAAGTGCCGACTACTGAAACTCAACGAGCAGCGATTTACTCTTTCGCGTACAACGTTGGCGCTTCTGCGGCCATCAACTCAACACTGCTGAAAAAACTCAATGCCAAAGAATACGCAGCGGCATGCGAAGAATTAAAGCGTTGGGTGTATGCCGGTGGTAAGAAGTGGAAAGGCCTGATGAATCGTCGCGATGTTGAGTATGAGGTTTGTACCTGGAGCCAGAAATGAGCGGGTTAACCGCAATCATCATCGCTTTTGTCGTCTGCATCATCGTATCTCTTGGCTGGGCTGTTAACCACTACCGCGATAACGCCATCACCTACAAAGACCAGCGCGATAAAGCCACTGAGAAACTCAGCCTGGCGAACGCCACCATCAAAGACATGCAGACCCGCCAGCGTGATGTTGCTGCGCTGGATGCCAAATACACGAAGGAGTTGGCCGATGCGAAAAAGACCATTAGTGATTTGCGTCGGGATGTCGATTCTGGCGCTAAGCGGCTGCGCGTCTCCGCAACCTGCCCCGGAGTGCCCAAAACCACCTCCGCCACCGGCGTGGATGATGCAGGAGCCCCCGAACTTACTCCAGACGCTCGACGGAATTATTTCGATCACCGGGACGGAATCGCAACCGCTGACAAAATGATTCGCGGCATGCAGGACTACATCAGCACTCAGTGCATGAAATGATTTGTGTAACCCCGCAAGGATGGTGATCACATCTTGGCGGCTCGGAATAGACGAGAAGTGGCATAGCAACATCGTGAGATGGTGGCGACCGCTGCGACAAGAATTCACCCCACGCGCTGTATCGTCGCAGTATCCCCACATTAACCATGACCGCTGGCTGACGGGCCTCTCCTTAGCGTGAGTGTGTGGAGATAATCAATAACGATGCATACCGGGTTTTTCGGCGACGGTTCGCTGGTTTATCCCTCATTGCTCGCCGTCTCGATGCGGGGGTAGAAGAAATCGAGAGTGTTTTACAGAGCTTTTCACTAAGAAGGCTCGATAAAGCAGAGTTTGTTTTATGTGCGCCTACGGGCCCGATATCAACTAACCAGTGGAATATTCCAATATGGCAGGTCTGACACCAAAGCAAGAGGCTTTCTGTCAGGCATACATCGAAACGGGTAATGCTTCTGAGGCTTATCGGACGGCGTATGCTGCTGACAGGATGAAGCCGGAAGCAGTGCACGTAAACGCCAGCAAACTTCTGGATAACGCTAAGGTAGCACTAAGGGTAAAAGAACTTCAGGGAGAGATAAAGCAGCGCCATAACGTAACTGTTGATTCCCTATTAGCTGAGCTAGAAGAGGCCAGGCAGAAAGCCTTAAACGCAGAAACGCCACAATCTTCAGCTGCTGTAGCGGCAACGATGGGTAAGGCCAAGCTGGTTGGACTGGATAAACAGATTATCGATCACACCTCATCCGACGGAACCATGTCGCCGAAGCCGACCATCATCCAGCTACTACCCGTTGAGCCAAAGCATGAATGACGCCGTTCAATTGCCAATCCCGGCAAAGTTAGCGCCGCTATTCATTGCCACGAACAAGCGTTATCGCTGTTCTCATGGGGGGCGCGGAAGTGCTAAAACACGAACGTTCGCCATGATGACTGCGGTTATCGCATATCAGGCATCAAGCAAAGGAGAGTCTGGCGTCATTCTCTGCGCCCGCGAATTCATGAACTCCCTGGAAGAATCCAGTATGGAGGAGGTGAAGCAGGCGATTCGTGCTGTTCCGTGGCTGTCAGCTAATTTTGATATTGGCGAAAAATACATCCGCACAATTGACCGTAGAGTAAGTTATGTGTTTTGCGGTCTCCGTCATAACCTTGACAGCATTAAGTCGAAAGCGCGCATCTTACTCTGCTGGGTTGATGAGGCAGAGACTGTCAGTGAAACCGCATGGCAGAAGCTTGATCCTACAGTGCGTGAGCCCGGCTCTGAAATATGGGTAACATGGAACCCGGAACGAGACGGTAGCGCAACTGACAAAAGGTTTCGCAAAGAGGCAGGGGAAGACTGCATAACGGTCGAAATGAATTACACGGATAATCCGTGGTTTCCCGATGTGCTGGAGACCGTGCGACAGAACGATCAGCGCCGCCTCGACCCTGCAACCTACGCATGGGTATGGGAGGGTGCTTATCTCGAAAACTCAGATAAGCAGGTGCTGGCCGGTAAATATCGTGTCGCTGAGTTCTCAGATAACCTCTGGAAAGAAGCGGAGCGTCTGTTCTTCGGTGCCGACTTCGGTTTCGCCAAAGACCCGAACACGTTAACCCGCTCTTTCATCCTGCATAACAGGCTCTATGTTGAGTATGAGGCCTACGGCGTTCATACCGAACTGGACCACATGCCAGAACTGTACGACACGATTCCTGGCGCGCGTGACTGGCCCATCAAGGCAGACTCAGCACGACCCGAGACGATCAGCTACCTCAAGCGGCAAGGGTTCAACATCTCAGCCGCCGAGAAATGGCAGGGGAGCGTTGAGGACGGGATCGCACATCTTCGTGGCTTCGACGAAATCATTATCCACCCACGCTGCAAGAACGTGGCGCGCGAGGCCCGCATGTGGTCGTACAAAACGGACCGCATCACTGGCGAGGTGTTGCCTAAACTGGCTGACGGGGATGAGCATACCTGGGACGCAGTCCGCTATTCCCTTGATGGACATATCAAACGTAAACAGCAGGGGGTTGGCATGATGATACCTAAGCGCCTGCTTTAATCTGACGGACACGACATGAACAAAAACACATCCTTTTTTAAGGATGCGCTTGACTACAACCCAGAAACTGGATTGTTTGTCTGGAAAGTGCGTCCGAGAGATCATTTTTCCACTGATCGTGGATGGAATTTATTTAACTCGACGAAGGCCGGAAAGGTCGCTGGGACAATATCTGAACAAGGATATTTAAAAATAAACTTTGGCGGAACAATTCACCGCGCTCATCGTCTGGCATGGCTGTTCTGTCATGGTTATTACCCCGCCGAGGATATTGATCATATTAATCACATCAGGTCTGACAACAGAATATCCAACCTGAGAATTGCGTCGAGGAAAGAGAACCAGAGGAATCAGAGCTTACACCGCAATAACAAGAGCGGGCATAACGGCGTTCACTGGCGTAATGACTGCCAAAAGTGGCGGGCAATGATAATGGTTAACGGAAAAAGCAAGCATCTTGGGTATTTCTCAAATATTGAAGACGCAGTTAAAGCCAGAATCTTAGCTAACGAATTAAGCGGGTTTCACAATAATCACGGAGCATCTACATGAGCAAATTACAGATGGCCGTGAACCATGCAATAAATGACGCTAGGCTTGCTCGCTCAAGAATGGCCCTGCTTACCCCAAGCCTTGGATTGGATGCAAAAAGGAATTGTGCTTGGGCGGAATACGGATTCAAAGAAGAATTAACCTTCGACGATCTGTATAAACTCTACCGGCGTGGCGGTATCGCTCACGGCGCTGTCGAAAAGCTTGTTGGCAAATGCTGGCAGTCAAACCCTGAAATCATTGAGGGTGAGAAGTCAGATGAAACTCGCAAGGAGACACAGTGGGAGTCCAAAGCTAAACAGGTTTTCACCAATCGACTGTGGCGCGCGTTCCTTGATGCCGATCGGCGGCGTCTTGTTGGTCGATACGCAGGGATTCTCCTTCATATCCGCGACAATAAAGCGTGGAATCTTGAGCCAACGAAAGGGCGAGGTCTGGAGAAAGTAAGCATTTCATGGGCTGGCTCGCTGAAAGTCAGCGAATGGCATGACGGACTGGTTTCAAAGAACTACGGCCAGCCGAAGATGTGGCAGTACACAGAAATTCTACCCAATGGTTCCTCTCGCCGTGTCGATATCCACCCTGGTCGCGTTTTCATCCTTGGTGATTATACCGATGATGCGATTGGATTTCTTGAGCCGGCTTATAACGCCTTTGTCAGCCTGGAGAAGGTGGAAGGCGGTTCCGGTGAGTCATTCCTGAAAAACGCCGCGCGCCAACTCAACGTTAACTTCGAAAAGGAAATCGACTTCAATAATCTGGCGTCGCTGTATGGCGTGAACATCAATGAATTACAGGAAAAATTCAACGAAGTCGCCGGGGAGATTAACCGTGGTAACGACGTGCTAATGACCACTCAGGGGGCGACAGTTACGCCGCTTGTCACTACCGTGGCAGACCCAACGGCAACCTACGACGTTAACCTCCAGACGGCTGCTGCTGGCGTGGACATCCCGACGCGCATCCTTGTTGGTAATCAGCAGGCTGAGCGTTCCAGCACTGAAGACCAGAAATACTTCAATACTCGCTGCCAGTCTCGCCGTGGCGACCTGTCATTCGAGATTGAGGACTTCTGTGACAAGTTGATTGACCTCGGAATCATCGACCCGGTTGGGCAGAAAACAGTCATATGGGACGACCTCAACGCGCAAAGCGACAGTGAAAAACTGGATGCCGCGCAGAAGATGTCGCAAATAAACAGCGCATCGCTGGCGACAGGCGAGCAGGTGTTTACTGGTGAAGAGATTCGTGTAGCGGCCGGGTATGAGGGTTCACCCGAACCACTTCCAGAGGTAGATGATGACGAAGAAGAAGAAAGCGAAGTCACCGATACTACCCGGAAACCTTAAAGATCCGACAGGCGCTGACCGCCTTGAGCGCGGAGCAATGAACGAGTTCGCCAGGCGAATGAAACGCATTGGCAAAGCCTACAAGGACATTCTCGACCGCATTCCTGCATCACCATCAGTAAACCAGCGTTATACCTTCGACCTCGATTCCACACAGTTATCAATGCTACTCAGCAATGCCTCATTGCTGGTGGATGAGATTTTGGGTGCAGATAACGAGACGGGGTTCTGGTTCTGGGCTGATTACGTCAACCCGGCGTATCAACGCGGCACGGCGCAGGAGTTCGCCAATCTGTCACAGCAGTCTGCCGTGTACGCGGCAGGACAGGAAAGCGTATCGGCAATCCTCCTGAGTGAGCCGTACCGTCGCAGACTGATTCTGGTTCGCGCTCGCACCTTTGAGGAAATGAAGAACCTCAGCGCCACTGTGAAAGCCGATATGGCGCGGATACTGACTGATGGGCTGGGGCGCGGACAGAACCCGCTGGAGATAGCGAAGCGCATCACTGAGCAGACGGGGATTGAGTCTCGCCGGGCTAATCGTATTGCCCGGACGGAGATTACCACGGCTTTGCGTCGCGCTCGCCTGGACGAGGACGACGAAGCCAGAGAGCAATATGGCATCCGTACAAAGCAGATGCACATATCAGCGCTCAGCCCGACGACCCGTAGCACGCATGCCGCGCGCCACGCTCACCTGTACACCGCAGAAGAACAGCGGGAGTGGTGGGCTAAGGATGCAAACAGCGTGAACTGCAAATGCTCCACGATCGCGGTACTGGTCGATGAAAACGGCAAGCCGCTAAGCGACACCATCATCGATAAAGCTCAGAAAACATTTAACACAATGAAAGCCCGTGGCTACCAGTGGGCGAAGGGTTAACTCATGCCAATACAAGTGAACGTCACCTCCAAGGTGAACAGTAAGACTATCCGGCGAGAACAACACAACGGGCGTGAGCACTGGGTTGTTCCTTCCTATACCCTCCCGGCAAACGTGGTTATGAATGGCGGTCTTTATCCGGCTAGCGAGATTGACCAGCACTATACAGGGCTTGAGGGGACGCTGGCGCCGCTGGGGCATCCACAGGCCAACGGTAAGTTTGTTTCTGCTTTCAGCCCGGAAGGGTTGAATGTGGGGTATGTCGGCGCATGGAACAAAAACGTCAAGAAGTCAGGCAATCGGGTCTATGTCGAAAAATGGATCGACGTTGAGGTAGCCGGGCGTACTGATGACGGCAAACGCCTCCTTGAACGGCTCGAATCGCTGGAGAAAGGCGAGGATGTACCGCCAATTCATACCAGTGTTGCCGTATTCCTGGAAGAACTGGAGGCGAACGAAGAACAAAAAGCTCAGGGGGCTAAATGGGTTGCAAAAATTCACGCGATGGATCATGACGCAATTCTTCTGGATGAGGTTGGTGCAGCAACGCCCGAGCAGGGTGTCGGGATGATGGTGAACGCCGACCTTGCCACGCCACTGAAGGCTAATTCCGGCGCGCTGGTTGGCGAAACCTATCGCGAGCGAGAGCGGCGACTGGAGAAGGCTGCGAAAGATAAATTCGCTCCCGGCGAGAAAGAATATGCGTGGGTGGCAGATTTCACCGACTCACAGGCCGTAATCATCCTCAATAATGGCGATCCGAAGGTTTACGGATACAAGTCTGAAGGCGGAAAGATTGTCTTTGACGATACCGGGACAGAGGTTCAGCGCCAGAGCTCATGGGTTGCTGTCGTCAACAAGCTCAAATCATTTTTCACACAGCAGGAACAGCCTGCACCAAACCACAAAATGGAGGGCGACATGCCTTTAACCACTGAAGAGAAACAAGAGCTGATCAGCGAAATCGGTAAAGGTCTGGCCGCCAACTTCGCCGAAGCCCTGAATCCGATTAAGGACGCGATCGTCGGCCTACAGGCCAACCAGGACAAGCTCACTGAAACGCTGACTGCTAACTCTCGTGCCGAAGAGAAAACCAAGCGTGAAGCAGTGGCAAAAGTTCACGGCGAGATTGTCGCTAATGCGCTGTCAGGTGAAGCGCTGGACGCGATGTTTAAAACAATCGGTGAATCCGCGCCGCTTGGCACCAACTCTGCACAACAGCAGAAAGAAACCGGTGCGCCGAACCCTGACGAATACTTCAAATAAGGAGCCAGACTAATGGCACGTTATCGTCGCGTTAATATCGACGGTCAGTCTCTGCACAAGACCGAAACCCGTAAAGTGGCCGCCGCGTCATTGCCGGGAACTTTCGTTACCATCAACGGTGACAATGAGTTTGCAGTAGCCGCAACAACGGTTGGTCGCCTGTATGTGCTCGACCCTGCATTCAGCGAAGGGCTGGGTATTACTGACTCTATCCCTGCTGGTCACTCCACATCTGGTAACTACGTGGAAGAAGGCCGCGAACTGGCAATCCTGTGTCCTGCGGGCACTTACGCCAAAGACGCCCCGATCAAGTTGGGCGCAAATGGTCAGGGGGCGATTGCCGACTCTGACACCGACACCGTTCTTGGCTATAGCCAGGACGATGCAACTATCGCTGCCGGCGCTACCGACTTTATCCGCGTGCGCTTCCGCGTAGGCACTGTAGCCCCGGCAACTGGCGGCGGCGAGTAAAAGGAGAATATGAATGTACTTCACTAAAGAAACGCTTGCCACGAATAGCCGCCTGCGCCTTCACTGGAACTCTCTGTGGGCGCAGCGCAACATCTGGGATACCGCGCATAACATCATGGTTAACCAGTACCGTGGCGCGATGGATGCAGAAACGCTGGCGGCCAATGCGCTGGCCGGTGATGGCCTTGGTCGTGAGTTCTGGGCTGAAATTGACCGCGAAATCGTCCAGTCTCGCGATCAGGTGATCGGCATGGAAATTGTCAACGACCTGATGGCTGTGCAAACCGTTCTGCCGATCGGCAAGACTGCCAAACTTTACAACACGATTGGCGATATTGCTGATGATGTCTCTGTGAGTCTTGACGGTCAGGCGCCGTATTCCTTTGACCACACTGATTACGGTAGTGATGGTGACCCGGTTCCGATTTATACCGCTGGCTTCGGTGTTAACTGGCGTCTTGCCGCAGGACTGAATACCGTCGGCATTGATCTGGTGCTGGATTCGCAGACAGCAAAAACCCGTAAGTTCCATAAACGCCGCGTGACTGGTTATCTGGATGGTAATCCGACAATTCAGGTTCAGAACTACCCGGCACAGGGTCTTCGCAACCACCGCAACACCGCCAAAATCAACCTTGGCTCTGGCGCAGGTGGCGCGAACATCGATCTGACAACAGCAACACCTGCGCAGGCACTGGCATTCTTCGGTCCGACCGGTGCATTTGGCGTGACTGCCCGCGCCAACCAGGTTACAGCCTATGACGTTTTGTGGCTGTCTCCTGATATCATGGCGAACCTGTCCAGGCCATACACTATTGAGGTGGGTGACGGTACAAACGCGATCATCAGCGGTTCGGTTCTGGATGCTATTCGCAAGTTTATTCCGGTGAAAGACATCCGCCAGACTTATGCGCTGAGCGGTAACGAGTTCCTGGCTTATGAGCGCCGTAAAGATGTGATTTCCCCGCTGGTTGGCATGGCCGTTGGTGTTGTGCCGCTGCCGCGTCCTATGCCTCAGAGCAACTACAACTTCCAGATCATGTCTGCTGAAGGTTTGCAGATTAAACGTGATGACGAAGGTCGTTCTGGCGTGCTGTACGGCGCGAATCTGGCATAAGGAGAACAGCATGGCTAAATACCAGGTAACCAGGGCGTGGCATGGAGTGAACGTCGGTGATGTGGTTGAAATTGAAAAACTGCATCCTGCGCTGAAGCCTCATGTTATGAAACTCTCTGATGCTGCGCTAACCCCGGCGACGCCAGATGCAGGTACGGATGTGAAATCCCGAAAAGAGATTATCGCCTCGCGCCTGACTGAGCTGGGTATCGAGTTTAAAGGCAATCTCGGAGCTGAAAAACTCGGAGAGCTATTGCCGGAAGGCGAACTCGAAAAACTGTTCCCTGCTGAATAACCGCCGCCGCTAAGGCGGTTTTTTTATGCCCCGCTCCGGCGGGGCTAATAAGGTGCATAACATGATCCCAGAAGATATGAAGCAACCATTGCCTTACACGCAGTTTGCTGAGATTTCATCGTTGAGCGTCGCCAACGAGATCAGTCTTGCGATATCCAGCACCACCGAACTGGTTAAAGACTCGTCGAGCGTGGAACGATTGATTCTCCTCAAGCATCTTCGCGCGCTTTGCGACCTTCAACTCAATAAATTATCAGGGCTGGAATAGTTATGGTGACGCTGGAACAGGCCAAAGAGTATCTGGAGGGCCAGGGAATTACCATTCCCGGTTTTGTTCTTCAGGCTCTCGTCGACCAGGCCAACAGCATTCAGGAATGTCTTGATGCGCATTATCCGGCATCGACGGCGCTTCTGATTCAGTTCTACCTGCTGGCGCTTATGGGGCTAGGGCAGGGTGATAAATACATCAGTTCACAGACAGCACCCAATGGTGCATCGCGTTCATTCCGGTATCAGTCGTTCACCGACCGCTGGAAAGGGGCGCTGGCACTGTTGCGTGGCGCTGACAAACACGGCTGTGCTAATGACCTCATCCCTCCAGACCCGACCAATACAGCGTTTGCTGGTATCTGGATTGGCCGAGGTGGCTGCATGTGCGGGAGTAAGTAATGGCATGGGTATCGGTTAAGCAGCGATTGCCTGAGCCGTTCGTCAAAGTCTGGGTGATGACCGACAGTGGTAAGCGCGTTACCGGCTATGTCAAAAGCAACGGTGACTGGTATCTGTTGTGCCGGAAAGTTGCAGCGGAGAAACCGGAGGTGATCCGGTGGGAGGATGGCAATGTCTGAAACAGCGCGCTGGAGTTACACCAACGTTGCGACAATCTATCCGCGCGTCTACGACGACTGGAACAGCACCTGGACAAACGGAACTCCCTACCTGATTGACTGCACCTGGACGGCAAACAATGAAGTTGCGGTAGATGCCAGCGGGAAAGAGTTCACCACGAACCTGATTTTCTTCACTGAGCTTAAGCGTAACGGCGTCGATGCAACCATGCCGAAGCGCGACTGGTACATCGCAAGAGGTGACACAACGGCGCAGGCCGATCCGCTGAAGGCTGGTGCCAATGTCATCAAAGCGGTGACTGAATGGGATATGTCACCATTTGGTGAGGAACCCGATTATAAGGTTATGACGTGAGGTAATCATGCCCGTTAAAGGTATCAAGCGTGTTCAGATGAACACCCGCAAGGTGCTGGCAGAAATTGCCGGGCCACGCACAGAAAGAGTGCTGACCGAGGTCATGATTGTAGGATCGTCTCACGCAGCACTACTTACTCCCATTGACACATCCACTCTTATCAACAGCCAGTACAGAAAGCTTGAACCAATGCCAGGTGGGATGCAGGGAAAGGTCGGGTACACGGCTGCATACGCTGCCGCCGTTCATGGTATGTCCGGGAAGCTAAAAGGCCAGCCGCGTGAACACTTCGGAAAAACTCGCGCTGGAAAAGAATTCGGTGGCGGCACAGGAAAAGGTAACTATTGGGACCCGGACGCTGAACCAGAATTCCTGACTAAAGGCTTTGAGCGTGACGGTCTCAACGAGATAAAGGCCATCATCAAGCAAGGGTACAAAGTATGACACGTAGCGAAGTGTATGACGCGTTGAGAGCGTGGTTGCAGTCGCATGGCTTTGATGTTGGTTATCGCGTTCAGAAGCGTTTCTGGAATGAGCTGGAGAATACAGAGTGGGAGAGATACCTTGTCATCCAGCAGAACGGCGGCGGCAAGCCAGAAGAGGCGATAACCCGTGATTATTTCCGCATCCTCCTCCTGTCAGGCCAGAACGACAGCAATATTAACCAGGTTGAAGACCGCGCCGACGCCATCCGCCAGGCGATGATCGACGACTACAAAACTGAGTGCATCATCTCGATGCAGCCAATCGGCGGCATCACCGCCATCCAAACCGAAGAAGGTCGTTACCTCTTCGATATTTCCTTTCAAACCATCATTTCCCGATAACACGGAGATAATTAATTATGGCCGGATGCGAATCAGGTGCATTCACCGGGCGCGATGTCGTCGTTTATTACGCGATTGGTTGCCCGGAAGTACAACCAGCCGCCAGCGCATACAATCGTTTAGGCATGATGCGCGGCAAAACCGTAAATGCTGAGTGGGAAACCGCAGACGCAACAGGCGACATGAGCGCTGCATTTACTCAGGAAAACCTCGTTACCTACAAGAACATTTCATTCTCTGGTGACGGCGTTACCCGCAAAGAGGATGTATACGCACAGAACGCGCTGAAGCGTCACGTTTACAACCCGCCAGCAGAAACCAGCAACCAGCCTTACGTGTGGTTAAAAATCATCTCACCGAACGATATCACCGAGGGCCCGTTCATGGTGACTTCATGGGGCGATGAAGCGCCGCACGATGACGTTGCCACCTGGTCTATTGAGGCATCCAGTGCTGGTAGTGTGGACGTGCGCGACGTTGGTGCAGTCATTACTATCACCGCTCAACCGCAGAATCGTACGCTGACCGTTGGTGATGCGCTGAATCTGTCAGTATCCGCAATGGTTTCTGATGGTTCAGTGCTGACATACCAGTGGAAGCATGATGGTGAAGATATCAGCGGCTCCACGTCTGCCACTTACACCAAAGCGAGTGTTACAGAAGATGATGCCGGGGCTTATACCTGTCAGATCACTTCGACCACCGCTGGCAGTCTGACGTCTGGCGCGGCGACGGTTATCGTCAACGCAGAGTAAGCATGAGGGGCGGAAGCCCCTTTTTCTTTGAGAGGTTTCATGAAAGCAATAACCGATATCGGCCAGGCTGTCATTCGGGCCGGTAGCAAAGAGATATTTCTCAATCCGTCATTCCTCGCTATGTCGCGCATCGGCTCACCGGAACAGATTGTTGATGCTTTCGTGAAGGTTCATGCAGGCCATTATCCGAAACACCGCATCGCTGATATTCAGACTCTGAAGGCTGTCAACGCTCGTTGTTTTGCTGAAATGGCAGCGTCAGCTGCCAGCGTAGTTCGCCATTGCTCGGAGGATGACGTTGCAGAGGTGATTGGTTCGTACTCGGTGAACTCGGCAGGACGACTGCTGTTTAAGCCGGGGGCCATTCCTATCGAGGATGTTATCCAGCTTGCCCGACATCTGATGCTTCATGGCGTAATGGGCGACCAGCCACCGGAAGAATTCGAAGGAAAGAAAGGCGAATACAGCGACAAATTCGATGTCCGGTCATTCGTCTACACCGCTGTGGCGCACTTAGGCATGAGCGAGGCAGATGCCTGGAACATGACAATGACCAGCTTCCGCGCCGCCATGAACGCCAAATTTCCGCATAAAGAGAAAGCCAGAGTTCCGACTCAGGAGAAATACGACGAAGTCATGGACTGGGCAGAACAGATGCTGGAGATCGACGCGCAACGGAACGGGCCGCATTAATCACCTTCGGAACAACACAACCAGCCTCGCTAAAGCGGGGCTTTTTTATAGCTGCAATAAACCCAACGCGCTTCACACGCGCACGTTATAATCCTAGAGCCTACAGAAAGCGAGCCTGAGAGTTAGTTGTACTCTGGGGCGGCTATCTCTGTGTGACAGGCTCACTTTCTATAGGTAAACCTCATGCACTATCCAACCGTATCTGTAAACGGCGTATCCGTTCGTGTCGATAACGAAGGGCGATACAGTCTCAACGATCTTCATGCTGCGGCAGTAGCCAACGGCGAAGCCACCGAGTCACAAAGACCCAGCGTCTTTCTCCGCAGCGCCCAGATCAAACGTTTCGTAAAAGCCCTCAAATCCAAAGCACTAAAAAGTGCTTCGGAACAAAATCAACCGCTTAGGGTAATAAAAGGCGGTGATCAAAGTGGGGCATGGGGCGTTGAGCTTCTGGCTATTCGCTACGCGGCCTGGATTAAGCCCGAATTTGAAATTGAGGTATACGAGGTTTTCAGAACAGTAGTTCGCCTCGGCATTAATGCCATGTCTCGCCTCAACAAAATAGACCATGTGATTAACACCGAAACCAAAGCGATTAGCCAGTGTGCCAGTCAGATGGCCCGGTGGGGAGTTGGTGGGCGCAAAAAGCTACTCCATGCAGCGCGCGAAAGGGTTGCTGATGAAGTGCAGATGTATTTGCCAGGGATCGCCTGAAAAAAGAAGCCGTCAGGGAACTGACGGCCATTAGAGAGTCCGCAATGGCGCGGAAAACTGATCATTGAGCTTTTGAAAAGCCACAAATATTGAGGATGTGGTTGTCATTTACTCAATTTCTTTATAGCTATAGGATAATGCCTAAAATGGCGTAGAGGGATAAAGGAATGAAAAAACTACCAATTATTGTGATCTGCGTTGCACTCCTCGCTGGTTGCGCAGGAATCATGGAGAAACAGGAGCCGATCTGTGAAGGTGTGGCAATGTTCGGCGGGCAGGACACCATCGTACAGATATACGGAGTTCGCAAAGTAGCCAACCAGACTCAGTATCGCGCTGGATACCCGTTCAACTGGCAGTGGGTATCAAAGAATAATTTCTCCAGCACTACCTGCGACAAAAAACCAGAGGTTCGAAACGACCTTCCAACCAAATCAGCCTGATCGAAGTGCACATCAAACCCGCTTAACTGCGGGTTTTGTCGTTACGCAAATCCCTGCTAGGATTAGTCCGATTCTATACTGATGGGAATAGGGATATGAAAAGACTTATTTTAGCTGGCCTTATTGGGGTAGCGTCTATAGTGACAACAGCTTGTGCGCCAAAAGTTGATACTATTGATTACAACCAGCGCTCACTGAAACTGTCACTAGGCATGTCTAAATCAGATGTTATGCAAGTAATGGGACAGCCTCGCAGGACTGACGTAAACCAGGAAAGAGAGCGGTGGATCTACTGGAATAAAGCTCTTTACGGTTACACAATCGTTGATAATGAACAATTAGCGACAGACCGACTTACAGTAACTTTCGTCGATGGGAAGGTAACTAAGTGGGGGCAACAGACTCTAACTGACGATATTCTTGAGTCAACACAGAAAACCGCACAAGCGTATGCTGATGCAGCGAAAAGTGGGAAATAATAGTCAGGAAGGAATTGAAAATGAAAAAATTTATTTTTGTTGCGTTGTTAGCAAGCGCAGTGAGTGGTTGTGTTTCATATCAAAGGTCTGCGGCAATTAGTGCAACCCAAGGCGTAACGTTTGCTCAAAAAAACGGCTATGAATATATAAAGTCTTATGAAGTAAAAAAAGACATATCAGTTTCATCGGCTGACGCGCTGAAGTCATGCGTTCTGAGTAATGTTACTAATAACCAAGTGCAGTTAACGGACGCATCAAAGAGTTTTAGTGGAACATACACGGGTAACTACTATAACGTTCAGACGCAATCAAGTGTTCATGGTGGTTCTGTTATTCAGGCTGAAACAAAAGATGGAATTATCTTTGCCGGTACTGGTGAATATTTAACTGCGAGTCTTGGTATAAAAAGAACCGTTAGATATACAGGGGAAATTAATCAGCGACCAGATCATGTAATGTTCAATTTTTCAAACATTCAGCAAGTTCAAAATGATAGTGGCGCGATATCGAATAACGGTTTCTTTGATGTAGGTTCATGGGATGCGGCTAGCCCAGAAAGTGTCGTTGCTGTTTTAAACGAGAAAGCCAATGACATAACCAATTGCTTACGACATAAGTAAGTTAAGAAAATAGAAAAACACCCGCTTCGGCGGGTTTTTTTATGCCAGGAGAAAGTGAAATGACCCAGAACGTCGGCGATATTGAATATGTGATAAAGGCGGATACTGCTCAGTTGCTGAGAGCTGACAAACAGGTTCGTGACGTAACAGACGGCATGGAAGGCGGTTTCAAGCGGGCTGATAAGGCTGCATCATCTCTCACTTCCTCATTCGGATCTTTGAGCCGGGTTGCCACTTCTCTGATGGCTATCCTGTCGGTTCAACAGGTCTCTCAGTATGCCGACGCCTGGACAACGCTCAACAACAAACTGGCTAACGCTATTCGTCCGAACGAGCAATTGCTGGATGTGACGGAGCGCGTATTTAATATCACGCAGCAAACCAGAGCCAGCCTTGATGCGACCGCTACTTTGTATGCACGCCTTGAGCGAGGAACCCGGCAATATAATACCTCTGCGGAGGATCTGGCTAAGCTAACAACTATTATCAACCAGGGCTTTGTTGTGTCCGGCGCTACAGCACAAGAGGCTGAGAACGCAATCATTCAGCTATCTCAAGGTATCGCCTCGGGAGTTTTGAGAGGGGAGGAGTTTAACTCTGTTGCTGAACAGGGTTCCAGGCTGATGGTTGCTCTCGCTGACTCCATGGGCGTTGGTATTGGAGAGTTACGCCAGATGGCCGCTGCCGGGAAGTTAACTACTGATGTTGTGGTTAACGGATTACTTTCACAAGGGGTGACGATCGGCAATGAGTTCGCCAATACCACGACAACTATCAGTCAGGCGTTGCAGGTTGCCGGGAACAACATCACCAAGTTCTTTGGTGAAAACTCCACGGTAAAAACCGGTACAGCGATTTTCAACGATGCCGTGATCAGCGTCAGTGAGAACATCGGCGCTCTTAGTGCCATCCTGACCGCCGCCGCTGCTGTTATGGGTAGCCGTTATGTTGGTGCGCTGACAATGGCTACTGCTGCGAAGGTAAAGGCTGCCGTAGCTGCACGAAATCAATCTGCTGCTGAAATGCAGGCGGCGCAAGCCGTTGCAAATAAAGCTGCCGCCGACCTCCGCGCAGCCGCTGTCGCAAAAGAACGGGCGCTGGACGAGATCCGCCTTGCGGAGATGATGAAGCAGACAGCGGTTAGTGCGACAAATGCCGCCGCTGCCGAGCAACGCTTGTCTGTCGCCAGGGTAGCGGCTACTGCTGCTGTTGCAAATTACAATCGAGCATTAGTAGCAAGTAACGCAGCTCAAGCGGCAGCATCATCCGGGGCTGGTCTGGCAAGCAGGGCTTTAAGATTGATAGGTGGGGCTGGTGGTGCAGCCATGCTCGCGGCCAGTGCGATTCTATATTTCTCTCAGCGAGCTAAAGAGGCCAGAGACGATGCCAATAACCTGGCGGATAGCGTCAATGAACTGAGCGCTAAGTTCCAGACTATGTCGCATACCGAACTGGCGGCAACCATTGGCAAATTGAGCCAGAATCTGCCTGAGCTAAGCGATGCTGTAGCCGACGCACAGAAAGAATTTAACGACGCTACTGCCGCCGTTCAGAGGCAAGAAAGGGAGATCGCTAACTGGGGAACGAACACTACTCGAGGACGTCAGGCCGCTGAAGCATTAGGTGGCGCCCAGGATAATTTAGCGATTAAAACTCTCGTACTTGAACGCGCTCAGAATCGCCTTAGCCAGACGCAGAACGCTATTAACATTGGACGCGCCACGCTTAATGGCACGATGAGGCAAGGGATTGATCTGCTTCGCCGGGATGGTGAGGAAGCAGGTATCACCGCCGGTATGATGGGCAAGCTTGGCGATATGATCAATTTCGCCGCCAAAGCGAAGGAGAAATTCAACTCCAGCAGTTTGATGGTAGAGCGTCCGAAAGACGTTCAGGACTACCTTGATAAACTGCAAGATCAAGTGACACTCCAGAGCGAGCTTAACGATCGTAAGCGTGCGCAGTTGAAGGCTGAGCAGGACATCAGAAAACTTGGTGGAACTGAAGCTGATGTCAGACTGGCGAGGGAAAGGGCTGCTGCTGAATACGACGCCCAGCAAGCTCAGCAGAAAGGCAAAAAGGAAACTAAAGACGCCACGTCTGAAGCGTCAAAAGCTGCCACAGCAATGCAGTCAAATGCGCAGAAAATTGCAGACTACAAACAAAGAGCAGGTCTTGCTGCAACCACCACGCAAGAGCTATCTCGTGAACAAGCCATCTTGAGGGCTGAGCAGTCTTTAAATAGTAGCGCTACGAAAGAACAAGTAGCTGAAATAAGAAAATATGCAGCGGCTGAATGGGATGCAGCCAATGCGGTTAAGATGCGCCAACAGGCAGAGCAAGGTAAAAAGTTTGCTCAGCAAGAGATAGCTGCATACAAAGTAATGCCAGACGCTCAGACTGGTAACTCTATTGATCTTCTGGCCCAAATCGACCTGGAAGAGCAGCAAAAGCTTGCTGCTCTGGCAAAATATCAAGCCATTGACAAAGAAAATGCCCAACTTTACGAGGATGCTAAAACAGCGATTCAGCAACAAGCTGCAAATGAGCGCATTAATATAGCCAGAACGGAAGCCCAGAGGCAGGTTGATGTGGTTAATACCATGCTCAATGGAATTTCTCAGGGATTCGACGGGTTGGCTACCATTATTGCCAACAGCAAAGGCAAGAACAACACAGCATATAGGGCGCTTTTCGCGATCAGTAAGGGGTTTGCCACTGCTCAGGCGGCGTTAAACCTTCAACTGGCTATCTCTAATGCGATGGCATCCGGGCCGTTCCCGTGGAATATGGCTGCAATGGCTCAAGTCGCAGCTGCGGGTGGCTCCCTGATATCAAGCATTGCTAGCGTTGGATATAGCGGCGGTCGTCGCTACGGCGGAACGGTATCTGCTGGCAACTCCTATCGAGTCAACGAGGATGGTCGTTCTGAAATCTTCCAGACTGCTGGTGGTCAGCAGATGTTCATTCCGAACCAGTCAGGGAAGGTGATATCGGCTGATAAGGCGGGTGGTAGCTCCTTCAATCCGGTTATGAATCTGACGATAAACACCACAGGCGGAATTGGTGATGATGATATCGCAAGGCTGCGAAAGGCATGGAGCAACGACATGCTGAAGATGATGGTGGACCAAAGTACGAGACCGGGCGGGCTATTACAGGGCAGGAAAAAATAAGCGGCTAAAAGCCGCTTTATTATTCAACCCTGACCACATCCTGTTTTGACTATCTCTTCAATGATGTCGTTGACGGTCTCAGCTGCCGCTCGAAGTTCTTCCTTTGATGTTGAGTCGCTTTCAAGTTCATCAAAATTCATTGAGCGAGTTCCCGCAAGCCTCATAAGAGCTTGCTTTTGATCTTCGTTGAGCGTTGCGATTACGTAGCTGAGTACTGTTTTTACAGCAAGGCCATTAAGTTGCTCATGGGTTGGTGCAGCCATTTTTAATCTCCTGATGGCTTGAAAAGTTGCACTAATTCTAACATGCGTAAATGCGCCAAAAGAAATTTAAAAGGTTTAACCATGCCAGAAATATTCACATGGACACCGCAGAAAGCCTACTCCGTTGAGCGAACGCCGAACGTAGCCGTCGTTAAACTCGGTGACGGTTACGAACAGCGACAGGTGAAGGGTATCCATCCGTTAATGGATAAATACTCGCTCACCTTTCGCGGCGTCATCGGAGCTTGCCGTAGCAACCCGGCAAAGGATGCTGAGGCATTTCTCAAGGCTCGAATGGCGGTAGAAGCGTTCTACTGGACGCCATCCGATACGGGAGTACAGAAGCTTTATGTCTGCCGCTCCTGGAATATGACAAAGACCGGGCCGCTGTTTGAACTGACGGCCACGTTTGAACAGGTGCCACGATAAGGGGATTATTATGAAATTTACCGAACTACCTGATCATGTAATTGAAGCAGCAGCAAAAACCCTTTCTCGCGAACTTGAAGGGGTATCGACGTGGGAAGATGATAAACGAACGGAAAAGGCCAAAGCTGTTGCCGAATCCGTTCGTGATAGTTTTATCCAATTGTGTTCAGAGGAGAAAAATGGCACTTCCTCTTTTAATTGCCAAATCCGACTTGGCATTCAGAAGCGGGAAGGGAAAGATACTAATCTTGAATCTATTTTGCAGAACGCACTTGCAGCTCATGCTCAATCATTCCAATAGCCATTTCTCTTGAAGCTTTAAACTGCGATGCTGCGGCAGGTTTTGGATTGTTTTTCTCAAGATAATCCCAGGTTCTTTCAAGCTCCTTTTTAATACCACTCAATTGATCATCACCAACTACGTGCAAAATAGCGCGAAGCATAGTATCGAAAGCGCCTAACTGAACAGCTAAACTGTTTGGTTGTTCCATTTTATTTCCTTATCCAGAGGTAATCAGCCATCCCTCTTTGCCTGAGTTCGCCAGTGCCACGCCACTGGCGGGCTGAGCATCAACCATAACCAGGTATGTAGATCAGTAACATCCTGACAAATGATCAGTAGCCGCCTCCGAGCGGCTTTTTTTATGGGAGTTTGCCGTGCGCGACATACCAGCAAATTTGATTATCGACAGCGTAGACGCCGGAGTAGGAGCATTCATCGATTTGTTCGAAGCTGACCTGCAACCCTTTGGTGGCGACCTTATCCGGTTCCATTCCGGCACAAACGGCTATTACGGCAATGTTATCTGGAAAGGTAACCAGTACCAGGCGTACCCGATAGCAGTGGAAGGATTCGAGTCAAAGAACGAAGGCACATATGCCCGCCCGTCAATGGCGGTGGCGAACGTTACCGGCTTATTGACGGGTATCAACCATGACTTTGATGACATGCTGGGAGTGGTCATCACCCGAAGACAGGTTCCTGTGAAATACCTGGACGCGGTGAATTTTCCGAACGGCAACCCTGATGCCGATCCGACGCAGGAAGCAGTTTCCCGCTACGTCGTTGAAGAGATGACGGAAGAGACGTTCGAGCAGGTGACCTACACGCTGGCGACACCGATTGACTGCGACAACGCCATTATCCCGGCTCGTACCATTCTCGCCGACGTGTGCCAGTGGCAGTATCGCGGCGTCGGGTGTGGATATGACGGGCCGCCTGTTGCAGATGAGCGCGACAATCCAACCACGGATCCGGCGAAAGACAAGTGCTCTCACCGTCGTAGCGGCTGCCGCTTCCGTTATCCGCGACCTGAACCCATGCCAATCAGCAGCTTCCCCGGCTCTCAGAAGGTTTCCTGATGCAAGAATTACTCGATTATGCGGCGTCGTCGCAGGATGAAGTGTGCGGCTTAATCCTTGATGGCGATCGGCTGTTCCGCTGTCGGAACGCGCACCCCGAACCGGGCAAGCATTTCCGCATCAGTGATGATGACTGGCTGGTGGCCGAGGAAGCAGGAGAGGTGACGGCGGTCTTTCACTCGCACCCACAAAACGTACCTTTCCTGTCTGGCGCTGATCGTCAGATGCAAGAGGTTACAGGGCTTCCGTGGTGGCTGGCGTGTGGTGGACGGCTCCTTAAATTCAGGTACGTCCCATTCCTTCTGGGCCGCAGGTTCGAACATGGCGTCATGGACTGCTACACCCTTTTCAGGGATGCGTATCACCTGTGCGGTATTAACCTTCCTGATTTTGAGAGAACTAACGGGTGGTGGTTACGAGGTGAAAATCTCTATCTGAACAACATGCCGCTCAATGGTTTTCGCCAGGTATCGCCTGGCGAAGCGCAACCTGGCGATGTCATCATCAGGCAACCATTCCCCGGCGCTGACCCTTGCCACGCAATGATCCTCCTCGAAGAAAACATGGTGCTTCACCACGACCACGCCGGACACCTTAGCCGGAGAGAACCAATGCGCCCGGCATACGTTAAGCAGATGCATTCCATATGGAGACATGAACAGTGCTCATCTTTAAATTTGCGGGCAATTTACGCCGATTTTACCGCCAAATCTCTCTGAACGTAGACACGCCGGCGCAGGGACTGCGTCTGCTTCTTGCCCAGAATCACGAATTCAAAAAAGCATTCCTCAATACAAAACTTCGGCTCCGAATAGCGGGCGAGGATGTTGAGGCATCGGCTATGCAATGGCATCTGGATCGCTACCTGAAAGATGGTTCTGTAGTCCTGTTTGTGCCGGTAGTTGAAGGAGCTCTCACTGCCGCTGCTGCGGCATGGATTGCGGTTGCCGTCAGCGTGGCTTCAATTGCGTACTCGGTCTACATGTCCCGCAACATGAAAACTAAAACGTCAGCGGAAGCGGCTGAGACAAACACGCTAACGAATAACTCATTTACCAGTGCGGAAAACCGTGTCGGGCAAGGGCGCCCGGTGCCAATCCTCCTTGGGGAAATGGAAGTCGGCTCGAACGTCATTTCTCTCGGTATTGACACAAGTAACAACCAGGACTGGACAGAATCAATTAGCTAAGGTGGCGCTATGTCTTCAGGCGGCGGTAAAGCATCAACCCCGAAACTCATCGACGATAACCTCAAATCAAAACAATTTTACAGGGTGCTCGATCTTATTTCGGAAGGTCCAATATACGGGCCGGTAGACCAGGAACACCTTTCTTCATTCAAACTGAACAAAACGTCTGTTACCGATGCAAACGGAAACGTCAGTGTGAATGGCGTCAGTGTGGCATGGCGGCCTGGCTCAGAGAGTCAGTTACCGATTAACGGCTTCTCTGCAATCGAAGCAACAACCATCGTTAATACGGAAGTCACCTACGATACACCTCTGGTACGCACTATTACGGATCAGGATGTAACCCGCGTTCGTTTTAACGTTGGTGTCACCGGACTGGTAGAGCAGGACACCAAAGGAAACCAGAAGAACACTTCAGTCACTCTGGTTCTGGAGACCAGATCTGGAGCGGGCGGGTTTGCAATAGTAAAGACCGTCACCATTACAGGCAAAATCTCAGGTGAATATCTTGAAGCACACCTGATTGACGCGCCGGAAACTAAACCGTTCGATATCCGTGTGCGTCGAATTACGCCGGACAGCACCAGTGATTTGCTGTCAAACGGCACCATCTGGAACAGCTACAGCGAGATCACCGACGATAACCTGAACTATCCGTTCTCCGCTATTGCGGGTGCGGTTATTGACCGTGACCAGTACACCGATACCCCTAGTCGCACATACCATCTTCGCGGCCTGATTGTGGACGTTCCTGACAACTACGATCCGATTGCCAGAACTTACTCGGGGTTGTGGACTGGCGGATTCAAAAAAGCGTGGACTAACAACCCGGCGTGGCTGTTCCGTGAACTGGCGAAGAATACGCGTTTTGGCCTGGCGAAACGTGCCGGTTATATCGATGTAGATGACGGTGCGTTGTACGTCCTCTCACAGTATTGCGATCAGCTTGTTAATGATGGCTACGGCGGGCAGGAACCAAGGATGACGCTGAATGCCTATATTACCGAGCAAGCGAGTGCGCGTGACATTCTCGACAAGATAGCGAGCATGTTTCGGGGTATAGCGCTGTGGGACGGGATGCGACTGTCTGTCATGCTTGACGCGCCGCAGGATCCGATTGCGACAATCACGAATGCTAACGTGGTTGATGGCGAGTTCAAGCGTAGCTCCGTGAAACGTTCAGAGAAATACAATGCCGTTGTTGTGTCCTGGACTGACCCGGATAACGGCTGGGAGCAGGTAAAAGAGTATGTTTCCGACGATGAGATGATCGCCCGCGGAAACTACAACGAAACCACTCTGGAGGCGTTTGGCTGTACCTCACGCGGTCAGGCATGGCGAGCAGGGAAATGGCTGCTGGAAACAGCAAAGCGTGAAAGCAGCAGACTGTCTTTCCAGATGGCGCGCGATGCCATCCACTTCACGCCGGGTGACATTGTTGAAATCATGGACAACAACTATGCTGGTGCGCGTCTTGGTGGCCGCATTATGTCGCATGCGGGTAACAAAATTACCGTTGATGCGGTTGATTCGTCTCTGATATCGGAAGGCGACACCATGTCGATCATGGGCAGTGACGGCAAATTCGTTAAGTATGAGATTGGCAGCATTGCTGACAATATAGTGACGTTGAAAACGACTCCAGCATGGGTTCGTGACGGTACTGTGTTTGCCATCTCTACCAGCAGCGTTTCTACCAGGCTATTCCGCATCCTGAGTGTTGCAGAGACGGATAACAATTCTGTCTACAGCATCACCGCATCACAACATGATCCGAACAAACAGGCCATTGTGGATGAAGGCGCAGTGTTTGAAGTTCCCAACGATACGCTGAACGGTTACCGCGTACCGAACGTGGAGAACCTGCGCATCATCAACACAAACTCTGAGACTGTCCAGGTCACTGCTACATGGGAGACAGCAACTACCACCAAAAAGCTGGTGTTTGAGTTATACGTGTACGCCGATGACGGAAAAGTGGTTGCCCAGTACGAGACAGATCAGTTCCGCTATGAGTTCTTTGGTCTGAACGCCGGTGGATACACACTTGGCGTTCGCGGTCGCAATGAAAACGGAATGAAAGGCGCTGAGACGAAAATCAGCATGGTCATCGGTGCACCACCTGCGCCATCCAGTGTTATCTGGACGCCTGGCCTGTTCTCTGCTGACCTGGTTCCTGTTATGCGCATTACGGCAACGACAGACACCTCGTTTGAATTCTGGTACTCCGGGCAAAATCAGATCGTCAATCCGGCAGAAATTGAAGACCAGGCTCAGTTCCTCGGGCGCTCTAACCAGTGGACGCTTCATGGTCTACAGGCAGATAAAACGTATTACGTTTATGTCCGTACCAGGAATGCTTTCGGGGTATCTGAATTCGTTGAGGCGTCCGGTCAGGCGTCATCTGATATCCCGGGGATGATAGAAATCATTGATGAGCAGATCCGAGAATCAGATGCGTTTAAAAATGTTCAGGAAGGTGTCGACACTAACCTGGAAGGCATCATGTCGAATTCGCTGGCGAACCACGGAACTGTTGAACATCAGTTCCAGCAACTTGGCGAAGTTCGCGCTGATGTACTGACAGTTAAAGAAACGGTTGTAGATCTTACTGGCGCGTACGCTGGTCTTTCTGATTATGTACAGGCGCAAATTGGCCCCAACGGCAGCCTTGTCGCCGCAGTGAATCAGAAGATGACTGCTGAAGTTAACATCGATGGTTCAGCAAAGGCGTCCTATGTCACTAACCTGGGCATCATAAGAAACGGAGTGAAGTACAGTGCAGGTTTCGGCATGTCCATTGAGCCGGATGGCAGTTCGTACAAGTCCACTGTGGTGGTAGCAGCCGATCAGTTTGGTGTTTATTCCGGTAACAATCCGGGGAACTGGCAGGCGGCTTTCTTCGTTTACAACGGCCAGGTGTTTATCCGTAGCGTACTTATTCAGGATGCTTCTATAGATTTTGCCAAAATAACGGACAGCCTTCAGTCTTCAAATTTTATCGCCGGGACGCGCGGCTGGCGTCTGTGGAAAAACGGTGACTGTGAGTTCCATGGAAAACTGTATGCGACCAGCGGTCAGTTTGCATTTAACGGTGCGAATAACACTGTGGTCGTGGATGGGAATGGTGTGACAGTAAACATTCCTGGCGGCGGGATGATCAGGCTTGGGACATGGTGATTTATGCCTTCAGGATTACTGATTGATTTGAACGACGGCGGGCCGCGCATGGAGATTACAGCAGGGATGCGCTGCCCTTCCTACCTGCTGTCTGTTGCTGATGCGTGGGATGTTTCTCAGTCGATAACCATCCCCAAAACAGCGGGCAGCGATGTGTTTGTCGCACCGAAGAACACCGTGGATATGGAATACTACGGCACCAATCTTATACCAACTATTATGATGCTGGATTCGTGTACCGTGTCGGGTAATACGCTGGCGCAAAATATCTGGTGGAGCGATAGTATCAGTCATGTGCAGAGAACATTTGCAGCCACTGTCTGGGAAATATTACCCATTTCAACGGGAAGTGCGGGGCTGCTCATCAGCAACAGCACTGATTTCACCGCTATCACTAACAACACGAAAGCCGGGTTTTGTGTGTGGCGCGGCGATATTACGTTCACCGGTTCATGGACTACGCCCACAACATCTATACCGCGATCGAATTATGTTGTTTTCGCGAAATGGAGTGCGGCAGGGGTCACGATTGAGTTTGACGGTAACGTTATCACGGCCTATCAGGAACGGGACGGTGATAATGTGGCTGCAACAGTCACCATGCGTGTTGCCATATTCGCAAGTGGTATCGGGCCAACACCCGGCACAGGTCTGAATATCATTAACGCACAGGGGCAGTGTGTGTTTTCAACGACAAGCAGACCATTTGTCTACCTCGGGAATAAATACGCCCCATCGTGGAATAATACCGACATCGGTGACAACATGATCATGCTCGGCAGATACGGATTTCAGAGCATCAGAGCGGAGGGATGGTCGCGTCTGAAGTGGGCAGGGCTGGTCAGAAGCGGTAATGTTGTGCGATGTGCAAGAGGCCGCCAGGTGACAGTTTGGGACCAGAATTACTCAGTTGTAAACCGACGTCTGACGGGAATAGATATTCCCTGCATCCCGGCCATTTATTAACCCGCTTAGGCGGGTTTTTTATTATCTGAAAGAGGTCATTATGTCCGCAGGAACATTAACCCTGACGAATAATTCTGCCACTGTAACTGGCAGCGGAACTGCCTTTACTACTGAACTGGCAGCAGGTGATTTTATCGTTGTTACCGTCGGCGGGGTTCCGTACACGCTTCCCGTTAAGACGGTTAACAGCAATACCTCGTTAACGCTGGTCAGCAACTACACCGGGCCGACTCAGTCAGGCGCCGCCTGGTCTGCTGTCCCGCGTGTAGCCCTGAATATGGTTACCGCCGCGCTGGTGGCTCAGAGCGCTGAAGCCCTGCGTGGGCTGAACTACGACAAGCAGAACTGGCAGCAGTTATTCAGTGTGAACGGAAATATCACCGTTACGCTGCCTGACGGTTCGCAATTTTCTGGCCCGTCATGGCCGTACATGGTCAACACGGTAGCAACGAAAACCAATGGTGCTGTGCCCATTAATCAGGGAGGCACCGGCGCAACCGATGCCGAAGGTGCCCGAACAGGTCTTGGGCTGGGGACCAGTGCTACAAAAAATACAGGTACTTCGGGGAATGTCGTCCCTCTTCTTGATGCAGACGGCGTCACATTTGATAAAAGATTATCCATCGGCGGTGGAAATTACTCATCTCAACTGAGATTGATTTCAAACAGTGACGGCTACGGCCAGATGGAAATTTATTCCCTCGGAGGCACTGTACGCTGTCGTCTGGCATACATCAACAGTAACGATTTGTACTATTACAAGTATGTCGGGGGAGCATATTCTTTTGGCGTTATGTTTCCGCAATCCGGGGGAACTCTGGCGTTAACAGGAACTTCTGATATTCATTTCAAAGACGATGTAAAAGACATGGACCCGGCAGTCTCTCTGGATAATATCAACAGGATGAGACCCGTCAGTTTTGTTTTTAAAGCAGACAAAAACAGAAATGTACGTCGTGGGGTTATCGCTCAGGAAATTATGGAGATCGACCCGCAGTACGTTCATCTGAATATTGACAGAAATCCAGATACGCAGGAAGACACTGAGCGCTACAGTCTTGATAATAACGCTCTTCTTCTTGATGCCCTGCTTGCTATACAGGCCCTTTCGAAAAAGGTTGAGGCAATGGAGTTGGTTTTGAAAAAAGACATTTCAACGAAGGACATAACGCAATCTGGTTCCTGAGAAGTTGCCGCACCAGAGCGTATGCAAGACCCTGATGCGGCCAGCTGGCGATCGTTCGATAGTGCGAGTTGCCAGGTGCTGACTCCCCACCTGACTAATCCCCCATAAAACTAAATTTCACCTCCCGCCAGTCACTTACTGTTTCACCTCCTGTAAGGGGCTTGATCGCTGCTGTCGATACAACAATACTGTATATATGATCAGTATTGGTTGAGGTGATTATCATGCAGTTTTTCACGCCTATAGAACTACGCCAGATAGTATCGTTACCGATGTTTAGTGACCTTGTGCCATGCGGGTTTCCTTCGCCAGCTCAGGACTATGTTGAGTCGCGTATAGACCTTAACGAATTGCTGGTGCGGCACCCAAGCGCGACGTATTTCGTGAAGTCCACAGGAGATTCTATGCGTGATGCTGGAATCGGCGAAGGCGATTTGTTGGTAGTCGACAGTTCACGAAAAGCAGGACATGGAGACATTGTCATTGCAGCGGTCGATGGTGAGTTCACAGTTAAGCGCCTGTTGCTACATCCTGCTGTCATGCTCAAGCCTGAGAACTCCGTGTATAAACCAATCATGATTGGGAGTGAAGACAATCTGGAGGTTTTCGGCGTCGTAACATACATCGTGAAGTCTGCTGGCTGAGTATGTTTGCGCTCGTGGATGTGAACAGCTTCTATGCGAGCTGTGAAACGGTATTCAGGCCAGACCTCAAAGGAAGGCCGGTAGTCGTTCTCTCTAACAACGATGGCTGTGTTATTGCGCGTTCGGCTGAAGCGAAGCCTTTTGTGAAAATGGGTGAGCCCTATTTCAAACAAAAAGAGACTTTTCGCCGTCACGGCATCGTCGCGTTCTCCAGTAACTATGAGCTTTATGCTGATATGTCGAATCGCGTAATGACAACGCTGGAAGAAATGAGTCCTCGCGTCGAAATTTACAGCATAGACGAGGCTTTTTGCGATCTAACTGGTGTTCGTAATTGTCGCGATCTTACTGACTTTGGCCGCGAAATTCGCGAGACGGTTCTGCGCAGGACGCACCTCACCGTCGGCGTCGGCATAGCCCAGACTAAAACCCTGGCCAAGCTGGCCAATCACGCTGCGAAACAGTGGCAGCGACAGACCGGAGGAGTGGTGGATCTGTCTAATCTGGAAAGGCAGAGGAAATTGATGGCTTTGCTTCCGGTGGATGAGGTCTGGGGAGTTGGGCGCCGTATCAGTAAAAAGCTGGAGTCGATGGGCATCAAAACTGCTCTTGACCTGGCTGACACAGATATTCGTTTTATCAGGAAGCATTTCAATGTTGTGCTCGAAAGAACGGTACGCGAGCTGCGTGGTGAGCCGTGTCTGGAACTGGAAGAGTTTGCACCAGTAAAGCAGGAGATCGTCTGCTCACGCTCCTTCAGTGGTCGTATCACTGCTTACGAAGAGATGCGCCAGGCGATTTGCAGTTACGCCAGCCGGGCGGCGGAGAAGCTGCGCGGCGAGCATCAATATTGCCGGTTTATCTCCGCGTTCGTGAAGACAAGCCCGTTTGCACTGAACGAACCGTATTACGGCAACAGCGCCTCCGTGAAGCTTCTGACCCCGACGCAGGACAGCCGGGACATTATCGGCGCGGCCACGCGATGCCTGGATGCTGTCTGGAAAGATGGACACCGTTACCAGAAGGCAGGCGTTATGCTCGGCGACTTCTTCAGCCAGGGGGTGGCACAACTCAACCTGTTTGATGATAACGCGCCGCGCGCAGGTAGCGAGAGATTGATGGAAGTGTTAGATCATCTCAATGCGAAGGATGGAAAAGGGACGCTCTACTTCGCCGGGCAGGGCATACAACAGCAATGGCAGATGAAACGTGAGATGCTCTCACCTCGATATACAACGAGATTCACTGACTTGCTGCGAGTTAAATAATCCCCGTTATATGCGGTGTATGAAAGTGTAAGGCGGGAGAGTTTGATGATTGTCCGGCGATGTGATGGGGCATGGGTGGGACATAAAACAGCACTCGCTCTAAGGTGAACTTAGACGACTGATGTTTTCGACGACTCTAACCATCTGTTATTTGGTGCGCTCTTGGACGATCTTTGTCGTTTATGAAAAATACATGGTCATATGATGTCGATGCAGGTGTAGCCAGACCTGCTGAATGCATCATACAGGCCGGATAAGGCGCTTGCGCCGTCATCCGGCAAATGATTACTTCTGAATCAGATAGCGAATCGTTGGGCCATCCTGCTGAATATCCAGCACCGTATAGCCGTGATTGCGCGCATCCAGCGGAATATTATTGATGGATTGCGGGCAGTCGCTCACCACTTCCAGAATTTCTCCCTTTTTTAACTGCGGCATCGCTTCCAGCGTGGCGACGGCCGGGTAAGGGCAGGGCTCGCCAACCATATCAAGACGGTAATCAGGAACGATATTTTTCATGCGGATTCCTTAGCAGGGGTTAACCCGGAGCGACGGAAGAAACGTTTTTCCCAGCCGATTATCAGCATCAGCGCGGTAAACAACAGCAGATAAGTGACCAGCAGGCCGCCCAGCGGGCCGAAGGTGTCGAGCAGATTCACTTTGTCCCAACGGGTTGCCAGCGCCGGGGCAAAATCATCCCAGTAATATGCCAGAATAGTGGAGCCGATAACGTTGCCGAGACCTACCCACCAGTAGTGCACCTGACCTTCCACTGCGCGGTACATCCAGCCGGTTTCACACCCGCCCGCCAGCACGATGCCAAAACCAAACAGCAGACCACCGATAACGGCGTTCGGGCCAGCCCACATAATCTTCGCTTCCACGCCTAACTGCACGTAGCTGAAAATTCCGATAGCGCTCACCGCCATCCCGAAGATGATGGCTTTCGCCATATGGGTGCGACCGGTGATCCACAGGTCACGGAAGGCCGAGGTGAAACAAATTTGCGCACGTTCAATCAGCAGACCAAAACCCACGCCGAACAGCATGGCCAGCCCCAGTTTTGGCTGGTTCATCGCCGTCAGCAGCGCCCAGCCGATCATGCCGATAAAGACCAGCATCCCCAGACGGAAACGGCGGCGCGCCTGATCCGGCTTCTGCGTCAGCGGCGAGGCAGCGGAGACTTTCTGCATTTTGACCGGGATACGGAATATGGGCAGTAGCGTGAAGCGTGCGCCGAACCAGGAACCGATGGCGGTTGCCAGCGCAAAGAACCAGGCATGAAGAGAAAACTGTGGAATGCCGGTGAAGAAGGCCGCCAGATTGCAACCCATCGCCATGCGCGCGCCAAAACCGGCAATCATCCCGCCGATAATCGCCTGCATAATGCGGATACGGCTGCGCGGCATACGTAATTTAACGTTGTTGGCCCACAGTGCCGCGGCAAAGCAGCCGCCGAACATGCCGAGGATCATCATCCCGTCGATGCGGGTAAGAGGGGAACCTTCCAGATGGATCAGCTTGTAGTAACCCCACTCTTCAGCATGAACGCCAAACAGCTGGAGGATTTGTCCACCCCAGCGGGTGAATTCGCCCGTAACAGCCCAGAACGTACCGGTGATACCGAAATAATAAGTGGAGAGAATACCTGCTGCGATGACCGCAGGAACAGGCGCCCAGAATTTAACTAACCAGGCTTGTTTGAATTGTTGCCATGACATGCTTTCTTAGCCTCTGAACTCAGAAGGTGTATGTGGATTTAACGGCCTGGAATATATAACTTTTTTTTCTTCTCCAAAACCTCTCCAAAACTTTTCTCCAAAATACCCTCCTTTTTTATGACCCTCATCAAAATAATCGTGCAGTCCATACAGCGCGGCACAACCTGAAATCAAATAGCCAGTTTGGTCCACTCCTTCCCGCGATCGTCGTTATATCTGTCAGTTGTTGATTGCGTTTTATGGCCCAACAGAATTTTTGTATCGATGCCCTGGGCACGATAAAGGCGCTCTGATAATGATCGTTGCTCATGAAATGTCGTCGGGGTTTTGCCTTCAGGCGGAATGACGCCAGCAGCATCACGCGCCGTTGCAAATTCTTTCGTAAGCAATGTAAGCGAAACGTGTTTTGCAGCGGTTTTTCTTTTCCCGTGCAGCAGGTAGGGACTGACAAAACGATCCCGGCATTTTCGGATCACATCCTCAAGTGTCATGCCGATGGCATCACAACGTAAATTCAGAGGTAAAGCTATACGGGAACCTGTCTTGATTTGCTCAATGTGTAAGTATCCGTTCCTGATGTCGGAGAATTTCATATTAGCGATATCTTCCCGGCGCTGACCCGTAACGAGTGCAAGAAGCATCGCGTTATGCGCATAATGATCTGCCGGGATCTTATCCAGAATTTTTTTCCACTCATCAAGTGACAGGCGCGCACGTCTCACCTTAACAGATGGTTTTTTAGTTGCGTTAGGAGGATTCCAGCCCGGAGGTACTTCACCGGCATGCTGAGCCTCAAGAAAAATATCCACCCATACAACGCGATTACAAAGCGCGCTACTGGCATGGCCAGCATCCAAAAACTCATCCAACAGAACGGCAAAATCTTTCACCTCCAGACTCTTCATCGGACGAGAACCCAGTCGCCTGGAAAGTAATTCGGCCATGCGTTTTTTTTCTTTGTATCGTTTTTCGGAAAGGGAACCTGTATCCAGGCTTTGTCTCTGTATTTTCAGATATCGTTCAATCCATGCTTTAAGACTAATTCCTCGCTGTACTACTGCTTTAGGGGTTTCATCTATCTGGCGTAAATAATGCTCTGCCTCAGCCACTGCAATTCTTTGGTTTGCTGTTGTGGCTATTTTTTCTGCTTTTTCCCTGTCTGTTCCCAGACCGTGAAACTTCCCTGTTAAAGGATTTTTGTATTGATAATAGGTTTTTGCGGTGCGGCGATCGAACCGGGCATATAACCCGGAGATTGATACATTATTTTTTCGTGGCCTTGGCGACATCGCTTAGTATCTCCCGCAAAATTTCGTCGTCGTCACTGTGAATTTCAGGTTCTATTCCTGTTGCTCCGGGGCCGATATAAATAGCCCGTTCATCAATACACCAACGATTTCCAATTTTTATTGGCCGTGGTTGTATATATCCCAGCTTCCCGTGCTTCACCAGGCATGGCATTGTTATGGGAAAGTGTAACCTGCGAGCTTTCCAGTCCCGCAGAGGTATCAGACTTTGTTCACTCATAGCCATCGCTCTCGATAGCCAGCTGCATAATACGCAGCGCAGCTGGCGAAGATTGATATTGAAAAATCAGTTTGCAGTCAGTCGCTGCCAGATGGCGGATACGTATTTGACCTGGTGTCGGGCATCGGACAATGCGTTGTGCATGTCACCTTCAAACTTAATGTCATAGCGCGGATTAATACCCACGGCTTTACCTAGCTCGACCATTGTCCGAACGTCCCGGTCATTCCAGAACATCCAGGGGCAGTCGATGCCGGTTCGGTCATAAGACTGGCGGAGAATGACATTGTCGAATGAGGCACCATTGCCCCAGACCTGCATTAACGATGGACCGTTTGCAGCATTTTCTGCGATGAAGTCATTAAGCTGGAAGAGGGCGTCATCAAGCTGAATTGTATCATCCATAACGATCGCAGAGCGCGCTTCAGCTGACTGCTTCATCCACCAGACGATCGTTGATGCATCTGGTACGCCACCCCATGCCATAGCAGATTCCAGACTGACGACTTTGTAGAATTCCGCGCCGGTATCGCCGGTTGCCGGGTCAAAAAATACGGCGCCAACGGAAACGACTGGCGCATCGGGTTTATTGCCCATCGTTTCCAGATCCACCATTAAGTGGGAATAAAGTTTGTCTGGTTTTTGAACTGCAATTTGGTGAGCGGGTCCATTATTCAGGGGATCTGTTTGCGAACCATCTGTATCACTGCCTTCATCTGACTGAGTTGCTGCTTCGCTCTGCGACATTTCAGTACCAGCTTTGGCTTCATCGTTACCAGTTTCTTCCATCTGCACATCGCTGGCGGTCTCCTCTATGTTATCCGCATTCAGTTTTTCTTCAGCAGAGAGCTGGCGGACATAGTCAACAACAGATAATGGCTGTGCTGGTGGGGTGTTAACCAGGCTGTCGATGGAATAGACACCATTGCCGAGGTTTTCGATGCTCGGTTGCTCAGTACGAGACAGGGCTTCAGTGATGAGTTTTTTACCAACAAAGGCATATTCTTCGCCCACGCCATCAGGGACTGGCGTTTCTTTCTGGCCGTTAATCGCATCCTTAACTGCATCCAGGGTTACTGCGACTGAGTTAATCTGTCGCGCGGCGGCCAGAGTTTCCTCTGTTGGTTTTTCGTGGTTTTTTTCCGTCAGATTGGCATTGATATAACCACGCATGCGATCTGGAAAATTATGGATGTGTGCACCCGCGTCACGAATTAACGCAAAAATTGCGGCACGGGAAAAATCCAGAATGCCGGGAGTCGCGCGAAGTGCGGCAGACCACTCTTTCCACGGGCTCTCTTTTTTAGTGATGATCTCTTTAGAACGGCGATAAATGGATAGCGGAATATTGTAAATATCAAAATCCATCGGCAGCGTGGCCGCCGCAATTTCGTAATCCATCGTTTCGAAGGTATGGATGTACTCAGGGCTACGATCAGTTCTGTTTCCGCCACCAGCGCTAGCTCCGCTGGATGTTCTCTGGATGCAGGAGACGCGATTGCCGTTAACCCATTCCTTCGTGAGAAGTACGCGATCAATATGTTCTGTATTAAACCAGGCATTAAAAAACTGGATAACGGTTGCCAGTTCTGGCGTTTTGCCATCAAGAGGAAATACCTTTTTAACGGCATTCACTACTTTATGAATGTCGGATTCAAGCGCTTTTTTAAATTGTTCAACGTTTTCAGCCGCCAGCAAAAGGTTCTGGACATACGAATTATCAGTGTCCATTTCAAGGCGCAAAATGTCTTTTTTCTGCCCGGCATCGACGTGATAGAGATACTCACCATCGGCAATAAATTGGGCGAGAACGCGGTGACGGAAGGGCATTGTCGCAACAACGGTTAATTCCGGGGTTTCAGTGCGATTGTTGCTTTCTTCGCTTGCACCCTGGTCTTGCTGGATGCTCCCGACTTCTTCTTCGGATGCTGCATCGTTTACCTGCTCGCTGGATTCTTCGCCCTTCGATGGTTCTGCATTGGGCTTATCATCTTGCGGAGCGTCCGATGCTGTGGTTTCGTCTGCGTCGCCCGTATTGTCGGATACAATTTTTTTCCAGCTAACCCCATCCTCGCCGAGTTCGTAACGGTCACACCAGGTGTCATCCAGCTTTCCTTCTTCTGGCAGATCGTCAACAACAAACCAGTTAGTACGAATCGGCAACTGGTGGTCAGCACCACGACCGACTTCAATCCCGGAGTCTTCCAGAATATTGAGGATTTCGCGTTCAGCGCGTGAGTCGGATTTTGCAGAGAACCAGCAAAAGAGGTTTTTAGCGTCTGCCGCTTTGGCTTTTGCTTTAATGAGATACGCATATGTGTTCATTGCGTTCGGGCTCCTTAAGGTTGTAAGATACCCGGCAGCTGATGATTGCCGCCTGTGGTAGTGGTCATTGGTCAAAACTCGTTCCGGGAAGCTTTGGTCGGCTAACCGGGTACTTAACCCGCCTTGCGCGGGTTTTGTGCTTTATGGGGCCGGGGATTTTCCCTGCGACAGCTGCGCGACGGGAACCCACTCCAGGGCATTCAGCACGGGTTCGAACGAATCCGGCGTGCGCGTCACGGCGCGAACGACATCAGCAACGCTGGGATTCATCTTTTTCAGATGGTATCCACCGCCGGGGCCACGCTGGCTGGTAACAATGTTGCTGCCGCGAAGCCTTGAAAAAATCTGCTCCAGGTATGAGACAGACAGCCTGGATTCTTTACTGATAGATGCGATGGTTACTGGTTTGCCGTTGTAAATCCTTTTAAGGATCGCCACGGCCTGAACAGATGCCACAACACGCTTCATTCCAAATTCCATTACGCATCCTTAGTCGGTTCGCGACCGTAACCGGGATTATCTCTGAGGGTATTCTGCAGAACAGGGGTTGCCTCACTGTGTGGAAGCGTCAGCGCCAGTTTGATTGCGGTGGCAAATGCTTCGGCAGCCAGTTCAAATTTTCTGGCCAATTGAGCAGTCTCATCGAGCTGTTCCCCAATCGCTTCCATTTCAAAGTTATGTTCTGTCCAGGCCTCGCCCAGAACGTCATCTTCCACTTCATCACGCAGGGCTTCTTTGACTTCGCGGACAGGCAAAACACCAATCAGTTGCTCTGCAGGTGCTGTGCTGAATCTCAATGCCAGTTCGTTCGCTGACATAAAAACCTCCGAAAAAGAGCCCGCCACGGGACGGGCAAAGAAGATTTTCTCAAATTAACCGAACAGGTCTTCGTCTCCTGTTGGTTACGATGGCGGTATTACCATCACGATGCCCCGTGCACTGAGCATCAGGCTGGAAACAGCCATTGGTCAAAACTCGTTTACGGGCGTGATGCGGTCTGCTGGTCTACAGACGGGTCGCCTTTCTGAGCCAGGGTGTAACAGATAAGGCGGATTATTACTTCAATACGGTTAAGCAGAACGGCCTGCTGCCGTGCTGGCTTGCGTGCGAAATCAATCATGGTCATTCCTCTTCTTTGCCTTTTGCGTCTGGCCGACGGAACGGTGGAACCTGCTGCGCATAATATTCGTCATCTCATCCGGTGCTTCGTATGCCACCGGCAGCTACTACGTGGGCGTCCTGCCTTGATGAATGTCTTTGCTTGATAGTGATTAAAGCACTGGTTTATGTTTTGTGTCAATATTGAATTTATATTAAATGTAAACTTTAGATTTGGCGGGGTAGAACTGGATGAGTCAGAAGTTTTAGATGGGAGTGGGCACAAAAAAACCGGCAAAAGCCGGTTTCATTAAGCGTGTTTGCTACACACTAACTAATCGTTTGATTTAAATCGTCCGCGTAAATACTTCTCAACATATTCGTCGATTTCTTTAAGCCGAAGAGCAAAGAGATCTATCATTTTTTCCTGCTCCGACTCTGGAAGCTGCCTGAAGAGGTTAAGCATTTTAGTCTCATTAGGTTTTAGACCTGAATCCTCAGCAACTTTTTCACCCAATAACCAAGTTACAGACACGTTAGCGGCGGCCGCAATAGCTATTGCAGACTTCTTGCTTATCACTCCCTTTTTAAACCACCCGTTAACCGCTTGGGGTGTGACCCCTGCGATTCTGGCCATCTCAGCCTTGCTGATGCCTCTTTGAGTGATCTCTTCTAAGCGAGCAACTAGTTGGTTATCAAACTCTTCATTCTGTCTCATGCAGTTATTGTAAATGTTTGGTTTATGCTCACAATAAATTAAATATTTGCATTATATATAAACCTATGATTTATTATCTCTATCTTAACAAGGAGAAAAAACATGACGGCTCTTGATAACGCAATTCGAATTGCAGGCTCCGCCAACAAATTAGCCTTTGCAATAGGTGTCAGCGGTATGGCTGTAAGCCAGTGGAAAAGTAAAGGCTCGGTACCTTCATCGCGAGTTTTGCAGATCTACAACGTTACTGGAATTACGCCGCATGAACTCCGCCCAGATCTCTATCCAAACCCAACTGACGGGATACCTCTACAGGGAGCTTAACGATGCATTCCGTAATGTATGAGCATCATAACCAGCGGGTAGCCATTCCGCTGAAATCTGAAAATCAATATAAACCGCAGCGGCGTGACACTATCCGGCACCGCGCGATCCGTGAAGCAGTCAGGGAATGGGAATCGACATTACCCGGGCAGGCTCAGGAAAAGATTGCGCAACTGGTGGCTGAACACTGGAGCAAGCAGGGCGGTCGCGGGATCACTGTGAACAAGCAGAACCTGTTCCGCTATCTCAAGAATGAAAATAACTCCGGCAAATACACGGCTTACGTTATGCAACTGGCGTCCGCGATTGCTTCTGCTATGCCGATTGAAATTGCCAGAACGCACGGCTTACGGCAGGGGAAAACGGAAACTGAGCTGGTGGCCTGTGCAGTAAAAGAATGCAGCGAGGCACACCAGGCCAAACTGCTCGGCGCGCCGTTGCACAAGCTTGAAAAAGAGATTCGCGAAGCGGCGATCGCGTTATTCAACATGCTGCCAGCAGATGCGGCGGGACCACTACTGGCGAGTATCAGCGCCGTAGCGCCGCAAATTTTTTAACGAGTTTTTACCAATGAGCAGGCTATACACGGGGAGGCTACATGAGCATTGATGCAATGCGATGGGCCAAAAAAGTTAAAACCGGAAAATCTTCCAGTAAGGCGATCCTTACCTGGCTGGCAGATATGTGCGGGGCTGACTTATGTGCATATCCATCTGTTGCTGCACTTGCAGAGGCAACGGAACTGGACAAAAAAACCGTGCAGGCTGGTTTACGGCATTTGATCGAAATCGGACTTATTGCCGACACCGGGGAACGAAAGGGGCGAACTAAACAGATACCCGTATACAAATTATTAGGTGTCGAAGAAAGCGTTGTTGATTCTGAACACACCCAAAATCGGGAGCCTTTAAAGCCACCCGAAAACGGGGTTCTTAACGGTAAGTCACCCAAAAACGGTTGCCTTAAAAATGACCAAAGACACCCGTTTTTTCCTTCAAAGACACCCAAAAACGGGATCGGGAATCTACCAAGGAACCATAAAGATCTAAACCCTACACATAGTAAAGTGGTCGAACCAGTTTCGCCGGACTATCCGAACCAGCCAGGGATTGTATTTGGCAATGTTCAGTCATTCGGAAAATTTGCCATGCATCCGTCCTGGACACCTTCACAGGATTTTAAGCGGATGGCTGAACTATGGGGCATGCCGTTAAAGCCGGGAATTAACCTTCCAGCGGAACTGAACAGTTTTATTACTTACTGGCAAGCCGAAGGGAAGGTGTTCCACCAGGTGCAGTGGGAGCAGAAATTTGCACGGCATTTAGGCCGGGCCAGCACACAAATCAAACCAGCAACCGGAGGGGAAAACAATGCGGGATTACGAACAGGATCTGCACCATCACGAGCTGTACAGCAGATACGAGAAGCCAGAGCAGAATGGGAACGTAAAAACCGACTTGCTGGCGACAGAGACGGCGTGGCGGCTATGGGAAGTCATGGGGGAGATATTTTCGAACCGCTGGACGCAGAAGAACGGAACGGAGCCTTCGGCTATCTGGATTGCTCAGATCGGCTCGATGACTGAAAGCCAGATCAAACTGGTCTGCCAGCAGTGCATGGAGCGTTGCGCAGTCGGGAACACCTGGCCGCCGGATCTTGCTGAGTTCGTTTCGCTGGTTTCTGAGAGCGGGGCTAACCCGTTCAGCCTCACGTCAGACCGGGTGATGGCTGAATACAAGCGCTGGCGTAACGAATCATACCGTTATTCCGGCAGCGACAAATATCCGTGGCCGCAGCCAGTGCTGTACCACATTTGCGTCGAAATGCGCAGGACTGGCGTTGAACGCCAGATGACAGAGGGGGAGCTGAAAAAACTGGCAGAAAAATTACTCACGAAGTGGACAAAACATGTCAGCAATGGCCTGTCCATCCCGCCAATTCGTCGCCAGCTGGCGGCGCCGCACCATCCGGAAGGGCCAACACCGGCACAATTGCTGATGGAGGAATACAGACGCCGCAAAGCGGCAGGCTTAATCAACTAAACGAGTTTTGACCAATGACTAAAGAACTTTCACAAAAAGACCAAGTGGCGGTAGTTGTTCGTCACATTCCCGGGTGTGTATTGCGTGATGTCTGTGAAGCGCTGGATATTGCCGCCGGAACGGCAGGGCGTTTCCTGCGTGCGCTGACTGTCAGCGGGACGATAACCCGCAGTCACAATGGTACACAGTACGTCTATGACGTGGCGCCCGGCGCGGTAATACCTGACGTAACGTTGCCGTTCATGGAAGAAAAGAGCGATCCCGTAAAAACGCAGGCAGTTGAAAGCATCGCCAGAAATCTGGAGTCCCGTGGGCTGTGGCGCCGCGCGGCAACGGTTTATACCGACATGTTGGCTATTGCCAGCAATTCTGTCGAAGTGGCCCGTATCGCGCAGCGGCGCGAAGAATGCCTGCGTATGGCTCGGAGGTGACCACATGGAAAAAGTAACCCTGAGAAGTAAAGACCAACTGGCGGTGATCGCGTTCCTTGAAACAAACAAAATCGCCTCAGTCCTGAAGCTTGGGCGCCAGATGGGATGGAGTAACAAACATACTCACGCAATTACCGGGCGCCTGATCCGTATTGGTGTTTTGAAGAATGTCGGTAAACTAGGAAAGCCGCTGTACCGGCTTGTTCAGCGCTGGCAGACAAAAGTCAGGTTGCCTGAGCAAAATCAGCCCGCGCCACAGTCGCTGCTTATAACCGATGTTTGTCGCCAGAACTGGCAGGGCTATCAGATCCACAAAATTTTCGGGAGCGCACGGGCATGAGCATAACGAAAACTCACACAGGCATTGTGATCACCAAAGACGGTCCGAAGCGTAAAAAATTGCATGAAACGGAAAGAATGTGGGTGGTCGGCAAGAATGAGTTTTACCACAAGGAAACGGGGCGCCGTCACTTTGCCGAGAATACTCGCCGTCGCCTGCTGCTGGACAGTATCGACCCGATTAACAAGATGGAGTATCGGGAGGACGGTTCGATTCTGTATCAGGTTGGTGGACTGGACGGTGAAGTGCTGTTTGAGGAGCCAGCAGCATGACAGACACGGCAACAATTCTTGATATGTGCTGCGGGTCGCGCATGTTCTGGTTCAACAAGCGCGACACCCGCGCAGTGTTTACTGATATCCGCGCCGAGCAGCACACCCTTTGTGATGGTCGCCGCCTTGTTATCAGCCCCGAGCTGATTGCTGATTTCCGGGCGCTACCGTTCGCCGATGAGTCGTTTCCTGTTGTAGTGTTTGATCCGCCGCACCTGGAGCGCGTTGGTCAGTCTGCATGGATGGGTAAAAAATACGGGCGACTGAACAAAAAAAACGTGGCGTTCTGACCTGCGAGCCGGATTCAAAGAAGCTTTTCGCGTACTGCGGCCACACGGAGTTCTCATATTCAAATGGAATGAAACGCAGATCCCGGTAAGCCCGATTCTGGCGCTGACCGACGAGAAACCAGCAATTGGCCAGCGTACCGGGAAGAACGACAAAACCCACTGGATCATTTTCGTTAAGGACTAAGTCATGACAAACGATAAAAAACTAACAGGCCTTGGTGTGAACCATCCTGCAAATGGTCCGCTTACAACCGAGCGGCTAAGCCACGTTCGCGACGTGTTACAGCGCCACCTCAAATACTCAAATGGCGGATGTATGGATTACATCATCGCTGATGCTGTACGTGCGATTGATGAACTGCTGGAAACAAAGGGTGCAAAGCCGCTGGTATTACCATTATTAACGGAGACTCCACATACGGGGAGGTAAGGGAGGGAATGATCATCGCATTAATGATTGGGCTTCAGACCCCTTTAATGGAACATCCGCGATGCTATGCTGAAGGCGTGGCAGACACATCATCAATAAAACGAAGAGTCATGGAATAAATCATGGTAAATTCTATCAATCAAATGGCCTAACGGTTGTTTGATTGATAGAACGATGAGATACAGGTATTCTGGTTACGTTAAATTGGTTTCGTAGGCATACTTTAGTAATTACACTAATACAAAACATTGAGGTTAAATTACGATATGACATTCAGATATTATTTAAAAAATATTGTATGGGGTGTCCTGCCTTTGTTTATGTCACTTTACGACTGGTTTAATAACCCTGATAGCGCACTATCTTTTTATTTATTACTATTTTGTGCAGTAAGTTTTTTTCTGTACCCCTTTTCAAAGGTTACTATAGAGAATTTATTTCTTAAATTTACAACAAAAGAATTTTGGCACAGTGGTTTCTTTCAAGAAACACAAGCAAAACCGGCTTTAGAAGCAGTGTTCTTTTGCATTTGCTATATCCTAGCAATCCCTGTTGGACTGCTAGGTGTTGTATTAGTTACTATTCGTAATTATGGTAACTAAGGGGGGTTATAGGCCCAATGAATTATTCAAAAGCTCTAAATCATTTTTGTCAACAAATGCACAGATAATTCCCGTTACAATCGCGACCCCAAAAATACCGATAGATGTTGTGGCTATAATACTAAACATGATAGCCACAATATAAGCGACCCCGGCATCGAAGGAAATTTTTTCTAGAGTAAGGAAGAGAGGTTTCCATTGGCCTGTTTTCAAAGCATTCTGAATATCTGAATAGATATCATACCCGGCAGAAACGCGGCCTGTAATTTTTAGATACTTGGCAAACTGGTTAAGATGCTTTGCCAAATCAGCATAATCTGCTGATTTTAGAGCGTTAATAATTGCCTCTCTGTCTTTTGCTCCGAATTTTTTGTCAAGTACATTTTTATATTTCTCGTAAGCCGCAAAAGCCTCATTTACGTTGCCAATTTTCTTTCCTTTCGCTTTCTCTGCTAGGTTTTTGGCGAGGTCTGAGTATTTTTTACCATATTTCTCAGTTATATCTTTAAAGAAACCAACGGTGGTATCAATAGCATCTTTTATTAATGCCTGTGATAGCTTTTCATTGGCGACTTTTAACTTTAACTCATTACTACTAATTTCTTTTAAATTTTGATTCCGCCGAGCTAAAGCCTGATCCAAAGATTTTTGAGTGTTTTTTAATTCATTATTCAGTTGATTAATGCGTTTCTCTGAGCTTGATATTTCAGATTCCTTTTTATCCTTTAAATTAGATATTCTAACTATATTTGATCTTGCATTAAAAAATAAGCGACTTTGGTTTGGGTCATTTGCTAAATGCTGAAGTTTTTTTGAGGTTTCTACTGCCTGAAGTAATTCACTTTGTAATTTTTCAAGTTCAGCGCGTTTGGATGTGATCTGTTTGTTCTCATTATTCAATGAGATTTTGTATGAATCATTTTTTTTGCGGAGAGATGAGATGTTCTGGTCTTCTGATGCTAGTTTAGACTTAGAATCTTCAAGATTTTTTTTGGCATATTCAACATCTTTTGCTTCTTGGCTTAGGGCTGCAATTCGTTTTTCTTCCTCTTCTGCCAGTTTTAGTTTCCGTTCTGTTTCTGCGAGTTGTTTAGCCTCCTCCTCATGTTTCTGTTGAGCTATTTTTAATGCTTCTTCGGCTTTACGAGCGTCTTCTCGTGCCTTTGCCTCTGCCTTAGCAAGTGCCAGGCGTTTCGCTTCTGCTTCCATAGCTGCGTTATTATTGTGAGCCAGATCGACAGCAGACGGGCCACTGTGTGCTGCGGCTACGGCCTGAGCAGTGATTGCGTTTAGTTTATTTGTCATTGCTGCCAGAGATGTTTTGGCTTTCTCTACGATCTGCCTGAATTCTAGCTCTCGCTTCGCTTGGGCGGCTTTTGTTTTCTGAAGGTTTTTAGTCGACCATTTGGCCAGAGAGTGACCAATCTGTGATGTTGCTCCACCGTAGTTTCCGGTGGAGACCGAACCACCACCACCAGTCCCTTCGGGCGGTTTCCCTGTAATAGTAATAATAACTTCACCTTTAGCATTATAGGGCAGGCCATCTTTGTAATAAGAAACTGTAACTGAATCAGACATAAATATTTCCTCTTTGACGGTTAAAAAATACAATTATGCTGTATATAAACACATTGATATATATACAGCATAATTTATGCTACGCCGGGATATTTTGGGTGTCAATAGCGCCAGGAAAATGACAGGTGTATGATAGACGCAGACCACAACTCACTGATGAGACAGTGTTTTCAGACAAGGAGCACCCTGTGAAAAAAATCTCTACCGTTATGTTATGTACCACGCTGGCCGCTATGCTGATGACCACTGCCTGCACTCCGAAGACAAGTGCAGAGCGCCATGCCCGACAGTATGTTTACGCAGCGGATGATGGGTTTAACCCAAATTTTTATGTCAAAAAAGCCGATAGCATCAGGATGATGGTGCCATTCTTCAGGCAGTTCCAGGAGATGGGGGCAAAAGACAGAGCAGCAGGTGTGTCACGGGAGGAAGCGCTGCAACGGGTTAGTCAGTTCCGCAGCGAGGAGTTTCTGAAATCTATTCGGTCAGAAGAAAAATTTGCGGGCAGAACCTACACCGACAGCAGTACGCCCTCACCGAAAGAACTAAAGGTTATGGGAGATGCGATTTCTGCCACTTATATGGACGGCTATGAGGGGCGAAAATAGTACAAGGGAACGTATAACTCCAATTGAGAACGTAAAAAATAAATTACGTTCTCAATAGAGGTGAATTGTAAAGGTCAGTTCAGATGCTCCAGCGATACGAGACTGACCACATGAGCCATTGATCGGAGAGTTGGATGATACGCCGGATATATTGCTTATGAACATATAGACGAGAACTGGAGAACTAACCCGCTGATGCGGGTTTTCTTTTATCAAGAGCCACTGCGGTGGTTTTTACACAAAAATATTGCGCCCCCGAGTTAACGTTTTGTGCTCTTAAATCGTTGATCATTCTGATTTATAGGTGTACTGTATGAATATACAGTAAATGCGATGGGAGGCCATTATGCAAATTGAATTAACCATTGATCGTACTAAGAAACTTCCTGATGGCGCAGTGCCAGCACTAGAAGCTGAACTGTTACGCAGACTCAGTCAGAGCTATGAAGATGTGAAACTAACAGTTCGTCGCGCCGGAGCTGACGGTCTGAGTATTCTGGGGGGGGATAAAGGGGATAAGCAATGCATTGAGGAGATTCTTCAGGAGACCTGGGAAAGCGCCGACGACTGGTTTTATTGATATCTGAGCGTTTGGTTATTGCCCTGGTTTTCGGGAGGGATTTTCGGTGGAAGTATTAGAAGAATTACCAAAAAAAGGCTATGCAGTTATCAGATGTCACGATGGGGTTATCGTTGCCAGGCTGCACTCATTTCCTGAATGTGAACGTGCGCTGATGTACCGGCGCGGTAACATGGTGTCTTTCATGCCGCTAAAGGACGATGAGATTATCGGAACGCCGAGTCTCTTTACCCAGATGCTGGAACGCGCTGGTTATCGCGTTTCTCTGAATTCTGTTACACTCCCGTCATAGGCCTGAACAACCTATACCTGCTGCGCCACGGAGAAAACGATGGCGCAAAACCACTTCAAAATACGATCCTCACTGACGTTACCCAACGCCAGCGCATTTCTGTTGCCGCTCATTCGGGAGGTGGCATGAAACGGAGCTGGTTCACTCATCACGGGCTGACCACCGAGCAGGCCGACGAGCTGGTGGAACGATACCGGGCAAAGGGTATTAAAACAGAGAGAAGTCTGGACTCTGATCCATGTTTTTGGATTGTCAGTGCATTACTGACTGAAAACGCCAGCCCGGCGCGCACTAAAAAATCGTATCGCTCGCGGATGTGGGGGTGATTATGCACGTCTACGACATTACGCCGCTCGGTAAACCCAGAATGACTCAGCGGGATAAATGGCAGAAACGCCCGCCGGTGCTTCGCTATCGTGCGTTCTGCGATGAAGTCAGGCTGAACAAGGTCTCACTGCCTGAGTCGGGTTATCACGTCACATTCATACTTCCCATGCCCGCTAGCTGGAGCAGGAAGCGCCGCGCCGAAATGAGCGGGAAACCGCACCAGCAGAAACCAGACAAGGACAATCTCGAAAAGGCGTTACTTGACGCGATATTTGACGACGACAGCCGCGTGTGGGACGGGCGCGTCACAAAAATATGGGGAGAAAAGGGGCAAATAATCATCCGGGAGATTATTGAATGCGCGCGCTGCTCAAACCCGTAATCGTTCGTGAAATGGGGCTGATAATGCTGAAGCCAGGCAGTGAGTTGCTCGGTTTGTTTCATCATGGTCGGGTGCTGATAGAAAAGCCGCCAGAGTATATGACGCGCTGGCCATCCGGGAAAATCCCTGATGCTCGCCAGCCACTGGCAGAAGACAGCGGGCTGGTGCCGTTTTTTACTGATGAACGGGTGATCCGTGCTGCTGGAGGAATTACGGCGCTGGAGGAATGGTTACGACGTCGGGTAAGCCATTGCCAGTGGCCGCATTCAGAGTATCACCACAGCGAGCTGGTCAATATGCGACACGAGCCGGGGGCAATACGTGTCTGCTGGCATTGTGATAACCAGCTGCGGGAGCAGGCAACGGAGCAACTTTCGGCGCTGGCCCGCAAGAACCTGATCGAGTGGGTGATTGATAACGTATTAGCGGCGCTAAGGTGTGGTAAAGACAGAGAGCTTTCACTTGCTGAATTGTGCTGGTGGGCCGTGTATTCCGGCGTCGCCGTAGCGATACCGGAAGGGATGGCGAGCCGCGCTCTGGCACTGCCGAACGAACCGTTGCGGTCAGTCTATAAGGAAAGCGAGATCGTCCCTTCGGTTCCGGCCACCAGCATTCTGGAAAAACGCCTGGAATTGCTGCCGGGTGACGTTATTCCGGTAATACCGGCGACAGAGCCTGCTGTGACGCTGACCGTTGATCCAGAATCCCCGCAAACCCTTATGAAGCGGCCAAAACGTATTCGCTGGGTAAATCCTGAATATGTTCAGTGGGTGAAGACCCAGCCGTGCGAATGCTGCGGAATGCCATCAGACGATCCCCATCATCTTATCGGGCACGGGCAGGGAGGAATGGGAACAAAAGCCCATGACAGCTTTACCCTTCCGCTGTGCCGTGAACATCACACAGAACTGCATAACGATCCGGTCAAGTTTGAACGTAAATACGGTTCTCAGCTTGAAATGTTGAAAAATGTGCTGGACCGGGCGTTCGCGCTTGGCGTGCTGGCATAAAGGAGAAAAAAACTATGACGCCACGTCAAAAACGTTCACACCGCGCAGCGCTGGAAAAAGCAGCATCGGCACCCCGCAAAAGCTGGCTGGGGAAATGTACTCTCCTTACCGGGATTCAGTCGGCATGGATCAAATCACTGTTAACGATATGGGGGGAAGGTGTGAGCGGGGGAACTGCCCCACGCATGCCCAGGGGACATGAATGCTGGAATGTACTGAGGGGAGGTCGCTGGTCAGATAAAGCGCTGGAGCGTTTTACGGCTGCGCTGAACCAGGCCCGCAGTGAGGGATTTAAGGGGCAGCAGGCACTGAATCGCGCTCACACCATTCTATGGCCCCAGCCAGCCACCAGCGTAATTGATGAAGCTTTGCATAATGATGATGTTGATTTTGTTGAGCAATCCGTGCTGCTGGCGCTTGATGTCAATGATCCGGTATATGTCGTTGGTCTTCAGTATTACACCACGCGAAAAAAAATCTCTGATATTACAAGAGAGTTGCGGGCAATAGCGCCGTGGTTAACTCCCGAAAAGGCGAGGGAGCGGGTTAAGTGGTGTTTGCAGATTTTCAGAGCGAAGGTTTATCTGTCAGCCCGGAAGCTTTTGGATGATTAGAAATTGTCATTTTAGCTTTTAGTGCTATTTTCGGTTACTTACATTGAATTCTACCCAGAAAGTTAGATAATCCATTCATGCTTGGCAGAGCTGCGCCACAATGGCAGCGATGAGAAGCGACAATTTGATTATGACGAGAGCCCCGCCAGTCGGGGCTTTTGCTTTCCGGCGATACGACAGGGGTATTCGCGAGGTGCATTGCATCAGTACCCCTGTCATATCGCCGATTTTTCCTGATTCATTCCAGACATCTTTTATGAAGGCTGCCATCCGGTGGCCTTTTTTATTTCCCCTCAAGTTTTCTGAGAGGATTCACAGCAATGAGGGGGACCAATGTCCGATCCGATTTCCGGCACCGGGTTAGCCGGCGGCGCCCTGACGGGGGCTAGTGTCTATGGGCTGTTGACCGGAACTGATTACGGTGTGGTGTTCGGCGCATTTGCAGGGGCTGTATTTTACATTGCTACCGCCGCAGATTTGAGCGCAACCCGCCGCCTGGCGTATTTCGTCGTGTCGTATATCGCTGGAATTCTATGCTCCGGGCTGGTGGGTTCAAAACTGGCGACCTGGACGGGTTACAACGATAAACCTCTGGACGCCATCGGCGCAGTAATCGTTTCTGCATTAGCCGTCAAAATACTGACGTTCCTGAATAATCAGGATGTCGGCTCGCTGGTGGCGCTGATAACGCGCCGGGGAGGTTCAGGTGGTACTAAATGACCTGTCAGCAACTGTTAACGCGCTACTCTGCGCAGGGGTGGTAATAACCCTGATGTTTTACCGCCGGGGTGATTCCCGGCATCGTCCGTGGGTATCGCGTCTGGCGTGGCTTATTACAGTCACATACAGCACTGTGCCACTGGCCTATCTGTGCGGCATTTACCCTCATTCCTCATGGGCCACGATTGGGGCCAACATCATTTTCCTTTCCGTGCTGGTGGCCGTAAGAGGCAACGTTGCACGTCTGGTTGATCATCTGAGGCACTAATGACTAAAGACGAAATTTTTGACGCCATTCTCGGTAAAGAAGGGGGTTACGTTAATCATCCTGACGATAAAGGCGGGCCAACAAACTGGGGAATTACGCAAGCGGTAGCTCGGGCCCACGGGTACACCGGAGATATGCGGAACCTCACCCGCCAGCAGGCGCTGGATATTCTGACGGCTGACTACTGGACGGGCCCAGGCTTCGACCTTGTTTCCGAGGTGTCACCAGCCATCGCCGCCGAACTCTGCGGCACGGGCGTAAACATGGGCCCATCGGTTCAGACCAAATGGTTTCAGCGCTGGCTGAACGTGTTCAACATTCAGGGCTCACTTTATCCCGATCTGATTGCAGATGGCTTTATCGGTCCACGAACTATCAGCGCGCTGAAAAGCTATCTTTCTCGTCGCGGGAAAGAGGGCGAACTGGTTATGCTCCGCGCCCTGAATTGCAGTCAGGGTCAACGTTATCTCGAACTGGCAGAACAGCGCAGCGCGAACGAGACGTTTGTTTATGGCTGGGTAAAGGAGCGGGTGGTTATATGACGCTGGAGATGATTATCGGCCTGGTTGTTGCTGTGCTGGCCGCAATTGCAGGCGCATTTGGTTTCGGTCACGCGCGCGGCACCAGCAAAGCGGAAACCAAAGCGGGAATTCAACGCACAGAAGAACGCGCGGCAGCTACTGAAGCAGTTGCAGAACGCCGGGTAGAGACAACAAAAGGAGCCAGGGATGTACAGCAGACTGTTAATCATCTTCCTGATGACGATGTTGACCGCGAGTTGCGTGAGAACTTTACCCGCAAAACCTGAAGTAACGGACACGGCCTGTGACTGGGTACGCGTCATCTACCTTACTGAGCATGATATTGAAGTAATGGATCGGTATACGAAGAAAGACATTCTGGCGCACAACAAAGCAGTACAGTTCAACTGCAAACAGGGAGTAAAAGAAATTAAGCACTAAAGCAGAGAAAACATATTGGATGACGGCTGATTTCTAGCTGTTTAACTATTGTCCATATCCGGTCATATTCCTCCGCGATATAGTGAGAACGAGAAAGTGTGAAACATCCCGATGTATCGGTTTCTTCCATTTTAATATGTAAGTAGAGAGCAGGACGGTGATGAGTCGGGCATCCTTTGTGTTGGCTTACCTTGTTTTTCGGCAAAGATATTTGCTATTAATTACGCCATCAAAGAATCGACCTTTGGATTTTGCCGTCACAAAGGAATTGTAAGTTTTTTTCGACACTCTAATGTATTGATAAGTACCTGAATCTACAAACGCTATCTCCAGTATTTTCTCTGAAGGGTAGTAACCAATAGATTTTATTTTTGATGATATGACCTCATGGAAGTACATTTTATTTCCTTGTGGTTAATGATACTAGCCTTCCATACTACACCATTAAACAGTTTCCAGGGGAAATAACATAAACAAGTTGTTAGTATTTTTGACTCAGGTGTTGGCGAGAATGTATGTTGTCCTGGCGATGACCCCGTAAGCGGCGGGGCTAACTAACGTAAGAAAAGCATTACCACCCAGGCAGGGTTTTACCGTGATAAAGAAGGAACTAAGGCTGACTGGAACAACGTGCTGCAGTATGGGCAGATGAGTTGTGTCCCTTTTTGAACTCTCATAAAGCTATGTTCTGAATCTTTTGAGCAGGCAGGACAGGAACATTTTACAAGGTGATTACGACGATTTTTTGTATCTTTACGTCCGGACATAGTTTGCTTCCTGTTTTTATAAGGCTGCAACCATACACGTTTCGATAAGAAATAGCTCGCCTTCATTTCCGGACATTTATCTTAGTATCACTATGTATCATGGTTTGCACTGACTGGAGCGGTTGGCGAATGTGCTGATTTACGTCGATATTGACGTTATCTATTGATATGCTAACACTATTAGTGTCGTGATCTACACGGCTTAAAAAATTGACTCTTCCATGAGCCTAAATCCCTTGAAAACTTAGGGTGACAGATAAAGGTTTGGATCAGCATGACAGAGTTTATTTATAAATCCAGTTCTGTTATTTTTACCATTCAAATGATGCAGAAAGAGACTAAGAATTTCTTTACAAAACTAATGCTTGCTAAGCATGGTTAACCATGCGTTAATGAATGTGCGGTTTGATACAAAATTATCTGAAGCAGTTATTGTAATACCTCTCATTCTTAATATCTCTTGAGATTTCTTTAGGTTTTTTTCTCTCTGATAAATTTTATTCAGACCATCATGTCTAAGGGCTTACTCAAAAAGGTATTAATTATGTCAAATAAAATCACTGGTCTGGTCAAATGGTTCAATCCTGAAAAAGGCTTTGGATTTATAACACCAAAAGACGGTAGCAAGGATGTTTTTGTGCATTTCTCTGCAATTCAAAGTGAAGATTTCCGTACTCTTAATGAAAATCAGGAAGTCGAATTTTCCGTCGAGCAAGGACCAAAAGGCCCGTCAGCTGTAAATGTTGTGGCACTTTAAGGCGGCAATTATCTCTAACTATATTCACTTCAGGTGTCCATGCTGCCATGGGTCACAATTCAGGACATCCGTGTTTGATGTTACTGACAAAAATCCGTCCGGAGCGAAATGTATTTTTTGTAAATCACCAATGATTACATTTGATAACATTGTTTCATACATCAATTCCGGACAGGCTACTCTGGATTTTCGGAAGTAAATTAAGGCTCCGCTACGGGGGCCTTTTTATCTTGTGTAATCAGCATGGTTTTCGCCACTAATCTGGATAACCTTATGAAAAAAGTAATAGTATTTTTTAATGCAGAACCTGCTGCTGTCGTAGAGGTTATGCCGGCCATAACAACAATATTGCGGGATTACCCTAATGGTGAAAAAGCGCATTTGACTGTTATGTCTGCGGGGTTCCCATCTCTGACTGGCGATCACCAAATTGTAAATGTGGCTACTGACCGTGAACTATCTTCTGAGGAGATACTGGAAGCAGCAAGGAAATTGATGTAACTGATTGTTCTGCTTATTCGCCTCTGTAAGATTATGGACAGAGGTGGTGTCGTGGTACAAGGAAAAGAGGTAACCCCGTATTTCACCTATAATGATAGTTAAGAAAGACATTTTATTGGGCTGAGATTGGTTATGACGATTTATCTACGAAGTTCTGTAACAGGAAAAGTTCTGACACAGGAAGAGTGGCAACAATCCTTAAGTGAGTGGGAGGACGAAGGTGGTTCACCGTCTCCGACCGAAGAGTTTATTGAGGTTGTGAAGGACAGCAAAGGAAACTGGGTTGAGAAAAATGATTCGTCCTATCCCTCCTGAAAGCGTCTTTTAGACTCAGTTTCACTAATGTATTCAAACGGAAGAAGCCTGATTTTTGTATTATGAATAGACCAGTATGACTTTTCTCGTCTGATGGATGCACCGGCAACAAAACAGACATTTCCTACACTGCGAATCAAAGCAAACTTACCATTAGTAAATTTCACCCGATGGATGCATACGGGATGTGATATCTCTCCACGGAGTAAAGTTTCAATCACATATCCTTCTATAATTTTTTCATTTTTGTGGCTCATAATCAGTTACTCATTTTAAAAAGCGTTTGCACTCTAAATGTTAATTTTCTCTTTCTAATTAGTCGGTTATCCACCTATGCATGAACATTCGGATGGCAGGAAGATGTGTCCGCAGTAAGAGCATTTCAATGGCTTATCTCTGCGCAACTGTCTGGATTTCTGATTCGTTATGCGTGAACATTCCGGACATTTGACTTCGACTGGACGTTCTTTGAATTGCCTGAGCCCACTGGAGTATGTCATGAGTGGTAACTCCTTTTTTAGGGAGGGGATCACAACCATACACCTCCCGATGTTCAATAGCTCTTTGTTTGAGTGTTTTTTAGACAATTGATGATATGCTGAAACATATTCATTGGGGCAGGTATTTCCTATGTCATTCTTAAATAAAGTAATAAAATTATTCAGTAATTCATCAAATATCACTGTAATCTGTCCGGAGTGCGGACATAAATCTCGACAGTCAGTAGTAAAGATTAACCAAGGTAGAACATTAATCTGTCCTCGTTGTAAGGCACTGTTTGTTGCTTCTCGATAATTATCAGACCGACGGTTGTTGTGCACTGAATTGTTGTTGATGTGCAATAAAAATGAGACGTTTAAACTGAATCAGGTTATTGAAAAACAATAATTGAATATAGTTCTGGAATGAATTCATCATACATGATGTTCTAACTGTTTTGACAGGGTTCAGTGTATTCACTGAAAAGCTTTTATGTAGCTCTCATGCTCCTTTACACTTGAGAGAATGGCTGGAAAATAGATTATAATTTATAATAAGTTAGTGTTGAAAACTTATGCTATCAACCACTTTACTGGCATGTTCATACTTTTGAAAAACCAGAAGAGGTCAATATGAGTTTAGAGGAACAAAAGCTAAAAGCAGAAGCAGAAATTTCCGCCCTTATCTCTAAAAAGATTGCTGAATTGAGAAAAAAAACGGGCAAAGAAGTTTCTGAAATTGAGTTTACTCCCAGAGAAACCATGACTGGTCTCGAAGGTTACGCAGTTAAGATCAAACTCATATAAATTCTCCCTTACTCATCAGGTCGCTTAGGCGGCCTTTTTTATACCTTATTAATTGATAATCATTATCATTTCAGTGGGTCCTTCCGGTGATTCTGAGCACCGAGGGGGCGAGGACACGCGGAAAACGGCTGGTTTTTTGCATTTTATCGGCATCATCATCATTCCCTTAACCTGTTGATATTTCAGTCGTGAAATTATTCACGATGTCGAAATGATTAATTTTTGTTCATCATCATGGATAACGAGCTGAAAAATCTCCGCCTTAATATTAACCAGCTGGCGGCGCTTACCGATCTGCATCGTCAGACGGTCGCCAGCAGGCTGAATAATGTCGAACCTGCTCCCGGCAGTAATTCCCGTCTCAAACTTTATTCCGTTCTGGATATTCTCCGGGAACTGCTGGGCCGAACAACAACACCGGAACTGGTGGACGTCGATAAGATGCTGCCACCCGATCGCAAAGCGTGGTTTCAGTCTGAACGTGAACGCCTTAAGTTCCAGCAGGAAACAGGTGAACTTATTCCGGCATCGGCAGTTACCCGCGAATTTTCCTCGATGGTGAAAGCCGTCGTTCAGGTACTGGAAACGCTGCCGGATATTCTGGAGCGCGATTGCGCGATGACACCTGCTGCTGTGGTCAGGGTGCAAAAAGTAATTGATGATCTGCGGGATCAGATTGCCCTGAAGGTTGAACAGGCAGATACGCCGGAACAGGAGGACAGTTCGTCAGAAGAGGAGTAAGCCATGCGACAGGCCACGGCGGCGGAGGTCAGAAAAAACACTGCCGGGATCATCAGGGCGCCACGTCGAATGCCTGTTGCCGAGGCCGTACATAAATACATGCATGTCCCGGTTGGTGTGGGTAACTATGTTAAATGGGACCCGGACCTTGCCCCCTATGTCGTGGAACCCATGAACTGCCTGGCATCGCGTGAATATGATGCTGTCATTTTTGTTGGCCCGGCCCGAACAGGTAAGACAATCGGTCTGATTGATGGATGGGTGGTGTACAACATTGTCTGTGATCCGTCGGATATGCTCATTGTTCAGATGACGGAAGAGAAAGCGCGTGAACACTCCAAAAAACGTCTTGCCAGAACATTTCGTGTCAGCCCGGAAGTGGCAAAGCGGCTGAGCCCGTTACGCAACGACAACAACGTGCATGACAGGACCTTCCTTGCCGGGAACTACCTGAAGATTGGCTGGCCTTCCATCAACATCATGTCCTCGTCAGATTTTAAATGCGTGGCGCTGACAGATTACGATCGCTTCCCTGAAGATATTGATGGCGAGGGCGATGGCTTTACCCTTGCCTCCAAACGTACCACCACCTTTATGTCTGCGGGGATGACACTGGTCGAAAGCTCTCCGGGCAGGGAAATCACCAATACCAAGTGGCGGCGTAAATCGCCGCATGAAGCTCCGCCAACCACCGGAATTCTGGCTTTATACAATCGCGGCGATCGCCGCCGCTGGTACTGGCCATGCCCACACTGCGGGGAATACTTTCAACCTGCAATGGAGGCAATGACAGGCTACCGGGAAACACCTGATCCGGTGAAAGCCAGTGAAGCCGCGCATATTGAGTGCCCGCATTGTAACGGCATTATTACCGCCGATAAAAAGCGGGAACTTAACGGAAAGGGCGTCTGGTTACGTGAGGGCCTGGTGATCGACAGGGAAGGCAATATTACGGGGGAAGGTCGCCGTTCGCGTATCGCGTCGTTCTGGATGGAAGGTCCGGCAGCGGCTTATCAGACCTGGTCCCAGCTGGTCTACAAGCTGCTGACGGCGGAGCAGGACTATGAAGCAACCGGCAGTGAAGAGACCCTGCGCGCGGTGATTAACACCGACTGGGGGCTGCCGTACCTGCCGCGCGCGGCCAGTGAGCAGAGACGCGCCGATGTGCTGATGCAGCGGGCTGAAGATTACGGCAAACGGCTGGTGCCGCCCAAAGTCCGTTTCCTGCTGGCGTCAGTTGACGTGCAGGGCGGGAAGAAACGCCGCTTTGTGGTCCAGATCATTGGTTACGGTGAAAACGGGGAACGCTGGCTGGTGGATCGCTATAACATCCGCCAGTCCCTGCGCTGTGATGAAAATGGCGAAACTCAGCCACTGCATCCAGGCTCCTATCCTGAAGACTGGAAGCTGCTGATCACGGATGTGCTGGAAAAAACGTATCCGCTCCAGTCCAGTCCTTCGCAGCGGATGCCTGTACTGGCAATGGCGGTCGACAGTGGCGGGGAAGATGGTGTCACGGATAACGCCTATAAATTCTGGCGTCAGTGTCGCCGTGATGGTCTGGGTAAACGGGTTTACCTGATTAAAGGGGACAGCACGAAACGTCAGAAAATCATTACCAGAACCCATCCCGATAACACTGACCGAAGCGATCGCCGGGCGGATGCGCGCGGCGAGGTTCCGGTTTATCTGTTGCAGACCGACCTGCTTAAAGACCAGCTCAGTAATAACCTTGAGCGTGAAACGCCCGGGGCAGGGTATATCCATTTTCCTGACTGGCTCGGGGAATGGTTCTACGAGGAACTGACCTACGAAGAACGTGGGACAGACGGAAAATGGCGTAAGCCGGGAAAAGGCAATAACGAAGCCTTTGACCTTTTCTGTTATGCCCACGCTGTCGCGATCCTGCGCGGCTACGAAAAAATCCGTGACTGGGAACAACCGCCAGCCTGGGCGGCTGCTCAGGATATCAATTCAAACATTATTGACGGGGAACGCCCCAGGGAGATTGCTGTGAAAAAAGCGGTGCCTGCACGTTCGTCTCCGGTTTCAGAAACTGAACAGGCCAGCACGCTGTCTGGCGGCTGGCTGGGTGTCAGCGAAAACGGAGGCTGGCTGTGACGAAAACAGAAATTCAGCAGATGCTGGTTACGGTTCGCCAGGCTTACCGTGACTCCCTTGATGGTAAAAGCGTGTCTTTCACTGGTGTGAACGGGCGCGCCATTACTAACCATGATCCGGTAGCGCTGCGTAAAGAGCTAGAATACTGGGAAAAACGCTGGGAAACCGTGAGTCGTCGCAGCGGTTCTTTCAAACTCGCTAACTTTCTTTAAGGCTTCACATGGGCATTTTTGACAGAGCACTTGGCGCCATTGCGCCAGGGTGGGCGGTTGCGCGTGCGCGAAACAGAATGCTGCTGCAGGCGTATGAAGCCGCGCAGCCGTCGCGCCTTCATAAAGGAAAGCGGGAAAGCCGTTCTGCGGATACGGCTGTCTTTGCCGCTGGTGTGTCGCTGCGCGAGCAGGCAAGGGCGCTGGATGAAGATCACGACATCGTCATTGGCCTGCTGGACAAACTGGAAGAGCGGGTAATCGGTGCGCAGGGGATTCAGGTGGAGCCGCAGCCGCTGGGGCTGGATGGCAAGCTGCATGAAGATTTTGCGGCCAGGATATCCGCGCTCTGGTCAGAATGGTCGGTGCGCCCGGAGGTGACAGGCATGTTCACGCGACCGGAAGCCGAGCGGCTGGCCCTGCGCTCTGCGCTGCGTGACGGTGAAATTTTTACCCAGCTGGTGCGCGGGCCGGTAGCGGGGTTGACCCATTCAACCAGCGTGCCGTTTTCGCTTGAACTTCTTGAAGCCGATTTTGTGCCGATGAATCTCAACAGCGTCGCCGGGCAGCAGGTGCGGCAGGGCATTATCGTCAATTCCTGGGGCAGGCCGACGGGATACCGCGTCTATAAATATCACCCGGCGAACATGGCCCGTTTCAGCGCAGAGCTTAAAACCGTTTCGGCAGAAAACATGCTGCATCTTGCGCAGCGGCGACGCCTGCACCAGTTGCGCGGCGTCAGCCTGTTGCACGGCGTGATTAAACGTCTGAGCGATATCAAGGACTACGAAGAGAGCGAACGTGTGGCCGCCCGCATCGCTGCCGCTCTGGGCTTTTATATCAAACGCGGGGATGCGGCCAGTTTTCCAGGGGATGACGACTGGAAAGGGCCAGAGAAAAAATACCGTCATTTCGATATCGCGCCGGGCATGATTTTTGACGATCTGGCGCCGGGTGAAGATCTCGGGATGGTTGAGTCAAACCGCCCGAACGTTCATCTCCATGAATTCCGCAACGGTCAGCTGCGTGCCGTCGCCGCTGGCAGCCGGGGCACCTATTCCAGCATCGCCCGTGACTATAACGGCACTTACAGTGCCCAGCGGCAGGAACTGGTGGAGGGGCAGGAAGGCTACAACGTCCTGCAGCAGTGGTTTGTCGGTCAGCACAGTCGCCCGGTATATCGCGCTTGGCTGGCGATGGCGCTGCTCACGATGGATATCCCGTCAGATGTAGACCGCCAGACGCTGTTCAACGCGACCTATCTCGGTCCGGTGATGCCGTGGATCGATCCGGTGAAAGAGGCCAACGCCTGGAAGGGGATTGTCCGTGGCGGCGCGGGAACCGAAGCAGAATGGATACGCGCCCGTGGTCAGTCTCCCCAGGAGGTCAAACGCCAGCGAATGCGCGAAACCGAATTTAACCGTAAACACGGGCTGGTGTTTGATTCAGATGCCGCCAACGACAAAGGAGCTATGCCTGATGCAACCGCAAAACAAACCGGGCAGCCGCCGGAAGATGATGATTAACCCCCGCGCCAGCCTGGCGGGCGTTGATGCCGCAAATGGCCAGTGCTGGTATGAGATCCGCGCGCTGGCCGCCGGGCGCGTGGAGATTTTCCTTTATGACGTGATCGGCGGCTGGGGGATCACCGCCCAGCAGTTTGTCACGGACTGTAAGGAGGCCGGTGTTTTCGACGCCAGCGCAGTGGATTTGCATATTCACAGTCCCGGTGGCGATGTGATGCAGGGGTTTGCGATCTATAACACCCTGGCGCGGCTGAAAGCGAAAGTGGATATCTGGGTGGACGGTGTGGCGGCCAGTATGGCTTCGATGATTGTCTGTTTGCCTGGCGCCACGGTGCATATGCCGGAAAACGCCTGGCTTATGGTGCATAAACCGTGGGGTGGTATCGCCGGGGATTCTGACGATATGCGGGATTATGCCGACTGGCTGGATCGTAATGAAGCGCTGATGCTCAGCGCCTACATGAACAAGACCGGGCTTGGACAGGAAGAACTGGAAGCAATGCTGAAAGCTGAAACCTGGCTCAACGGCGCTGAAGCGGTGGAAAAAGGCTTCGCCGACACGCTTGAACCTGAACTGCAGGCTGCGGCCTGTGTGAATGAAAATAAACTGAAGGATTACCAGAATATGCCTGAACAGATTAAGACCCTTTTTACGCCGCGTGCCGAAGCCCCTGTGAATCAGCCGCCTGCTCCGGTTCAGCAGCCCGCACCAGTGCAGGCAACCCAGACCCAGCAGGCACCACAACAGCCCGCGCCGCAGATGACAAACATCGATATCACCGCGCTGGCTCAGCAACTACAGCAGCAGATGCAGACGGCGAACGCGGAACGCGTAAATACGGTTTCCGCTGTGTTTGAGGCGTTCCCGACCTTCGCGACGCTGAAGGCTGAATGCCTTGCCGACTTTTCCTGCACGGCTGAAAAGGCCCGTGACAAACTGCTGCAGGCGCTGGCCGCAGGGACAACCCCGAGTGCGGGCCCGGGCGCCATTCATCTTTATGCCGGTAACGGCAATCTTGTCGGTGATTCCATCCGTGCTGCGGTAATGAACCGCGCGGGCTATGCGCAGGCTGAGAAGGATAACGCTTATAACGGTTATACCCTGCGTGAGCTGGCGCGCGCCTCGCTGGTGGATCGCGGCATTGGTATTTCAGGTGCCGGTACAGCGCAGGCGATGGTCGGGCTGGCGTTCACCCACAGCAGCAGCGATTTCGGCAATATCCTGATGGATGTGGCGCACAAGGCAGCACTGCTGGGCTGGGATGAGGCCAGCGAGACATTTGAACAGTGGACCCGTAAAGGCACGCTGACCGATTTCAAAACCGCGCACCGCGTCGGTCTGGAATCACTTGCATCGCTGCGTAAGGTTCGTGCCGGGGCGGAATATAAATATGTCACCATTAAAGATCGCGGTGAGCCGATTGCACTGGCCACCTATGGTGAGCTTTTCAGCATTGACCGCCAGACTATCATCAACGACGACCTGGATATGCTGACGCGTATCCCGCAGGCAATGGGGCTTGCCGCGCGCGCCACCGTGGGCGATCTGGTGTGGGCAGTACTGACCAGCAACCCGAAAATGTCGGACGGCAAGCCGTTGTTCCACGCCGATCACGGCAACCTAGTGGCGGCTGATCTGAGTATCGAAGGGCTGGATACTGCGCGTAAAGCGATGCTGCTACAAAAATCCGGCGATCGCCGTCTGAACATTCGTCCTGCCTACATGCTGACGCCAGTGGCAATTGAGTCCCGGGCTAACCAGCTGATTAAATCCGCAAGTGTACCGGGCGCGGACGCGAACAGCGGTATCGTTAACCCGATCCAGAACTTTGTGACGGTGGCCTCTGAGGCCCGCCTGGATGACAGCAGCCCGACGGATTATTACCTGACCGCTGCGCAGGGGCGCGACACCATTGAGGTGGCGTATCTGGATGGTATTGATACCCCGTATCTTGAGCAGCAGCAGGGCTTCACCGTGGACGGTGCCGCATTCAAGGTGCGCATCGATGCGGGGGTGGCGCCGCTTGACTGGCGCGGCATGGTTAAAGTCACCAAAAAATAAACGACCGTATTCTGACGGTTTTTTTATTACGGAGCAGCGTGTGCTGCTCCTTTTCATCCGGAGAGAAAAATGGCGAAGAACTATCAGCAGGACGGCAACACTCTTGATTTTCATAATATCGGTGCGGCAGATATTCATTCAGGTGAAGCCGTACTTTCAGGGGCGCTGGTGGGCGTAGCTCACGATGATATCCCGGCAGGATTGTGGGGCGTACTGCATACCACAGGCGTATTCGTACTGCCAAAGGCGGCTGAAGTGGTCACTGTTGGTCAGAAACTGTATCTGGCAGACGGTAAACTGACTGCGGAAGCGGGTGAGGAGGCTGCGCCGAACCCTCTGGCGGGTACGGCCTGGGCTGAGGCTGCTGCTGATGACGAGTTTGTTCCTGTACGGCTTGGCTACTGATGAACCGCTTCCGTGAACGTCTGGCGAGAGCGGATGCCCGGATAGACCGGGCATTTGCCGAAGAGGTTCCGGCCATTATTTCTGTCGGTGATGAGCAGCGGCCCGTCACGGTGATTTTCGAATCGCCGGACGCGCCTGTCAGCGTGCCGGGAGGCGGAGAAATCCAGAACCATGTCCCGGCCTTCAGCGCCATGACCGCAGATATTGCCGGACTGTCAAAGCACGACCGGGTCCTGATTAACAATTTACCCTGGCGTGTCACTCATGTCGGTGCTGATGAAGAAGGGCGAACACGGGTTACCCTGGCATACGGGGAGCCGGGTAAGCCCCAGCCCGAAATAACGAAGTGGAGCTGATATGGCGCGGGGATCACGGTTGCGGCGGGATTTACCTGTCGATATTGATGTGGATGCTATCTGGGGAATAGCGGAAAGCATTGGGGCAACCCAGAAACAATTTCGCGCGGCATATTCCAGGGCATTAAAGCGGACAGCGGCCACATTACGGAAAAAGGCAATGGCCGATCTGAAAGATGGCCTGGCTCCCAGAAGCATTAATCTGGTGCGTCGCCGGTTGCTTTCATTCCGTCTGGATCGCGGTTCCCGCCTCGATAATTTTCGTCTCTGGTTTGGTCTCAACGCCATAAAAGTGAAGGATCTCAAAGGGCGTATTTCCGGCAGGATCAGACCTCATCACACGCGCAGGGACAAAAATACCGGGCGATTCATTAAAGCCAGGCGGCAGGCCGATAACGCGGGATTCACGCCGAAAGGCCGTCTGCTGTCGGCACGCACGTTTGAGAATGGCGAGGTTGCACGCTCCCGACGGGAAAACCGCCGGACGGTGGTGATTCGTGACCCGCAGACCCGCCGCACCCATGAGGCTGAAATTGATATCTACGAACCGATGCTGAACTACATCGAGGATAACGCCTTTGCAGAAGCGATGGAGATTTTTATGCATCACTTTGAAACCGATCTGCGCGGGCGTGTGAAAGCCCGTATTTCTGTCTGAGGTAATGAACGATGGCGGAGCCACTCCTGCTGGCGCAGTATCACGACGCCGTGATCGGTGCGCTGAAAAAAATTGAATGGGTCCGGGATGCTGATGCCTACCCGGAAAAAAATGTACCGCGCTTTTCCGGCCTGGTCACGCCCGCTGTCTGGCTCACCATTAACGGCTGGGAGCAGGGCGGGGGAAACGAAGGGCAACTGAACGTGGTGCTTTCCTGCGATCTCTTTGTGGTGGTGGACCCCGCCGCTTCAGGCGTCAGCAAGCCAGAAATTTTCCTGCGCACGGCGGCGGCTGATATTACCCAGTGGATCGACGGACAGCAGTTCGGTCTGAATTATCCTGAACCCGCCGTTTTCATTGATGCCGGGCGCGATGAATTTGATCCGCGCATGGATGACTATCTTGTCTGGCGTATTTCTTACACACAGTCAGCGGCCTTCGGTGCAGATCCGTTTGCGCAGCTGAATGCTCCGCTTAAAGCTGTCTGGCTCGGTAAGGCACCGGATATTGGGCGCGCGCATGTGGACGATTACCGGCTGATTTACGAGGCAAAACCTGATGAGTGATATTGAGGGTGACTTACAGCGCAGGCTGGCGAACATCGTGCGGCGCGGTGTCATCCATTCAGTGAAGCATGACGGTATCCCGAAATGCCGGGTCGATTTGGGCGATATCGTTACCGCCTGGCTGCCGCTCTGTCAGGGCTTTGCGGGCGCTAACCGTGCGGACTCCAATCCGTATGCGGTGGGGGATGCGGTCACGGTGCTGTCTGAGGCCGGTGAGCTGAACAACGGGCGGGTGTATCCGGGCTGGAATACCGGCGCGATGCCAGTACCGGGAGGTAGCGAAAGTGAGCATATCACCCGCTACGGAGACGGTACTGAGATCCGGTACGACCGTGCGGCGCATGCCCTGACGATCACCCTGGCAGCGGGCGGCACATACACAATCGTCGGGAAAGGGACGCTGGATGGCCCGGTTGAAATCACTGACACCCTCACTGTCCAGGGTAAAACGCAGATCAACGCCGACACGAATGTGAGCGGAAATATCGGTGCCACGAAGGAGATCACTGATAAAGCCGGCAGTATGAGCAAAATCCGCGAGACCTTTAACGACCATGATCACCCCGGCGACAGCGGCGGGACCACGGGAAAAACTAATCAGAAAATGTGACCTGCTTCGGCAGGTTTTTTTATGCCTGGAGATAAAACATGGCTCAGTTACATGGTGTTGAAACAATTGAACTGACACCGGGAACCGTTGCTGTCACGACTATTCAGACGGCCATCATTGGCCTTGTGGGAACCGCCCCGGACGCGTCTGACGGAACAGCGGCTTCGGGGTCATCCGGCACGCCGATTCTGGATAACGTTCTCGACTTCACCGCAACCCTGAAGGGGCGGGGGGGGAATATTATCAATGTTGAAGCGGTGGCCGGACAGACGGATGCAGAAAATCCGGTTGCCGTCGGGACATCTGCGGTCTGGGACCCGGAGTCGCTTACCCTGAAGATCACGCTGGGCTGCGATGAAAATGGTGTCATTACCGCCACACCCGCAGAGGTGGCCGGGGTCGTCAATGAGGCTGAAGGGGGAAAGGTAAAGGCAGCAGGCGCCGGAGGCGGGCTTGTTTCGCCATTCATCCTCCAGCTATCCGGCGGCGAGGATGAACCTTTTCCGCTCAACACGCCTGTGGCGGTCGTCGGGACCACGCTGTTATCCCGCCTCGGTGATAACGGGACGCTGAAACAGGCCCTGACCGATATCAACGATCAGCGTAATGCGCTGACGGTGGTTGTGCGTGTTGCGCAGGAGAGTGAGGAAACTAAACAGCGCGCGGCAGTCCTGAAGGGGATCGGGCTGCTGTCATCAGCGAAATCTGTCACCACGTATCAGCCGCGTATTGTGATTGCGCCAGGTTTCAGTGAAGACGATGCGGCGGGGAAAGCGCTGGAGACCGTCGCCGGAAAACTCCGGGCGATCGCTTATGTGGACTGTGCTTCCGGCGCAACCCTGCAGGAAGTGGTGCAGCGCCGCCAGTCCTATGGCGCACGGACAGAATTGCTGCGACCGCGCGTCCAGGTCAGTAACGCTGACGGCCAGCTGGTGTACCGTCCTTATTCTGCCTTTGCCGCCGGGTTGCGCGCCAGAATCGATTACGAAAAAGGCTGGTGGTGGAGTAAATCCAACCAGGAGATCTACAACATCCTGGGCGTTGAACAGGTGGATGAATTTATTCTTGGCGAAGAGAACTGTGATGCCAACCTGCTCAATATGCAGAACGTTTCCACCATTATCCGCCGTGCCGGGTTTAAACACTGGGGGAACCGGCTGTGCGCGACCGATCCACAATGGCGTTTTGAATCCGTCCGACGTACAGCGGATGTGATTGAGGACAGCATCCAGGAAGCCATGCTGGAGTATGTGGACCGCCCTCTTGATCGTGAGAACGCGGACGACATTATCGGCACCATCAATGCTTATATGCGCCAGCTTGTGGGAATGAGGGCCATTTTCGGCGGGCGGGCCTGGCTGGATGAAGAGCTGAACACCGCAGAAAGCATGGCTGCGGGTGTCCTGTACATCAACTACGATTTCGGGCCGAAATCGCCGACTGAACTCATCAGCCTGCGTGTCCGGGTGAACAACAACTATGCGCTTGAGGAGATGCTTGCAGCATGAGCGATAAAAATACATTACGCGTCTGGACTTTCTTCCAGCAGGGGATTCGTATCCAGGGGGCGCATGAATTTACGCCGCCGTCTCTGGCTGTTGTTAAAACAGATCTGCGTACCGGCGCCCAGGACGCTCCCACTCCGGTGGATGACGGTATGGAGGCGCTGACCTGCCAGGTCAAATTTTATGGCATCGATGCTGACATGCTTGCCAGCTTCGGTTTTGTCAGCGGCAGCCGTTCCCGGTTTACGGCCTATCAGGGGTATCTGGGCAATGGTACAGCGCGGGGGACGGTTGAGGAAATTGAAGGTTTTGTCCAGACCGTCACACCGGATGCCCGTGGAAAAGAGAACCTGTCTGAAAATGCCGTTACGGTGGATATTGCCGTGAATTATTACCGGCAGTCGCTGGAGGGCCGGGAGCTTTTTGCCATTGATACCGAGCGTTTTGCGCGCCGTGTCAATGGTGTGGATGTCCTGTCCGGCCTGGCCGCAAAAGTTCGCCTTTGATTCCCCTTTTCACAATAACGGCCTGCGGGCCGTTTTTTTATGGAGTTATTTATGAGTATTCCCGGTGAAACCCGTGTAATCAAACTGTTCTCCCCCGTCACGCTTGAGGGGGGCGCGGTACTTGATGAAGTGACAATGCGTGAGCCACTTGTTCGTGACCGTATCGCTCATGCAAAGGATCGTGGCAATGAAGAAGAAAAAGAAGCCCGCATGATCGCTCTGCTCTGCAACCTCAGCGAACGGGATATCTGGCAACTGACAGCGGCGGATTATGCACAACTGCTGGACACATTTAACGTTTTTATGCTCCCGCCCGCGAAGCGACCGAAAGAGGACTTCTCCGGGCTGTAAGGTTTCTTGGGCGGCGTCTGCATTTTCCGATGGCGGATTATCTTGATATGCCGTTCAGCACTTTTACCGATTTTCTGACTGATGAACTGGAGGTAATGAACCGTGGCCGGAATAAGCCAGAACCTTAAGGCCGTTATTACTTTCGGCGGTAACATCGACAGTTCCTGGAGCCGTTCAGCAAACGGCCTGCAGAAAAGCCTGAAGGATATCGGCAGGCAGTCTGAACGGCTGACAAAGGACCAGACAAAGCTGGCTGCGGAGATTAAACGCGCAAAGCTGGCGGGGGAAAGTCTGGGAGATCTTAAACGGCGTTATTCGGAAGTGTCCAGGGAGATCAGGAAAACAGAGACTGAACAGCAGAAACTGAATGCACAGTTGCAGAAAGCGCAGCGCATACAGTCATTCAAGAGCGCTGGCAAGGGGTTGTTCCGGCGCGGGCTGGGGATCGCCGGGCAACTGGGTGGGATGGTCGGGCCGGGGCTGGCGATTGGCGGCGGCGGTGTGGTGGCCTCCGCGCTTGGTACGCTTATCGCTCCGGCAGCCACCAACGCAGAAACCGCCCAGCGTGCGAATGTGGCAAAAAGCTACGGTGTGGATGTCACCACGTTTAATGCCTGGGACACGCTGGCAAAACAGTACGATATGAACGGGGAAAATATTGGCGATCTGTTCGAAGAGTATCTGCATAAAGCCGGTGAGTATAAGCAGAACGGTAAGCAGGGTTCGCTGCAGGATGCTTTTGAAACGCTGGGCTTCAAAGCCGGTGATTTTGCCGGACTTAGTGATATGGCGCAGTTCAATAAAATTGTTGAGCGCGCGCTCAGCCTGGAGGATGAGTCAAAAGCCTCCTTTGCGCTGGATTCCCTTTTCGGGGGAGAAGCCAGCAAACTGCTGATGCTCATCAAACAGTCCGGCAGAAGTTACCGCGAACTGATGGATGAGCAGCGCCGCTATAACCTCGTCACAAAAGAAGGGGCCGAGGGTGCGATTGCAGGGCATCAGGCCATCAGTAACCTGCGTACTGTATTCTCCTCCGCCGTTGCTGAAATATCCGGGCAACTGGGTAATGAGCTGGCCCCGGATGTACGGCGCCTGACGGATGATCTTGCCGACTGGTTTAAAGGCGGCGGGATAAAACGCATTGTTACTTTTCTGCGTAATGATCTGTATCCGGGCGTCCTGTCTTTCGGTCAGGGCGTCGTTTTTGTCGGCAAAATTATTTATGCGCTGGCTAAAAAGCTTTCGTGGCTGCTGCCCGACAGTTCTTCTGACCAGAAGGAGGTGCTTAAATCTCTGGCGATGACCGGATCGGTTGATATCGCACGAATGACCGCTCAGAGAAAGGGACAGGGAGAGTGGTTTGAGCAGACGCTGGCTGACAACCCGAATCTGCCCGATGAAGTGAAAAATGCGTATATCGGCACCAGGGGATTTATCAAAGACGACGATGAAACCTTCAATAAATCACTGGATAAGTACCTTACTCCTGACAGCAGCGGGACGCTTCTGAACTGGGATGCCGCCCTGCAACAGAATCGTGAGCGGGCATCCCAGGCTGGTGATACCCGGGAGAATACCAGCGCCTGGGATAAGTTTCAGTTACCCGTGGCTGGTGTGCCTGAACCGTCGGACAACGGGGGACATGGCAGCACCAGCGATCCGGGCAGGTACTCGCTACCATCCGCCAGGAGACCTGATGTATCCGGTGATCCGGCGCGGGCAACCAGTGATGCCGGATACTGGGACGCGTTGCTGCAGAGGATAGACAGCCTGGATAAACAGCCATCCCGGCAGATCACCGACAACCGGAAATTTGAGTACCGGTTCGAAATCAATGCGGCACCGGGCCAGGATGAGAAAGCCATTGCCGATGAGGTGTCAGCCGTAACCAAAAATAATTTTGCATTTAACGGTGATAACAGCCTGACTGATGGAGGGCTTATCTGGTGAGTGAAATCATTCCATTGATTGAAGAATCCGGTCAGCGGCAGGCGGGCGCGCAGCGCGGCGCCCGGCAGGCCAGTGTCATGATGATGCTGGGGGATTTTGCCTTTTCGATTGATACCACCGCATATAACCAGCTTACACGCGAAGCCAGTTGGCGGTGGAGTGAGCAGGAACGGATAGGGAACCAGGACCTGCTCCAGTACACCGGCAAGCCCGGGCGGACTGTAAAACTTGAAGGACAGGCACACGCTTTTTTTCGAAAAGGCGTGGATGCGGTAAATGACCTTTTTGATCTTGCTGACATGGCCAGACCCCGGCAACTGGTCAGCGGTGAAGGGGATGTGCTCGGGTGGTGGGTAGTGACTGACTTTTCGGATACAACGAACCGCTTTCTGCCCGGTGGGGGCCATCGTAATAAAAACTGGACCATGACGTTAAAACATTATGCCGACGATATATCAAACCCGTGACGGTGATGTCCTGGATGCCATTTGCGCTTTGCATTATGGCACTGAAAACCTCTCTTATTCAGTAACACAGGTTCTGGAAGTAAATCAGGGGCTGGCGGATTACGGGGCGGTTTACTCTTCCGGCCTGCTTATCACCCTGCCTGATCTGGTGCTGCCCGTTGAGGATTCGCCTTTTAGTTTGTGGGATTAATATGGCTAATCAGATTACATCGCCTGAATATGCTCCGGCATTCAGTATTAAGGCAGAAGGAAAGGATATTACCCGCGCGCTGCAGCAGAGCCTGGCGGAGCTGACGCTGACGGATTATAGTGGCGCCACCGCGAAAGCGGATGAACTGAAAATTACATTACTGTCTGAAACGCTGGCCCTCCCGACGAAGGGGGCCAGGCTGCAGGCGGCGCTGGGCTTTAACAATCATCTGGTGGACAAGGGCTGGTTTGTTGTCAGCGGTGTCGCCAGCAGTGGGCCGCCAAGACGAATCGAGATTTATGCAACCGCTGCACCGATGAATGCGCAGAAGCAACCGGGTGATGTGACAGGCCAGAAAACGCGGAGCTGGGATAATCTGCGACTGGCCGATCTTGTCAAAACGGTTGCGAGGGATAATGGCCTTATCCCGAAAGTTGCCGCCGGGCTTGCTGATATACATATCGATCATATTGATCAGGTTGCTGAATCCGACGCGAATCTGCTGTCCCGTCTCGCCCGTACTTACAATGCGGTGAGTAAACCGGCTGGCGGTTACTGGCTTTTTTTACAGCAGGGGGCAACGGCTACGGTTTCCGGGAAACAAACCGGAGGGATCACTATCACACCGGATGAAGTGTCGAACTGGACCTACAGTGAAGGACAGCGCGGCAGCTCCACGGGAAAAGCCACTGGCAGCGGGGGAAAGGCTGAAAAGAAAATCGGTGTTCGTTACTACGACGAAGCGGATGGAAAAACAAAAACGGTCTCCGTTGAACATGACGGCCCGGCAATGACTAACCCGTATACCCAGGCAGAGAAGAACACCGCCGAACAGCAGGCAAAAGCCAGAAAGACACAGGCCGGGCGGAATGAACAGAAAATGACGGTGACAGGCCCCTGCCGACCGAAGCATGTTCCGCTAACTGCCGAAGCCGGAGTGACGACATCCGGCTTCGGTTCCCGCGAAGATCGCAGCTGGGTTGTTGAATCACTCGTTTTTTCACTGACGCCCGCAGGGTTCAGTTACACGTATAACCTGGTCGTTGATATCCGCAGGCCCGTAAAATCTGCGAAAAAATCCGGAAGCAAGGATAAGAACGGCCCGGATTATTTCGGTTAACCCTCCCGCCGCCAGGCGGTTCCATAACGGAATTTAATCATGAACGGTGTAAACAACCGGACAGGAAAACGCCTGTCTGGCGCTGACCATTTGCGCCAGTCCGTCAGCGACATACTGACCACTCCTGTCGGAAGCCGCGTTCTGGTACGAGACTACGGCAGCGATCTCTTTTCGCTGGTAGATAACCCCCGGGATGACCTGACGCGTCTGCGGATAATCGCTGCATCAGCTACAGCGCTGGCCCGCTGGGAAACCAGGCTGAAGGTGACGCGCGTACTTGTCTCTTTTCCTGAAGGTGAGTCCGGCTTTGTGCTGGATATCGAGGGGATCAACAAGGAAACCAATTTACCGATGAGCACCGGAGGCATACCCATTTATGGCAAGCAGCTATGACGTGATCAACCTGTCCGAACTGGCCGTACCGGATGCCATTGTGGTGCCGGATGCCTCGGAGATTTTTTCCCGCTGGCTGTCGCGGCTGCGGGAGCTGGACAGTGAGTTTGATGCGCTGGTGGAGTCTGATCCGGCATACAAACAAGGAGAGGTGACAGCCTACCAGTTAACGCTGGCTTTTCAGCGTGTCAATGACGCAATCCGGGCAGTATTCCTGGCCAGCGCCAAAAATGACGATCTTGATCAACTTGGGGCGGCATTCAATGTTAAACGGCTTGTTATTGAACCAGGCGATCCGAATGCCGTTCCTCCCGTGGACCCGGTTCTGGAGGATGACAATGCCTTTCGTGAGCGTATCCAGCTTTCCTGGGCGCAGCTTAACACCGCCGGTGCGCGAAACGCTTACCGCTTTCATGCCAAATCAGTGGACACCGATGTGCTGGACGCGGATGCCTGTGGCCCGGAGACACACAACCGTCCCGGTGAAGTGGATGTGTACGTTCTGTCGCGAACAGGAGACGGCACGGCGGGGGAAACATTGCTGGATGCTGTCAGGAGCAATCTGAGCGCTGATGAAGTCCGGCCGCTGACTGACTTTGTGACCGTTAAAAGTGCGGAGATCGTCAGGTATGCAGTGACTGCCGAACTTGAAATACCGGACGGCCCTGACGCGCAGACTGTTCTGAAGAATGCGACTGATGTTTTGCGGGCCTACACCATCCTTTCTCACCGAATAAAAGCCGTCGTCCCGCTTTCAGCAATCTATGCCGCGCTGCAACAGTCCGGTGTTGTCAGGGTGAAACTGATTTCCCCGGTCGCAGATCTGGAGGCTGAAGCCGGTAAGGCACCGTGGTGTACCGCGATTAACGTTACGCGAGAAGAGGGAAACGGCAATGGCTGATAAATTTCGTTCCCTGCTGCCGCCCGGCGCTTCCGGGGGAGAAAGAGCACAGGAACAGGCCACAACAGAACAGATTACTGCGCTGGATACCGACATGGTGCGCAAGGTGAAGAATGCTGACGACTGTCCTGCGCATCTTCTTCCGTGGCTTGCGTGGGAAAGTGCCGTTGATTTCTGGGATGACAGCTGGACAGAGGCGCAGAAACGCCAGGTGATAAAAGACGCTCCCTACGTTCACCAGCACAGGGGGACAGCGGGAGCGGTTCGCCGCTCGCTGGGCGCCATAAATCTTCCGACCACGGTTGTGGAGTGGTGGGAGGATACACCGCGCGCGGCACCGTACACGTTCAGGGTTGAAGTTCACAGCAATCAGGGGGTGAGCGATGCCCTTTATTACCAGATCCGGCAACTGACGGACCGGGCAAAAAACCTGCGCAGCTACCTGAGCCGGATTGATGTGATCGCAAATATAGGTATGGATGGTTCGTTTTATATTTCGGGTGCGACGACAGCACATATCGATGTAGATATTTTTGCCGAGGAAACACATGGCTGATTACTATTCTATTATCACAAACCGTGGTAAAGAGCTGGAAGCGGAAGCGCTGGCCAGCGGCACTGTTATCGTTCTGTCCTGGTTTGTGGTGGGTGACGGCAACGGCAAACTGGTTAAGCCCAACCCGGCGCAAACCCGGCTGGTGAATGAAACATACCGGGGCAGTATTGCCGAACTGGTTGTTTCTCCCGACCAGTCAAACCAGTTAATGGCTAAAATCGTGCTGCCAACGGACGCAGGAGGCTTTACTGTCCGGGAAGTGGGGCTGCTGACTGATGCCGGTGAGCTTTATGCTGTGGCGAACTGCCCGACGATCGATAAGCCGGTAGGTGGTGTCAGTGTGAATATGCAGTTTCGCCTGGCTGTATCCGACACATCAAATATCACTTTAGATGTTGCGACGGGAGACGGGCTGTTTCTGCGCATTGACCAGAACCTGAAAGAAATTAAAGCGCGGGGGGCAGCAGCACAGAAGGAGTCACGGGAATCGATCGGCGTTGTTGATGCGACGACAAAACAAAAAGGGCTTGTCCAGCTTAACAGCGCGACGAACAGCACCAGCGATACTCAGGCAGCAACTCCGGCCGCAGTAAAAGAGGCGAATGATAATGCCAATGGTCGTGTGCCGTCTGGTCGAAAAGTTAATAATCATCCGCTGACTGGTGACATTAACGTCACGTCACAGGATATTTTTAACGGGCAATGTATTGATATTGGTGCCAACCAGAATCTGGATAACTACCAGACGCCGGGTCTGTATGTGCAGAGTGCGAATGCCAATACCAGCGCAGCATTGCATTACCCGGAAAATAACGCCGGTTCTCTTGTTGTGCTGAAGAGTGCCGGAGTGACACAGATTTATTATGTTTACAACACTTCCCGGAGTTATTCGCGTAGTAAATATTCTACGGGCAACTGGACACCGTGGGCACCGAATGATTCTTTTCCTGTTGGTGCGCCAATTGCGTGGCCTTCTGATTCTACACCTTTTGGTTATGTCTTAATGCAGGGGCAAGCGTTTGATAAAAATGCGTATCCGTTACTTGGCGCTGCGTATCCATCAGGCGTTATTCCCGATATGCGTGGGCAAACCATCAAGGGTAAACCTGCCAGTGGTCGTGCAGTGCTGTCTCTGGAGCAAGATGGTATTAAGTCGCATAACCACCCCGCATCTGCTGCAAATACTGATCTCGGGACAAAAGCAACAACGTCATTCGATTACGGTACTAAAACATCGTCGTCTTTTGACTATGGTACGAAAACTACCAACAGTACGGGGGCGCACACCCATACATTCAAAGGTCCAAAATTTGAATGGAAGACCGCGCCTGCTAATGGTGCCTGGGAAATGGGCATTAATACCGACACTACAACGACATCTTCTTCTGGAGCTCATTCCCATACAGTAGGTATCGGTGCTCACTCTCATACAGTAGGCATCGGTGCTCACTCTCATAACGTTACTCTGGGAGCGCATAGCCACGCAATTACAGTTTCCGCAGCAGGTAACGCAGAAAACACAGTAAAAAACACCGCATTTAACTACATCGTGAGGCTTGCATAATGGCGTTTAAAATGACTGATTCAGACCGGATTATTACCATCTATAATCTTTCCGCAGATACAAACGAATTTATCGGTAAAAGTGATGGCTTCATCCCGGCGCATACGGGTTTACCTGCATATTGCACTAATATTGCCCCGCCTGATGCGCCGGATGGCTTTGTTGCCGTGTTCGACGATCAAACAGGTAAATGGGGGCTTGTCGAAGACCACCGAGGAAAAACCGTTTACGACATCCACACAGGGCAGGCCATCGCAATTAACAAGCTGGGCAATCTGCCTGATGGTGTTGTTTCAGTTGCCCCGGATAGCTCGTATGTTAAGTGGGATGGTAAAGCATGGGTGCATGATGCAGAGGCAGAAAAACTGGCACTGGTAGCTCAGGCTACACAGCAGAAAGAGAGCCTTCTGGCTCTGGCATCATCAAAAATTGCACCTTTACAGGATGCTGTTGATCTTGGTATTGCAACAGAAGAAGAATCTGCTCTTTTGGTTGAGTGGAAAAAGTATCGCGTATTAATTAATCGCATCGCTCCAGATGACGCACTGGATATTAAGTGGTATGAACAACCAGCCTGATGAGATATTGGCGCACGGGGTCATTATGCGTTTTGGGCCTGGGGATATGTCGGATGCTGTTAGAAAAGCTGCCAATCATAGGCAGCGCGTTTTTATGCTTTTGCCCGATAAGCTCTAAACTTATATTTGATTTTTTTTATAAGGCAATATTCTCGAATAAAAAAGAATTTAATTTTCTTGCTCGTTTTTTGTGTGCTTAGAAATGGATTGATCGCTTTCTTTATATCGTGAATTTGATCTTTGTTAAAGGAGCAATAGCCATGAACACTTGAACTTATTCTTCTTGCCAGACTAAATGTCAAGTGGACAGAGGGGGCTATAGTTTCAATCTCGCCCTTACATTTTGTGTTAAGTAATTCGTTAAAAACCCCCAAAGCGTATACTATGTCATCGATATCACCTTTCTTTGGGGTGTTAGTTATACTTTCCTGTCTGACTCGATATAAAACAAGCACATCGGTCATACGTTTGACCATTTTTGATGAAAGATATGTCTTTGGTATTAGGGCTATATCTTCGTAATGTCTGCCAACTGGAAATCGCAATGTATCGAATAGAAACCTTTTGTAAACTCTGGCCCAAGGGAACCATTCGCTTTTTAAAAATGTTTCTCGCAAGTCACTTACTGAATTTATTGTTAAAAGTTCGTTTGCTGATACGATTGATACAGGTGTTATTTTTTCCTTACATCCATCGTAAAATCTGTTCGCGTTAAACTCAACTAAATCAACATCATTAAGTTCTAGTGTCGGTCTGATTTTTTCCCAGAAGGATGAGTCCCAAAGGTCATCTCCGTCCAGAAATGCCAAATATTTCCCGGAAGATGCGTCGATACCTGTGTTTCTGGCAGCGGATACCCCTTGGTTTATTTGAGTGATTAATTTAATAGTGTTCTTTTTGCTTTTGTTTATAAATAGTTCTATCTCTTTAAGAGAATTATCTGTTGAACCATCATTGATTACAATGATTTCAACACTATCATCGATTTGGCTGTATACAGATTGCAAGCATTCATAAATATAATCCTGGCAGTTGTAGCAAGGGATTATAACGCTTAACAAGAAAGGGGCAGTCATTGAGAAGATGTCCTTATTTTATACTGGATTTACTACGCATAAAGCCTCTTGCGAGGCTTATCGTTTTTCTCGTCCTATCACCTTATCAGCCGCCACACGGGACAGAAAGCCGGAGCGGCTACCGTACTCAGGGTGTGCAGCGACAAACTGGTCGATACGTCGGATCAGTAAAGAGGGAAGAGTAACATTGATTTTTTCAGCTTTCCCCATCAATCGCGTAACATCCACATCCACCAGCGCCCATACCACACCAGCATAGTCAGGATCGTCCAGCCAGTTTTCCACACTGGTGGCTTCAGGTACTGCTTCGCCATCTTCCACCAGTAATTCTATATGTGCGTCGATCGCTTCACGTACACTCTCGATTGCGTCCTGGTAGTTATCTCCACCAGAAAAACAGCCGGGAATATCCGGTACGCGAACGCCGAAGGATGAATCGCCTTTATCAATAGCAATGGGATATAACATTAAAACCTCCAGTAGGTGGGGCTTAAAGCCCCGCCTGTTTTTTGATGCTTTTCAGTGTTGGTAACGGTATGTCCTTTTGTGGATGTTTCACCGTTACCAGCCCTTTCTTCGTTGGGTGTTTGAACTGGTGATGACTGCCTTTTACTCTCACCAGATACCACCCATCGGCTTCTATCATTGCTATTGCATTCCTGCTATCCATCCTCCGGCTCTCTGTGTTGTCTTGATGGGGTTATAGTAACCCTAAGCCAATTTAATGTCAATACTTTTAGGGGTTATAGGGGTTATCATTTGTGAGTGCCGTAGACAGAAAACAGGCCGCGATAATTTATGATGTGGCTGTATGCACGCTCTATAAAAAATTTCCAGCAGGGTGCCGATGAACAAAAAGCGTTCTCCAAAACTAAGTGTTAATTGCATGAAAATAAACGCAATTACGTGATATAAAATGCAGATGGAAAACCGTCAAAAAATGAAGGTATCCGCATGAATTAGAAAAAGAAAATGTGGATTTGGTGAGCCTTTGAACTCAGAAGGAAAATAAAAGAAGAGCGGATAGTACACCGATCAGATTTTTTGCCTACTACTAATAAGAAGTAATATCGACTGGATCAATATTACTTGTTGGCCCTGAAAGGCTGGCGACATCAGGGCTTTAATGCCACAATCCTGTTTTCTTCGCATGCAGGATGAATGATGAAAAAAATAGCGATCGTTGGCGCATTTCTGGTCCTTACCGGGTGTGCAGAGGTACAGAATTATAACGATGTGGTGAAGACGCCAGCGCCAGCCGGTCTGGAAGGATACTGGCAGTCAAAAGGCCCTCAGCGCAAACTGGTGAGCCCTGAGGCGATAGCCAGTCTGGTGGTGACCAAAGAGGGGGATACCCTGGATTGCCGTCAGTGGCAGCGGGTGATTGCCTTGCCGGGTAAACTGACGCTGCTTTCCGGTGATTTAACCAACGTTACGGTGAAGCGCGAACTCTATGAGATTGAGCGCGAAGGGAACACGCTGGAATATGATGGTATGACGCTGCAACGCGTGGACCGACCCACGACCGAATGCGCCGACTATTTATCGAAACATCCGCTCGCGAGTCAGTTACCGTAAACATTTTCGGTAAACGCTGGCGGTAATCATGTTGATGCCGGGGGCGCTAACGCTTACCCGGCCGGTGTTCTCTCCTGTTCTTACAGCACATCTTCAATGACCCATACGCTGACGCAGCCGCCGTTGCAGGTGAACGTGGCTTCACCCTGTTCATCGGTGGTTACGCGCTCTTCCCGATTGCCTAAAAAATCACGCCAGGTCTTGTTGGCGTAATTTTCACCTAACGTAATGGTCTTCTCGCCGTCATCGCCGTTGGAAAGTACGACCACGCAGCCAGGATCGTCGTCTGTACCGCTACGGCTAAAGGCAACGCAGTTGGGGTGGTCGAAAAAGAGCGTCTGGATGCCGTGGGCAAAACGCTGGCGCGCGAGAATCAGTTGATCGAGCTGTTCGATAACGGGCATATCAATGGTGTAGGTTTCGCCGTCGCCACCCGTATCTTCGTAATGTGCGCCGTAGAGATCAGGGTAGAACACTGACGGTACGCCGTTCTCCCGCAACAGGATCAACGCATAGGCCAGCGGCTTAAACCAGGCTTCAACGGGCGCTTCAAGCGCCTGTAACGGTTGGGTATCGTGATTTGCTACGAGCGTTACGGCATGGAAAGGATCGGCTTCCACCAGCGTGTCGGTGAAAATCTGGCTCATATCGTAATCACGCCCTTGACGAGAGGCTTCGTGGAAGTTCATCTGTAGCGGCGCGTCGAACAGCATGGTTTTTCCATCCACCTGATCGATATAGGCTTGTAGCTTGTCCACTTCATGAGACCAGTACTCCGCCACAATGAACAGCGGCTTTGGCGCCACTTCCTGGACGTGTTCTATCCACTCTTTATAAAACCAGGCCGGAATGTGTTTGACCGCATCCAGGCGGAAACCGTCGCAATGGGTTTGCGCCATGACCCAACGCGCCCAGTATTTGATCTCCTCGGTGACCGCATGGTTGCGAAAGTCGATGTTTTCGCCCATCAGATAGTCGAAATTACCCATTTCATCATCGACCTGGTCGTTCCAGCCGTCGCCAGTGTAGTCGTTGACGATCTTAAAGATGCCGTCTTCGTCCGGGTTTTCGATGTGATCAATACCGCTGAAGCATTTGAAATCCCAGATAAACTGCGAATATTGACCGGCGCGGGCAGGGAAGGTGTAACGCGTCCAGCCTTCACATTCGATGATCTCGTCATCGATTTGCGTGCGATCATCTTCATTGACCCGCTGTACGCGAATGGCCTCTTTTTCATCCGCGCCCATTTTGTGGTTGACGACCACGTCGAGCAAAACCGCAATGTCATTTTGTTTTAGCGCCTCAATGGCGGCCAGCAGCTGCGCTTTGTCGCCATATTTTGTGGCGACAGATCCTTTCTGATCAAACTCACCCAGATCAAACAGGTCATACGAATCATAACCTACGGAATATCCGCCGGACGCGCCTTTATAGGCGGGCGGTAACCAGACCATATTAATGCCGATATCATTGAGGCCGCCAGCGCGCTCAGCCAGTTCTGGCCAGAGCTTGCCGCCGTCAGGGTAATACCAGTGGAAGTACTGCAATAGCGTGGGGTTTTTCATCTTCCGTGCTCCAGAAGCCGTCAGGCCAACTTCTGGAGTATGGATGATTTTTCACAGGTGGATAAAAATTATTGATTCAGGTTACTGGGGAACAGAATATTTCCCGCCAGGTTCCCGTATGTCGTGGAGACGGACTGCTGTTTTCCGGTCTGGTCTATAAGCTGACGTAGCTCTTCCATACGATGCTGCAACAGCGTTTTTAACTCAGCCTCGTTACGGAGTACGGCATTCAGGATCTCTTTTGCCTGGTTTATCAGAAATGTATTGCCGGGAGAGATGGGGTTACGTGCAATACCTTCTACCAGTTGCACATAATTCATCTCCTGCTCAATCAGTTCATCCCATTTCCCTGAATGAGCGAGATCCAACATTGTGATACTAAGGGCATGCAGGGCATGCCAGTCGGTAAGTGACGGGATGAAGTTAGTCATCAAAGGGTATCCTGAACGGGTGAAACCGGTGAGCCAATCTGTTTCCAGGCATCAGCGATATTGGTTAGCAATCCCTCTACTTCAATGATAGCTTCGACGTCGTTATGTAAGTTGGCCAGTAACAAACGACGTATCATGTAATCGTAAAGTGATGCCAGATTGCGGGAAAGGTCTCCTTCAACGTCCATGTTGAGTCCCGCCTTGAGGCCGTTATCAATAATATTGATCGCTTTTGACAGCGCTTCACCTTTCGATAACAGTTCTCCCTGCTCCAGGAATAGTCGTGCCCTGACGAGAGCGCTTAGTGCTCCGTCAAAAAGCATAACAATCAGTTGGTGTGGGTCGGCACTCATTACCGCACTTTCCACCCCGACTTTTTGGTAGGAAAGAACACCACTTTTACTATACATATCAGTTCCTTAACTGCTGGATGAGCTAAACTGCTGTGTCAGGTAGTTTGCAGTATTGTTCATCTGACTGATCAACTTATCCAGTGAGGTGAACTGTGCTTTGTAGCGCGCCATAGTTGCTTCTATGGAGGCTTCCATCGCGTCATAGCGCTGTTCTAATGTCTTGAGCGTTTTGTTGATGCCATCCTGCGCGTTTTTAATAACCCCGGATTGATCGACGGAGGTATCCAGCATTTTGGTCAACATATTGTTCATTTCTGTAGCAAAACCTGTCGTTTTGCCATCGCCGATAAAGTATTCCTGAACCGCCTGTGGGTTATCAGTTAATGCTTTCGTTAGCTTAGTGCTGTCTATTTTCAGGTTACCTGTCGAACCGTCGGCGCCGGTCACCGGATCCTGAGTAATACCCAGTTGAGATATAATGGCGTAAGCGCCGCCTTGTACATCCGTCAGCAGACTGCGTAATTGCGATTGAATGGAACGCACGTTGGTGTCGCCCATTAACGCACCGTTAGTTGCTGACTGGTCTTTGCCCTGCTCAACTTTGACGTACTTCGTCACGCTGGCGATGGTTGACTGTAGCGCATTATAGGCTGTTACCCAGTCATTTATTGCTTTGCTGTTCTCTTCTGTTGCACGGGTTAATTCCAGCGTTTCGTCGGCGGTGCTTTTATTCTTCAACGTCAACGTGACGCCTGGCAGCGCATCAGAAATGATATTACTTGAACGTTCAAGTTCGACGCCGTTCACTGTCAGTTTTGCGTTCTGCGATGCGGTCTGCTCGGTTAGCGCATTTGTTGAAGCATCGTGACCGATAACCTGCTGGAGCGTGTCGTCACCGGTTACCGTTACGGTCATGTCTGAGTCCGTACCCGTCGTTTTTGATGTCAGCATCAGACGATAGTCGCCGTCAGAAGCCTTCATTACCGTGGCGGAGACGTTACCATTGGAATTATTAATGGCTTTCGCAATACCGTTCAGGCTGGTGTCGGAATCCGACAATGTAATTTCTAAAGGATCTTTGGTTCCCGGCTGCGTAATCGTAATCGTGCGCGTACCGTTCGTCGTTGTTTCGCCCAGTTTTGTTGTGTTGCTGTCAATCTTGCCGGACATCAATACCTGTGCTTTGGCAACCTGACTCACGTTGACTGTGTAGCTTCCGGCAGTAGCTTCACTGGTTGTTGTGGCAGTGAATGCCGTGTTAGTGCTGCTAACGGTTGTCGAGTTCCAGGTTGTTGTTTTACCCAATGCCGCAGTAGCAGTCTGCAGATTGGTTAATGCGCTTTGTAACTTACCGTACGCGCTCAACTGGGCGTTATAGTTTGTCTGCTGAGTTGTAATTGATGTTAATTTTGTTTTTTCAGCAGCTTCCAATTGGTTGTAGAGCGTCGTCAGATCCAGATTAGAGCCAACCCCCAGGTTACTAATAGTAGGCATGTCTTTTTTCCTTAAAGTCTTGGGTGTACAGCTCTCTGTATCGGCAACTTTTGGTGAAAGTTTACATTGACCGTAAAAAAATAATCGGCAGAAAAGGGCGGGGTGAGAAGGGCATATAGAGGGATTGTTTTTGTTTTATTTTTATACAAAACAATCGTGTTCTTGATTCTAAAAAATGTGAAAACTGCATTTAATTCCCTTTAAAAATAATTAGTTAAAAGTTTTTGTCGTTTATTTCTAAAGTACTGTGAAGTTGCGCCGATACCCTTGTTGACGGTGAGAGACGCCGTGAGTGTTCGGCACCGAACTTAGAACCCATTTTTGAAGGAATTAAATTATGGCAGTTATCAATACTAACCTGATGTCACTGACCACTCAGAACAACCTGAACAAATCTCAGTCTGCTCTGGGCACGGCTATCGAGCGTCTGTCCTCTGGTCTGCGCATCAACAGCGCTAAAGACGATGCTGCTGGTCAGGCGATTTCTAACCGTTTCACTTCTAACATCAAAGGCCTGACTCAGGCTGCGCGTAACGCTAACGACGGTATCTCCATTGCTCAGACTGCTGAAGGTTCTCTGAACGAAATCAACAACAACCTGCAGCGTATCCGTGAGCTGGCTGTTCAGGCTCAGAACGGCACCAACTCTGGTTCTGACATCGACTCCATTCAGTCTGAAGTTAACCAGCGTCTGGACGAAATCAACCGTGTTGCCAGCCAGAGCCAGTTCAACGGCATCAAAATCCTGGCAGGTACTAGCTCTGCTACAACTATCTCTATCCAGGTTGGCGCTAACGACACCCAGAAAATCGACATCACCATTAATGGCAACAGCGGTTGGAACAAATTTGATTCAACCGGTACTTCTGGTGTTACTACGGGTCTGGCTTCAGGTGAAACGCGTAGCGTTACCACCAAAGGTTTCGACGTTCTGGCTACTGACGTGCTGTCCTCTATCGATACTGCACTGAAAGCTGTTGATACTCAGCGTTCTGACCTGGGTGCGATTCAGAACCGTTTCGAATCCACCATCTCTAACCTGAACAACACCGTAACCAACCTGTCTGCTGCACAGTCTCGTATTCAGGATGCTGACTACGCAACTGAAGTTTCCAATATGAGCCGCGCGCAGATCCTGCAGCAGGCTGGTACTTCTGTACTGTCTCAGGCAAACCAGGTTCCGCAGACTGTTCTGTCCCTGCTGCGTTAATCGCACGGACCAGCCTCTTTATAAAACCAGTCTTCGGACTGGTTTTTTTATTCCCGCGCAGATACCACGAATAAAGCAAAAATTAAGTCTCTTCTTACGCCATTAAAAATATCCCACTCCTGTACTGTAAATCTGGTCATTACTGTAAAGAGATTACCGGCGGGAGCATTAATTTTGGGATTGCCTACAGAGTCAGATAAGAGCTACAGCATTTGCTATTCCACCCCGGGCCATATCAGGGCTGTTAACCATTTGTATGGCGTGACAACGCCTGTCCTTGATACCGCCAGAGTGCTTGAACTGGGCGCAGGGGAAGGTTATACACTGTATTCGCAGGCGCTGATGTATCCCAACTCGCGCTTTGTCGGCGTGGAGCTTGAGAGCGAAAACTCTCTTTCTTCGCAACAGGCTCTACTGGGCAGTGCGCCGGATAACCTGGCACTTTTTTCACTTTCTCTTGATGACTTACTCAGCCAGGATATCGGTGAATATGATTATATTATTATTCATGGCAGCTTTAGTTGGTTGAGTAATGATATTCGCGACCAACTCCTTGCGTTTTGCCAACAGCATTTAAGCCCTCAGGGTTGTATTGCCATTGAATGGGAATGCCATCCTGGTGCAAAAATAAACGAGATTATTCGCGACGCGGTACAAATTCATAGCAGTCTGGCGAATGATATCGAAACGCAAATCGCCAGTTCCCGGGCAATGTTAAGCTGGTTAAAGCTAAACGGCGTCACCGGGGAGGCTGCATTTTTAAAAAGTAGCGATACATTATCAGATTTGCTGATTAGCCATAGCCTTCTGCAAACACCAAACGAGTACCGTTACTTGCTTGAATTTGCGGGTGTGATCGAGACTTTTGGCTTGGCTTATGTCGGCGACTTACTACCATGGACAGAGCTTGCGGCGCATTATGATGAAAAGATCCAACATCTACACAATGTGCTCAGTCCACTCAATAACAAAATTCTGATCCAACAGTATCTTGATTTCGCAGTGAATCGCGGCACGCGTTTTAGCCTGTTGACCCATAGCGACAATGCGCAAACGGTGTCTGTGTTGCCGGACCTGACGAAACTGAAAGATCTGCGTTGGGCAGGAAGTTTTCGCCGTCAGTCTCTGCAAGGAAGGATTCTCAACACGTTAACCGCAAATAGCGAAACGCCTGTCTCTACGGATGATATCGCTACGCTGGCTCTCCTTGATGTTCTCGGCGACGGCTGGCCCGCAAGCCTCACTTTCGAACAGCTCGTTTATAACGTTCGTCAGCCCGACTTAGAGGATAAAGCATGGCGGGAGGATATCAGCCAGTCACTGTCGGCTCTTTTTTTGAAAGGGTTGCCTGACTTACATTTCTCTCTGGATAAGAGCGTTTACGATACCTGCCAGGCTGCGCCGGCACAGTGGGTGGCGGCGACAAGAGGTAAATATGCCATTAACCGCTGGCATGAAACTGTAGAACTGAATGACGAAGAATTGTCGGCGATGTCTGCTCCGACGCCGGTGGTAACGGCGCAGAATGCGCAAATCTTGTTTAGTCTGGTTAAGAAGGGGATGGTGGCGGCTGCTCCCAAAGCCTGGCGGGCTTTTTTGCAGCAGCTTATCGGCCATTTTCCGGCTGAAGAAACCTGGCCCCTTGTTTTCTCGCTGATTCTTTATTCCGGTACGGAGGCCAACGGCGGATTTTTACCTTCCGCCAGGGCAACGCCGGGCAAGAAAAAGACATCCATGCCGGCTCTGGCCCCGGTGGAAGAGGCTTTTCATCGACAGCTAGAAAAGTTAATGCAGGAAGGCAGATTCCAGCAGGCGCGTGCGAGCATTGAACGGTTGGTTGCACAGAGACCAGATAATGTCCATGTGCACTATCTTCTGGCGAATTTCTATTTGCGTACTTCCGATTATGACGCCGGGCTGAAAGCCAGTATGTCGTTGCTCTCGTTGCAGTCGAGTAGCTGGCGTATTTTTTATGAGCTCTCCGCTATTTTTTATCGTAAAAACTGGCGTTGGCAAGCAGGGCGTCTGGCACGGGCGATCTTGCGCGCCGAACCTGGGTATGCTGCGGCATGGGATCTTCTCAGTTCTCTTTACCGTGAAATGATGGAATATACGCTGGCGGAAATGTGTTTGCGTAAAGCAATAGAGATAGAACCGCGTTCTGCGGGCATTATTGAGAATCTGGGAACGATCCTTGGTGATCAGTCAAAAATGAGCGAGGCGATCCCTTATTTACGCCGCGTAGTCGAGCTGGATCCGGGTAATTTTAATGCCTTCACCAGCTTGCTGTTTGGGCTGACGCACAGCACAGAGCTTACAGCGCAGGAGCTGCTGGAAGAACATAAGCAGTTTGGCCAGGCCGCTGAGCGTTGGGCGAGTAAACAGCCGTTTACTATTACTCATACGCGCGAAGAGAAATCTCGCTTACGTATCGGATTTGTTTCTGGAGATTTTGGCCGCCACCCGGTGACGAATTTCCTCGCGCCGGTCTGGTATTCTCTGGATCGCGATCGCTTTGAAATATACGGTTACCAGAACTCCCCACTACAGGATGAGGTAACCGAGCGACTGATGGAAAGTGCCTGCGTATGGTCAAAAGTCACACATCTAAGCCACCTCGAATTTGCTGAGCAGGTTAAAAGGGATGGAATTGATATCCTTGTCGATCTCTCCGGGCACACTGGTTATAACCGTTTGCCGGCTTTTGCGTTAAAACCAGCACCTGTCCAACTTTCCTGGATCGGTTATCCCGGAACCACGGGAATGGCGACGGTAGATTATTACCTTATTGATAGTCGTTTTGCGGAACCGGGCGTTCTGGATCCTGCCTTTGTTGAAAAATTAATTTATCTTCCAGCGGTTCAGCAGTTCCATCCGAATAAAGAGAGCCCTGATGTTGGTCCATTGCCTGCGCTGAAAAATGGCTTTATCACTTTTGCCAGCTTTAACCGCCCGAAAAAAATCAATGATGAGGTTGTTCGCGTCTGGAGCAAGATCTTGCACAGCATACCTGAGGCTCGTTTGCTTATTGGCTATATGTCTGACAGCAATATGGTTAACCATTTCAGAATGTTGTTTAAGGAGCAGGGCATTAATGAGGAACGGTTGCTATTCAGGCAAAAGATGTCGCTGCATGAGTATCTGGCATTACATAACGACATTGATGTTTTGCTGGATACCTTTCCTTATACCGGGGGGACGACGACCTGGCATGCGATCTGGATGGGTGTTCCTACATTAACTATTGCCGGGGACACCATCGCTTCCAGGCAGTGCAGTGCCGGGCTGAATTTTTGTGGGCTGCAGGATTTTGTGGCCGTTGACAAAGAACAGTACATCGCTAAGGCGGTTTTGTTGTCTGAACAAACCCATGCGTTGGCTGAGTTGCGCCAGTCGCTGCGCTCTCGCCTGAAAGAGAAGAGTGTATCTCAGGTGCGAGAAGCCATTTATTTCGAGCGGGCGCTGGAGATTATCTGGCAGCGTTATTGTCAGGGGTTGCCGCCTGCGCCAGTGGTGATTAATAGCGATACATAATGGGCGAACTGGTGTGAGTGAGGCATTTACGGCGAAGAGGTTATGTAGGGCTGGTGGGGGAAGAGAGTGAATAACACATTGACTGATGCTATAGGTGGATATTTCCCCCTCGAAACGGCGTTAATAAGCCAGACGTTGTATTCTGATGCACAGTGTTTCAGTTCTGCGCGTGCGGCCTTTTATGCTCTATTGAAAAAAGGGCAACCTTCAGCACTCTGGATGCCGCGCTGGATCTGCAATGCAATGTTATCGCCTGCCGAAACGTTAGGTATTCCCGTACGTTTTTATTCTCTGGACGCCGCGTTTGCTCCTGCGGACGATCTTCAGCCAGAAAACGGTGACTGGGTGCTTGCGGTTAACTATTTTGGCCTCGTCGATAACCTGGCTCAGTCGCTCATGGAACGGTTTAATCCACAGCAGATCGTCTGGGATCACTCTCAGGCCTTTTTCTCCGCGCCGCAACCCGGTCTGGCAACGATCTACTCACCCAGGAAATTTTTCGGCGTTCCCGATGGCGGGATGCTGGCTGGTGCAATACCGGTGGATATCCCTCCGACAGGGGAATCAGGTTCTCTTCAGCGCACTGAGCATCTTCTTATTCGCCTGGCGCAGGGCGCAGAGGCTGGCTACACCGCCTACCGACAGGCAGAGCAAACGCTGGAGGAACTACCGGGGGAAGGCATGTCTATGCTGACTCATCGTTTATTAGCTGGGATCGATTATCAAGCCTGTGAGCAGCGACGCCTTGAAAATTACCAGTACCTGTATCAGCGTCTTGCCTGTATCAATGCGCTAAATTTACCTGCCAGGCCAGAATGCGGCCCGCTTTGCTACCCACTACTGACTGAAAATGAAAATCTGCGCGAAGCGCTTCGTCAGCGCCGAATTTTTATTCCTGTTTACTGGCTTGATGCCTTGCAAAGAGTGAGTGTCGATTCGATTGAACACCGTTACATCAGACACATCCTACCGTTGCCTGTGGACCATCGTTATGGGCTGGATGAAATGCAATCTCTTGCAGATTTTGTGATTGCGTATCTCTCATATACCGGGGAAGGTTCTGATGAAAAAAATTAATGTCCTTATTTTCCCTTGCGGTGCAGAGAATGCGGGTGAGATTTATAGCGCGCTGCGCTATTCCGTCCATATTGGTCTGCTGCTGGGGGCATCGAGCGTAAGCGATCACGGGGAGTTTCGTTTTCCCGATTATGCCGGTGATATGCCCAATATTCATGCTGACGACTTCGACGCGCAATTTCTGCGACTGGTGAAAGAGAAGCAGATTGATGTCGTTTTCGCTACGCATGATTCTGTCGCGTTAAAACTTGCACAACTTAATGAACCCCGGCAGCACTACTTTTTGGTTAATGGCGATCGTCAGGTAACGGAGACGCTACGTTATAAAAGCGCTACCTATGCCCTATTTGACGATTGCCACTGGGTCCCTCATCGATACTGCGATCTTGCAACAATTGACGACTGGCCGGCGATCGTAAAACCAGACTGTGGACAGGGGGGAAATGGTGTACAGCGAGTAAATAACCGCCTGTCTCTGGAACAGGCGATTGAATCCGTCGCGCAGGCGATCGTGGTGGAATATCTGCCGGGAGAGGAGATCACCGTCGACTGTTTCACTGACCGAAACCGCCGTTTGATTTGGGCTGGGCCTCGTACCCGTGAACGTGTTCGGGCGGGTATCAGCATGCGTTCACGAGAGGTCGTTCTTGACGATGAAATAACCGACATTGTCGAAACGATAAATGCGCGACTGGTGCTTCGTGGCCCTTGGTTTGTACAGCTAAAACGCGACAGAACAGGGAAATGGAAACTTCTGGAGGTGGCCTGCAGGATTGCTGGCGCAATGGTTTTTCAGCGTGCCAGAGGGGTGAATTTACCGCTTATGGCTATTCATGACTTTATGGGACGCGATGTTATCGCTCTCCCGGAAATGAGTGTCGGTATCGTTGATCGGACCATTGTGTCCCGAACGCGAAGTGAACTCAACTATCAGCGAATCTATGTCGATCTTGACGACACCCTCATTATCGATGGTTTTGCGGTACCTGCCGTCATGGCGTTTTTATACCAGAGTCGGGCGCAGGGAAAAGCCATTACGCTGATTACTCGCCATGCGCAAAAACCTGAAGAAACACTTATGTGCGCAGGGGTTGCGTTGAACCTTTTCGATGAGGTCATCCATCTGACTTCTGGAGAGCGAAAGTCAGAATATATACAGCCAAACAGTTTGTTTATTGATAACTATTTTCCTGAGCGGATGGATGTCCGAACGCTGAAAGATGTGCTCGTTCTGGATGTTGATGCCGTTGAGTTTTATTTGCGCTAAGAGAGCCTGTTATGTTGACTGACGAGCAAATTGCCGATTTTTGCCATGCGTTTATCGAGAAAGCCTCACCTCGTTATATCTTTGGGCTGACGAGTTATGGCATTGAAATGGCTAAGGTATTTAACGTTGAGGGCATCATTGATAATAAAACAACGCAAACTCAGATTGACGGGTTTCCGATTATCTCTCTAAGTCAGGTTTCTTCGGACGCGTTGATTGTTTCTTCGATTATGGATGGCCGCCCGGTATCGGCATGGCGAACGCTGTCGGCAGCGGGACATAAACAGATCGATTACTTCAGCTTTTATCGCTATTTCAGCCACCTGTTAAGCAAGCCGACCTGGTATCATCAACCCGAATTTGTGCGCGACTACGCCGAGAACCGTGAAGCCTATGAGCGTATCCGTGCGCTCCTTGCGGATGATATTTCAAAGCGCACTTTTGACGATATCATCAACTTCAGGCTTACCAACAAGCTACAGTTTCTTGCGCAGTATAATATTTGCCTGAACGATCAGTACTTCGATCTGCCCTTTATTGGCGAATATGCCGAACATTTTATTGATTGCGGTAGTTTTGACGGCGCCACTTCCGTTGAGTTTATGCGTCGATTTCCCAGCTATAACACAGTATGTATCTTTGAACCAGAACCGCGCCAGGCGCAGAGTATTCAACAGGCGATGCAGGGCAGGGAAAATGTTTATGTTTATCCCTGTGGCGTCTCGCACAGCCAGCAGAAGCTGAGTTTTTCTTCCTCGGGGTCGACTTCGCATGCGAGCGAAGACGGGGGGATCGATGTTGAAATGGTGGCCCTTGACGATGTGTTAAAAGGGCGAGTGACGTTCATCAAAATGGATATCGAAGGTTTTGAGTCACAGGCTCTGGAGGGAGCAAAACGGATTATCCGTCAACAGCATCCACTGCTTGCCGTCTGTTGCTATCACAAACCTGATGATTTCAGAACCTTGCCTGAACAGGTGCTGGGTTATCGTGAGGACTACGACATCTACCTGCGTCACTATACGGAAGGGCTACTGGAAACCGTTTACTATTTTGTCCCCAGAAAAGGTGCACAATGAAAATCGGCATTATGCAGCCCTATCTATTCCCTTACCTGGGATATTTTCAACTGATTAATGCGGTCGATCAGTTTGTAATTTATGATGACGTAAATTATATCCGTCAGGGCTACATTAATCGTAATACTATTTTGATGGGGAACTCTCCTCAGCGCTTTACCGTTGCTGTGCCGGGCGCTTCATCTTTCAAAAAAATAAATACGTTAAGCTTTGACGTTAATGTTGCTAAGGTGCTGAAAACAGTTCATCAGGCGTATCATAAAAGGCCATATTTTGAACCAGTTTTTAGTATTGTTGAGAAGGTGTTGACCGCCGAGCAGCGCCAGATTCCCACGCTTTGCCAGTATGCGTTTAAAGAGATATTTGCCTGGCTTGGCATTGAAGTGTCACTTCACATGGCGAGTGATTTGAATTATTCACGTGATGAAACTGCAAGCGGGAAGGTGATGAACATTTGCCGAACTCTCGGTGGAGACCATTATATCAATAGTCCTGGTGGGCAGCATCTTTATCATTCTGATGAATTTGTCGCTCAGGGGATGAAACTGTCATTTATTAAAATGGATGATGTTCATTACCCTCAGGGTGGGGGTAAATTCCATGCCGGATTGTCAATTATTGATGTGCTAATGAACTGCTCCCCCTCTGAGGTGAAAGTGTTATTGGGGCAGTATCAGTTAATTTAATGCGGTGCGATGCGCTTTCGTTTATCGGTGCGGGCGGAGAAATTATGGATAAGAACATTTTTGTTACCAGTCCTTTATTGCCACCTCTTGATGAGTTTATTCCTTATCTGGAAGAAATATGGCAAAACAAACAATTAACCAATGCAGGTCCATTTCACCAGCAACTTGAAGAGGCGCTGGCGGAATATCTCGGCGTTGAACATTTGTGCCTGTTTGCAAACGGTACGCTGGCGTTGCTAACTGCGTTTCAGGCGTTACGCATCACAGGTGAAGTGATTACCACGCCGTATTCCTTTGTGGCAACGTCGCATTCGCTACTGTGGAATGGCTTAAAACCGGTTTTTGTCGATATTGACCCTGTCACCTGTAATATGGACCCACGGAAAATTGAAGAGGCAATCACGCCGCAAACTACCGCTATTTTGCCTGTCCATTGTTATGGCATCCCCTGTGACACAGCGCATATTCAGCAGATTGCTGATATTTATGGTCTGAAAGTGATTTACGATGCAGCGCACGCTTTTGGTGTTAAGCGGGAAGGGACAACCATTTTGCGCGAAGGCGACTTATCTGTCTTGAGTTTCCATGCCACAAAAGTATTCAATACGATAGAAGGCGGCGCGATTATCTGCCATGATAAAAAAACGAAACAACGCATTGATTATTTGAAAAACTTTGGTTTTGCCGGGGAAACCACCGTTGTGGCACCTGGCATAAATGGCAAAATGAATGAAGTTCAGTCAGCGTTTGGTTTATTGCAACTTCGCCATATCGATAAAGCATTAGCTGAGCGCGCGGCGCTGTTTGATAACTATAAAACACTCCTGGCTGATATTCCTGGTATCTCACTGCTGATCCCGCCGGATAATATTGCATGGAATCATGCTTATTGCCCAATTATGGTTTCGGATGCGTTTCCTGTTTCGCGAGATGGGGTTTATGATTTATTAAAGTCCCACAATATTATGCCCCGTCGTTATTTCTACCCATTAATTAGTAGCTTCCCAATGTATCGTGCGCTGGAGAGCGCCAGACAAGATAAACTTAAAATTGCGCAATTACGTGCAGATGAAGTCCTTTGTTTGCCTCTCTATCCTGGCCTTGAGAAAGAGGTACAGGTAGAAATTGCTTCATTGTTAAAAGGAGTGAGCGAAAATGTGAGTAGTGACTCATCAGCGTTGAAAACTGATGAGATTTTTGCCGAGCGCGTTGCCTGATTTTTAGATCCCCTGAGGGGAATTGGGGGTTATAAATAACGGTAACCCCCAAATAACCCCTCATTTCACCCACTATTCACCCGATTAAAACCCCTCCAGAATCGGATAATCATGCCGATAACTCAACTAACGCAGGGCTGTTTATCGTGAATTCACTGTATACCGCTGAAGGTGTAATGGATAAACACTCGCTGTGGCAGCGTTATGTACCGCTGGTGCGTCACGAAGCATTGCGCCTGCAGGTGCGTTTGCCGGCGAGCGTGGAACTGGACGATCTGCTACAAGCGGGCGGTATCGGGTTATTGAATGCAGTTGACCGATATGACGCTCTGCAAGGAACGGCATTTACCACTTACGCAGTGCAGCGTATTCGTGGAGCGATGCTGGATGAACTACGCAGCCGTGACTGGGTGCCGCGTAGCGTCCGGCGCAATGCTCGCGAAGTGGCGCAGGCGATGGGGCAACTGGAGCAGGAATTAGGGCGCAACGCGACGGAAACTGAGGTGGCGGAGCGGCTGGCGATTCCTGTGGAAGAGTATCGTCAGATGTTGCTTGATACCAATAACAGCCAACTCTTCTCTTATGACGAGTGGCGGGAAGAGCATGGCGATAGCATTGAGCTGGTGACGGAAGAACACCAGCAGGAAAACCCGTTACAACAGCTCCTTGAGAGCAATTTACGCCAGCGTGTGATGGATGCGATTGAATCGTTGCCAGAACGCGAGCAGCTGGTGTTGACGCTGTATTACCAGGAAGAGCTCAATCTGAAGGAGATTGGCGCGGTGCTGGAAGTCGGCGAGTCACGGGTAAGCCAGTTGCACAGCCAGGCCATCAAACGTCTACGCACCAAGCTGGGTAAGTTATAAAGGGCGATCGTCGTCGCCCCTTAATAGTGCCGCACAACGTATTGACTACCAGGAGTTCTCATGACGGTGCAGCAATCTAAAAGACGGCCACTAAGCCGCTACCTCAAAGACTTTAAACACAGCCAGACGCATTGCGCTCATTGCCATAAATTGCTCGACAGGATCACGTTGGTTCGCCGGGGGCAGATTGTCAATAAAATCGCGATTTCCCGCCTGGATACGCTGATGGACGACGCACAATGGCAGGAGGAGCAGAAGGAGTGGTCGGCGCTGTGCCGTTTCTGCGGCGATCTGCACTGCAAAGAGCAGAGTGACTTCTTTGACATCATCGGTTTTAAACAATTTTTGTTTGAGCAAACCGAAATGAGCCACGGCACCGTGCGTGAATATGTCGTACGCCTGCGTCGCCTGGGCAACCATCTCACCGAACAGAACATCTCTCACGACCTGCTACAGGAAGGTTTTCTTGATGAAAACCTGGCCCCGTGGTTACCCGAAACCAGCACCAATAACTATCGGATCGCGCTGCGTAAGTACGAACAGTATAAAACGCATACGCATGCCGGACAGATGCAGAAATCATCCCGGATGGCTACTTCTGATATATATTAAAAAGGAATAACATGTAGCGGAGTAGTGTTTGTGATTAGCAGCAAACCCTCTACACTACGGTCATTAATGACAACATTCGGGGTAACTATGAAATTAGCACTTCTGGGACGTCAGGCTCTGATGGGTGTGATGGCAGTTGCACTTGTCGCCGGGATGAGCGTGAAGAGTTATGCAGATGAAGGTCTGTTAAACAAAGTAAAAGAGCGCGGCACGCTGCTGGTAGGCCTGGAAGGGACTTACCCGCCGTTCAGTTTCCAGGGTGATGACGGCAAACTGACCGGGTTTGAAGTGGAGTTCGCAGAAGAACTGGCGAAACACCTCGGCGTAAAAGCCTCGCTGAAACCGACCAAATGGGACGGTATGCTGGCGTCGCTGGATTCCAAACGTATTGATGTGGTTATCAACCAGGTCACCATCTCCGACGAACGTAAGAAAAAATACGACTTCTCAACACCTTATACCATTTCTGGTATTCAGGCGCTGGTGAAAAAAGGCAATGAAGGCAGCATCAAAACGGCGGCTGACCTGAAAGGTAAGAAAGTCGGCGTTGGTCTGGGAACAAACTACGAAGAGTGGTTGCGCCAGAACGTACAGGGTGTAGACATTCGCACCTATGATGACGATCCGACGAAATACCAGGATCTGCGCGTAGGCCGTATTGACGCTATTCTGGTGGATCGCCTGGCCGCATTGGATCTGGTGAAGAAAACCAAAGACACGCTGGCCGTTACCGGCGAAGCGTTCTCCCGTCAGGAAGCCGGTGTGGCGCTGCGTAAAGGCAATGAAGATCTGCTGAAAGCGGTAGATGGCGCCATTGCCGATATGCAGAAAGACGGCACGCTGAAAGCGCTGTCTGAGAAATGGTTTGGCGCAGATGTGACTAAATAATCGTCATAATTGCAAAAAAAGGCGCTTTAATACGGCGCCTTTTTTATTTCATCCGTTTGAACGTGCATAATAAAAAGAACATCACAACAATGAATACCGGAGGCTTTATGCCACTGCATAATTTAACGCGGTTCCCACGCCTGGAATTTATTGGCGCGCCAACGCCACTCGAATACCTGCCGCGTTTATCTGATTATCTGGGTCGCGACATTTTCATTAAACGCGATGACGTAACGCCGATGGCGATGGGCGGGAATAAACTGCGCAAGCTTGAATTTCTGGCTGCCGATGCGCTGCGTGAAGGCGCGGATACGCTGATTACGGCGGGCGCCATCCAGTCGAACCACGTTCGCCAGACGGCGGCGGTAGCGGCAAAACTGGGATTACACTGCGTTGCGTTACTGGAAAATCCTATCGGTACGACGGCGGAAAACTACCTGACCAACGGCAATCGTCTGCTGCTGGATCTTTTTAACACGCAAATTGAGATGTGCGACGCGCTGACCGATCCTGACGCCCAGTTACAGGAACTGGCGACCCGTATTGAGGCGCAGGGGTTCAGGCCGTATGTGATTCCGGTCGGCGGCTCCAGCCCATTAGGCGCAATGGGATACGTGGAAAGCGCGCTGGAAATCGCCCAACAGTGCGAGGGTGCGGTACAGCTGTCCTCCGTGGTGGTGGCGTCGGGAAGCGCCGGTACGCACGCCGGGCTGGCGGTAGGTCTGGAACAACTGATGCCAGATGTTGAGTTGATCGGCGTGACCGTGTCGCGCAAGGTTATCGATCAGAAGCCCAAAGTGGTTACGCTGCAACAAGCGATTGCTAAAGAGCTGGAACTGACCGCCTCGGCGGACATCCTGCTGTGGGACGACTATTTCGCGCCGGGATACGGAACGCCGAATGAAGAGGGGATGGAGGCCGTGAAGCTGCTGGCGCGCCTGGAAGGCATTCTGCTTGACCCGGTCTATACGGGGAAAGCGATGGCGGGCCTGATCGATGGCATCAGCCAGAAGCGCTTCAAAGATGAAGGCCCGATTCTCTTTATTCATACCGGTGGGGCGCCAGCGCTGTTTGCCTACCATCCTCACGTGTAACTTCCGGGTAGAAAAACACTCATGCAAGAAAGTATCCAACTGGTGATTGACTCGCTGCCGTATCTGCTTAAAGGTGCGGTGTTTACGCTACAGCTGAGTATTGGCGGGATGTTTTTCGGCCTGCTGCTGGGCTTCATTCTCGCGCTGATGCGCATGTCGCCCCTGCTGCCTGTCCGCTGGCTGGCGCGTTTTTATATCTCCATTTTTCGCGGTACGCCGTTGATTGCCCAGCTTTTTATGATCTACTACGGCCTGCCGCAGTTTGGCATTGAGCTGGATCCGATCCCGGCGGCGATGATTGGCCTGTCGCTGAATACCGCAGCCTACACTTCGGAAACGCTGCGTGCGGCGATCTCTTCTATCGACAAAGGTCAGTGGGAAGCCGCGGCAAGTATCGGTATGACGCCGTGGCAAACGCTGCGTCGCGCGATTTTGCCGCAGGCCGCCCGCGTGGCGTTGCCGCCGCTGAGCAACAGTTTCATCAGCCTGGTGAAAGATACCTCCCTGGCCGCGACGATTCAGGTGCCGGAACTGTTCCGTCAGGCGCAACTGATTACCTCGCGTACGCTGGAAGTCTTCACCATGTATCTGGCGGCATCGCTGATCTACTGGGTGATGGCGACGGTACTTTCCGCGCTGCAAAACTATTTTGAAGAGCAGCTTAACCGCCAGGAGAGAGATCCAAAATGAGTGCGATTGAAGTTAAAAACCTGGTGAAAAAGTTCCACGGTCAGACGGTGTTGCACGGCATCGACCTGGAGGTGAAACCTGGTGAGGTGGTGGCGATTATCGGCCCCAGCGGTTCCGGTAAAACAACGCTGCTGCGCAGCATTAATTTGCTGGAGCAGCCTGAGGCGGGCACCATCAAAGTGGGCGACATTACCATTGATACCGCAAGCTCATTAAGCAAGCAAAAAGGGCTAATTCGGCAGTTGCGTCAGCATGTGGGGTTCGTATTCCAGAACTTTAATCTGTTTCCGCACCGTATCGTACTGGAGAACATCATTGAAGGGCCGGTGATTGTGAAAGGCGAGCCCAAAGCCGAAGCAACGGCATTAGCGCGGGAACTGCTGGCGAAGGTAGGACTGGCCGGGAAAGAGACCAGCTATCCGCGTCGCCTGTCCGGTGGGCAGCAGCAGCGTGTGGCGATTGCCCGCGCGCTGGCGATGCGCCCGGAGGTGATTTTGTTTGATGAACCGACTTCCGCGCTCGACCCTGAGCTGGTGGGGGAGGTGCTCAGTACGATACGCCAGCTGGCGCAGGAAAAGCGCACGATGGTTATCGTGACGCATGAAATGAGCTTTGCGCGCGACGTGGCTGACCGGGTGATATTTATGGATCAGGGGCGCATTGTGGAGCAGGGCGCGGCCAAACCGTTATTTGCCAATCCTCAGCAACCACGCACGCGTCAGTTTCTTGAGAAGTTCCTGATGCAATAAGTGTTTTCGCGCACTCGCCTGAAATAATCCCGTTTTGGGCGAGTGTATTTAAATAAATATCAATAATACCCGCCTGATTATAGCCGTAATCCCTTTGTGTTCTCCCGCCGGATGAAACACACCTCAAGTAATTCGCCATCTGACCGATATTTTCTACATATAAACTTCATTTATGTGTTAGCTTGTTTTAAACATTATAATGATTATCAATCTCAGGGGTGTTACCGTTTAGTATGCAGGAAAATGATTTCTTCACCTGGCGACGGAGTATGCTGGTACGCTTTCAGGAAATGGCGACGGCAGAAGATGTCTACACTGAATTACAACATCAGACACAGCAGCTTGAATATGATTATTATGCGCTGTGCGTTCGCCATCCCGTCCCGTTTACGCGGCCAAAAATCTCCGTTCACACTACGTACCCGCAAGCGTGGGTGGCGCATTATCAGTCTGAAAACTATTTCTCTATTGATCCGGTATTAAAGCCGGAAAATTTCCGCCAGGGGCATCTGGCATGGAATGATGCCTTATTTAGCGAAGCGCAGTCGCTATGGGACGCGGCGCGCGCGCACGGTCTACGCCGGGGGGCGACGCAATGCCTGATGCTGCCGAATCGGGCGCTGGGCTTCCTCTCTGTCTCCCGGGCGAACGCCCGCCATGCACCGTTTGCACATGATGAAATTGAACTCCGGTTGCAACTGCTGGTGCGTGAGAGCCTGTCGGCGCTGACGCGGCTGGAGGATGAAATGGTGATGACGCCAGAAATGCGCTTCAGTAAGCGAGAGAAAGAGATCCTGAAGTGGACGGCAGAAGGAAAGACGTCATCAGAGATCGCGATGATTCTGTCAATCTCAGAGAACACCGTTAACTTTCATCAGAAAAACATGCAGAAAAAGTTTAACGCGCCGAATAAAACGCAGATTGCCTGCTATGCGGCCGCGACGGGCCTGATCTGAAAAAACGAATGTTCTGCGTGCCAGACGCAAAACCGGCTGAAAGTTTCACTCTCAGCCGGTTTCCTGTTACTGGCGGTAAGCTTGTTTAATTTGCTTAACAGTGCTGGAAAATACCGCGGCCTGCGTTTCATCTTCAATCTGCGCGATCTGTTTTTCCATCTTAAGAATCACGCGCCCTGCGTCGGCTTGCCCCATTGCCTGTAGCATCAGGGTCAACATGGCTTTCAGGCAGGTGACTTCATTGGCCAGTTCTTGATTATTCTCGGCAGTGGAAAAATCAGGCGTACTCATTTATTTTCCTCGTTATGTTTCAGTGAAAAAGTGCGATGGCAAATGTTAAGGCGGCGGAGTATACCATAAGCTGCGCCAAAAATAGCAGTGGTTGTTTTTTGATCGCAAATCAAACCAGCGCCATTAAAATAAACAACGCCTTGCGAGGCATATATTTTCCTCATTTTTTTGTTTACCTCGCGTATTTCACGCGTTAATTATTGTTACAAACTTGCTTGCCTATTTAGCATTTCGACGGAAATGAGTGAATTTTTTGTCACTATTCTGAAACTATTATGCAGAAATAGAGGGTAAAAAAAGCCCGTTAGCTGTGGGAGTTTCCACGAAGCGTACAATCTAATTTCCAAAAACGAGAGCAAAATCGAATGCCCCACGTTTTTTACGTTTCAAAGTTGAGATAAAACCCGCTAATATAGGGTCGATTAACTATCAGTAGCGTTATCCCTATTCTGGAGATATTCCTTTGATCAACGTTCTTCTTGTTGATGACCACGAACTGGTGCGCGCAGGGATACGACGCATTCTGGAAGATATAAAGGGCATAAAGGTTGTCGGTGAAGCCTGTTGTGGCGAGGACGCCGTAAAGTGGTGCCGCGCGAACGCCGTCGACGTTGTGCTGATGGACATGAACATGCCCGGAATCGGCGGTCTTGAGGCGACGCGCAAAATTGCCCGCTCAAGCGCTGATATTAAAGTGATCATGCTGACGATCCATACGGAAAACCCGTTACCGGCGAAAGTCATGCAGGCCGGAGCCGCAGGGTATCTGAGTAAAGGCGCTGCGCCTCAGGAAGTGGTCAGCGCGATTCGTTCGGTTTTTTCCGGGCAGCGTTATATTGCTTCAGATATCGCTCAACAGATGGCGCTGAGCCAGATTGAGCCTGAGAAAACAGAAACGCCTTTTGCCAGTTTGTCTGAACGCGAGTTGCAGATTATGCTGATGATCACCAGGGGCCAGAAGGTTAATGAGATCTCGGAACAACTGAATCTCAGTCCTAAAACGGTGAACAGCTATCGCTACAGAATGTTCAGTAAACTAAACATTCATGGTGATGTTGAGTTGACTCACCTGGCAATTCGCCACGGCCTGTGTAATGCGGAGACGTTAACAAGCTAGTGAGTGTTCTGTTTGATGCGAAAGCATTTTTAAAAACCGTGACCAGCCAACCCGGCGTTTATCGTATGTATGATGCCGGTGGTACGGTTATTTATGTCGGTAAAGCGAAAGACCTGAAAAAACGGCTTTCCAGCTATTTCCGCAGCAACCTTGCTTCGCGAAAAACCGAAGCATTGGTTGCGCAAATTCAGCAAATTGATGTCACGGTGACGCACACCGAGACCGAAGCGCTATTGCTCGAACACAACTACATCAAATTGTATCAACCGCGCTATAACGTGTTATTGCGCGATGATAAATCCTATCCTTTCATCTTTCTCAGCGGTGACACTCATCCACGCCTGGCAATGCATCGCGGGGCGAAACATGCCAAAGGTGAATACTTTGGCCCGTTCCCGAACGGGTATGCCGTGCGTGAAACCCTGGCCCTGCTGCAAAAAGTCTTTCCCATTCGTCAGTGCGAAAACAGCGTCTACCGCAACCGCTCGCGTCCTTGTCTGCAATATCAGATTGGCCGCTGCCTCGGGCCGTGCGTAGAAGGACTGGTGAGTGAAGATGAGTATGCGCAGCAGGTGGAGTACGTTCGGCTGTTTTTATCCGGGAAAGACGATCAGGTTCTGACCCAATTGATCGCCCGAATGGAAAAAGCCAGCCAGAATCTGGAATTTGAAGAGGCCGCGCGCATACGCGACCAAATTCAGGCTGTGCGCCGCGTTACTGAGAAACAGTTTGTCTCCAATACTGGCGACGATCTGGACGTTATCGGCGTGGCGTTCGATGCGGGTATGGCCTGTGTGCATGTGCTTTTTATCCGCCAGGGCAAGGTGCTGGGCAGCCGTAGCTATTTCCCGAAAGTGCCGAACGGGACGGAACTGGGCGAAGTGGTGGAAACGTTCGTCGGCCAGTTCTATCTGCAAGGCAGCCAGATGCGCACGCTGCCAGGAGAGATCCTGCTGGATTTCAACCTGAGCGATAAAACGCTGCTGGCGGATTCTTTGTCCGAACTGGCCGGGCGGCGTATTAATGTGCAGACCAAACCGCGCGGCGATCGCGCTCGTTACCTGAAGCTGGCGCGAACCAATGCCGCGACGGCGCTGATCAGCAAACTGTCGCAGCAATCGACGATCACGCATCGTCTGACCGCGCTGGCAAGCGTGCTGAAGCTGCCTGCGGTGAAGCGGATGGAGTGTTTTGACATCAGCCACACGATGGGAGAACAGACGGTGGCCTCCTGCGTGGTTTTTGACGCTAACGGGCCGCTGCGTGCGGAGTATCGTCGCTACAACATTACCGGAATTACGCCGGGCGATGATTATGCGGCGATGAATCAGGTTCTGCGCCGACGCTATGGCAAGGCGATTGAAGAAAGTAAGATTCCTGACGTTATTCTGATTGATGGCGGTAAAGGCCAGCTTGGTCAGGCGAAGACCGTTTTTGCTGAACTGGATGTGCCGTGGGATAAAAATCATCCTTTATTGTTGGGCGTTGCTAAAGGCGCCGATCGTAAAGCCGGTCTGGAGACGTTGTTCTTTGAACCCGAAGGGGAGGGCTTTAGCCTGCCGCCGGATTCGCCTGCGCTGCACGTTATTCAGCATATCCGCGATGAATCGCACGATCACGCCATCAGCGGGCACCGCAAAAAACGGGCGAAGGTGAAAAACACCAGCACGCTGGAAACTATCGAAGGCGTCGGGCCAAAACGTCGACAAATGCTGTTGAAATATATGGGCGGTTTGCAAGGACTACGTAACGCGAGTGTTGAGGAAATTGCAAAAGTGCCGGGTATTTCGCAAGGTCTGGCAGAAAAGATCTTCTACTCGTTGAAACATTGAGGTCTCTGTAGCAACATAGGGGTAATTTCTCTGACAACAGATAGTTACCCGTCACTATGCAATTTAATATCCCTACGTTGCTCACGCTGTTTCGCGTCATTCTGATCCCATTCTTTGTATTGGTGTTTTATCTGCCATTTACATGGGCTCCCTTCGTTACTGCGCTAATCTTCTGTATCGCCGCCGTGACCGACTGGTTCGACGGTTTTCTGGCGCGTCGCTGGAACCAGAGCACGCGTTTTGGCGCGTTCCTTGATCCGGTGGCGGATAAGGTGCTGGTGGCGATCGCCATGGTGCTGGTGACGGAGCATTATCACAGCTGGTGGGTGACGCTGCCTGCCGCGACCATGATTGCGCGTGAAATTATTATTTCCGCGCTGCGTGAATGGATGGCCGAGCTGGGCAAACGCAGCAGCGTGGCGGTCTCCTGGATCGGCAAAGTGAAAACCACCTCGCAAATGGCGGCGCTGGCGTGGCTGCTGTGGCGTCCAAACATTTGGGTGGAATATGCCGGGATCGCGCTTTTCTTCGTTGCTGCCGTGCTGACGCTGTGGTCTATGTTCCAGTATTTGAGCGCTGCACGCGGGGATTTGCTTGATCAGTGATCGTTTCGCCGCAAATTTCAGCAAACGATCGTGGGTGGCGAAAAATATCGTTGACTCGTTGCGTCAGGTAAGTAGAATGCAACGCATCGAACGGCGGCGCAGGTTACCAGACGATAACAAAATCAAGTGATTAACAAAGTTACTTGATGATGCGGGAATAGCTCAGTTGGTAGAGCACGACCTTGCCAAGGTCGGGGTCGCGAGTTCGAGTCTCGTTTCCCGCTCCAGTTTAAAGACATCGGCAATAGCGGGTGTCTGGCTGAAAAGCCTGAAGAATATGGCGCGTTAGCAAAGCGGTTATGTAGCGGATTGCAAATCCGTCTAGTCCGGTTCGACTCCGGAACGCGCCTCCACTTTCTTCCCGAGCCCGGATGGTGGAATCGGTAGACACAAGGGATTTAAAATCCCTCGGCGTTCGCGCTGTGTGGGTTCAAGTCCCACTCCGGGTACCATGGGAAAGACAAGAATAATCAAAGCAATAAGCAGTGTCGTAAAACCACCTCCGGGTGGTTTTTTTGTGTCTGTCATCTGTTCGCTGATGATCTTGTCTGCCATTCCTTCCCCAATAAGTATCCCTTACTTCGTCAGCCATGTAAGATAATTGCGGGCGAGAGTATTTCACTGAGGAAAAGCGTTATGAAAACAGGACCGTTAAACGAAAGCGAGCTGGAATGGCTGGATGATGTACTGACAAAGTACAATACCGATCACGCGATTCTGGATGTGTCAGAGTTGGATGGTTTACTGACGGCTGTACTCAGTTCGCCGTATGAGATTGAGCCAGAGCAATGGCTGGTCGCGGTATGGGGTGGGGCGCAGTATGTTCCGCGCTGGTCCTCTGAAAAGGAGATGACGCGTTTTATGGAACTGGCGTTTCAGCATATGGCGGATACGTCAGACAGGCTTAATGAGTTCCCGGAACAGTTTGAGCCGCTGTTCGGTCTGCGTGAAGTCGAAGGTCATGAGCTGACCATCGTGGAAGAGTGGTGCTTTGGCTATATGCGCGGGGTCACACTCTCTGACTGGTCCACCTTACCGGATACGCTACAACCCGCGCTGAAAGCCATTGCGCTGCACGGTACGGAAGAGAACTTCGCCGTGGTTGAAAAAATGTCACCAGAAGCGTTTGAAGAGAGCGTTAACGCGATTCGTCTGGCGGCCCTGGATTTACACGCGTACTGGATGGCGCACCCGCAGGAAACGCCGGTGCAGGTGCCGGTAAGGGCGGAAGTAAAGGTAGGGCGCAACGATCCTTGCCCCTGCGGCAGCGGTAAAAAATATAAACAGTGCTGTCTGCACTAAACACAAAAAAGGGGCTTAGCGCCCCTTTTGTTTTATCCCACTTCAGGCAGCAGCCCGGCGGCGATACAGAACTGTACGCCGATCACCACTATCCCACAGGTAAAGCCGAGGGCTAATGCCGGAACGCCGCCCGCTACGCGATACGTTGCCTGCGGATTATGCTTCCTGCTTTGCCACGCGAGCAGGGAAGGGATCAGCAACGCCAGTACCGCCAGCGCGACGCCAGCGTATCCCAGCGCCATCACAAAGCCGCGCGGGTAAAAGAGTGCGAATGCCAGTGGCGGCAGGAAGGTAATCGCGCCGGTTTGCAGACGCCCGGCGACGGTGTTGCGTCGCTGGAACAGATCTGCCAGATAATCAAATAATCCCAGTGCCACACCCAAAAACGATGTCGCCAGCGCCAGGTCGGCAAACAGATGCACCGCCAGTTCAACGTGCGGCGAGGCAACCACCTCACGCAAGGCCTGCAACAGGCCATTTAACCCGGCATGATCGGCCAGCAAACCCATAAAGGTAGAGGAGTTGATACTGCCGAGCGTGGCAAGCTGCCAGAAAATGTATGCCACCAGCGGGATTGCGCTACCGGTGATAAATACCCATCGCAGTTTGCGAATATTACCGTTCATATAGCTGACGATGCTGGGTACGCTGCCGTGAAAACCGAACGACGTAAAAATGACCGGAATTGCTGATAACGCCAGACCCTGTTGCAGCGGCAGCGTAAGCAGATTCACTTTATGAATATGCGGCATCAGCAGCGCCAGCATGGCGATCAGGAAGATAATTTTGGCGCTGAAGAGAAAGCGGTTGAACAGATCGACCAGCGAGGTTCCGACGCACACGACGCCGCCGGCAACCACGGTGAACAGCAAAACGCCCATCGCCGGAGACATATCGGCGCCCGTCCAGTCGCTGATGCTTGAGGCCAGCAGTTCGCCAGCCCCGCTGATATAGGCCGCTGTGAGCGCATACATCAGAAACATCATGCTAAAGCCGGTGATCCATTGCCCATAACGTCCGAGGTAGCGTTTTGCCAACGTTCCTAACCCGGTATCTGCCGGAACGTGTTGATATACTTCCAGGAGCAACAGCGCGGTGTAGCACATCAATGCCCATAACCCAATCAATAACGCCAGTGTGACGCTGAAACCAACGCCAGCGGCGGCCAACGGCATCGCCAGCATACCGGCGCCGATAGTGGTGCCCGCCACGATAAAAACACTACCCAGAGTTCTATTTTTCACGCTTTCCTCTGTCCCAGAGATAATCAACGGTTATATCTGCGGCGCAGGGTAAGGCATAACATTATTTTCGTCAAATGACCGTTACAACATGTGTATACCATTGTTTACGAAAATTGGCATGAAGGCATGCGCCACCACGATTGCATCGGCTGTGCATGTAAACCTGCGTTAGCGCAAAGCGGTATTCGCCGGCTCCCGGTAGGCTACAGGCTTTATTGAGGAGGATGTATGGATTCTATTCACGGCCACGAAGTGCTGAATATGATGATTGAGTCAGGCGAGCAGTATTCGAATGCCAGCCTGGAAGCGGCGATTACGGCGCGTTTTGGTGAACAGGCGCGTTTTCATACCTGTTCGGCTGCTGATATGACGGCGGCGGAGCTGGTGGCGTTTCTGGCGGCGAAGGGTAAGTTTATTGCGAAGGATGACGGCTTCTCTACGCACGAAAGCAAGATCTGCCGTCATTGAGCGTAAACGGTGAGGGGGCCTCACCGTTTAATTTTAGTTTTGGGTATCAAGCGTAGACAGTTCTTTATCGATGAAGTACAGACCTTCACCGCTTTTCCCTGCCAGCGTTAATTTATCAATAATAGATTTAAATAACTTCTCTTCTTCATGCTGTTCAGCGACATACCATTGCAGGAAGTTGAATGTCGGATAATCCTGGTTGGTCATCGCGGCATGCGCCAGTTCATTAATTTTCTGCGTAATTAATTGTTCGTGTTCGTAGGTGGCGCGGAACAGTTCATCCAGTGAAGCATATTCGGCAGCAGGCGAAGAGATCGTATTGATGCACGGTAAGCTACCGGTATCGGTCAGATAATCGAACAGACGCTGCATATGCGTCATCTCTTCCTGCGCGTGACGACGCAGGAACGCTGCCGCCCCTTCAAAGCTATGGTAGCTGCACCATGCGCTCATCTGTTGGTAGAGCAGAGAAGAATATAATTCAAGGTTCATTTGCTCATTCAGTTTGTCGATCATTTCTGTTTTCAGCATGGTTCCGCTCCACAAAGAATCATTATACGTTGATGTGGCGTCACTATAATTTGTTATTTAATTATTTGCAAAAGGTAAAATAATAAATTTAATTATTAAAAATGCGAATGGGAATAAAACGCATTAACGCTATTAAATATAAAAATATGCAATGAGAATAATTAAAGCCAGCAGCGTCATGCTGGCTAAAGATATTAATATCCGCCAGCGGATATTGGCTGGATGGCTACGCCCTGACACTGATAAGACAGCGTGATTCTGGTGTTCATACACAGCGAACCGGCATAAACGCTACAGGTTGACACTGGCTGACCAAATGCGATGGCGTTGGCGTATCCCATCTGCTGACATTCGCGTGTCGCCGTACCGTGCGCAACATAATCATCCGCGCGCGCTGTTTGCATCATCGCCTGGTTATAACTGAGGCGGACAATCCCGCTTGTCGGGTTGGTTTCACTGACCTGCGCTTGCTTGGTGAGGGTACATCCCGTCAGGGCTATGAGTGAGAGGCCAAGGATAAAGGTTTTCATAATATCGCTCTGAGAATCCGGTGACAGCACATCCTATCTTGAACAGTAGACATTCAATGGCCTGAATAGCTTAAGAATTGCCCATGATTAATCCCAACGACACCGGCTCTTTGTGCGATACGGGAAAAGTGTGAGCACATCTTAATTTTTTAAAACCATTTTTCACTAAATTTGAAAGTATGTTTGCGAGATAGTAATGTGACGTATACGTCAACGACTCACGGCGGGGGTTCCCGCGACGCATTCAGGAGAAGACAGAATGAAAATTGCACTGATGATGGAAAACAGCCAGGCAGCTAAAAATGCCACCATTCATCGCGAGCTTAAAGCGGTAGCGGATGAAAAGGGATTCCCTGTTTTCAACGTCGGGATGAGCGATGAAAACGACCATCATCTGACTTATATCCACCTTGGTATTATGGCCAGCATTCTGCTTAACGCCAAAGCGGTGGATTTTGTTGTGACGGGTTGCGGCACCGGGCAGGGCGCGCTGATGTCGCTGAATATTCATCCGGGCGTGGTGTGCGGCTACTGCATCGACCCGGCGGATGCGTTCCTGTTTGCGCAGATTAACAACGGTAATGCGCTTTCTCTGCCATTCGCAAAAGGCTTTGGCTGGGGGGCGGAGTTGAATGTGCGTTTCATCTTTGAAAAAGCATTCACCGGCCGTAACGGGGAAGGGTATCCACCAGAACGTAAAGAACCGCAGGTGCGTAACGCGGGCATTCTGAACCAGGTGAAAGCGGCGGTGGTGAAAGAAAACTATCTGGATACGCTGCGCGCTATCGATCCTGAACTGGTGAAAACGGCGGTCTCCGGCCCACGTTTCCAGCAGTGTTTCTTTGACAATTGCCAGGATAAAGAGATCGAAGCGTTCGTTCGCGACCTTCTCGGTTAATCTGTCATGCCAGCCGGATAACGCGGCGTTTATCCGGCTTACCGCGTTTGCTTTGCTACCGTTTCTTCTCCTGAATGGGTACTATGGCGGCCTTTCTATAAGGAGCTTACTATGTCCCAACCACTGAACGCCGATCAGGAACTGGTCTCTGACGTTGTTGCCTGCCAGTTAGTTATCAAACAGATTCTGGATGTTATTGACGTTATTGCCCCGGTTGAAGTTCGGGAGAAGATGTCCAGCCAGTTGAAAAACATCGATTTTACCAGCCACCCTGCCGCTGCGGACCCGGTTACTATGCGGGCCATTCAAAAGGCGATTGCGTTGATTGAACTGAAATTCACGCCGCAGGACGAAGCGCACTAAAGTAAAGCGACTGCGTAACAGCCTCCCGGCACGGGAGGCGTAACGCCGTGGCAATATAGCGGTTAGTGGTGTTGATAGTTGACGACGTTGAGTAAGTGTTTGTCCGTTTGCACCATACACAATCCCGCGCGTTTTGCGCTGCGAACTTCATCGAGAATCGTCTGTAACAGAACGCCATCCTGCTGCTGATCTTTTTCCAGGTCGTGGAGAAAGTTGAGCGTTGGCGCGTCATTCATTGCTTTGGCTTCGTCGGTTAAGCGTGAGAGCGTACTGGCGCGTTGCTGATACTCATCCAGCGTTTTTTGAAATAACTCTTCAAGACAGGTTAACTCTTCGCCGGGAACATCAATGGCTCTCACGATGGGGTTGGCGCCTGCGTTCTTCATAAAATTGAACATGCGCATCATCTGGGTCACGTTTCCCTGCGCCTGGGTACGAAGAAAGGTCGCCGTGCCGGTCAGACTGTGGTCAAAACACCAGTCGCTCAGGTGGAGGTAGAGGTTAGATGCGTAAAACTCAAGGTTCATTTGGGTGTTGAGCTTATGAACCATTCCAGCTGTCGCCATATCAATATCCTTATTTCCAGAAAGGGTGATGCGCGTTACTCATGTATGCGCAATGAATACTGTTAGCAGAATAAATCCGTTCTGCCGGTCCTTTATGTGATCAAAAAGCTGATTCCGTTGCCGATCGAAAATAAGCATAGCGCCAGTACGGCTATAAGAAAATCCTTAAATCCAAATGTTTATATTTTTTTACAGTTTGCTGAAGGTATATCGCTGACGGAGAATGTAAGAATATAACGGATGTTGATATACATGATTGATTTTACGTGATTTTAAATTGATATTTATTTTTTGAAATGATGTTTCATATCACAAAAGAAAATACACCGGCGTGTTAGGATCGAATAATTAGCGGGCGAAACAGTTCTGGCCGAAATTATCGACAACGTTTTTTGCGCCAGATCATTTTTGCCCATTATTTTAAATATAACCGAATGAACAATTCGTCATTTCGGTGTGATTAACACGAGTAAAGCGAGGAGTCGTAAATGAAAAAGGTCGCTGTCCTGCTGGCGCCAGGATTCGAAGAAGCAGAAGCCGTGGTCACTATTGATATTCTGCGTCGCCTGAATATTGATGTTGAAACGCTGGCCTGCGCGGAATCTCGCGCGGTAGTGAGTTATCACGATATTCCAATGGTTGCGGACAACACCCTCGCCGGGCGTCTGGACACGTTGTATGACGCCATCGTCTTGCCCGGCGGCCCGCAGGGGAGCGCTAATCTGGCCGCCAGCGCGCAGGTGATCGACTTCGTTTCCCGCCATGACGCTGCGGGTAAATTGATCTGTCCGGTCTGCTCCGCCGCAGCGCGGGTGCTGGGGGGCAATGGTCTGCTGAAAGGGCGCCGTTACGTTTGCTCTGGCGACCTATGGGAAAATGTGACTGACGGTGAATATGTTGATGCGCCGGTCGTGGAAGATGGCAATCTCTTGAGCGGCAAAGGGTTAGGGCATATTTTTGATTTTGCGCTGATGCTGGCTGCTCGTCTGTCAGGGGATGACGCTTCTGTTCGCGATCATGCCGATCATATTTACTATGCCTGGTAAAGCATATTTCCCCGGATGCGCCTGCATTCGGGGACAAGGATTTGCTGGCTGATGTTATGGACTAATCTGCTACCCCTTTTTTATTTGTCTGACAAAACCTTCTTTTTTTATGTCATTTTCCGCTGAATTTATGTACGCAATTACTGTAATTCTGCGGTGTGATGCCGCTCTCCTATGGAGAATCAATTTCCCGCTACAACTAACACCAGCACGGGTATCAATCCTTGGCTTTTAAGGTAATACCTTGTTTTACGGCTAAATTACAAAGAATCGTTCGATTTTACCCTACATAAAAGAACGCTAAAGCTGGAGTTAACCATGCACAAATTTACTAAAGCGCTGGCAGCCATCGGTCTGGCTGCCGTTATGTCACAATCCGCTATCGCGGAAACCATGAAGCTCGGTTTTCTGGTGAAACAACCGGAGGAACCCTGGTTCCAGACAGAATGGAAATTTGCCGATAAAGCCGGGAAAGATCTGGGTTTTGAGGTCATTAAAATTGCGGTGCCGGACGGTGAGAAAACCCTGAACGCCATCGACAGCCTGGCGGCGAGTGGGGCAAAAGGCTTCGTTATTTGTACCCCGGACCCGAAACTGGGTTCAGCGATCGTTGCAAAAGCGCGTGGGTATGACATGAAGGTAATCGCTGTGGACGATCAGTTCGTCAACGCGAAAGGTAAGCCAATGGACACCGTACCGCTGGTGATGATGGCGGCCACGAAAATTGGCGAGCGCCAGGGGCAGGAGCTGTATAAGGAGATGCAAAACCGCGGCTGGGATGTAAAGGAAACGGCGGTGATGGCGATTACCGCTAATGAACTGGATACCGCGCGTCGCCGCACATCCGGCTCGATGGAAGCGCTGAAAGCTGCGGGCTTCCCGGAAAAACAGATCTATCAGGTTCCAACGAAATCCAATGATATTCCCGGCGCATTCGATGCCGCTAACTCTATGCTGGTTCAACACCCTGAAGTGAAACACTGGCTGATTGTCGGCATGAATGATAACACCGTGCTGGGCGGCGTGCGCGCCACCGAAGGTCAGGGCTTTAAGGCGGCGGACGTTATCGGCATCGGCATTAACGGTGTGGATGCGATCAGCGAACTGTCAAAAGCGCAGGCGACAGGATTCTACGGCTCGTTGCTGCCCAGCCCGGACGTACACGGCTATAAATCCAGTGAAATGCTCTACAACTGGGTAACCAAAGATGCGGAACCGCCAAAATTCACTGAAGTGACCGACGTGGTGCTGATCACCCGTGACAACTTCAAAGAAGAACTGGCGAAAAAAGGTTTAGGCGGCAAGTAACACAAATGCCGGATGGCGACGCGAAAACGGCTTATCCGGCCTGCGAATTGCGTATTCAGTAGGCCGGATAAGGCAACGCCGTCATCCGGCAAAATCCTGACTCACGGAGACGTTATGCAACAGCCCACCCCATATCTCTCATTTCGCGGCATCGGGAAAACGTTCCCTGGCGTTAAGGCGCTGACGGATATCAGTTTTGACTGTTATGCCGGTCAGGTGCATGCGCTGATGGGCGAAAATGGCGCCGGGAAGTCCACACTCTTAAAAATTCTCAGCGGCAACTATGCGCCAACCACGGGATCGCTGGCGATCCGTGGGCAAGAGATGACCTTTGCCGACACCACGGCTGCACTGAATGCCGGTGTCGCCATTATTTACCAGGAACTGCACCTCGTGCCGGAAATGACCGTTGCGGAGAATATCTATCTCGGCCAGCTCCCGCATAAGGGGGGGATTGTTAACCGGACGCTGCTCAACTACGAAGCCGGTCTTCAGTTACAACATCTGGGGATGGATATCTCCCCGGATACCCCGCTGAAATACCTCTCGATTGGCCAGTGGCAAATGGTAGAGATTGCGAAAGCGTTAGCGCGTAACGCCAAAATTATCGCTTTCGATGAACCGACCAGCTCGCTCTCCGCCAGGGAGATCGAGAACCTGTTCCGGGTAATTCGCGAACTGCGCAAAGAAGGGCGCGTCATTCTGTATGTGTCGCACCGTATGGAAGAGATCTTTGCACTGAGCGATGCCATTACCGTGTTTAAAGATGGCCGCTACGTTAAAACGTTTACCGATATGCAGCAGGTTAACCATGACGCGCTGGTTCAGGCGATGGTTGGGCGCGATCTCGGCGATATCTACGGCTGGCAGCCTCGCGCCTGTGGCGCAGAGCGGCTGCGGCTGCAAGAGGTGAAAGCGCCGGGCGTTCGCGCGCCTGTCAGCTTATCCGTACGCAGCGGCGAAATTGTCGGACTGTTTGGTCTGGTTGGCGCCGGGCGCAGTGAATTAATGAAAGGGCTGTTCGGCGGAACGCGCATCACCGGAGGGCAGGTGTTCATTGATGAGCAGCCCATTGATATCCGCAAACCGGCGCACGCGATTGCGGCGGGCATGATGCTGTGCCCGGAAGATCGCAAAGCGGAGGGGATCATTCCTGTGCATTCGGTTCGCGACAATATCAACATCAGCGCCCGACGTAAGCATGTGCTGGGCGGGTGCCTGATCAATAACGGTTGGGAAGAGAGCAATGCCGAACACCATATTCGCTCCCTCAATATAAAAACGCCAGGTGCTGAGCAACTCATTATGAATCTCTCCGGGGGGAATCAACAGAAGGCGATTCTGGGACGCTGGTTATCGGAAGAGATGAAGGTCATTTTGCTTGATGAGCCGACGCGCGGTATCGATGTCGGCGCAAAACACGAGATCTACAACGTTATTTACGCGCTGGCGGCGCGCGGTGTGGCCGTGCTGTTTGCCTCCAGCGATCTGCCGGAAGTTCTTGGTGTTGCCGACCGTATTGTGGTGATGCGTGAAGGTGAGATCGCCGGTGAATTACTTCACGAACAGGCGGATGAACGGCAGGCCCTGAGCCTTGCTATGCCTAAAGTCAGCCAGGCTGTCGCCTGAGTAAAGGAGAGTAAGATGTCTTCTGTAACTACATCCGGTTCTGGCGCACCTAAGTCGCCGTTTAGCTTCGGGCGTATCTGGGATCAATACGGCATGCTGGTGGTGTTCGCCGTCCTGTTCCTGGCGTGTGCGATCTTTGTGCCTAACTTTGCCACATTCATCAACATGAAGGGGCTCGGGCTGGCGATTTCGATGTCGGGTATGGTGGCGTGCGGGATGCTGTTTTGTCTGGCGTCCGGCGATTTTGACCTCTCCGTCGCCTCGGTAATTGCCTGTGCCGGCGTCACCACCGCCGTGGTCATCAATATGACCGAAAGCCTGTGGATTGGTGTGGCTGCCGGGCTGCTGCTGGGCATACTCTGTGGACTGGTGAACGGTTTTGTTATCGCGCGTTTAAAGATCAACGCCCTGATTACCACGCTCGCCACGATGCAGATTGTTCGTGGTCTGGCCTATATCATCTCTGACGGTAAAGCGGTAGGGATTGAAGATGAGCGCTTCTTCACCCTCGGGTATGCCAACTGGTTTGGGCTGCCTGCGCCGATCTGGTTAACGGTAGGGTGCCTGGTTATCTTTGGTTTATTGCTGAATAAAACCACGTTTGGCCGCAATACGCTGGCGATTGGCGGGAATGAAGAAGCGGCGCGTCTGGCCGGGGTGCCGGTAGTACGCACGAAGATCATTATCTTCGTTCTCTCCGGGCTGGTGTCGGCGGCGGCGGGGATTATCCTGGCGTCGCGTATGACCAGCGGCCAGCCAATGACCTCCATTGGTTATGAACTGATTGTGATTTCAGCCTGCGTATTAGGTGGTGTCTCCCTCAAGGGCGGCATCGGAAAAATCTCATATGTGGTCGCGGGGGTGTTGATCCTGGGGACGGTGGAAAACGCCATGAACCTGCTGAACATTTCCCCCTTTGCACAGTACGTCGTGCGCGGCTTAATCCTGCTGGCAGCGGTAATCTTCGACCGTTACAAACAAAAGGCGAAGCGCACCGTTTAATGAAATAAACCGTAACTATTCAGTTTAGCTCCTCCCGATAGCCAGCCGCTACCCCGGCTGGCTATTGTCTTTCTAAATGGCGAGCAGCGTCACACTGTCTATACTTACATGGCTAATGGGGCCGATCCGCGCGCCTCAAAAACGATGATTAAGGAGGAGAACAGGGTGGCAGAACCGTTAACCGTATCCCCCGAACTGTCCGCAAACTATGCTTATTTTTTCGATCTTGATGGGACGCTGGCGGAGATTAAACCACACCCGGATCAGGTGGTGGTGCCGCACAATATTCTCCAGCTGTTACACCGCCTCTCGACGCATAACGCAGGGGCGCTGGCATTGATTTCAGGGCGCTCAATGGCTGAACTTGATGCGCTCTCAGCCCCCTTTTGCTTTCCCCTCGCCGGGGTGCATGGGGCGGAACGCCGTGACATCAATGGTAATACCCATATCGTGCGCCTTCCGCAGGCGATAGCACGCGATGTCAGCGCGCAGCTGCACGCCGCGCTGGGAAATCTTCCAGGGGCGGAACTGGAAGCGAAAGGCATGGCCTTTGCGCTGCATTACCGGCAGGCGCCGCAGCATGAGGCGACGTTGCTGGCGCTGGCGCAGCACATTACGCAGAAATGGCCGCAGCTTGCGCTTCAGCCGGGTAAATGCGTGGTGGAGATTAAACCGAAAGGCGCGAACAAAGGGGAGGCCATTGCCGCGTTTATGCAAGAAGCGCCATTTGCAGGGCGTATCCCTGTCTTTGTGGGCGATGACTTGACGGATGAGGCGGGCTTTGACGTCGTCAATAATTTGGGAGGGATTTCAGTCAAAGTGGGTGCCGGGGCGACCCGGGCAACAGGACGTCTGGCAGGCGTTCCTGAGGTCTGGCGCTGGCTGGAAGAAATTAACAATCCACAACAAGAAAAAAAATTAATGAATGACAGGAGAGATGGCTATGGGTCGTTTAGTCGTAGTATCTAATCGAATTGCTCCCCCGGATAATAAAGGCGGCGCGGGTGGCCTGGCAGTTGGCGTACTGGGCGCGTTGAAAGCGGCGGGCGGATTGTGGTTCGGCTGGAGTGGCGAGACGGGCAACGAGGATAAGCCGTTAAAAAAGGTCACACGAGGCAATATGACCTGGGCGTCTTTTAATCTGAGCGAGCAGGACTACGAGGAATATTATTGCCAGTTTTCGAATGCGGTCTTATGGCCTGCCTTCCATTATCGACTCGATCTGGTGCAGTTCCAGCGCCCCGCGTGGGAAGGGTATTCACGGGTGAATGCGCTGCTGGCGGATAAGCTGCTGCCCTTACTGAAAGATGACGATATTATCTGGGTTCATGACTATCATTTATTGCCGTTTGCCAGTGAATTGCGCAAGCGGGGCGTGAATAATCGCATCGGCTTTTTCTTGCATATTCCTTTCCCGACGCCGGAAATTTTCAATGCCTTGCCGCCGCACGATACGCTGCTGGAACAACTGTGTGATTTTGACTTACTGGGATTCCAGACGGAAAACGACCGCCTGGCGTTTCTGGACAGTCTGTCAAGCCAGACCAGAGTAACCACGCGCGGCAGTAAGAGCCACTCGGCATGGGGAAAATCCTTCCGCACTGAGGTCTATCCTATTGGCATTGAACCTGACGAGATCGCACAACAGGCTTCCGGGCCGTTGCCGCCGAAACTGGCGCAGCTAAAAGCGGAGCTGAAAAATGTGCAAAACATTTTTTCCGTCGAGCGTCTGGATTACTCCAAAGGATTACCGGAGCGTTTCCAGGCGTATGAAGCGCTGCTGGAGAAATACCCCCAGCACCACGGGAAAATTCGCTATACGCAGATAGCGCCGACCTCGCGTGGTGAAGTGCAGGCTTATCAGGATATCCGCCACCAACTGGAGACGGAAGCAGGGCGTATCAACGGTAAATATGGACAGCTTGGCTGGACGCCGCTCTACTATCTTAACCAGCACTTTGATCGCAAGCTGCTGATGAAGGTGTTCCGCTACTCGGATGTCGGGTTAGTGACCCCGCTGCGGGATGGTATGAATCTGGTCGCGAAAGAGTTTGTCGCCGCGCAGGACCCGGCAAATCCCGGCGTTCTCGTTTTGTCGCAGTTTGCCGGTGCGGCGAATGAGTTGACGTCCGCGCTCATTGTTAACCCTTATGATCGGGATGATGTGGCCGTGGCGCTCCACCGCGCGTTGACCATGCCGCTTGCCGAACGCATTTCACGCCACGCGGAAATGCTTGAGACGATTATTAAAAATGATATTAATCACTGGCAGCAACGGTTTATTCGCGACCTAAAGGATGTCGCGCCACGTAGCGCTGAAACGCTGCATCGCAATAAGGTCGCCACCTTCCCAAAGCTTGCCTGACGCCCGCTAATCACCGGCAAGCGGGACCAGCAATACATCAACTTCACTGGCGCTAACGACACTTTTCGCTGAGCAGGACGCTCGCGAAAAGAAGCTGTGATTATGATTGCCGCAAATGACCAAATCCACCTGCTGCTTACGACACACATCCAGAATATGCGCGCTTAACTCCCCGTAAGTAATGAACGTTTGTTCAATCGGGTAGTCTGCCTTCACACTCAGTTTGTCGAGAAAATCCTGCGTCTCTTCATGCATCACCTCCCGCAAATCTTCCAGCATGGGGGCGGCGAATTGATTATACAGCTCTGGATCAGAGGCGAGGGTAATCAGGCTAATGCGGGCATTGACGGGACGAGCAATGGAGACAGCTTTCGCTAACAGCTGCTGACTTTCGGGGGTAACGGCGACGGCGACAAGAATATGCGTATAGCTCATAACTCGCTCCTTATTGCAAGAATATGAGGTTTCTTCTTCAGCTTTACTCTGTTTAGTCGAATTCTGCAATGTTTTCCTGTGACGATAGTGTGAAGGTTATCATAATAATTCATTAATTATTCTTATAAATGGAATAGTGGCATAACGCACATTGTAAACGTTATTACGCGCTTTAACTTAAATCGACCAATTATGAAAACAAAATGTTAATTACGATGTAACAAAAATTAACTTGTTATGCATCATAGATACCGTCTATTGGTTAACCCTGCTTAATATTTAAGTGGTTGTTTAGAAACGATTAAATTATTTTACGTCCCCGACAGGAATATTCAGGAAGGGGGATATTTTCAGATGTTATTTTAACGGTGCTAAACATAACGCATGAGTGATTATTTACGCACATATTCGTGTATCTGGAATAGAAAAACTGAACGAAAGGCTAAAAAATAATCAAAATAAAAGTTCAACTGATGGATTTATGTTAAGTATTTGGATGGTTTATGTGATCTGGATCACATATTTCTCAAATTCGCAGCCCGGCTCCGTTGTATGTGTTCGTGCTGACGAGTAGAGTTGCGTCGAATTAGGAAAAATCTTAGGCATTTTGTAATAAATCATGTAAACGTGTAAAAACCTGACACCCCATTAAGGGGGGTTTTACTGTATGCATCGGTGCCTGGGCGTGGCTATGCATTTGACCTTTTTGCTTTTTTTACCGGGGATTCCCGGCGACATCACGGGGTGCGGTTACACCGCATAAAAATAAAGTTGGTTATTCTGGATGGGAACAATGCATACATCCGAGTTGCTGAAACACATTTATGACATCAATCTGTCATATTTACTCCTTGCACAGCGTCTGATCGTTCAGGACAAAGCATCCGCGATGTTCCGCCTTGGTATCAGTGAAGAGATGGCGAACACGTTGGGTACTCTGACTCTTCCACAAATGGTTAAACTGGCCGAAACGAACCAGCTGGTATGTCATTTCCGTTTTGACAACCACCAGACAGTTACCCAGCTGACCCAGGATTCTCGCGTTGACGATCTTCAGCAAATTCATACCGGTATCATGCTTTCAACACGCCTGTTACACGATGTGAATCAGGCCGATGATGCGGCGCGTAAGAAAAGGGCTTGATGATGAGTGAAAAAAGCATTGTTCAGGAAGCTCGCGATATCCAGTTAGCGATGGAATTGATCTCTTTGGGCGCCCGTTTGCAAATGCTGGAAAGCGAAACGCAGTTAAGTCGTGGTCGCCTCATCAAATTATACAAAGAGTTACGCGGCAGTCCTCCGCCAAAAGGTATGCTTCCTTTTTCAACGGACTGGTTTATGACATGGGAGCAAAACATTCATGCCTCCATGTTTTGCAACGCCTGGCAGTTCTTACTCAAAACCGGTCTGTGCAGCGGTGTGGATGCGGTCATTAAAGCGTACCGTCTGTATCTGGAACAGTGCCCGCAGGCGGAAGACGGGCCATTGTTGGCGTTAACGCGCGCATGGACGCTGGTGCGTTTCGTGGAAAGCGGGCTGCTTGAATTATCGACCTGTAATTGCTGTGGCGGGAATTTTATTACCCATGCGCATCAGCCTGCGGGGAGTTTTGCCTGTAGTTTGTGCCAGCCGCCGTCCCGCGCAGTAAAAAGACGTAAACTTTCCCAAAATGCTGCCGATATTATTCCACAACTGCTGGATGAACAGATCGAACAGGCTGTTTAACCGATACGGTGTGGACAAACACTCCAGCAGCGGTAAGTAATTACCGCTGCTTTTTTTTGCCTTGCCGACGTGTTATTCGCCCGACTGTACATCCTGTTTTAGTCAACAGCGGAAGGATGATGTCGTGCTTATCTTATTAGGTTACCTGGTAGTTCTCGGTACAGTTTTCGGTGGTTACATGATGACCGGCGGACACCTTGGAGCACTCTATCAACCGGCTGAATTCGTCATCATCGGTGGTGCGGGGATCGGGGCATTCATTGTCGGTAACAACGGCAAAGCGATCAAAGGGACGTTAAAGGCGATCCCGTTACTGTTTCGTCGTTCGAAATACACAAAAGCGATGTACATGGATTTGCTGGCGTTGCTCTATCGCCTGATGGCCAAATCGCGCCAGCAGGGGATGTTCTCGCTGGAACGTGACATTGAAAACCCGAAAGAGAGTGAAATTTTTGCCAGCTATCCGCGTATTCTGGCCGACGCGATCATGCTTGATTTTATCGTCGATTATCTGCGCCTGATCATCAGCGGCAACATGAATACCTTTGAAATTGAGGCGCTGATGGATGAGGAAATTGAAACCCACGAAAGCGAGGCGGAAGTTCCTGCCAACAGCCTGGCGCTGATGGGCGATTCATTACCGGCATTTGGTATCGTTGCGGCGGTCATGGGGGTTGTCCATGCGCTGGCTTCCGCCGATCGTCCGGCGGCTGAACTGGGGGCGCTGATCGCCCATGCGATGGTGGGGACATTCCTCGGGATTTTATTGGCCTATGGGTTTATCTCGCCACTCGCCAGCGTGCTGCGTCAAAAGAGCGCTGAAACCACCAAAATGATGCAGTGCGTAAAAATCACACTGCTTTCTAACCTGAACGGTTATGCGCCGCCGATCGCCGTCGAATTTGGTCGTAAAACATTGTATTCCAGCGAACGTCCTTCGTTCATTGAGCTGGAAGAGCACGTACGCGCAGTGAGAAACCCGAACCAGCAGCAGACGACGACCGAGGAAGCATGAAGAATCAGCCCCATCCAATTATCGTCGTAAAACGGCGGAAACATAAGGGTCACGGCGGGGCGCATGGCTCCTGGAAAATTGCTTACGCCGACTTTATGACGGCGATGATGGCTTTTTTCCTCGTCATGTGGCTGATTTCTATCTCCAGTCCTAAAGAATTGATTCAAATTGCCGAATATTTCCGTACGCCGCTGGCAACAGCGATAACGGGCGGACATCGCATCGCGAACAGTGAAAGTCCGATCCCCGGCGGCGGCGAGGACTACACCCAGCAGCAGGGTGAAGTGAACAAGCAACCCAATATTGATGAACTGAAAAGGCGTATGGAGCAGAGCCGTCTGAGCAAATTGCGCGGCGACCTGGATCAGCTGATTGAGTCCGATCCCAAACTGCGCGCATTGCGGCCGCACCTGAAGATTGACCTGGTTCAGGAAGGGTTGCGCATTCAGATTATCGACAGCCAGAATCGCCCGATGTTTAAGACGGGCAGCGCGGAGGTTGAACCTTACATGCGTGACATTCTGCGTGGTATTGCGCCGGTGTTGAACGGTATTCCTAACCGCATCAGCCTTTCCGGTCATACGGATGATTTCCCGTACGCCAGCGGCGAACGGGGATACAGCAACTGGGAATTGTCGGCCGACCGCGCCAATGCTTCGCGTCGCGAGCTGGTGGTTGGCGGTCTGGATGATGGAAAAGTATTACGGGTGGTAGGCATGGCCGCCACGATGCGTCTGAGCGATCGCGGTCCTGATGACGCCATCAACCGCCGTATAAGTCTGCTGGTGTTGAACAAGCAGGCAGAAGAGGCCATTTTGCATGAAAACGCTGAAAGCCAGAATGAGCCGGTAAGTGTCTTACAACAGCCAGCGGCACTCCCGCCGGTAAGCGTTCCCACATCGCCACCAGCCAATCCGAGGTGATAGCGTGAGCATGGATATTAGCGATTTTTATCAGACATTTTTTGATGAAGCTGACGAGCTGTTGGCTGACATGGAGCAGCACCTGCTTGATTTGGCGCCTGAAGCCCCGGACTCTGAGCAACTGAATGCCATTTTTCGTGCGGCGCACTCCATTAAAGGCGGCGCAGGTACTTTCGGCTTTACCGTTTTGCAGGAAACAACCCACTTGATGGAAAACCTGCTGGATGAAGCCCGGCGCGGTGAGATGCAGCTCAATACCGACATTATCAACCTGTTTTTGGAAACGAAAGATATTATGCAGGAACAGCTCGACGCCTATAAAAGCTCGGAAGAGCCGGATGCCGCAAGCTTCGAATATATCTGCAACGCGTTACGTCAGTTAGCGCTCGAGGCGAAAGGGGAAACCGCTCCGGCGGTGGTTAACGCTGCCAAACTGAGCGTCGTCGACGGTACGGCGATACAGGAAGAGGCGGTCGCACAGGAAAACAGCGCGGAAGAGAGCAAACTGCGCGTGGTTCTTTCGCGCCTGAAAGCCAATGAAGTCGATCTGCTTGAAGAAGAGTTGGGCAACCTGGCCACCTTAACGGATGTGGTGAAAGGCGAGGATTCGCTGTCCGCGACCCTCGACGGCACGATTGCGGAAGATGACATCATTGCGGTGCTCTGCTTTGTGATTGAAGCCGATCAGATAGCCTTTGAGACGGTCTCCTCAGCCCCGGTCGCGCAGGTCGAAGAGCCTGTTGCCGTGGCAACAACGCCGCAACCGACCGCAGTGGTACCTGTTGCCAAAGCCGCCGCCAGCGAACCGCAGTCCGGGCGCGCCGAGCGTGAAAAGCCGGCCCGTGAGCGAGAGTCGACCAGTATTCGCGTGGCGGTTGAGAAAGTAGACCAGTTGATCAACCTGGTCGGCGAACTGGTGATTACTCAGTCAATGCTGGCCCAGCGTTCTAATGAACTGGACCCGGTTAATCATGGCGATCTCATCACCAGCATGGGTCAGTTACAACGTAACGCCCGCGATCTGCAAGAGTCGGTGATGTCGATTCGTATGATGCCGATGGAGTATGTCTTCAGCCGCTTCCCGCGTCTGGTGCGCGACCTGGCAGGTAAGCTGGGTAAACAGGTCGAACTGACCCTCGTCGGCAGCTCGACGGAACTGGATAAAAGTCTGATTGAACGCATTATCGACCCATTAACCCACCTGGTGCGCAACAGCCTCGATCACGGTATCGAGATGCCGGAAACACGCCTTGAAGCCGGGAAGAATGCGATCGGTAATCTGATCCTCTCCGCTGAACACCAGGGCGGCAATATCTGCATTGAAGTGACCGATGACGGTGCGGGGCTGAACCGCGAGCGCATTCTGGCGAAAGCTGTCTCTCAGGGGATGGCGGTCAACGAAAACATGACCGATGAAGAAGTGGGCATGTTGATTTTTGCGCCGGGCTTCTCCACCGCCGAGCAGGTGACGGATGTTTCCGGTCGCGGCGTGGGCATGGACGTGGTGAAACGTAACATCCAGGAGATGGGCGGCCACGTTGAAATCCAGTCGAAGCAGGGGACGGGCACCACCATTCGCATTCTGCTGCCGCTGACGCTGGCTATTCTGGACGGGATGTCCGTCCGCGTGGCGGGCGAAGTGTTCATTCTGCCGCTGAATGCGGTAATGGAATCGCTGCAACCGCGTGAAGACGATCTGCACCCGCTGGCCGGAGGCGAGCGCGTACTGGAAGTGCGCGGCGAGTATCTGCCGCTGGTGGAACTGTGGAAAGTCTTTGATGTCGTTGGCGCCAAAACTGAAGCCACGCAGGGCATTGTGGTGATCCTGCAAAGCGGCGGTCGCCGTTACGCACTGCTGGTTGATCAGCTTATTGGACAGCACCAGGTGGTAGTGAAAAACCTGGAAAGCAACTATCGCAAGGTGCCTGGCATTTCTGCGGCGACGATTCTGGGCGACGGCAGCGTGGCGCTGATCGTTGATGTCTCCGCATTGCAGGGTTTAAACCGTGAACAACGTATGGCGATCACAGCCGCCTGATTGAGTGAGAAAGGTAATTATATGACCGGTATGAGTAATGTAACCAAACTGGCCGGCGAGCCGTCAGGTCAGGAATTCCTGGTATTTACACTGGGAGATGAAGAGTACGGTATCGACATCCTGAAAGTGCAGGAGATCCGTGGCTACGATCAGGTCACGCGCATCGCCAACACGCCTTCTTTTATTAAAGGGGTGACGAACCTGCGCGGCGTGATTGTGCCGATTGTCGATCTGCGCGTGAAGTTCTGCCAGGGCGACGTTGAGTATAACGATAACACGGTGGTCATCGTGTTGAATCTGGGACAACGCGTGGTAGGGATTGTGGTGGACGGCGTGTCTGACGTGCTGTCGCTGACGGCGGAGCAAATTCGTCCGGCGCCGGAGTTTGCCGTTACCCTGTCTACGGAATATCTGACCGGTCTGGGCGCGCTTGGCGAACGTATGTTGATCCTGGTGAACATTGAGAAACTGCTGAACAGCGATGAGATGGCGCTGCTTGATATCGCTGCTTCCCACGTTGCATAACCGTTGACTGCCTGTGCCGGATGGCGGTGTAAACACCTTATCCGGCCTATATACGGCGATGAGTCATGTGTAGGCCGGATAAGCGAAGCGCCATCCGGCAAATACATTACCCTACTAACTGCTGCGGAACGCGTTCTTCCGCGTCCTCTTCCAGCAAACCTTCATTCTGCGCCAGCATCGCGGTGGCAATCCCGTTTCCTAACACGTTAATGGCGGAACGTCCCATATCAAGAAAATGGTCAATCCCCATCAGCAACAAAATGCCCGCCACAGGAATATTGAAGCTCGGAATCGTGGCGGCCAGCACCACCAGCGCAGAACGCGGTACGCCTGCAATTCCTTTTGACGCCAGCATCAGCGTCAGCATCAGCACCGTAATTTCCGCAAAAGAGAGATGAATATTATAAGCCTGCGCGATAAACATCGACGCGAAAGAGCAGTACACCATTGAGCCGACGAGGTTAAAGGAGTAACCAATAGGCAGCACAAACGACACGATGTTACGTGAGCAGCCAAACTTCGTCAGTTGTTCCAGCGTTTTCGGGTAAGCGGCTTCAGAGCTGCTGGTAGTAAAGGCGACCAGCACCGGATCTTTCAACATGCTGACTAACCGGAACACCTCTTTTTTCAGCACCATATAGCCCACGGCCAACAGCACCAGGCAGGTCAGCAGGATCGCCACATAGTAGCCGCCGATAAACGACGCGTAGTTAAGCAGAATCCCCAACCCCTGGGTGGCGATCACCGAGGAGATCGCGGCAAAAATGGCCAGCGGCGCAACGTACATCACGTAGCCGGTCACTTTCAGCATAATATGTGAAACCACATCCAGGGCGGCGACCAGCGGCGCGTTGAATTTCTCGCCAAGCGACGCGCCGCCAATACCGAAGAACATGGAAAACACGACGATCTGCAAAATTTCATTATTGGCCATCGCCCCGGCAATGCTGGTCGGAATGGTGTGCGACAGGAATCCTTTTAAGCTCATGCCGCCCACTGCAAGCCCGGTGTCGACCGATTCTGCCGGAATTGCCAGATTCAGACCGCTGCCCGGATGCTCAATCGTCACGATAAACAGCCCCACCAGAATGGACAACACGGAAGAACTGATAAACCAGACCATCGCTTTACCGCCAACGCGGCCGATAGTGGCGGTTTCGCCCAGACGCATGATGCCCACGGTTAGCGTGCTGAAAACCAGCGGGGCAATCACCATTTTAATGAGCCGTAAGAAAATATCGGTGAGGAGCGTGATGTTATCGGACCAGGCGGCGATCGCCTCCTGTGACGCGTAAGAGTGAATCACCGCGCCTGACAGGATGCCTGCCAGCATGAAGATCACGATAAATAACGTGAGTTTGTTTGCACTTGCCACTGAAAAGCCCTCTGGCTGGATTTAACATGTTGTTGTCAGTAACGCTTTTGTTTTATTTATTGAGTCGCACTGAAATATTCATCATATAAATTGAATTAAAGCGCAGGGGGATACAACTATTTTTTATTATTTATTCATTTTGTTGTGTTCTGACGGCTGTGCTTATGTGATCAGAGTCACATAAGAATCGTTTTTGTCGGCAAAATGCAAACTGTCCAGGAAGGTGATGAATGTTAATATAATGATAATAATGATGTTTTTCTGTCAATGTCTGGTTGCCGCCCCAAAACCGCCAGCCGCGATCCGCCAATCGCGCTTCCTGCTTCTATTTCCTTTTCGCAAATGTAAAGTTCTCTTCTCTGGTGCCGATAACGTTGATAACTCGTTTTCAGGAAGGTGCCTTATGTTTAACCGTATCCGCGTTGTCACAATGCTGATGATGGTGCTGGGGGTTTTCGCACTGCTACAGCTTGTTTCCGGTGGTCTGTTGTTTTCGTCATTACAGCAGAACCAGCAAAGTTTTGTTATTTCAAATGATTTACGCCAGCAGCAGAGCGAACTGACCTCGACATGGGATCTCATGCTGCAAACGCGTATTAACCTGAGCCGTTCTTCGGCCCGCATGATGATGGATGCCTCTAATCAGCAGAGCAGCGCGAAAAACGACCTGCTGAAAAACGCCAAAAGCACGCTGGAGCAGGCGGCAACGCATTATGCCAACTTCAAAAATATCAATCCGCTGCCGGAGATGGCGGAAGCCAGCGGCAATGTGGATGAAAAATACCAGCAATACCATGCGGCGCTGGCGGAACTGGTTCAGTTCCTCGAAAACGGCAACATGGATGCCTACTTCGCGCAGCCAACCCAGGGGATGCAGAACGCACTTGGCGAAGCGCTGGGCAAATACGCTGGCGTGAGCGAAAAACTGTACAGCAAGGCGTTTGATGAGAGCGCGCGTGACTACCATTTTGCCCAGTGGCAATTGGGTATTCTGGCGGTTGTCCTGGTGCTGATTCTGGTTGTGGTGTGGTACGGCATTCGTCATACCTTGCTGAATCCGCTGGCGCGAGTGATTGCCCATATTCGTGACATCGCCAGCGGCAACCTGACCAATACGCTGACCGTCTCCGGGCGCAATGAGATCGGCGAACTGGCGGGAACCGTTGATCATATGCAGCGTTCGCTGATAGAGACGGTGACTCAGGTACGTGAAGGGTCTGACGCCATCTATTCCGGCACCAGCGAAATCGCTACGGGCAACACCGATCTTTCCTCCCGCACCGAGCAGCAGGCGTCGGCGCTGGAAGAAACGGCTGCCAGCATGGAACAGCTCACCGCGACGGTGAAACAGAACGCCGACAACGCCCGTCAGGCGTCGCACCTGGCGCAAAGCGCCTCCGACACTGCGCAACACGGTGGGAAAGTGGTGGATGGCGTGGTCAACACCATGCATGAAATTGCCGACAGCTCGAAGAAAATCGCCGACATCATCAGCGTTATCGACGGCATTGCATTCCAGACCAATATTCTGGCGCTGAACGCTGCGGTTGAAGCCGCGCGCGCCGGGGAGCAAGGGCGCGGGTTTGCGGTGGTGGCAGGGGAAGTGCGTAACCTGGCAAGCCGCAGCGCGCAGGCGGCGAAAGAGATCAAAGCGCTCATTGAAGATTCCGTTTCGCGGGTGGATACCGGCTCCGTGCTGGTGGAAAGCGCCGGTGAAACGATGAGAGACATTGTCAACGCCGTGACCCGCGTGACGGACATCATGGGTGAAATCGCGTCGGCTTCCGATGAGCAAAGCCGTGGGATCGATCAGGTGGCGCTGGCCGTCTCTGAGATGGATCGCGTCACGCAGCAGAACGCCTCGCTGGTGCAGGAGTCGGCGGCCGCAGCGGCCGCGCTGGAAGAGCAGGCCAGCCGTTTAACGATGGCGGTATCCGCGTTTCGTCTGGCATCTCGTTCATTAACCGTAAAAACAGACCTGAATACAACCGCAGCGGCGCCGCGTACAGCGCAACCGCGCCAGCTTGCAACTGAACAAGATACTCACTGGGAAACATTTTGATCGTCTTTTAATCGTGGCCTTTGCCGCCTAATGGGAGCGTTGATGTTTAATCGTATTCGAATCTCGACCACGCTGTTTTTAATCTTGATCCTCTGCGGTGTTTTGCAGATTGGCAGTAATGGCTTGTCCTTTTGGGCATTTCGCGATGGTTTTCAGAGTCTGAACCAGGTCGAGCAGAGTAATCAGCAACGCGCAGCATTGGCGCAAACACGCGCCGTTTTATTACAGGCCAGTACCGCGCTGAATAAAGCCGGGACGTTAACCGCGCTGAGCTATCCGCCCGAGGATATCAAACAGCTGATGACCACCGCCCGGGAAAGCCTGGCGCAGTCCGGCGTTGTGTTTAAAGGTTTTATGGCGACAGAGGCGAATACGGAAGAGGGGAAAGCGTTACAGGCCGCCACGGAAAAGAGTTATACGCAGTGGTATAGCGATCTGGAGCATCAGGCCACCTGGCTTGAAAGCAACCAGCTGTCGGATTTTCTGACCGCGCCGGTACAGGCATCGCAGGACGCCTTTGACGCCAACGTCACTACCTGGCAGCAGAATATCAACCATGTTCTGGAGACGGCCAGCGAACAGGGGAAAGACAATTATCACCGCTCGGCGATCATTTTTATCACGATGGTGATCGTCGCGGCGTTGTTAACCACCGGGGCGCTGTTCTGGTCACGCAAAATGATTGTTCAGCCGTTGGCGATTATCGGCAGCCATTTTGACAGCATTGCGGACGGAAACCTAGCGCGGCCGATCGCCGTGTATGGGCGCAACGAGATTTCCGCTATTTTCGCCAGCCTGAAGGCCATGCAGCAGGCGCTGCGCGAAACGGTCAGCGACGTGCGGCAGGGCAGTTTAGCGATGCATACCGGCATTTCGGAAATCGCGATGGGCAATAACGATCTGTCGTCACGTACCGAACAGCAGGCGGCGTCGCTGGCGCAAACCGCAGCCAGTATGGAGCAGCTAACGGCAACGGTCGGGCAGAACGCCGATAACGCCCGTCAGGCCTCCGGTCTGGCGAAAAGCGCGGCGGATACCGCGAAAAAAGGCGGCGACCAGGCTTCGCGTATGGCCAGCACAATGCAGGATATTGCTGCCAGTTCGCAGAAAATTGGCGACATCATCGGCGTTATCGACAGCATTGCGTTTCAGACCAATATTCTGGCGCTGAATGCGGCGGTCGAAGCGGCGCGGGCCGGTGAGCAGGGGCGCGGTTTTGCCGTTGTCGCAGGCGAAGTGCGTAACCTGGCGAGCCGCAGCGCACAGGCGGCCAAAGAGATTAAAGGGTTGATTGAGGAGTCCGTAAACCGTGTGCATCAGGGATCGCAACTGGTGGACACCGCCGCGAATACCATGACGGAGATCGTCAGCTCGGTAACCCAGGTGAACGACATCATGGGCGAAATCGCCTCGGCCTCCGATGAACAGCGCAGAGGAATTGAGCAGGTGGCGCAAGCCGTCAGCCAGATGGATCAGGTGACGCAACAAAACGCCGCGCTTGTCGAAGAAGCTGCCGCCGCCACCGATCAGTTAGCGAACCAGGCAGACCATCTCTCTGCCCGTGTCGCGGTATTTAAGCTTGAAGAGCAAGTCGTAACACAACAAGAGTCGGCGCCGCCGCAGGCGGTACCCGTTGTATCCTGAATGTGATTGAGAAGGCGCTATGACATCATCGCTGCCCACCGGGCAAACGTCATTATTGTTACAGATGACACAGCGCCTCGCGCTGTCTGACGCGCATTTTCGTCGGATATGTCAATTAATCTACCAGCGCGCGGGAATCGTGCTGGCGGACCACAAGCGGGATATGGTTTACAACCGCCTGGTTCGTCGCCTGAGAACGCTGGGGCTGGATGATTTCGGCCGTTATCTCAGCATGCTGGAAGCCAACCAGAACAGCGCTGAGTGGCAGGCTTTTATTAACTCATTGACCACTAACCTGACGGCCTTCTTCCGTGAAGCGCATCACTTCCCGGTACTGGCGGATCACGCGCGTCGCCGCAACGGGGAATACCGTGTGTGGAGCGCGGCGGCCTCTACCGGAGAGGAACCCTACAGCATCGCCATTACGCTGGCGGATGCCTTAGGGATGGCGCCGGGGCGCTGGAAAGTTTTCGCCAGCGATATCGACACCGAAGTACTGGAAAAGGCGAGAAGCGGGATTTACCGTCAGGACGAGTTGAAAACGCTGTCGCCACAACAGTTGCAGCGTTATTTCATGCGCGGTACAGGCCCGCATGAAGGGCTGGTGCGCGTGCGACAGGAACTGGCTAATTACGTTGAGTTTTCCACCCTCAACCTGCTGGATAAACAGTACAACGTTCCCGGGCCATTCGACGCGATATTTTGCCGTAACGTCATGATCTATTTTGATAAAACAACGCAGCAGGACATTCTGCGTCGTTTTGTTCCACTCCTTAAGCCTGACGGACTGCTGTTTGCGGGTCACTCAGAAAACTTTAGCAACCTCGTGCGCGACTTTAGCCTGCGCGGACAGACGGTGTATGCGCTAAGTAAGGACAAAGCATGAGTAAAATCAGGGTGTTGTCGGTTGACGATTCAGCGCTGATGCGCCAAATCATGACCGAAATTATTAACAGCCATAGCGATATGGAAATGGTGGCGACGGCGCCCGATCCGCTGGTTGCCAGGGATTTAATCAAAAAATATAACCCCGATGTGCTGACGCTGGATGTGGAAATGCCGCGCATGGACGGTCTCGATTTTCTTGAGAAACTGATGCGCCTGCGTCCGATGCCGGTGGTTATGGTCTCCTCTCTGACCGGGAAAGGTTCAGAGGTGACGCTGCGCGCGCTGGAACTGGGGGCGATTGATTTTGTCACCAAGCCCCAGTTGGGCATTCGCGAGGGGATGCTGGCGTACAGCGAGATGATCGCAGAGAAAGTCCGCACCGCGTCACGCGCTCGCCTGGCAGCGCATAAGCCGATGGCTGCGCCTGTGACGCTAAAAGCGGGGCCGCTGCTCAGTTCTGAAAAACTGATCGCGATTGGCGCCTCGACGGGGGGAACCGAAGCCATACGTCATGTGCTGCAACCGCTGCCGCTTTCCAGTCCGGCGGTGATCATCACCCAGCATATGCCGCCCGGTTTTACCCGTTCGTTTGCCGAGCGGTTAAATAAGCTCTGCCAGATTAGCGTGAAAGAGGCGGAAGACGGCGAACGCGTGTTGCCAGGCCATGCCTACATCGCCCCCGGCGACAAGCATATGGAGCTGACGCGCAGCGGGGCGAACTATCAAATCAAAATTCATGACGGGCCGCCGGTTAACCGCCATCGCCCGTCAGTGGATGTGCTGTTTCATTCGGTCGCGAAACATGCGGGGCGCAATGCGGTAGGGGTCATCCTTACCGGCATGGGCAACGATGGCGCGGCCGGAATGTTAGCGATGCACCAGGCTGGCGCCTGGACTATCGCGCAAAACGAAGCAAGTTGTGTGGTGTTCGGCATGCCGCGCGAGGCCATCAATATGGGTGGCGTGAGCGAAGTGGTCGATCTTAGCCAGGTAAGCCAGCAGATGCTGGCGAAAATCAGTGCCGGACAGGCAATACGTATTTAACGAGGAGTATTTTTTTATGGCGGACAAAGAGCTCAGATTTCTGGTTGTGGATGACTTTTCCACCATGCGTCGCATCGTGCGCAACCTGCTAAAAGAGCTGGGTTTCAATAACGTCGAAGAGGCCGAAGATGGCGTTGACGCACTGAACAAATTGCAGGCAAGCGGCTTTGACTTCGTAATTTCTGACTGGAACATGCCCAACATGGACGGTCTGGAACTGCTGAAAACGATTCGTGCTGATGGTGCAATGGCGTCATTGCCGGTGCTGATGGTGACCGCAGAAGCGAAGAAAGAGAACATTATCGCGGCTGCGCAGGCGGGTGCCAGCGGCTATGTGGTGAAACCGTTCACTGCGGCGACGCTGGAAGAGAAACTCAACAAAATCTTTGAGAAACTGGGCATGTGAGGGTCTGAGTATGATGCAACCACAAATTAAACCTGTTGATGAGCATTCAGCAGGGGACATCATTGCGCGCATCGGCAGTCTGACCCGAATGCTGCGTGACAGCCTGCGTGAACTGGGGCTGGATCAGGCGATAGCAGAAGCGGCGGAAGCGATTCCTGACGCGCGCGATCGTCTGGACTATGTTGTACAGATGACGGCGCAGGCGGCGGAACGTGCGCTGAACAGCGTTGAAGCCTCTCAGCCACACCAGGATGAAATGGAGAAGGGCGCAAAAGCGCTGACCAAACGCTGGGATGAGTGGTTCGAAAACCCGATTGAACTCGCCGACGCCCGCGAACTGGTTACGGATACGCGTAAATTCCTCGGTGATGTGCCGGGGCATACCAGCTTCACCAATGCGCAACTGCTGGACATCATGATGGCGCAGGATTTCCAGGATCTCACCGGTCAGGTTATCAAGCGCATGATGGATGTGATCCAGGAGATTGAGCGTCAGCTGCTGATGGTATTGCTGGAAAACATCCCTGAGCAAAATTCACGTCCGAAACGCGAGAATGAAAGCCTGCTCAATGGCCCACAGGTCGACACCACCAAAGCCGGCGTTGTCGCCAGCCAGGATCAGGTGGATGACCTGCTGGATAGCCTCGGGTTCTGATGCGGTAAGGTATCCTCAGGTTGTGCCGACAACCTGAGGAACGTTTAGCGCAGATCCATTTTTACCGTCACATTGCCCTCAAATTCGCCGGGCGCTGGCGTTGCGCTGGTCGTGCTCACCGGTGCGGCTTTGATGTGTACCGCGCCGTTACCTTGCTCATCCATCGTCACCGGAAATTCAAAGGTGCCGTCCAGCGCAACATTTTGGTTGTCCTCACTAAAAATTCTCACTCCCAGGTCGTCTCTGCCGAGCATTTTGGCTATCAGGGGATCGCTGCTGTCTACAACCCCCTGGTCGGCGCTGAGCGTTAGCTTGATTCTGTCGGTATTTCCCACGGCGTTGCCGTCGCAGTGGTAAGAGATATCAACGTTTTTCAGGGCGTAGCCTTCGGGAGGCTGACCCCTGGTGACAAACTGTTTACTCACTATTTTCCCCAGATCAACCTCAATGGTGCTTCCGGCATTAATCGTACAGCTCAGCGGGGCAGAGAGTGAGCCACTCAGCCAGATATTTGATACGTGCTGTGCGCTGCCAGCGTCGCAGCTTCCTGAGCCAAAATAGAGACAGGCGTAGTTTTGCACGAGTATCGTTGGGGGAATGACTTCGATACCGAGAATGGGCTTTTTGATATAAAACGTGGCGGCGATAACATTCCATCTGAACGTTCGCTTCGCGGGGGCGGGCGCGCCAGGATGGGTGCTGTCGCTACAGACGCTGGCGGAACCTTCGGTGGGTTTCATTGACTCGATCACTTTCCCCATCGACGACACCGGCGTCGGATACTGGTTAATGTTGATCTGAATCAGGCCGGTACCGTCCAGAGAATTAACGGCATCGCTATAACCTGCAACATCAATATCTATGTTTTCAGTCAGATAACCGTACCCGGCGATACCGGCATTAAGCGGGCTTCCGGCCAGCGTCAATTCCATTATTGCCGTTGATTCAAACACATTGCCAGGGCATGTGCAGTTTGCCGCCATTTCAACGCCGTTCCCGACAATATGCTCATCAAATTTAACAATATTGTTGGCCGTGTTGTCGTTTGCGTTGATTTCGTTGCTGAACGTGACGCTGTAATACTGTGGCGCGGTAAAGCAGTCACGCAGAATGGTCGCGGCCTGGGCTGTTGCGGACGCCATCAGGCAAAGACCTGCTGCGGACAATGAAAGACGTGCGTATTTTCCCATTTTACTTAACATTTTGCGGTTCCTGCTGACAAGTCGCGCTGAGGTAATGGATGCCGGTCGGGCTGACCGCGTGGTGTTCGCGATTCAGCGTGATGTGGGCTGTGCATTGTTGATCCTGTGAATTTCCCCATTTGACGCTTAACTGAACGTCGTCGGCGACCCCGGCCAGGTAAAGCGTACCCGTATCATCCACGATGCCGCTGATGGCGAGGGCGTCGACCGTCGCCATCGCGCCAAAAGGCACCGCCATGCCATTCGGGCGAGTTAATTTTATGAGCGTGCGATAACCGACATGCGCATCAAAAGCGGCGGAAACGGCGGCATTGCGCGAAGGAATCACCGTCACGGCGGTTTCACTGGTATCAACGTCCTCCGGCAGGCTGCTGGTGTCGACGCGAATCCGGTTTTCCTGATAGGGGCTTAATGACGGGATGATGGCGTTGCCCTGCCAGTCAGTCTGAATGCCGCGCTGGTTTTGGAAGCGTACGCCCGATGCGCCGTTGGCGTTGACGATAGCAAACTGACTGCCTAAAGGCTGAGCCAGCGTGACACCGTGTGGATGGGCGACAATCGCACCGCTGACGCCGTAACTCAAGCGCTGCGTATCGTCAGAGGAGGTGTAGTAACCCGCATTGAGGTTGGCATATTGTGAGCGATAGCTACCGTATACGCTGCTGGTGTCTGCGCCGTCATGGTTGGAATGGCTCTGCTGGAAGGCGTAATTCAGGCGTTCATCGTCCAGCAGCGTACCGTTTAACCCGATATTTTGCTGGGTGTAGCCATGCTTGTTATTGCTGATGTTGTAGCTGCTCCAGGCTCCCGGTAGCCACTGACTTAACGGCACGCTGAAGCCGAAGGCGATCATCTGGTCGCTCTCTTCGCCGTTACTTTTGCTGTAGGTATAAGCAAGGTGGATGCTGATATTTTTAATCGTGGTATTCAGGCCCGCCGAAATACTGCGCTCTTTGTAGGTGGTGCCCCAGTAATCCTGCTGATAACCGTTCAGGTAAAGGCTGGCGCCGGACACGTTCTGGCTTATGCTGGCCTGAATCCGGTTGCGTTTGTTAAAGCGAAACAGCAGATCATCTTCATGATCGTCGTACTTTTGATTCGCGTCGGCGAAACTGTAATAACCACGGGTAGAGTAGCGATAGCTGGCCAGCGTAAAGTTCGTCTCCGTGGTGTCAATTTTCCCGGAGTAGAGCAGGCGATAAGACTGGCCGGTGTGCTGAGTGTCATCATCAAGCCGGGTTTTCGCCAGCGTCACATCGGCGGAAAGCGACCCGACGATGCCAAGGGAGAGGCCAGCCCCGCTGTTCATCGCCTGATAATCCTGCGCGGCAGTCACGCCGCCGAACAGCGTGACGCTATTGTTCAGGCCATAAATGAGGCTACCCTGCACGAAGTCCGGTTCATTTTGTTCGCTCCCGCTGTCTGCGCGATAGCGACCCGCAGTAACTTCATATTTCATATGCCCAGGGCGCTGCATCACGGCGACGCTGGAATAAGGCTGGGTAAAGTGGCGCTCTGTGCCATCGGCCTCTTTTACCGTGACTTCCAGATCGCCGCTGTTGGTCGTGGAATAAAGGTCGTTAATTTCAAATGCGCCGGGCGCGACGTTTTGCTGATAGATGAGATAACCGTTCTGACGTACCGACACTTCGGCGTTGGAGCTGGCGATGCCGCGAATCACCGGCGCGTAGCCGCGCTGGCTGTAAGGCAGCATCTCTTCATCAGAGGCGATATTGACGCCACGGTATTGCAGACTGTCAAAAACGTCGCCCCGGGTGTTGCTTTCTCCCCCGGTAAACTGCGCTTTCAGGGCGTCAATATCGTGCTGCAAATAGGTGTTGATGGTCTCCCAGTGATGGCTGCCGTCAGTGTCGCTCCAGGTGGCGTAATTGCGCAGCCGCCAGCCGCCGATATTGGTGCCGCTGCGCATATTCAGGTACTGGTTAGTGGTGCTGTTTTGCGTGTCGTCCTGGTTTTGTGAACCGGAAAAGGCGTAGTCGACAAAGGCGACGGGGACGCCGTCATCCCAGCGTGACGGATCAATATAGCCTTTACCCGTGCCGGCAATGGCGGCCTGCGGGATGCTAAGGCGCAGCGTCATAACGGAGAAATCAAGCGTTGCCAGCGCCTGTGGGATATACGCGCTCAACGGTTCAGGCAGTGGCTTCGCCGCATTGAGTGCGGCTAATTCAGGATATTTATCGACCGCCACGCCCCATTTTCTTAGCATATCCGGCGTGAGCTGCGGCGTCAGTTCGCCGCCAGGCGTGCCGAGGTAGGATATCCGCATCATCCAGGCGCACATCGTTAATCATAACCCGGGAAGCGTAGACGCCGGGCAATTGCGCACTGGATTTAGAAAATAAGGAAAGATCGATATCCTGCTGCGTCAGCATATTCCCCTCCAGCGCAGAAGGCGAAAAGCGATACTCGCGCGCGTTCGCGACACAGGAAGAGACCAGCAACATACCGCCAAGGCAACGCACCAGCGGGGTGAGTCGCTGACGTAAAAGAGGTGGGCCAAAAGCCATAAGGTGGTTTAATCCCGAGCCAGAGTGACGGTATATTTGTCAGAGGCGTTGCCGTAATCCGTAATGCAACGCCAGCTAACGGTGTTTCCCGAGGCGCTTTTCGGCACCGGGATTTGCACGCTGGACCTGGGAGTGACCATATCGGCTTTCTCAAGTCTGGTGTTGCCGAGCAGCAGACTGTCAAAGATGCTGTGAAACGCGCCTTCATTGACCACCGTTAACATTTCGCCGTGACGAACAAAATGCAGGTTCTTGCAGGTCTCGGTGGGCGTATCTTGCAAGCCCTTCGGACGCCAGAACAATTTCAGACGCGTTTTGTAAATCAGACGCAACACGTTTTTATCATCGTCTTCTTTGGCCGTACCGGGAATTGTGCGCACATTCATGTAGAACAGGGATTCCCGGTCTGTGGGAAGCGCGGTTCCATTCCAGGCAATACGCAGGCTTTGTTCTTTCTGCGGGTCAAGACGGAACAGTGGCGGCGTGACAATAAAAGGCCCACGCGTTTTACCGTCGCCGGTATCGGACCATGACTGGATCAGCCACGGCAGTTCCTTCTCTTTATTGACCAGCGGAAGGGCGACCTCTTTTTTCCCTGCGTCATAGATAATGCGCGTGCGGCCAACCTGAATTCCAGCGGCATGGCTAAATGATGTTAATATTACAGGGAGGCATAATAAAACCTGAGATACAGTACGCATAACCTTAACTTATATTAAGTGGACATATAAAAGCGGGGGAGATAATAGTCCGGGTCCATTTTCGGACTATTATCAGATTCGCCTTCCTGAAATAAATCTGTTAATGCCAGAAGATGCTATGGATTTTATCAATGAGTAAAGTCAGGTTATTAACGATAAAGTATATTTACGGTCATGTCCGCATCGGCCGGGCCCGCAGTGACGGTTTGCGCGAATGATTTATAACGGGCATTGAAATTCGCCTGAACAGAGTCGCCCGTCAGAGTGGGTAATTCGATAAACACCTGTCCTTCTCCACCATCCATTGTAATGAGTTGCGTGTCTTTATTTTCCGGGCTAACGGCAATACCGACCCCTGTTGCCGCCGTATCTCCGGCGGTAGTGATTTTACTGACATCCAGTAATGTCGAAGAACCTGTCAGGGCGGTTGTCCCGTTAAACGTTAACTGAACGGCGGGCAGACCATCGCTTTTAAGTGGGCAATCCACTAATACAATGGAAAAGGGGGCAAGCGTTGATTCAGTTCCTGGAGTGGAAAAAAGCGAGGTGGGGTAAGTACCTAATGGCACGGTGCTGTTCGTTCCATCATCGCCCTGAATCTCACAACTGGGTTCGATAATTTGTCCTGTGAAGTGAATCGTACCGGCATTCAGTTCGGCGGCGAAGGTTCCCGTTGACGCCAGTGCCAGCAGCGCGCCTGATATAATATGTCCTCTTGCGTTCATAGCTATAGTTCCTTAACGGTGATATCCATGATATGAAATTGTTCAGTTTCAGATGGGGTGAATTTATTGCAAATAGAAAACGGGGTCAATATTAAATTATATCTATATGTGTGAATTTAAAATATATTCTGTGAATCAATGAAGGCTATTATACCGTCAGTGTCGCCTGCTTTCTGTGCATAAATATTGTAATAAAGTATTTTTTCTCTGGTGAAAAGATAAATTGAAGAAATGAAAACCAGGTAATATATTTTAAAGACTTCTTTAATCTTGATGACAGAAGGCGAAATTAACCTCCGTAATACAGGTTTATATAAATGCTCATTGTATTTTATGTCAATGAAATGTGATCCCACTTCCCTTATTCCGAAAATAAGACGCCTGACCGGCAGAGAAAATCCGCTTGCTGACAAACAAGACAAAAAGAGGGCGTTATGGGGGCTATTCCGCCTATTGACTGCGGCGTGTTCTGGCATGATCGATGCAACGTAATGGCAGCAGGCGTATGCAGTGGCAGAAGAGAGCGACGACGACAAAACAGAAGCCCCCACACCCCACCGACTTGAAAAAGCGCGGGAGGAAGGGCAAGTCCCCCGATCGAAGGAGTTGACCTCACTGCTGATTTTGCTGGTGGGCGTTTGCATTATCTGGATCGGCGGTGAGTCGCTGGCGCGTCGCCTGGCGGGGATGTTGTCGGCTGGGCTGCGTTTCGATCACAGCATGGTGAACGACCCCAATTTGATCCTCGGGCAGATTATTTTGCTGATTAAAGAGGCGATGATTGCGTTGCTGCCGCTCATCACCGGCGTTGTGCTGGTCGCGCTGATCTCGCCGGTCATGCTCGGCGGCCTGATTTTCAGCGGTAAATCACTGCAACCCAAATTTTCAAAACTGAATCCGCTATCGGGGATTAAACGCATGTTCTCCGCCCAGACCGGCGCGGAACTGCTGAAAGCAATCCTGAAATCGACGCTGGTGGGAAGCGTGGCGGGATTTTATCTCTGGCATCACTGGCCGGAGATGATGCGCCTGATGGCGGAATCTCCGGTTACGGCGATGGGCAACGCGCTTGATTTAGTCGGGCTGTGCGCGCTTCTGGTTGTGCTGGGCGTGATTCCGATGGTGGCGTTTGACGTCGTCTTCCAGATCTTCAGCCACCTGAAGAAACTGCGGATGTCGCGTAAAGATATTCGCGATGAATTTAAAGAGAGTGAAGGCGATCCGCACATCAAAGGGAAAATTCGCCAGATGCAGCGTGCGGCTGCGCAGCGGCGCATGATGGAAGATGTGCCTAAAGCGGATGTCATCGTGACTAACCCGACGCATTACTCGGTTGCGTTGCAGTACGACGAAAACAAAATGAGTGCGCCAAAAGTGGTCGCCAAAGGCGCGGGACTGGTGGCGCTGCGCATTCGCGAAATCGGCGCGGAACATCGGGTGCCGACCTTAGAAGCGCCCCCGCTGGCGCGCGCCTTGTATCGGCATGCTGAAATTGGTCAGCAAATCCCCGGCCAGCTCTATGCCGCAGTGGCAGAAGTGCTGGCATGGGTATGGCAGCTCAAACGCTGGCGTCTTGCCGGTGGACAACGTCCTCCACAACCTGAAAATCTTCCTGTGCCTGAAGCACTGGATTTTATGAACGAGAAGAATACTGATGGCTAATCTGGTCGCGATGCTGCGCCTGCCCAGCAACCTGAAATCCACGCAATGGCAAATTCTTGCCGGACCGATCCTCATCCTGCTGATTTTGTCGATGATGGTGCTGCCGCTGCCCGCCTTCATCCTCGACCTGCTGTTCACCTTTAATATCGCGCTGTCGATCATGGTGCTGTTGGTGGCGATGTTCACCCAGCGCACGCTGGAATTTGCCGCATTCCCGACAATATTGCTTTTCACCACGCTGTTGCGCCTGGCGCTGAACGTGGCGTCAACCCGTATCATCCTGATGGAAGGGCATACCGGTGCAGCGGCGGCGGGGAAAGTGGTCGAGGCGTTTGGTCACTTCCTGGTCGGCGGCAACTTTGCGATCGGTATTGTGGTGTTCGTCATTCTCGTCATCATCAACTTTATGGTTATCACCAAGGGCGCCGGGCGTATCGCGGAAGTGGGCGCACGTTTCGTGCTGGACGGGATGCCCGGTAAACAGATGGCGATCGACGCCGACCTGAACGCTGGTCTGATTGGCGAAGATGAAGCGAAAAAACGTCGTGCTGAAGTGACGCAGGAAGCGGATTTCTACGGGTCAATGGACGGTGCGAGTAAGTTTGTGCGCGGGGATGCCATCGCCGGTATCTTAATCATGGTCATTAACATCGTGGGCGGCCTGCTGGTGGGGGTTCTGCAACACGGGATGGACATGGGGCACGCGGCGGAAAGTTACACCCTGCTGACGATCGGCGACGGCCTGGTGGCGCAAATTCCGGCGCTGGTGATCTCTACGGCGGCGGGCGTTATCGTCACCCGCGTAAGCACCGACCAGGATGTGGGCGAACAGATGGTGGGGCAACTGTTCAGCAACCCGAGTGTGATGCTGCTTAGCGCATCGGTTCTCGGCCTGCTTGGCCTGGTGCCGGGGATGCCAAACCTGGTGTTCCTGATGTTTACGGCGGCGCTATTGGGCCTTGCCTGGTGGCTGCGCGGGCGTGAACAAAAACCACCGGCAGAGCCGCAGGCCGTCAAGATGCCGGAAAATAATTCAGTAGTTGAAGCCACCTGGAACGATGTACAGCTTGAAGATTCGCTGGGCATGGAGGTGGGCTACCGCCTGATCCCGATGGTGGATTTCCAGCAGGACGGCGAACTGCTCGGGCGAATCCGCAGTATTCGTAAAAAGTTCGCCCAGGATATGGGCTTCCTGCCGCCAGTGGTACACATTCGCGACAATATGGACTTACAGCCAGCGCGCTATCGCATTCTGATGAAAGGGGTAGAAATTGGCAGCGGCGACGCCTATCCGGGACGCTGGCTGGCGATTAACCCAGGCACGGCGGCGGGAACGCTGCCGGGCGAACAGACTGTCGATCCCGCTTTTGGCCTGGACGCCATCTGGATCGAAAGCGCGCTGAAAGAGCAGGCGCAGATTCAGGGCTTCACCGTGGTGGAAGCCAGTACCGTCGTGGCGACGCATCTTAACCACTTGATTGGTCAGTTTGCCGCAGAGTTGTTTGGTCGCCAGGAGGCGCAGCAACTGCTGGATCGCGTATCACAAGAGATGCCAAAGCTGACGGAAGATTTGGTGCCTGGCGTTGTAACGCTCACGACCCTGCATAAAGTGTTGCAGAACCTGCTGGATGAAAAAGTGCCGATCCGTGATATGCGCACGATTCTGGAAACGCTGGCGGAACATGCGCCGTTGCAAAGCGATCCGCATGAATTAACCGCCGTGGTGCGTGTGGCGCTGGGCAGGGCGATTACGCAGCAGTGGTTCCCGGGCAATGACGAAGTGCAGGTGATTGGGCTGGATACTCCGCTGGAGCGCCTGCTGTTGCAGGCGTTACAGGGCGGTGGCGGCCTTGAACCGGGGCTGGCCGATCGCTTGTTGGCGCAAACCCAGGAGGCGCTGTCCCGTCAGGAAATGCTGGGCGCGCCGCCGGTTCTGCTGGTGAACCACGCGCTACGCCCGCTGCTGTCGCGCTTTTTACGCCGGAGTTTGCCGCAGCTGGTGGTGTTGTCGAACATGGAGCTTTCTGACAATCGCAACATCCGTATGACGGCGACAATTGGAGGGAAATAATGCGTAAATTACTCGGCTTATTGTTATTTCCGCTGGCGGTGCAGGCCGCCGGAGAAGGGGCGTGGCAGGCCAGCAGTATCGGCATTACCCTGAACCATCGTGGGGTGTCGGCGTCGTCTGCTCCATTGTCGTCAGGCCAGCCGGTGTCCGGTTTAATGACGCTGGTCGCCTGGCGCTATGAACTGAATGGCCCGACGCCGGCGGGGCTTCGGGCGCGTTTGTGTTCACAGTCCCGTTGCGTGGAGCTGGACGGACAGAGCGGAACCACCCACGGGTTCGCGAATGTGCCTGCCGCTGAACCGTTGCGCTTCGTGTGGGAGGTGCCGGGCGGCGGGCGACTGATTCCCGCATTAAAAGTGCAGCGTAATCAGGTGATTGTAAACTATCGTTAACTCCCCGCGCCAACAGCAGCCAGCAGACAACGTGCTGGCTGTCTCACAATTTTGACCCCATCTTTTGATTCAATAGAAACGCTGTTTTATAAATCGGTGACGCGCGTTGCCAGACTCTTTGTATTTTTGCCATCTCATCTGATGGTGTGGCAAAAATGAAAAGGTTTCACTTTCTGTTAGCTTTTACTGTGGCCGTGTAAAAACTCCCTTTGGCGAAGCCAATATGCCGGGGGTCTCCCAACAATTTGCAGGGTTAACGGCATGAAAACACGTAAAATTGGATTGGCGAATTATTTAGCCTATGGTTCGGGCGATTTTCTGGGCGCAGGAACCACTGCATTAACCGCCGCATGGTTACTCTATTTCTACACGACCTTCTGTGGCCTTACGCCGATTGAGGCGACATTCATTTTCGCTGCCGCGAGGGTTCTGGATGCGGTCGTCAGCCCGCTGATGGGCTTTCTGACCGATAACTTCGGTTCGACCTGGTTCGGCAGACGCTTTGGCCGTCGTAAGTTCTTTATTCTGCTTGGTATTCCATGCGTCTTTAGCTACTCGCTCATGTGGGTTGGCGATATGGGATTCTGGTACTACCTGCTGACTTATCTGCTGTTCGACATTGTCTACACCATGATTCTTGTCCCTTACGAGACGCTGGTGCCGGAAATGACCGATGACTTCAAACAGAAGACCCGGTTCTCCGGGGCGCGTATCTCAATGGCGCAGATGTCTGCGATTCTGGCCTCGTTCCTGCCGGGTATCCTGCTGACTGCCTTTGGTAAAGACAACCCCATTTCTTTTTTCTATGCCAGCCTGGTGTTCTCGGTGCTGTGCGCGCTGATGCTGACTTTTGTGTGGTTCTTTACCTGGGAGCGCCCGCGCGAAGAGTGGACGGAGGCGGCGCTGCGCGCGGAAGAAGAGAAGAAAAGCCTGACGTTCAGCCAGAGTATGAGCCGTTTGTTTGTTGAGCTGAGCTCGACGCTGCGCATCAAGATTTTCCGCCAGCATCTGGGGATGTATCTTGGGGGATATATCGCACAGGACGTCTTTAACGCCGTCTTTACCTGGTATGTTGTTTTTGTCCTGATGCAGGAAGCCTCACTGGCGTCGAATTTGCTCGGTACGATGGCTATCTTCCAGTTCATTGCGGTGATTGCCATGATCCCGCTGTGCATTCGCTTCGGGCCTGCGCCGTCATACCGGATGGTCGTGGTGCTCTTTGGTCTGAGTTCTCTCTCTTATGCCGTTCTTTATTATGCGGGCTTAAGCGATGTTTATTCGCTGCTGCTGCTGATCTCAGCGCTGGCGGGGCTTGGTCGCGGCGGGATCAACTATGTGCCGTGGAATACCTACACCTATATTGCCGATGTTGATGAGGTGATTACCGGTCAACGGCGGGAAGGGATCTTCGCGGGCATCATGACGCTGACCCGTAAAGCCTCTCAGGCCGGGGCCGTCATGCTGGTCGGGATTGTGATGCAGATGTCTGGTTTTGTATCAGGGCAGAGCATACAGCCTGAAGCGGTCAGTCATACCATTCTGCTGATTCTGAGCTGCGGCACGCTGTCCGTGCTGGCCTTTGGTTTCCTGGTTTCTTTGCGTTTCAAACTGAATTTGCAAACGCACGGCACCCTGCGTGAAGAGACCGCCAAAATGCGTGAGTCGGGCCGGGTGATGCCGGAAGCCATCACGCCGCAGGCGCGTGCGACCGTCGAGATGCTCTCCGGTATGCCGTATGAATCACTGTGGGGTAACAACAATATTGGTTATCTGAACCGTAATAAACCTGCGGCGCCTTCGCTTCAACAGGGCGCTGCGCTGAATTCGACATTGAACAGAGGTTAAGGATATGAAAGTTTGGCCCGTCAAACACAGCCCATTATTACGTCAGCCGGCGCGATTTATCTCCCGGGAAGCGCTGCAAGCCTTGATTCAGACGGTGACGAACAATCTGGTCAATATCAGGGATGAGAGCGGACAATTTCTGCTGCGCCTGGACGATGGCCGGGTGATTGATACCAAAGGCTGGGCAGGCTGGGAGTGGACGCATGGCGTCGGTCTGTACGGTATGCATCAGTATTATCAACAGACCGGTGATGAGAAAATGCGCGACATTATCGATAACTGGTTTGCCGAGCGTTTCGCCGAAGGCGCGACCACCAAAAACGTTAACACGATGGCGCCGTTTTTGACGCTGGCGTATCGCTATGAAGAGACGCGTAACCCGGCGTATCTGCCCTGGCTTGAGTCCTGGGCGGAGTGGGCGATGAATGAGATGCCGCGCACCGATCATGGCGGTATGCAGCACATGACGCTGGCGGAAGAAAACCATCAGCAGATGTGGGATGACACGCTGATGATGACGGTGATGCCGCTGGCGAAGATTGGCAAACTGCTCAACCGCCCGGAATATGTGGAAGAGGCAATTTATCAGTTCCTGCTGCACGTACAGAATCTGATGGATAAAGAGACCGGTCTGTGGTTCCACGGCTGGAGCTATGATGGTCATCATAACTTTGCCAGGGCTCGTTGGGCGCGGGGTAACAGTTGGCTTACCATCGTGATTCCAGATTTCCTGGAACTGGTCGATTTGCCGGAGAAGAACGCGGTTCGCCGCTATCTGATTCAGGTTCTGAACGCGCAGATCGCCGCGCTGGCAAATTGTCAGGATGAGAGTGGGCTATGGCATACCCTGCTGGACGATCCTGATTCCTATCTGGAGGCCTCGGCAACGGCGGGGTTCGCCTACGGCATTCTGAAAGCGGTGCGTAAACGCTATGTTGGGGCGGAATATGCGCAGACGGCTGAAAGCGCGATTCGCGGTATCGTGAAACACATTTCGCCGGAAGGCGAGTTGCTGCAAACGTCCTTTGGCACGGGAATGGGGCACGATCTGGATTTCTATCGCGACATTCCGCTGACATCGATGCCGTACGGGCAGGCGATGGCGATACTGTGTCTGACGGAGTATTTGCGTAAGTATTTTTGAGAGGGACGCCCGATGGCGCTGCGCTTATCGGGCCTACGGTTCGACGCAGTTTGTAGGCCGGATAAGGCGTTTACGCCGCCATCCGGCATGTTGGCCGGTATATTCACCGTAGGCCCGATAAGGCGTTTACGCCGCCATCCGGCATGTTAGCCGGTATATTCACCGTAGGCCGGATAAGGCGTTTACGCCGCCATCCGGCATGTGCTGTTATTGCGGCGCAAAAAGGTGATCCATGATTTGCCGCATCACCGGCGCGGCGGTCACGCCGTCGCTGCCGCCGTTTTCCAGAATCAACGCCACCGCGACTTTCGGGTTTTTATACGGCGCGAAAGCGGTGTAAAACACATGGTCGCGCAGACGGATGGGGATCATTTTCGCATTATAGGTCTGGTTTTCTTTCAGACTGAACACTTGCGAAGTGCCGCTTTTGGCCGCAATACCGTAGGGTGCGGTGTGGAAGAATTTATAACCGGTGCCGTTCGGCGCATTCGCCATACCAAACATCGCCTGTCGCACCAGCCCCCAATAAGGCGAGGCGGCATCGGCAATCTGCGTTTCCGTCTGAGGCGCCTGCCAGGGCATGACGGCCTTGCCGGACACTTTACTCTGAAGCAGGTGAGGGGCGATCACTTTCCCGTTGTTGATCAGCGCTACTATCGCTTTCACCATCTGGATCGGTGTGGCAATCCAGTACCCCTGGCCGATACCGACTGAAATCGTATCCCCCTGATACCAGGCTTTTTTATGTACTCTCTCTTTCCACTCGCGGCTGGGTAGCAGGCCGTTATACTCTTCATCCAGATCGATACCGGTGGGCTTACCGTAACCAAATTGACCGAGCATGGTGTTAATGCGATCGATCCCCATCATCCAGGCGACCTGATAGAAAAAGGTGTCGGCGGATTCTTCAATCGCTTTGGTGACATCCAGCATACCGTGGCCGGTTTTTTTCCAGTCGCGGTAATGGCGTTGTGTGCCGGGGAGCGTCCAGGTCGGCGCGCCGAAGAAGGTGGTTTGCGGCGTGATAACGCCGTTTAACAGCGCAGACATCGCGATATAAGGTTTCACCGTGGAGGCGGGCGGGTATAGCCCCTGGGTGACGCGGTTAATCAATGGCAGATCTTTATCATGCAGTAACCTGCCGTAATCCTGATGGCTGATGCCCTTCACAAACGGGTTTGGATCATAGCTGGGCGTGGAGACCATCGCCAGCACTGAACCGTCGTGGGGATCTTCGACCAGCACTGCCGCGCGCTGACCGGTAAGCAGGCTTTCTATATATTCCTGTAGATGTAAATCCAGCGTCAGGTGGATGTCTTTACCGGCAACGGGCGGGACATTTTTTAACAGGCGCACGATGCGTCCGTGGTTATCCACTTCGACCTCCCGGTAGCCCGTTTTGCCGTGCAGATCATTTTCGTAATAGCGTTCAATGCCCTGCTTACCGATGTTGTGATCGGCGGAATAGTTTTCAGCCAGACCTTTTTCATCCAGCGCTTTCAGGTCGCTGTCGTTAATCTTCGACACGTAACCGAGCACATGCGCCAGCTCCGCGCCGTAGGGGTACTGACGGTCTTCATAACTGTTGATCGTCACGCCGTTGAAATGGAACTGGTTAACGGAAAAGCGGGCAATTTCGACGTCCGACAGCGCGTTTTTCAATACCACCGGGCGATAGCGGCTGCCTGATTTCAACGCATGGTGAAAGGCCGCAATATCATCAGGCGTGAGATCCACGAGAGGGGTAAGCTGACGTAACAGCGCGTCCATGTCGGCAATTTTGTATGGGGTGACGGAAATATCATACCAGGTGATATTACGCACCAGCGGAATACCGTTGCGATCGTAGATGATGCCGCGCGTCGGGGCGACGGGCAGCATTTTGATGTCATTTTCGTTTGAACGGGTCGTGTAATACTGATGCTGACGGATTTGTAAATCGTAGAGATTGACAATCAGGACGCCAAAGCAGACAACCACCAGGCCAAAGGCCACTATCACGCGTCTCAGAAAGAGTTTTTCTTCCGCAGCAAAATCTTTAAACGTCATTGTCCACACCCGATAAATTCGCCGCCTAATAATACGGAGGCGTCACCGGCATGACAGACAAAAGATGTTCCATCTCTCTACGGAAATGTGTCATTCCTTGTGAGTCGTTACAAATTACAGTTAACGTAGCCGTTTCTCGTAGGCTGGATAAGGCGTTTACGCCGCCATCCGGCAAGGTGCGCCTTACCGCCTGATGGCGCTTCGCTTATCAGGCCTACGAGGGCGGTCATTCGGGAAAATAAAAAACCCGCGACATAGCGCGGGTTTTCACATCACCCGATGTGATTACATCCGTTCTACGGTCTCAATACCCAGCGTATCCAGACCCAGTTTCAGCGTTTTCGCGGTCAGTTGCGCCAGTTTCAGACGGCTGTTACGAACCTCTTCGTTTTCCGCGCTGAGGATCGGGCAGTGCTCGTAGAAGCCAGAGAACAAACCGGCAACGTCATACAGGTAGGCGCACATCACATGCGGCGTACCTTCACGCGCGACCACGGTCAGCGTTTCTTCGAACTGCAACAGGCGCGCAGCCAGCTGGGCTTCGCGATCTTCACGGATAACGACCGGCGCGCTGGACAGGGCGCTCTCGTCAATCTCCGCTTTACGGAACACGGACAGCACGCGGGTATAGGCATACTGCATATATGGCGCGGTGTTGCCTTCGAACGCCAGCATGTTGTCCCAGTCGAAGATGTAGTCAGTAGTGCGGTTTTTGGAGAGATCCGCATATTTCACCGCGCCGATACCAACCGCGTTGGCCAGTTTTTCCAGCTCGTCGGCAGGCATATCCGGGTTCTTCCCGGCCACCAGACGGCGTGCGCGTTCCAGCGCTTCATCCAGCAGATCGGCCAGCTTCACCGTACCGCCCGCGCGGGTTTTGAACGGCTTGCCGTCTTTACCGAGCATCATGCCGAACATATGGTGTTCCAGCGGCACGGAATCCGGCACGTAACCGGCTTTGCGTACGATGGTCCATGCTTGCATCAGGTGCTGATGCTGGCGGGAGTCGATGTAGTACAGCACGCGATCCGCATGCAGCGTTTCATAGCGGTATTTCGCGCAGGCGATGTCGGTGGTGGTGTAGAGATAGCCGCCATCTTTCTTCTGAATGATCACGCCCATCGGTTCGCCTTCCTTGTTTTTATATTCATCAAGGAAAACAACGGTTGCGCCTTCGCTTTCAACCGCCAGACCCTGAGCTTTCAGGTCGGCGACGATGCCAGGCAGCATCGGGTTATACAGGCTTTCACCCATCACATCGTCACGGGTTAACGTAACGTTCAGGCGATTGTAGGTGATCTGGTTCTGCGTCATGGTGATGTCGACCAGCTTGCGCCACATGTCGAGGAAGTACGGGTCGCCGCCCTGTAGTTTCACCACGTAGTTACGTGCGCGCTCGGCGAACGCTTCGTCTTCATCGTAATGTTTTTTCGCATCACGGTAGAAACCTTCGAGGTCGGCCAGCGCCATTTCACCTGCGTTTTCCTGCTGCTGTTTTTCCAGCCAGGCGATAAGCATACCGAACTGTGTTCCCCAGTCGCCGACGTGGTTAGCGCGGATAACGTGATGGCCGAGGAACTCCAGCGTGCGCACGGCGGCATCGCCGATGATGGTGGAGCGCAGGTGGCCGACATGCATCTCTTTCGCGACGTTAGGCGCGGAGTAGTCGATAACCACGGTCTGTTTCGCAGGTTTAGCCACGCCCAGACGCTCAGAAGCCAGCGCCTGTTGAACATGTTCAGCAAGAAATGCCGGGTCGAGGAAAATATTGATAAAGCCAGGACCTGCGATTTCAACCTTGCTGGCGATGCCGTTGAGATCCAGATGAGTCAGCACCTGCTCTGCAAGTTGTCGCGGCGCCATACCCAGTTTTTTAGCAACTGCCATCATGCCGTTGGCCTGATAGTCGCCGAACTGTACTTTTGCTGACTGACGAACCTGCGGTTCGCAATTTGCAGGCGCGCCTGCTGCAATCATGGCCTGACTAACTTTTTCTGAGAGAAGAGCCTGAATATTCACCGGAATACCTTACGTGTAAGACGCGGATTAACTGAGTCCGCGCCAGTTTAAGAATTTAGGGCGGGAGTATACTGCAAATGCCCGTTGGCGTCAGCATTGCGCGCGCGCCGTATCGCTGGAAATATGCGCAATAAAATTATGCATAAGCATTCATTTTATATTCAAAGAAATCAGCGGTTGGTTGGCGATGCACAACAGAGTAAATTAGCGACTTTGTACACCGATAAGAGTTTTGATTATGGCGAACTGGCAGACTATTGACGAACTGCATGATATTTCCGCAGATTTACCGCGATTCACTCTGGCGTTCAGAGAACTTTCCACTCGCCTCGGTCTGGATTTCGCACCGCTTGAAGCCGATCACATTTCTTTGCGCTGCCACCAGAATGCGACCGCTGAGCGCTGGCGTCGCGGATTTGAACAGTGCGGCGCGCTGCTGTCGGAAAATATCATCAACGGCAGGCCGATCTGCCTGTTCAAATTACATGAGCCTGTTTGCGTCGAACACTGGCGGTTTTCGATTGTTGAATTGCCGTGGCCGGGTGAAAAACGCTACCCGCATGAAGGCTGGGAACATATCGAAATTGTCCTCCCTGGCGAGCCGGAGAGCCTGAACGCGCGGGCACTGGCGCTGTTGTCCGACGAGGGGCTGAGCCAGCCGGGCATTGTCGTGAAAACCAGTTCGCCGAAAGGGGCGCGCGAGCGTCTGCCGAACCCGACGCTGGCCGTGACCGACGGCAAGATGACCATTAAATTTCATCCCTGGTCAATTGAGGCCATTGTGGCAAGCGAACAGTCAGCCGACTGACGTGACGCGCGAAAACGCTAAAAAGGAGTGAACATGGCGTTACTGGAGATCTGTTGTTACAGCATGGAATGTGCGCTCACCGCGCAGCAAAATGGCGCGGATCGCATTGAATTGTGCGCGGCGCCGAAAGAGGGGGGACTGACGCCGTCGTTGGGTGTGCTGCGCACGGTTCGCCAGCATGTTGCGATTGCGGTGCATCCCATTATTCGTCCTCGCGGCGGCGACTTCTGTTATACCGATGGTGAATTTGCCGCAATGCTTGAGGATGTGCGTACCGTCAGAGAACTGGGATTTCCCGGTCTGGTTACTGGCGTGCTGGATGTCGATGGCAATGTGGATCTCGCGCGAATGGAGAAAATAATGGCCGCCGCCGGGCCGCTGGCCGTCACCTTTCATCGCGCGTTTGATATGTGCGCTAATCCATTCAATGCACTGAAGAATCTCGCGGATTTGGGTGTCGCCAGAGTGCTCACTTCAGGGCAAAAATCAGATGCGGTGCACGGTTTGCCAATAATTATGGAACTTATTGCGCAGGGCGATGCTCCAATCATTATGGCCGGAGCAGGGGTACGTTCAGAGAATCTGCAACGTTTCCTTGATGCCGGGGTGCAGGAAGTGCACAGCTCCGCTGGAGCGTGGCAAGCCTCACCAATGCGTTATCGCAATCATGGATTGTCCATGTCAACTGACGCACAAGCGGACGAGTATTCGCGCTATGCGGTAGACGGGGCGGCGGTTGCTGAAATGAAAGGAGTCATTGTGCGCCATCAGGCCAATTGATTTTTACCGTTGCATCATGTCGCCCAATATGATGCTTGCTCGTACCAGGCCCCTGCCATTTCAACAGGGGCCTTTTTTTCTCCTTCATATTTCAAGCCGCAGCGGCGTTGGCTGCCTCGCTCGCCCCGGTCACGTAGTTATCTACGCTCCCGGGAACTTACTGCGTTGCCGCCTTGCTGCAACTTGAACTATTTTGGAGAAAATATGCTTTCTGGCAAAAAGACTACGGCTTGCGCGCAATTAGCACCGCGCGCAGCGGGGCAGGGTAACCTTCGACGGTTTTACTGTTGTCATTCGGATCGAGGAAATCAGCCAGCGACTCGGTGACCATCCACCCGGTGCGACGCTGCTCCTCGGTGGAGGTCACGCAGACATCGGCAATCCGCACATCGACAAAACCACATTTCTCCAGCCAGTTTTTCAGCGCCAGCGCGGAAGGGATAAAGTAGACGTTGCGCATCTGCGCATAGCGGTCGCCTGGCACCAGCACGGTGTTTTCATCGCCTTCCACCACCAGGGTTTCCAGCACCAGTTCGCCGTCTTTCACCAGTTGATCTTTCAACTGCCAGAGATGTTCCAGCGGAGAACGACGGTGGTAAAGCACGCCCATTGAAAAGACGGTATCAAACGCATTCAGCGCCGGAAGCTGCTCGATGCCCAGCGGCAACAGATGCGCGCGCTGGTCGTTGCCCAACAATTTTCGTACCGCTTCAAACTGACACAGGAACAACTGCGTCGGGTCGATTCCCACGGCAAGATGCGCGCCCGCGCCAATCATGCGCCACATGTGATATCCGCTGCCGCAGCCGACATCCAGAATGGTGCGGCCGGTCAGATCGGACAGGTGCGGCAAAACGCGATCCCATTTCCAGTCGGAACGCCATTCGGTATCAATATTGATGCCATACAGAGAGAACGGGCCTTTACGCCACGGCATCAGGTTTCGCAGCAGGGTGTCGATACGCTTAAGCTGGCCTTCGCTCAACGGCGTTTCGCTTTCGGCAGTGACGCTGTGCAATAAATCCAGACGGTACGGCGTTAATTCCGGCAGGAACTCCACCGCGTTCGACCATTGCTTAAACAGACCATGCTGATCGCGCTGCCAGGTCGCGATTTGCGCAGGCAGGGTTTCCAGCCAGTGAGAAAGCGGGCTTTTGGCAATCAGCTGATAAAAGCTACCGAACTCGATCATGCGGGCACCCCGGACTTCAGCGCCACCAGCGAACCAAAGTTGAAGCACTGGAACCACAGTTCGCTATGCTCGAAACCGGCCTGATGCAGACGCGCTTTGTGGGTTTCAACCGAGTCGGTCAGCATGACGTTTTCCAGCATACTGCGCTTCTGGCTGATCTCCAGTTCGCTGTAGCCGTTGGCGCGTTTAAAGTCATGGTGCATATTGAACAGCAATTCGCCAACCGTTGTGTCTTCAAAGCTGAACTTTTCCGACAGCACCAGCGCGCCGCCCGGATTCAGACCCTGATAAATCTTATCCAGCAAGGCCTGGCGCTCAAGCGGCTCAAGGAATTGCAGGGTAAAATTCAGCACCACCATTGAGGCGTTCTCGATGCTGATGTCGCGAATATCGCCTTCCACAATCTCAACCGGGGTCGGGGCTTTGTAAGCGTCGATATGACGGCGGCAGCGTTCAATCATCGCCGGGGAGTTGTCGACGGCGATGATTTTACAGTTAGCATGATGAATATTACGACGCACCGAGAGCGTCGCAGCGCCCAGTGAACAGCCTAAATCGTAGACCTGCGTATTGGGTTGTACGAAGCGTTCGGCCAGCATGCCAATCATGGAGATGATATTGGAGTAGCCGGGAACAGAGCGCTGGATCATATCCGGGAAGACTTCAGCTACCCGTTCATCAAAGGTCCAGTCGCCCAGACTGGCGATAGGCGCAGAAAAAAGCGTGTCGCGGTGAGACATAACGTAAAAATCCGGGAAAAATAAAGTGGCGTATTGTGCGCTAATGCAAGGAGAAAACCAACTCCCAGGGCATATACCAAAGATTCGCCAGCACCATCAGCAACAAGGCGCACCAGGTCGCACTCATCCCGGAACGCCGCCAGCGAAACAGACGGTGGTGGAAACCGTAATAATGCATCAGCCGACCAGCGATTAAAATAATCCCGCAGATATGCACCATCCATGTTTCGGCGCCGTTCATTTCCATAAACAGCAGCAGCGCGACAGCGATAGGAATATATTCCACCGCATTACCGTGAATGCGGATGGCGCTTTGCAGTTCGCTAAAACCGCCGTCACCGTAGGCAACGCGATACAGCATCCGTAGTCGGACAACATCAAAAGAGAACTTCATCAACAACAACGCACCTAATACGGTATATAGCGCGCTTACCATACAAACTCCCTTTAAAATGCCTGATGGCACTGTCTATGATAGGTGGCAATTTCAGAAAAGAGAAGATTGCTGTGGAATAGACGGTGCGGTTCCAATGCCGGGCAAGGCCGCGCGTAAATCTCCCCATAATGTATTCACTAACTCGGGAGCCTGCGCGATATCTGGCGTGTGTAGAAAAAGATACGGCGTAGAGGTCGTTTCCCACAGCGGGAGTTTCGCCAGCCAGTCGGCAAAAAATGTCTGATTTTGCACCATATTGTCGCTGCCGATGAACCTGATCAACGGATGCTTCGCGGTCACGATGGCATGGACCGGCACTTTAGGTTTTTTGCGTTGCGCTTCGCGAATGGCCTGGTTATGAGGATGAGCGGCGTGCACCGGGCGGCTGTCGAGGATCACCCGATTCACCCCGCGTTCAACCAGGCCGCGATTGAGCTGTTGTTCTTCCTCGCCTTTGGCGAAAAACACGGGATGGCGCACTTCGACGCCATAGGTGAATGCCTTTGGCAACGCGTCAAGAAAGCGCCAGAGCGCAGGGAGGTCGCGCGGTGAAAACGTCGCGGGAAGTTGCAGCCAGTACTGACCAATTCTTGCCTCCAGCGGCGACATGCGGGTAAAAAATTCCTGCACAAGATCGTCGCAGTTACGCAGCGCGGCCTGATGCGAAATCGTTGCGGGGAACTTAAAGCAGAAGCGAAAATCGTCCGTTGTTTGCGCATGCCAGCGTTCGACAATTTCTGCTTTCGGCAGCGCATACAGGGTGGTGTTGCCCTCCACACAGTTAAAGTGGCGGGCATACTCTTCAAGACTGGTGATACCCAGACGCACCCATTTAGGATGCGACCATTGTGGTAATCCGATGTAGATCATAACGCGTTAAGGATCTCCTCCACGCTGCGCACTCTGGCGATACGCGGGAAAATATGTGTCATGCTGCTTTGATGCTGTTCCGTGCTGGCGGCGCTACAGGCATCTTCGGCGATCACCAGACCAAAACCCAGCTCCCAGGCGTTACGCGCGGTGGATTCTACGCCGATATTGGTGGAGATGCCGCACAGCACGATGGTGTCGACTCCCCGGCGGCGTAATTGTAACTCAAGATCGGTGCCATAGAACGCGCCCCATTGACGCTTGGTGACTTCCAGGTCACTGTCACCTTTACCGAGCGCCGCCGGATAACGCCACCAGTTTTCCGGCAGCGCGTTGGCTGGCGCCCGGGCATCGACGGGTTGCTTTAACGCGTCGGCATAATCGTCGGACCAGCCGACGCGAACCATCACCACCGGCGAGCCGTTTGCCCGAAATTTTGCGGCCAGTTTCGCTGCGCGGGCGACAACATCGCTTGCCGCATGGGGGCCGCCAGCGAAAGGTAAGATCCCTTCCTGTAAATCAATAACGACCAGGGCAGTGGTTGCGGCGTTCAGTTCCAGCATGATGACTCCTGTAAAATAGATGATTCCGCTACACCTTAAGCGCGTTCCCGAAGGAAAGTGACGACAAATATTGTTAATTTTTGTGAGAATACGCAATAACCGCGTAGCAAACACGCGTACAGTCAGTATCGGACTTATCGTGCGGCAGAATTTCCAGTATAATAGCCGCCTTTTTTCATTCAGTTGTGACATTCAGCTAAAGCTGCGACAACGTCGCCTGTAAAGCAGGCAACAATCCGCCAGCGGCTAAGTTAAGGGATATCTCATGCGTACAGAATATTGCGGACAGCTACGTCTGTCCCACGTGGGGCAGCAGGTGACTCTGTGTGGTTGGGTCAACCGTCGTCGTGATCTTGGTAGCCTGATCTTTATCGATATGCGCGACCGCGAAGGTATCGTACAGGTCTTCTTTGATCCGGATCGTGCGGATGCGTTAAAGCTGGCTTCTGAACTGCGTAATGAGTTCTGCATCCAGGTGACCGGCACCGTGCGTGCGCGTGACGAGAAAAACGTCAACGCCGACATGGCGACGGGCGAAATCGAAGTACTGGCGTCCGATTTGACGATCATCAACCGTGCAGATTCTCTGCCGCTTGACTCTAATCACGTCAATACCGAAGAAGCGCGTCTGAAATACCGTTATCTGGATCTGCGTCGCCCGGAAATGGCTCAACGCCTGAAAACCCGTGCCAAAATCACCAGCCTGGTGCGTCGTTTTATGGACGACCACGGCTTCCTCGACATCGAAACCCCGATGTTGACCAAAGCGACGCCGGAAGGCGCGCGTGACTACCTGGTGCCTTCACGCGTCCATAAAGGTAAATTCTACGCGCTGCCGCAGTCTCCGCAGTTGTTCAAACAGCTGCTGATGATGTCCGGTTTTGACCGCTACTATCAGATCGTAAAATGCTTCCGTGATGAAGATTTACGTGCTGACCGTCAGCCTGAATTTACCCAGATCGACGTCGAGACCTCCTTCATGACCGCGCCGCAGGTGCGTGAAGTGATGGAAGCGCTGGTACGCCATCTGTGGCAGGAAGTGAAAGGTGTGGATCTGGGCGACTTCCCGATCATGACCTTCGCCGAAGCCGAACGCCGTTACGGTTCCGATAAACCGGACCTGCGTAACCCGATGGAGCTGGTGGACGTTGCCGACCTGCTGAAATCAGTAGAGTTCGCCGTCTTTGCCGGCCCGGCTAACGATCCGAAAGGTCGCGTAGCGGCCCTGCGCGTGCCGGGTGGCGCAAGCTTAAGCCGTAAGCAGATCGACGACTACGGCAATTTCATTAAGATCTACGGCGCGAAAGGGCTGGCTTATATTAAAGTCACCGAACGCGCGAAAGGTCTGGAAGGCATCAACAGCCCGGTAGCGAAATTCCTTAACGCGGAAATCGTGGAAGCGATTCTGGATCGTACCGCTGCGCAAGACGGCGATATGATTTTCTTCGGCGCCGACAACAAAAAAGTGGTTGCCGATGCGCTGGGCGCGCTGCGTCTGAAAGTGGGTAAAGATCTGAACCTGACCGACGAAGCCAAATGGGCGCCGCTGTGGGTTATCGACTTCCCGATGTTTGAAGATGACGGCGAAGGCGGCCTGACGGCGATGCACCATCCGTTCACCTCACCGAAAGACCTGACCGCCGCCGAGCTGAAAGCCGCACCGGAAAACGCGGTTGCTAACGCCTACGATATGGTGATCAACGGTTATGAAGTCGGTGGTGGTTCCGTGCGTATCCACAGTGGCGACATGCAGCAGACCGTGTTTGGTATTCTGGGCATTAATGAACAGGAACAGCGTGAGAAATTCGGCTTCCTGCTGGATGCGCTGAAATACGGTACGCCGCCGCATGCGGGTCTGGCGTTTGGTCTGGACCGTCTGACTATGCTGCTGACCGGCACCGACAATATCCGTGACGTTATCGCCTTCCCGAAAACGACTGCCGCTGCCTGTCTGATGACTGAAGCGCCAAGTTTCGCGAACCCGGCAGCGCTGGCTGAGCTGGGTATTGATGTCGTTAAGAAGGCCGAGAATAACTGATATGGCATACAAACAGCCTGTCTCGGTGTTAGTCGTGATTTATGCAAAGGACACCGGGAGAGTGCTGATGTTACAGCGACGCGACGATCCTGATTTCTGGCAGTCGGTTACCGGCAGTCTGGAAGAGGGCGAAACCGCGTCGCAAGCCGCTATGCGCGAAGTAAAGGAAGAGGTCACAATAGATGTTGCAGCAGAGCAACTGACCTTAATTGACTGTCAGCGCACGGTGGAATTTGAGATTTTTTCACATTTACGTCATCGCTACGCGCCGGGAATTGAGCGTAATACTGAATCCTGGTTTTGCCTGGCACTTCCCTCTGAACGAGAGATCGTGTTCACCGAACATCTGACCTATCGTTGGGTTAATGCGGACGAAGCCGCGCAGTTAACCAAGTCGTGGAGTAACCGGCAGGCGATTGAAGAGTTTGTAATTAACGTCGCCTGAGAAGGCGCGCTTTTTGGAGATATTATTTATGGCAGGTCATAGTAAATGGGCCAACACCAGACACCGTAAAGCAGCGCAGGATGCTAAACGCGGTAAAATTTTCACCAAAATCATTCGTGAGTTGGTGACGGCGGCCAAACTGGGCGGCGGCGACCCGGACGCTAACCCGCGTCTGCGTGCGGCAGTCGATAAAGCGCTGTCGAACAACATGACCCGCGATACGCTGAATCGTGCGATTGCGCGCGGCGTCGGCGGCGATGATGATGCGAACATGGAAACCATCATCTATGAAGGTTACGGTCCTGGCGGCACGGCTGTGATGGTTGAGTGCCTGTCTGACAACCGTAACCGTACCGTTGCGGAAGTGCGTCACGCTTTCAGCAAATGCGGCGGCAACCTGGGTACTGACGGTTCCGTGGCTTACCTGTTCAGCAAAAAAGGGGTGATCTCCTTCGAACAGGGCGACGAAGACACCATCATGGAAGCCGCGCTGGAAGCCGGTGCGGAAGACGTTGTGACCTTTGATGACGGTGCGATTGACGTCTACACCGCATGGGAAGAGATGGGCAAAGTGCGCGACGCGCTGGAAGCTGCGGGTCTGAAAGCGGACAATGCTGAAGTGTCCATGATCCCGTCCACCAAAGCGGATATGGATGTGGAAACCGCGCCGAAACTGATGCGTCTGATCGATATGCTGGAAGACTGCGACGACGTGCAGGAAGTTTACCATAACGGTGAGATCTCTGATGAGGTTGCGGCTACGTTATAATGACGTGGTTTAATTCCGTTCTAATCGGAGGCGCGTGATGTCTATTATTCTCGGTATCGACCCGGGTTCACGCGTCACGGGTTATGGCGTGATTCGTCAGGTGGGCAGGCAACTGACTTACCTGGGCAGCGGGTGTATCCGCACGAAAGTGGATGATTTACCGTCTCGTCTGAAGCTGATTTATGCGGGCGTGACGGAAATCATCACCCAGTTCCAGCCGGACTATTTCGCGATTGAACAGGTGTTTATGGCGAAGAACGCGGACTCCGCGCTTAAGCTGGGTCAGGCGCGCGGCGTGGCGATTGTCGCGGCGGTAAACCAGGATCTTCCGGTGTTTGAGTATGCCGCCCGTCAGGTGAAGCAAACCGTTGTCGGGATCGGCAGCGCGGAGAAAAGCCAGGTACAGCACATGGTGCGCACGTTGTTGAAACTCCCGGCAAATCCCCAGGCGGATGCGGCGGATGCGCTGGCTATCGCCATCACCCACTGCCACGTTAGCCAGAACGCGATGCAAATGAGTGACTCGCGGCTCAATCTGGCGCGTGGGCGGCTACGATAATGACAAATGAGGCTGGATATCTATCCAGCCTTTTTTTATGATACCACTTTACTTTTTCGGCCCCAACGCAGGAGCGCAATGTGATAGGCAGACTCAGAGGCATTATTCTGGAAAAACAACCCCCGCTGGTATTACTTGAGGTGGGCGGCGTAGGCTATGAAGTCCATATGCCGATGACCTGTTTTTATGAGCTCCCGGAATCTGGAAAAGAAGCGACCGTATTCACCCATTTTGTGGTGCGTGAAGATGCGCAATTGCTGTACGGGTTTAACAACAAACAGGAGCGAACCCTGTTTAAAGAACTGATCAAAACGAACGGCGTCGGGCCGAAACTCGCGCTGGCGATCCTCTCCGGGATGTCGGCTCAGCAGTTTGTGAATGCCGTTGAGCGCGAGGAACCCGCCGCGTTGGTGAAACTGCCGGGTATTGGTAAGAAAACCGCAGAACGCCTGATCGTTGAAATGAAAGATCGCTTCAAGGGCCTGCACGGTGACCTCTTTACGCCGGCCGCCGACCTGGTGCTGACCTCTCCGGCAAGTCCGGCAACGGATGATGCGGAGCAAGAAGCGGTTGCTGCGCTGGTGGCGCTGGGCTATAAACCACAGGAAGCCAGCCGCATGGTGAGCAAAATTGCCCGCCCTGACGCCAGCAGTGAAACATTGATTCGCGAAGCACTCCGCGCCGCGTTATGAGGTAAAGGATGATAGAAGCAGATCGCCTGATTTCAGCAGGTGGAACCCAGGTGGAAGAGGTTGCCGATCGCGCCATTCGCCCGAAGTTGCTGGAAGAGTACATTGGTCAGCCTCAGGTGCGTTCGCAAATGGAGATCTTTATCCAGGCGGCGAAGCTGCGCGGCGACGCGCTCGATCACCTGCTGATCTTTGGCCCGCCGGGACTGGGGAAAACGACGCTGGCTAACATTGTCGCCAATGAAATGGGCGTGAACCTGCGCACCACGTCTGGCCCGGTGCTGGAAAAGGCGGGCGATCTGGCGGCGATGCTGACCAACCTTGAACCTCATGATGTGCTGTTTATCGATGAGATCCACCGTTTATCACCGGTGGTGGAAGAGGTGTTGTATCCGGCGATGGAAGATTATCAGCTGGACATTATGATTGGCGAAGGGCCTGCTGCGCGTTCGATAAAAATCGATCTGCCGCCTTTTACGCTGATTGGCGCCACCACGCGAGCCGGGTCATTGACGTCGCCGCTGCGTGACCGTTTCGGTATTGTTCAGCGTCTGGAGTTTTATCAGGTGCCTGACCTGCAACACATCGTCGGGCGCAGCGCGCGGTTTATGGGGCTGGAAATGAGCGATGAAGGTGCGCTGGAGGTTGCCCGGCGCGCTCGCGGTACGCCACGTATCGCCAACCGCCTGTTGCGTCGCGTACGTGATTTTGCCGAAGTGAAACATAACGGCGCCATCTCTGCGGATATCGCCGCTCAGGCGCTGGATATGCTGAATGTCGATGCGGAAGGGTTTGACTATATGGACCGCAAGCTGCTGCTGGCCGTAATTGATAAATTCTTTGGCGGCCCCGTCGGTCTCGATAACCTGGCCGCAGCCATTGGCGAAGAGCGTGAAACGATTGAGGACGTACTGGAACCGTATTTGATTCAGCAGGGCTTTTTGCAACGAACCCCGCGCGGGCGAATGGCGACAGTGCGGGCGTGGAATCATTTTGGAATAACGCCGCCGGAAATGCCTTAACTTATGTGCGTTAGGCCGGATGGCGGCTGCGCCTTATCCGGCCTGCCTGTGAACGTAGGCCCGGTAAGCGGAGCGCCACCGGGAAACACACGCTTAGCTCGCCTGCTTTTTCATCATGCTGAAGATAAACAGCAGCGCGGCACACAGCACCACTGACGGGCCTGCCGGCGTGTCGTAAAACGCAGAAAACGTCAGACCTCCTGTAACCGCTATCATACCCATTCCTACTGCGACACCCGCCATCTGCTCCGGGGTGCGGGCAAAGCGACGCGCCGTGGCGGCAGGAATAATCAGCAATGAGGTGATGATCAACGCGCCAACGAACTTCATCGCCACGCCGATAGTCAATGCGGTGACCAGCATCAGCAGGAGCTTAACGCGCTGTAACTTCACGCCATCGACAAAAGCCAGATCCGGGCTAATGGTCATCGACAGCAGATTACGCCACTGCCAGAAGAGGATCGCCAGCACGATAACCACGCCGATGGCGATGAAAATCAGGTCTTCCGGCGTCACGGCCAGCAGGTCGCCAAACAGATAAGCCATCAAGTCCACGCGAATGTTGGACATCAGGCTGACGACCACAAGACCTAACGACAGGGCACTGTGCGCCATAATGCCGAGAAGCGTGTCGATAGCGAGGTGAGGGCGTTTCTCCAGCCACACCAGACCGGCTGCCAGCATCAGCGTAACGGCAATCACCGCATAGAACGGGTTGATGTCCAGCAGCAACCCAAAAGCGACCCCCAGCAGCGAGGCGTGCGCCAGCGTATCGCCAAAATAGGACATTCGACGCCAGACCACGAACGAGCCCAGCGGGCCAGCGGCGCAGGCCAGCATGATCCCGGCTAACCAGCCAGGCAATAACAGTTCAATCATGAGTGTCCATTTCCCCGGCGCAGTACGATACGACCTTGTAAATCGTGGCGATGATTATGATGATGACGGTAAATCCCCAACTGTTCTGCGCCGCGCGGCCCGAACATAGAGATGAATTCAGGATGCATGGAAACGATTTCAGGGGTGCCGGAGCAACAGATGTGGTGATTCAGACACAGCACCTCATCCGTTTTCGCCATCACCAGGTGCAGGTCGTGCGAGACCATCAGCACCGCGCAATCCAGCTCGCGCCGCAGCTGGTCAATGAGATCGTACAGGGCGACCTGACCATTGACATCCACGCCCTGAGTCGGCTCATCCAGCACCAGCAGCTGTGGTTGATTCAGCAGCGCGCGGGCTAACAAAACGCGCTGGGTTTCACCGCCGGACAGCTTTTGCATGGGGGCGTCAATGAGGTGCCCGGCCTGAACGCGTTTCAGGGCAGGAAGAATGTCGGTTTTTTGCGTACCGGGGCGTAAGCGTAAAAAGCGGCTTACCGTCAGCGGCAGCGTGGTGTCGAGATACAGTTTTTGTGGGACGTAGCCAATACGCAACTGACCGTTGCGCTTGATCAGCCCTTCATCAGGCGCTACCAGCCCTAATACTACGCGTACCAGCGTAGACTTCCCGGCGCCGTTTGGGCCGAGCAGCGTCAAAATTTTTCCTGGTCTGAGTTCAAGCGACACGTCAGAAAGGACGCGGCGTTGACCGAAAGAGACCGAAACATTTTCCAGTGAAACCAAAGTCGTCATGTCAATTTTAGGCTTGCAGAAGTCATAGAATGTTATAATATCACATTTCTCACATTCATTACGATGATTAGTCGCATTATGTTACATAAAAATACGCTTCTTTTCGCAGCATTATCCGCTGCGCTATGGGGTGGTGCAACACAGGCCGCAAATGCCGCCGTTGTCGCCTCTCTCAAGCCCTTAGGTTTCATCGCTTCCGCCATTGCCGATGGCGTTACGGACACCCAGGTTTTATTGCCGGATGGGGCGTCTGAGCATGATTATTCACTGCGTCCGTCTGACGTAAAACGCTTACAGGGCGCGGACTTAGTTGTCTGGATCGGCCCTGAGATGGAAGCGTTCATGGAAAAGTCAGTAAAGAACATTCCTGACGGAAAACAGGTAACGATTGCGCAGCTCGCCGACGTGAAACCGTTACTCATGAAAGGCGCTGATGACGACGATGACGATCACGAGCACGGGCATGCGCACGGTGAAAAAGGTGACGCACATCACCATCATGGTGATTACAACATGCATCTTTGGCTTTCCCCAGAGATAGCGCGGGCTTCAGCGGTTGCAATCCATGAAAAATTAGTGGAACTTATGCCGCAAAGTCGAGCCAAACTTGACGCCAACCTGAAGGATTTTGAGGCACAATTAGCCGCAACCGATAAGCAGGTAGGTAACGAGCTCGCACCGCTCAAGGGGAAAGGGTACTTCGTTTTTCATGACGCCTACGGCTACTACGAAAAACATTATGGGCTAACTCCGCTTGGTCACTTTACCGTGAACCCTGAGATTCAACCTGGTGCGCAGCGTTTACATGAAATAAGAACACAGTTGGTTGAGCAAAAAGCAACCTGCGTTTTTGCTGAGCCACAGTTCAGGCCAGCGGTCGTTGAAGCCGTTGCGAGAGGGACATCCGTTCGAATGGGAACGTTGGATCCCCTCGGAACGAACATTAAACTGGGTAAAACAAGCTATTCAGCGTTTCTGAATCAATTAGCCAACCAGTATGCGAGCTGCCTGAAAGGAGATTAATGAGGAAGTGAATACGTGCAACAGATAGCCCGCTCTGTCGCCCTGGCATTTAATAATCTGCCCCGACCCCACCGCGTTATGCTGGGGTCGCTTACTGTTCTGACACTGGCCGTCGCGGTATGGCGGCCTTACGTTTACCACCCTGACTCTGCGCCCATCGTCAAAACCATCGAACTGGAAAAGAGTGAAATTCGTTCGCTGTTGCCTGAAGCCAGCGAACCGATTGATCAGGCTGCGCAGGAAGATGAAGCGATCCCACAGGATGAGCTGGACGACAAAACGTCTGGCGAAGTGGGCGTGCATGAATATGTTGTCTCCACCGGCGATACGCTGAGCAGCATTTTGAATCAGTATGGCATTGATATGGGCGATATCAGCCGACTGGCCGCTGCGGATAAGGAACTCCGTAATCTGAAAATCGGCCAGCAGATCTCCTGGACGTTGACGCCAGACGGCGATTTGCAACGCCTGACCTGGGAAGTCTCACGCCGCGAAACGCGTACCTACGATCGTAGCGGAACGGGTTTCAAAATGAGCAGCGAAATGCAGCAGGGCGACTGGGTCAATAGCCTGATGAAAGGCACAGTTGGCGGAAGCTTTGTCGCCAGTGCGAAAGACGCCGGTTTGACCAGCGCAGAAGTCAGCGCCGTCATTAAAGCGATGCAGTGGCAGATGGACTTCCGTAAGCTGAAAAAAGGCGATGAGTTCTCTGTGTTGATGTCGCGTGAAATGCTGGATGGTAAACGTGAACAGAGCCAGCTTCTGGGCGTGCGTCTGCGTTCAGATGGAAAAGATTATTACGCGATTCGCGCGGAGGACGGTAAGTTCTATGACCGAAACGGTACAGGGCTTGCGAAAGGATTCCTGCGCTTCCCGACGGCGAAGCAGTTCCGCATTTCGTCAAACTTTAATCCGCGTCGTCTGAACCCGGTGACCGGTCGCGTTGCGCCGCATAAAGGCGTCGATTTTGCGATGCCGCAAGGTACGCCCGTGCTGTCGGTTGGTGACGGCGAGGTCGTGGTAGCGAAACGCAGCGGCGCGGCAGGTTATTATGTCGCTATCCGTCACGGCCGTACTTACACCACGCGTTATATGCACCTGCGTAAGCTGCTGGTGAAACCTGGGCAGAAAGTGAAACGTGGCGATCGTATCGCGCTGTCAGGCAATACCGGGCGTTCTACCGGGCCGCATCTGCACTATGAAGTCTGGATTAACCAGCAGGCTGTTAACCCGCTGACGGCAAAACTGCCGCGTACCGAAGGGCTGACAGGTTCTGACCGCCGTGCTTATCTGGCGCAGGTTAAAGAAGTCCTGCCGCAGTTGCGCTTCGATTAATAAATACGCTTATGGAGCCGGTACGCGATGCGTACCGGCTTTTTTATTTTGTGTGGCGCACAGCGCGCCGCTACACTATCAACAGATTTACTTTTCGTGGCATCAAACACTGGAAAAGCATGGAAACGAAAAAAAATAACATTGAGTACATCCCTGAGTTTGAGAAATCTTTTCGTCATCCACGCTATTGGGGTGCCTGGCTGGGCGTGGCCGCAATGGCGGGTATTGCATTAACGCCCGCGTCGTTTCGCGATCCTTTACTGGCGAAGCTGGGACGTTTTGCCGGACGTCTGGGGAAAAGCGCCCGGCGTCGCGCGCTGATCAACTTATCTCTGTGTTTTCCTGAGTACAGCGAAGCAGAGCGTGAAGCTATCGTCGACAGAATGTTTGCGACCGCGCCACAGGCGATGACCATGATGGCTGAGCTGGCAATTCGTGGGCCTGAAAAACTGCAAAAGCGCGTCGACTGGCAGGGGCTGGAGATCATTGATGAGCTGCGGCGGAATAATGAAAAGGTGATCTTTCTGGTGCCGCACGGGTGGGGCGTGGATATTCCCGCGATGCTGATGGCGTCCCAGGGGCAGAAAATGGCGGCGATGTTCCATAACCAGGGCAACCCGGTATTTGACTATGTCTGGAACACGGTCCGTCGTCGTTTTGGCGGCCGTCTGCATGCGCGCAATGATGGCATCAAGCCGTTTATCCAGTCTGTCCGTCAGGGCTACTGGGGATACTATCTGCCGGATCAGGATCATGGCCCGGAACACAGTGAGTTTGTTGATTTCTTCGCAACCTACAAAGCGACGCTGCCAGCCATTGGCCGGTTAATGAAGGTGTGTCGTGCTCGCGTGGTGCCGCTTTTCCCGGTTTATGATGGTAAAACGCACCGTCTGACCATCCTGGTGCGACCGCCGATGGACGATCTTCTGACTGCGGATGACCACACTATCGCCAGACGGATGAACGAAGAGGTGGAGATTTTTGTCAGACCGCATCCTGAGCAATATACCTGGATTCTGAAACTGCTCAAGACCCGCAAACCGGGTGAAATTCAGCCGTATAAGCGCAAAGAGTGGTATCCCATCAAATAAAAAAAGCCTCTCGTCAGAGAGGCTTTTTTGTTACCCGGCCTGTAAGCCTGATAAGCGAGGCGCCATCAGGCTCATCACCAACGATTACTCGACGGTCAGGATACGTGTGGTATTGGTGGAGCCGATGGTGCTCATCACGTCGCCCTGGGTCACGATAACCAGATCGCCCGAAACCAGATAGCCTTTATCGCGCAGCAGGTTAACCGCTTCGCTTGCCGCAACAACGCCGTCCGCCGCGCTGTCAAAGTGAACCGGCGTAACGCCACGGTAAAGAGAGGTCAGGTTCAGCGTGCGTTCATGGCGGGACATGGCGAAAATCGGCAGGCCGGAACTGATACGCGAAGTCATCAGCGCCGTACGACCGGATTCGGTCATGGAGATAATCGCCGTTACCCCTTTCAGGTGGTTCGCCGCATACATGGCGGACATTGCGATCGCTTCTTCAACGTTGTCGAACTGGACATCCAGACGGTGTTTAGAGACATTGATGCTCGGGATCTTTTCTGCGCCCAGGCAAACGCGCGCCATTGCCGCAACGGTTTCTGCCGGGTATTGTCCTGCCGCCGTTTCCGCCGACAGCATGACGGCGTCGGTGCCGTCCAGCACGGCGTTCGCCACGTCCATCACTTCCGCGCGGGTTGGCATTGGGTTGGTGATCATCGATTCCATCATCTGCGTGGCGGTAATCACCGCACGATTCAACTGACGAGCGCGGCGAATCAGCGCTTTTTGAATCCCGACCAGTTCAGGATCGCCAATCTCAACGCCGAGGTCGCCACGCGCAACCATCACCACGTCTGATGCAAGAATAATGTCGTCCATTGCGTTCTGGTCGCAGACGGCTTCCGCGCGTTCTACTTTCGCGACGATTTTGGCATCGCAACCTGCATCGCGCGCCAGGCGACGTGCATAATTCAGATCTTCGCCGCAGCGCGGGAAGGAGACCGCCAGATAATCCACGCCAATCTGCGCTGCGGTAACGATATCCGCTTTATCTTTCTCGGTCAGTGCTTCGGCGGAGAGACCGCCGCCCAGCTTGTTGATTCCTTTATTGTTAGAGAGCGGGCCGCCGACGGTCACTTCGGTGAAGACTTTCATGCCCTGAACTTCCAGCACTTTTAGCTGTACGCGACCATCATCAAGCAGCAGGATGTCGCCAGGCACGACGTCAGCAGGCAGGCCTTTATAATCAATACCGACTTTATCTTTGTCGCCTTCGCCTTTGCCCAGGTTGGCATCAAGAAGGAACTTATCGCCGATATTGAGGAAAACTTTGCCTTCTTTAAAGGTGGATACACGAATTTTTGGCCCCTGGAGGTCACCCAGAATCGCCACATGACGCCCCAGTTTGGCGGCAATCTCACGAACTTTATCCGCGCGCACTTTGTGATCTTCCGGCGTGCCGTGAGAGAAGTTCATACGTACGACGTTCGCGCCAGCAGCGATAATCTTTTCAAGGTTGTTATCGCGGTCAGTTGCCGGGCCTAACGTGGTAACGATTTTGGTTCTGCGAAGCCTTCTGGACATGTAATACTCCGTTGACTGAAACAACTTGGTGTTGCGTGAACATTGATCCGGTCGTTCTGAGACCTTAACGGTTAAAAATGAACGTATCCGAATGACGAAAAGGATAGAACATTGTTATTGCTTTTAGCTGTCATTACTCTTGATGAGTAATTCTTTATCAAAACGCGATTCCTTGAGCGCTTCCTTGACACGCTTCAAGTTATCTCTGAATTTTGCCCCACGACGCAAAGTAAATCCTGTTGCCAGCACATCTATCACGGTCAGTTGAGCAAGTCGAGAGATCATGGGCATATAAATGTCAGTATCTTCCGGCACATCAAGGGTAATTGCCAGCGTTGCTTCTCGTGCCAGCGGCGTTCCGGCAGAGGTTAGCGCAATCACCATCGCATCGTTTTCGCGCGCCAGCTGCGCCAGTTCCACCAGACTTTTGGTTCGGCCGGTGTGGGAAATGAGCACGACCACGTCATCATCGCTACAATTCATACAACTCATACGTTGCAGGACAATGTCGTCGGAGTAGATCACCGGCACATTGAAGCGAAAAAACTTGTTCATGGCGTCGTGCGCCACGGCCGCAGAGGAACCCAGGCCAAAAAAGGCGATTTTCTTCGCCTGGGTGAGCAAATCGACGGCACGGTTTATCGCAGATTTATCCAGCGACTGGCGAACGTGGTCCAGACTGGCCATCGCAGACTCGAAGATTTTCCCCGTATAGGACTCAACGCTGTCATCTTCATCCACATTGCGATTAACATAAGGGGTACCATTCGCCAGACTTTGTGCCAGATGCAGTTTAAAATCAGGGAAGCCGCGCGTATCCATGCTGCGGCAAAAACGGTTCACGGTAGGCTCACTGACGTTCGCTTCCTGGGCCAGCGTAGCAATACTTGAATGAATCGCGCGGTCGGGGGAGGCAACGATAACATCGGCTACTTTACGTTCTGACTTGCTCAAATGTTCCAGTTGAGACTGGATTTTTTCTAGCATATTCATGATGTAGAAAAGCTCACAGTTAATAACGATTTCAATGATGTGGGAAATCGAGATGCGATTTTGTTAGATATTACCCCTGAGCATCCGGGAAGGGGGCAAAATGGATAGAATAGTTGTTGTTTTTTTTCATTACATGATCGGTGTCTGATTTTAGCTGTCTGTCACATGTACGAAAACGACAATTTTTTTATCTGTTTTACGGCTATTTACCGCGGGAAAACCGAAGATCGCCCGAATCGCACGGGTGGATAAGCGTTTACAGTTTCGGGATTCACGTAAAAGCAGTACAGTGCATTGTAATAAAATTACAACTATACCCTGGCAAAAGCACCAGGATATTTAACTGAGGAGAATGACATGGCGGTAACGCAAACAGCCCAGGCATGTGACCTGGTCATTTTCGGCGCGAAAGGCGACCTGGCGCGCCGAAAATTGCTGCCTTCCCTGTATCAACTGGAGAAAGCCGGTCAGATTAACCCGGATACCCGTATTATCGGGGTGGGTCGCGCGGACTGGGACAAAGATGCCTATACCAAAGTGGTTCGCGAAGCGCTCGAAACCTTCATGAAAGAAAAGATTGATGAAGGCTTGTGGGATACCCTGAGCGGCCGTCTGGATTTTTGCAATCTGGACGTTAACGACACTGAGGCGTTCGGTCGTCTGGGGGCCATGCTGGATCAAAAATCGCGCACCACCATTAACTATTTTGCGATGCCGCCGAGCACCTTTGGCGCCATCTGTAAAGGTCTGGGTGAAGCGAAGCTGAACGCTAAACCGGCTCGCGTGGTAATGGAAAAACCGCTGGGCACCTCGCTGGCGACCTCGCGTGAAATCAACGATCAGGTAGGCGAGTACTTTGAAGAGTGCCAGGTTTACCGTATCGACCACTATCTGGGCAAAGAGACCGTTCTTAACCTGCTGGCGCTGCGTTTTGCCAACTCGCTGTTCGTGAATAACTGGGACAACCGCACGATTGATCATGTGGAAATTACCGTTGCGGAAGAGGTGGGCATTGAAGGTCGCTGGGGCTACTTCGACCAGGCGGGCCAGATGCGCGACATGATCCAGAACCACCTGCTGCAAATTCTGTGCATGATTGCGATGTCGCCGCCGTCCGATCTGACGGCCGACAGCATCCGCGATGAGAAAGTGAAAGTGCTGAAGTCGCTGCGCCGCATCGATCGCTCTAACGTGCGCGAGAAAACGGTTCGCGGGCAATACACCACCGGTTTTGCTCAGGGCAAAAAAGTACCGGGCTACCTCGAAGAAGAGGGAGCGAACAAGAGCAGCAACACCGAGACCTTTGTGGCGATTCGCGTGGACATCGACAACTGGCGCTGGGCGGGCGTACCGTTCTACCTGCGCACCGGTAAACGTCTGCCGACCAAATGCTCTGAGGTTGTCGTCTACTTCAAGACGCCTGAGCTGAACCTGTTCAAAGAGTCCTGGCAGGATCTGCCGCAGAACAAACTGACCATCCGTCTGCAACCTGATGAAGGTGTGGATATCCAGGTGCTTAACAAAGTGCCGGGTCTGGACCACAAGCATAATTTGCAGATCACCAAACTGGATCTGAGCTATTCCGAAACCTTCAATCAAACGCATCTGGCGGATGCTTACGAGCGTCTGTTGCTGGAAACCATGCGCGGTATTCAGGCGCTGTTCGTGCGTCGTGATGAAGTTGAAGAGGCCTGGAAGTGGGTGGACTCCATCACTGAAGCCTGGGAAATGGATAATGATGCGCCAAAACCGTATCAGGCAGGGACCTGGGGGCCGGTCGCTTCGGTGGCGATGATCACCCGTGATGGCCGTTCCTGGAATGAGTTTGAGTAAAATTCCATCTAGCCCATAGGTGTTATTTTACCGGTAACATGATCTAACACAGATTGTAGAACAATTTTTGCACTTTTAAGCCTCGCGTGGATTCACCCGCGGGGCTTTTTTTATTACACTGCCGGAAGTGATTTTGCCCCAGTGCGCCATATAACAAGCGATTCAGCAATATTTAACCTTACTGAAACTCTTTGTTAATCGGCGGCACAGACAAATAAATTTCAGGAGCCTCTATGAATCCAGATTTGTTACGCGTAACAAAGCGCATTGTCGAACGCTCGCGTGAGACACGTTCTGCCTACCTCGCCCGTATTGAACAAGCGAGAACATCCACTGTTCATCGCTCGCAGCTGGCATGCGGTAACCTGGCGCACGGCTTTGCCGCCTGCCAGCCTGACGACAAAGCGTCACTGAAGAGCATGTTGCGTAACAATATCGGGATCATCACCTCTTACAACGACATGCTTTCCGCTCATCAGCCGTATGAGCACTATCCCGAGATCATCCGCAAAGCGCTGCATTCTGCGAATGCGGTAGGCCAGGTCGCTGGCGGCGTTCCTGCGATGTGTGATGGCGTGACGCAGGGGCAGGACGGTATGGAGCTTTCTCTGCTGAGCCGCGAAGTGATCGCAATGTCGGCGGCGGTGGGGCTGTCTCACAATATGTTTGATGGCGCGCTGTTCCTTGGCGTGTGTGACAAAATCGTCCCCGGTCTGGCGATGGCGGCGCTGTCATTTGGCCACCTGCCGTCTGTTTTTGTGCCTTCCGGCCCGATGGCAAGCGGTCTGCCTAATAAAGAAAAAGTGCGTATCCGCCAGTTATATGCGGAAGGGAAGGTCGATCGCATGGCGCTGCTGGAATCTGAGGCGGCCTCTTACCACGCGCCAGGCACCTGTACGTTCTACGGCACCGCCAACACCAACCAGATGGTGGTGGAGTTCATGGGGATGCAGTTGCCCGGCTCATCCTTTGTTCACCCGGACGCGCCGTTGCGTGAAGCGCTGACCGCTGCCGCCGCGCGCCAGGTGACGCGCCTGACCGGTAACGGCAACGAATGGATGCCGATCGGTAAGATGATTGATGAAAAAGTGGTCGTGAACGGCATTGTGGCGCTGCTGGCAACCGGCGGTTCAACTAACCACACCATGCACCTCGTCGCGATGGCGCGGGCGGCAGGTATCCTGATTAACTGGGATGATTTCTCCGATCTGTCGGAAATCGTACCGTTGATGGCGCGTCTGTATCCGAATGGCCCGGCAGATATTAACCACTTCCAGGCGGCAGGCGGCGTACCGGCACTGATGCGTGAACTGCTGAATGCGGGACTGTTGCATGAAGATGTGAATACCGTGGCGGGTTTTGGTCTGTCTCGCTATACCTTCGAACCGTGGCTGAACAACGGCGAGCTGGACTGGCGCGAAGGGGTGGCGAAATCCCTGGACAGCAATGTGATTGCCACCTTTGATAAGCCGTTCTCCCACCACGGCGGAACGAAAGTGCTGAGCGGCAACCTTGGCCGCGCGGTCATGAAAACGTCTGCGGTGCCGGTTGAAAATCAAATTATTGAAGCGCCAGCGGTTGTTTTTGAAAGTCAGCATGATGTTTTACCGGCTTTTGAAGCGGGTCTGCTTGACCGCGATTGCGTGGTGGTTGTGCGCCATCAGGGACCAAAAGCGAACGGAATGCCAGAATTACATAAACTCATGCCGCCACTTGGTGTATTATTGGACCGTTGTTTCAAAATTGCGTTAGTTACCGATGGACGGCTTTCCGGTGCTTCAGGTAAAGTGCCTTCAGCAATCCATGTAACCCCGGAAGCCTATGATGGCGGGCTACTGGCGAAAGTACGCGATGGCGACATTATTCGTGTGAATGGACAGACAGGCGAACTGACGCTGCTGGTTGATGATGCGGAACTTGCTGCTCGCCAGCCTCACATTCCTGACCTGAGCGCATCGCGCATCGGTACAGGCCGTGAGATGTTCAGCGCGTTGCGTGAAAAACTGTCCGGCGCCGAGCAGGGCGCAACCTGTATGACGTTTTAAGACGACAAATTTTGTACTCAGGCGAGAGAAAACTCTGATGAAAAACTGGAAAACAAGTGCAGAAGCAATCCTGACCACAGGCCCGGTTGTACCGGTGATCGTGGTGAACAAACTGGAACACGCGGTGCCGATGGCAAAAGCGCTGGTTGCAGGCGGTGTGCGCGTTCTGGAAGTGACTTTACGTACCGCGTGTGCGATGGATGCCATCCGCGCTATCGCGAAAGAAGTGCCGGAAGCGATCATCGGTGCGGGTACGGTTCTGAACGCACAACAGCTGGCGGAAGTGACGGAAGCGGGCGCGCAGTTTGCTATCAGCCCGGGCCTGACGGAGCCTCTGCTGAAAGCGGCGACCGAAGGCACCATTCCGCTGATTCCAGGTATCAGCACTGTTTCCGAACTGATGCTGGGTATGGACTACGGCCTGAAAGAGTTCAAATTCTTCCCGGCGGAAGCTAACGGCGGCACCAAAGCGTTGCAGGCGATCGCAGGTCCGTTCTCTCAGGTACGCTTTTGCCCGACTGGCGGTATCTCTCCGGCGAACTACCGTGACTACCTGGCGCTGAAAAGCGTTCTGTGTATCGGGGGTTCCTGGCTGGTTCCGGCTGACGCGCTGGAAGCGGGGGACTACGATCGCATCACGAAACTGGCTCGCGAAGCGGTAGAAGGCGCGAAACAGTAAGCTCAAATGCCCGGTGGCGCTGACGCTTACCGGGCCTACGTTTTATAGGGTTGTAGGCCGGATAAGCGCAGCGCCATCCGGCATTTTTTTACCCCGCGACTTTCACCTGCGCCGCCGCGTGTTTTGCACGCTCAACGGCCTCTTCGACGCGTTCCGCTGTCGCCAGCGCGACGCCTAACCGACGAGTTCCGTCGATGTCCGGCTTGCCGAAGAACCGCACCTGTAAACCCGCTCCGACGGCCGCTTGTACATTATCAAACGTTACATTCTGGCTGGTGAGCGTCGGTAAAATAACGGCGGACGCGGCAGGGCCATACTGACGAATTTCGCCCACGGGCAGGCCGAGGAAAGCGCGAACGTGCAGGGCAAACTCTGACAGATCTTGCGAAATCAACGTCACCATGCCGGTATCATGCGGTCGCGGGGAGACTTCGCTGAAGACTACCTCATCGCCGCAGACAAAAAGCTCGACGCCAAATAACCCATAGCCGCCTAACGCCAGAACAACCTTGCGGGCGATCTCCTGCGCGCGCGCCAGCGCCAGATCGCTCATCTGCTGCGGTTGCCAGGATTCACGATAATCGCCGTCTTCCTGACGATGGCCGACAGGGGCGCAAAAATGGACGCCATCTATGGCGCTGACGGTCAGCAGAGTGATTTCAAAATCGAATTTAACCACGCCTTCGACAATCACGCGCCCTGCGCCAGCGCGGCCGCCCTGTTGGGCATATTCCCATGCCTGCGACAGTTGGTCGGCGCTGCGGATGAAACTCTGTCCTTTACCGGAAGAACTCATCACTGGCTTCACAATGCAGGGAAAACCGATCTCTGCCACCGCCTCGCGAAAGCGTTCTTCGCTGTCGGCAAAACGGAAAGAAGAGGTCGGCAACGCCAGCTCTTCTGCCGCCAGACGACGGATGCCTTCACGGTTCATCGTCAGTTGCGTCGCCCGGGCGCAAGGCACCACATTCAGTCCTTCCTGCTCCAGCTCTACCAGCATGTCCGTCGCGATAGCTTCAATTTCCGGCACAATGAAATGCGGCTTTTCGCGTTCAACCACGCGGCGCAGCGCTTCGCCATCCAGCATATTGATGACGTGTGAGCGGTGGGCGACGTGCATCGCTGGCGCATCCGGGTAACGATCCACCGCGATAACTTCCACACCCAGGCGTTGGCATTCGATCGCCACTTCTTTTCCCAGTTCGCCTGAACCCAATAACATTACGCGCGTAGCCGCCGGACGCAGCGCGGTGCCTAATAACGTCATAAAATATATCCCCTGATTTAACTGGGCGCAGTATATACGAAAACGTTTGCGTCTGTCTTTATTGCCAGGTTGATTTCATTACTGAAAAGTAATATACTGTACATAATTACAGGTAATTGAGAGGCTGCAAAAATGGCGGTTGAAGTTAAATACGTGGTCATTCGGGAAGGTGAGGAAAAAATGTCGTTTACCAGCAAAAAGGACGCCGATGCGTATGACAAAATGCTTGATACGGCAGACCTGCTCGACACATGGCTTGAGCAGTCTCCGGTAGCGATGGAAGACGAACAGCGCGAAGCGCTTTCTCTGTGGCTGGCTGAACAAAAAGACGTATTGAGCACGATCCTGAAAACCGGCAAATTACCGTCGCCGCAGGTGGTTAAAAGCGATGCGACGGCGGAGGATGACACGCAAGCGGCCTGAGTCTGACTTGCGCTCCTGACGTTTTGTACCATGCTTTTTCCTGAATCATTGTGCTATGCCCGTGGATTTCGCGTTGCAAACATGCAGCCTGAAAGACGAAGGAGATATAAGGAGAAAAAGTATGAATAAAAAAAGAGGAGCGCTGTTGAGCCTGCTGTTGTTGTCCGCCAGCGTATCGGTCTTCGCTGCCGATACGGCCAGCAAATCGGTGAAATTCCCGACCTGTGAAGGGCTGAACGCTGATGGGATCGCCGCCAGCGTGAAGCGCGATTATCAACAAAACCGTATCGTACGTTGGGCTGATGACCAAAAAAAGGTCGGACAGGCGAATCCGGTAGTGTGGGTCAACACTCAGGATATTACCGGCAAAGAGGGTAACTGGATGGTTCCTCTGACTGTTCGCGGGAAAAGTGCCGATCTTCATTATCTGGTAAAGGTTGATTGCAAAGCCGGAACCGCGGAATACCAGCCCCGCTAATGGCAAATTTGCGCATCTTTTGCTGAATTAGACACTTCCTGACATCCCCTCAAGTACGCTTTGACGATTCATCGTTTGTATTTGAGGGGTAAAATGGCTAACTGGCTAAACCAATTACAATCTCTTCTCGGGCAAAACGGAGCCTCTGCATCTTCTTCAGGCGAACAAGGGCTGAGTAAACTGCTGGTTCCCGGCGCGTTAGGCGGTCTGGCCGGTTTACTGGTCGCCAATAAATCTTCCCGTAAGTTACTGACTAAATATGGCACCAGCGCCCTGTTGGTTGGCGGCGGCGCGGTGGCAGGCACCGTCTTATGGAACAAATACAAAGAGAGGGTACGTGCTGCGCATCAGGATGAGCCGCAATTCGGCGCGCAGAGTTCGCCGCTGGACCAACGAACCGAGCGGTTGCTCCTCGCCCTGGTGTTTGCGGCGAAAAGCGACGGGCATATCGATAGCCAGGAGCGTGCAGCCATCGAACGCCAGTTGCGTGAAGCTGGGGTGGAGGAGCAGGGACGTGTGCTTATCGAACGGGCGATTGAACAGCCGCTCGATCCGCAGCGTCTGGCGCAAGGCATCCGTAATGAGGAAGAGGCGCTGGAAATCTACTTCCTGAGCTGTGCCGCCATTGATATCGACCATTTTATGGAGCGCAGTTATCTGAATGCGTTGGGCGATGCGCTGAAAATTCCTCAGGATGTGCGGGACGGCATCGAGCAGGATCTGCAACAGCAAAAGCAGGCTCTGCCAGGCTAACGTAATCCCCTGCATAGCATGTTTCGCTTGCATCGTGCGTGACTTTTGCCACCCTTATAGGGTGTTTAAAGACAAAAGAACAAAGACATGCTACCAAAAGCCACCCGTATTCCGCACACCATGACGCTGCATGGCGACACCCGTGTCGATAACTATTATTGGCTGCGAGACGACTCCCGCTCGCAGCCTGATGTCCTTGACTATCTGCATCAGGAAAACGCCTATGGACATCAGGTCATGGCGTCACAGCAGGCGTTACAGGATCGCGTGCTGAAAGAGATTATCGATCGCATTCCGCCCAGAGATGTTTCCGCGCCTTACGTCAAAAATGGTTATCGCTACCGGCAGATTTATGAGCCAGGGTGTGAATATGCTATTTACCCGCGCCAGCCGGCGCGAAGTGAAGAGTTGGATGCGTGGGATTTATTGCTGGATGCGAATCAGCGAGCGGCCCACAGCGAGTTTTATACTCTCGGTGGAATGGCCATTACGCCGGACAACACCATCATGGCGCTGGCGGAAGATTATCTTTCCCGTCGTCAGTATGGGCTGCGTTTTCGTAATCTTGAAAGCGGTAACTGGTACCCGGAACTGCTGGATAACGTGGCGCCAGAGTTTGTCTGGGCGAATGATTCGTTGACGCTTTACTACGTGCGTAAACACGGCACCACGTTGCTGCCTTACCAGGTATGGCGTCATACCGTGGGTACGCCGGCCACGCAGGATCAACTGGTCTATGAAGAAAAGGACGACGCTTTTTACGTCAGTTTGCACAAAACCACCTCTCAGCATTATGTGGTGATCCATCTCGCCAGTGCGACCACCAGTGAAGTGCTGTTGCTGGATGCTGAACTGGCCGATGCGGAACCCTTCTCGTTTTTACCACGGCGTAAAGATCATGAATACAGTCTCGATCATTACCAGCATAAGTTTTATCTGCGTTCCAATCGCCACGGAAAAAACTTTGGTCTGTATCGCAGCCGGGTACGTGATGAAAATGCCTGGGAAGAGCTGATTGCGCCGCGCGAGAGCATCATGCTGGAAGGGTTTACCCTTTTTACCGACTGGCTGGTGGTGGAAGAACGCCAGCGTGGTTTGACCAGCCTGCGGCAGATTAACCGTAAAACGCGTGAAGTAACGGGGATTGCGTTCGACGATCCGGCCTACGTCACCTGGCTTGCCTATAACCCTGAACCGGAAACGTCCCGCTTGCGTTATGGTTATTCATCGATGACGACGCCGGACACCTTGTTTGAGCTGGACATGGATACCGGCGAGCGGCGCGTGCTCAAACAAACGGATGTGCCGGGATTTGACGCTGTGAATTATCAGAGCGAGCACCTGTGGATTGTCGCCCGGGATGGCGTAGAGGTTCCGGTTTCGCTGGTTTACCATCGAAAACATTTCCGCAAGGGGCAAAATCCGCTGCTTGTCTACGGCTACGGTTCCTATGGCGCCAGCATGGATGCCGATTTCAGCAGCAGTCGGTTAAGTTTGCTGGATCGCGGGTTTGTTTACGCCATCGTGCATGTTCGCGGCGGCGGTGAGTTAGGTCATCAGTGGTATGAAGACGGTAAGTTTCTGAAAAAGAAAAATACGTTTAATGACTATCTTGATGCCTGCGACGCGTTGCTGAAACTGGGCTACGGCTCGCCTTCATTTTGCTATGGCATGGGTGGCAGCGCGGGCGGCATGTTGATGGGCGTCGCGATTAACGAACGTCCTGAACTTTTTCATGGCGTCATCGCGCAGGTGCCGTTTGTTGACGTCCTGACGACAATGCTTGATGAATCTATCCCTTTAACCACGGGAGAGTTCGAAGAGTGGGGAAATCCGCAGGATGCGGAATACTACGCGTATATGAAAAGCTACAGTCCGTACGACAACGTTACCGCGCAGGACTATCCGCATCTTCTGGTTACCACCGGGTTACATGATTCGCAGGTGCAATACTGGGAACCCGCCAAATGGGTCGCTAAACTGCGCGAACTGAAAACGGATGACCACCTGCTGTTGCTGTGTACGGATATGGATTCCGGGCATGGCGGGAAGTCCGGGCGTTTTAAAGCGTATGAGGGAGTGGCGCTGGAATTCGCTTTTCTGATTGGTCTCGCTCAGGGCACGTTGCCAGGGCAGGCAGGCGCTCAGGCGTCGCTCAGATAGTGTTTAAGCGTTAAACGCAGCTCCGGGCTCATGTTGTCAAGGTTATTAAATAACCAGCGCAGATAGCCCGGATCGCGCTCGGCGACTTCAGAAACGGCTTTGCCGCGATATTTGCCAAACGTAAATGTCGTTAACAGGGCCGGGCGTCCGGTAATGTCGACCATTTGTTCCGCCGTCCAGCCTGACGTGTTCATAATATCGATCAGCAATGCCGCCGTGATATAGCAGTCATACAATGCGCGGTGATGATGAAGGCCGGGCGGTGTTTGCACGCTTAGCTTACGGGATTTGTAGAGCGCCATGTTGCTGTATTTGATCCCCGGCCATAACCGGCGGGATAGCTTCATGGTACAAATCCACTCTCCCGGCATCTCTGGCAGCACACGCCGGTCGAAACTGGCGTTATGCGCGACATACCATTCGCTTCCGTGATAGAGCGGAATGATATCTTCGATCCAGGGTTTATCGGCAACCATCGATTCACTGATACGGTGAATCGCCATCGCCTGCGGGCTGATGGGGCGGTCGGGACGAACCAGATGGCTCATTGGATTGACAATTCTCCCCGCCACCACATCGACAGAGGCAATCTCAACAATCCCGCCCTGTAGTCCGCAGGTTTCCGTATCTATAACTCGCAACATGGGGTGCTCCCGACCGAAAACACCTAGCGTAATGGAATGATATCGCCTTGCCAACCCCGTGTCGTATGCTGACCTGTTAACAACAGAGAACCGCTGTCCGCGCGGACAATGAGCTGGCCGCTTTCATCCCATAGCGCGCTGCTGCCTCCGGCGTTTGCCATCAACACGGCAATGGCGAAGCGATGCGAAAAACGTTGCAGCCGGGAGGTGGAGGTAAATAAATCATGTTCGCTGACGCACTGGCTGGTGGTGAATAACGAAAAGGCGGGATCGATATCAATGCCTTCCGGCTGCTCATCCATCACGCTTATCGTTTTCCGGTGGCGGGCCACGCAGGCACCGTGGCTTTGATGAAAGATCAGCGGCGATGTCACCCAGGGGGCGAAAATGGCAATGCCTCTGACTAACTGGCCGTTATGCTCAACCGGCAGCCCGGCGATAATCGTCATGCGGTACGCGGATGCCGCATAAGCAAGCGGCTGTAATAAGGACTCATCGGGCGGGACAGGGAGCGCCTGCGCCGTATCGTTGCATCCGGTTAACGACAGGGAAGGGAATACCAGGAGTTCGCATTGCTGGCTGGCAGCAATCTCAACAAATTGCAGATGGTGCGCGACATGTTCTGCCAGCGTGGCGCGAGGTGGTTCATACTGCGCCGCCGCGATTTTCCAGTGTGACATAATGATTTCCTTTTCATAGTGTCTACAATCATCCTTAAATCTTAGTTTAAGAATGTACTTATACTGTAGCAACTCATGTGTAAGGAAGTGTAACGCTATATAAGTTTATTTAACTTTCGGTTCGTAAGGTAAGCGTGACAGGGAAACCGACGCCAGACGGTGGGCAATCAGACGTTCACGAAACCATTCGCGCAGGTGTTCTGGCTGTTCACGCTCAACGACTTCTGCCACGACGGGCATATTGTAACGCTCTTTAAACGCCACACCGGCTGCGGCCAGGTCAACGTTGATCTTATCCATGTCAGCTTGTTCAAGTTGAGCCAGGTTCGTTTGCATACGCTTCTCCTTATCATCAATGGCGCGCAAAAGTTACTAAGAGTGCGCCTCAATGGCAAGCCGGAAATGATGATTCTCGACTCGACCATTATAGAAGGTTATTCTCTGTAAATCAGACATAACAAAAAGGAATAATTGATATGGCTTCTACTGCACCTTCTTTGCGCTATGCTCTCCTTTTCCTCGCCTCAACGCTGGCGGCGCCTGCGGCCTGGGCACATGCGCATCTGACGCATCAATACCCGGCGGCTGACGCTGAGGTGACTGCCGCGCCGCAGGCATTGACGCTGAATTTCTCCGAAGGCATTGAGCCTGGCTTCAGCGGGGCGACGCTGACCGGGCCAAAGCAGGAAAGCATCAAAACGCGGCCTGCGAAGCGCAATGAGCAGGATGCGAAACAGCTCATTATTCCTCTGGATCAGACGCTTAATCCCGGAACCTATACGGTTAACTGGCATGTGGTGTCGGTTGACGGTCATAAGACAAAAGGGCAATACACCTTTAGCGTGAAGTAATCATGCTGACGTTTACCTGGGTAGCGCTTCGCTTTATCCATTTTAGCGCCATGATGCTGGTGTTTGGCTGCGCGTTATATGGCGCGTGGCTGGCGCCGATTTCTGTTCGTCGCCTGATGATGCGCCGCTTTCTGCGCCTGCAACAGCACGCTGCCGTGTGGAGCTTTGTCAGCGCGACGCTGATGCTGGCGATCCAGGGTGGACTAATGGGGGCGGGCTGGCAGGACATGATCTCGGTTTCGATATGGGGCGCGGTTTTACAGACTCAATTTGGCGGCGTATGGCTGTGGCAGATTATTCTCGCGCTTGTCACGTTGGTCATGACGCTGGTTGTGCCGAGAAATTTACCGCGTCTGCTGTTCATCCTGATGATTGCCCAGTTTATGTTACTGGCAGGCGTTGGCCACGCCACGCTGAATGATGGCGTGGTGGGCGCGGTACAGCAGATTAACCATGCGACTCATCTGGTGTGCGCTGCGGCCTGGTTTGGCGGCCTGCTGCCGGTTATCTACTGTATGCGCATGGCGCAAGGTCGCTGGCGACAACAGGCCATCGAAACAATGATGCGTTTCTCCCGCTATGGTCATCTGTTTGTCGCGGGCGTATTGTGCACCGGCATCGCAAATGTGCTTTTTATTACGGGGTTTTCCGCCCCCTGGCATACCGCGTACGGGCAGTTTCTTTTGTTAAAATGTGTCCTTGTCCTGCTAATGGTGGCAATTGCGCTAACGAACCGGTATGTTCTCGTACCACGTATGCGGCAGGAAAATCGCCGCGCGAATCTCTGGTTTATCTGGATGACTCAGATTGAATGGGGAATTGGAGCCGTTGTGCTGGCGATTGTCAGCCTGTTCGCAACCCTGGAACCCTTCTGATGGACTGGCAAAACTCATGAAAAAAATGATTCTCTCTCTGCTATTGTTGGCAAGTTCAGGTGCTGCGCTGGCGGCGCCTCAGGTTATCACCGTGAGCCGCTTTGAAGTGGGTAAAGACAAGTGGGCGTTTAACCGCGAAGAGGTGATGCTGACTTGCCGACCGGGCCATGCCCTGTATGTCATCAACCCGAGCACGCTGGTGCAATACCCGCTGAACGATGTTGCAGAGCAGCAAGTTGCAAGCGGCAAAACCAACGCGCAGGCTATCACCGTCATTCAGATTGACGATCCGGCAAAACCGGGTGAAAAAATGAGCCTGGCGCCGTTTATTGAACGCGCGGAAAAGCTCTGCTAATTACCAGAAGTATCTTTCTGATTTCCAATAAAAAACCGCAAGCCTCATGCAGAGGAACTTGCGGTTTTTTCGTTGTTGCGGCTGGCAACGGTCGTTTTTTACCGGCCACTTTCGTCGTGGACTGGAAAACCTGGCGTCGTCATCTATTCTTAAAGGGCAAGGCGACTTAGCCTGCATTAATGCCAACTTTTAGCGCACGGCTCTCTCCCAAGAGCCATTTCCCTGGACCGAATACAGGAATCGTATTCGGTCTCTTTTTATCTGTTTGTTTTGAAGTGTGTTTTCAGATACTAACCCGAAAACACACGAAAGTTACTCGAATTTTCCATATCCTGTCCAAACCATAACATACTCTGTACCGAGTGCGTCCAGGGTTTTTTGATTGGTATGTTAATTTTTGTGCGTCAGAGTGCCGTGTGAAGCCAGGTTTACATGGATGAACGTTTATGAATCATGCTCGATGAGTTACTCATGCTGCGCACAGAAGGCTCGCAGGATGAGGATGACGGGGGTAAAAATCAGAGCGACATAAAACAGTATGATCAATACCGCGTCTAATGCGTGATAATTCAAAATGAAATAGATAACATTCCCAATAGATATCAGGATAAAGGTGTATTTACTAATAAATAAGCATCTTTTCATTTTGGTCGTAGCTATAAAGAGTTAATTTTTGTTTCTATTTACGTCTTTGGGCGTACTGGAATTCAGGGCTTTTTCACGACATGCTTCTTTTACCCATGCAGAAAAATTGCTGGTTTTTTCTTTTGCCATCACTTGTTCTATTTGTTTCAGCAAACTGTATGAAAAACGGATGTTTTTTATCACTGTTTTGCCTGTAAAGTTCTTTATCGACATAAGGTGCTTCTCGCAACTAATTCACATCACTGTTACTTTTGCGTAACTACGCATGAAGGGAATTGATTTACATCAATGAAATCAACGGTGATGACGGCGAGGTTTCCTGGTTGTGAATTGCGTCGCAACAAAGAATGCCTCAGCGATACCACACTGAAGAGTGGGGTTGTTCAGTGACTATTCTCTATTTTTTAATGCCTGGAATCTTTTCAAGATGTGCGATAATGATAATCAGATTGATTTTATTGGGTAATTCATATTGTGAGGGTAGATATTTATTAATTAATATCCGTGTGTTTTTGGGCTGTTTATACTCACAAAAAGATAAGCAAGCGCCGCATACGGAGTGTATGGACGCTTGCTGTATTATTAGAACTGATAGTTTAAAGACATCCAGTAGTTGCGACCAGGAATAACGTATCCGGTCGTTGACTGCGCAGTCTGGAAATAATCACCGGCATAGGTGCTGGAACGGCCAGATTGATATAATTTGACGTCGCTAAAGTCTTTATCCAGCACGTTATTGACGGCGGTATTCAGGGTTAAATCTTTAGTCAGTTTATAAGATAATCCCATATCCAGCACTGTCCATGCTTTTAGATTTGCGCCTTTGTCATCATACACTTTCTGCTGTACCGCACTGAGATTGTCATAGGTCTGAGTAAAGCGGGGCGCTTTACCGCGATAGCGGGCGCTAAGCCAGGCATTTAAATCATCTGTCGCCTGCCAGTTAACGCGGGCATTTGCCATATGTTTTGGTGTATAGCTGAGTGGTGCGCCTTTATTATCTCCATCTTTCTGTTTGCTCTGAGTATAGGTATAGTTGAGCGACAGACTCAAATTATCCAACCAGAGCGGGAACGATGTTGCAAATTCGACACCATCGGTACGTGCTTTTCCGCTATTGGTATAGCTACTGGTATTGTCATCAATCGAATAAGAAACAATTTTATTGCGATATTCAGTGTAGAATCCGGTTATATTGGCATTGAACCCATTGCCATTATCGTAATAAAGTCCGGTTTCATAACTGGTGCTTTCTTCAGGTTTTAAATCTGGATTACCGACGGTATTGATTGTTCCTTGACCAGAAACACCGCTGATGCCGTTATGTAACTGGCTAAGAGAAGGCGCTTTATAACCGGTTGTGATTCCCCCTTTGAGCGTCCATTCATCTGTCATATCCCAGACCAGATAGCCACGAGGACTGAAATGACCGCCGAATACGTCGTTATGTTCATAGCGACTCCCTACGGTAAACGCCAGAGAATCCAGGATATGCCACTCATCTTCAAGGTAAGTCGCCCAGCTTTTTTGATGGAACTTTTCACCTGAACTGGCCAGAACGACGCCATCTTTCATTCGTGCGTCCCAGTATTCGCCACCCACCGTCAGTAAATGTGATTCTCCCAGCGGCGTGAGAAGCACCGAGTTGAGAATAACATTGGTATTTTTCAGTTCACGATCGTCACCCGCTCTCCAGGCTTGATCGGGCGTCAGAGCGGAGGAAACCAGCTGCCGTCCTTTGTTTTCTGTCTCATTCCAGTTAAGAGACGATTTCCATGTACCAAACGTTAAGGCGGTGTCATGTCCTAACGTCACTTTATTGCGCTCATAGCGGAGCGTTTTATCATATCCGCCCGTGAGGCTACCAAGCTGACCGTCGCTGTTATCATAACGCTGTCTGGATGTGTCGAGATCCATCCATAGCGTATTGTTTGCGCTGGCTTTCCAGTCAAATCTCGCGCCGATGTTGTAGTTTTGCGACTCAGTGGGATAAGGAACGCGTGTTTCTGCGGTGTCGCTCAGTGATGTAATGCTGGAGCCTTGTCGCTGGGTTGTGCTTCCACGAACCTGCATATCCAGCGAGCCAGGAATCAGGGGACCACTTGACCAGAAATTTGCGGTTGTGCTGTTTCCCCATTTATTACTTTCCTGTAGGTTCACTCCCGTATTGATGGCCGTGCTCCACTTATCGGTGCTTTTTTTGGTAATAATATTCACCACGCCGCCAATGGCGTCTGACCCATAAAGCGTAGACATGGGCCCGCGTATAACCTCTATACGTTCAATGGCTGAAAGTGGGGGCATAAAACTGGTATTCATTGCAGAAAAGCCATTCGGTGTTACATCCGATGTTCCATTCTGACGAATACCGTCAATAAGAATAAGGGTATAACTGGCAGGCATCCCACGAATACTTATTTCAAGCCCCCCTGTTTTTCCGGTACTGCTTTCAACGTCCACTCCCTCAACGGCCCTGAGAGCATCGCCAAGATCATTATATTTATTGGTCTGTAATTCTTGTTGTGAAATAACAGAAACACTGGCTGCCGCATTGGTGATCTTTTTCTCGTATCCCGATGCGGTGACGACCATGACATCTTCTGCAAAAACATTAAAACTTGTGGCGCCCAGACAAGATAAGACAAGTGAAGCGAGAGGTTTAATACGCATTATCGAACTTCCTTTGTTAAAAAAAGCAAAGTCAATAAGATAATGCATGAAAATGATAATAAAAATAATTATCATTACACTTTTACATAAGTTGGCATTTATATGATTTTATTGAAATCAACAAGAATTATTGCAGATTAAATTATTGCTATAAAAATGATTAATGGTCTCAGGAGGGGGGGCCTGCGACTGAAGATTTCCTGCTATGGTTAAGTATGTCAGGTTCATTTTTACTGATGGTGAACCAATGAAACAGCCGGAAAACGTCTATCAGAAAATTGAGGGGAGTCAGTGGCGGCATGTCTGGATTGTCGGCGACCTCCACGGCTGTTTTTCGCAGTTGATGGAGAAACTACGACAGTGTCGGTTTGATCCGTGGCAGGATCTGCTGGTGTCGGTGGGGGATGTGATCGACCGTGGGCCTGACAGCTTGCGGTGTCTGGAACTTCTGCACAAACGGTGGGTGGTTGCCGTCAGAGGGAATCACGAGCAGATGGCGTTAGACGCGCTGGCCGCCTCGCAGTTGTCGTTATGGTTTATGAACGGCGGCGACTGGTATGCCGCATTGTCGGCAAACCAGCAGCGCCTGGCGAGAAAGGCGCTCGACGACTGTCAGCGTTTACCCTGGATTCTGGAATTGCACTGCCAGAACGGCATGCATGTTGTGGCGCATGCTGATTATCCGCATCAGGTCTATGCCTGGCAAAAAGAGGTGGATTTACACCAGGTGCTATGGCGTCGTTCCCGGTTGAGCGAGCGGCATGCGGGTCAGGGAAACGGCATTGCCGGGGCCGATCACTTCTGGTTTGGTCATACGCCGCTGCGTCATCGCGTTGATATCGATAATTTGCACTATATTGATACTGGCGCGGTATTTGGCGGGGAACTGACGTTGGTTCAACTTCAGTAATTAAAAATCACTGTACTGGCGAGCGGGTAGCCAGAAGCCGTCAATAAAGTCTTCGACCGGAAAACAGCCGCCGTGACGAATCCGCTGGTCGTCCATCGAATACAGGCACTGCTGTTCAGTATTGTAGATATCCACCACAATGTCCTCACAGCCGCCGTCCAGGTAGCAAACAAAAAGTACCAGTGCGAACATTCCATCCTCAAATTGTCCTGCCGTATCGATAGTGTAGGAGAGGTTGTCGCAAGGGGGAAAGGGCGAAATAAATAACCCGTCTGGCGACGGGTTCTTTTTGAGTCAGGCAAGACGCATGACCCAGGCATCGGACTTACGATCGTAACGGGTGCGGAATAGAACAGAGTGCTCTCCGTTTAAAATGGCGGGAATGCTGGTTTCATCATCCCAGGCATCCAGTTGCATACATAAATCTGGGTCGGATTTACAGGGAATGCTTAACGTTCGGTCCCCCGGCGATTCGCCATGTAACTCGGCATCGTCGATTTCAAAAGCGCCAATGCGCACACTGGTTTTCATCATCGTGCTCTCCGTTAGTTCGCTGATTGTGGTACGACCAGTTTGATCGCCCAAATTTCAGCGTAGCCAACTTCAGCAAAAGCGCCAGTAAAAAAGTGCGCTATTTTTGACCGCTTTCAGTCGTTACCGGTAAAGAGTTTGCCATCGCGAACCAGTTCGCGTGGGTAACTGTTCTTCAACCGGGAACCAATCCGTTTCGCCAGCCCAATGGGCTGATGCTGGAATGTGACCAGCACATCATCGGCAGACGGCGCGGTTTGCGGGTAGACATCCCGCCCCCGATACCACTCTTCCGCCTCCTGATGAGACAGCTCGAATGCGTTGGCATGATGTGGATCGGCGAGGGCGATCACCGCTTCATGCTGCCAGCGATAACCTTTATTATGGCTTTCCGCCAGTTTTATGCCCAGGCGGGAAAAGCGGACTTTTCCGATCAGCGCTTCAATCTCTGCCGGGAATAACCACACCTCTTTATCTCGCTGCCAGAGGTGCAGGTTTTCTCCCCACTGAAGTCCACTGGCGTTAGCCGCCTGAGTGATTTGCGTCGCCTCACGCCCCTTCATCGGCGCGAACGGAAACTTGCCGACCTTATAGCCAGGCGCGGGAAGCGGGGGAATGGCTGCGGTTTTACGCAAACGAGCGACAAAGAAACCTTCGCAGTCGTAAATCTGCGGGAAAACGTGTAAAAAACCCTCTGCCGTCAGCGCGCGCTCCGCCTCCGGGAACAGATCGCCTAAAGGCAAAAATTCAACCGCTTCCGGGTAGGTCTCTTTCAGCCACAAGCAGACGGACTCATTCTCCTCGCGATTTAGCGTGCAGGTGGAGTAGACCAGCGTACCGCCAGGGCGCAGCGCGTGAAATGCGCTGTCGATAAGTTCCCGCTGTGTGGCGGCAATATCCAGGTTGCTTTCGACAGACCAGTTTTTAAGCGCGTCGGGATCTTTGCGCACCACGCCTTCACCTGAACAGGGCGCGTCCAGCAAGATAGCGTCGAATGTCTCCGGGAGCGCGGCGCCGAAGACGCGGCCATCAAAATGGGTCAGGGCAACATTACTGATCCCACAGCGGCTGATGTTGGCGTGCAGCACTTTGACCCGGCTGGCGGAGAATTCATTCGCCAGAATGGCGCCCTGATTATTCATCCGCGCGGCGATCTGGGTGGTTTTCGAACCCGGCGCGGCAGCAACATCCATAATGCGTTCCGGCGTATTCCCTTCAGCAAACAGCGCGGCGACCGGCAACATTGAGCTGGCTTCCTGAATATAAAACAGGCCGCTCAGATGTTCGGCGGTGCTGCCCAGCGGCAACGACTCTTCATCATCGCGTTCGATCCAGAAACCTTCCTCGCACCAGGGAACAGGCGTCAGCGACCAGCCATAGGGCGCCGTCAGGGCAAGAAAGTCGGTCACAGAAATTTTTAGCGTATTCACGCGAATGCTGCGACGTAACGGGCGCTGGCAGGCGGCGAGGAAATCGTCAAAAGAGAGTGTCGAAGGCATTGCTTCGCGCATTTGCGTCAGAAAGGCATCAGGGAAATAAACAGCGTGTTGAGCCACTTGGGTACCACCGGCAATAAAACAGGCGCGCAGTGTAGCATAAATGCTCCGGCGCGAGCACGCCGGAGCGGGGGAGTTAACGTGGCAGGGCGGTGCCCCATTCGCGCCACTCTTTCGGTTCGCTTTCCAGCAGCAGGAAGTGTTTACCCGCCTGTGCTTTCGGCGCCAGCGGCGTCCCTGGCGGGGTTGCAAACGCGATGCCACCGCGAATGAATTGATTGAAGGTGCCGGTTTTCACCACGCCGCCGGTCAGGCCAAAGTCCAGACTGTAGCCGGAGGCCAGCCAGAAGACGGAGTTATTACGCACCAGATGCTGATAACGCTGGCTGATGCGCATGGCAATCATCACGCGGTCAGACAGCGAACCCAGCGTCATGCCCGTTACCGTGCCCACTTCGATACCTCTGAACAGCACTGGCGTGCCGATGTTCAGCGAACCTGCCTCAGGAGCTTCCACGACGATGCTCAGACCATCGAGATAGCGCGAGTCGGAAATGGTTGCTTCCTGCAATTCGAAATCACGACGCGGGTTGCCGCGTCCGGGCTCCACGTTAATGTAGGGCTGCAAAATCGTATCGAGATGCTCCACGCCCGCGGCGGAGATTTGCGGCGTGATCACCGAGAAACGCGTACCGCTTCGGGCAAAGGTCTGGACATACTCCGGGTAGAGCACCGCTTTCGCCTGAACTTCATTGCGCGCGGTAATCAGCTCCAGCGTCTGGATCTGGCCGATGTCGATGCCGAGATAACGAATCGGCATACCCGCCGCGAGTTTACCGGCGTCAAAGGCGTGCAGGGTGATTTGCCCACCCACCGCGCGGGCGGCGGTTTCCGAGGCGTAGAGTATTCGTTTGTCGCCTTTACGCTGGCTGGCGCTTGCGCCGCTCAGGTTATCGAAACTGATAGCGCCCTTCAGCGCACGCGACAGGGGAGAGGCCTGCACGGTCAGGCCGCTGCCGTTAAGCTGTACCTTCGCCCCGCCTTCCGCCCAGAATACGCTGTTGCTGGTTAACAGGTTGCGGTATTCCGGTTTGATATGCAGATCGATATCAAAGGCGTTAGCGCGTGGGCGCACGGTGATTACTTCACCTACCTCAAACTTACGGTACAGCACCACTGACCCCGTTTGTACATCCGGGAGCGTTTCAGCAGTGAGGCTCACCGTGGTCGTGGGGAGGTCGCTGAGGCTGTTTTCCACGGCCTTTTCCAGATTGGCGTACAGCGGGTAGCTGGATTTCATTTCGCCTTTTGTGCCGGGCAAAATACGAATGCCGCCGCTCACCCACTCGCTGGCGCTGGCGCCGAGAAACTCCACGCCGTCGAGACCGACTTTGATATCCACGCGACTGTTGACCACAAATTTGCTGTCACCCTGAATCAGGGCGCGATGTTGCGGATCGATAGCCACCGTGAACGCAACGCCTTTACTGGATAACTTACGTTCAATGACCTGGCCCACCTGCACGCCATGCAGAACCAGCGGTTGACCGGCGTCGATACCGTAGCTTTCCGGGGCGGTCAGGGTTAACGTCAGCGCATTTGGTTCATGGAGCAGGGCTTCTTCGCCAGGCACCACGACGAATTCACTGCGCGGTTCGCCTTCGCCTGGCACCAGTTCAAACGTTTTGCCGGTCAAAAGCGAACTGATACTGGCATCGCTCAGCGACAGCTTTGGACTGCGCAGCTCAATACGCGTCTTATCACGCAGGAGTGTTACCACGCTGGGGTCAACCGTCATTTCGCCCGTAACTTTCCCGCCGGGGTTGAGCGTTAATTTGGTGAGCTCGCCCACTTCAAGCCCCTGATACATCAGCGGCGTGGAGTCGGCTTTCAGGCCGTCGCCGCCGGGAAGTTCAAGTTTGACGATGACGCCGCGCTGGCTATGGGCTAAATCTTCGTAGAGGCCAAATGCGTCATCTGCGGTTGCAGGTTGCGAATCGTCGGGCGAGTCAAACGCGATTGCGCCATTTACCAACGCCGCCAGACTCTCCAGCTTCACCTTCGCGCCGCTAAGGCTGACATCCGCATTGACGCCGGAGACATTCCAGAAACGGCTGCCTTTTTTCACCAGGCTGGTGAACCGACGCTCAATCAGTACGTCAATGGTGACGCCCTGTTTGTTGGGATTGATGGCATAGTCATATACCCGACCCACCGGAATTTTGCGGAAATAGACCAGCGACCCGCTGTTAAGAGAGCCAAGGTCAGGCGCGTGAAGATGGATCATCAGGTCGCCGTTGTCCAGACGGTATTTCGGCTGGGTATCAAGCGCGACAAAGTGATCTTTCTCGGCCCCTTTGCCGGGCATCATGCCGATATAGTTCCCGCCGACCAGCGCGTCCAGACCCGAAACGCCCGCCAGCGACGCTTTTGGTGTCACCAGCCAGAACTGGGTCTCCTCGCGCAAGGCATCTTTCATGTTTGACTTAATACTGACGCGCACTTCTATCTTGCGCAGGTCTTTACTCAGGCTGATGTCCTGCACCGTACCCACTTCAACGCCCTGGTAGCGCACAGGCGTCCGCCCCGGAACAATGCCATCCGCCGACATAAAGTCGATCGTCACGGTGTTGCCGCGATCTTCATAACTTCCCCAAATCAGCCAGCCTGCGATCATCAACGCGATAAACGGCAGCAGCCAGAAAGGAGAAATACGACGTTTTGTTTTTATCTGCGCTTCAGTCGGCGAAGCAGGCGTTTCCTGACTCATGTGCATCCCAAAGTAAGCGGCTATCCAGCCATTCCACTGCAAGAATAGTCAATATTACCGCTGCGCCGAAATAAAACGCAGCCGGTCCCATAGTAAAAGCGAGTATCTGATCGCGATTAATCAGCGACATCGTTAACGAAATAACAAAGAGATCCAGCATGGACCAACGGCCGATCCAGGTCACCATCCGCAGCAGCAGGATGCGCGTACGCAGCCCTTGCTCACATTTGAAATGGATGCTGAGCAGCAGTGTAAACATCACAATAACTTTGGTAAATGGCACCAGAATACTGGCGATAAAGACCACGGCCGCCACGGCGATATTGCTGTTCGCCAGCGACATAATGCCCGATAAAATCGTGTCCTCCTGACGCCCGCCATTCACGTAAATAATGGATATCGGCATCAGGTTTGCGGGCAGCAGCAGGACGACAGAGGCCAGCAGCGCCGCCCAGCATTTCTGTATGCTCTGATTTCTGCGCAGGCGTAGCGGGATATGGCAACGGGGGCAACGTCCCCGTGAGTCAGGATAACCGGTGAAGTGGCATCCGAGACAGACGCGAAGTTTTTCGTCCGGGCGTCGGGCGGGGCGTTGTGGGTAAAAGCGCTCCCAGAGTTGCTCCACATTGAGATGCGACAGCGTCAGAATACTGAGGATCACCAGCGCCACAAAGGCGTAAAGCCCCAGGCCGGGTTGCAGGAAGGCGTAATCCTGCACTTTGATCGAGGCGACCCCGATACCGACCAGATAAATGTCGAGCATCACCCACTCTTTGAGCCTCTCCAGCATCAGCAATACCGGACGCAGATTCATGCCGAGAATATTACCGAACCATAGATAAGCGATGGCGGTGACCAGAATTAACGGCGCGCCCGCCACGCAGAAGAGCACCATGGCGGCCGTAAGCGGATCGCCTTGCCTGGTCATCTGCCAGATGCCCTGCATCACATTGGCGTCAATACGCACCCCTAACAGCCAGATACGCAATAGCGGCTCGCCCCAGGCAAAGGGCATCAGCAGCAGCATCGTAACGGCCAGCGCTGCCAGACGCGTCAGTGACCAGTCGCGTCCATCGCGAATTTTGGCCTGGCAACGCGGGCAATATGCGCTCTGGTGCGATTGCATTTTCGGCAGGCTAAACAGCATGTCGCATTGGGGGCAGCGCTGATAATGGGCGCGGGGCAACGCTTCACTGATAGACCAGACCGTTATTCTCTTTGTTGGCGTGAGTCGCGGGGTGTTCAGGGCCATGTATCGTGAATCAAAGTGTTAGATTAATGTAATCTTAACTCATGACGGGAATGATCTTGAGCATTAACGCATTTAATGCTTATTTTAATAGGCTGTAGTTTTAGAGTAAGACAACTAAGTGACTATATAATGAGCAAAACAGAGCTATACGCGGATCTTAACCGCGACTTTCAGGCAGTAATGGCAGGTGAAACCAGTTTTCTCGCTACCCTGGCAAATACCAGCGCGCTGCTGTTTGAGCGCCTTTCGGGCGTCAACTGGGCGGGGTTCTATCTGCTGGAAAACGACACGCTGGTGCTGGGGCCGTTCCAGGGGAAACTCGCCTGTGTGCGGATCCCGGTTGGACGCGGCGTCTGTGGTACGGCGGTCGCGCAGAACCAGGTGCAGCGCATTGAGGACGTTCATGCGTTTGACGGACACATCGCCTGCGATAGCGCCAGCAATGCTGAAATTGTGCTGCCTCTGACGGTAGACAATCAGATAATCGGCGTGCTGGACATTGATAGCACGGTATTTGGCCGCTTTACCGAAGAGGATGAGCAAGGCCTGCGTGAGCTTGTCGCGCGGCTTGAAACCGTGCTTGCAACGACGGATTACAAAAAATTCTTTGCGACCGTTGCAGGATAATCAACGGATAACGTAGCAATTACTGATGGCGTCATTATAATGACGCCTGTTCATGCCTGCGGCTTGTTGGCTACGTCCGTTGTAATCAGGAAATTTCATGGAAAATCAACCTAAGTTGAATAGCAGTAAAGAAGTTATCGCGTTTCTGGCCGAACGTTTTCCACAGTGTTTTAGTGCGGAAGGCGAAGCGCGCCCGCTGAAAATTGGCATTTTTCAGGATCTGGTAGAGCGTGTTGAGGGCGAAATGAACCTCAGCAAGACACAACTTCGTTCCGCTTTACGTCTTTATACTTCAAGCTGGCGTTACCTGTACGGCGTTAAGCCGGGCGCAACGCGTGTCGATCTCGACGGCAACCCTTGCGGTGAGCTGGATGAGCAGCACGTTGAACATGCGCGTAAGCAGCTTGAAGAAGCGAAAGCACGCGTCCAGGCGCAACGTGCGGAACAGCAGGCGAAAAAACGCGAAGCTGCCGCTGCGGCAGGCGAAAAAGAAGACGCTCCGCGCCGTGAGCGTAAACCGCGTCCTGCGCCACGTCGTAAAGAGACGACTCCGCGTACTCCTCGCGCTGAAAAACCGGCGGCTAAAGCACCACGCGCACCACGCGAAGAACAGCATACCCCGGTGTCTGATATTTCAGCGCTGACGGTAGGGCAGTCACTGAAGGTGAAAGCAGGCAACAATGCGATGGATGCCACCGTATTAGAAGTCACCAAAGATGGCGTCCGTGTGCAGCTGAATTCGGGTATGTCTTTGATTGTACGCGCAGAACACCTGGTGTTCTGAAACGGAGGCCAGGCCTGGCATGAACACTTTTTTTAGGCTTACCGCGTTAGCTGGCTTGCTTGCAATAGCAGGCCAGTCCTTCGCCGTCGATGACATTACGCGCGCCGATCAAATTCCCGTTCTGAAGGAAGAAACGCAGCATGCGACCGTGAGTGAGCGCGTGACTTCGCGCTTTACACGTTCCCACTATCGTCAGTTCAACCTGGATCAGGCGTTTTCGGCAAAGATTTTCGATCGCTATCTTAATCTGCTCGACTACAGCCACAATGTGCTGCTGGCGAGTGATGTGGAACAGTTTGCGAAAAGCAAAACTGTCCTCGGCGATGAGCTGCGTACAGGTAAACTGGATGTCTTCTATGACCTCTATAACCTGGCGCAAAAACGCCGTTTCGAACGTTATCAGTACGCGTTAAGCGTGCTGGAACGCCCGATGGATTTCACCGGTAACGACACGTTTAACCTTGACCGCAGCAAAGCGCCCTGGCCGAAAAATGAGGCTGAGCTGAACGCGTTGTGGGATGGCAAGGTGAAATTCGACGAACTTAGCCTGAAGCTGACGGGCAAGAACGATAAAGAAATTCGCGAAACGCTGACGCGTCGTTACAAATCTGCGATTCGCCGTCTGGCGCAAACCAACAGTGAAGACGTGTTCTCACTGGCGATGACCGCATTTGCGCGCGAAATCGACCCGCATACCAACTACCTTTCTCCGCGAAATACCGAACAGTTCAATACTGAAATGAGCCTGTCTCTGGAAGGTATCGGCGCGGTTCTGCAAATGGACGATGACTACACGGTCATCAACTCGATGGTTGCCGGCGGCCCGGCGGCGAAAAGCAAGGCGATAAGCGTAGGCGATCGCATTGTAGGCGTAGGCCAGACGGGGAAAGGAATGGTTGATGTGATCGGCTGGCGTCTTGATGACGTGGTGGCGCTGATCAAAGGGCCAAAAGGCAGCAAAGTTCGTCTTGAAATTCTGCCTGCCGGTAAGGGCACGAAAACGCGAACCATTACGCTGACGCGCGAACGCATTCGTCTTGAAGACCGCGCTGTTAAAATGACGGTGAAAACGGTCGGTAAAGAGAAAGTCGGCGTGCTGGATATTCCGGGGTTCTATGTGGGGCTGACGGATGACGTCAAAGTCCAGCTACAGAAACTGGAAAAACAGAACGTGAGCAGCATTGTTATCGATCTGCGCACCAACGGCGGCGGCGCGCTGACCGAAGCGGTTTCGCTGTCCGGTCTGTTTATCCCGTCTGGCCCGGTTGTTCAGGTTCGTGACAACAACGGTAAAGTGCGTGAAGACGCCGATACCGATGGCGTGGTGTATTACAAAGGCCCGCTGGTGGTACTGGTCGATCGCTTCAGCGCATCCGCGTCGGAGATTTTTGCCGCGGCGATGCAGGATTACGGGCGCGCATTGATTGTCGGTGAACCGACTTTCGGTAAAGGCACCGTACAGCAGTACCGCTCTCTGAACCGTATTTATGATCAGATGCTGCGTCCTGAATGGCCTGCGCTGGGCTCCGTGCAGTACACCATTCAGAAATTCTACCGTGTTAACGGCGGCAGCACGCAGCGTAAAGGCGTCACGCCGGATATCGTCATGCCGACGGGGAATGAAGAGACGGAAACCGGCGAGAAGTTTGAAGACAACGCCTTGCCGTGGGACAGCATTGATGCGGCAACGTACGTGAAGTCAGATGATTTAACGCCGTTTGGCCCGGAACTGCTGAAAGAGCATAACGCGCGCATCGCGAACGATCCTGAGTTCCAGTACATCCTGAAGGACATTGCCCGTTTTAACGCGATGAAAGATAAGCGCAATATCGCCTCTCTCAATTTCGCCCAGCGCGAAAAAGAGAATAACGAAGACGATGCTCTGCGTCTGGCGCGTATCAACGATCGGTTTAAACGTGAAGGCAAGCCGCTTCTGAAGAAACTGGACGATCTGCCGAAGGATTATAAAGAGCCGGATCCGTATCTGGATGAAACGGTACGGATAGCGCTGGATCTGGCGCATCTTGAGAAAGAGAAGCCCGCGGAGCAACCCGCAACCAGCAAATAGCGTCAAGCAGGCACAAGAAATTGTGCCTGTTTTTTTAACAAGCGCATTAAGCCGTCAGTCTTATGCAACAAAATGTAAAGTTGTGTCTTTCTGGTGACTTACAGCCCGCAGATGCTTGAAAATAGCCACAAGACCCATACGATGTGGGTATCGCATAGTGCGTTTTGTTAAGTTGAGGTTAAAAGAAAATTATGATGCGAATCGCGCTCTTCCTGCTGACGAACCTGGCCGTGATGGTCGTTTTCGGGCTGGTGCTGAGCCTGACAGGGATACAGTCAAGCAGCGTACAAGGCTTGCTGATTATGGCGCTGCTGTTTGGTTTTGGTGGTTCCTTCATTTCGCTGCTGATGTCCAAATGGATGGCGTTAAAGTCCGTGGGTGGGGAAGTCATTGAGCAACCGCGTAATGAAAGAGAACGCTGGCTGATGAACACGGTGGCGACGCAGGCGCGTCAGGCCGGAATCGCTATGCCGCAGGTGGCTATCTATCATGCGCCGGATATCAACGCGTTTGCGACCGGCGCGCGCCGTGATGCGTCGCTGGTTGCGGTGAGCACCGGCTTGCTGCAAAACATGAGCCCGGATGAAGCCGAAGCCGTTATCGCGCATGAGATCAGCCACATCGCTAATGGCGATATGGTCACCATGACGCTGATTCAGGGGGTTGTGAACACCTTTGTGATCTTCATCTCGCGTATTATCGCGCAGATCGCCGCGGGCTTCCTCGGTGGAAACCGTGATGAGGGTGAAAGCAGCAACGGCAACCCAATGATCTATTTCGCGGTGGCGATGGTTCTTGAACTGGTGTTCGGAATACTGGCAAGCATTATCACCATGTGGTTCTCACGTCACCGTGAATTCCATGCGGACGCCGGTTCTGCGAAGCTTGTCGGCCGTGAAAAGATGATTGCCGCATTGCAGCGCCTGAAAACCAGCTATGAGCCGCAGGAAGCCAACAGCATGATGGCGTTCTGCATCAACGGCAAGTCGAAGTCACTGAGCGAGTTGTTCATGACTCACCCGCCGCTGGATAAGCGTATTGAAGCGCTGCGTAGCGGCGAGTACCTGAAGTAAGGCGGTATGCCTGGCATTCTAAAAAAGCGCATCAGATGATGCGCTTTTTTTTACGCCACGGAGCGGGGTTGAGTGATGCGCAAACCGCTGATAATGGCGGCTACGGTCGCCAGGATGCCCGCCGTCATCAGGGAAATATGCGTACCGTTGTCCGCAAACTGATTCAACATGAGCGCAACCAGCGCCGCGCCGGTACTCTGGCCCAGAAGACGTGCCGTGCCCAGCATCCCGCTGGCCCCTCCGCTGCGATCGCGTGGCGCAGAGGTGATAATCGTGTGGTTATTGGGCGACTGGAATAAGCCAAAACCGGCTCCGCAAAGGATCATCGGCCAGATGATACTGATATCTGACGGCGAGGCTGGTAGCAGCATCAGCGCAAAAAGTCCTGTGGCCATAATTATCAGTCCTGACGCGCCCAGCAGCCCGGCATGAACCCGTTCAATTAAATAGCCCGCCAGCGGCGCCATCACCATTGTCGCCAGCGGCCAGGGCGTCAGCAATAACCCGGTCTCGACTTCGCTACGCCCCAATACCGTTTGCAGATAGAAGGGAAGGGAAACCATCGCCAGCATCTGCGCGCAGAAAGAGCAAATACTGGTGCAGATCGACAGAGAAAAGAGCGGAATACGCAGTAAGTCAATCGGTAACAAAGGCACCGGGAGTGAGAGCTGGCGGCGAATGAAGAAGAAACCGACGACAAGCATAACTGACAGTTCTGTGCCAATCAGCGTTAAAGGCTGCCCCTGTGCGAATCCGCTGAGAGCGGTGATCAGCAAGCCGAAGGTTAAGGCGTTCATCACTGCGCTGGGCAAGTCGAAGCGCGGTTTGGCGCTGCGAGCGCTGTTTGGGGGTAAGAAACGCATAGCCAGCAGTAATGCGATAATGCCTAACGGAACGTTAATCAGGAACAGCCATTTCCATGACGCTATCGACAGGATTGCTGCCGCAATGGTCGGCCCCGCAGCCGAAGACACCGCGACGATGAAGGAGTTGATGCCCATTCCGCGCCCAAGGTGGCGTTGCGGATAGATAAGCCGGATCAGCGCCGTGTTCACGCTCATCAGCGCGGCGCCGCCAAACCCCTGCGCGACGCGCGCAAGCGTCAGCATTTCCAGGGAGTCCGACAGCGCGCAGAACAGTGACGAAAACAGGAAAATGACCAGGCCGTATTTATAGATGCGTCGATAGCCGAACATGTCTCCCAGAAATGAGAGCGATAAGAGAGAAACCACGATCGCGATTTGGTAGGCGTTAACAACCCAGATCGATCGGGCGGCGGACGCCTGGAGATCGGTTGCAATGGTAGGGAGCGCGACATTCGCGATTGCGCCATCCAGCACGGCCATCGAGATACCAATAATGATGGTTAAAATGGCGCCGTAACGCTGGGGTAATGGCAGGCCATCGGCCTGGATTTTGTCCATAGAGAGTCAATGTCTTTCGGGGGATTATGATCAGAGTAATGATTTTAGCATTGATATCGCGGGGTTATGTCGCAGATTTGTAACTAAGTAAGCAAAGATGGATTGCGACCGCCATGACGTGAAATTATAATAAAAACCGGTTCTGATTTTTATAAAACACTCGCAATGAGGTGATAAATGGCTATCGCAGATCTGGATAAACAACCTGATTCTGTTTCTTCTGTGCTGAAGGTTTTTGGCATTCTGCAAGCGCTGGGTGAAGAGCGCGAAATAGGGATCACCGAGCTGTCGCAACGTGTCATGATGTCAAAAAGCACCGTTTATCGCTTTTTACAAACGATGAAAACGCTGGGTTATGTCGCGCAGGAAGGTGAATCTGAAAAATATTCGCTGACCCTGAAATTGTTTGAGCTGGGCGCCCGTGCGCTGCAAAACGTTGATCTGATCCGTAGCGCTGATATTCAGATGCGTGAAATTTCCCGTCTGACCAAAGAGACAATTCACCTCGGTGCGCTGGATGAAGACAGCATTGTCTACATTCATAAAATCGACTCCATGTACAATTTGCGCATGTATTCCCGCATTGGCCGCCGTAACCCGCTGTACAGCACCGCAATCGGTAAAGTGCTGCTGGCATGGCGCGACCGTGATGAAGTCAAACAGATACTGGATGGCGTGGAGTACAAACGTAGCACCGCGCGCACGATTACCAGCACCGAGGCGTTACTGCCGATGCTGGATCAGGTGCGCGAGCAGGGGTACGGCGAAGATAACGAAGAGCAGGAAGAAGGTCTGCGCTGTATTGGCGTGCCTGTGTTCGACCGTTTTGGCGTGGTGATCGCCGGTCTGAGCATTTCGTTCCCGACGCTGCGTTTCTCCGAAGAACGTCTGCATGAGTATGTCGCTATGCTGCACACGGCAGCGCGTAAAATCTCTGAGCAGATGGGTTACAACGACTATCCATTCTGAGGTGAGCGTGCCCTGAGGCGTTCAGAAGCCAGCCGGTAGAAGATACCTGCTGGCTTTTTTATTGCCCTGAAAAGGGGCGGGAGAGAGGTTTCTCCTGCTAAAAAACGCATTAAAAAGGCATAACCACGTTATGCCTGATATTTATGCAGATGAATGAATGTGATGCCAGATTAGCCGTTATCGACCACCACGGCGCTTTTTCTGAATACAGGACAGTCTGACAGACCAATGATGCCGCTGTCAGTATGGACATATTGCGCTGTACTGGTGCCGCGAGCGGTCAGATATTGACATTGCAGACCCAGACCGGCGGCGTTCTCCTTGCTGCCAATCAGAACCCCATAGCCACTGAGCAATAAACCAATCCATACCAGAGCAATCAAAACAATCGCGCGAATGATCAAACGCATTACTACCTCTTTTCTTTTTTTGGTTAGAATAAGGGTAGCCTGAACGCCCACTGAAACAAGTGTATCATTCCTAAAAGTATATAATGTCGCTCCAGTTAGTTCCGGTTTAGATAACGCGTGGTAATTTGATGGCATAAGATGTGGATGCGGAGAGCGGAGTGAAAAAGTTTCGGTGGGTAATCCTGATTATTGTTGCGTTGGTATGTCTGCTGCTGTGGGCGCAGGTGTTCAACATAATGTGCGATCAGGATGTACAATTTTTCAACGGAATTTGTGCCATCAATAAATTTATCCCCTGGTGATAGCATTTTTACAACAGTTGATTACCTTCCCGTGTAGCAGTGGTAAAATACGGCGTCTACATTGAGGTGGTAACATGAACGAAGTTCTGAATTCTGGCGTACTGACTTTTACGTCTTTGATTGTATCGGTGGTGGTTCTGATTGTCGGGCTGGTCCTGTGGTTTTTTGTGAACCGGGCAAGTTCAAGAACAAATGAGCAGATTGAGCTGCTTGAAGCGCTGCTGGATCAGCAAAAGCGGCAAAATGCCTTGCTACGCCGTCTGTGCGAAGCTAACGAGCCTGAAAAAGTCGCTGAGGCCGAGTCTGAAGCGAAACCTCAGGAAGAGGATGACGATATCATCCGTCTGGTCGCTGAACGGTAACGACAAGCAGAGACAGGATGCGCGTCTGCCAGCCATTCCTTCAGGCAGGCCCATCCTGTTTTCATTAATGTAACCCTGTGTATACCAGGTCTGTTATTTCATTGATCATTTAATGCTTTAACTTAATCTCTCCTTAAATATATTTATCCATACGCTAATAATGTGATTATGTCGCTTTTGTGATAGCGATCGTTTTTATTAATAGCGAAACGTTTCTCTCACTTTTTTTGTGCATTGTCATCATTCTTTCATTATTTTGGTGCACGACCAAAGCACGTATTGGCTATCAGTGAAACGGATGAAAAATGGTCGAATACTTCGCATTTTTAAACAATATTGGTTTTTTTGCGTTGTGACAATTTATGCATTACAAAGCATAAAAAGTGATATCTGTTTACCGTATCGATAAGATCAACGCATGACCTGGAACAACCGAAGTTATTGAGCTATGGTAGAAAAGCCGCTGTACGGGCGTAAGCCTGTCGAAAGGCGCCTGGAGAAGCGAGAATATATCGTCGGGAACTGTGCCGCATAACTGTGCAGTTGATCTTTGATATCTCTCTGGATTTGTGCGACTGATCGAGACACGTTTAAAAATGGCTTGCCATAATTAACGTTGTATGTGATAACACGTTTTGGGTTAAACGAGGTACAGTTCTGTTTATGTGTGGCATTTTCAGTAAAGAAGTCCTGAGTAAACACGTTGACGTTGAATACCGCTTCTCTGCCGAACCTTATATTAGTGCCTCAAGCAGTAATGTCTCAGTTTTATCTATGTTATGCCTGCGGGCGAAGAAAACACTCTAAGGAATTTTGCAAATGGCAAAGATTAAAGGTCAAGTTAAGTGGTTCAACGAGTCTAAAGGTTTTGGCTTCATTACTCCGGCTGATGGCAGCAAAGATGTGTTCGTACACTTCTCCGCTATCCAGGGTAACGGCTTCAAAACTCTGGCTGAAGGCCAGAACGTTGAGTTCGAAATTCAGGACGGCCAGAAAGGTCCGGCTGCTGTTAACGTAACAGCTATCTGATCGACACCACTGATTTGAAGCGCCAAGGCGCATCAACCTCAGATATAAAGCCTCGCCAGTGCGGGGCTTTTTAATTCAGGTTCCTTCAAAATATTTCTGAATACACTTCTGTTAGCGCTTTGTTGCAAAGCCGCGATGTTCGTAGCATTGTTTTTCCCGCTTTCCCTCGTCAATTCCCGTTAAATCAATCACCTGAAAAATGACCTTGCTGGAGACCAGGTGAAAAAGAAAAGCGACGGCGCCGTGCGTAATTTTGCTCCCATCCGTTTTGTTCTGCTGTGCGTGGCGATTTTGCTGAGCATGGGGTTATTGCTGGGACGCGTGGCGTGGTTACAGATCATCACGCCGACAAATCTGGTTAAACAAGAGGACAGGCGTTCGTTACGTGAGGTCACCACGGCGTCGCCACGCGGCATGATTACCGACAGAGAAGGGCGTCCGTTAGCCGTTAGCGTGCCGGTCAATGCGGTCTGGGCCGACCCGAAGACGATCGTCAGTAAAGGCGGCGTGGGGTATAACCAACGCTGGCAGGCGCTGGCGCAGACGCTGCATCTTTCACTGGCTACGCTGGCTGAGCGGGTAAACAGTAATCCAGCCGGGCGGTTTATCTATCTGGCGCGCCAGATTTCGCCGCAGCAGGCCGAATGGATCGATAAGCTCAATCTTCCTGGCATTAACCTGCGTGAAGAGTCCCGGCGTTTTTATCCGGCAGGGCATGTGGCGGCTAACCTGATTGGCTTTACCAACATTGACGGGCAGGGGATTGAGGGGATTGAGAAAAGTTTTAATACCCAACTGACGGGGAAACCCGGTTCCCGCCTTGTTCGCAAAGATAAGTTTGGTCATGTCATCGAGAATATAACTGAAACAAATCCTGTGCCGGCGCATGAGCTTCAGCTCAGTATTGATGAACGCCTACAGACAGTGACGGAGGATGCGCTGGATAACGCCGTCACCTGGAACAAAGCGGAGTCCGGCGCGGCGGTACTGGTCAACATCGCGACGGGGGAAATTCTGTCGATGGCAAGCTTCCCGGACTTTAATCCGAATAACCGGGAAGGCGCCGTGCTGGATGATTTTCGCAACCGTGCCATCAGCGATACCTTTGAACCGGGTTCCACGGTCAAGCCGCTGGTGATCATGACGGCGCTTCAGCAGGGCATTGTCCAGCCCGACAGCGTGATTGATACGCATCCGTTCAATCTTGACGGCCACCGGATTCGTGACGTGGGGTATTACCCGGAGCTGAGTTTGACCGGAATCCTGCAAAAATCGAGTGATACCGGCGTGTCGCGTCTCTCGCTCGCTATGCCGGTTCAACGACTGCTGGATACGTATAAAGGCTTTGGCTTTGGGCAGTCTACGGGACTGGGGCTCACCGGGGAGAGCAGCGGCTTACTGCCGCAGCGTCGTTACTGGAGCGATCTGGATCGGGCGACGTTTGCCTTCGGGTACGGTCTGATGGTGACGCCGCTCCAGCTGGCGCACGTATATGCCACCATCGGCAGTTTTGGGATCTACCGACCGCTTTCCATTACGCGTATTGATCCGCCCGTTGTGGGGACGCGTGTGATGCCCGCCGAACTGGTGCATCAGGTTGAGCATATGATGGAGAGCGTCGCGCTCCCCGGCGGGGGAGGAACCAAAGCCGCAGTCAGAGATTATCGCGTGGCGGTAAAAACCGGTACGGCGAAGAAAATCGGCGATGACGGTAAGTATGTCGATAAATACGTGGCCTATACGGCGGGCGTGGCTCCGGCCAGCGATCCGCAGTTTGCGCTGGTGGTTGTGATTAACAATCCGCAAAACGGCTCTTACTATGGCGGCGCGGTGTCGGCGCCGGTGTTCAGCCAGATTATGGGCGATGTTCTGCGCCTGGAAAACGTTAAACCGGACGGTATGCCCGCCGACTCCGACCACCTGTTAGTGATGCACGGCAACCGCCTGTCGTCCCCCTCGCTGTAAGTTATTTTCCCAGGGCGCAATTCGCGTTACACTTGCGCCCTAAAATTACCGGCCGGAGTTGTCATGTCGTTTTCTTGTCCCCTTTGTCATCAGCCACTTGCGCAGGTGAAAAACAGTTTTATCTGCCCACAACGGCATCAGTTTGATGTGGCGAAAGAGGGATACGTCAACCTGTTGCCCGTGCAGCATAAACGGTCACGGGACCCGGGCGACAGCGCCGAAATGATGCAGGCGCGTCGGGCATTCCTTGATGCCGGGCATTATCAGCCGTTGCGCGATGCCATCGTCAGGATACTTGCCGAACGGCTGGACGAGAATGCAACGTCGATTCTGGATATCGGCTGCGGTGAAGGGTATTACACACATGCCTTCGCCGAAACGCTGGCGTCAGGCACCACATTTGGTCTGGATGTCGCGAAAGTCGCCATTAAAGCGGCGGCGAAACGTTATCCGCAGGTGACGTTTTGTGTGGCGTCAAGCCATCGTCTGCCTTTCGCCGACGCCTCTATGGATGCGATTGTCAGGATTTATGCCCCCTGTAAGGCTGAAGAGTTAGCGCGAGTGGTAAAACCGGGTGGTTGGGTAATCACCGCTACGCCGGGGCCGCGCCATCTGATGGCGCTAAAAGGGCTGATCTATGATGAAGTGCGCTTACATGCCCCGCATACTGAGCAGCTTGAAGGGTTTACGTTGCAGCAAAGCATGGCGTTAGGGTATGAGATGCGGTTGCGCGGTAATGAGGCCGTTGCTTTGCTCCAGATGACGCCTTTCGCCTGGCGTGCAAAACCTGACGTATGGGAGCGGCTGGCGGCTTGCCAGCAGTTTGATTGCCAGACGGATTTCAGCCTTCACATCTGGCAACGTGAGCGTTAACCGTGGAAGTGTGTCCAGAGGATCTGGGCGCCGATACCGATAAGTACAGCCCCGCCAAGAATTTCCGCCCGTTTGCCGAGCAGCGGGCCGATAAAGCGCCCCACCATAATGCCCAGCGTGGACATGATTAACGTGGCACAGCCGATAGCCAGCGCGGTCGCAATAATGTTCACCTGCAAGAACGCCAGACCGACGCCAACGGCCATTGCATCCAGGCTGGTGGCGATAGCGGTAGTGACCAGCAGCCAAAAACTGTGGCGGCGTAACGGCTCGTCATCTTCGTCATTACCGCCACGAACGCCTTCGATAATCATACGAATCCCCAGAAACACCAGCAGGATGAACGCAACCCAGTGATTCCATTCCAGCACGAATTTACTGGCCAGCATACCCAGCCCCCAGCCGATCAGCGGGGTGAGCGTTTCAACCGCGCCGAAAATAAGGCCGGTGCGCAGGGCTTCGGAGAATTTAGGTTTGTGTAGCGTGGCGCCTTTACCAATCGATGCCGCGAAAGCATCCATTGACATGCCGAAAGCGAGAAGAACAGTTGCGGTGATATTCATAACAGCGTCCTGACCGGGGTTCCATAAAACACATCACTGCCCCCAGCGAACATGCATACCTGAACATGGCGTTCATAAGCTATGCATAGCAGTTGATGTGCATATGGTCTCGCCTGACTGAAAATAGAGTGATATCAGTCCGTACGCGCCACGTTTTTCAACGAGTATGTTGACACGTACATTTCCTGAGTCTGGAAATCGGCTACTCCCCAAATGACGGCGCAACATTAACATATTTTGAGAATATAAAACAACAATGGAGAAATATTATTTGACTTCTAATTGAAAACGATTTTCATTTAGATTTAATTATCAATAAAACGTTAAAATAAATAACAAATCAGGCGGGATGAATATAGCCTTAGCTATGTTTTTTTGATCGCGAATATACTTAAAACATAGTTCAGGCTATATCTGTAACTCATTGAGATGAAACAAGAAGCTTATATATTCTTTCCAGATCGTCGATATTTCGTACGCGAATAAGCAGGCGCCGTTGTTCTAATTGCATCACCAGTACGCCATCTTCCGATAAATTCATCTCTTTAATACGGTTATATTCTATCCAGACATTGGCGAAGAAAAAACCTTTCTGTTTGAAGATGATCCTGGGGGCGCGAACCCAAAAAATATAAAACCCCATCAGCGCCAGTGCACATAATAACCATGTGGTAATTTGCGCGCCGTGACTGGTAACGTTGTTGTAGATAAGAATGGCGACCAGGCCGACGAAGATAACGCTATCAACACGACCACGACGCAGCAGAGGCACTGCAAGCAGAGTGGGGCCGTTACGGCGGGGCATGATGAACTGATCGTAGATGGCGTAAGCCAGTAACGCGACAATAAAAAGAACCAGCACCAGGTCCGTGACAGTCATTAATCCTCCAGATAAAAAACCGGGGCCAAAGGGCCCCGGTAGTGTACAACAGAATTACAGACCCAGCAGGCCGCACGCGTAACCGGCGATACCGATGACGAAGAAGCCAACGATGATCCACAGCGGGTTCACTTTCTTACGCAACAGCCACATGCAGGCGAAGGTCAGCAGCAGCGGAACCAGACCCGGCATCAACTGATCGAGAATGGTCTGCACGGTGGTGACGTTTTCTTTACCCGTCTGGTCAGTGATGCGTGATACCACCAGCGGAATATTGACGTGCGTCCACTTGTTAACCAGCGCTCCCATGACAAACAGGCCGAGGATTGACGCCCCCTCAGTCAGTTTTTGCAGGAAGCCGCCGCCCATATCCTTAACGATATCGACGCCTTTACGGTAGCCGTAAGCCACGCCGTAGTAACGGGTCGCCAGACGCACCAGGTTAAACAGAATAAAGAACAGCAACGGCCCCAGCAGGCTGCCGCTCATCGCGATACCCGCGCCCAGCGCGGCGAATACCGGACGAACAGTACCCCAGAAGATCGGGTCGCCCACGCCTGCCAGCGGCCCCATCAGACCAACTTTGATACCGTTGATGGCACCATCGTCGATCTCCGCGCCGTTGGCGCGCTGTTCTTCCATCGCCAGCGTAACGCCCAGTACCGGAGCGGCAACGTAAGGATGGGTGTTGAAGAACTCCAGGTGACGTCTGATCGCCTGTTTACGCGCGTCGTTGTTTTCCGGGTACAGGCGTTTGATCGCCGGCACCATGGAGAAGCAGAAGCCCAGCGCCTGCATACGTTCGAAGTTCCATGACCCCTGGAACAGGTTAGAACGGATGAACACGCCACGAATATCACTCGGAGTGAGTTTTTTCTCAGTGGTAGTTTTAGTCATATCAACCATTTCGTTCACCTGTTAGTCCAGTTCGTTATCGAGATCGTTGTTACCAGCAGCCTGAGCTGGCGCACCGGCTACGCGGTTATATTTCGGGCTCAGCTGGATGTAGAGGATGGCCATTACCGCGCCAATTACGCCCAGAGCAACCAGGTTGAAGTTAGTGAATGCCGCAGTGACGAAGCCGAGGTAGAAGAACGGCATCAGATAGCCCGCGCGCATCATGTTGATGACCATTGCGTAACCGACAACCACGATCATGCCGCCGGCGATGTTCAGACCGCTGGTCACGACTTCCGGGATCGCATTCAGCATGCCCTGAACTTCACTGGTGCCGACAGAAATCGCCACGATAACCGCCGGAATCGCGATACGCATTGCCTGTAGGAACAGGGAGGATACGTGGATCCAGGACAGCGCCGTCAGGTTGCCGCTATCGGCCGCTTTATCCGCCGCGTGCTGGAATGCCACGGTGATGGTACGTACGATGATGGTCAGCACCTGACCTGCGGCCGCCAGTGGAATCGCCAGCGCGATACCTGCGCCAATGCCTTGATGACCGGCGATAACCAGCACGGTTGAAATAATGGAAGCCAGCGCGGCATCAGGCGCAACGGCAGCACCGATGTTCATCCAGCCAAGCGCGATCATTTCCAGGGTACCACCGATGATAATACCGGTTTTCATGTCCCCAAGAACGGCACCGATTAGCGTACAGGCCACCAATGGACGGTGGAACTGAAATTCATCAAGTACCGACTCCATACCCGCGATACATGCGACGATGAACACCAGCACAATCTGAAGAGTGGTAATCTCCATTGTACTTCTCCTATTGCTATACAGACTTAAGTGTGAATGCTAATTAAATGCCGGGTGGTTATTTCGCCACTTTGGCAATCAAATCCATCATTTTCAGTTTCTGATCGGTGGAAACTTTACGAACCTCAAGCTCGATACCGCGTTCGTTGAGCTTTTTAAAGGCGTCGATATCGGTCTCGTCGACGGAAACGGCGTTATTAACCTGCGTTTTACCCTGACGGAAAGCCATACCGCCAATGTTTACGGAAGTCACTTTCACGCCGCCTTCAACGATACGTTCCACATCGGTAGGGTTGGTGAACAGCAGCATCACACGTTCGCCTGCGTATTTCGGGTTGTTGTAGACACGAATCATCTTGGCAACGTCTACCACATGCGCCGTTACGCCCGGAGGTGCCACCTGTGTTAACAGCGTTTTACGTACGGTGTCCGCCGCAACTTCATCACTCACGACGATGATGCGGGTGACGTTGGTCTCTTTGGTCCAGCGGGTGGCGACCTGGCCGTGAATCAAACGGTCATCGATACGGGCGAGACCGATTACCATGTAATCGTTGGGTCCCATTGGTTTAGCGGGCGCCGCCGCTTTTGGCGCAGCAACCGGCGCCGGAGCGGCTTTTTCAACCGGTTTCGCTTTCAGCGCTTTCACGCCTTCACGGCCGGTTTCTACCGCCAGAGCGACTAATTCGTCAAAGCTCGGATTGTCATCGCGGGCCATGAACGTTTCCACCAGCATCGGAATATTGACGCCAGCAATGACTTCATAGTGCTCTTTGTCGACGACAATACGGCTGGCAGCATTAAATGGACTGCCTCCCCATGTATCAACGAGAAACAGCACGCCTTTGCTGGTATCGAGTTTTGCCAACTGAGCGTTGTACTTTTCAATCAGCGTTTCGGCATTTTCGCCTGGAACGAAATCGATCCAGCCGACGTTTTCCTGCTCGCCTAACAGCATTTCTGCTGTTTTAAGTAACTGCTCTGCAGCCCAACCATGTGTGCCTATAACAATAGCAATGGTCACTTGCTACCTCCTTTATTATCGTTAACACATCAACGTGACAGATGTATTTTGAATCGCCGTCCGCACTCGAATCGATTCAGATAAGGGTTATAATGAAAAAACAGTTATTTCCGGGAATTATTTTAGATAGCGAAAAAAATATTTTATGTGATGAAGATCCGCAATTTAGCTTTCACATCAGAGAAATTTCGTAGTGTAAAATATCCCTGTAACATCTCATTGCAAAGGAAGGTAAATCTTTGCCAAAAAGACATTGTCTCTGTTATGTTTAGCTTCCGTTTAATTAGTAAGGAGTATAGGGCAGTAGCCCGCCGTATGGATCGTCACCGACGTCATTTCACTTTGAGGCCGTATCAGGCCTGTCTGTCTGGCTCTTTTGGCCGCAACCTTAATTCGCATATTGCTTTCTCGCCTGTTCGCTATTCCTTAAGCAGGAGCTTGTCATGGAATTCTTAATGGACCCCTCAATCTGGGCGGGTTTGCTCACGCTTGTTATCCTCGAAATTGTTCTGGGTATTGATAACCTGGTCTTTATCGCGATTCTGGCTGACAAGCTGCCGCCAAAGCAGCGTGATAAGGCGCGTCTTATCGGTTTGTCGCTGGCGCTGGTGATGCGCCTGGTCCTGCTGTCCATCATTTCGTGGATGGTGACCTTAACGAAACCGCTCTTTACCGTCTGGGATCTCACCTTCTCAGGGCGCGATCTGATCATGCTCATCGGGGGTCTCTTCCTCCTGTTTAAGGCCACGACGGAGCTGCATGAGCGCCTGGAAAACCGCGAGCATGACTCGGGGCACGGCAAAGGCTATGCGAGTTTCTGGGTCGTGGTAACGCAGATCGTTATCCTTGATGCCGTCTTCTCCCTTGACGCGGTGATTACCGCCGTGGGTATGGTTAACCATCTGCCGGTGATGATGGCTGCCGTGGTGATTGCGATGGCGGTGATGCTGCTGGCGTCTAAGCCGCTTACCCGTTTCGTCAACCAGCATCCGACGGTTGTAGTGCTCTGTCTGAGCTTCCTGTTGATGATCGGTCTGAGCCTGGTGGCGGAAGGTTTTGGCTTCCATATTCCGAAAGGGTATCTGTACGCTGCTATCGGTTTCTCAATCGTCATCGAATTGTTCAACCAGATTGCGCGTCGTAACTTTATTCGCCATCAGTCAACGTTACCGCTACGTGCACGCACCGCAGACGCCATCCTGCGACTGATGGGCGGTAAACGTCAGGCGAGCGCGCAGCACGAGTCTGACAGCCCGGCGACGGTGCCTGTACCTGAAGGCGCGTTTGCTGAAGAAGAGCGTTATATGATCAACGGCGTGCTGACCCTGGCGTCCCGTTCGCTGCGCGGCATCATGACGCCTCGCGGTGAAATCAGCTGGGTGGATGCTGACCTGAGCGTGGATGAAATCCGCGAACAGTTACTCTCTTCTCCGCACAGCCTGTTCCCGGTGTGTCGCGGCGAACTGGATGAGATCATCGGTATTGTTCGTGCGAAAGAACTGCTGGTGGCGCTGGAAGAGGGCGTGGATGTGGCCGCGATTGCTTCAGAATCACCAGCGATTGTCGTCCCGGAAACGCTGGACCCGATTAATCTGCTGGGCGTCCTGCGTCGCGCTCGCGGCAGCTTCGTCATCGTCACCAACGAGTTTGGCGTCGTGCAGGGGCTGGTTACGCCGCTGGACGTGCTGGAAGCGATTGCCGGTGAGTTCCCGGATGCCGACGAAACGCCTGAGATCATTACCGAAGCGGGCGGCTGGCTGGTGAAGGGGGGAACGGATCTGCATGCCCTGCAACAGGCGCTGGATGTCGATAACCTGGTGAACGACGAGGAAGACATCGCCACCGTCGCTGGATTGGTTATCGCCGTAAACGGTCATATCCCGCAGGTGGGCGATGTTATCGACGTTGCGCCGCTTCATATCACGATTGTCGAAGCGAACGACTACCGTGTTGATTTGGTTCGTATTGTTAAAGAACAACCTGCTCACCACGAAGACGAATAAGCGCCGTTCCCCGGTAAAACCGGGATCTAACGAAACGGCATAACGGGCGTCATGTGTCCGTTATGCCGGGCGGGCGGCGGTGCGCTACCCGCCAGCCACTGAGGAAAATCGTGAAGCGGCATAGGTCTTGCGAACAGAAATCCCTGCAACGCCTGAACGCCGTGTCCCCGCAAATATTGCGCCTGCTCTCGCGTTTCAACGCCTTCCGCTACCAGTTCAATATTCAGCCTTTGCCCCAGTGCGATGATGATATCGGTCACCGTGGAGTTCACCGCATCAGTACCGATCGCCGCGGTAAATGATTTGTCGATCTTCAGCACGTCCGGGCGCAATTTCTCCAGCCATGACAGCGAGCTGTTGCCGGTGCCAAAGTCATCAATGGCGAGCTTCACCCCTTTGCGGTGAAGTTCACGCATCAGCCGATAATCGACGTCCAGTAAGGCGTCCCGTTCCGTCAGCTCAAGCACAAGTTGCTGAACAGGATGGGCGCTGAACCAGTAATGATTGAGATCTTTTAATAGCATGCCATGACGAAAATGGCTGGCCGCAACGTTGATGCCGATATGGAACTGGCTGTTTATCGGGAAGAAATGCCGCTGCCGAATGGTTTCCGCAATGACATAGCGGGTAAGGGGGGCGATCAGGTTGTGTTCTTCAGCGATAGGAATAAAAACATCGGGAGAAATCCCTCCCTGTCGCGGGTTATTCCAGCGCAGCAGGATCTCAACCCCTACGCATTGCTGCGTACGGGCATTTAACAGCGGCTGGCAAAACAGTTCAAATTCACGGGCGGCAAGGGCAAGATTGATCTCCCATGAAAAACTCATTCTGCTGGCCGTTGCCAGCCAGGCAAGGTATCCCACCAGTAAACTCAGCATCACCGCCAGTGGCAGCTGCGTCGGCAGGTGGCGTAGTGCCAGCTCGCCAGCGCCGGGCCCCGTCACGCTGATGGTGAAGGGGAAGTGCTGGGACGCGCGCTGATAACGTTTTTCACCGTTCAGGGCGGGTAGCGCCTCCACCACCCCCTGACCATAGAGCAAGTGGCGGTTGCCGACCGTCAGGCTTGCGCTGGCGATCTGCGGCTGTTGCGGTTCAAGCAGCATCATCGCCAGAAGATCAATATTGACGATCTCAAAGAGCCCGTTTTTGCCATCAGGTGATGACGGATACCACTGAATCAGAATCGGGCTGTCTTTGAGCAGGGACTGATCGGTAGACAGCAGCAACAGGTTATTTGGCGCGGGCAGATCGGGTTGTAGCTGGTGAATCGGCACGTCGCGTGAGCCAAAGATACTGGAGCAGTAGAGAATACCGTTCTGAACCAGACCAATGGAACGCACGGTTTGCAGTCTGGCGACCTGCTTACGCAGGGGAAAATGCGCGGCCGGGCAGGGTTGTCCTACCAGGGGCAGCAGGAGATCGCGCCCGGCCTGTAGAGGGCGGAGCACTTCATCCAGCGTCTCTACGGCGTGAGCGGCGAACGTTTCGGTGCGGTGCTGATTTATATTTCGCTCCGAAATAAATCGGATACTCAATGTGAGGATAAGCGTGATCAGCGCACAGACCGTACAGACGATGAAACGATTGCGGCGATAATTTTTAATGATCCGTTGTGCTGTTTGCATGCGGGCCGCCTGATAAGCCGTTGGTCACAAAAGCCAATTGCAACACAGCAAGTGTAGTGGGGAAATTTACCGCAGACGAGATTGATGAGAAAAATTCGCCCATCAGTGGGAGATGGGCGAAGTGGCAGGCTATGTTTTGTTAATCACACTGGACTTTAATCGCCAGTCCGCCGCGTGATGTTTCGCGGTATTTCGCGTTCATGTCCTTGCCGGTTTCGTACATGGTCTCAATGACTTTATCCAGCGAGACGCGCGGGGCGCTGGTACGGCGCATTGCCATACGCGCTGCGTTGATCGCTTTCACCGAAGCAATCGCGTTACGCTCGATACACGGCACCTGAACCTGACCGGCAACCGGGTCACAGGTCAGCCCCAGGTTGTGCTCCATGCCGATTTCCGCGGCGACGCACACCTGCTCCGGGCTGGCCCCAAGCAGCTCCGCCAGTCCTGCCGCCGCCATTGAGCAGGCGACGCCGACTTCTCCCTGGCAGCCGACTTCGGCGCCGGAAATCGAGGCGTTCATCTTGTACAGCGCGCCGATAGCGCCTGCGGCCAGGAAGTAACGGGTGTAGATATCCGGGCTGACGGGTTCAATGAAGTGGTCATAGTAAGCCAGCACCGCAGGCACGATCCCGCAAGCGCCGTTGGTCGGCGCCGTAACGACACGCCCGCCCGCGGCGTTTTCTTCGTTTACCGCCAGCGCAAACATATTGACCCAGTCAATGACGTTCATCGGGTCGCTGGACAGTTTATCGCTGGAAACCAGCATGCGACGCAGTGCGGAAGCACGACGCGGAACGCGCAGCGGCCCCGGCAGAACCCCTTCGGTATTCATCCCGCGATCGATACACGCCTGCATGGTCTGCCAGACGTTGGCGAAATACTCTTCGATTTCCTTTTTGCTGTGCAGCGCCAGTTCGTTCTGCATCACCATCCCGGAGAGCGACAGACCGGTGCTGTTGCAATATTCCAGCATTTCGGTCGCCGATTTAAACGGATAAGGGACGCTGACCTCATTGGCTGCGTCCTGACCAAAATGCTCTTCATCGACAATAAAGCCGCCGCCGATGGAATAATACGTTTTGCTATAAATGACGGTTTCGCCATTGTACGCGTGGATCTGCATTCCATTTTCATGCAATGGCAGGTTGCCATTGTGAAAACGCATCCCGTTATCCTGGGGAAAATCCACTTCGTGCTGGCCCTGCGCCAGTAACAGGCGACCGCGCGCTTCAACGTCGCGAATAAAACCAGGGATGCTGTCAATATCCACGGTGGCAGGTTCGTTACCCGCCAGACCCATAATAATGGCGATATCGGTGTGGTGACCTTTACCCGTGAGCGACAGTGAACCATACACGTCGACGGCGACACGGGTAACGCTATCCAGTAATCCTTTTTCGACCAGGTCATCGACGAACTGTTTACCCGCCTTCATAGGCCCTACAGTATGGGAGGATGAGGGACCAATCCCCACCTTAAACATGTCGAATAGACTAATCACGATAATACTCCTGACAGGGTGACCGGGCTTCCCGGTTACGATGTAATAACTGCGCATAGTGTAAGAGGGAACGCGGCGATCGGCTTAACTATTCACATGAATTAAACTAATGGATAACCACGTATTTACTAATGTTGGGACGGGAATCTCAAGTTGTGTTCTGCGCGTGTAAAGATAAGTATAGTCAGGGTCTCACGCCAATTTGCAGCGCCAGCTCACGAATTATTCCGGCGGTCATTCCCCAGACGAAATAATGCTCATACCACGAAAGCCATACGCGATGTGAATCGCCGCGTCGATAAATATCCAGCGGATGATAACGCCCCAGACGCAGAGCTTCTGAAAGCGGCATCTCAAAAACAGAGGCCACCTCATCTTCGCTGGCGTGATAATGCAGATTCGGGGGAATAATGCCGACCACCGGCGTAACCTGAAAACCCGTGACGCTGTCTACGGGCGGCAGCACGCCAATCACTTCGACGGATTCCGGCGGGATCGCCACCTCTTCCTGCGCTTCACGCAGCGCAGCGGCAATCAGCGACGCATCGCTGCTGTCAACGGCGCCGCCGGGGAACGCGACCTGACCGGCGTGTTTGCGCAGGCGCGCTGAACGCTGAGTCAGCAATAGACCCGGCCGGGCGCGGCGAACCACCGGGATCAGCACGGCAGCCTGACGATGGTTTAACGTCTCACCATTCACCTGCGGGCGCAAAAGTTGAAAGCGTGATAAAAAATCATCAAGGGTCAGGCTGCTGTTTTCCACGACTCAGTTCTCCAGTTGCTGCAAAATTCGATTCACTTTATCAAACGTCTCCTGATATTCCGCGTCCTCCTGGCTGTCCGCTACGATGCCGCCGCCCGCAGAGCAATAGAGATGCCCGTCTACAGCGGTAAGCGTGCGGATCGTGATGCTGGTGTCCATGTTGCCGCAAAAACTCAGGTAGCCGATGCTGCCGCACCAGGCGTTGCGTCTGTGCGGCTCCAGCGCGTCAATGATCTCCATCGCCCGGACTTTTGGCGCGCCGGTAATCGAACCGCCAGGAAAAGCGGCGCGCAGCAGATCGGTGGCATGTAAATTATCGGGCAAACGGGCGGTAATGGTACTGACAAGATGATGTACCGCCGGGAAGGGTTCAACCACAAACAACTCGGGAACCTTGACCGACCCCGGAACGGCAACGCGGCCGACGTCGTTACGCATCAAATCGACAATCATCAGGTTTTCTGCGCGGTCTTTTGCCGACATCGCGAGCGTTAACGCCTGCTGGCGATCCGCCTGCGGGTCGTCCAGCCGGGGAAGGGTGCCTTTGATTGGGCGAGTCTGAATGTGGCCCTCTTCGGACTGAATAAAGCGCTCGGGAGAAAGACTCAGAATCGCACCGTCCTCCAGGCGCAAAAACGCGCTGAACGGGGCGCGGTTAGCGTGATTAAGCCGCACGAAGGCCAGCCATTCGTCTCCCTGATAGTCAGCCTGAAAACGCTGGGCGAGGTTAACCTGATAACAGTCGCCGCTGTGCAGCCAGCTCTGCACCTGGCGGAATTTTTCACCGTACTGCGCGCGGGTCATGTTTGATTGCCATGCGGAGGTCAACGCGAAGGGCTTTCGCACCGGCGCCTGCTGGCGCGCCAGCCACTCAAGGCGAGCGTGAACATCGGTATGGCTCAGCAGAGAGACGGTCTGTCTGCGATGATCGACGACTAAGGCCCAGTCGTAAATGCCGATCGCCATATCCGGCAGGGTGATATCGCGCTGTGCGAGCGTGGGCAGGGATTCAAAACGGCGGCCAAGGTCGTAACCTAACAGCCCCAGCGCGCCGCCCTGAAACGGCAGATTGGGGTCATATGGCGGCTGGATGCCCGCAGACGCCAGCGCCGCCTGCAACACGGTCATGGGATCGTCGGCGGTCGTGGTCGTGCCATGCTTATCGCGCACGCGGGTCTCTTCGCCGTGTGTTGACAGCGTTGCCACGGGGTCGGCCACCAGAATATCAAAACGATTATGCGGATGTTCAGCATGACCGGAATGCAGCAGCATGGCCCAGGGCTGATGGCTCAGCGGGGCAAAATAGTACTCGGCGGCGTCCGGGCGCCACGGTAAAATAATAACAGCGGGTGATAATGTCTTCATCGGTCCTGGTCTACTGGCTATGTGCCGGGTAGCATGAAATAATTAGCGCAGACAATTTAGCAGGAGTTAACAATGTTTGCAGGTTTACCTTCACTCAGCCACGAGCAGCAACAAAAAGCGGTAGAGCGCATTCAGGAACTGATGTCGCAAGGAATGAGCAGCGGACAGGCAATCGCGCAGGTGGCGGATGAACTGCGCGCCACCCACACCGGCGAGCGGATCGTGGCGCGTTTTGAGGATGAGGACGAATAACGTCGCGTTACACTGCGGCGATAATCTTGATCTCAACTCTGTATTTCGGGTTCATCAGCCCGGTTTGCACCGTGCAACGTACCGGCGCGTGACCGGCAACGACCCACGCGTCCCAGGCTTTATTCATGGCGGCAAAATCGCTTTTATCGGCCAGGAAAATAGTGGCATCAAGAATACGTGACTTACGGGTGCCCTGTTTTTCCAGCGCCGCATCAATTTGCGCCAGCGTGTTGGCGGTCTGTTCAAACGCATCGGCGTCGAGGTTTTCCGGTACACCGGTGTAATAAAGCGTGTTGTTATGGATTACTACATCAGACCAACGATCTTCGGCATCAATACGTATGATAGTCATAAATCATTCCTCGTTAACTTTCCGTTCGACGCGGCAAGACTGCCATAATGTTGCGTTGCCGTCACCTCTTCAACTGGCGTAAGCGACGGCGTCCTGACATAATCCCTGTTCAAATCAACAGGGGGTAGTGTGACGGACGATTTTGCAGCAGACGGTCAGTTGGCTAAAGCGATACCGGGATTTAAACCGCGCGAACCACAGCGGCAGATGGCCGTTGCCGTCACGCATGCTATTGAAAAATCACAACCGCTTGTTGTCGAAGCCGGGACGGGGACAGGCAAAACCTATGCCTACCTCGCGCCGGCGTTACGCGCCGGAAAAAAAGTGATCATCTCGACGGGATCGAAAGCGTTGCAGGATCAGCTCTACAGTCGCGATCTTCCCACCGTCTCAAACGCCCTCAAATTCACCGGTAAACTGGCGCTGTTGAAAGGGCGCTCTAACTATCTTTGTCTGGAACGTCTCGAACAGCAAGCGCTGGCGGGCGGCGATTTGCCGGTACAAATTTTAAGCGATGTGATTTTGCTGCGGTCGTGGTCGAATCAGACCGATGACGGCGACATCAGTACCTGCGTCAGCGTAGCGGAAGACTCGCAGGCGTGGCCGCTGGTCACCAGCACCAATGACAACTGTCTGGGCAGCGACTGCCCGCTGTATAAAGACTGTTTTGTGGTTAAAGCGCGTAAAAAGGCGATGGACGCCGATGTGGTTGTCGTCAACCACCATCTTTTCCTCGCGGATATGGTGGTTAAAGAGAGTGGGTTTGGCGAACTGATCCCGGAGGCGGAGGTGATGATCTTCGATGAGGCCCACCAGCTTCCTGATATCGCCAGCCAGTATTTCGGCCAGTCGCTCTCCAGCCGACAGCTCCTCGACCTGGCGAAAGATTTTACCATCGCCTACCGCACGGAATTGAAAGACACCCAGCAGTTGCAGAAATGCGCCGACCGACTGGCGCAGAGCGCGCAGGATTTTCGCCTGCAACTGGGCGAGCCGGGCTATCGCGGAAATTTACGTGAGCTGCTGGCCGACCCACGGGTACAGCGCGCGCTATTGCTGCTCGACGATACGCTTGAGCTTTGCTACGACGTGGCAAAACTGTCTCTGGGGCGTTCCGCATTGCTGGATGCCGCTTTCGAGCGTGCGACCTTGTATCGTGCGCGCCTGAAGCGCTTAAAAGAGATCAACCAGCCAGGGTACAGCTACTGGTACGAATGCACGTCGCGCCATTTCACGCTGGCGCTCACTCCGCTTACGGTCGCGGATAAATTCAAAGAGGTGATGGCGCAGAAACCCGGCAGTTGGATTTTTACCTCTGCCACGCTGTCGGTGAACGACGATCTCCATCACTTTACGGCGCGGCTGGGCATTGAACAGGCCGAATCGATGCTGTTGCCCAGTCCGTTCGACTATACCCGCCAGGCGCTGTTGTGCGTGCCGCGTAACCTGCCGCAAACTAACCAGCCGGGCTCTGCCCGACAGCTGGCGGCAATGTTAAGACCGATCATCGAAGCCAACAATGGCCGCTGCTTTATGCTGTGTACGTCGCATGCCATGATGCGCGATCTGGCGGAACAGTTCCGCGCCACCATGACGCTGCCCGTCCTGTTGCAGGGCGAAACCAGCAAAGGTCAACTGCTGCAACAGTTCGTCAGCGCCGGTAATGCGCTACTGGTCGCAACCAGCAGCTTCTGGGAAGGGGTGGATGTGCGCGGCGATACGCTGTCGCTGGTGATTATCGATAAATTACCTTTTACCTCTCCTGACGATCCCTTGCTGAAAGCGCGGATGGAGGATTGTCGTTTGCGCGGCGGCGATCCGTTTGATGAAGTGCAGCTACCCGACGCGGTCATCACGCTGAAACAAGGGGTGGGGCGTCTGATTCGCGATTCCGACGATCGTGGGGTGTTGGTGATTTGTGATAACCGGCTGGTGATGCGGCCGTATGGCGCCACCTTCCTGGCGAGCCTGCCGCCCACGCCGCGCACCCGGGACATCGCCCGCGCCGTCAGATTTCTCGCCATACCAACGGCCGAGTAATTTGTTACGGAGTATGGTAAGATGCGCGCCATTTTATTGATTTAAGCACGAAGACCCATGCGAATTCTGGCTATCGATACCGCCACAGAAGCGTGTTCCGTTGCCCTGTGGAATGACGGTAATATCAACGCTCATTTTGAGCTTTGCCCACGAGAACATACCCAACGTATTTTGCCGATGGTGCAGGATATCCTGGCCGCCAACAGCATTACGCTTACCGATATCGACGCGCTGGCGTTTGGTCGCGGCCCCGGCAGTTTTACCGGCGTGCGTATTGGCATTGGCATTGCGCAGGGGCTGGCGCTGGGCGCGAACCTGCCGATGACTGGCGTTTCAACGCTGGCGACAATGGCGCAGGGCGCCTGGCGTAAAAGCGGCGCGACGCGCGTGCTGGCGGCGATTGACGCACGTATGGGCGAAGTCTACTGGGCGGAATACCAGCGTGATGAAAATGGCGTCTGGCACGGGGAAGAGACCGAGGCCGTGTTAAATCCCGGGCTGGTTAGCGAACGGTTGAAGCAGCTTTCCGGGGAGTGGGCTACTGTTGGCACAGGCTGGCCTGCATGGCCCGATCTGGGTAAAGACAGCGGTCTGGCTTTGCGCGATGGCGACGTTCTGCTTCCGGCGGCGGAGGATATGCTGCCTCTCGCCAGTCAGATGCTGGCAGCGGGGAAAACCGTCGCGGTTGAACAGGCCGAACCGGTTTATTTACGTAACAACGTCGCGTGGAAGAAACTTCCGGGCAAAGAATGAATCTCAGTATTATCACCCTGAATAATTTGAACGTAGCTGTTACACACAGGCAGTTTGAAGTATGACGAGAATATGTGCTGAGAAAAAAGGAGTCGCACTATGGCGGTTCAACAACAGGTAATGAAAGGAATTCTGGCGGGAGTGGTCGCGTTAACGCTGAGTGGCTGCGTTACCGTCCCGGATGCCATCAAAGGTTCCAGTCCCACGCCGCAGCAGGATCTGGTGCGGGTTATGAATGCGCCGCAGCTGTACGTCGGCCAGGAAGCGCGTTTTGGCGGTAAAGTGGTGGATGTGCAAAACCAGCAGGGAAAAACGCGGCTGGAAATCGCCAGCGTGCCGCTTGATAACGGCGCGCGTCCGATCCTCGGTGAGGCTTCGCGAGGGCGGATTTATGCCGACGTGAACGGCTTCCTTGACCCGGTAGACTTCCGTGGGCAACTGGTGACGGTCGTCGGGCCGATTACCGGCACGGTGGACGGTAAGGTCGGCAGTACGCCGTATAAGTTTATGCTGATGCAGGCAACGGGCTATAAACGCTGGCACCTTACTCAGCAGATCGTCATGCCGCCACAGCCGATCGATCCCTGGTTCTACGGTGGACGAGGCTGGCCGTACGGCTATGGCGGTTGGGGATGGTATAACCCAGGCCCCGCACAGGTTCAAACGATCGTAACTGAATAACCCCTTGTTTTATCAGTAAAAGAAACAGCGGCTGGTCCGCTGTTTCTGCATTAATACGGACATAAGAAAAATAAATAGTGACGCGCTTCGCAACCTTTTCGTTGAGTGATTAATAAACTGGTACGCTGAGTTAATATTATGTTAACGACTTGTTTATTAACTGGGGTTGCGATGACGACGAACACTCATTTTAGAGGTGATGCTTTGAAGAAGGTTTGGCTTAACCGATATCCCGCTGATGTCCCGGCGGAGATCAATCCTGACCGTTATCAATCCCTGGTTGAATTATTTGAACATGCCGTCGTGCGTTACGCCGACCAGCCTGCGTTCGTCAATATGGGGGAGGTGATGACCTTCCGCAAACTGGAAGAGCGCAGCCGGGCATTCGCGGCCTATTTGCAGGAAGGGCTGGGCCTCAAAAAAGGCGACCGTGTCGCGCTAATGATGCCGAATCTGCTGCAATACCCGGTCGCGCTGTTTGGTATTTTGCGCGCCGGGATGATCGTCGTGAATGTCAACCCGCTGTATACGCCGCGTGAGCTTGAGCATCAGCTCAATGACAGCGGGGCGGCGGCTATCGTGATCGTCTCTAACTTTGCCCACACGCTGGAAAAAGTGGTCGATAAAACGTCCGTACAGCACGTAATTCTGACGCGCATGGGCGACCAGCTTTCTACCGCGAAAGGTACGCTGGTTAACTTTGTCGTGAAATACATTAAGCGTCTGGTGCCGAAATATCACCTGCCGGACGCGATCTCTTTTCGCCGCGCGCTACACGCAGGTTATCGGATGCAGTACGTGAAGCCTGAGCTGGTCACCGAAGATCTGGCGTTCCTGCAATACACGGGCGGTACAACCGGCGTAGCGAAAGGCGCGATGCTGACGCACCGCAACATGCTGGCAAACCTGGAGCAGGTAAAAGGCACCTACGGGCCGTTGCTGCATGAGGGGAAAGAGCTGGTGGTGACGGCGTTGCCGCTGTATCACATTTTCGCGTTGACCATGAACTGCCTGCTGTTTATTGAACTGGGCGGGCAAAACCTGCTCATCACTAACCCGCGCGACATTCCGGGCATGGTGAAAGAGCTGGCGAAATATCCGTTTACCGCGATGACCGGCGTTAACACCCTGTTTAACGCCTTGCTGAACAACAAAGAATTCCAGCAACTGGACTTCTCTACGTTGCACCTTTCTGCTGGCGGCGGTATGCCGGTACAGCATGCGGTTGCAGAACGTTGGGTGAAACTGACCGGACAATATTTGCTTGAAGGCTACGGTCTGACCGAGTGCGCGCCGTTGGTCAGCGTGAACCCGCATGATATCGATTATCACAGCGGCAGTATCGGGCTGCCCGTTCCCTCTACCGATGTAAAACTGGTGGATGACGAGGGCAACGAGGTGCCGACAGGCGAGCCTGGCGAGCTGTGCGTGAAGGGGCCGCAGGTGATGCTGGGATACTGGCAGCGCCCGGACGCGACGGATGAAATCGTCAAAGACGGCTGGCTTTACACGGGGGATATCGCGGTGATTGATGACGAAGGGTTCCTGCGCATCGTCGATCGCAAAAAAGATATGATTCTGGTTTCCGGCTTTAACGTCTATCCTAATGAAATTGAAGACGTGGTGATGCAGCATCCTGGCGTTCAGGAAGTGGCGGCAGTCGGCGTACCTTCGGGTAGCAGCGGTGAAAGCGTGAAAATCTTTGTCGTGAAGAAAGACCCGGCGTTGACCGACGAGGCATTGATTACCTTCTGTCGTCGCCAGTTGACGGGGTATAAAGTGCCGAAGCTGGTGGAGTTTCGCGACGAACTGCCTAAATCGAACGTCGGAAAAATTTTACGACGAGAATTACGTGACGAAGCGCGTGGCAAAGTAGACAATAAAGCCTGAGCTTTAAGCAAGTCGCCAGACGCCGGTTAAGCCGGCGTTTTTTTTGGCGCAAACTAAAGAGAATATGATTTGAATTACCAAATGATCACTACGGACGACGCGCTGGCGACGTTATGTGAAGCGGTTCGGGCATTTCCGGCGATTGCCCTTGATACGGAGTTTGTCCGTACGCGCACCTATTACCCGCAACTTGGGCTTATCCAGCTGTTTGATGGCGAGCATGTCGCCCTGATTGATCCTCACGGCATTACCGACTGGTCGCCTCTGCGCGCCGTGTTGCGTGATACCGCGATAACCAAATTTTTGCATGCGGGCAGCGAAGATCTGGAGGTTTTTCTCAACACCTTCGGAGAGCTGCCGCAACCACTGATCGACACGCAGATCCTTGCCGCATTTTGCGGCCGCCCCTTGTCCTGGGGTTTTGCCGCGATGGTCGAGGAGTTTACGGGCGTCGCGCTGGATAAAAGCGAGTCCCGTACCGACTGGCTGGCAAGACCGTTAACCGAACGTCAGTGCGAGTATGCGGCAGCGGACGTCTGGTATTTGTTACCGATCACCAAAAAACTGATGGTCGAAACCGAAGCATCCGGCTGGCTGCCTGCGGCGCTGGATGAGTGCCGTCTGATGCAGCAGCGTCGTCAGGAAATTCTGGCGCCGGAAGAGGCCTGGCGTGACATCACCAATGCGTGGCAGTTGCGTACCCGTCAACTGGCCTGCCTGCAACTGTTGGCCGACTGGCGACTGCGCAAGGCGCGTGAGCGCGATCTGGCGGTCAACTTTGTGGTGCGCGAAGAGCACCTGTGGGCGGTGGCGCGTTATATGCCGGGGAGTCTGGGCGAACTGGACAGCCTGGGGCTTTCTGGCAGCGAAATTCGTTTTCACGGTAAGACGCTGATCGCGTTAGTGGAGAAGGCGCAGGCGCTGCCGGAAGAGACGCTGCCGGAACCCTTGCTGAACCTGATGGATATGCCAGGCTATCGCAAGGCGTTTAAAGCCATCAAAGCGCTGGTGGCGGACGTTAGCGCGACGCACAACGTCAGTGCGGAATTGCTGGCGTCGCGTCGGCAAATCAACCAGTTGCTTAACTGGCACTGGAAGTTAAAACCGCAGGCCACACAGCCGGAACTCATCTCCGGCTGGCGTGCGGAACTGATGGCGGAAAAACTGCGGAATCTGTTGCAGGAATATCCGCTGTAATACGGATGATGGCCGCTATCCGGCCGCTCCGTCATTAGCGCAGCGCCTGACAGATAGCCTCCGCCATCTGCCGGGTGGAGGCGGCGCCTTTCAGATCCGGTGTTTTCGGGCCGTCGGCGATAACCTGTTCAATGGCCGCGAGAATACCGTCATGTGCCTCCCGGTAGCGCGTATCGCCATTGCCGAGGAAATCCAGCATCATGGCGCCCGCCCAGATGGTGGCAACAGGGTTGGCGATATTCTTACCGTATATATCCGGCGCAGAGCCGTGTACCGGTTCAAACAGCGACGGGAATGTGCGTTCCGGGTTCAGGTTTGCGGAAGGCGCAATGCCGATGGTGCCGGTACAGGCCGGGCCAAGATCGGACAGTATATCGCCAAACAGATTTGAGGCGACAACCACGTCAAAGCGCTCCGGCTGCATGACAAAGCGGGCGCACAGAATGTCGATATGCTGCTTATCCCAACGAATCTCCGGGTAGTGCTGCGCCATTGCTTCAACGCGTTCATCCCAGAAAGGCATACTGATGGCCAGTCCGTTGGATTTGGTGGCGGACGTCAGCGTTTTGCGCGGTCGGCTTTGCGCCAGCTCAAAGGCGTAGCGCAGAATGCGATCCACTCCGCGCCGGGTAAATACCGACTCCTGAATCACCACTTCGTGCTCGGTTCCGGCATTAACGCGCCCGCCCAGCGAGGAGTATTCCCCTTCGGTGTTTTCGCGCACGACGTAGAAATCAATATCTCCCGCTTTTTTTCCGGCCAGCGGGCAGGGAACGCCGGGAAACAGACGTACCGGACGCAGGTTAACGTACTGGTCAAATTCGCGGCGGAATTTCAGCAGCGATCCCCACAATGAAACATGGTCCGGGACGGTATCCGGCCAGCCGACGGCGCCGAAATAGATCGCATCAAACGATTTTAGCTGCGCATGCCAGTCGTCAGGCATCATCGTACCGTGATGCGCATAATATTCGCAGCTGGCCCACTCAATCGGCTCAAAGCTGAGCGAGAGATCCCAGCGTTCGGCGGCGGTCTGCAATACGCGAATACCTTCAGGCAGGACTTCTTTACCAATACCGTCTCCGGGAATAGCGGCAATACGACAGGTTTTCTTCATACCAGCTCTCACTTATCAGTAGTCAAAATTGACTTACCCCTTATCCTATAATTGACTGATTGAGAGTTAATCCTTCCAACTGGTGAAACATAAAACACAGATCATGAATAATCTGCCTCTCCTGAATGATTTACGCGTCTTTATGCGGGTTGCCCGGCGTGCGGGTTTTAGCACGGTTGCGGAAGAGCTGGGCGTTTCGCCGGCGTTTATCAGCAAACGGGTGGCGTTGCTGGAGCAGACGCTGAACGTGGTGCTGCTCCACCGAACGACCCGGCGGGTGACGATCACGGAAGAGGGCGAGCGTATTTACGAATGGGCACAGCGCATTTTGCAGGATGTGGATCAGATGATGGATGAGCTGTCTGACGTGCGGCAAGTCCCACAAGGTATGCTGCGTATTATCAGCAGTTTTGGCTTCGGTCGGCGGATTGTTGCGCCCGCGCTGTCGGCGCTGGCGAAGCAGTATCCACAGCTGGAGTTGCGGTTTGACGTTGAGGACAGGCTGGTGGATCTGGTGAATGAAGGGGTCGATCTCGATATTCGTATTGGTGATGAGATTGCCTCTAATTTAATCGCGCATAAGCTTGGAACCAATTACCGTATTTTATGCGCATCGCCGGCGTTTCTGGCGCAGCACGGCACGCCGAAGCAGCTCAGCGATCTGGCAGCCTTTCCGTGTCTGGTGATTAAAGAGCGTGACCATCCCTTTGGAATCTGGCAGTTACGCACAAAAGAACGGGAATATTCGATTAAAGTGACAGGGTCACTGTCCTCCAACCACGGTGAGATTGTGCATCAATGGTGTCTGGACGGGCAGGGCATTGCGTTGCGGTCGTGGTGGGATGTCTGCGATAACATTGCCAGCGGCCATCTTGTGCAGGTTCTGCCGGAATATTATCAGCCTGCCAATATCTGGGCGGTCTCTGCTTCCCGTCTTTCCTCGTCGGCAAAAATTCGCATTACGGTTGAATTTCTGCGCCGCTATTTTCAGGAGCGTTACCCGAAGTTCAGCCTGGAATAAGCACCGCCGCGTTATTGTTTATGGCACAGCAGCAAATAAAAGGCAGAATACTCTGCCTTTTTATCGCGTTGCGTTATCCGAAAAGAGATTATCTGGACTCTTCGGCTTCCGGTAATGTCACGTTAAGCTCGAGAATTGAAATATCGCCGTCTTTTTGCTCAAGCTGTACGGTGACCATTTCTGGATCAATTTGCACATACTTGCAGATGACTTCGAGAATATCTTTTCTCAACTGCGGTAAATAATGCGGCTCGGCGTCGCTGCGACGGCGCTCCGCAACAATGATTTGCAGTCGCTCTTTAGCGATGTTGGCTGTACTCTTTTTCCGCGAGAGAAAAAAATCCAGTAATGCCATAACTTATCCTCCGAACAGGCGTTTGAGGAAACCTTTCTTCTCTTCTTCAATGAAGCGGAAAGGACGTTCTTCTCCCAACAGACGTTCTACGGTATCTGCATAGGCTTTACCCGCATCAGCAGTGATGTCGAGAATAACCGGCTCTCCCTGGTTGGATGCGCGCAGGACTGACTGATCTTCCGGGATAACCCCCACGAGTTTGATGCGCAGGATTTCCAGCACGTCTTCCATGCTGAGCATATCGCCTCTGTTAACGCGGCCTGGGTTGTAACGCGTCAGCAGCAGATGCTCTTTAATCGGGTCTTCGCCGTTTTCAGCACGACGGGATTTTGACGCCAGAATGCCCAGAATACGGTCAGAGTCACGTACTGAGGAGACTTCCGGGTTAGTGGTGATAATCGCTTCATCGGCAAAATAGAGCGCCATCAGCGCGCCGGTTTCAATGCCCGCCGGAGAGTCGCAGACGATAAAGTCGAAATCCATTGTCTTCAGGTCATCGAGAACTTTTGCTACGCCCTCACGGGTTAGCGCGTCTTTATCGCGGGTTTGCGATGCCGGAAGAATAAAGAGATTCTCAGTGCGCTTATCTTTGATTAACGCCTGGTTTAGCGTCGCATCGCCCTGAATCACGTTCACGAAATCGTAAACGACACGACGCTCACATCCCATGATCAGGTCGAGGTTACGCAGACCGATATCGAAATCGATAACGACAGTTTTCTTTCCCTTCTGGGCCAAACCAGTAGCGATGGCCGCGCTGGAGGTGGTCTTGCCAACGCCCCCTTTACCCGAAGTAACTACAATAATGCGTGCCATAGAAATTCCTTGTTAAAAAGGGATCAATTCAACGGTTGAACTGCCAAAGCGTTATCTGCTAACCGCAGACGCGCCGCTTTGCCATAAAATTCTGCCGGGATTTTATCACTCAGCCAATAAACACCTGCGATAGACACCAGTTCTGCCGTCAGATGGGTACAAAAAATTTGCGCTTCCCGATCGCCGCTGGCGCCTGCCAGCGCACGGCCCCGCATCATGCCATAAACGTGGATATTACCGTCTGCGATTAACTCTGCGCCAGCGCTGACGTGACTTGTAACAATTAGATCACATTGTGGAGCATAAATGCGCTGACCGGAACGAACCGGTACGTCAATTAATCGCGTTTTTGTGATGGGGGTAACATTTTGCGGCGGCGCGCTCGGTGCCGGGGCTTCGACCGGGGCGGAACGAGCGACTTTCTCTTTACCTTCAGTCAGTAAAGGAAGACCCATCTCGTCAATTTCCGCTTTTAGCGCCGCGTCTTTGCAGCCGCTAACGCCGATAATACGCAGACCGGTAGACGTCACCACCTCTTGCAGCGCAGGCCAGTTTACTGGACTTTCAAGGCCGCTGACGTTAATGACCACGGGAGCATGTTTTAAAAAAGCAGGTGCCTGAGCGATTTTGTCTTCCAACGCCTGACGAATAACCTTGGGTTCAGCTTCGTGCAAATGAACCACTGATAAGGTGAAGCTACTGCCTTTAAGCTCGATTGGCGTGTTTGACATCCTGGCCTTACTCAATTTGCTATTTATCATCCCCAATGCGGGGCGATATTCCGAAGACTAGAAGGCATGTTATAGTCAGTATTATATTGAGGCAAGTCACCATCCCGTTAATTCAGAGTAAAAGTATGTTTTGTGTGATCTATCGAAGTAGCAAACGCGACCAGACCTATTTATACGTCGAAAAAAAAGACGATTTCTCACGGGTTCCTGAAGATCTGATGAAGGGATTCGGGCAGCCAACGCTGGCAATGATTCTGCCGTTGGATGGGCGTAAGAAATTAGTGAATGCCGACCTGGAGAAAGTAAAACAAGCGTTAACCGACCAGGGGTATTATTTACAACTGCCGCCACCGCCGGAAGATTTACTCAAACAACATCTTTCTGCGCCGGGCGAAAATAAACCAGACGCTAAAAGTTAAACTGTATCCGGCAACGCGAATGCCCTGTCGATGCAGTTCCTGAAATCCACGATTACGTTAGGGGAAAATAATGTATCAACATCACAACTGGCAAGGTGCTCTGCTTGATTACCCGGTAAGTAAAGTGGTTTGTGTAGGCAGTAACTACGCAAAGCATATTAAGGAGATGGGTAGCGCAACGCCGGATGAACCCGTTCTTTTTATTAAACCGGAAACGGCGCTGTGCGATCTGCGCCAGCCGCTGGCGATTCCGACGGACATGGGCGCCGTTCACCATGAAGTCGAACTGGCGATATTGATTGGCTCGACTCTGCGCCAGGCGACGGAAGACCATGTCCGCAAGGCGATTGCCGGTTATGGCGTGGCGCTCGATCTGACGCTGCGGGATATTCAGGGCAAAATGAAAAAAGCCGGTCAGCCCTGGGAAAAAGCAAAAGGGTTTGATAATTCCTGCCCGCTGTCAGGTTTTATTCCGGTTTCGGAGTTTCATGGCGATCCGCAAAATACCGCGCTCGGGTTGAAAGTGAATGGCGAAATCCGTCAGCAAGGCTCGACGGCGGAGATGATCCACCACATCGTGCCGCTCGTCGCCTATATGAGCCGTTTCTTCACGCTCAAAGCGGGAGACGTGATCCTGACCGGCACACCGGAAGGCGTTGGCCCGTTGCAAAGCGGCGACGAGCTGGAAGTCAGTTTTAACGGTCAAACGCTGACGACGCGCGTCCTGTAATCTCTGCTTGCCGCCTTTTCGGGCGGCAAAACTTGCATCAGCGTGCCAGACTGGTTATAAGGTGCAGCTTTACAGCAATGGCGGATACCCTGATGAGCGACATACCTTTCTGGCAAAGTAAAACCCTGGATGACATGACCGATGCCGAGTGGGAGTCGTTGTGTGATGGATGCGGCCAGTGTTGCCTGCACAAACTGATGGATGAAGACACCGACGAAATCTATTTCACCAACGTGGCGTGTCGCCAGTTGAATATCAAAACCTGCCAGTGTCGTAACTATGAACGTCGGTTCGAGTACGAGCCAGACTGCATTAAACTCACCCGCGATAATCTGCCAACCTTTGAATGGTTGCCGATGACCTGCGCCTATCGCTTGTTAGCGGAAGGAAAGGGGCTGCCGGGCTGGCACCCGTTGTTGACCGGGTCGAAAGCGGCGATGCACGGCGAGCGTATTTCTGTGCGCCATATTGCGGTGAAAGAATCTGAAGTGCGGGACTGGCAGGATCACATCTTAAACAAACCTTCATGGGCGGACTGAACCGCCCATTGTTCAGCAAGCGTTAATTACGCTTTTTTCGCCTGATACATTTCATCGCCGTGGTTGTCGTCTTCAACCCAGAAATTGATATTGAATTGCGCATCGTCGCTTAATTCGATGCGGTGCCAGTATTGCGGCGGGCTGGTCGCAAACTGACCGGCGTTAATGACCACTTTGAGTTCAGGTTCTTTGGCGTCTTCGTTAGCGAAACCGTAGTAAATGACCGTGCCTTCCATCACGCAGAGTTGCCCAAAGACACCCGCAGCGGTGTTATGGTGGGAGAGCAGTGCGGCTGGCACATTCTCTTTGGTGAAGAAGGGAGTGGAACGTTTAATTTTCCAGTTTGCCGGGATGCGTAAATGGGACATAAGGCGTCTCCTTGTGGGGGGCATCTATAAGATGTATTTAATATACATCTTATAGATGCCCGGAAGCAACGCCGTCAGGTGAAAAAAAACGCTCCCGAAGGAGCGTTCTGTTATCGACTAAAGAGATCGCGTCTTTTCGGCTTAAACGGTTGAGCAATCAACACCAGGATCGCGATCGCCAGATACGCCGCAAAAATCCCCAACAGCCACTGCGGCATCTCCAGGGTTAAAAACGACCACTGACGCTCGGCGCAGTCGCCGGAAGCCAGGAAGACCTGCGGCAGCCATTTATCCAGCGGCAGCCACGTCGGGAAGCGCGCAGCAAAATCACAGGTCATGAACGGCGAAGGATGAAGCTGGATCATCGTGTGTTCATAAGCCAACTGCAACCCGCGCCAGGCGCTGTAAATCCAGATCGCTATCGCCACATAACGCAGCGGCGTTTTAGGGGCGACAGCGCCAACCAGACCCGCGCCCATCACACCGAATAACGCGCTACGTTCGTAAATACATAGCACGCAAGGTTTGAGCAGCATGACGTGCTGGAACCACAGCGCTACCATTTCGAGCGCAAAGGCAGTTAACGCCATCAGTAACCACGCGCCCCGACCCCGTGAGCACTGGTTTAAAAATCGCAACATAATTATTTCCCTGCAACATGCGTAGACACCGCAGTGTAAACCAATTCAATTTATGCGCCAGTAGTGGGAAATGAAATAAAGTATAATCGGATAATTATCATGCAAAAAGTCAAACCGGGCAGTGATTTGCCCGGTTTGATGTTATGAGAATGTAGCTAACCAGCCAGATTGCGTCATCCACTCCGTGATGGGGGTGAGGGTAAACTCGACGCAGAGTAAACCAACGAGGGTGAGCACCAGCGTGTATGGCAACGCCATCCAGACCATACGGCCATAAGAGAGACGAATCAGCGGCGCCAGCGCAGAGGTGAGCAGGAACAAAAATGCCGCCTGGCCGTTTGGCGTCGCTACGGACGGCAAATTGGTGCCGGTGTTGATCGCTACCGCCAGCAGTTCGTACTGTTTCATGCTGATTGCGCCGCTTTCCATAGCCGCTTTGGCCTCATTGATGTAAATCGTCCCGACGAACACGTTATCGGAAATGGACGACAGCAGGCCATTGAAGAGGTAGAACAGCGTTAACTGCGCATGTTCGGAAGCCTGTAAAACGAACTGGATGATCGGGGCGAAAAGATGCTGATCGATAATGACCGCCACGATGGAGAAGAAAACCGTCAACAGCGCGGTAAACGGCAAGGACTCAGTAAATGCTTTGCCAATCGCGTGTTCATCGGTGACGCCGGTGAGTGACGTGGCCAGAATAATGACCGACAGACCAATCAAGCCCACTTCCGCCAGATGCAGCGCCAGCGCCGTCACCAGCCAGACGCCGATAATCGCCTGTACAAACAGATTGAGTTTGTCCTGGCGTGTACGACGTTGACGGCTTTGATCGTCGAACTCCTGCAAAATATGACGCACTTTCTCCGGCAGCGTTTCACCATAGCCAAACCAGCGCAGTTTCTCGACCAGCACGCAGGTGAACAGCCCGCAAATTAGCACCGGAACCGTCACCGGCGACATGCGCAGGAAAAAGTCGCCGAAATGCCAGCCCGCCGCTTTGGCGATAATCAGGTTCTGCGGTTCGCCAACCATCGTCATGACGCCGCCCAGCGCGGTGCCTACGCCCGCATGCATCATCAGGCTGCGCAAGAAACCGCGAAACTGCTCCAGCACCGCTTTACTGTTCTGGTCGAGGTGGTCGTCATCCTGGAGATCGTTCTCTTCGCCGCGCGCAGAGGCGACGCGATGATAAATGCCATAAAAGCCGACCGCGACGCTGATGACCACCGCGACAACGGTCAGGGCATCAAGGAAAGCGGACAGGAAGGCGGCAGCCATACAAAATGCGAGCGACAGCAGCATCTTGGAACGAATGCTAAGCAGCAGGCGGGTAAAAATGAACAGCAGCAACTGCTTCATAAAGTAGATGCCTGCGACCATGAACATCAGCAGTAGCAGCACTTCGAGGTTGGCGGCAACCTCTTCGCGCACATGCGCTGCGCTGGTCATCCCAATGATGACCGCTTCAATCGCCAGTAATCCGCCTGGCAGCAGGGGATAGCACTTCAGCGCCATCGCCAGCGTGAAAATAAATTCAGCGACCAGCAGCCAGCCCGCTACAAATGGGTTGATGAAGAAAATCAGTGGATTAGCAATTAAAAAAGCGATTAATGCAAGTTTATACCAGTCAGGCGACTGGCCCAGAAAGTTGCGCCAGAATGCGCGACCCCAGGAGAGCTCCATGGCAGTTTCCCTTACCTGTAAATGTGAGAATCATGTTTTTATGTTTAGGCGCAAAGCTTAGCGGCCAGGGTAAAAGCAGGCAAGTCCTTAACGTGATGGCGCGGCGTTATCCAGAAAATGAAGCCTTGATCCCCTTTTTCTTCATCCTGTCCGCTATCAGCCATGAAACCCGTCTGGTATGATGAGTGTAACTATGTTTTGCTGTGTAATGGAAATCTCACTATGGTCATTAAGGCGCAGAGCCCGGCGGGTTTCGCGGAAGAGTACATCATTGAAAGTATCTGGAATAACCGCTTCCCACCTGGCACTATTTTGCCTGCCGAACGTGAACTCTCCGAACTTATCGGAGTGACGCGCACCACGTTACGCGAAGTATTGCAGCGCCTGGCGCGAGACGGCTGGTTGACGATTCAACACGGCAAACCGACAAAGGTGAACAATTTCTGGGAAACGTCCGGGCTGAATATTCTTGAAACGCTCGCGCGTCTTGATCATGAAAGCGTGCCGCAACTGATTGATAATCTGCTGTCGGTGCGAACCAATATCTCCACGATTTTTATCCGCACCGCGTTTCGTCAGCATCCTGATAAGGCGCAGGAGGTACTGGCGACGGCGAATGAAGTGGCCGACTACGCCGATGCGTTCGCGGAGCTGGATTACAACATTTTCCGCGGTCTGGCGTTTGCCTCCGGTAATCCGATTTACGGTCTGATCCTGAACGGGATGAAAGGGCTGTATACCCGCATTGGCCGTCACTATTTCGCCAACCCGGAAGCCCGGAGCCTGGCGCTCGGTTTCTACCATAAGCTGTCATCGCTTTGCGAGCAGGGCGCGCATGACCAGGTGTACGAAACGGTACGCCGTTACGGTCATGACAGCGGTGAGATTTGGCATCGTATGCAGAAGAATTTGCCCGGCGATTTGGCCATTCAGGGCCGCTAATCGTTATACGCCGGATGGCGCTTCGCTTATCCGGTCTACGGCGGTTGTGCTGTTTGTTTGCGCCGGATGGCGCTTTGCTTATCCGGCCTACGGTGGTGTGCTGTTTGTTTGCGCCGGATGGCGCTTTGCTTATCCGGCCTACGGTGATGTGCTGATTGTTTGTGCCGGATGGCGCTTCGCTTATCCGGCCTACGGTGATGTGCTGTTTGTTTGCGTCGGATGGCGCTTCGCTTATCCGGCCTACGGTGGTGTGCTGTTTGTTTGTACCGGATGGCGCTCCGCTTATCCGGCCTACGGTGATGTGCTGTTTGTTCGCGCCGGATGGCGCTTCGCTTATCCGGCCTACGGCGGTGTGCTGTTTGTTTGCGCCGGATGGCGCTCCGCTTATCCGGCCTACGGTGGTGTGCTGTTTGTAGGCCGGATAAGGTGTTTACACCGCCATCCGGCAATTAAACTACAGGCTGTTCATTCTCGGCGGGCACCGCTCCAGCAGCTCAACGCTGCCATCCTCATTCTGCTGCTCCAGCATGACATCAAACCCCCACAGGCGATGCACATGTTTCAGCACCTCTTTACGTCCCTTGTCCAGCGGCGCGCGGTTGTGAGGAATATAGCGTAGCGTCAAAGAGCGATCGCCGCGTAAATCCACATTCCAGATCTGAATATTCGGCTCCAGATTGCTCAGGTTGTACTGTGACGAAAGCCGATTGCGGATCTCGCGATAACCTTCCTCATTGTGAATGGCCGAAATTTCCAGATAATTGTGCCGGTCGTCGTCCAGCACGGTAAAGAAACGGAAATCACGCATCACTTTCGGCGACAGGAACTGGCTGATAAAGCTCTCGTCTTTAAAATCACGCATCGCGAAATGCAGGGTTTCCAGCCAGTCTGAACCGGCGATATCCGGGAACCAGTATTTGTCTTCTTCCGTTGGCGACTGGCAAATGCGTTTGATGTCCTGGAACATCGCGAAGCCAAGCGCATAAGGGTTAATTCCGCTATACCACGGGCTGTTGTACGGCGGCTGGAACACCACATTGGTGTGGCTGTGTAAAAACTCCAGCATAAAGCGCTCGGTCACTTTACCTTCATCGTAAAGATGATTCAGGATGGTGTAGTGCCAGAACGTCGCCCAGCCTTCGTTCATCACCTGCGTCTGTTTTTGCGGATAGAAATACTGGCTGACCTTGCGCACGATGCGCAGGATCTCGCGCTGCCATGACTCCAGCAACGGCGCGTTCTTTTCCATAAAGTAGAGCAGGTTTTCCTGCGGTTCAGACGGGTAACGCCGTGTTTCGGCGACGGCTTTCTCTTCCTCTTTCTTCGGCAGAGTACGCCACAGCATATTCACCTGGCTTTGCAGATACTCTTCGCGACTTTTCTGTCGGGCTTTCTCCTCCTGCAACGAAATTTTTTGCGGGCGTTTGTAGCGATCGACGCCATAGTTCATCAGCGCATGGCAGGAATCCAGCAGCTTTTCAACTTCGTCCACGCCATAGCGTTCTTCGCATTCGGTAATGTAATTACGGGCAAAGATCAGGTAATCGACAATCGAACTGGCGTCGGTCCAGCTGCGGAACAGGTAGTTATTCTTGAAGAAAGAGTTATGTCCATAGCACGCGTGCGCCATCACCAGCGCCTGCATAGTAATGGTGTTCTCTTCCATCAGATAAGCGATACACGGGTTGGAGTTAATGACGATTTCATAGGCTAGCCCTTGCTGACCATGCTTATACAGGCGCTCGGTTTCAATGAATTTTTTGCCAAACGACCAGTGAGGATAGTTGATCGGCATCCCGACGCTGGAATAGGCATCCATCATCTGCTCAGAGGTGATCACCTCGATTTGGTGCGGGTAGGTATCCAGTTTGTAGAGTTTCGCGACGCGGTCAATCTCCGCCAGATAGACATCCAGCAGATCAAACGTCCAGTCGGGTCCATCGCTCAAACGTGTGCTGTCCTTGTTCATAGAATCAATCGTAGCCATTCGCGCACCCTCATTGTTGGCGGCACTCTCTGTCTGGAGCACCTCATTTCAAGCATAGAACACCGTGTTAAAAAACGTGCTGATGAAGAAAATTTTTCTTTGCGATTTCGCAGCGCCGGCACGCCAGAAAATGGCATGGCTGCAATATTTTATGCTGGATAAAAATGACGCGCAGCAGGAGATGCCAAAGCAGAGAGATCCCTGACAACAGAGGCAGATGTGAGGTGCGTCACCATAAAAAAGCCATATGTTGAATAATATTTTCAACTGAGTTATCAAGATGTAATTAGAAGATTGTTCTTTTACTGTTAACGGAGTGGCTATGCGAGTTGTCATACTGGGAAGTGGCGTCGTTGGCGTAACCAGCGCCTGGTATCTGTGTCAGGCTGGGCATGACGTCACCGTCATCGATCGTGAACCTGGCCCGGCGCTGGAAACCAGCGCGGCGAACGCCGGACAAATTTCTCCGGGCTATGCCGCGCCGTGGGCGGCGCCGGGTGTGCCGCTGAAGGCCATCAAGTGGATGTTCCAGCGCCATGCGCCGCTGGCTGTTCGCCTGGACGGGACGCAGTTTCAGTTGAAGTGGATGTGGCAAATGTTGCGTAACTGCGACACCCGCCATTACATGGAGAACAAAGGGCGCATGGTGCGTCTGGCGGAGTACAGCCGTGATTGCCTGAAAGCGCTGCGCGCCTCAACCGGCATTCAGTATGAAGGGCGTCAGGGCGGAACATTGCAGTTATTCCGTACCGCGCAACAGTATGAGAACGCCACCCGCGATATCGCCGTTCTGGAAGATGCCGGCGTACCGTATCAGCTACTGGAATCCAGCCGTCTGGCGGAGGTTGAACCTGCGCTGGCGGAAGTGGCGCACAAACTGACCGGCGGCCTGCGTTTGCCCAATGATGAAACCGGAGATTGCCAGCTGTTCACTCAGCGCCTGGCGCAGATGGCGGAACAGGCGGGCGTGACGTTTCGCTTCAACACGCCGGTGGAAAAACTGCTGTACGAAGGTGAACAAATTTACGGCGTGAAGTGCGGGGATGACATCATCAAAGCCGATGCTTACGTGATGGCGTTTGGCTCTTACTCGACGGCGATGCTCAAAGGGATCGTCGATATTCCGGTCTATCCGCTTAAAGGTTATTCGCTGACGATTCCGGTCGCACAGGACGATGGCGCGCCAGTTTCGACTATCCTTGATGAAACCTACAAAATCGCCATTACCCGTTTTGATAAGCGTATTCGCGTGGGGGGAATGGCGGAAATTGTCGGCTTTAACACTGAATTATTACAACCGCGTCGTGAAACGCTGGAGATGGTCGTACGCGATCTCTTCCCGCGCGGAGGGCATGTGGAACAAGCCACGTTCTGGACCGGGCTGCGGCCAATGACCCCGGATGGTACGCCGGTGATCGGACGGACGCGCTTCAAAAACCTGTGGCTGAATACCGGGCATGGGACGCTGGGCTGGACAATGGCCTGCGGTTCAGGGCAATTACTGAGCGATATTCTTTCAGGTCGTACACCTGCTATTCCTTATGACGACCTGAGCGTAGCGCGGTACAGCCCTGGCTTTACGCCGTCACGACCCCGGCATCTTCATGGCGCGCATAACTAATAAGGAAGCGAGATGACCCGCCCTATACTGGCCAGCCTTGACCTGCAGGCGATGAAACAAAATCTTGGCATTGTGCGCCAGGCCGCCCCGGACGCTCGCGTCTGGTCGGTGGTGAAAGCCAATGCCTACGGACATGGTATCGAGCGTATCTGGACGGCGTTGGGGGCGACCGACGGCTTTGCCATGCTCAATCTCGAAGAGGCGATTACGCTGCGAGAGCGGGGATGGAAAGGGCCGATCTTAATGCTGGAAGGGTTCTTCCATGCCGACGAGCTGGCCATATATGACACATACCGTCTGACGACCTGCATACACAGCAACTGGCAGCTCAAAGTGTTGCAAAACGCGCGCCTGAACGCGCCGCTGGATGTTTATCTCAAAGTGAATAGCGGCATGAACCGGCTGGGTTTTTTACCCGAGCGGGTACAGACCGTCTGGCAGCAACTGCGGGCGCTGCCGAATGTGGGCGAAATGACGTTAATGTCGCACTTTGCCGATGCTGAGCACCCGGAAGGGATCGACCAGGCGATGACGAAAATCGCCCATGCGACGGAAGGGCTTGAATGCCGTCGCTCGCTGTCGAATTCAGCGGCTACGCTGTGGCATCCTGAAGCCCATTTCGACTGGGTGCGACCCGGAATTATTCTGTATGGCGCATCGCCGTCAGGGCAGTGGCGGGATATCGCCAATACCGGGCTGAAACCGGTTATGACCCTGAGTAGCCAGATTATTGGCGTACAGACGCTGAAAGCGGGCGATCGGGTCGGGTATGGCGGACGCTATACCGCGACCCAGGAGCAGCGCATCGGGATTGTGGCGGCGGGCTACGCGGATGGTTATCCCCGTCATGCGCCAAACGGCACGCCAGTGCTGGTGGACGGTGTGCGTACCGGAACGGTTGGCACCGTGTCGATGGATATGCTGGCGGTGGATCTGACGCCGTGCCCGCAGGCGGGTATCGGTACGTCTGTGGAACTGTGGGGGAAAGAGATCAAGATTGATGATGTCGCCTCTGCGGCGGGAACGGTGGGGTATGAACTGATGTGCGCGCTGGCGCCGCGTGTTTCGGTTGTGACAGCGTAACTTTTTTTGTGGCGCCGTAGGATGGCGCCAGTGCTTATCCGGCCTACAGAGGGCAGAGTGTAGGCCGGATAAGGCGTGTCAACGCCGCCATCCGGCAGCGTTTCCATTATTCCATTTCATCCCCCGCGACGCGAACCCCGACCTTACGCACGGCGTTGTCTTCTTTCTCTGCGACCGTCCAGATCATGCCGGCAAACTCCACCTGGTCGCCCACAACCGGCGCGGCACCCAGCAACTGCTGTACGATTTCCCCCAGCGTCTGCTGTTTATCGCGATATTCCGTTCCCTCGTCCAGACCGTAAATCAGGGCGACGTCAGCAAATTTCGCATTGGCTTCGAGAATAAAATCGCCGAAAAAACGCTGATCCAGCGCGACCGGCGGCGACTGGCTGAACAGTTTTCCCAGCGCCGGAAGGTCGCGCTCACGTCCAATAACGCACAGAACGTCGCCTTCGCGTAAACGGGTGCTTCCGGTCGGATGGAACAGCACGTTGTCGCGGAACAGGGCGGCGATGCGGGTCTCCTGCGGCATGTGCAGATCGCGCAGCGCGGCGCCGACGCACCACTTATCTTCACTCAACTGGTAGACAAACTGCTCCCAGGGGTTTTCCGGGTGAATATCCAGCCCGATACGCGAAACCGGCCAGCCGACGGGAGGCACCACCACTTTGGCTTTTTTGGCCGCCCAGGTCAGGGACGTTCCCTGGAACAGCAGCGATATCAGCACCACAAAGAATGCGACATTAAAAAACAGTCGGGCATTCTCCAGCCCGGCCATCATCGGGAAAACCGCCAGGATAATGGGTACGGCGCCACGCAGCCCCACCCAACTGATGAAGATCCGCTCACGCAGATTAAAGCCCCGAAACGGCAGCAGGCCCGCGAAAACGGAGAGTGGGCGAGCCACCAGAATCATCCAGACCGACAGCACCAGCGCCGGAACGGCGATAGGCAGCAGATCGGATGGCGTAACGAGCAGTCCCAGCACGAGGAACATGGCGATTTGCGCCAGCCAGGCCAGGCCGTCAAAGTTTTGCAGGATGCCAAACCGGTTGCGGATAGGGCGGTTGCCCAGCAGGAATCCACACAGGTAAACGGCCAGAATGCCGCTGCCTTCCAGCGCGGTGGTTACGGCGAAAACGAGAATTCCCCCGCTCAGCGCCAGCAGCGGATATAACCCGGTGGGCAAGGCAATCCGGTTAATCATTTGCTGAAGCAGATATCCGCCGCCTAACCCCAGCATGATCCCCAGTCCAAACTGCTGGATGATATCGAGCACGAAAAGCCAGCTCAGGCCGGTCTCATGTTTCTGAATCATCTCTATCAGCGTGATGGTCAGGAAAACCGCCATCGGGTCGTTACTCCCGGATTCGATTTCCAGTGTCGAACCGACGCGTTCGTTAAGCCCTTTACCGCCCAGCAGAGAAAAAACGGCAGCCGCATCCGTTGAACCGACAATGGCGCCAATCAGCAACCCTTCGATGAGATTCAAATGAAAGAGCCAGGCGGCCATCATGCCGGTGAGACCGGAGGTAATCAGTACCCCTACCGTCGCGAGCGAGAGCGCCGGGCCCAGGGCGACGCGAAAGGAGCTGGCCTGGGTACGCATCCCGCCATCCAGCAGAATAATTGCCAGCGCGAGGTTACTCACCATGTACGCGAAAGGATAATTATCAAACGGGATACCGCCAACGCCATCAACACCCGCGAGCATGCCAATCGCGAGAAAGATAACCAGAATAGGGATGCCAAGACGAGATGAGAATGAACTTAATAAGATACTACAGGTTACGAGGACTGAACCCAAAATGAAAAGACTAATAATGGCTGCGGCATCCAACGTTATGTTACTCCTGAATTACGCTGTTTCTAATAATAAACCCTAACATAATAACGACAGAAACAGCGTTTTACTTAGCCCAGGCGACGGCTTTTTTTATGATTTGAGGACAGGATGGCCGGAGAGTGTGAGTTGGCTGCCATTTTCGCCATTCTTTAGCACCGCGTGGGCGCCGAGCGGCAGCGTAACGGTGCGTTGCTCATGACCAAAATCCAGACCGGTCACGACGGGGATGGAGAGACGGGAACGCAGAAACGCGTAAACCGCGTCAAGATCGTAACCGGCATCGTAATCATTCGGCGCGCTACCGCTGAAACTGCCCAATATCAGCGCGTTCTGCCGGGCCAGAATCCCCGCGTGATACAGTTGCAGAAGCATTCGCTCAACGCGGAAAGGATGCTCGTTAATATCCTCCAGCACCAGTACGCCATTTTCAATGGCGGGCATCCACGGGGTGCCGATAAGGGAAATAAGCATGGCCAGATTGCCGCCCCACAGCGTACCTTCCGTTTCACATGTCGGGCCGTTACCTTGCCACTCCACCGTGAACTGCGCGTTGCACAAGGCCCGCCAGAAATGGCGCTCGGTGAAGGTGTTCATCTCCTCCGCGCCGAAATTCGCCGCCAGCATGGGGCCGCTAAACGTTATCACCTTGCCCAGCGCCAGCAGGGCGGACTGAATCACCGTAAAATCGCTGTGGCCGCAGATCAGCAGCGGGTTCGCCTGTTGCCGTGCGATGAGCGCCTGCCAGTCAATGCTCTCCAGCAGACGACTGGCGCCGTAACCACCGCGAACCGGCATCACAATGGTATCGGGCGTCATCAGGCGGGCGAGGCCGTTAACATCCGCCAGACGCTCGGCGTCTGAACCGGCAAAACGCTGGTCACGGCGGCCAATGACGGCGGCGTTATCCACCTGGTGGCCGGATTCGATAAGCCGTTGTACGCCGCGTAAAGCCGCTTGCTGATTGATGCAGTAACCCGATGGGGCGATTAAGTGAAACAGGGACATGGCAATTCCTTGCTGACATCTAAAACCAAATGTATATCATGCCGATTGAGCATGTCGTTGTCACTCGCAGCGGCGAATTCCGGCTATAAGGATAGATGACGTGAAATTGAGATGGTTTGCTTTTTTGGTTGTATTGCTGGCGGGCTGTAGTTCAAAGCAGGATTACAAGAATCCGCCCTGGAACGCCGAAGTCCCGGTTAAACGGGCAATGCAGTGGATGCCGATAAGTGAAAAAGCCGGGGAAGCCTGGGGCGTCAGCCCGCGTCTGATTACCGCGATCATCGCGATTGAATCGGGCGGTAATCCGACGGTGGTCAGTAAATCCGGGGCGGTTGGGTTAATGCAACTGAAGGCCTCGACGTCCGGGCGCGATGTTTATCGTCATATGGGCTGGAGCGGCGAACCGTCGACCAGCGAACTGAAAAACCCGGAGCGGAATATCTCAATGGGGACGGCGTACCTGAGTATTCTGGAACACGGGTCGCTGGCCGGTATTAACGATCCGCAGGTGATGCAGTACGCGCTGGTGGTCTCTTATGCCAATGGCGCGGGCGCGCTGCTGCGCACGTTCTCTTCCGATCGCAAAAAAGCGATTGAGAAAATCAACGATCTGAGCGCGGATGAGTTTTTCGAGCACGTTGCCAAAAATCATCCTGCGCCACAGGCGCCGCGTTATATCTGGAAACTCCAGCAAGCGCTGGATGCGATGTAACCCGCACGGGGGTTATTCACGCACCTTATTGGATTTTTCCCGCGCTTCCCGTTCAAGAGAGAAAATAATCCGCTGTAATTCCCGCTCCACCGCCGGGCTGACGTTGAGAAAACGAAAGCTCAGGCGGGGAGTGGTAATCGTTTCATTTTTCCCGTCAATCACTCTGCGTTCGCTGATGGAAATAAGCTGGGCGTCAAAGTGGAAAACGCCCCATTGCCCCATGTTCAGCTCAATTTGCGAAAAGCGCATGCCTTCGGTTAATCCGGCGGGTTTTGTCGCTTCCAGCAATGCGCCCATGCCGCCCAACGAGAGATCGAACAAGCGAAAACGTAGCGTGTTGTCGTCCGGCATTTTCGCCTGGCAGTAGTAGGGGGGATGCAAAGGCGCGGAAATACGGAAATACTCCCGGCGCTGAACGAACCACAGCTCGGGCGGCAGCGCGGTAATAAATGCCGGAAGCTGCTGGTATTCGCCGCGGGTGAGCTGATCCAGCGTGAACTCCACTTTCGCGCCCTGCGTTTCTGCGGTAATGGTTATCTGTCTGGCGCGCTGAACGGCGATGTTTTCATAGTCCTGACTGCCGAAATCCATCACCAGTTTTTCCGCGTTAACGTCCAGAATCTTACTGATGAACTGCCCCCCGGCCCAGGAGATGCGTAGCGGCACCTGGCTCTTGTTTAAATCTTTGAGTACGCCTAATACCGCCAACGGGTTTTGCTTCAGGAACTGCTCACTGTAGTGACTCACGCGTAATGACTCCTGGATGCCTGACAGATTATCGTTTGGTTATCGGCATGGCATGACGGAACTTAAGACAAATGGGTGAAATTTTTATCAACGCCAGCGCATAACGTCGCAGGATGAAAAGCATGGCCGGTTGATTTGCCTATACTTAAGGGACTGGCGCAAGAACGTCTTGCGCATGCTTTCACTGGAAAGAGGGCCTGAATATGGGAATTATTGCCTGGATTATTTTTGGTCTGATTGCAGGTGTTATCGCTAAGCTGATTATGCCGGGTCGCGATGGCGGTGGTTTTATACTGACCTGTATTCTCGGTATCGTTGGTGCGGTTGTCGGCGGCTGGCTGGCAACCATGTTTGGTATCGGCGGCAGCATCAGCGGGTTCAATCTTCACAGTTTCCTGGTGGCCGTCGTCGGGGCGATTGTTGTGCTCGGCGTTTTTCGCCTTCTGCGGCGCAATTAAATGAACTGAGCGGATGTGGGGATGAGGGCGTAAATCGGCGACATGCTACCCTGGCGTGTTTTCCGTTCACTTGATGCCCATTATCGCTCTGGCGCATTATCAGTCGTGAACGTGTCAGGGGAGGCGTCTTCCCGGCACGTTTACGGGGATTCAACAGACGTCAGAACAATCTGTATTCCTGAGCAACGCCTGGCCGGATTAACGGCGAAAGCTGGCTTGATTTGTGAATAAAAATGAGAATAATTGTCATTCCATTTCACATATAATAATTTGCTCATGAAAACAACTCATCGTTTCACATTACGCGCGCTCTCTGGATGTATCACCTTAGCCCTGACGGTCCCGTCTTATGCTGAAGAGGCAAAAGAGTCGACCATTGTGGTCACCGCCGCCGGGCAGGAGAGCCTTCTTCCGGCCTGGACCAACAGCGCCACCAAATCCGCCGTGCCGGAAAGCAAAACGCCGCAGGTGATCAACACCATCGACAGGCAGGAGATTGAGCAACGCCACGCCAACTCGGTGAATGAAATTCTGCGCTACGCGCCGGGCGTGTCAACGGAAGTTCGCGGTAATACCTCCTATATGAGCGAATATAAGATTCGCGGTTTTACGGTGGATCAGGAGTATTACAACGGTCTGCAACTGCCGTACAACGTGACCGGGAATACCAAAGCGCGTATTGATCCGCTGCTGATTGAAAGCGTGGATATTCTGAAAGGCCCGGCCTCGGTGCTGTACGGCAATGGCTCGCCGGGTGGACTGGTAAACATCCAGAGTAAAAAACCGCAGGCGGAACAGAAAACGGAAGTGGGCTTCAACACCGGCACCCGTAATCTGAAAGAGGGTTATCTGGATTCAACCGGGCAAATCAGCGACAGCGACTGGAACTACCGTTTACTCGGCAAAGCGACGGAAGGGGATGATCAACCGCATACCTCCCGCTATGAAAACTATCTGGTTGCCCCGTCCGTTACCTGGCAACCGGACAACAAAACGCGTCTGACGATTGATGCGCTGGCGCAGAATACACCGTCGCTGTCGCCTTCCAACCCGCTGCCCATTTCTTATCTGCGTTCAGAGTATTCGGGGCGTCGTGATTTTGCCGGAGATGAGTGGAGCGGCTTTAAGCAGCGTCAATGGATGCTGGGTTACAGCTTTGAACACCAGTTTGACAGCGGCTGGGGCTTCAATCAGAAAGCGCGCTACTTTGATGTGGATACCCACCAGCGCAGCGTCTACTCCACCGGAAATACGGGGAATCCGGTCTGGGAGTTGAACCGGTTTGCCTACACGACCGATGAAGACCTGAAAAGTTTTAACATCGACAACCAGGTTACGAAAACGGTAGTGTCAGGCGACTGGCAGCACCATCTGCTGGCAGGCTTCGATTACCAGAAGCTCGACAGCCATTACTTCTACCGCTATGCCAGCAGCACGCCGGGGATCGACATGCGCCACCCGAACTATCGTCAGATTCATACCGACGATTTAGGGCTGAGTACTGCGCAGAATAACCGTCTCTCTTATCAGCAGAATGGTTATTATCTTCAGGATCAGATTGCGTTTGGCGGCCTGAACCTGCTGGCGAGCGTGCGTTACGATGACTATCGTTCCGCCACGACCGACTATCTGCAAAACGGCGATAAAACCTGGATTTCACAGGATCGCGTCACCAAACGTTTCGGTGCGTTATATGCGTTTGAAAATGGGATCTCTCCATTTATCAGCTATTCCGAAGGCTTTAAGCCGATCTCGCCGCAAGGGACACTGACCTCGAAAGAGGTGAAGCCGACCACCAGCAAGCAGGTTGAGGGCGGGGTGAAATACCTGCTGGCGGAATACGCGACCACCTTTACCGCATCGGTGTTTAATATCCGCCAGAAAAATGTGCTTTCCGCCACGCCAACCTGGGATTACCGTCAGACCGGCGAGATTGAGTCAAAAGGGGCCGAACTGTCGATTGTCAGCCGTCCGGCGGATAACGTCACGCTGATCGCCAACTATGCCTATACCCATGCGATCAACACGGAAGATGAGACGTATGAAGGCAAACGTCCGACTCAGGTGCCGGAAAACGCGTTTAACCTGTGGGGCGATTACACCTTTGATAATACGCCGCTGCGCGGGCTGAACGTTGGCGCGGGCGTCCGTTATACCGGGCCGATGGAGATCTCGCCAGCTAACGATAAAGGCAAACTCGGCGGTACGACGCAGTATGATATGGCCGTCTCTTACCGTCTGGGAGAGGCGATCCCATCGTTGAGCGGGGTGACGCTGAAGGCCAGCGCGCAGAATATTACCAACAAAGAGACGTTTAGCTGTTACGACGACAACAACTGCTGGATTGGTCGCGACCGCACCGTTCAGGTTGGTGCCAGCTACAGCTTCTGATAGCAACCCGGCCTGCAATTGCGCAGGCCGGGTTCGTTTTCATTCGGCGGAACAATCAGAACTTATATTCCACCCCGGCCCAGAAATTACGGCCTTCCTCGATAAACCCTTCGCTGTAGGCATACTTCGTATCGAACAGGTTGTTCACGGACGCATTGACGCTAAAACCGTAGCCCACCGCATAATCCGCACGGATATGGGTAATGGCAAATCCGCCCGCTTTCTGTGAACCGTCTGAATTGCTGTAGCTGGAGGAACGCGCCTCTTCTGACAGCGTAACACTCAGCGGTTCCCACGGTTTGAGCGTCATCCATGCGGTGAGCGTCTGCGTTGGCAAATCGGTGATTTCACCGATTTCATCACGCTTGACGTCCGCGTGGATCAGCCCATAGCTCAGCCCGACATCCAGCATTTCAGACACATTGCCTTTGATTCCGGCATCCAGACCGGTGTAATCCACCCGGCCGCTATTGCGGTTCTGGATCGTATCGACATCAATGTTGTGCGACAGGATTGCGTCGGTCACACGGTTATAGTACACGCTGACCTCGAATCCCCAGTCGCGGGTCAGCGAACCGTTCCAGGTCAGATCCACGCTGCGGGCGCGTTCGGGTTTTAACTGCGGGTTGACGATAGCCACCTGGTTATACGCCGGTTTCGACGTGGTATACCGCTCTTTGAGCGTCGGGAAACGCGTCCGGTCAGAGTAAGAGAGCGCCAGCGTGTCCTCGTTTGCGAAGTGGTATTTGGTCATGACCTGCCAGTTAAACGCTGACTGGTTGTTGTCGTCGTAGTGGGTTACGCTGCCGTCTTTTTCGTGTTTCATCCCTTCCAGACTGTCACGCCAGTCATAGCTAATACCGGCCACGACATCCACATTATCGGCGGCGGCCCACTGGTATTCGCTGGCTAACGACCAGGTGCGATCTTCATAGCGATCGTATGCCGCATGCGGCGCGCCTTTTTCACGGTGGACGTCATCTTTCCAGTTAACGGCGAACGAGAGCAGATCGTTTTCACGCATTTCGGCGGCGAGTTGTAACCCTGCGCCATCGCTGTAATCGGAATAGTGGCTATAGCTGCCTTTCTTGTTTTTCAGGTCGGCAAGGGAGTTGTACATCATCAGCGTGTTTTCAAAGGTGTCGCGATAAAGCCGGCTTTTCAGCGTGAAGCGATCGCCCAGATGCGTGGTGCCCTGATAGTAATAACTCTCTTTATCGTATTGCGGCCACTGCCAGTAGCGCGACTTCTGGCTGCTGGTGCCTGCGTATGGCGGGTTGTCCTTTTCACCGTCCTGGTTGATATAGGTCAGGGTGTACTCGTCATTTTCGCGCGGCGTGAAGCCCAGCTTAACAATGCCCCGTTTATCATCTGCCGACGAGTTGATCATCTTCCCGTTGCTGCCTGCAATGGCGTTGTCCACCCCGTGCGGCAGACCCAGGAAATCCTGCTTCAACTGGCTACCGCTGACTTGCAGATAACCCAGCTCATTACTGGCGCCAAACGAGGCGTGCATATCGTGGGCGTTATCTTTGCTCCGGCTCCATCCCTGGCGATAACCGATGCTCCCTTCGAGAGGTTTTGTCGGTTTTTTGGTGGTGATGTTGATTGCGCCGCCCATCTGGTTAGGGCCTTGCAACAGCGATGAGTAGCCTTTGGACACCTCAACGGAGGCAATGTCCGAGGTGAGGAAGCGCCCTAAGTCGAGGTTGCCGTCGTAAGGGATGTAAACCGGCACGCCGTCGAAAAAGATCGGAACCTGGCGGCTGTCAAAACCGCGAACTTTGACCTGCTGTTCGTTGCGGTTGCCTGATTTTTGCAACGCCACGCCGGGGATGACGCTTAATGCCTGCGCCACATTCTGCTTATCCAGATCCTGCATGGTTTGTTGACCAAGCACCGTGGTGGTCGCCGCAGAGGCGGGGCTCGACCAGACGGTCATGGTGTCGCTTTCTTGCCCAGCAAACGCATTATGCGCAAAAGCTACCGATAATGCCGTGTAAAGACAACTCTGAGTGAATTTCATTGTTTTTATTCCATTTATCAATGTTATATGTCACTTTCGTCCGGGTTCAGGATGACGTTGATATCCATCGGTGGTGCGTAGTACGGTGCGGATGTAATAAAGAGCCTGATACCACAGTCGAGATAACTCGCCAGAGTGGCGAGGTTGATGCCGCCAGTCAGCGCCAGCGTGCAATGGGGGGCCAGTGAAGGCGCCGTCCGGGCCACCTCCGCCGCCTGATGTGGGGTAAATTTGTCGAGTTGCAAAACGTCGGGGCCTGCGCGGAGCGCTTCAAGGGCTTCCTCTGGGGTGTCTGCTTCGACGACGATCTTTTTTTCCGGGGCATGACGGCGCAACTGCGAAATGGCCCCGGCCCAGTCGTTACCGGGGGCGAGAAAGCGGCGGTGATTTGCAAACAGCAGCACGGTTTCCGCGCACCCGGCGCGGTGAATGATTCCGCCTGCGGCGAGCACCGCCTGTGCGGCTAACAGCCGGGTGCCGGGAATGGCTTTACGCGTGCAGGCTATTTGCCCGTCGGGGTAACGGCTATGCAGGATGTGAAGCATGCTGTCGAGATAGTGTGAAACGCCGCAGCTCCACTCCAGTACGTTTTGTACGGCCTTCCAGCCCTGATGCAGCGCCGCCGCATTCCCGCTGACGCTGATCAATTGTTGACCGGCTGCGGCGCGCTCGCCGTCGTTCATCTGCTCCAGGACGGTCAGCCCCAGTGACTGCAACATTTGTCTGGCTACGGCAATGCCGCTCACGCAGCCGCCCTGGCGATGGCGGAAGGTCATGCGGCCTGGCAGATTGCCGATGCCCAGAGCGCGTGTGGTCAGGTCGCCTCCCTGAATATCCTCCAGCAGCAATGCGTCCGTCTGTGCGTGTGAGAAATAGATCATTTCAGCGCCTTTTGTGGAATGCTGTCCCACCAGATCAGCGCCCAGTCCCGGCTGGCCGGGGCAAGGGCGCTGGCATCCTGCTGTTGATACCAGCGGTACAGACGCTCACGCTCTTCATCGCTGATGTCGCCCATGCTCCAGCGAACGTTCTCAGCAAAGCGTTCCCAGGTGCTGTTGTCCTGCTGGCAGTTCTGCCCACGGATAAAATCGACATGGGCGCAGATCCCCATCTGGTACAGGACATTGAGGGCATAAATATAGTTAGGCAGCTCGATAACCTCGCGACCCAACGCGCGCTGGATAGTGGGGGAAACAAAAGAGGAACTGACCAGGTGCGTGGTATAGACGCGCAGCCGCGCCTGGTTGTTGAGTTTTGTCATCGCCTGGCGCATATCCGCAACGAGCGTTGAGCGGGAGGCCACGGCGATATCGCAGCGCGGAAGATCGCTCCAGTCATCTTCCCAGGCGCGTTGCACCCAGTGAACATGGGTTGCTCGTTGCTCTGTCGCACGACGGGCGGCAACGCGCAGCATTCCGGGGCTGTAATCCACGCCGCAGATATGCGGTATTTTGCCCGCTAACGCCAGCGAGACGGTGCCCGGGCCACAGCCCATATCAAACAGCGAGTTCACGCCCTGCAAATCCATTTTCTCCATCAGCTGTTGCAGGTAGGTGTCCGTCGGCGACGCGCAGTTTTCTGCCATTTTCTCTGCCCGTTTATCCCAATGGTCGGGCGTTTTTTCCGTTCGTTTCGCCTGCAACAGTTGCTGGCGGTAGAGGTCTGCAAAATCAATGTCATCAATGAGCATGGCTGTCCCTTATTGCTGATCGCCAAAAAGATGGCGGTGGATTTGTGTGGGCGAGACCCGATAAAGCGCGGCCAGATTGTCGGCAGTGAGCTGGCGCTCTGGCGCGCCTTGCGATACCTGGCCATCGGACTCCACGCGCACGACGCTGTCGGCTATCGCCCTGGCATGGAGCGGATGATGTGTTGACATCAGTAGCGCCATCCCCGTTTTTTTCAGTGTCACCAGCGTGTCGAGCAGGCGGATCTGGTGACCAAAGTCGAGGCTGGAGGCGGGTTCATCCAGCAGTAGCAGGCGAGGGCGTTGCGCCAGAGCGCGGGCGATCAGCACCAGTTGACGCTCTCCGCCGCTCAGGGTGTTCCAGCGTCGGTGCGCCAGATGGACGATTTCAAGCGCGGCGAGCTGCTGGTGGGCAATCTCTCGCTCCCTGGCGCCGGGAACGGCGAATGCCGCCATTTTCGGCGTCAGCCCCATCATCACCATATCCAGAGCGGTGAAGGCGAACGCGCCGTCGTGCGCCTGTGGCACCCAGGCAATGGCGCTGGCGCGCTCCCGGTCTGAAAAACGCCGCACCGCCACGCCATCAAGCAGGATGTCGCCGCTGATCAAGGGGAGAACGCCAAGAATGGTGCGCATCAGCGTGGTCTTGCCGCTGCCGTTTGCGCCGAGTAAACAGCAAATTTCTCCCGCCGGTACGGTAAAAGAGACGTCGCGCAAAACCGGGCGTCGGGCGTATCCCAGGTTGGCGTGGCGAACCGTCAGTCGTGTCATTGGCGTCCTCCGCGCAGCAGAAGCAGCAAAAAGAAAGGGGCGCCGATAAATGCGGTGAGGATCCCCAGCGGAATCTCCGTACTGCTGATTGCGCGCGCGAGCGTGTCGGTCAGCAGCAGTAAAATGGCGCCAGCGGCCATTGAGACAGGAAGCAACTGCTGGTGGTTATTGCCGGTGAGCAACCTGCCGATATGCGGCACGACTAACCCTATCCAGCCGATAATCCCGGCAATCGCCACCGTGCTGGCGGTGATGAGCGTCGCGCAGACAATCAGCGCGAGCCGAAGGCGGGTAACGTTGATGCCCAGGGAACGGGCTTCATCATCTGAAAGCGTCAGTAAATTCATACGCCAGCGCAGTAGCAGCAAAGGGATGGCGCCGAACAGAATCAGCGGCGCCGAGAAGCAAAGATCATGCAGCGTGATGGTAGAGAGCCCGCCGAGTAACCAGAAGGTGATGGAGGGCAACTGGGTATAGGGATCGGCCAGCGTTTTTATCAGGGAAATTCCCGCGCCGCACAGCGTACCGAGCGCGATACCCACCAGCACAAGGGTTAATACGGGGTCGTGACGCGTCACCCGACGGGTAATCAGCCAGACGCCAGCAACCACCAGCAGACCGCCGCCGAACGCGTAGAGCTGGATAAACAAAATCGGCAGGCCCAGCAAAATCGCCGTACATGCGCCTAAACCCGCTCCGGCGGCAACGCCGAGAATATCCGGGGAGACCAGCGGATTGCGAAACATCCCCTGATACGTCGTGCCCGCGCCCGCCAGCGCAGCGCCCAGCAGCAGCGCGGCGAGAATGCGGGGGAGGCGGATCTGCCAGAACACGATTTGATCCTGTGTCGGCACCGTGTCATGGCTGAAGATCATCGCCAGCACCTGCCGGGCATCGAGGTGATAAGCGCCCGATACAGTGGCAAAGGCAATACAGAGAAGGGCAATCCCCAGCATCAGGACAGAAAGGGTGGTCGTTCTCATCAGATGATCGCCCACTGTTGATACTGTTCGTCAGTCAGCGACGTATGCCAGAACAGGCGCGCATAACGCACCATGTCGTCTTTAAAATGTTGATTAACGTTCGGGTCCAGCCAGGCATGCAACCGGCGCAGCCCGAGTAAACGGTTAATGCCCGGCGGCGCATCCAGCCAGCCAAACGGCAGACCGCTCAGGAAAAGAATGCGCTTGTCCGCAACCGCCTTAACGCCTTGCCAGACGGGGTCGTGACGCAGGTAGTGCGCCGTGGCGGCATCCTGTACCAGAATGATGTCGGGCTGCCAGGTGAGTAAGTTTTCCATAGAGACCTGGGCCAGTCCGCTTCGTCCGGGGATTCGCGCTACGTTGTGTAATCCCAGCAACTCTGCCGCTTCCGTATGCAGCGATCCCTGTAATCCTGTCTCCAGACCTCGGGCGCCTCGCGCCGCATAAAAACGAATACCGGCAGCAGGCGTGTGGGAAAACGCGAGCGCTTGCGCAATGAAGCGCTGAGCCAGCGCCGCCTGAGCGGCAGTACGCGCCTCCATTCCCAGCGCTTGTCCTGCGGCTTGCAGTTGTTCCGGCGTTTGCCGCAGTTCACCGTTAATCAGCAGCCACGGAATCCGGGTCTGAGCGCTGACCTGGCGCGCCTGCGAAAGCCAGGTTTCATCGGCGTTGCCGCAATCCACTACCAGATCGGGATGCAGGGCCAGCAGTCCTTCCAGAGACAACGTGCTGGCGCGCCCCGCCAGCCTGCCCAGTTTGGGCAACGCCCGAATGGACTCGGGGAAGGGAATCGCCGCCTGGCGCGAGAAATCAAAAGAGGAGAAACCCACCAGCTTTTCCGGCGCGACGGCCAGCAGTAACACATCGGCGGGCGCACCGGCGCTCACCACGCGGCGAATAATATTGCCTTCCGGCGGGCGGCCAATAGCAAACGTCAGCGGTGTCTGCGCAATGCCAGGGAGGTGGCGAAACAGCAGCGCAGAGGCCATTGCCTGAGCGAATCTCCGTCTTGTGAGCGGCATTGTTTTCATCCTGAATGGTTAAAAAATCGCTATATGTTTGCATATATAACGTTAAAAAACTTGTTCAGTATCAAATTCTCACCGATGAAAAGGGGGTCTAACCCTTAAGAGCTATGAGGGGCAGAGATGAACGCGCGGCATTGCCAGGAAGAAAAATCCGCGACGGCGCGCGGATTTTTGTCAGCATGATGGTCGGGTCACATTACGGCGTGGTTTCAACCTGTTTTTGCGGCGCAGGCTGGGAAGCGCCTGGCGCTGCGGGGCGAGTGGCCGGTACGCTGTCGCACGGTTTCTCTTTTGGACAGATCAGGTCGAGCATTTTTAACGTCACGCCGTTGGTCCAGCCGAAACCATCCTGAAGAGGGTATTCTCCACCGCCGCCGCCGGTTCCCGTACTGCTGACGTCATATTTCTCAACCAGCTTTTGTTCACGGTCGTAGGTATGCTGAACGTTGGTGAGGAAGCGCCAGGTGACATCCATCGCGACGTTGTCCTGCCCGTAATTCTGCAACCCCTCGGTCGCCACCCACTGTAACGGCGCCCAGCCATTGGGGGCGTCCCATTGCTGCCCGCTTTTCACCGAGGTGGTGGACAGTCCGCCAGGCTGCAACAGGTGCGCCTGGGTCGCGGCAGCCACTTTGCTGGCGCGATCTTTCGCCGCCGCGTTGACATACAGCGGGAACAGCGTGGCCGCCGTCAGTTGGTTACGCACCTTTTTGCTCTTCAGATCGTAGTCGGCATACCAGCCTTCCTGATTGTTCCACAGGTGCGTTTCAATGCCTTTCTGACGGGCGCTGGCGAGCGCTTCATACTGGTTTGCGTTGGCGTCATCGCCTGCCGCTTTGCTGGCGCGCGCCAGCATTTTCTCCAGTTTATACAGCAGGGCGTTGAGATCGACAGGGACGATGCTGGTGGTGCGAATGGTGCTCAGCTGATTCGGGTCGTCCATCCAGCGCGAGCTGAAATCCCAGCCCGATGCGGCGGCAGATCGCAGGTCGCGATAAATCTCGGTTGCCGGGCGGTTCGGGTTGCTTTTCGCGGTGGTGATATCTTCCATCCACGACTCCGGTCGCGGCGTGTCCCGGTCATCCCAGTAGCGGTTCAGGACGGTGCCGTCATCCAGTTTCACCACGCGCTTATTCTGCTCGCCGGGCTGGAGATTCTCCACGCCCTCCATCCAGTAGGCATACTCTTTTTGCAACTGCGGCAGGTATTTTTTCAGGGCGTCGTCGCCCTCATGCTGCGCCAGCAATTCCACCATAAATGCGAAGAAAGGCGGCTGCGAGCGGCTCAGATAGTAGGTACGGTTGCCGTTGGGGATATGCCCCCAGGAATCCAGTTCATAGCCGAAATTCGCCACCATATCGGCGACCTTATCCCAGTGATCGCTTTCGGCAAGTCCCAGCATGGTAAAATAACTATCCCAATAATAGACTTCCCGGAAACGTCCGCCAGGCACCACATACGGTTCCGGCAGCGGCAATAACGAATCCCATTTTCCGGCGCTCTCCGTTGTGCGGGTCAACACGGGCCACAGGCCGTCAATATGTTCACGCAGCGACTGCCCTTCCGGCGGAACGTATTTTTCCCCTTCTTTGGGCAGCGTAAAGTTCACATCAACAAAGTGACGCAAATCGAAGCCTGACTGGTTTCGTTGCATCCGGTAATCCGCGAGGATCATCAGCGGATCGCTGTTAGGCACGGCATCGGCGAACGTTTTCTGGTCGGGGAACAGTTTGGCGCTCTGCACGTCATTAAACAGCGGCCCCAGCAGAATATCCGGGGGCTGCGGAGGACTGGCTGGCTGTTCCTCAGCATGCGCCGAGAGCGACGCGAATGTCAGCAGGGTGCTTGCAACGGTCAGTTTTATGGCGAAAGAGAGCGTGCCGGAATGGCGAAGCGCAGGTGTTATCATCAATATTCTCCTTAACGGCGTGCCGCAGTCAGCGGCATGAACCATGACAAAACCTTAGTCCAGGATTGTCATGTGCGCGTGATCGAACCGCTATTTTGGGAACTGGTAAACATTTCCCGTTATCGCCGGTTGAAGCGTGGGGATGAGCGCGGTGATGCGACAGCGCGCCCTCAGAAGAGGACGCGCGATGGGAGAGCGGTCAGTCAGAAAAGAGAATGCGCTGTGCCGCGAGATCCAGCGTAATCGACTCGCCGGTGCTCAGGGCATATACCGCTTCCCCTTGCTGACAAAGCCAGCCGATCCCCATTTCACGGGCGATGATTGCCGAATGTGATTCATTGCTGCCTGCGCTCAGGCAGATCCCTTTAACCGTCTGTGGGTCGAACTGCAACACGGTGGACGGGAAGATATTTTCTGCCGCCACGATTGTCGGGCGCGTGAATACCGGCAAGCGCGCGTTTATTCCGCTCAGGTGCCTCAGCGTCCGATGGAGAATATCGTCGATATCGATATAGCGGGCCTGCAAATAGGCGTCGTCGAGCTGTCGGTACTGATCGCGGAGATCGTCCAGCACGCTGCGCCACGCCGTTTCCGCCCGACATGATTTATCACGCATCACCTCACACGCCATCTCGTACAGCTCGGGGTCATCCAGCAGCGTGTGATGCCCGGAAAAAATCGCCGCCAGATCGGCGGAGTATTTATCTTCCGCCAGCGTGGTCAGCGCGTTGAGATCGTCCAGCGTCTGACGAATCGCCGTTTGCAGGCGCTGCTGCTCTTCCGGCAAATTGACGGTCGTCGGATTTGCGACGTCCGGTGCAGCGGGGGAATAGCAGAACACCACGCCGGAGACCTGCGCGGGGAGCTGACGCGCCGTGCTGCTGGCAGGCGTCTCTTCCACGGACTCGCCAAAGTTTTCCGCCGCCAGCTGTTTGAACGCCGCCAGCGCCTCGTCGGCCTGTTCTCCTTTGGCGATCAGGCGCAGAGTATCGTTGCAGCGCACCTGTAATAACGCTATCTGATTCAGGCTGTCCGGCGTCACGCATTTGCCATTTTTCTCCAGCAGCATGTCGGCCCGAAACCCCGACAACGTGGAGACCAGCCGTGATGCCGGACGAACATGCAGCCCGTTTGGATTTTTCACCACAACAGAAATGGAGTGGGCGTCGTTATCCTGAAATGCTGGTTTTGTGGCGACGCCCCCGGTTTGAGTGGGTGACGGTAAACCCAGTTGTTCACGCTTGGCATCCAGCGCGCTCATGGCGTCATTGATGACTTTATCAATACCGGCGCCCATTGCCGCGCTGACCGTCGCCGCCAGCGTGCCTTCTACCAGCGGCGCCGCGCATAAGCGGACTTTCGCCGCAATCGCCGGGTCGAGCAAATCCAGGGCGGTTTCGGCGCTCAATAATGCGCTGCCCATATCCATCATGACCAGGATATGGTCCGCATCAGCCACGGATTCGATGGCTTCCATCACCTTGAGCGGATCGGTGCCAATCGGATTTTGTGGGTCGTCGATACCGGCTGCAATCGCGAGTTTACAACCATCGCCGATTAACATCTGCCGGGCTAACTGCCCGACGCCTTCACCCAACAGGGCGCTGTGCGAAACAATGACCAGGTTTACCATCGCGTTATCCTTACTCTTTTGCCGCTGCCGCCAGCATTTGCATCATGAACATCACGGAGGTTGCGCCCGGGTCCTGATGGCCGATGCTGCGCTCGCCAAGATAGCTGGCGCGCCCTTTGCGGGCCTGCATGGTGATGGTGCTCTGCGCCGCCGCTTCGGCCTGGGCGCTGGCGGCATCCAGCGCCGCCTGCACCGACAGGTGCTGTTCGCATGACTGGCGCAGCGACTCCACAACCGGCCCCCAGACGTCACACATGGTTTTATCGCCAGGCTCTGCTTTACCTCGGCTGGTCACGCCTTCCGCGCCTTCCCGCATCATCTGGTACAGCTCGTCGAGCGTCAGGCTCTGGTGTGCCTGTGTCACCTGGGCGGCGCGAATGAAGAACGTGCCGAACAGCGGGCCGCTGGCGCCGCCGACGCTGGAGAGCAGCACCATCCCTGTGTTCTTCAGGATGAAGCCGATGTCTTTATCCGCAATCGCGGGTAATTTTTCGACGACTTTACTGAAGCCGCGATGCATATTCAGCCCGTGGTCGGCGTCGCCAATCTCTCTGTCCAGACCCGTCAGATAATCACTCTCTTTGGTGAAAATCTCACCGCAGCGGTAGAGCCAGTTAACAATGTGTGTTCTGTTGAGTGACATACATAATCTCCTTATTTGCCCCAGTTGAGCGCAGGCGTGTGAACCGGCGCGTCCCAGAGCGCGAGCGTTTCATCGTCCACTTTTAGCAGGGTGATGGAAAAGCCGGTCATATCCAGAGAGGTACAGTAAGAGCCGATCAGGTTGCGTTCAATGGTAATGCCGGTTTCCTGACAGCGGCTTTCAAGCCGGTTATAGACGCCGAACAGTTCAGACAGCGGCGTGGCGCCGAGATTGTTGACCAGCGCAATGACGCGATCGCCACGCTGCAACGGCTGTTTGCTTTGCTTATCTTCCTGCCAGCTTCCCTGATGATGATCCCAGTGACGCAGCGTGCGGCTGTATGCGCCGTTTTCCAGTAGCGTGTCAAACATTTCATCGACAGTTTGATCGAGAGAAGAGAAGGGGCGACGGTCAATGCCGGGTTCGCCGTGAATTCCCACGCCAAACTCCATTTCGTTATCCTGCAATGTGAAGGACGGTTTGCCCGCCGCAGGCACGGTACAGGCATTGAGCGCGATGCCGATTGAATGCCCCTGATTATTCAGCTTACGGCCAAGCTCCGCGCAGGCTTCCAGCGTGTCACCGCGTTCTGCGGCCGCGCCCACCAGTTTTTCAATTAATACCGTATTGGCGACGCCGCGACGACCGGCGGTATAAAGGCTGTCTTTGACCGCTACATCATCATCTACCACAACGGTGGTGACTTTTACGCCGCTGTCGTGCAGCAGCTCCGTGGCGGTTTCAAAATTCAGGATGTCGCCGGTGTAATTCTTAATGATCAGTAAGACGCCTTCGCCGCCGTCAATGTGCATGGCGCACTCAAACATTTTGTCTGGCGTCGGTGAGGTGAAAATTTCGCCCGGGCAGGCGCCGGAGAGCATGCCTGGCCCAATATAGCCGCAGTGCATGGGTTCATGCCCGCTGCCGCCGCCGGAAAGCAGCGCCACTTTTCCTGCCACTGGCGCATCTGACCGGGTAACGTAAACCGGGTCCTGATGCAGCGTCAGCGTCGGGTACGCTTTTGCCAGACCAGCGAGTTGTTCGTTCAGTACCTCTTCTACACGGTTAATCAGCTTTTTCATTATTTTGCTCCGCATCTTCTGCTGTAGGGGTATCGGTTGTGTACCATGACACGGCTACCACTCACTGCCGATAACCTTATTGTGCAACAGTGAGCGGAAAAGAAAATTCGGCCATAACATGTTTCATCAACGGAACATTTATGCTTAATCATGTTTCATTATGGAACGCAAAGGCGAGGTAATCGTCAGAATTGCGATCCCGACCAACGAATGCCGCCGCTTTAAGCGTAAAAAACGGGGGGTTAGAAACGAGAAGGGAGGTGATTAATTGCGATTAATTTGCCCTGTTCCAGTTCGATATAGCCGCCTTTTTTCAGCGCTGACAGCATTTTCATCACGCTGCTGCGCGAAAGGCGGGTACGTTCAAGAATATACTGGTAGGCCGCCATCTGAGAGCGGATGCTTTCCGGCTCCTGGCTTAGCGCCTGCAACTGGTAGCACAGCAGATCGTAAGCGGTCGGCGCTGTCGCCATTTCATTCTGGATAAACAATTTATTGGTGACGATGATCATATGCTTTGCCATGATCTCCCACAGGTGCTTGCGCTCAATGGTTTCCATCACGTCATCCAGGGGAATTGTCGCCGCTTCGCACTCTTCGAGCGCGCGAATCAGCAGTTTATCCGACAGGGCGCTGGTGAACCCCAGGGAGACCGGGGCAGAAGCTATCCCCAGCAACAGACTATTTTCGATGTTCTCAATGCTTACGACGCCCGTGCGGAAAAACAGGCACTGGTGCTCGCCCCCCTGGACGAAGACAAAGCGACTTCCGCGAGGATACCGTTTGAAATCCTGTTCTGACGTGAGTGCGTTGAGCAGCGCAATTGCATAGGGCGAAGGCTGCTTCAGTTGATTAAAGGAAGAATCCAGGGGCATGGTAGGTGTTATCCGGTCACTGTCATTGTCATTCTATTTTAGTGGCTCTGCGTTAATGCGTGTTGAGCATAGCTAGTATTTCAGGGGAATATTCTGCTGAATTTGCTTCAGAACACCACGATCGGTCACGATGTAGCCGCCTTTTTTTAAATCGGCCAGTATCTTCATCACGCTGCTGCGCGACAGAAATGTTCTTGACTGAATATAATTTGCGGCAGTTATATTTTGCCTGAATTCATTAGACTCGCGCATTAATTCATACAACTGAGCGCGAATAATATCATAGGATGTCGGCGCTGAAATGCGCGTACAGTGGTCGTACACCCGACCGGCGGTGTAGATAAGCACCTTCGCCAGACTTTCCCAAAGATTCTCATTTGCTATAACGTCGTTAACTTTCTCCAGTGGAATAAAGGCGATCTCAGAGCACTCCTCACTGCGCATCAGCAAATATTCAGCATCAACCAGTTGATTGCTGAGGCCAAAAATAAAGGGGGCGACTTCTGAGTTAAGCATGAAGCCGTCCCGTGCTCTGAAAACCCCAATGGTTCCCTTCAGCAATAAATAACATTGATGTGGTCTATTATTTTCGTTGTTAATAATTTGTCTGCATTTTGTTTCTCGTGTGTTTGCGTGTGGCTTCAGGTGCGCAATCAGTTTTTCTACATGTTCAATTGGCTTCAGAGGCAGAGCCTTATACATACTTGATTCAATAGCTATTTTGGTTTCAGGCATGATCTGTCCTCCCATATAATAGTCTCTGTAATAGCGTAACGTCTTGCTTGAGCTAATAATTATGGTGACAGACTAAAAATAAGTGAATCCAGAACAAGGTGTAAAATTACACCAAAAAATCACTTGAGCAAATATGTGCATTTATATGAAAATTTAAATTAAGGAGAACTTAATTGACATCGCGCCTTGATTCAGGATTCAAACCGCTGACGTGATGCGGCCCGAATGATGAAGGGGAAATCGCATGTTATTTATCTCCTTGTCTTTACGATGATAGCTAAAAATAAGCGTTTCCCGACAGCCCATTTCCAGAGCAGAAAATGTATGGACATTATGTCGTAACGCGATAAATAAACAGGTGTTAAGGATAGCGATGATGAAAAAAAATATGATAGCAATGGCGCTTTCCGCTGCGGCCATTTTGTCAATATCACATGCGATAGCGTATGACGGCACGGTCAAATTTGTGGGTCAGGTTCTTGATACCGCCTGTACCGTAGATATTGGCGCCAATAATACAATGACCGTTGATATGGGAAGTGTCTATAAAACAGCGTTTACCAACGCAGGGGATGAAGCGTCAACGACCAAATTTACCTTGCGTCTGATTAACTGCCCCTCTTCCGTCACGTCCGCGCGGGTGAAATTTGATGGCGTTAATCATTCGGGTAATACCGATCTGTTGGCGCTTTCCGCCGATCCCGGTTCGGCAAGCGGGGTGGCCATTCGACTGATGACGGCAGACAGATCGCCTTTAGGCCTTAATCAGATCAATGGCTATTCCTATTCACTGTTAGATATGGTTGACAACCAACTGGATTTCTACGCCGCCTATGTCGCCACCAGCGTGCCTGTTGTGCCGGGCGTCGTGAACGCCGTAGCAAACTTCACCGTTAACTATAACTGACGAGCATATGTTGTTGGGGGGCCGATAACCGGCCCTCTCAGAGGTTTACCATGAAAGTATTACGTGTTTGCGCCACCGCGTTGGCGCTGTTTGTTATCGGCGTTTCCAGTGTGAATGCTGGTGTTTCCATTGGCGGAACACGGGTTATTTACGATGGCGGTAAAAAAGAAGCGTCATTAAGCGTCAGTAATCCCGATAATATTCCGTATTTAATTCAGTCGTGGATCGAAACGCAAAATGACGGTAAGGGCAAAGCCCCTTTTATTATTACACCGCCGCTTTACCGACTTGATAACGGGCAGCAAAACGTAATGCGTATTATTCGGGCGGGAAATCTGCCTGAGGATAAAGAGTCCCTGTTTTGGCTGAATATTAAATCGATACCGTCGGCCCAACGTAAGGATAATACGTTACAGATTGCGGTTAAAACACGAATAAAACTGATTTATCGGCCTGCGTTGCTAAGCAAGTCAACGCCTGAAGCGCAGCTCGGAAAGTTAAGCTGGAGCCGGAGCGGGGCGTTTATTCAGGTAAATAACCCCACGCCTTATTACGTTAATTTCAATGAAATTAACGTATCCGGTAAGAAAGTTGACAATGTAACGTTTGTGGCGCCGGGGAGTACCGCCCGTTTTGCACTGCCTTCGGGCGGAAATGGCGGAAGCGTGAAATTCAGGATTATTAATGATTACGGTGGAATCAGCGAGGAGTACAGCGGTTCTGTTTAAGTAGCGACGGGTCGGAATTACGTTAATGATGATAGCCAAATATATAATTAATCCGTATCCGGCCAGGCTTGTATTGTTTATCTCCCTGGGAATATTCAGCGTGCTGAATGAGGTTCTGGGTCGGGATTACTTTAATCCGGCGCTACTGGAGCATATACCATCCGGTAGCGAGAATATCGATCTTTCTGGTTTTGAAATGGGAGGGCAGGCACAGGGCACTTACCATGTCGATATTATCCTCAACGGGCAGTTTCTGGACACGCAGGATATCGCATTCAATAAAACACCAACGCCTTCTGGTGAGGATGTGCTTGAGCCCTGCCTGTCGGGGGAAATGTTGCAACGCTATGGCGTTAACATCGCGCAGTATCCGGGTGTGCAGGGCAAAGGGGATTGCGCCGATTTGTCCGCTATTCCACAGGCTTCAAGTGAGTTCCAGTTTTCGACGCAAAAGCTGTTGTTAAGTATTCCGCAGGCGGCGTTATCTGCCAGAGCGCGGGGGGATGTCGCGCCGGAACTCTGGGATGAGGGCATTACCGCCGCGATGCTTAACTACAGTCTGAGCGGTGATAACAGTAATAGCCAGTACGCTAATTTACGCCCCGGAATAAATATCGGCCCGTGGCGTTTGCGCAATTACACCACCTGGCGGCGCAGCGGTCAGGGCGATGAGGACTGGGATTCGATTTATACCTATGTCCAGCGCAATATCGTCCCGCTGAAAGCGCAACTGGTGCTGGGAGACAGCGCCTCTCCTGCGGATGTTTTTGACAGTATACCGTTTCGTGGCGGCCAGCTTGCGTCAGATGACGACATGCTGCCCGATTCGCTGAAGGGATATGCGCCCGTGGTGCGCGGTATTGCCCGCACCAATGCGCAGATCGTCATCCGGCAAAATGGCTACCAAATCTACCAAAGTTACGTGGCCCCTGGCGCGTTTGACATTACCGACATGTTCCCCACGGGAGGCGCCGGCGATCTGGAGGTCACGGTTAAAGAGGCGGATGGCAGTGAGCAGCACTTCACCGTCCCGTTCGCATCATTACCGGTGTTACAGCGTGAAGGCCGGTTCAAATATGCGTTAACCGGCGGGCGCTATCGCTCCAGCGACAGTCGTGTGGAACAAACCGATTTCGGCCAGGGAACCGCGATTTATGGTTTGCCGGGCGGTTTCACGCTTTATGGCGGCGTCCAGACTTCCCGTAACTATCGGGCTATAGCGTCCGGCGTCGGTAAAAATCTGGGAACGATTGGCGCGCTTTCTGCCGACGTAATCCAGTCATGGGCGCAACCCGCTGATGGCAGCAAGACTCAGGGGCAATCCTGGCGTGTGCGCTATAGCAAAAATAGCGTCGCGACAGGAACAAACTTTTCGATTGCGGGTTACCGATATTCAACGCGCGGTTACTACGGTATGCAGGACACTTTCGATACGTATGGCGGTAGTTCCGGGCAGATAACGAAACGACGTAACCGTATGGAAGCCAACGTCAACCAGTCCCTGGGCTCAGGCGGCGGATCGTTGGCGTTAAGCGCGGTACAGGAGGACTACTGGCATACCGGAAAACCGATGCAGTCGTGGAGCGTGGGGTATCACAATGCCTGGAACGGCGTGAGCTATAGCGTCGCCTGGACGCTGAGTAAAAACGGCAGCGGCGATCGTTATGATAAAGACCAACAGCTGGCGCTGAATATCAGCATTCTGCTGGATCGCTTTATGAGCAATACCTGGGCCAGTTATGGCATGAATGCCAGCAGCGGGAAGGGCGCGACTCATAGCGCAGGGCTGAGTGGAACGGCGCTGGCTGGCAACGCGCTGAACTGGAATATTCAGCAAGGTTACGGCACGGATGACGTAGGGTATACCGGTAGTCTGAGCGCGGATTATAAGGGTACTTACGCCGATGTTAGCGGGGGGTATCGTTACGATCGCCACTCGCAGCGCGTGAATTACGCTCTCGCGGGGGGCGTGCTGGCATATGCCGATGGCGTAACGTTCTCTCAGCCTTTGGGGGAAACCAACGTGCTGATTGGCGCGCCTGGCGCATCGGGGGTCGGGATTAAAAACCAGAGCGGCGTACGAACTGATTTTCGTGGCTACACCGTTTCCGCCAATGTTTCACCGTATCGCAAAAATGATATCGGCCTGGATACGGCATCCGTTGCGGACGATGTTGAACTGGCGCTCACCAACAAAACCGTTGTGCCGACCCGTGGCGCGGTCGTGAGGGCGGACTATGTCGCTAATGTTGGGCTGCGCGTGCTGTTGACGTTGACCAGACCCCACGGTTCGACGGTGCCATTTGGGGCGATGGTGACGTTAAAAGGCGCGCAAGAACAACAATTTATTGTTGGTGACGAGGGGCAGGTCTATTTAAGCGGCATGCCGCCGGAAGGGACGCTGAATGTGGTCTGGGGACGTGACGGCGAGCAGCGCTGCACGGCAAATTATTCATTAACCGCAGCCGAGAACTACAGCGGCGTTAGCGTGACCGGCTCTCTTTGCCGCTAAGTGGGCTGACCTCTCGTGAGAATCTGACAATGAAACGAACTTATCTCTTATTCAGTTTACTGATGCTTTTTTCAGGGTTCAGCGTTGCCGATGACTGTACCGTTAATACGACATTATTTAATACCGTCTCAATGGGGAATATTGTCGTGCAGCGAGATGCGCCGGTAGGGGCAGAAATCGCCCGCGCCAGGGTCTCCGGGTATGCCAAACTGTTGGTCACGGCGCCTGGCGGTGCCGTCTATTGCAACGGCGCTTATGCGATCAATTACCTGTCAGCGACGCCTTCGCCGATAAATCATGTTTACAACACCAATCTGAAGGGGGTGGGAATCAGGCTATCCATTCCCGCAGGGGATTTTGTGCTGCCGTCAAATGGCGCCAGCTATATCTATAACCTCGGTAACTATGACGTGATGCTGATTAAAACAGCAACGATCCAATCGGGATATTTGACGCCGGGAGTGATTGCACAGGGATGGTTTGGTACGCCGGATCATTCTTTTATGCAGATTTCAATGGGCGCCGATACCCAGGTGACGGCGCTCGCATGTTCGTTTTCCAGCCAGATTCTTAATTTTCAGCTCGGTGATATTAATGCCGCTGAGTTCACCGGCCAGCCCGGAGCCGTGCTGTCGCACAGCGATACGCAAAATCTGGGGCTGAACTGCGATCCGGGGGCGAATATCAATGTTGAACTGGCGGGAACGCAAAACCCTGATGCGCCGGCTGACGCCAGCGTTCTGGCGCTGACCGGGCAGGGTAGCCCCGAAACGGCAGGCGGCGTGGGAGTCCAGATAGTTTATAACGATGTGCCGCTGCAACTGAATAACCGCATCGTACTGAAAAAATCCGCAGGCGGGCAGGAGACATTTCCGCTGGTGGCGCGTTATTACCAGACCAAAAGCCAGGTGAAGCCGGGCAGCGCGAATGCCACCGCCACGTTGAATATTACCTACCAATAACCCAAGGAAAAAGTATGCCTGGAAGAAAACGCTGGCTGCTGGCCCTGATGCTGCTTACTGGTCAGGTATGGGGTCAGGGCGATCCGATCGCATTAAACATCAAAGGGAATGTGAAAGCCGCGCCGTGTCAGGTGAGCAGCGACAGCATCACTAAAACCGTTGATTTAACGGCGGGGAGTCCGGTAACGGCCTCATCAATGTATACCGCAGGGTCAACGACGCCGTGGGTCAGTTTTGATTTCAGCATTGAACATTGCCCGGAAGGCACAACCGGCGTGATGATTCAGTTTAACGGCAACGCTGATGACATGCATCGCGATGATATGTATCGCAATCTGGGAACCGCTACCCCTGTCGCGATACAGTTGCAGGCGGCGGACGGCCGACCGCTGGGCGACGGTCAGGTTCTGACCAGTGAAATTGTCGCACAGCGTTACACCTGGAATTTACGCGCCCGGCTCTACAGTGAACAAGGGCAGGTCTCACCGGGAACCATTGATTCGGTTGTGACGGTTTCATTGAGCTATCAGTAATTATTACCCGGAGCCGCGTATACATGAATATTGTCATCAGATGTCAGGATCGTTTTTATCAATACGGATTGCGCGCGTTATTGTGCGAAATATTTCCACCGAACCTGAATCGGACCACGCTCACCTTTAACGACTATGACTACGCAAACGCCGCCTGTGCCGATATCTTAATTCTGATTCTGCACCCCGGTGAACAGTATATTTGTCATGCTGAAATGCGATTTCGTGCGCCACGCCTGATGATTGGCCTGGTGGATAAAAAACATATTCCCGCGCGAGGAGAAATTCCCTCCTGTATAGGAAACATCGTGTTTATTCCGCTCAATGCAAGCGTCAGTAAGATCAGTAAAGTGATTAAGCAGCATTGGTTTTCTTTACAGCAGGCAAAAACGCCCCATGCCGTACACCACTGCGGGTATTGCCCGCATAAGACGCTTACCGGGCAACAAAACCAGCTCGCTGCCTTTCTTTATGCGGGGATGACGTCAAAGCAGATTGCTTACAAAATGGCGATCGGTCAGAAAACGGTGCTGGCGCATCGAAACGCGTTAATGACGAAATTCCGCTTAAGAACCGATCGTGAATTATTACTGTTTTTAAATGCCGTAAAGGAAAAAAACCGGCACAGAAACGGCATGTGCGAATCCTGCAATGATGAAGATGGATGGCTTGTGTAAGCAATCCACGCAAAGGCGCGGATTGCGGGTATTACGAATGCTGTGGGTTGTGGGCGGCGTAGATGTCGCGCGCGTCCGTAAAGCAGCGCAGCGCGAGCGAGGAAACCGGCGCTTGCTTACGCATGATCAGGCCGACAGGGGCTTCAATGTTGGAATTGACGATCGGCGTAATATGAAAATTACTGTTTAAATTCTCCAGCCCATTATTGAGCGGCATAATGGCGCAACATATGCCACGCTGTACGGCCTGAATAATCTGGAATGTCGAATCGCTTTCGAAAATATGCTTAGGCGAGATTCCGGCTGATTTAAAACTCATATCCATGTGCTCTCTGTAATGCATACCTTTGGTCAGAAAACCCAGCGGGAAATTAATGAGATCGTTCCAGGAGAGGCTCTCATTTTCTATTTTGAAATGGCGCGTGTCGTGCAGCAGACCCATCCGGGTTTTCGCTAACGGGATAACATCAAACGGACTGACATCAATGTTATTCAGATAACATATTCCCAGCTCCAACTGGTTGCTGTTTACGCCTTCGGCAATTTGCTCCGAGGTCATGGAATAGAGACTAAATTGCAGTTCCGGGTATTTGGGGGTTAATTCGCGAATAAACAGCATAGGATCGACGCTGGCGAGCGGCACCATACCCAGACGGAGCACGCCGACAACCTGTCCTTTGCAGAGCGCGGCCTCGGCCTGTAAGCCATCGTGCGCGGCCAGTAGGGATTTTGCCCATGCCAGAATACGTTCGCCTTCCGGGGTAAAGCCTTCAAAGCGTTGCCCGCGAACGATAAGCACCAGACCAAGCTCCTCCTCCAGATTGCGAATGCGCATGGAGAGGGTGGGTTGCGTGATATTACACTGCGATGCGGCCTTACCAAAGTGACGGGTCTGATCCAGCGCGATTAAATATTTGAGTTGTTTTATGTCCATCATTCATCTCTTCGGCAGACGGTCTGTTGGGGGCAAAGAAGAGGCTCCGGCAGCCGTTTGCGCTACGACATGGGTTCACATTATTGCATGAATGTATAAATTTTGTAACCGAATTGCGGCGTAACAATACCGTTTCTGCGCGTCAGTGGCTGAAAAATAAATCCCCTTATTCAGCAGAACGTCATGAATAAGGGGCGAATTTTACAGCGCGCGAATTTCTTTTGAGCGCAAGGTGATATTTACCGGTACGGATTTATAAGAAGGCGTACCGCTCTCTTTATCAATATAATTGAGCGGAACCAGAACATTGGCCTCAGGATAATAGGCGCCGACAGAACCTGCCGCAATGCTGTAGGCCACGACGGTGATATCTTCCAGGCAGAGATCGCTGTCAGGCAGGGCCGTTCGGATATCGACGCGATCGCCATGTTCGAGCCCTAACTGCTCCATATCGCCTTCGTTCATAAAGATAATGTCACGACGGCCAAATACGCCGCGATAACGATCGTCCATCGCGTAAATGGTGGTGTTGTACTGATCGTGACTTCGCAGGGTAATCAGACGCAGCGTATTTTCACCTTCGCCGGTCACGTTCTCGTTAACGCCGTGGAATACGGAGAACATAGCTTTGCCCGTCGATGTCGGCCAGACGCGTTCGGTCGGCGGCAGTGGCATACGGAAACCGCCAGGCACCCGGATACGATCGTTGTAATTGTCGAAACCGGGAATGGTTTGTTCAATCAGTTCGCGGATGAGATCGTAATCAGCAACCAGCTCCATCCAGCCGATTTTGCTGTTTGTCAGCGTGGCTTTCGCCATTCCGGCAATAATGGCTGGTTCCGAACGCAATAACGGCGACGCCGGTTTCAGTTTGCCGGAGGAGGCATGCACCATCGACATAGAATCTTCTACCGTGATGGATTGTCTGCCGGTACGCTGAATATCCAGTTCGGTGCGCCCGAGGCAGGGGAAGATGAACGTCTCTTTCCCGACCAGCAGATGCGTTCGGTTCAGTTTGGTGCCGATGTGGACGCTCAAGTCCAGCCCGTGCATTGCCGGGAACCCCTGTTCGTGATCGGGCATTGCCACGGCAAAGTTACCGCCCAGGCAGATCAGCGCCCTGGCGCGCCCGTCGATCATGGCCTGCGTCGCCTGTACGGCGTCGTGTCCGTGTTTCGACGGGGGAACAAACCCGAAAACGTCGCTTAACCGTTCGAGGAATTCTGGCGCCGGTTTCTCGGTAATGCCGACGGTGCGGTTCCCCTGAACGTTGGAGTGTCCGCGAAGCGGGCAAATACCTGCGCCGGGTTTGCCAATATTGCCGCGCATTAACAGCAGGTCGGCAATCAGACGCACGTTCGCCGTCCCTTTGTTATGCTGGGTAATGCCCATGCCGTAGGTGATGATGGTGGCGTTGGACCTGGCGTAGGCTTCCGCGACTTTTTCCAGTTGCTCACGGTTTAAACCTGATTCGCGCTCAATGGATTCCCAGGAGGTTGCAGCAATATCTGCGGCAAAATCGTCAAAGCCCAGCGTATGGGCGGCGATAAACTCGCGATCCAGAACATCGCCACGCTCGGCTTCCAGCTGCAACACATGTTTGGCAATGCCTTTCAGCGCGGCGGCATCACCGCCAGCCCTGACCTGGAAATAGGTTGAGGCGATGTCGGTTGAGCTGTAGGTCGCCATTTCGATGATGCTCTGCGGGTCGGCAAAGCGTTCCAGCGCTCTTTCTCGCAGCGGGTTAAAGACGATAATCGGCACGTCGCGGCGCGCAAGCTCGTGCAGCGTCCCCATCATGCGGGGATGGTTTGTCCCTGGGTTATGGCCGATAGCGATCACCAGTTCCGTCTTTTCAAAATCATCCAGCGATACGGTTCCTTTACCGATGCCAATTGAGCGCGGCAGGCCTACGCTGGTGGCTTCGTGGCACATATTGGAACAGTCGGGAAAATTGTTGCTGCCGTATTCGCGCGCAAAAAGCTGGAACAGATATGCTGCTTCGTTGGAGGCGCGACCGGACGTGTAAAATTCCACCTGTTCAGGGGAGAGGCCGCGAAGCACTTCGCCGATGCGGGCAAAGGCCTGTTCCCATTCGACAGGGCGAAATGTGTCGCTTTCTTTGTGATAGGCCAGCGGATGAGTCAGGCGACCATACCCTTCAAGTTCGAAATCTGTTTTCTTCAGCAGCGCGCTGACGGTATTTTTGGCCAGAAACGCCGGTGTGACGCGCTTGCTTGTCGCTTCCCACGTGACGGCCTTCGCACCGTTTTCGCAAAACTGAAACGTTGATTTATGTTCTTTATCCGGCCATGCGCATCCCGGGCAGTCAAAGCCGTCTGGCTGATTTGTGCGTAACAGGGTAACGGGTGCTTCAAGCGCGTCCATTTGTGTACGAACGGCAATGGCCGTTGCTTTTAACGCGCCCCAGCCGCCAGCAGGACCGTCATAGTGTCTGACTCCGGGAACTGAACGTCTTTTCTTATTCATATGAACTCCTGACTATTCTGGTCACATTGGCATCCTGAAATAGCTACATAACAGGTAGGGTTATTCCAGTGTATTTAACAATTACGTTTAGCGGCTGCGCGTTATATAAATAAAAGCCAGCCGGACAAATATCCATTTGAAAAGCCATTAACCTTATTTAAAAAATGGGTAATGGTGATGGTTAATAAATACAAACAGTTGTCTCTATCCGGGAGATAACAGCAACATCTTTTATTATTCGTTATATAAAACTTTATATAACAGATGGTGGAACCCAGTTAATTCGCGGGGTTTGCCCGGATTATGCGGCGTCTGCGCTGTCGATTTAAAGAAATTATAACAGGATTTTATCATTATCATAATAAATGTTATCTATCACTTATTAAATTTAACCTATTTGAACTTTTTGAATAATTGTTTGAGACTAATTAAACACGCCGAAAATTATTAGATTCACCTGCTCTGAAATATTCAGAAAATCGCTATTAATCAAAGAAAAAGGCTGGAAATGAAAGCGTTGTACAAAATAAATCAGTCAATGTCGACTCCGTGGGGGGAATTATGTTTGGAATAGATGCTTTTCACCTTGCGAGGATACAATTTGCCTTTACCGTATCTTTTCACATTCTTTTTCCCGCAATAACAATTGGCCTGGCAAGTTTTCTCGCCGTCCTTGAAGGGCTATGGCTCAAAACCAAAAATGAAACGTATCGCGACCTTTATCATTTTTGGTCAAAGATCTTTGCCGTCAATTTTGGGATGGGGGTGGTCTCAGGCCTGGTCATGGCTTACCAGTTCGGGACTAACTGGAGCGGCTTTTCACAATTTGCCGGAAGTATCACCGGTCCGTTGCTGACGTATGAAGTTCTGACGGCATTCTTCCTTGAGGCGGGCTTTCTGGGCGTGATGCTGTTCGGCTGGAAGCGCGTCGGGCCGGGGCTACATTTCTTCGCGACCTGTATGGTTGCGCTGGGAACCTTGTTTTCAACGTTCTGGATCCTCTCTTCCAATAGCTGGATGCAAACGCCGCAGGGTTACGCGATTGAGAACGGCGTTGTCGTGCCGGTGGACTGGATGGCCATCGTCTTTAACCCGTCGTTCCCGTACCGTTTATTGCATATGTCCACGGCGGCGTTTCTGGCGAGCGCTTTCTTCGTCGGCGCGTCGGCGGCCTGGCATTTGCTGAAAGGAAACGACACGCCCGCGATCAGAAAGATGTTTTCGATGGCGTTGTGGATGGCGCTGTTTGTCGCACCGGTTCAGGCGGTGATTGGCGATGCGCACGGTCTCAATACGCTGGAACATCAGCCGGCGAAAATTGCGGCGATTGAAGGGCACTGGGAAAACCCGCCAGGCGAAGCCACGCCGTTGGTTCTGTTTGGCGTACCGGATATGGACGCGGAAAAAACGAAGTACAGCCTTGAAATCCCTTATCTGGGAAGCCTGATTCTGACGCACAGCCTCGACAAACAAGTGCCCGCGCTGAAGTCGTTCCCGAAAGAGGATCGCCCGAACTCAACCATCATTTTCTGGTCGTTCAGGATAATGGCGGGACTGGGGATGCTGATGATCCTGACCGGCGTGGCGAGCGCGTGGCTGCGCTGGCGTGGCCGGTTGTATCAGTGTCGTCCTTTCCTGTGGTTCGTATTCTGCATGGGGCCATCGGGGTTAATCGCTATTCTGGCGGGCTGGTTTACCACCGAGATTGGCCGCCAGCCGTGGGTGGTCTACGGTTTGCAGCGCACGCGTGATGTTGTTTCCGCACACGGCGACATGCACATGTCCGTCAGCCTGCTGGCGTTCATCCTCGTCTATTCGTCCGTCTTTGGGGTGGGCTACCTCTACCTGGTGCGGCTGATCAAAAAGGGGCCAGTGCGCGAGCATGCGCATGATATCGCTCAGGGGGGTACGCCAGCGCGTCCGTTATCGGCGGTGAGCGAACCCATGAACACACGCAGGGGAGAATAAAATGGGCATCGACCTGTCAATAATCTGGTTCGTCATCATTGTCTTCGCAACGTTGATGTACATCGTGATGGACGGCTTTGATCTGGGGATCGGCATTCTTTTTCCGTTCAATAAGAACGAGAAAGAGCGCGACATGATGATGAATACCGTGGCCCCCGTCTGGGATGGCAATGAAACCTGGATGGTGCTGGGCGGCGCGGCGTTATATGGCGCGTTTCCGTTGGCTTATGCGGTGATTGTCGATGCGCTCAGCGTGCCGCTAACCGCCATGCTGCTGGGGCTGATTTTCCGGGGCGTGGCGTTTGAATTTCGCTTTAAAGCGACGCCGGAACACCGTCCGCTTTGGGATAAAGCCTTTATCGGCGGTTCTGTGCTGGCAACCTTCAGCCAGGGCGTCGCCGTGGGAACGCTGGTTAACGGCTTGCAGGTAACCGGACGGGCGTTCAGCGGCTCGACGATGGACTGGCTGGCGCCTTTCCCGCTGTTCTGCGGCGTGGGGCTGGTGGTGGCCTATGCGTTACTGGGCTGCACCTGGCTTATCATGAAAACGGAAGGCCCGCTGCACCGAAGCATGTCGGAGAAGGCGATTATCCTGACGCTGCTGCTGCTGGCGATCATCGTCATTATCAGCCTGTGGACGCCGTTGACGCATCCGGCGATTGCTCAACGCTGGTTCAGCCTGCCAGAGATCATCTGGTTTGCGCCTGTCCCGCTGTTAGTGCTGGTTTGCTGCTGGGGAATTGTGCGTTCCGCCTATAACCGCAAAGCGAGCTATGGGCCGTTTATGCTGACCCTTGGACTGATTTTCCTGGGATTCAGCGGGCTGGGCATCAGCATCTGGCCCAATATCATTCCGCCGTCGATCTCTATCTGGCAGGCCGCGTCACCGCCGCAAAGCCAGGGCTTTATGCTGGTGGGCGGGCTACTGATTATCCCGGTGATTCTGATGTACACCTGCTGGAGTTACTACGTCTTTCGCGGAAAAATTAATCCTGATGAGGGGTATCATTAATGGCTTCACTATCAGACACAGAGCACGCTAAACCTGCGGATACCGCCCCACGCGCCTGGTGGAAAAGGGTGGGCTGGATGGTCATCATCTGGGCGGCAAGCGTTATGGCGCTGGCCGTCGTCGCATCCGGGTTTAAGCTGCTGATGCTGGCGGCGGGGATGAAAACCCACTAACACGTCTTACTTCCTGTCTCAGGCCACATCAGCGTGATGTGGCCTGCCTGTTCGTTGTCTCCCGAGGTTATCTATGCAACCGCTTATGGACTCATGGCAGCGTAAATTCACCTATTTACGTCTGTCCGTTACCGATGTGTGCAATTTTCGTTGTACCTACTGTCTGCCGGACGGGTACAAACCCGGCGGCGTGAGCAACAAGTCATTCTTGTCGGTGGATGAAGTTCGCCGCGTCACCCGCGCGTTCTCCGCGTTGGGTACGGAAAAAGTCCGTCTTACCGGCGGGGAACCCTCCTTACGCCGCGACTTTATCGATATTATCGCGGCGGTGCGTGAAAATGCGGCGATTCGCCAGATTGCGATAACGACCAATGGCTATCGCCTGGCGCGTGACGTCGCGCGCTGGCGTGAGGCCGGATTAACCGCCATCAACGTCAGCGTGGACAGTCTGGACGCTCGCCAGTTTTATGCCATCACCGGGCAGGATAAATTTCAGGAAGTGATGAACGGTATTGATGCGGCGTTTGCCGCCGGTTTTGAAAAGGTCAAGGTGAATACGGTTCTGATGCGCGATGTGAATCATCATCAACTGGACACGTTTCTGGCCTGGATTAAGCCTCGCCGCATTCAGTTGCGCTTTATCGAACTGATGGAAACGGGTGAGGGCAACGAGCTGTTTCAACGCCATCATATTTCGGGCGCGGTGCTGCGTGATGAACTGCTGCGACGCGGCTGGGTGCGCCAGATTCGCCAGCGCAGTGATGGCCCGGCACAGGTCTTTTGCCACCCGGACTTTGCAGGCGAAATCGGCCTGATCATGCCCTATGAAAAAACGTTCTGCGCCAGTTGCAACCGGCTGCGCGTCTCTTCCATCGGCAAACTGCATTTATGTCTTTTTGGTGATGGCGGGGTCGATTTACGAGACGTGCTGCAAGACGATACGCAGCAGGATGCCCTTAAGATGCGTATTGCCGATGCGCTGACGCATAAAAAACAGACGCATTTTTTGCATCAGGGGAACACCGGCATTACGCAGAACCTGTCGTACATTGGTGGGTAGCGGGCAATGGACTCAGGTCAGATTGAAGTAGCGATCGGGCTGATGCGGCTCCGGCAGGGGCTGTTGCCCGGTCATCTCTTTCAGATTGCGCTCAATGGTGTTGCAAATCGCGTTAAGCGGTAAATCGTTAGCCGATGTGCCAAAGGGATCTTCAAGTTCTTCCGCCAGGGAATCCCAGGATAAAAAGGTATAGGAAATAAAAACGGACACGAATGGCGTCATGTAATGCAGGTCGCCAACCAGCGCAAAAGGAAGAAGGGTACAAAAAAGATAAACGGTTCGCTGGAGTATTAATGTATAAGCAAACGGCACCGGGGTATTTGCAATTCGTTCACAGCCGCCAATAACGTGGGCGATTTCATCTATTTTATTATCGATGAGGCCAAATGTAATATCGCTCAGCTTGCCTTGTTCACGCAATGCTGCCATTTCATCGCCGATCAATAATAATATCCGGTTGGTTTTCATCGGGCTGAACATGACCTGGGTAAGAATATGCCGGGGCAGAATTCGGTACATATCATATCCGGCGTCGGTTTTGCGTAATTCATGTTTCAGGCTCCAGCAAAGGGCAATCAGATAACCTGAAATTCTTTTATGTAGCTCAACGTCATTCGGCAACAAATTTTTTAACTGACGGATGATGGAACGCTCGGCAATCAGTAAGGTTCCCCACAGTCCCCGTGCCTCAACGAAACGGCTGTAGCTGGCGCTGTTGCGAAAGCCGAGAAAGATAGCGATTGCGATCCCCAGCAGGCTAAAAGGGGCAACGGTTAAGTGGATGCCCAGTTGCTCATACCATTGATAAATGATAATTGCGATAGCTGACATGACAAGGTTTAAAAATAACCGAAATGTTATTTTTGACAATACCGAGCCATGCCAATCAAATAATCGAAAAAACCAATGTTGCTCTGGTCTGATAATCATGACTGACGATTTCTCTGAAGATGTAATGAGAAGGATTCAACGAAGGGTGAATGCGATAGAAACTATTTTAATCGTTATCTTGCCGTCTGACAATCAATGACGAATAAAAATAAGGCGGAATAAAAGTAATGGTATTGGCTTTATCATTCGCTGGTGAATTTAATCATTACGTTATGCCTCCTGGCTCAGATTTGAACTGTCACCGTTATGGCACAACCAATGTACATGCAACGTGAAGTATGACGGGTATATTGACCTTGAAGTTAACTTTAAGGTTATGCTGTGACGTAAGCCTGGCAATTTATTTATTAAAGGGGTCAATGCAATGAATGAGCAACATTCCCATCCAGAATTTCCGCGCTGGATGATCTATGGCGCGAACGGTTATACCGGAGAAATGATTGCCCGTGAGGCCGTACGGCGAGGATTCAGGCCAGTTCTGGCGGGGCGCAGGCAAGAAACGGTAGACTTTCTGGCTCGCAATCTCGGGCTTGAGGCTCACGCCTTCGCCCTTGATAACCCGGCTGAACTGCTCAGACAGCTCGAAGGGTGTGCTCTGGTATTAAATTGTGCGGGGCCGTTCTCCGCCACTGCGGCGCCTTTGATGGAGGCCTGCCTGCAAACCCGAACCCATTATCTTGATATTACAGGGGAGATTGACGTGTTCGAGGCGGCACAACTGCTGAATACCCGTGCCCGGGATGCCGGTGTTGTATTGTGCCCCGGCGTCGGGTTTGACGTTATTCCTACGGACTGCGTGGCGGCCGCCCTGAAGGAGGCCCTGCCGGATGCGATCCGCCTTAACCTGGGATTCGATTCACGCTCTGTTTTTTCTCCGGGTACGGCGAAAACGGCGATCGAGGGGCTGGCGCAGGGCGGAAAAATTCGGCGAGGAGGGAAGATCATTACCGTGCCGCTTGCTTATGAAGTTCGCCGTATTGACTTCGGCGATGGCGAGAAGGACGCGATGACAATCCCCTGGGGGGACGTGTCCACGGCGTATTACACGACAGGTATTCCAGACATTCAGGTCTTTGTGCCGGGGTCGACGCGCATGATTTCCCAGGCCCGGAGAGCAAACTACATCAGGCCATTGCTGCGACTGGCGTGGGTGCAGAAGCTCCTCAAGGCTTATATATCCCGAACGGTGAAAGGCCCCGGAGAAATAAAGCGTGAACAGACGCCCTCTTTTGTGTGGGGAGAGGCCATCAATGCCCGTGGCGACAAAAAAACTGCCCGTATCCGTACACCGAATGGTTATACCCTGACCATTATGGGGTCGTTAGCGGTGGTTGAGCACCTGATGATGAACCGGATTGCAGGAGGGGCCTACACGCCGGCAACGTTAATGGGCGCAAATCTGATAACCCGGTTACCAGGGGCTGGCCCGCTGAGGATTGTATAATTGTGCAGGGCGGGACAGGGGATGCTCCCGCCCTTTGCGCTTATTCAAGGGTAAGGATAACTTTACCGATATGAGTTCCGGCATCCAGTAATGTATGTGCCTGACGGACATCCTCAAATTTAACTGTCTGGTGAATGACGGGTTTACACTTTCCGGCTTCGATTAAAGGCCATACTTTTTGTATGAGCTGTTGGGCGATTTCTTCCTTTTCAGCAGCGTCCCGGCTCCTCATCGTTGAACCGGTTACCACCGCTCTTTTAAGGATCAGTTCCTGGATATCGAATTCCTTAACCATCCTGCCCCCCATAAATCCAATCAGTACGAGCCGACCATCCTTTTTAAGAAGGCGAAGGTTCTTGTTAAAATAAGCGGCGCCGACAATATCAAGAATAACATCAACGCCTTTTCCGTCGGTTCTGCTGCGGATTTCTTCTTCAAAATCATGGGTTTTGTAGTTAATGATTTCCCCATATTGTTGCAGGAACGGAATTTTATCGTCACTTCCGACGGTGCTGAACGCTTTAATATTCATGGCATTACACAACGCCAGCGCGGTCGTCCCTATGCCGCTTGCGCCACCGTGGATCAAAACAACATCCTCTTTTCTCACTTTTCCCAACGAAAAAAGATTGGCCCATACCGTAAAGAATGTTTCCGGGAGCGCTGCTGCTTCTGTAAAACTTAAATTTTGTGGGACCGGCAATACCTGACCTGCCGGAACGGCGCAAAATTCTGCATATCCCCCGCCATTGGTGAGCGCACAGACGCGATCGCCAACTGAAAAGTGAACAACGTTTTTCCCGATTGTGTGTACGATACCCGCGACTTCCAGCCCGGGAACCGGCGTAACACCCTCTGGCATGGGATATTTTCCCTCTCTCTGCATAATATCCGGGCGATTCACGCCGGCCGCTTTAACTGAGATCAGGACATCGTTCTCGCCACATTCCGGCATTTTTCCCTGGCTTACCTTCAGAACTTCAGGGCCGCCAGCTTCTGTTATCTCAATGAGTTTCATCTGATTCTACCTGTTTAATGTCAGGGGTTGATTAGCGATACTACCTGCGTGGTTGTTTATTTGTCTTTCTTTACGGTGAGTGGCGCTTTCCATTCACGGTAAAGGGTTTCCAGTCCCTGACGGTACGTTGTTATCTGAAAGTCCGGGAATCGCCGCTTAAATTTTGATGAATCAAACAGGTTATCATGTTGATAGCGGGGCAGGAGCTCCCGGAGTTCCCGTGGGCCTTTGGAAAAGATACCGGCGGCGAACAAGGCGAATTTGCTCAGGACAGACCATGACGTTTCTTTCCCGAACACGTTACAGGCCAGAGAAACAAACTGCGCATAGGTGAGCCGTTCATCGCAACAGGGCAGGTGCCACGTCTGACCGAAGGCATCAGGGGTGTTGCCAAGGCGCGCTAAAGCCCGACTGGCATCGGGAGTCCATATGAGCGTACGTAACGTGTCGTCACGTAATGGCACGCGTGGCTTTTTCCCTGCTTTAAGTCTGTCTAAAATTAAGGCATTGGTAAAACTCTGGGTTTTCCCCGGCCCATAAAACTCGGGCGCGCGCCCGATAAGCACAGGGATGTCGCCCCGGCGCATCTCCTCCAGCACTTTGTTTGCCATCAGGGCCCGAACCCGCCCTTTGCGCCCTGACGGCAGGAACAGCGTTTCCTCGGTCTGCAATCTGCTGTCCTGTGGGTACATATAAGTATTGTCAAAATAAACAAAACTTGCCCCCACTGTCCGACACGCGTTCAGCGCGTTTTGCAGCATTACCGGAAACTGCTGTTCCCAGAGGTCGGCATCCGGCGGCAGACCCGCCGCAAAATAGACAATGCGGCTTCCTTTAACCGCTTCCAGTGTCTGACGGGCATCCAGTAAATCAGCGGGCATAAGGCTATCGCTGTCATTTACCTTCTGTGGATTACGGCTTACAAGCCTCAGTTCAGCACTGTAAGAATGCGTTAACTCGCGAGCAAGTTCCCGGGCAATCTGTCCGCTTGCCCCCAGAATCGTTTGCATCTCACTTCCTCTTCGACAATGTCAGACGGGTGTCCCGGCCCATTGGCCTTTTTCAAAGTATAAGTTTAAAGTTCACTTGAAGGTCAATGGGGTGTTGCGACATTGTTTAAATGTCGTCTGGTATTGGGATACAGCGCCAGCAACGGAATGGCGCCGAAGCCGAACATCAAACGATGAAAAATACGAGATTGCGCGTTGTCGAGGCATGGTAGAGTGGGGGGGCTCAAAGAATGATTCGAGGTTTGCGCTATGCAACAAATTGATTTTTACATGGTTGATGCCTTTAGCACGGCTACTTTTGGCGGCAATGCCGCAGCCGTGTGTCCGCTCACCGAGTGGTTGCCTGATGAGACATTATTGAAAATGTCCAAACAGCATAACCAGTCAGAAACGGCTTTTTTTGTCCCAAATGAAAACGGCTTCGAGTTGCGCTGGTTTACCACTCAGGGGGAAATAAATCTGTGTGGGCATGCCACACTTGCTGCTGCGCACGTCATCTTTGAACATCTTGATTACCCGGGTGCGACTATCCATTTTGATACCCGGTTTGTTGGCCCATTGACAGTAGCACGCAGCGGCGAGTGGTTGACGCTTGATTTTCCTGCCTGGGAAACCGAGCCCGTCGTGCCGCCGTCCTTATTGCTGGAAACGTTGGGCATCACGGAATGCAAAGAAGTGCGCGTGGCGCGTGATTACATGGTCGTGCTGGATAATCAACGGCAGGTAGAAGCGCTACGCCCGAACATTAATGCCATGCTCCCTCTGGGGAAAATGGTTTGCATAACCGCACCCGGCGAAGAAAAATACGATTTTGTCAGCCGTTTCTTTTGCCCGGGAGAAGCCGTACCGGAAGACCCCGTTACAGGTTCAGCACATAGCATGCTAATTCCATACTGGGCTGAAAAACTGAAAAAAACGCAGATGCTGGCGCGCCAGGGCGCCGAACGTGGCGGAGATTTACGCTGCCAGCGAGTGGGGGATCGAGTCCACATCGGCGGACAGGCAACAACTTATCTGCTGGGTAAGATACTGTTGCGCTAGAACGTCCAGAATGCGGTTCGGAATGGGCTTTCAGGTATAAGGTCTGCTGTACGATTATGGCAGACCTGACGGCGCTTTAGACTGACTGTGTTGTGCCAGGAGGGGACATTGCTAATGTCCGCACGGTACTAATGATGTGGGGACAGGGCATCCTGATAGTTTTAAAAAAGCCAATCTGTTATATTTAATCGAAATCGTTTTCGATAAATCAATCAATTCTGGTGGCATGGGATGAAGCAAAGGATCAATATCGTAAAACTGGCACAGCACCTCGGGTTGTCCGTCTCTACGGTATCCAAGGCGCTGAATGGCCGGGAGGATGTGAGTAAAGCCACGAAGCAACGCGTGCTTGCCGCCGCGTCTGAACTGGGCTTCTCGCCCGATCCGGCGGGACGGCGTTTGCGCAGCGGAACGTCGGAAACCATCGGGTTTGTGCTTTCGTATCCTCAGGCCCACTTTGCACAACCTTTTTTTCTCGATCTAATGGCCGGAATCGACCAGGAACTGGAAAAAACGCCTTATCAGTTGGTTATTGTCACCGGAAGAAGCATTGAATCGGAGATAGACAGCTTCAGACGCCTGGTTGAACAACAGCGTGTTGATGCGGTGATGTTTGGCAGAACGCGTAAAGAGGATGCCAGAATCCAGTTTTTGCAGGATCGCAGCGTGCCATTTGCCACTCTCGGACGAAGTGAAACGGGCAATCCTTTCCCGTTCGTTGATATTGACCGCACTGTTGCCGGGCGCAACGGCACCGCGCGCTTTATCGGCCTGGGGCACCGCCGCATCGGGCTTCTCAATACTCCAGACTACCTCATGCTCAGCCACCACTTGCGGGCAGGCTACATGGCGGCGCTGGATGCCGCAAATCTGTCTTTTGATCCTGCTCTGATTGTTGACGGGGAGCTGTCCGAAACAGGCGGATTAGCGGGTGCCAGAAAGCTGCTGGCGATGAAAAATCCGCCAACGGCGATCATGTGCGGCCACGATTTGATTGCCAGCGGCGCGATGCAGGCCATTGTGGAAACCGGAAAGCGCCCCGGTACCGATGTGGCAATTATTGGTTGCGACAACCACCCGCTCGGACCTTACCTGAATCCGCCGTTAACCACCTTTTCCGCGCCAACCCAGGAAGCGGGCCAGCGAATGGTCCAGTTGCTTCTGGCGCACATGAACGGTAAACCGGTCGAAACACTACAGGAGGTGTGGTCGCCCGAGCTGATCCTGCGCTCCTCGCACGGTAGTGAATTTTTCCAGAAAGCATAACCTGCCAATTTCCCTGCCTTGACGGCCACACGCGGTCAGGGTATTGTCTACTTAATTATCGAAAACGTTTTCGATAAAATTAACAAAGGAGAAAGAACATGACGTTGGTGGAAGGAGGATGCCTGTGTAGTGCCGTCCGCTACAGAATGAAAACACCGCCCCGCTCGGTGGTGGTTTGTCATTGTACCCATTGTCAGAAAGCGAGCGGAAGTGCATTCTCGGTTAACCTTCTGGTGGAAAAAAGTGATTATGAACAGCAGGGAGTAACGGCATGCTTTACCGATACAGGCGACAGCGGACTGCCGTCACACCGCCACTTCTGCCGGGAATGCGGCTCGCCAGTGGTAACCGAAGCGACAAATATGCCCGGCATGTTACTGGTTAAGGCCGGCACGCTCGATAACCCTGGAGAGTTTTCCCCGCAGGCCGAAATTTATACCCGGTATGCTGTTAAATGGCACGCGCCGATCGCGGGTTGTGTACGGTTCGTTCAGGCCCCTGTTGCCTGAACACGATGACGTTATTTTTAATTCTTTACGAAAACGTTTTCGTTAAATATAAAACGAACAGGGGAAAATGATGCGGTTTGCCCAGGCTCGCCGTTCCCCTATATTTTCTCTTATGCATTTATCATCAGGAGCCTTTTATGAGCTTTCAAAGTATTAACCCGGCAACAGGTGAATTACTCAAAACTTTCCCGTTGCAGACCGATGCTGAGGTCTTTTCCGCTCTGGAAAAAGCCGACGCGCTTTATCGCGACGACTGGCGTTTACGGTCTGTGGCTGAGCGTGCTGCGATTGTCGGCAAGGCGGCAAAAATCCTGCGTGAGAAACGCGATGAGTATGTGACCTACCCGACGCTTGAAATGGGGAAAGTGACGCGCTTTGGCTATATGGAAATTGATTTAGTCGCGGATATTCTCGACTACTATGCCACCAACGGTGAGCGTTTGCTCGCGGCACAGGCTATTCCAGGCGAGCCAGGCGCGACGTTACTCTCCGAACCTATCGGGGTTATCCTGGCGATCGAACCCTGGAACTTCCCTTATTACCAGCTGGTGCGCGTGGCGGCGCCGCAGCTCATCGCCGGTAATGTCGTTATGCTCAAACACGCGGAAAACGTCCCACAGTGTGCACTGGCGTTCGCACGGTTGTTTGAGGAAGCTGGCGCGCCGGAAGGGGCGTACACCAACCTGTTTTGCAGTATCGATCAGATTGCCAGCCTGATTGACGACTTCCGGGTGCGCGGGGTCGCGCTGACGGGCAGCGAGCGGGCGGGAACGTCCGTTGGCGAACGTGCCGGGAGAAATCTGAAGAAGGTCATTCTTGAACTGGGCGGTAGCGATCCGGCGATTATTATGCCTGGCGCGCCGCTGGATCATGCTGTAGAGCAGGTTGTGATGGGGCGTACCTGGAACTCGGGGCAGGGTTGCGTCAATATTAAGCGCGTCATTGTGATTGGCCGTGAGCGTGGCGAACGCATGCTGGAGGCGCTCAAAGAGAAGTTTGCGGCAATCAACGTTGGCGATCCTGAGGATGCGTCGACGCTGCTCGGCCCGCTGGTAAGCGAACGTGCGTTGCAGGGGTTGCTGAAACAGATTGAAGAGGCGAAAGCGGCAGGGGCAAACATTGTTTTTGGTGGCAACAGAGTCGACCGTCCGGGTTTCTATCTTGAACCGACCATTATTACGGATATTACTGAGGCTAACCCACTCTATACTCAGGAAGCCTTTGGACCGGTACTCTCTTTTTATGTTGTCGACAGCGAAGAAGAGGCGATTCGTCTGGCAAACGCGACGCCTTACGGCCTGGGCGGTTACGTTTTTGATGCTGATACGAAAAACGCGCAGCGCATTGCGTCGCATATTGACTCCGGGATGGTTTATATCAACTCCTGTTTTGCTGACTCTCCGGGCCTGCCGTTTGGCGGTGTGAAAAACTCCGGCTTCGGGCGCGAGTTATCGGAAATCGGGATGGGGGAATTCCTGAACCGAAAATTAATCCGGGTAACGGAAATCGAATAATAATAAAGCCACCTGAGATACAGGTGGCTTTATTTGTCTATGGAAATAATTTGGGAATCAGCGCGCCCAAATCAGCGAAGTGCAGATAAGCTGATTCGCAACCTCCTTTTACGAAGGCTCAACCTCAAATCACGACAACAATTTTCCCGATTTGCTGACCTTTTTCCATATAGCGGTGTGCATTGGCGATTTCGGAAAGCGGGAAGGTGCGGTCGATGCGCGGTTTCAGCTGCCCGCTCTCCAGCTTCTCGAAAATGTAGAGTTCCGCGTTTTTGAGCGCGACCGGGTCGCCGGTAATTGAGAACATGGTATAGCCCATCATTTTGAATGGCTTACCCTGCGCTCCCTGACCCCAGGATTCATAAATCGGGAACGGTGTCGGTTCCGGCGCAAGGTTACCGTAAATCATGATCAGGCCATCTTTGGCCGTCGCGCGCGCCAGTTCGGCCAGACCGGAACCAGCTACGCTATCAAAAATGATCCGCGCGCCAGCGCCTTGGGTGATTTCCATAATTCGGGTTGCAACGTCTTCTTCGCTAGTCACGATAACGTGATCCGCCCCGGCAGCAAGCAGTTCATCCCGTTTGTCGGCGCCGCGCGTGGTCGCGATGACAATCCCACCCTCTGCTTTAACAATCTGAATTGCCGCGATCCCAATGGAGCTGGTTGCTGCTGTCAGCACGACGTAATCGCCCTTGGTGACATGGCCGTTATGCACCAGCGCCCCGTAGGTTGTGATGTACTGCATCCAGATACTTGTTCCTTCCTCGAATGATAAGCGCTCAGGATACGCGGCGAGCGCCTCGGCGGGCACGATAGCGACTTCGCCATACACGCCGTATTGATTAAGTGGGAAAGCAGGAACTGTGGAGCGGATTTTCCCGATAAGCCCGGCATCCACGCCCGAGCCAACCGCCTCGACAATCCCGGAGGCTTCATAACCAATGTTTGATGGTAGAGTAGGTTCCAGGAAATATTGCCCTTCGCGGAACATCACCTCGGCGCGGTTCAGCCCAATGGCTTTTACCCGCAGGCGAACTTCACCCGGACCTGGTTCTGGTAGAGTGAGCTCATCGATACGTAAAACATCTGCGCTTCCTTTTTCGTGGAACCGGATAATTTTCACTAAATTTGTCATGCGGATTCTCCATGCCTCATGAGAAGGCTTATTCTGGTTAAAGTGGTTTTTTCACAGGTGGGCATTCAGCCCACTCGCGGATCAATCAGGAATTTTTCGCCCGTCGCTTTGCGTTCAAGCGCGCGTAAGACATCAGGATCAAGCAGATCGGCCAGGCCGATGGTCCGCGTGTAGCGGCTGGCGAAGGTGGTCGTCAGTTCATCGACGATCCGCTGGCGCAGTCGCTGAAGAACCGCCGGGGAAACCGTGTTGAGATAGTTAAACAGCAGCCATCCCGATATGCTCCAGGCATAGCCGAGCCCGCCACGATCGAGGACTGTCGGGGCACTGTCCAGCCCGCCATAGATATACAGCTGCTTAAAGAGAGTGGAACCGTAGCGGCTATAGGCTGCGGTTTTGCGGGCGGCCGCGCGCTCCATAGCATTTATAATTTCAATACCCAGTTTGCCGCCGCCGATGGCATCAAAAGCAACGGTCGCGCCGGTCTCTTCAATCGCATCGGTCAACCGGGCAGCAAAATCAGGCTCTTTGCTGTTGAGCACATAAGTCGCACCCAGTTCGCGCAGGATTTTTTCCTGCTCAGTGGTGCGCACGATATTGATTAACGGAATACCATCGGCCAGACAGATGCGCTGTAGCATCTGACCAAGATTCGATGCCGCTGCGGTATGAACAAGCGCTTTATGGCCTTCCCGAAGTGCCGTCTCCACAAAACCGAGTGCGGTGAGTGGATTAATAAAAATAGAGGCGCCATCGGCTGCTTCCACGCCCTCGGGCAGCACAATCAGATTGTGCATATCTGTCCTGCGGTAATCGGCGTACATACCACCACCGGACATCCCGACACGTTTACCGATAAAGGCTTGTGCATTTTTCCCTGCGGCCACGACGGTACCCGCGCCTTCGTTTCCAACAGGCATGGGTTGTCCCAGGCGGCCAGCGATAGCCGCCAGACGTTCTGATGGGACAGTCATCGTGACACGGCTGTCGAATTCCCGAATATCAGATAGATCCGCCGGGCCTAACAGCATGCCGCTGTCGCTGGGGTTAACCGGGGTCGCCTCGATCCTGACGATCACCTCATCGTCGCCCGGTTCGGTCAGTTCGACCTGCTCCAGAGACAGCACAAGTTCACCGCTTTTATCAATCGTCGAGCGTATTGCACGTCCACTCCAGCTCATACTCATCTCCTGCCGTTATTTATCGAAAACGTTTTCGTAAAAAGTGTACACTTAAATTTAAGTACAAGTGTAGTTTTTAGTCACCATAAGCGCACATTTAAGGAAATCGTTTTCGAAACAAGGAAAAGACATTGCCTGGTTTTACTGAGTAATCAGGTTTAGCTTGAATGGGTAAAGATCAATTGTTATTTGCATCGCAAATGAGGGGGCGATAGACGGGATGTTCCAGGGATAACACCTTCCAATACTACCTTTTCAGGCGAAGATTTCTGTACACCCATAGCATCCTCTTAAACGTACATCATAGACAAAGAGGCAGGGGGGATGTGGCAATTGATAACCTGGGCGGGATAAGCGCATCAGGGATGCCGTCACGGCATCCCTGTTTATTTAAAGGATCAGAAGAAATCAATTCGCGTATTGATACCGACGGTGCGACCCATATTGACCTGCGCGACGGCGCTGCTGCCGTTCATGTAGCCATAGGTACGGTAACGACGGTCGAACAGGTTATCGACATAGACGGAAATGTTCATCCGTTCAGTCGCCTGCCAGCCCAGGCTGCTGTCCAGGGTGGCATAGGTGCCTTGCCGCAACTGGTTGTCGCCATCGAAATAATGCGGCCCGACCAGATTAACCGCCAGTCGGGGCATCAGTGCGCCATAGCGCGTATCAATCACGCCGTTCACGCTGCTTCCCGCGCCATAACGTGGTACGAACGGCACCCGGTTGCCGTGATACAACTCACTGTCATTGGTGAATTCGGAACGGATCACGTTGCCATTGATATCCCATGACCAGCCCGGCGCAAACCGCCATTTTGCTTCAAGCTCAACGCCGGTGGCGTCGGCTTTACCCGCATTGCTTAATGTCTGCATCCCGACCGGGCCAGAGTAGAGCTGCATGTCTTTGGTGTGGGTATAAAACGTCGCGGCTTGCAGCGTGACGTCAGCGGTTTCGTAGCGGGTGCCAAGTTCATAGTTGATGGATTTCTCGGCGACGAACGGTTTGGCATCAAGACCCGCAGTAGGCACGATGTTGTACCCGGAAGGTTTATATCCCTGGGCTATACGGGTATACACTCTCCAGTCGTCGGTCAGCATATAGCCTGCGGATAGCTGCCCGAGCACCTGATCGTCATTGCTCTTACCCTGGTCGCCAAACGGATTACCGAGCATGCTGCCGTGATATTGTGTACTGGATTTATCATGCGAGAAGCGCACGCCGCCGCCGATATCAAAACGATCGGTTAAATGCCAGGTCAGGTCACTGTATGCGGCCAGCGTTTCAGCGGTGGTATAGCCGGTACTGCTTAAATAAGGCATTGTCGGCATGTCGTAGGCTGAATTTAACTTCTCGCGGGTGTTCTGCCGGTACAGCCCAAACACCATATCAACGGTACGCGCATCGCCCAGGGTTGCGGCGCGCAGTTCCTGCACATCCTGATTCCAGCGCTGAGGCATATTGACGATTAATGAACCGGAAGGGAAGGTGCGCGAATAATGCTGCTGCTGCCAGGCGCTGATCAGGTTGAAAACCCAGTCATCGGTGGTGTATTTCCCACTCAGGGTCTGGCTGTCAGTGCAGCGCCGCATGTACGGGTCTGGTGAACCATCGCTGATCGACAGCTTACGGCCCTTAATATCATTCCATCCCACATAGGCGTCCTGGGTGGCGCGGGTACATTCGCGTGAGGCAGCAAAGCCCATTTCCCAGGGCTGGTCGTCCGGCGCCAGACGCAGTTTCACATTCCCTATGCTGGCGCGGGTGCCGCCTAAATCATCGCTTCCCGTCGCGGGGTTAATCATGTCGCCGTCATCAACCTGGCGTAACAGGGTGACGCTGCCGTACAGCAGGCCATCCTGAATGGGGCCGCTCAGGTTGAACTTACTTCGATAACTGTCGCGACTGCTGACGCCGCCTTCAATATAGCCACGCGGCGTGCTGTCCGGCTGCTGGGTGACGATGTTGATGATCCCGCCCTGAGCGCTTTTGCCATATAACGTTCCCTGTGGGCCTCGCAGCAACTCCACGCTTTGCACATCGGTAAGCGCCTGGATGGTGTTGATGGAAAGCTGAGGGACGCCATCGACATACAGGGTGACGGCGGGGTTATAGAAGTCCTGCGCCGAAGAGACGCCGCGTAGCGAGATCGTCGAAAAAAGCATGTTGCCGCTATTTTCAATATTAAGCCCGGGCAACACTCTGGGGAGTTTGTCGCTGGCGGTAACGCCGGCGTCGCTTAATTCCGGTGCGCTGACAACGGTAGACGAGACGTTGTTGGCTGATGCCGAGCGGGAAGATTGTTTACTGGCGGTAACCACCAGCGTGCTTTCGTCTTGCTGTGAAGTCTGGGCATTAGCAATGGCGGGGAGCAATAATCCCCCCAAGGCCAGAGGATAAAGCCGTGTCATTTTCATTGTTGTGAGTCCCTGTAAGACGGCGAAACGCCAAAAATACCGACAATGGTGAATTGAAAATGATAACTATTTCTAATAGTGGTGCTACCCGAAACGGGTTTATTTCAACCTGTTTCGGGTCGGTTTGCGCTTATTGGGCAGAATGGCGATAACGGTCGACGGCGAGAGCCGTCAGGCGTTTTTTGTCTATCTTGCCGACGGCGGTGAGCGGCCAGTGGTCCAGAAACTCGATTTGGTCAGGAATTTTCCACGCGCTGAGCCCCATACGGGTCAGTTGTTGACGCAACTGCTGATAGTCAGTTGGCACCTGCTGCGCGATGATAAACGCGCAAATCCGCTCGCCAAGCAGCGTGTCCGGCGCGGCGACCACCGCGCAATCTTGCACTTCCGCTAAACGCATCAGTGCCGATTCCACTTCAGCCGCGGCTATTTTTTCTCCGGCGCGGTTGATCTGCTCTTTTATGCGTCCCTCAACGTGCAGGTTCCCCGCCTCATCCAGCCTGACATTGTCGCCTGTGCGGTAAAACCCTTGCGCGGTAAAGGCCTGCGCGTTGTGAGCAGGGGCGCGGTAATAGCCTGAAATGGTATAAGGGCCGCGCGTTAACAATTGCCCGGTTTCGCCCGGCGCGACGTCGTTCTCGTCTTGATCAACGATGCGGATTTCATCCAGAGGGGACAACGGTCGACCCTGGCTGTGGAGAATGGTGGCATGCGGATCGTCCAGCCGGGTAAAACAGAGCAGGCCTTCCGCCATACCGAAGACCTGTTGCAGGGTACAGTCAAAGGTGGCGATAACCTGCTCAGCAAGCGTCGGGTCGAGCCGGGCGCCGCCTGCCTGAATGACGCGCAGCGACGAAAGGTCGCTGTCTTCCCACTCCCTGGCCTGCACCCATAATTGCGCCAGCGCCGGAACCAGGGCGACGTGAGTCACCCCTTCCTGCGCGATTAAAGGCATCACCTCATCACAGCTGGCGCTGTCGGTCAGCACCACTTTTCCGCCGCAGGCAAGCGTTCCCAGAATGCCGGGGCAGGCCAGCGGAAAGTTATGCGCCACCGGGAGGACGGCGAGATACACGCTCTGTTGGCTGATGCCGCACAGTTCAGCAGAAGCGCTGAAGTTATAGCTATAGTCGGCATGTCGGCGCGGGATGAGTTTGGGCGTGCCGGTTGTGCCGCCTGAGAGCAACAACAACGCGGTGGCGGAAACATCAGGCTGCGGCCATGCCTGTCGCTCACCGTGAAGGGAGAAGAGCGGCGTAAAATCGTCGCTCACGGTCTCTCCAGCGACCAGAACATGACGCAAGCAGGCGTGTTTGTGCGCCATCTGTCGGGCCAGCTCTGCGTGGTTTTCCCCGTGAATAACGTAAGCGACGGGTTGCGCCAGCTCAATCAGCGCGTCGATATCCAGCGCCCGTTGGGAGGGCATCGCCAGCACGGGGATAACGCCCAGTCTTAACAAGGCGAACAGCAGGGTAACAAACGCGTTGTCGTTGGGAAGCTGCACAATCACATGCTCCCCCGAACGCAAACCCAGTGATGACAGACCTGCGGCAAGTTCGTCGACCCGTGCATCAAGCGCGCTGTAGGTTAACGATCCCTTTGCATCAACGACGGCAATTCGCGAGGCATAACGGGCCGCCCAGTGGCGCAACTGTTCGGCAATGGGTAAGGGATACTGTTCAATCAGAGATTCAAAGGAAGAATTCATGCGTCACCTTTCTGAAGTACTGGGCTGTTTTTGCAACGCGGTCATTGCAGAAAATGCGTGGGGAAAATGGCGGACAATCTGCGTAAAAAAGGACCGGGCTTGTTGAATGGGATAGAAATGATCGCCGTCAATCACCACCGGGCCTGTAACGTGGCTCAGCCACTGACGCCAGGCATCGACCTGCTGCCAGGAGGCTTCGCGATCGTGGCTGCCGCACAATAACAGCGCAGGCGTGCGCAGCGGCGGACAGACGTCGGGCGAGTCGTAGTGATAGCTCTCGGTGGCGTAAAAATCAGCGCGCAGAAGAGGAAGAAACAGCGATATTAATTCCTGGTTTTCCCGCAGTTCAGGAGAACATCCGCCAATGTCTATCAGTTCAGCGATAAAGTCGGCATCATCGCGATGGCTGAGCTGGCGTTCAGAATGCAGATGCGGGGCATGGCACCCGGAAATAATCAGTCCTTGCGGCGCATGCCCCCGTTGCTCCAGAAGTCGGCAGGTTTCAAACGCCACCTGCGCTCCCATGCTGTGCCCGACGAGTAAAAGCGGCGTGTCAGGCGATACGGATGCTTCCAGCTCGTTCGCCAGCAGTGCCGCCAGTTGCGTAATGCTTCTGAGCGGTTCCAGATGGCGAAGGCGATCGCGCCCCGGCCAGGTCACCAGAGAAAGCGCGCAATCAGCCAGTTGCTCAGCTTGCCAGTGGCGAAACGCGCTACTGCTGCCGCCAGCGAAAGGGCACATGACCAGATGCGCAGTATTGCCGCTCCGGGCGGGCCACAGCGGGATGCACATTGCAGGTTGCGTCACAGCGCCTCCTTATCATCATCGTTGCAGAAACCGGCTAACCGGTCGTGGTGCGGCGGCGTCAGGCGTCTGATCTCCGCATTGCCGGTCTTACGTAAAATCTGCTGCCATAAACGTGATAACGCGATCTGATGTACGCTTTGGCAGGCCGCTGGTGGATGTTCGCCCGCCAGATGGCTGCGCAACTGGTGTAGCAACCAGCTGACGCCCTCCGGCCCGACGGTTTCGCAGCAGTCGCGCCAGCTCAGAGGCGCCGCGCTGCGCGTCAGACCCGGCGGATCGCGCAGGATCTCCGGTCTGCGGTAGAGACTGTGGGCGTTCTCCTGATGGTCTGCGACAAACAGGCTGGATGACCAGATGACGGGGCCGTAGCTCGCCTCCAGCGAAAGATGACCTTCCGGCCAGCCCAGCAGCAGGCGGTGCATGATAAGGCTATGCATATCTGGATCGTCAGGATCGAGATAGCGCTGAAGCAGCAGACAGGCTTCTCCCTCCGGCCAGAAGAGTCTCAGACAGTGAAAATCGCTAAAGCTGCCAACCACGTCGCACTCCACGGCGGCGGCATCAACGCCCAGAGCCAGCAACAACAAATCCAGCGTGGAGTAGAGCAACTGTCGGCTGGTGGTGGCGTGGACTACCGGCGGCGTCTTAGCCAGACAGCGACGCACCTGCTGCGCATCGCGAAGCCATGTACGTCCTGCGCGCGTATGCGGATAAAACGTGTTTATCCAATAGCAGCAGCCCTGTTCCTGCGCCAGCGTTTGTAAGGAACTGATGTCATCCGGGTGGAGGGGATGCTCCTGAATGACGTGTACGCCGCGCGCCAGAAAGTGTCTGGCAAGCTGCGTACCGGTTCCTCCGGCGACGGTCGAACGCACGACAATACAGGCGATATCCGGCATCCCGGTTATCTGTTCCGGCGAGGTATACAGCGGAATGCCAAACGCATGGGCCAGCTCTCTTGAGCGGGCGCTTCCCTGCGCCAGCAGGCCAACCAGTTCCAGCCCCTCCGGGGGCTGCATAAAGGCATTCAGGTACATTTCGCCAAATTTGGCGCCCACAATCAGTACGCGTTGTTTTGGGGAGGCGGACGGCATCATAACGTGTTCTCCGGTTGCGTTGAGGTTGCGCAAAGCCAGCGCGTAATGTGTTGCGCACAAGCCTGAACGTGGGGGGCTTCCATCATGATTTGCCAGTGGCTGGCTTCAATCACAGCGTCGTCGGCGTTGTTTATCCAGCCCTGCCACTCGGTTTCTGCTGGCGTCCAGCGCGCGGGTCTCCCGGCGGCATACACCATGAGACAGGGGACCGGAACGCTTTCGCCCGGCGTATGCCCAGTCAGTAAACGCAGCAGATGCGCGATGTTATCGAGCCACGTTTCTGCCGCTTGCAGCGTCAGGTTTTGCGACACCATACCGGCCGTTTTAGCGAGGCTGATAAAGTCGGCAAGCTGGCTGTCGGGCGTCTGCTGGTCGAAATGTTCGGGCAGCGCCAGAGGCGTTTGTCCTTCGGCTAACAGGCGCAGCAGGGCCGCCCGGTTTTCGCAACAGAAATCCTGTCGGCACACGGGATCGATTAACGCGATCCGAACCTGCTCGCCTTTGGCGTACAGGCGCTGTGCGGCGCCCGCCGCAAGAAACGCGCCATACGACCAACCTGCCAGCACATAAGGGCCGTGAGGCTGCTGGCGACGGATGCACCCGACATACTCATCGATCATCTGGTCGAGCGTGGCAAAGCGCAGCGGCGATTTTGCTTGCAGGCCGAAAACGCGCCTGTTCAGCGCGCTGGCGAGCGGCAGCCAGGCGCTGATATCGCCGTCCGAAGCGTGGAAGACGAACAGGGTTTCGTCGCCGTCGCCCTGGCAAAGGGGAATCGGGTTGTCCTCTCCTGACGTAGCCGCCTGTAGATGGGCGCAGAAGTCGCTCAGCGTCGAATGGCTGAACAGATCCTGAAGGTTAGCCCTGGCAATCCCTCTCCGGTTTAGCTGCGCGACCATCCTTGTCGCCATCAGGCTGTCGCCGCCCAGTTCGAAAAAGTCGTGATGCCTTGCCACGGGGCGAGACAGCAGCGATTGCCAGAGTTCAGCCACCTGTTTTTCCAGCGCCGGATTCCCCCCGGCAACTGGCGTGGGTTTGGCTGGCTCAATCAGCGCATCAGACGGGGCATGCAGCGGCGTAAATAACGCTTCTCTTTGCCGGATCTGTAAAACGGGCAGACCGGTGCCAAAGCGCTGCTGTAAATAGCGGCTCACGGCTTCTTTATCCGGGCGATTTACGCCAGGCGAACGCGCCACCAGCAGATGCTGGCGCAGCGGCGACGATTCCTGCGCGGGCCACGCCAGCTCGTTTGCAAACCCGGCCTGAACGAGAACCTCCTGCCATGCGGAGCGGGTGAGCATCGGTTTCTCATCCCGGCGGCGGAAATCGCGGTATCCGCTTAATCCCTCAATAAAGCCCACGCTCGCCAGCTGGAATACGCTGTTTCGCTCCGTCGCTTCAACGATCAGCAAACGTCCGCCGGCTTTCAGCAACAGTTTTAATCTGCGCAACGTCTGGACGACATGGCTGGCGTCGTGGAGCACATTGACGGCAACGATCAGGTCGTAACCCGCTTCCGGGTGGGCGGTGAAATCCAGCGGCTGGTTGATGTCGAACAAGGCATAAGACACCCGCGATTCATCATGGAAACGGGCTCTGGCGTCATTGAGGAACTGTGCGGAGACGTCCGTGAAGTGGTACGACTGTCGCGTATTCCGCGTGGCCTTCAGCACCGGCGCGGTAGTGGCTGCGGTTCCGGCGCCAACCTCCAGAATCCGTTCTGCGCCGCACAAGGCGGCGATCTGCGCGGTATAGCGATTCAGACAGGCGCTGGCGGGGTTGTCGCGATACAGCGCGTCGGTCACGCGATGCTGCTCGTTGAACAGCAATTCCAGCGGTGAACACTGCCCGGAGAAGAGGGCGTCGTGCCGGGCGATGCAGGTTTCCAGATACTGCGCCAGCGCCTGGCTCCATTGGCTTGGCGGGCACGCTTCCTGAGGCTCAGGAATCTCGCTGAGCGGAACGCGGCAGCGCCAGCCTTCACCTTCGCGGATTAACCACGCTCTTTCCGTCAGACACTGTAGCCACTGGCGCAGCAGACGCTGGTGAGACGCTTGCGCGGACAGCGCCTGTACTATTGCGCTAAAGCGATGGGCGATCTCCGGCGTGGTAAACAGGCCGTGACGATTTAGCGTAGCCGCGATCCCCTGTAGCGCACGCGCCTCCAGCCAGCGCCAGGTCGCCTCCAGCTCATCAAGCTGCGCCTGCTCAGGCAACGGCAGCGCCAGTTGGGTAAGTTCGTGCTCATCAGGCGTCGCCGCTGATGGCGACGGATCGTCGGCCATCACGATATCCAGCGTTAACGCGCCCTGTTCGGTTATTTCCGCTCTGGCCTGCCGGATGCCGGGGTATTCGAGCATCGCCTGCTCAATATCCCGCAGGTCGTAGTCCGCCTGCGCGTTCAGCGGCCAGCGTCGGCGGGGAATGTGCCCGGCGATGCCGCTGGCGAGAGTCTTCAGGCTTTCAGAGTCAGCGATGACGGCTTGCAGGATGGCGCAATAGTCATTAAACATCGCCCCGGCAGCGCCGGGTTCCAGCACGTTGTCCATGCAGTACCAGCTAAACATCAACTCGCCGTCGCTCTCCATGACCTGATGATCCAGCCAGACCTGCGGCGTTTGCGTGAACACATAGCAGGGTTCGCCGAACAGATGGCTCATCGCCTGATCGATAGTCATGCCTTCCAGCGTCATCCCCAGCATACTGGTAAACACCACCGGCATCAGCGGTTGACGTTGTGACCCGCGCAGGCGGCCCAGCTCACGGATCACCTCAACACCGTTCATTTCACTGTGCGCCATGTTTTGCCAGAGGCGCTGTTGGGTCTGTTGCATCTGCTCTTGCAACGTCACCGGCGCTGAGAAGTTAAAATCAACCAGCGTGACGGAGGTAAAATCACCAATCAACTGGTTGATTTGCGGATGGATCGGCTGGCGATTGAAGAACGTCAGGTTCAGCGTAAATGCCGTGGTGCGGCTCCAGCGCTCAAGGGTGGCGGCAAACAGCGTGAGCAGCGCGGCAGACGGTGTGACGCCTTGCTGCTGCCAGCGCTGTTTCACGGTCTGCCATTCTGTCTTGCCGATCGTCGATTTGAAGGTGGTGAAGTGTGGCGTTTCCGGGGGCGTCTCAACCACCGGCAGCTCTGGCGCTAAGGGGAGCTGCGGCAGTTTTTCCTGCCAGTAATCCCAGGCATCGTGCCATGCCGATGTCTGTCGGCGCGCCTGTTCAGCCATCACATAATCACGGAAGGTAATAGCGAGCGGCGCCAGCGTTTCACCGCGCCAGACCTGCGCCAGATCGTCCATCATGACTTTAAAACTCTGCACATCAAACTGCAAAAGGTCGAGGTTCATATGCAGGCGGTAATGGCAATCGTCGATTTCGCTGACCACCAGCTCAAAGAGAGGCCACTGGTCGGCAGGCAAAACGCGATAGCTCAGTTCATGCCGCCGTTTTTCCAGCGCGATGCGCTGTTCTTCCGGGGAAAGCGCGCGCAGATCGTCACGCTGGATGTGATACTCCGGCGTTGTCGCCAGGACTCGCTGCTGCCCGTCGGCATCAACCACCATGCGCAACATATCGTGGCGTGCGATGAGCTGGTTCCATGCTTTCTCCAGTATGGCGAGATCGAACTCATCGTGGCGTTTATCCCACTCAAACAGGACGTGACAGGCGACGCCGCCATAGCCAATGAGGTGGGTTCGCCCCAGCCAGTAGGCGTGCTGAATGGGCGTCAAAGGGAAGGGCGCATAACGCTCGTCGGCGTCGTGCTGCAACACTTCCGGCTGCGAAGCGGCAGGCGTCGTCTCTGGCTTAGAACAGATAAGCTGCGTGATTCCATGAGGAGACAGATCCTGCCACGCCCGTTCCGCATTGATGCGTACGCCCAGGTAGTGCTGAATATCGCTACTGAGTTCAAGGAAGAGCAGCGAGTCCATGCCGAGTTGCAACAGATCCTGGTTTGGGCGCAGCGACGCTGGATCGCTCAGCCTTAGCTGAACCGCAATCCGCTTTTTCAGCCATTCCATCACCGCTGTTTCATCGCTCAGGCTGCCGTTAAAGGCGTTGTCATCAGCAGGAGGAATGACAGGCGTTGCGGCTTTTTCTGTGGCGCTGATGTTAAACAGAGCCTGTTGTAACGGGGGCATTTTGTCGGTAAAAACGCGCATCGCCAGTCGCCACGGGGCACCGCGCATCACCGCCTGTTCCAGGTGCCAGCAGCCTTCGGCATCGCTTAACGCGCCCATACCACGGCTGGCGAGCGTCGCCAGCATTTCCGGCGTGGCCGCCCGGCCGCTTTCTCCCCATGCGCCCCAGGCGACAGAGAGCGTTTTCGGCGCATCAAGGGGGGAAAACTGCTGGGCCAGCCCGTCCAGATAGCCGCAGGCCAGCGCATGGGCGCTCTGACCCGGCGCGCCGAGGGTGGCGGCAGCGGAAGAGTAGAGAATAAGATAGCGTCCGTCGTGGTTGCGCAGGGTTTGCAACAGCTGGCTTGCCGCCTGCGCTTTTACCGCGAAAACGGTGGCCAGCTGGTGGTCGTCAAGCTCCTGCAAGGGCGCGTCAGCCAATACGCCAGCGGCATGAATCGCTCCGGCAATGCCGCCGTTGGCCGCCAGATCGTCAAGAACCGTGGCCAGTTGCCCGGCATCGCCCACATCACAACGGCAGACGCGCGTCTGCCCGCCCTCCACGTCGCGTAGCCATGACTCATCCACGCGCGGCGCCAGCAGGGCGATGCGTCGCGCCCCTTTTTCTCTGAGCCAGTTCACGGCAAGGCGGCCTAATCCGCCAAACGCACCGGTCACCAGATGCCAGCGGTTATCGCCGATAAACACGTTTGCCGGTAATTCAGCGGCGCATCCCGTATTGGGCGCCAGTGAAGGGAGCCAAAGGGTGTCACCCCGTGCGGCGAGCCAGCGCTGTGATAGTGAGACTGCGCTCAACCCTTGATGCAGCGTTTCCCACGGGGTGTTTTCGGCGAGATCGATGGCGGCAATCAACCGTTCCGGCTGTTCGTTGGCCGCGACGCGAAGCAAGGCCCATAGCGCGTGATGGGACGCAGAGAGTGCCTCATTTTCCTCGACTCGCCACGCGCGGCGGGTGACCACAATCAATCCGGCTGCGCTGGCGGTGAGCGCCGCTATCACTTTCTCCGCTAAGGCCAGCGTATCCTCGCTCTCCTCAACAATCATCAGTCGCGAAGAGGCGTGCGGATCGTGAATGATGTCGTATTGCGCCAGCTCGTCGCTGCGCGCAAGCGTACCGGTGCTAAAGCTGAAGGTAAGCGGATGGTCAACGCTGGCGACGTTGAGGGGCGTCCAGCGCCATTGATAATGCGTCTGCGGCGCAGGAAGAGGCGCGGCGGGCGATAGCGGCAGCCACTCGCCAGCAGGATGACGGGCTTCAACGCGCATCTGACCGCGGGAAAAGGCTTCGTTTTGCCAGCTTAAGCGAACCTCCCCCAGCCACTCCGGGGCGGCGACGGGGGGCGGTTCCACAGGCAGAGCGTCGCCATGACGCTGTGAGAGCAGACGCCAGGCCTCCTGCCAGCGGGCATTAAACCGTTCGGGCTGACCTGCGCAATCAGACCAGTCGGCGAGATAATCACCGTTATCCGTCAGCGCCTGCCCCAACACGGGTTCTGATGGCGCGGTGAATGTTACGGCGCTAACCGCCTGACCGGGCAGCGTGGCGAGAATGATATGTTCGCTCATCCCCGCGGTCGGGCTGCCATCCTGCGGTAGCCATGCCACTTTGCTGAATCCGGCGTGGCGGCACTGTTGCTGCCACTGAGCGGTGGTGAGGAATAACTCACCTTCGCGGGCGTCGAGATCCTGTAGCGGAAGAACCAGCGGGCCGAAAACGAAGTCAAACAGACGCATTGGCTGGGTGATTTCGCGCATCAGCAGGCGCCCGCCCGGCTTGAGCAGGGGGCGCAGATTATCGAGCGTGCGGCCAATATGGCGGGTGGCGTGAATCACGTTCGCCGCCACAATGAGATCGTAAGACTGTGGCTGGAAACCCTGAGACTGCGCCTCTTTTTCGAGATCCAGCTCGCTATACTTCACAAAATCATAGTCGGCGAATTTCTGCTGGGCGCGGCGGGTGAACAGCGCTGAGATATCGGTGAAGTGGTACTCCAGCGCCGGAACACCGTTGAGTTCCGGCAGCAGCCACGCGGTGGTGCCGCCGGTTCCGCCGCCAACTTCAAGAATACGCAACGGCTGGCGGGGCTGACGCGTCTGGACAATGCCGCGTAATACCCCGGCGGCGATTTGGTTGAAATAGCGGCCAAAGCTGAATTCCTGATACAGCACTTCCACGCCGTCGGAGGCGCTTTGCGGGAAGATAATCGCCACCGGTTCTTCCGCGCCGCTCATCATGTCATATAACCGATCGCCGGCACGGGCGATGGTGTCGGGAATAGCCTGAAAACCTTCACAATAACCGGCAAGTTCCGTCAGCAGTGATTCCCGCTGTTGATGTTCAATGGGGCGGGCGCGGACGTATCGCCCGTCGGTGCAGCGGTAATCGCCGTCGACCACGCAGTTATTCAGCAGGCGCTGGAGTAGCTGCTGGTAGCGGGGCAGCAGACGTCCACGGCGCATGATGGTCATGGCGTCCACGCCGTTTTCAATGGCATCGCCGGTACAGCGTTGTACCAGTTGATCGACGTAGATGGCGTGCAGTCGCGTGGCGCACTGTTTAAGCGCCTCCAGGCGGGGGAGATCGAGCGCTGTCGCGGCGCGACTCGCCACCTCCAGCCCGGCAGACAGCGCTGCGTCGGCAGGCTCGCAGGCCGGGGAGACGCGCTCTTTCCAGTAACGCTCAGTATCAAACGGATAACATGGCGCAGCGATACGTTGTCCATCGCCCGCCAGCAGGTCGGCCCACGGTAAGGCGACGCCGGCAGCGTAAAGCTGGAGCAGAGCCTGATTGAGGACATCGCTCGCCTCTTTGTTACGCCGGGCGCTGGCTATCCAGTATGCGTTATCGCGGTATTCGCGCTGCCCGGAAGCAACCAACTGGGCATCGGGCCCCATCTCCAGAAAAACGCGGGCGCCGAGCTGATGCGCCACCTGAATACTCTGGATAAAACGCACCGGCTGGCGCATGTGTCGGCGCCAGTAATCCGCCTGGTTGAGCGTTGACTCATCAATGACGTCGGCGGTGAGCGTGGAAATAATCGGTATTTGCCCCGGCTCCGCGTGCAGCCCCGCGCAGGCGTCCTGGAACCGATCGAGTATCGGTTCCAGTAAAGCGGAGTGCGCCGCACCGGTTACGCTCAGGCGACGATAGTTAATGTCATGCTGCGAGAGCGTGGCGCAAAATACCGCGAGACGGGCTTCCGGCCCGGAAAATACCGTATGTTGCGTACCGTTGTTGGCGGCGAGATCCAGCTCAAACTGGCGAGCCAGCGGCATCAGCGTGTCTTCGTCTGCAAATACCGCCACCATCGCGCCGCTTGCGCACTGCTGCATTAGCGCGCCGCGCCGACAAACCAGTGGCATGACCTGTTCAATCGTATAGTGTCCGCAGACAACGGCAGCGGCAAACTCACCGACGGAATGCCCAATGGCGAAGTCTGGCTTCAGTCCTTCAGCGCGCCAGTGCGCCGCCATCGCGATTTCAAACGCGACAATCGCTGGCTGCGCCCAGGCCATATTGTCCAGCTGCGCCGAATCGGGGTTAAACATCGCTTCGCGCAGTGACGGCGTGAGCATTTCGCTACAGGCGGAAAAACAGCGATCCAGCGTGTCGGCAAACGCCGTTGAATGCTGGTACATTGTCTGACCCATAGTGCGCCAGTGCGAGCCCTGGCCGGTAAACAGCCACACCTGCTTGCCGCTGGCGCCGTGGCCGCTGTAAACCAGCGCCCCCGATTTCTCACCGGCCCAGGCGCTGAGCGCCGCAGCAGTTTCACGGTTTAATGGCGCCGCCAGGCGGAAGGGAAGATCGAGACGGCGCGCGTGCAGGGCCGTGAAGGCCAGAGAGCTGGCATCCGCATTCTCCCTCAGCGCCCCGGCATAATCCGTCGCCAGCCGCCGCAACGCGCTGTCGCTGGCGGCGCTGAGCAGCAGCGCGGTACTTTTTCTGCCGCCATCCGTATTGGGGAGGCGCGCGTTGAGCGCGTCGGGCAGCGAGGCGACGATCATATGGCAGTTGGTGCCGCCAATACCAAAGGAGGAGACGCCCGCATAGCGCATTTCGTCCTGCCACGCCTGCGCCGACACCGGTATGGTAAAGGGGCTCTCTTCAAGCTTCAGCGCCGGGTTGGGGGTGTGAAAATTCAGTAAGGGTGGAATTTGCCCGCGACTGACTGCCAGAACGGTTTTCAGCAGTCCGGCAATGCCCGCCGCGGTATCCAGATGCCCCATATTACTTTTCACGGAACCGAGCGCACAGCGCTGATCCTGCGGGCGAGGCGCATAGACGTTGCGTAACGCTTCAATTTCAATCGCGTCGCCCAGCGGTGTGCCGGTGCCGTGGGTTTCAATGTAACCTACCTGCCTGTCGTCGATGGCCGCCAGCATTAACGCCTCTTCGATGACCGCCTGTTGCCCTGCGACGGAAGGGGCGGTATAGCCGACCTTTCTGTTGCCGTCGTTATTGACCGCGCTGGAGAGGATCACCGAGATAATCGGATCGCCTGACAGCAGCGCGTCTCTCAGGCGACGCAGTACCACGCAGCCGAGACCGTTACCGGCCCAGGTGCCCTCAGCCGAGGCGTCAAAGGGACGACAGTGACCGTCAGGAGAGAAAATCATTCCGGGCTGGTAGCGGTAGCCCGCCTGCTGGGGGAAAGAGAGCGCCACGCCGCCGGCAACCGCCATATCGGATTCGCCTGCGCGCAGGCTTTCACAGGCCAGATGCACGGCAACCAGCGAACTGGAGCAGGCGGTCTGTACCGATAACGCCGGGCCGTGCAGGTTGAGTTTGTACGCGGCGCGGGTGGCAATATAGTCTTTATCATTGCCCATCAGAGATTGCAGACCCTTTACCTGCGCGACTTCTGTCACGTTCAATGCTTCGCGACCGGGGTAGGTACTCATCCGGGAAGAGGCGAAAACGCCGGTCTTATGGGGGACGGCGCCGGGGGCATAACCGGCATGTTCCAGCGCATGCCAGACCGCCTGCAAAAACAGGCGCTGCTGCGGGTCCATCGACTCCGCTTCCTGTCGCGAATAGCCAAACAGGGTGGCGTCGAAGCAGTCGGCGTTGTCTAACACCGTACCGATATTGACATAATGAGGATCGTCAATGATGGCGGCATCCAGACCCACGGCCAGAAGCTCTTCGCGCGTAAAACGTCGGCTGCATTCACGACCTTCCAGCAGATTTTGCCAGAACGTTTCGCCATCCGGCGATTCAGGAAAATGGCAGGCGTAGCCGATAACCGCGACAGGTTCGCAGTCCGGGTAGTGTTGAGCGATCGATGCATCAATGGAATCTGCTGTCGGCGCAGAAGAGAAGCGCAAGTTATCCATAATCGGTCCCGTTTCCTAAGATTCACAAAGTCAATGGAACGCCATGCGTTCGCGATGGCGTTCCGGGGAAAATCAGTTTGCTTCGCGCTATATCCGCCGCTGACGACGGCGAACAGGGCGAGGACGTTTTGTTTTCTCCACCGTGGCGACGCCGGCCAGATAATCGGCCAGGGCGGCAGGAGAAGGGTGGGTGAAGAGGTCAAGCAACGTCAGGGTGGAAAATTCGTGACGTTGTAACAAAACATGCAGTTGCACCAGATTCAGCGACGTTGCGCCCGCCTCAAAGAAGTTTTCTGCGGGTGTGACAGACTCGCCAACCACCTCGCGGAAGGCGTCGCAAATCAGGCTGACGGTGCTCTCGTCCGCCGCAATGTGTGGCTGAGAGTGCTCAGGGCATACGCGCGGTGAGCGCTCTGCGCATTGCCCTGCGTGTTTAACGGGAGGCACCAGCGCGGCGAGCGGCAGTTGCCAGCCGCTTTCATCCTCGGCCATTCGGTTTAGCAATGCGCAATACTGTTCAAACTGGCGCTCCACCTGCCCGGCAGGAAACAGCGCGGCGACAAAATCCCAGTTAAAGCGCAGTTCGCCTTCGGATTCATAAACCTGGTGATCGAGCCAGACCTGCGGCGTCTGGGAGATGCCCCAGACCGGTTTGAGCAGATTACGCCGGGCGAGGAAGTTATCCTGCTCAAAGCCCAGCGCGCTGGTAAAGACGACGGGCATCGGAACGGCAGGCACGTTTTGCCGTTGCGCCAGTTGACGCATCACGCGGATAGCTGACACATCGCGGTGGTTGAGGTTCTGGCTCAGCCGCTGCTGTAGTGACTGTGCGCTGTGCAGCCAGCTTTCGCCGGGATGCCAGCTCAGCAACATCAGCGAGGTGAAATCGCCCAGAATCTGGTTGATTTGCGGGTGCAGCGGTCGCCTGTCGAAAAGCGTAAGGTTAAGCGTGAACTCAGGCTGCGCACTCCATGCAGAGAGAACCGTTGACCACACCGATAACAGCACGGCCGACGGGGTGAGATGGGCGTCAGCCGCCCGTTTTTTCAGCCGATGCCAGCGCGTGCTGTCCAGCGCGCCGTTCAGGCGGGCGAAGCGCGGTGTTTCAACCTCCTGAGGCAAGCATCGCAGCGGCAACGCAGGCGCCGGAGGAATATCATCAAGCTGCGCCTGCCACCATGCCAGAGAATCTGGATTGGGCGACTGTAGCGAGGGCTGTTGCAGATAATCCCTGAAGGTGACGGGCAGCGGCGGAAGCAGCTGTTGCGGGTAGCGGTAGCCGTGCTCCAGCTCCGCCAGCAGGATCTGCATGCTCAGACCGTCAAGCAACAGGTTATCCAGACACAGCCACAGGCGGGCGGGCATCCCGTCCACGTATCCGACCTGGAGATCGAATACCGGCCACACTTCGGGGTTGAGTACCTGATGCGCCAGTTTTTCGCGTACCCGCAACGCCTCTTCAGGCGTATGGAGGGTGTGTGCGGGTATCACCCAGGGGGGCGTCTGTTCGAGCACCTGTTGCTGTCCATCACGCACGACGGCGCGCAGCATATCGTGGCGGGCGATTAATCGGTTCCAGACCGTCTCCAGCCGGGTGAGATCCAGATCGGCAATTTCAAATTCAACAAAGAAATGTGAGCCGACGCCGCCCAGGGCAAAGCCTGGCTGACGTCCCACCAGGTAAGCCTGCTGCACGTCGGTAAGCGCAAAGGGCTGGTAGCGATCTTCAGGGGAGTGGACGAATGGTTGTTCGACCGGGACGTCGGTTTTCCGCAGCGTGGCGGCAAAATCCGCCAGCCGGGGATGATTAAACAGGTCGCTTAATTGCGCTTCATAACCTGCCTGATGAAGTTGCCCGGTCAGACGGGTCGCCAGCAGGCTATCGCCGCCTTGCTGGAAGAAGTCGGTTTCTCTGGTGACATTGCCAGTCGATAAGAGTTGCTGCCAGAGGGCGGCAACCTGTTTTTCAATGTCGCCCTGGGGTAAATCCGCTTCGGCCGGGTTTTCCGCTTCAGGGGTATGACGACGCTTCAGCGCCTGATAGTCAATCTTCCCGTTAGCCGTCAGCGGTAAGGCGTCGAGGAAAACGATCCGTTGCGGCACCATCCACCCCGGCAGGCGCCCGGCGAGGGCGGCCTGAAGTTGACGGGGATCGCGGCGCACCTGCCTGTCAGGGCATTGTAAGAGGAAGCGTTGTAACCCCGCGACCTCATCGCCATGCTGACAATTGAAGGCGGCTGCGCTAAATAATGCCGCCCAGTCGGCGCTGTTATGCAGCAAGGCCTCCGGCTGCCCATCGGTTAACAGAAGCGTGCTGAGCAAGGCGGACGGCGTTAACTGGCGAAACTCCATCACGTAGAGCAGCGCGCCGGGAACGGCAAGCTATTGTAATGTTGCAAGGAGCCCGGGATCTTCCGGCAGCAGACGATGCAGGGCGTTATTAAGCCAGATAATGTCCGCCGAGTGAGCGTGCGCCGCCAGCGTGTCTGCATTCCAGAGGGACAGACGGGCGCCAGGCCAGGGGGCGAGCCTCTGCCGGGCGCTCAGCAGCATCTCCTGGCTCTGCTCAAGCCCGACATACTCAATCTGTCCGGCGTTGAGCTGTGCTAACAGCGATTCTGCGGCGCGGCCGGTGCGGGTTCCCACCTCAAGCAGGCGTACCGGGCGCTGTAAGCGCTGTGCAAGCTGTTGGCAAATTGTCGCCAGTTCCTGAATATACGGGGCGCTGGCCGGATGGTTGAAGGCCAGGCTTTCCGGCGACCACTGCGCGTCGTTCAGTAACGACAGTTCGTCGCGGGCGCCGCGAAGAATTTGCGATAACGTTAAGTCATGTCCGCTGAAATGCGGGTGCTCATTCTCGCGTTCTTCACCAGCGCAGACCTGATAACCTTCAGCAGCGGGCTTCAGTCGCTGTTGTGTCACCAGAAATGCTAACCAGCGTTCCACCACGGCCTGCCAGCGCGGCTGGATAGCGAGTGAGTTCATCAGGGGGAGAGGATCGGCGCCAGCGGTGTGACCCGGCTTCAGTTTTAACAGGCGATGCTGAAGGAAATCGGCTACCTGTTCTGCGGAGATCTCTGGCGAGATGGCGCAACAGGGCAACGTTCCCGCAAGCGTGTGCCACACCTGCGGCAGTGCCGGGTCCCGATGATCGGTAACGCAAAAAGCCTCGCCCTGAGGAACAACGTATGCCGCCAGCGTTTTTTCTTTTTCGCCGATCGCCAGAACGGTTGCTTGTTTCACCCCCGCCAGCTGGCTGAGCGCGCTTTCGATTTCGCCCAGCTCGATGCGATATCCTCCGACTTTGACCTGCTTGTCGCGACGACCGAGGAACTCTATTGTGCCGTCTGGCCAGTAGCAGCCGAGATCGCCGGTGCGATACCAGCGCTCGTCCGGGAGCGTCAAAAATTGCTGCTCGCTGCGCAGGGGATCGTTGAAATAGCCTTCCGCGACCCCGATGCCGCCAATCCATAATTCACCCGGCACCCAGTCAGGGCAGTCCCGGCCCCGTTCATCCACCACCCGGTAGCGTTGGTTGGTTAGCGGAAAACCGTAAGGGATGGAGCGCCAGTGGGCGGGGACGTCGTGAATTTCGCAGGCGTTAGACCAGATAGACGCCTCGGTGGCGCCGCCCATCGCGATAAATTGTCCTTGTGGCCGGAAGGCCCGATAACGGGCGGGGAGGTCAAGCCCGATCCAGTCGCCGGAAAGCATCACTGCGCGCAGGTTTTCCGGCGTGGCGTCGGCGAAACCTTCACACCAGGTCAGCAGCATATCGAACAGCGCCGGGACGCTGTTCCAGAGCGTGACCTGATGGCGCTGGATCAGCTCACACCATGCGTGAGGATCGCGCCGTTGATTTTCCATCACCATCACCAGCGCGCCGCCCGCGCGCAGTACGCCAAAAATGTCGTAAACCGATAAATCAAAATGCAGGGCGGAGAGGGCCAGCACCCTGTCATGTGGGCCAACCTGATAGCGGGTATTGATATCGCAACAGGTGTTGAGCGCTCCCTGGTGAGAAATGACTACCCCTTTCGGCGTGCCGGTAGAGCCGGAGGTGTAGATTATGTAGGCCGGTTGCGTGGGGGCGCGTACCACCGGGTTGACGATCGGCTCCGCCTCAATGGCCTGCTGCCAGGCAAGGACGGGAATATCGTCTGACCCGGCGCTGGCGTCGTGCTGGCAAATGAGCACCAGCCGGACGCTGGCGTCAGTGTAGATTTTCTCGCGCCGTGCGGCAGGCTGGTCCAGCGAAACCGGAACGTAAACCGCCCCGGCCAGCAGGACGGCCAGAACCGCAACAAGTTGTCCTGCGCCTTTCGACATCGTGATAGCCACATTATCGCCGGGCTGAACCCCGCACTCGATTAACCTGCCTGCGCAACGGCGGGCATAGTCTGTCAGCTCATGATAATTCCACTGATAACGCATGTCCGTTACCGCCAGCGCCTGCGGCTGTTGCAGAGCGATACGGAAAATGCCTTCATGCAGCAAACCTTCGGGAATGGGGGCGCCGGTGGCGTTGATCCGTTCGCGTATCGCGCGCTGGCTGGCGGGCATCATATCTGCGAACGGCTTTTGCCAGGCGCTTTCGTCATCGCAGAGTTGGTTAATCAACTGGCAGTAGGCGTCGAACAATGTTTCGACTAACGCCGGAGGGAACAGCGCGTCGTTGCTGTCCCATTGTAGCCAGACCTCGCCGTGATGCTCGAACGCCAGATGATCTATCCAGACCTGCGGCGTTTGCGAGATGCCCCATTCCGGCTCGCCCAACGGCGATTCTGCGCGGCTGCTGTAGAGGGAACGCCCCAGATTGCTGGTAAATACCACCGGGGCGCCGTGGGGGTAGCGCTGCTGGCGTTTGAGTTCACGGAGTAATTCGACGCCGGACCAGTGGCGATGCTCCCAGTCCTCCGTAAACGTGAGCTGGTTTTTACGCGCCAGGTTGCTGACGGTATCGCCGTCGCAGGCGGTATCCAGCAGAAGAATATTGGTGAAGTCGGCAAGCATCGCGCCAACCGCCGGGTGCAGCGGCTGGCGGTCGAATAAGGTGATGTTAAGCAGCAGACGCGTCAGGCCGCCCCAGCGAGCCAGCACGGCAGAAAAACAGGTCGCCAGCGCCATTGTTGGCGTCACGCCATATTCGCCGGCCCGGTTGCTAAAGGCGTGCCAGCGTGTTGCCGGGACAATCATGCGGCGTCGGGTATTACGGACTTCACGCAGCGTGGCGGGTTCGCAGGCCAGCGGCAAGACGGGCGCAGGGGGAAGCGTCGATGCTTTCGCCAGCCAGTAAGTGCGCGCGTCGTCTCTCAGTGGTTGATTGATCTTCTGCTGGTGCAGCAAATACGAGCGGAAATCATAGCGGGTGTCGATAGCCGACAGCGATTCTCCGGCCAGCAAGGCGTTAAGCTCATCGAAGAAAAGCGTAAAGCTGGAGGCATCCATAATCAGCAGGTCAATATTGACATGGAGGCGGTGGCGATTGTCCGGCAAGAGCGTCAGCTGAAAATCAAACGTTTCGCCGATCTCCACGCGTAAAAGACGGTGGCTCAGGCGCTGGCGCAGTGCGTCCAGATAGGCCTGGCGGCTTTCAGCGTCGTTATGGCGTAAATCATGAACGGTGACGCCGTTCCAGTAAGGTTGCGGTAGCCAGACCTGCTGCCCGTCGGGGCGAAAGGCGATATGCAGCATTGGGTGGCGTTGCAGCAAGGTCGTGATGGCCTGCTCCAGCTGCGACGCCGTCAGACAATGGCCTTCAAACTCCTGATACAGGTGGCAACCCACGCCGCCAAGCGTCTGCCCCGGCATGCGGCCCGTCAGGTAGGCGTGCTGTACCGGCGTCAATGGGAAGGGGGTACTTTCGGTCATGTTCGGCCAGGATGATTCGTCGGGCGGCGTTTCTTCTTCCGCGTTCTCCGGCGACCGGCTGAGCATTAACTGGTTCCATGCCGCCAGCGTGGGGGCGGCATACAGCTCGCGAAGGGTAAGGCGGTAGCCATTTTTACGAAACCAGTGTAACCATCTCATCAATCTTATTGAATCCAGGCCGGCCTGGATCAGGTTGCTTTCGTCATGTAACTGCTGCGGCGTTAAATTCAGTTCCTGTATAAGCCGCTCGCGTAATTGTTGGTAATCAGCCGCGTGGCGGTTGTCCGGTAACAGCGAATCCTGAGATGGTGCGCCAGAAATCATTCTTCCTCCTGATGGCACGTCTTACCGAAAAACATTGCTCATATGAGAATAATAATTATTAACAATTGGATGCTACCCGAAACGGGTTTATTTATGCCCGTTTCGGGTTGGTAACAGGCGGAAAGAACAGAGGCCCGGATGGGGTATCCGGGCCTCTGTCAGGGAGGAGTTTAGGGGGGCGCGACCCCGGTTACATCACGCGTTTAAAGGTCGAAGGGGTTACGCCAAACTGTTTCTGGAAGGCGGCAGAAAAATGGCTGGCGTTGGCATAGCCCAGATCGGCCGCCACCGTCATGACGGAGGTATTGCCGTTGGCCAGGCGTCTTCTGGCTTCCTGCATTCGTTCAGCCTGAAACAGGCCATAGACGCTGTTGTTGAACAGAACGCGGAAGCCTCGCTTAATTTTGAGAACGCTCAGACCGGACTCTCTGGCCAGCTCCGCGACGCCCGGCGCTTGCGTCAGATCAGCCAGCAGCAGATCCTTCGCTCGCAGCAGTTTCTGGCGTTCCATCGGGTTGAAGTGGCAGGAGAGGCAACTGGCGTCTTCGCGATGTTCATCCAGCACCAGACTGAGCATGACCAGACTTTGCCCCTGCAACCATAGCGTTGACGGCTTTTGTTCATGGCTGAAGCCGCCGTGCATGCGCATCAGCGCGTGACGCAAGGCCTGAGCCGTTAAGTGGGTTTCAGCATTACAACGCTGCTGCTGGCAACAGCAGTGGGAGTCGATCTTATTCTTAATGACCGCGCTAATATCCGGCACCCACAGCGCGAGGGTTTCAGGGCTGAAGGAGAGGGTAATGCTCTCGAATCGGCCACAATAGGAGGCGCTGCCGCGGCAGTCTGGCGTATGGGTAATGTAATGGCGATTGCGCGCAAGCTCCCAGTCGGTGCGGCGCCTGAGTCCCTGAATCGCAAAGCGCGATGTGCCTTCCAGGATGCACGAGAAGTTAATCCTGCCCAGATCGTCGTGTAGCTGCAACGTCTCAGGCCGCGCAAAATGGCCCCTCCAGAGCAAAATATCCATACCTTCCTGCAACGAACAGCGCAGCAGTTCACACTGAGCAGGAATATTGCCATCGTTTGCAGGTTTCCCGACCACCAACTGGTGAATAGAGATTTCAGATTGCGTTTGCGGTGACTCCGTCATGACCTGGTTATCTCCCTGTGGCTTAGACCAATGCGGGCATATACCCGTCATATTTCAAGTTGCATGTGCGTTGGCTACGCTCACTCACCCCAGTCACTTACTTCTGTAAGCTCCTGGGGCTTCCCTCGCTTGCCGCCTTCCTGCAACTCGAACTATTTAGGGTATAAATAGAACCGAATGGGGTAGATGAGTTATTGATAATGGTTATTATTCACATTAATTCTCAGAACGCCACCCTGAATTGTCGTTTTTGGCGTCCGTAAAAATTCATCAGGAAATTCAGTTACTCCCATGTCATCTCAATCATCCAATACTGAATCGCTGTCCCGATTTCCTCTCTGGCAGGTGATTACACCGGTTCGCAGGAAGGTTATTTTAGCTATGGCGCTGGCGGGGCTGGCGGCATTAACCAGCCTGGGGGCGCTCCTTTTTCTGGCGTGGAGCCTGCGTGACATTCGCGCGACGCCTGACGCTATTCCGGCCTGGCCGCTGGGCGGCGTGATCGGCTGCGTGGTCTTAACTTTTGTTCTGCGCTTACAGGCGTTCAACACCTCTCATTACGCGGCTTTTCATCTGGAGAACATTCTGCGCAGCAGGTTAGCCCGTAAAGCATTGCAGCTTCCGCCTGGTGTGTTACAGCAAATGGGTAGCGGGTCAGTGGCGAAAGTGATGCTGGATGACGTGAAGTCGTTACATATCTTTGTGGCTGACAGCACGCCGCTCTATGCCCGCGCGATCATCATGCCGCTGGCGACAATCGTTATCTTGTTCTGGCTGGACTGGCGGCTGGCAATCGCGACGCTGGGGGTACTGGCGTTTGGATCGGTTGTTCTCGTGCTCGCCCGCCAGCGTTCGGAAGATATGGCTCAGCGTTATCATAAGGCGCGCGAGCAGGTCAGTGCGGCGGTTATTGAGTTCGTGCAGGCCATGCCCGTGGTGAGAACGTTTGATAGCGGCAGCACCAGTTTTTTGCGCTATCAACGCGCCCTTGAAGAGTGGGTCGATGTGCTCAAAACCTGGTATCGCAAAGCCGGTTTTTCAGCGCGTTTTTCCTTCTCGATTCTGAATCCTCTCCCGACCCTGTTTGTCCTGATCTGGTCGGGATACGGCCTGTTGCACTATGGCAGTCTCGATTTTATCGCGTGGGTGGCCGTTTTACTGCTGGGCAGCGGAATGGCCGAAGCCGTAATGCCAATGATGATGCTCAATAACCTGGTCGCGCAAACGCGTTTAAGCATTCAGCGTATTTATCAGGTTCTCGCGATGCCGGAGTTATCGCTGCCGCAGTCTGACCAGCAGCCGCAAGAGGCGAGCATTACCTTTGAGCAGGTGAGCTTTCATTATCCGCAAGCGCGTACTGGCGCCGCGTTGCAGGAGGTGAGCTTTCATGTGCCTGCCGGGCAAATTGTGGCGCTGGTCGGGCCAAGCGGCGCCGGAAAAAGCACCGTGGCGCGCTTGCTGCTGCGTTATGCCGACCCGGACAAAGGCCATATCCGTATTGGCGGCGTGGATCTGCGTGATATGCAGACGGACACCCTGATGAAGCAACTCTCGTTTGTGTTTCAGGACAACTTCCTTTTTGCCGACACGATAGCCAATAACATTCGTCTGGGCGCGCCGGATACGCCGCTGGAGGCGGTAATAGCGGCGGCCAGAGTGGCGCAGGCCCATGATTTTATTAGCGCGCTGCCAGAAGGTTACAACACGCGAGTCGGGGAGCGCGGGGTATTTCTCTCCGGCGGCCAGCGGCAGCGCATCACTATCGCCCGGGCGCTTTTGCAGGATCGCCCCATCCTGGTGCTTGATGAGGCGACGGCGTTTGCTGACCCGGAAAACGAAGCGGCGCTTATCAAAGCGCTCGCGGCGGCCATGCGCGGCCGGACGGTCATCATGGTCGCGCATCGTCTCTCAATGGTGACTCAGGCCGATGTGATATTGCTGTTTTCCGACGGACAGCTCAGGGAAATGGGGAACCATACGCAACTGTTGGCGCAGGGCGGCCTGTATCAACGGCTCTGGCAACACTATCAGCAGGCGCAGCATTGGGTGCCGGGTGGAACACAGGAAGAGGTGGTGGAAAATGAAAGACAATAATCCTGCGGATAACCTGGCCTGGCGCGTCATCTGGCGCCAGCTTATCTCCAGCGTTGGCAGTCAGGCCAGGATGCTGCGGCGCAGTATGCTGGCGCTGTTGCTGGCGGCATTCATGCAGGGGATCGCTTTTGCCTGTCTTTATCCAATCATTGATGCGCTGTTACGGGGAGACGCGCCGCAACTTCTTAACTGGGCTATGGCCTTCAGCGTTGCCGCGATTGTGACGCTGGCGCTACGCTGGTATGGCCTGGGCTTTGAATACCGTGGTCATCTGGCGCAGGCCACCCATGAGTTGCGCCTGCGACTTGGCGAGCAGTTACGCCGCGTGCCGCTGGAGAAGCTCCAGCGCGGCAGGGCGGGCGAAATGAACGCCTTGCTGCTGGGCAGCGTGGATGAAAACCTTAATTATGTTATTGCGATAGCCAATATTTTGCTGCTCACCATTGTCACGCCGCTGACGGCGTCGCTGGCGACATTGTGGATAGACTGGCGGCTGGGGCTGGTGATGTTGCTGATCTTCCCTCTGCTGGTGCCGTTTTATTACTGGCGCCGCCCGGCGATGCGGCGACAAATGCAGACGCTGGGGGAAGCGCACCAGCGTCTGAGCGGCGATATCGTTGAATTTGCTCAGGGGATGATGGTATTGCGCACCTGCGGCAGCGATGCCGATAAAAGCCGGGCGCTGCTGGCGCATTTCAATGCGCTGGAAAACTTACAGACCCGCACTCACCGTCAGGGCGCTGGCGCGACGATGCTGATCGCCAGCGTCGTGGAGTTGGGCCTACAGGTGGTGGTGTTATCCGGGATCGTCTGGGTGGTGACGGGCACTCTGAACCTCGCCTTTCTGATTGCCGCCGTCGCGATGATTATGCGCTTTGCAGAACCGATGGCGATGTTTATCAGCTACACCTCGGTTGTGGAACTGATCGCCAGCGCCCTGCAACGGATTGAGCAGTTTATGGCGGTAGCGCCGCTTCCCGTCGCAGCGCAAAGCGAGATGCCGGAACGTTATGATATCCGCTTTGACAACGTCAGCTATCGCTACGAAGAAGGCGACGGCCACGCGCTTAATCATGTTTCTTTGACGTTCCCGGCAGCCAGTATGAGCGCGCTGGTGGGTGCCTCCGGCGCAGGCAAAACCACGGTCACTAAACTGTTAATGCGTTATGCCGATCCGCAGCAAGGGCAGATTTCTATTGGCGGCGTCGATATTCGCCGCCTGACGCCGGAACAGCTCAATAGCCTGATTTCTGTTGTTTTCCAGGATGTCTGGCTGTTTGATGACACGCTGCTGGCGAATATCCGTATCGCGCGCCCACAGGCGACGCGACAGGAGGTGGAAGAGGCCGCCCGCGCGGCGCAGTGCCTTGAGTTTATTTCCCGTCTTCCGCAAGGCTGGCTGACGCCAATGGGGGAGATGGGCGGCCAGCTATCGGGCGGCGAGCGCCAGCGGATTTCCATTGCCAGAGCGTTATTGAAAAACGCGCCGGTCGTCATTCTCGATGAACCGACCGCCGCGCTGGATATTGAAAGCGAGCTGGCGGTGCAAAAAGCGATCGATAACCTGGTTCACAACCGGACGGTGATTATCATCGCTCACCGTTTATCCACCATCGCCGGGGCCGGAAACATTCTGGTGATGGAAGAGGGACAGGTGGTGGAGCAGGGTACTCATGCGCAATTGATCTCCCGTCATGGACGTTATCAGGCGCTGTGGCAGGCGCAAATGGCCGCGCGCGTGTGGCGCGACGAAGAGGTTTCCGCGTCTGGAGAGTGGGTGCATGAGTGATGTTCAGTCGAATGTGAAACCGCTGACGTTGACGACCGGGCGGGTGATTTTTGCTATTGCCGGCGTCTATGTGACGCAGAGCCTGGTATCGGCGCTGTCTATGCAGTCCTTACCCGCGCTGGTGCGCGCTGCTGGCGGCTCGCTGGCGCTTGCCGGTGCGACAACCCTGTTCATGCTGCCCTGGGCGCTGAAGTTTATTTGGGCGCCGTGGATCGAGCGCTGGCGGCTTCCGCCCGGTAGCCAGGAACGCCGTTCGCGGATGTTAATCCTGCGTGGTCAGGTCGCGCTAGCGGCGATCCTGATGATTGCCGCAGCGATTGGCTGGTTTGGGCGAGAAGGGGGATTTCCCGATACGCAAATCGTCGCGTTATTTGTTCTGTTTATGGTGGCAGGCACGGTCGCCTCCACCATTGATATCGCCAGCGACGGCTTTTGCGTCGATCAACTGACCCGCGCGGGTTACGGCTGGGGAAACAGCGTGCAGGTTGGCGGCAGCTATCTGGGAATGATGTGCGGCGGCGGGGTGTTTCTGATGCTGTCGGCAGCATCCGGCTGGCCTGTCGCCATGCTGATGATGGCGGTGCTGATTATGGCGCTGTCACTCCCGCTGTGGCGCATTACGGAGCCGACGCGAACAGCGACTATCCCGCATGTTCCGGCGTTAGGTTATGCGCTAAGGAGGAAACAGGCACGCCTGGGCTTACTGCTGGTATTGATGCTGAATTCAGGCATGCGGTTTGTGCTGCCTCTCCTGGCGCCGCTGTTGTTGGATCATGGGTTGAGCATGTCCGCGTTGGGCGCGCTGTTTAGCGGCGGCAATATTGCAGCGGGCATAGCAGGAACGCTGGCTGGCGGATTGCTGATGAAATACACCTCACCCGGCAGAGCGCTGTTGACGGCTTATGGCGTCCAGGGGATCGCGCTGCTGGCGGTGGTGATGACGCTCATGATGGCGCCGGGTCATCTGCTGCTGCCGATTCTCCAGTGTCTGGTCATTGTCCAGTCCATTTCGCTGGCCTGCGCGCTGGTCTGTCTTTACGCCACGCTGATGTCGCTTTCATCGCCTTTGCAGGCCGGTGTCGACTTCACCCTCTTTCAATGTACTGACGCGGCAATCGCCATTCTGGCAGGCGTTATCGGCGGCGTTGTTGCTCAACATTTTGGCTATGCGGCCTGCTTCCTGTTTGCCGGGGCATTCACGTTGCTGGCGGCGTGGGTTGCTTATATCCGGCTGCATTCGGCAAGAGAACTGATGACCAGCGCAATTGATTGATCCGGGAATAACACAGAGAGGTAAGGGATGAAAATCAGTGAATTTCTACACCTGGCGTTACCAGAGGAACAATGGCTGCCGACGATTTCTGGCGTTTTACGCCAGTTCGCAGAAGAAGAGTGTTATGTCTATGAGCGTCAACCCTGTTGGTATTTAGGCAAAGGGTGCCAGGCACGGTTGCACATTAATGCCGACGGAACGCAGGCGACATTTATTGATGATACCGGGGAGCAACAATGGGCGGTGGATTCCATTGCCGACTGCGCGCGTCGTTTTATGGCGCATCCTCAGGTGAAAGGACGTCGGGTATATGGACAGGTCGGGTTCAACTTTGCGGCGCATGCGCGGGGGATTACCTTTGACGCCGGGGAGTGGCCGCTGCTGACGTTAACCGTTCCCCGTGAAGAACTTATTTTTGAAAAGGGAAATGTCACCGTTTATGCGGACTCCGCCGACGGGTGCCGACGTTTGTGCGAGTGGGTAAAAGAGGCCAGTACAACGACGCAGAACGCACCACTGGCGGTGGATACCGCCCTCAATGGCGAGGCGTATAAACAACAGGTTGCGCGCGCCGTTGCGGAGATCCGCCGTGGCGAGTATGTCAAAGTGATTGTCTCGCGCGCCATTCCCCTGCCATCGCGGATTGATATGCCCGCCACGCTGTTATACGGGCGGCAGGCAAATACACCTGTGCGGTCGTTTATGTTCCGTCAGGAAGGACGCGAAGCGCTGGGCTTTAGCCCGGAACTGGTGATGTCAGTGACGGGCAATAAAGTGGTCACTGAACCGCTTGCGGGCACCCGCGATCGCATGGGAAACCCGGAGCATAATAAGGCGAAAGAGGCAGAACTGCTGCACGACAGTAAAGAGGTGCTTGAGCATATCCTTTCGGTCAAAGAAGCTATTGCTGAACTGGAGGCCGTTTGCCAGCCGGGCAGCGTGGTGGTTGAAGATTTAATGTCGGTTCGCCAGCGCGGCAGCGTTCAGCATCTGGGGTCTGGCGTGAGCGGTCAGCTTGCGGAAAACAAGGATGCCTGGGATGCGTTTACCGTGCTGTTTCCGTCGATTACCGCCTCAGGTATCCCTAAAAATGCTGCTCTGAACGCGATTATGCAAATTGAGAAGACGCCGCGAGAGCTTTATTCCGGCGCAATCCTGCTGCTGGACGATACGCGCTTTGATGCGGCGCTAGTTCTGCGTTCCGTATTTCAGGACAGCCTGCGCAGCTGGATACAGGCGGGGGCGGGAATCATCGCGCAATCTATGCCGGAACGCGAACTGACGGAAACCCGGGAGAAATTAGCGAGCATTGCGCCCTATTTAATAGCGGCAGAGCAGGGGTAGTCGGGTGAGATTGCCCGCCCTGGCAGTCAGCGGCTGGTTATTAATGTGAAGTGCAGCGTTATGAAAAAAATCCACGCCAGAGCGTGGATTTTTGTTATTCGTGAAAGGTGTCTCTTTCACGAAGATGGGTCAATGACGAGTAAAGCTTCCGTTCATGAATACCCGTTTCGGGCAGATTTATGCTCATTGCGGAGAATCTTCACTCAAAAACGGTGAGTGGAAATCTACTGACAAAATCGTATGATGCAGGTAAAGATACTCGAATATGCTGTACGCATCTGCAAGATGTGCTCAGGATAAATAAAATACACTGCGAAAGTTGAGGTTGTGCTAATGGAATTTGAGGCGGAACAAGTAACCTTTGAGAGAAAGATAAGACGTTATCTCTCCGCTAGCGTGAAGCGGCAGGTAGCTATATTGAGCGGCTATCGATGCTCGTTTCCAGGTTGTGATCAAAACCTCATGCTTCAGGATTCATCATTTATTGGTGAAATAGCTTCGATTGAAGCCATTCACTCTCACGGACCAAGACACAACCCTTCTAAAAATGCAGACCAACTATTTCAAATAGAAAACTATCTTCTGTTGTGCCCGAATCATCATGCGATTATTGACAGACAGCCGGAAATATATTCGACTGAGTGGCTAAGAAAGGCCAGGAAAGAACATTTAAATAAAATATCAGAAATAGTGTCTGCCTCTAAGTGTGTAGCAGAGGTCAAGCTGGATGAGCAGGTCGAAATCTCTTTAGAGGAAGCAATAGGTGTCTGGAAAGTAAATCGTGAAAATGCATCCGAGGAATTCTGGCAAACTCTTCTACAAAAATGTCCTGCTGTATTATCACAGATATTTCCACAAAGTATGTTTCAGTTAGGCAGTAAATGCTATGTTGGTGGAAAATCGATAAACAATTCGGGTGGTAATCTTGTCGATTTTATCTACGCAAGCAGGCTGACTGGAAATATAGTATTGGTCGAAATAAAGACCCCAAAGACGATATTACTGGGGAGAAGATATAGAACTAATGCCTATTCAATTAGCGAAGAACTATCTGGGGCGTTTGTTCAGGTGTTAAATTATAAAGACCAATTAATGAAGGAATATTTCAAACTAAGTGAAGGTAACGGAGGTGATTCATTTTCGGCATTCAATCCTAAATGCTTAATTGTTATTGGTACACTTGAGTCGGAGCTTAAAAATAATAGTCAATACAAATCATTTGAGCTATTCAGAAATAGTATGACAAACGTTGAGATTGTCACTTATGACGAGCTATTTCAAAAGGCTCAAGACATTCTGGATATGATCAAATAACATGTAATATCGTTTTTAGCCGACTTCCGCCTGTCATTGCGGACAAGAAGCCTCATACAAAGGATAATTTATAACTACAACCACTTAAGGCGTCTACAAAATGGGTGGCTATTCAGATTATACCACCGCTATACTCAGTTCCGATCGCGCTTCCATGATATCAACGGATACGCTTTAAATAAAAAATCCACGCAATTGCGTGGATTTTATGGGTTTTTGTGGACTTTACGAGGTTTATTGAAACCTCATAAGGCAACAATTAGACGTTGAACAAGAAGTTCATCACATCGCCGTCTTTAACGATGTAGTCTTTGCCTTCCGCACGCATCTTACCGGCTTCTTTCGCGCCTTGTTCACCTTTGTACGTGATGAAGTCGTCGAAAGCGATGGTCTGCGCACGAATAAAGCCTTTCTCAAAATCAGTGTGAATTTTACCCGCAGCCTGCGGTGCGGTTGCGCCGACAGGAATCGTCCACGCGCGTACTTCTTTCACACCAGCGGTAAAATAAGTTTGCAGATTCAGCAGCTTGTAGCCCGCACGAATAACGCGGTTGAGACCCGGTTCTTCAATACCCAGCTCAGCCATAAACTCGTCACGGTCAGCATCGTCGAGTTCTGCGATGTCGGCCTCGATAGCGGCACAAACCGGAACCACGACAGAGCCTTCTGCATCGGCAATGGCGCGAACCTGATCCAGGTACGGGTTATTTTCGAAGCCATCTTCGTTGACGTTAGCGATATACATGGTCGGCTTCAGCGTCAGGAAGCTCAGATAGCGGATCGCCGCTTTATCTTCGTCTGTCAGATCCAGTGAGCGCAGCATGCCGGCGTTTTCCAGGTGCGGCAGGCATTTTTCCAGCGCGGCCAGCTCAGCTTTCGCGTCTTTATCGCCACCTTTGGCTTTCTTCTGCACGCGGTGAATGGCGCGTTCACAGGTATCAAGGTCGGACAGCGCCAGCTCGGTGTTGATAACGTCAATATCTTCCGCCGGGTTTACTTTCCCCGCAACGTGGATGATGTTGTCGTTTTCAAAGCAGCGTACTACGTGACCAATCGCTTCGGTTTCACGGATGTTTGTCAGGAACTGGTTACCCAGGCCTTCGCCTTTCGACGCGCCTTTTACCAGACCGGCAATGTCGACGAACTCCATAGTGGTAGGGAGAATGCGCTGCGGCTTGACAATCTCAGCCAGTTTGTCCAGACGCGGATCGGGCATCGGCACTACACCGGTATTTGGCTCGATGGTGCAGAACGGGAAGTTTGCCGCTTCAATACCGGCTTTAGTCAGGGCGTTGAACAGGGTGGATTTCCCGACGTTGGGCAAACCAACGATACCGCATTTGAATCCCATGATTTAAATCACCTTAATATCTTGATAATCAACCTGTTGTAGAAAACAGATTGTAGAAAAGTAAACAACTTTGCCTATTATACACAGCGCGCGGCAAAAATGCCGCACATCACTGCTTATTGTGCTTTAAAGGCATGTAATCGGTTCGTCGCTTTGGTTAACCCTTCTTTGAACCAGACTTCAGTACAACGCGCCGCTTCGTCAATGGCGTCGTCAATTAACTTTTGTTCCGACATCGGCGGTTTACCCAGAACAAAACCGACAACTTTATTTTTATCGCCCGGATGACCAATTCCGACACGTAAGCGATGAAAGTTAGGGTTATTACCCAGTTTGTTGATGATGTCTTTCAGGCCATTATGACCACCGTGTCCGCCGCCTAACTTAAATTTCGCGACGCCAGGGGGGAGATCCAGTTCGTCGTGGGCAACCAGAATCTCATCGGGCATGATGCGGTAAAAACTGGCCATCGCGCCGACGGCTTTACCGCTCAGATTCATAAACGTGGTCGGCACCAGCAGGCGAACATCTTCCCCTTCGAGGGTCACTCTGGAGGTGTAACCGAAGAATTTCGGCTCTTCACGCAGAGGCGCGCGTAGTCGCTCTGCCAGTAAATCGACGTACCATGCGCCCGCATTATGGCGTGTCGCCGCGTATTCTGCGCCGGGGTTCGCCAGGCCGACAATCAATTTAATCGTCACGTTTTTTGTCCTGAGTGTGTCCATAACTGGCGCGTAGTTTACTGTCTGCGGCCGCGCTTGACAAAAAACAGCGTGGATTGCGCCGGAAGCTGAATAATTGCCTGTTTGAACTATTGGAAAGTCAAGCTGTTCATAGGGTTATTTGTAAAGTTTTGTTGAATAACAGGTTGTAATTGTGATCGCCCACGCACTCATAAAGCACAGTGTTGTCTATACTTTACACATAAGGATTAGGGGTATTCCCTGAAACAACCCAAAAGTTCCGGAGGTGACATATGAAACGCAAAAACGCTTCGTTACTCGGTAACGTGCTCATGGGGTTGGGGTTAGTGGTCATGGTGGTTGGTGTTGGTTATTCTATTTTAAACCAGTTACCGCAGTTTAACCTGCCACAATTTTTTGCACATGGTGCGGTGCTGAGCATCTTTGTCGGTGCCATTCTCTGGCTGGCAGGCGCCCGCGTTGGTGGGCATGAACAGGTGAGCGATCGTTACTGGTGGGTTCGCCACTACGACAAACGTTGCCGCCGTAACGACAATCGCCGTCACAGCTAAGGTATCGCGTCGGTTTAAGACCAGTCAGCGTTGAACTGACTGGTCATTGTCTTAACCATTCTCACTCGTTTTTTCTGACGAGCGTCTCTTTAATCGGCGTAAAATCAGCAGCAATGCCAGCATAATGACCAGATAACTCATTACGTAATGGCCCTGATGCTTTCGCTGTTCAAGCGCCGGATCGGCAGCCCATGCCAGAAAAGCCGTAACGTCCCGCGCGTACTGCTCTTCGGTTTCTGGTATATCGTCCTTTTCTGACCAGTTGATCTCCCCATCAGACAACGGCTTCGGCATGTTAATTATGCCGCCGGGAGCGTATCGGTTTGCCTTCATTTCCGGGTCGTCAGGCAGATAACCGGTCAACAGGGCATAGACGTAATCCGCCCCCTGATCGGTATAGGGCAAGAAGGCATCGAACAGAAATTGCGGGAACCCCCGGTCGTATGTTCTGGCGCGAACGATATAGGTTAAATCGACGGGAAGGGCGCCATTATTAAGATATCTTGCTTCCTGATCGTTAAGGTAGGGTGAGACAAACGTATCATTGAGATTGCCTTCCCGCTCGCCGGGTTGACCATCATCCTGAATGTCGGGAAAGACGTAACCGCTGGCAAGACGCTTTGCCTCTGTGAGCGAGAGTTCGGGCCCGCCTGGCTTTGTCAGGGTGCGAAAATTAAGATGAACCATCCCGTGGCAGGCGCGGCATTTCTCTTCGTAGACCTGTAAACCGCGCCGCAGTTGTTCTTTATCATAGTGGCCCGTTATGCCGCTAAAACTCCACGCCTGGCGAGGTGGCGTCTCTTGCGCACAGACAGCGCTGGCGCCCAGAATGCACAGCCATAAAACGCTATATCTTACTAATCCCTTCATGGCGGTTAATCCTGCTTTTCCAGAAAACGTCGGCAGGGCAGTACGATGACAAACCATCCGAAGTAAACCAGCGTTGAAAGTTGCGATGCCGCGCGTATCCAGCCCTCTTCATTACTGAAACCGTCAGGCAGGTCGGGGCCGACCAGCGCTTTTGAACCCAGCCATCCTAAAAAGAATGCATTAGCAACCCAGAGCCAAAAACCACATTTAACGAGCTTGCTGTAATTGCGAAAGCGGGCGCGTGAAGTGTCGAGCCAGGGGAGAAAATAAAAAATCAGCACTGAAGCACACATGGCGACTATCCCGAGAAGTTCGTTTGGGAAGCAGCGCAAAATGGAAAAGAACGGCAAAAAATACCACTCAGGCGCCACGACAGCGGGCGTTACGGTGGGATCTGCCGGGATAAAATTATCGGCGCTGCTGAGATAGTGCGGGGCAAAGAATAAAAACCAGGCGAACAGCATCATGAAAAGAGTGAGCTTGATGGCATCACTGTCGGTGATTTTATAATCGAAAAACAGTTTCCGGGACTCGCTCTGCGTAAATGTCTTTTTCATTGCCTGCGCAAATGCGGACTGCACGGTGCGGATATGCCATATCGTTCCCCCGACAATGACGAAGGGGATAATAAAATGAAGCACATAAAACCGGCCTAATGTGGGTGTTCCTGGAGCATACCCGCCGACTAAAAACGAATACAACGTATCTCCCACCCACGGGATCGCACGAGTGAATCCGGTAATAACGGTGGCGGCCCAGTAGCTTTTTTGCCCCCAAATCAGGCTATATCCCAGAAATGCGGTGATCATCAGTAACACGTATAACGTCACGCTTATCATCCACATTTTGAGATAAGGCTTTCGGTACACGTTGTAATACATGGCGCGGAAGATGTGCAGGTAACAGGCGAAGAAAAATAGCGATGCGCCAATAGAATGCGCGTTGCGCACCAGTTCGCCGTGTCTCACGGATCGCATAATATGAATGATTGAATCAAAGGCCAGCCCTTCCGTGGGTACATAAAACATCGCCAGAACGAGACCAGAAAGGATTTGTACTCCGAGCATCACCAGCAGAATGATCCCGACGGCAAAAACCCAGACGCCTGCGACCGTACGAGGGAAGGGAATACGCCACACTCGCTCTCGTCGGGGTATGGATAGATGTTCTGCCGCCATTTCAGACTTCCTTCGCGCCGATACGCACCGTCAGGCCATCGGGATGAAACGCGTAATCGGGGATTGCGAGATTCGCCGTAGCGGGCCCCCGCGTGACGCGCCCTGAAGTGTCAAACTCCGAGCCATGACAAGGGCATACCCAGCCTTGCCCACCGGGTTTGGCATTGGGCACACAGCCTGCGTGGGGGCAGTAACCTTGAATGACCAGCCACTGCGGATACTCTGTCTTGATACGTTCGCCGTCAGCCTGCGGATCGATAAAACGATGGACATCCGCCTGCTGCGCTGAGCGAATTTCCTCCGGGGTACGGTGATGAATAAGGATAAGCTTTCCCTGCCAGACTCTTTTCACCGTCTGACCGACGGCAACCCCGGCGAGAGAGACATCGACAGGTTCGTTTTCCGCTACGGTTTTATCATCCGGCCCCAGTGCGGAGATGAGCGGCCAGACGGCGGCGGTGACACCCGCAGCCCCGACAAATTTTGTGAGTTTACACAGGCATTCTCGCCGCTGTACCTGAACGTCTTCATTGCTCTGCTTTTTATCCGCCACCGTGCGCCCCTCACCATTTTCGCGTATCTGGATTACTGTTTCTCAATGCGTGTATAAATGTCCTGGAAACGCTTATCCGCGATCCCCGGCGCCTTAAAGGTTCGATAGCTGTCAGGCAGGGTTGCATCACCCACTTTAATGAGCATCACCATCCCTTGCGCGTAATGCGGGGTGCATTTAATACCGTAAAATCCAGGTTTGTCGTACTTGACCTCAATTTCCTCATCAATCTTGCCGATAAATCCGGGGTAGCCTGCTGGCGAAAGCTCTGCGATTGACGCAGCGTTATGGCTCTTATGCTTGCGAATAAACTTCACGGTGTCGCCTGGCTGAATCGCCAGATAATCCGGTTCATATACCATCGGGCCGCCCGCGCCTCTGTTTTTCATCAGCACTTCGTGGGTCTGAGCGAAAGCCGTGGTGGTCAGCGCTAACAGACATAACATGCTCAGGCTTTGCTTAATCAATTTCATGGGTTCTCCCTTAGGTGTTTATTCCGGTCGTTGGTAGCGGATGAAGCAGCTCAATCCATCCGGCGCCTGCTCAACGATGGCATTAATGCCAAACCACTGGCTGAGGTTTTCAGGCGTAAAAATGGTTGCAGGGCTGCCCTGCATTGCCAGTTGACCCGCTTTCATTACGAGAATGCGGTCGCAGAACATGGCGGCATGGTTCAGGTCGTGCAGAGCCGCAATGACGGTGAGCTTCTGGCGTTTCACCAGATTAAGCAGACCTATCTGATGTTGAATGTCGAGATGGTTCGTGGGTTCATCCATCAGCAGCACTTTCGGTTGCTGCGCCAGGGCCCGGGCGATATGCAGACGCTGTTTTTCCCCGCCAGAAAAGGTATTCCAGCAGCGATTTTGTACGCGCTGTAGATCTACCTTCTCCAGCATGGTCTGGACAATATCGTCATCTTGTTTAGACCAGGGCGAGAGCAGACTCAACCACGGGGTGCGCCCCAGAGAGACAGCCTGCAATGCGGTGAGACGTTCACTGGTTTCCGCTTGTTGTTCCACCAGCGCCACTTTTTGCGCTAAATGGCGGCGCGAGTAATGGCGGATATTTTTATTCTCCAGCGTTACGCTGCCTGACGAGGGTTTCAGTAAACCGGCAAGCAATGAGATCAGTGATGTTTTGCCTGAGCCATTGGGGCCGATAATGCCGACAAACTCACCGGGCGCGACGTGAAAAGAGACGTCGCTGACGATGGCTTTGCCTTTTACTTCCCAGTGCAGTTGCTGCGCCTGCACCAGGCTTCGGACTGTTGCAGAAGGATAGCGTGGAGCGGTGAGAGCAGAATTTACCGTCATTTTGTCTGGTTTCCTCTGATCAAAATGATGGAAAACGCAGGTGCGCCTACAAGCGCCGTAATCACCCCGATGGGTAACACCTGCCCGGGAAGTAATGTCCTGGAGATTACGTCGGCGATAATGAGAAAAATGGCGCCGATCATGGCGCTGACCGGCAGCAATCGATGGTGTTGATTACCCACCAGCAGGCGGGCTACATGAGGGATCACCAGGCCGACAAAACCAATCGCCCCGACAATGGAGACCATAATTGCCGTCATCCCGGTAACGGCGGCAATCAGGACTCCGCGCGTGCGTTTTACCGGGATGCCAAGTGACGCTGCGGACTCTGCGCCAAACGAAAACGCATCCAGATGACGGGCGTAACAAAAACATAACGCCACACCGACCAGCGCGGTAGGGACGGCCAAAACGACATCTGGCCAGCGAACGCCGCTCAGATTGCCCAGCAGCCAGAACATAATCCCACGAGCCTGTTCTGCATTCGCTGAACGAGTGATGATTAGCGAGGTGAGGGCATTAAATAACTGTGAACTGGCGATCCCGGCCAGGATGATTTGTGTGGTGGCGCTTCCCTGTCTCCCCCCGGCGGCGATCGCCAGTAACGCCACGAAAAGAAAAGCCGTTAACGCCCCAATAAAAGCCCCAAGCGACATGCTGACGATCCCAGCGCCAATCCCTGTTAAGGCGATCAGAACAGCGCCGGTCGAGGCGCCGGCAGAGATCCCCAGTAGATAAGGCTCTGCCAGCGCGTTTCGTAGCAATGACTGCAATACGACGCCGGAAACCGCCAGACATGCGCCACAACAGGCAGAAACCAACGCCCGCGTCAGGCGATAGTTCCAGATAATGCCCGCATCCAGCGCATCAACGGCATAGCGCGTATCAAAGAACTGGTTAGAAAGCGTATGGATGACATGCTGCCAGGGGATAAACGTCTCGCCAATGGAGATCCCCGCCAGTAGAACGCAGCACATCAGCACGCTGACCCAAAGGGCGTGTCCCCCGATTCTTATCGTTAACTGGCCGACAGCGCGACGCGTCCTGCGAGTTTCGCTCATCATCTACCTGTAATCCTGAATGCCAGAGGCGCGCTATGCCCGGTAAGACATAGCGCGACATAAAGATTATTGAGCCGTTTTCGGATGTGCCAGACCGTATTCAACCAACGCATCTGCGAGTTTTTCGACGCCATCTATCGTTCTGATGCCGGCGTTCATTGTTTGCACATCCACCACCGGCAGATGGTTCTCCTTCACGGCGGGGATGAGTTTAGTCACGGGGTCGGACTTGAGATATTCCAGTTTGACATGCCAGTCATCTGCCGGGAAACGACGACGGCTCATTTCACCGAGAACAATGACGGACGGGCTGGCTTTCGCGATGGTTTCCCAGCCAACGGTTGGCCACTCTTCAGCAGAATCAATCACATTTTTCACCCCCAGCGTTTGGGCGATCCATGCGGCAGGGCCAAATTTCCCGGCCACATAGGGGTCCAGTTGCAGGTCGGCGCTGGAAAACCAGAATACGGCGGAGACGTTCTTATCCATTCCGGCAATTTTATTTTTGGCGGCAGCTTCACGGGCCTTCAGACTGGCGATCAATTCATCGCCTTTGTCCTGCACGTCAAAAATTTTCGCCAGATCGGAGACTTCCTGATAAACCATAGCAATATCAAACATGCCTTTACGTACACCGTCTCCACCGTCTTCGTTGTCTTTAGCGCAGTCCGCAGGCGCGGTATATACCGGCACGTTCAACTCGCTAAACTGCTCGTAAGAGGCGACGGTTCCGGCAGGTCCAATTTGCCATTCAAACTAACTGGCGACCAAATCCGGTTTTTTGGCAATAATTCCTTCAAAGCTGGGGATGTTCTGCGCAATCACGGCCACTTTTTCATTTGCCGCTTTGTAAGCATCCGGGACGGGACCGAACCACAGCGATGTGCCGACAACGCGCTCGGCCAGCCCCAGGGAATAAAGAATTTCAGTGCTGTTTTGCCCGACCGTGGCAACGCGTTCCGGGGCTTTATTGAAGGTAATATCACGGCCGCAGTTTTTAATCGTCAACGGATAGACTGTTTTTGCCGCATGAGTCAATCCTGATGTGAATAATAACGCTGCGCCAGCCACAGCCAGAAGGTATTTTTTATGAGGTAAAGTAAAGTCTGCGTACATTGTTATCGTCCTGTACATGCCAGAATCTGAACGTCTGGTCATGGTTTATTTGGTTCCATATATCGGGACAGGTACATGACGATAGATGACATTGAATGATGAAATTATGAGAATGCAAAATCTCAGCAGGAATAGGCTCATCAGGCTCATCAATTCATAATGGTATTTATGCCAAATAAATCATCCCATGGACCATCCCGTCCACTCAATGTGTACAACCCTGACAGCAGGTCTCCTGGCTCACGGTAATCAGAATATCGGCCTTCCCATAAAGCAAATCTTTACAGTGACCGGTGGTTACAATAACCACACGCAGATATTCGGTATCCGCCTACAGTTGCGGGGGCAGCTATGGAATGAGATTAAAATAATCCGCACCATATTCCTTTCAAAACAACGGCTGTGTTATGAATACTGTCACTGGCGACTGTATCGGCAATCAATAACCTCGTCAACCGTATGAAAAAAGAACAAAAACATCATACTTTATGGTGATTTTTATATTAATTAATTTAAATTCAAATGGTTGTGTTTTTGTTGGAGTGGTGATTATTGCAACCGCAAGTAATAACGGAAAGGCAAATGAGAATTGATTGACGTTGATCAATTAATCGCGATGAGAAAGAAGGCGTTATTATAAACAGTGAATGTTATCAATATTGTCGCTGGTAACAATATATTTACACGGTTTTTCCATATGCACGATCTGCCACTCGTCGCCCACATCCATGAAGACGTTAAACAGATTTCGCCGCCAGAATTGATACCCGCCGGGTAAAAAATGATGGGTGTGCAAATATAATATTTTATAGTGTTGCTGCTCGCAAAATTGTTCAGCCAGCGAGACCAGTTGGCTGCCAATACCTTGCCTGCGATAATGCTGATCGACATAGCAGCGACAAATCTCAGCTGTCTCCGGTAAATTATAACGACCGTGCAACATCTCTATTCTGTCATCGTACTGACATATCGCCAGCGTCCCAATTATCTGCTGTTGTTCATTCCAGACGCCGAACAATTGGTTTCTTTCCCGCTCAAGATAATTTCCCTGGAGGTCGAATACGTCGTCACTCGCAGTGGGTAATGCTCTTCCGGCATTAAAATAAAGATTAAGATGCCGAATAATAAAGGACTGTACGGCAGGAATATCGTCCCGCGTTATTTCACGAAAAACAAACGGAGAGGTTGGTTTCATATCGGTTATCGCTAACAAATATCAGGAAAACGATAATAACAAGCCAGACGCAGAAAACCAGTTTTCAATAAGAAAACTTGCCGGTCTGTTGAGATACAGACCGGCAGTCGGGATTAGATATCCGCCAGCGCGGCATCTTTGTTCGGGAAGAATGCCAGACGACCCGGAATGGGTTTGATACCGGCGCGGGCCATGGTACGCAGCGGCTGGAATTCCACGTTACTGACGCGCAGTTCACAGCCTTCCGGCAAACGCTTCACAAAGCGCTGGAAGGCGTCCAGACCACCGGCATCCAGCACCGGAACGGCGTCCCACTTCAGCACCACAATGCGTTTACCCTCAATGCGTGATTCGAGGTCGGTAAATAACCCTTCCGCGGCGGCGAAAAAGAGCGGCCCGATAACGCGTAATACCAGCACATCATCGGGAACCGTGATGTTTACCGCCGCGAGGCGCGTCATACGGGCAATACGGCGCATAAACAGCAGGGAAGCCAGGACAATCCCGACGCTGATCGCAATCACCATATCGAAAAGCACCGTCAGCGACATACACATCATCATCACGATGATGTCATCTTTGGGCGCATGTCGCAGTAAATCGACCACCTTATGGGCTTCACTCATGTTCCACGCAACCATCAGCAGCAGCGCGGCCATGGCGGAAAGCGGCAGCCATGACAGCAGGGGAGCCAGCGCGAGGAGGGCGAGGATGACCAGAATTGCGTGGATAACGGCGGAAATGGGCGAGGTCGCGCCTGCGCGCACGTTTGCCGCAGAACGGGCGATCGCCGCCGTCGCGGTGATCCCGCCAAAGAACGGCGCCACAATATTCCCCAGCCCCTGGCCGATCAGTTCGCTGTTTGCTTTGTGTTTGGTGCCCGTCATGCCGTCGAGCACGACCGCGCACAGCAGGGATTCAATCGCCCCCAGCATCGCCATCGAGAAAGCGGCTGGCAATAACGCCCGCAATGAATCCCAGCTTAGCGTGAAATCTGAATCCGGGAGATTCCACGGCAATACCAGCTGCGGCAACAACTGAGGAATGCCGTTGCCCTGCGAACCATCGGCCAGCACATAGTGGAACTGTGAACCAATCGTCGCCACATGACCACCCAGCAGATTAACCACGGCCATAACGGCGCAGCCTGCCAGCAGCGCCGGAAGATGGCCTGGCAGACGAATCCCCAGACGCGGCCAGAAAATCAGCATACCGAGCGTCACCACGCCAATAGCGGCATCGCCCGGATTAATGGTCGGCAACGCCATAACCAGCGCCCCGACTTTTTGTAGGTAATGCTCCGGCACATGGGCCATTTGCAGACCGAGAAAATCTTTAATCTGCATTGTCCCGATGGTGATGCCGATCCCTGATGTAAAACCTAACGTGACCGATACGGGAATGTATTCGATCAGACGACCAAAACGCGCGAGGCCGAAGAGGATCAGGAACACCCCGGACATGAGGGTGGCGACCAGCAGACCTGCCAGCCCGAATTGTTGCGATACCGGGTAGAGAATAACGACAAATGCGGCGGTCGGGCCGGAGACGCTGAAGCGCGACCCGCCGGTTAAGGCAATAACAATCCCCGCCACAGCGGACGTATAAAGACCGTACTGCGGTGCAACACCACTGCCAATTGCCAGCGCCATCGCCAGCGGGATAGCGATGATCCCGACGGTTACCCCGGCAATCACATCACGGGTGAACCGTGAGGCGGTATATTTTTCTTTCCAGCAAGCGTCGATGAGGGCGCGGAAAGGCATCACATGTGAGGAAAATATTCTGTTCACAATAATGTTTCATCCATGAGCGCATCATCTGTCAACTAAATGGCAGGTGAAGGAGGCATTGGTCATACAAATAAGAGTTACAGACAAAAAAACCCGCCGCAGCGGGTTTTTTAGCCGGGTTCGATTAATGTTCGAACATAGCTGAAATGGATTCTTCGTTGCTGATACGACGAATCGCTTCGGCCAGCATACCCGACAGTGTCAACGTGCGCACGTTCGGCAGTGCTTTAATTTCGTCGGTCAGTGGAATGGTGTCACAGACAACGACTTCATCAATCACAGAATTGCGCAGGTTGTTTGCCGCATTGCCTGAGAAAATCGGGTGAGTCGCGTAGGCGAATACGCGTTTGGCACCACGTTCTTTCAGTGCTTCTGCTGCTTTGCACAGCGTACCACCGGTATCGATCATATCATCAACCAGTACGCAGTCGCGGCCGGCAACGTCACCGATGATGTGCATCACCTGAGAAACGTTAGCGCGCGGACGGCGTTTGTCGATGATCGCCATATCGGTATCGTTCAGCAGCTTAGCGATAGCGCGGGCACGCACAACGCCACCGATATCTGGAGAAACCACAATCGGGTTATCCAGGTTCAGTTGCAGCATATCTTCTAACAGAATTGGGCTACCGAATACGTTATCAACCGGAACGTCAAAGAAGCCCTGGATCTGTTCAGCATGCAGGTCAACAGTGAGAACGCGGTCAACGCCAACGCTGGACAGGAAGTCAGCGACGACTTTTGCGGTAATCGGTACACGAGCGGAACGTACACGACGGTCCTGACGCGCATAGCCAAAGTAAGGGATAACGGCGGTGATACGGCCTGCGGAAGCACGGCGCAGCGCATCGACCATAACAACCAATTCCATCAGGTTGTCGTTAGTAGGGGCACAAGTGGACTGGATGATGAAAATATCACCACCGCGTACATTTTCGTTAATTTGTACGCTGACTTCGCCGTCGCTAAAGCGACCTACAGCGGCGTCGCCGAGAGAAGTGTACAGGCGGTTGGCAATACGTTGTGCTAGTTCCGGGGTGGCGTTACCAGCAAAAAGCTTCATATCAGGCACGAGAAGAACCTCAGGCATGCGTCCATTGGTGGATAGAATCTGCCGAAAACTGTGCGGGCCAGGCAATATCCTATCCAGGCGGTGTATTAAAGAGCGCGATGCAACGTCTGGAACAGGGTGACGTTGTCACCGAAACTCAGCTTGCCCGGCTTAAAGCATGGCTTTTTGCAATGGAGAGAGGTTGACACCCTTCGCCACAAACGCATTGAGCCATTCCGGGGCTTGCTTAAGCACCTGACGAGCAGCGGATTCTGTATCGAATTCAGCAAAGACACAGGCCCCTGTACCAGTCAGGCGCGACGGCGCGTATTCTAACAGCCAGGAAAGCGCCGCATCAACCTCGCGAAAACGTTTTCTTGCGATAACCTCGCAATCATTGCCGAATTCACATTTTAATAACGTTTCTATTGACCTTTTTGGCGTGTTGCGCGGTAATTCGGGGTCCTTGAAAATAACCGGCGTGGGGATGCTTACTCCAGGGTGGGCAACCAGATACCACTTCTCCGGCGGGTCTACCGGCGTCAGGATTTCACCCACGCCCTCGGCGAAGGCCGCATGTCCACGGACAAACACCGGGACGTCTGCGCCCAGCGTTAAGCTTGTTTCCGCCAGTTCATCGACCGATAATCCGCACTGCCAGAGATGATTCAGCGCCACCAGAACGGTCGCCGCATTGGACGAGCCGCCACCCAGACCGCCGCCCATGGGCAAACGTTTCTCGATGCTGATATCCGCGCCGCTGCCTGCGGGCAAACGCCCGTGGGCGGACGCTGTCTTCATCAGCAACCGCGCCGCGCGGACGATCAGATTGTCGTCATTTTCGACGCCCTCGACAGGCGTCAAAAGATGAATTTCGCCGTCGCCGCGCGGCGTAATGCCGATCGTGTCGCCGTAATCAAGAAACTGGAACAGCGTTTGCAATGTGTGATAACCGTCCGCACGCTGTCCGGTGATGTATAAAAACAGATTCAGTTTTGCCGGAGATGGCCAGTGGGTCATCATTTTACAATCCAGTTATCCATCTTCAGTTTGATGCGCTGACTGCCGTCAGAGAGTTCCATATTTGCCGGCATGGCGGGCTGCGTTTTACTGTCGTATCCGCTGTATACCACTTTCCAGTTTTTACCGTCCTGACGGTAGTTCACTTCGCTCAGGCGGTACTGGTCGTCGAGGGTGTAATCGGTGGCGTCGCCCGGCAGACCGAGAATCCACTGGCGTAAGCTGTTAAGCGGAATGGGCATCCCGGTCAGCTTGCCGATCATCTCTTCGGCGTCGTCGGCGGTGTAACGCTGCCCTTTATTATCGACCAGTTGCACATTGCCCGGCTGGGCGTTCAGCTCCAGTTCGGTGCTGCCCAGCGGATTGGTCAACAGCAGACGGTAGCGATCCTGACCGGTTTGCTGCCAGAAGAAGCGGGCATACACTTTCTGATCGTCGGAGATATAAGCAAACGCGCCACGCGTCTGATACTGATTCAACTTGCGCACGTCCTGCTGATGCTGACGCCACTGAGGGGAGTCGGGACTTTTGCCAGGACCTTTCGGCGCATTGATCGTACAGGCGGTGAGGACCAGGCTAGCCAGCGGGAGCAGGCGGATCAGGCGAAAATCAGGCAGGGTCATAGTGATGACGAATCCTTGTAATACGGTGCGATAATTGCCTGATGGCGCTATGCTTATCAGGCCGACAAACTGAACCCGTCGGTTGGTTGCAGTTATAACCCTTAATGCTAGCGCTGACCGGGTACATCGTCTACGTTCACGTTATCTTAATTTAAACAGTAAGCTATTACTCCAAAAGGAGGCTGTCTCTTTTATTGACCACGAGCATCCTGTATGATGCACCCAGTCTAACCTTATCAACGCTGGTACTATTCCCGCACACATGACCCTTTTAGCGCTCGGTATTAACCATAAAACGGCACCTGTATCGCTGCGAGAACGCGTAACGTTTTCGCCAGATACGCTCGATCAGGCGTTGGACAGCCTGCTTGCGCAGCCGATGGTGCAGGGCGGCGTGGTGTTGTCGACGTGCAACCGTACTGAGCTGTATCTCAGCGTTGAAGAACAGGATAACCTGCAAGAGGCGCTGATTCGTTGGTTATGTGATTACCATAATCTCAATGAAGACGACCTGCGCAATAGCCTCTACTGGCACCAGGACAACGACGCCGTCAGCCATCTGATGCGCGTCGCCAGCGGGCTGGACTCGCTGGTGCTGGGCGAACCGCAAATTCTCGGTCAGGTGAAAAAAGCGTTTGCGGATTCGCAAAAAGGCCATCTGCATGCCAGCGCGCTGGAACGCATGTTCCAGAAATCGTTTTCCGTCGCCAAACGCGTACGCACCGAAACAGACATCGGCGCCAGCGCCGTGTCCGTTGCTTTTGCCGCCTGTACGCTGGCGCGTCAGATTTTCGAATCCCTCTCCACGGTGACGGTGTTGCTGGTCGGGGCGGGTGAAACCATTGAACTGGTCGCGCGCCATCTGCGTGAACATAAAGTACAGAAAATGATCATCGCCAACCGCACCCGCGAACGCGCGCAAGTGCTGGCGGATGAAGTGGGAGCCGAGGTTATTTCGTTGAGCGACATCGACGAACGTCTGCGGGAAGCCGATATTATTATCAGCTCAACCGCAAGTCCGTTGCCGATTATCGGCAAAGGGATGGTGGAGCGCGCATTAAAAAGCCGCCGTAACCAGCCGATGCTGTTGGTGGACATTGCCGTGCCGCGCGACGTGGAGCCGGAAGTCGGTAAACTGGCGAATGCCTATCTGTACAGCGTTGATGACCTGCAAAGCATCATTTCGCATAACCTGGCGCAGCGTAAAGCGGCGGCAGTGGAGGCCGAAACGATTGTCGCGCAGGAAGCCAGCGAATTTATGGCCTGGCTGCGCTCGCAAAGCGCCAGCGAGACCATCCGCGAATACCGTAGTCAATCAGAGCACATACGCGATGAACTGACAGTTAAAGCGTTGGCAGCCCTTGAACAGGGCGGCGACGCGCAAGCCATTTTGCAGGATCTGGCATGGAAACTGACCAACCGCCTGATCCATGCACCAACTAAATCTCTTCAACAGGCTGCCCGTGACGGGGATGACGAACGCCTGAATATTCTGCGCGACAGCCTCGGGCTGGAGTAGCAGCACACCAATCTATTTTTTACAGGGTGTATTTACGCCTATGAAGCCTTCTATCGTTGCCAAACTGGAAGCCCTGCACGAACGCCATGAAGAAGTTCAGGCGCTGTTGGGTGATGCGGGAACCATCGCAGACCAGGAACGCTTTCGCGCGCTGTCGCGTGAGTATGCGCAATTAAGCGATGTTTCTCGCTGTTTTACGGACTGGCAACAGGTTCAGGATGATATCGAAACGGCACAGATGATGCTTGACGATCCTGAAATGCGCGAGATGGCGCAGGATGAACTGCGCGAAGCCAAAGAAAAAGGTGAACAACTGGAGCAACAGTTGCAGGTTCTGCTGCTGCCAAAAGATCCCGATGACGAACGTAACGCTTTCCTCGAAGTGCGCGCCGGAACAGGCGGCGATGAAGCCGCGCTGTTCGCAGGCGATCTGTTCCGCATGTACAGCCGTTACGCTGAAGCGCGTCGCTGGCGAGTAGAGATCATGAGCGCCAGTGAAGGCGAGCATGGCGGCTATAAAGAGATCATCGCCAAAATCAGCGGCGATGGCGTTTACGGGCGACTCAAGTTTGAGTCCGGCGGCCATCGCGTTCAGCGCGTTCCGGCGACCGAATCGCAGGGGCGTATCCACACGTCCGCCTGTACCGTCGCCGTTATGCCGGAACTGCCGGAGGCCGAACTGCCGGATATTAACCCGGCTGATTTACGTATCGACACCTTCCGCTCTTCGGGCGCGGGCGGTCAGCACGTTAACACCACCGACTCCGCAATTCGTATTACGCACTTACCGACCGGTATTGTGGTGGAGTGCCAGGACGAACGTTCACAGCATAAAAACAAAGCGAAGGCGCTGTCGGTGCTTGGGGCGCGCATCCATGCCGCAGAAACGGCGAAGCGTCAGCAGGCTGAAGCCTCAACCCGGCGTAACCTGTTAGGCAGCGGCGACCGCAGCGATCGCAACCGTACCTATAACTTCCCGCAGGGTCGCGTGACGGATCATCGTATTAACCTGACCCTCTACCGTCTGGATGAGGCGATGGAGGGGAAACTGGACATGCTCATTGAGCCGATTGTTCAGGAACATCAGGCCGACCAACTGGCGGCGTTGTCCGAGCAGGAATAATGGATTACCAGCACTGGTTGCGTGAGGCGATAAGCCGCTTACAGGAGAGTGAAAGCCCCCGACGTGATGCCGAGATTTTGCTGGGCCACGTTACCGGTAAGGCGCGCACCTTTATTCTGGCATTTGGCGAAACGGCACTGACCGACACGCAGTGTGAGCAACTGGCGCAGTTGCTGGCGCGTCGTCAGCGCGGCGAACCGATCGCACACCTGACTGGCATGCGCGAGTTCTGGTCACTGCCGCTGTTTGTCTCGCCCGCTACGCTGATTCCGCGCCCGGACACCGAATGTCTGGTCGAGCAGGCGCTGGCGCGTCTGCCTGATTCGCCGTGTCGAATTCTCGACCTCGGCACCGGAACCGGCGCGATTGCGCTGGCGCTGGCGACAGAGCGACCGGACTGCGAGGTCACGGCGGTAGACCGTATGCCGGACGCCGTGGCGCTGGCTGGCCGTAATGCGCAACATCTGGCGATTCACAATGTTCGCATACTGCAAAGCGACTGGTTTGCGGCGTTGCCGGGGCAGCAATTTGACATGATCGTCAGCAACCCTCCGTATATTGATGCGCATGACCCCCATCTCGCGCAGGGCGATGTGCGTTTTGAACCGCTGTCGGCGCTGGTCGCAGACGATAACGGCATGGCGGATATCACGCACATTATCGCGCAGGCGCGCCATGCGCTGGCGCCGGGGGGGTATCTGTTGCTGGAGCACGGCTGGCAGCAAGGGGCGGCGGTCAGAACCGCGTTGGCGCAGGCAGGGTATGTTCAGGTTGAGACCTGCCGTGATTATGGCGACAACGAACGAATCACGCTTGGGCGGATCGCGCCATGAATACATTTACGCTGCTGCTGGGCATCCATCTGACCAGCGTTACGCTTTCCGTTAGCCTGTTCGTGCTGCGTTTCTGGTGGCGCTATACTCGCCATGCGCTGGCATCCGCACGCTGGACGCGGGTTGTCCCGCCGATTATTGACACCGTTTTGCTGCTTAGCGGAGCGGGGTTGATCATAAAAACGCACATCCTGCCATTCACCGAACAGGGGACATGGCTGACTGAGAAGTTGTTTGGCGTTATCATCTACATCGTTTTGGGTTTTATTGCGCTTGATTATCGTCAGGCGCGCAGTCAGCAGGCGCGCGTTATCGCCTTCCCGCTGGCGCTGGTGGTGCTGTACATCATCATTAAACTCGCCACCACAAAAATACCGTTACTGGGGTAAGTCATGAGGTCGTTAGCTGATTTCGAATTTAATAAAGCGCCACTGTGCGATGGGATGATCCTGGCATCGGAATCGATCCGCCTGGATTTTCCGACGCAAGCGGTCTATGACGAACTGGAACGTCTGGCCAGTCTGGCGCATGAAGAAATTAGCCAGCTCCTGTCTCAGGATGAGCAACTGGAAAAATTGCTGGCACTTTTTTATGGCGAGTGGGGGTTCAGAGATACCCACGGCGTCTACCGTCTTTCTGATGCATTATGGCTCGATCAGGTTCTGAAAAACCGCCAGGGGAGCGCGGTATCGTTAGGCGCAATCTTATTGTGGCTGGCTCACCGGCTGGGTCTCCCATTGGTGCCGGTCATTTTCCCGACCCAGTTGATTCTGCGTATTGAATCGCTGGAGGGGGAAATGTGGCTGATCAACCCATTTAACGGCGAAACGCTCGATGAGCATACGCTGGAAGTCTGGCTGAAGGGCAATATTAGCCCGGTCGCTGAACTGTTTAACGAAGATCTGGATGAGGCGGATAACGCTGAGGTCATTCGCAAGTTGCTGGATACGCTGAAATCTTCCTTGATGGAAGAGCGGCAAATGGAACTGGCGTTGCGCGCCAGCGAAGCGTTACTGCAATTTAACCCGGAAGACCCTTACGAGATCCGCGACCGGGGCCTGATTTATGCGCAACTGGAGTGTGAACATGTTGCGTTGACGGATTTAAGTTATTTTGTTGAACAGTGTCCAGAAGACCCGATCAGCGAAATGATTCGTGCGCAGATTAATACCATTGCGCACAAGCAAATTGTTTTGCATTAATTAATCGACATTTTACCCATGGTTAAGGCGATCCTATGAAACAAAAAGTGGTTAGCATTGGCGACATCAACGTGGCAAATGACCTGCCGTTTGTGCTGTTTGGCGGTATGAACGTGCTGGAATCACGCGATCTGGCGATGCGTATCTGTGAACACTACGTAACCGTGACCCAGAAGCTGGGTATTCCTTATGTGTTCAAAGCCTCTTTTGATAAAGCCAACCGTTCCTCTATTCACTCTTACCGTGGCCCGGGTCTGGAAGAAGGGATGAAGATTTTCCAGGAACTGAAACAAACGTTTGGTGTGAAAGTGATCACCGACGTTCATGAAGCCAGTCAGGCGCAGCCTGTCGCTGACGTGGTGGATGTCATTCAGCTTCCGGCATTCCTCGCTCGCCAGACCGACCTGGTGGAAGCGATGGCAAAAACCGGCGCGGTCATTAACGTGAAAAAACCGCAGTTCGTCAGCCCTGGTCAGATGGGCAATATCGTGGACAAATTCCACGAAGGCGGCAACGATAAAGTGATCCTGTGCGATCGCGGTGCGAACTTCGGCTACGACAACCTGGTTGTTGATATGCTGGGCTTTAGCGTGATGAAGAAAGTTTCCGGTAACTCGCCTGTTATTTTCGACGTCACTCATGCGTTGCAGTGCCGCGACCCGTTTGGCGCCGCGTCCGGCGGTCGTCGCGCGCAGGTTACCGAACTGGCGCGCGCCGGTATGGCGGTAGGCCTGGCCGGTCTGTTCATTGAAGCGCACCCGGACCCGGAGCATGCGAAATGTGATGGTCCGTCCGCGCTGCCGTTAGCGAAGCTGGAACCGTTCCTGAAGCAAATTAAAGCGATTGACGATCTGGTGAAAAGCTTCGGTGAGCTGGATACCGAACACTAAGCGGGAATGATGTGTGCCGGATGGCGTCTGACGCCGTATCCGGCCTACAATAAACGCGGTTTCGTAAGCCCGGTAAGCGTAAACGCTACCGGGCTTTTTTGTCCGTCAGGCAAAAATGGTCATCAGGTAAGCGATAAACAGAGCCAGATGCGCCGCGCCGTTCAACACATTGGTTCGCCCGGTCGAGAAGGAAATGTGGCACAGCACCAGCGAGGCCACCATTACCACCATCTCCGGGGCGCCCAAACCGAAGAGCAGGTCATTTCCGGTGGCCCATGCAATCAGCGTCACCACCGGTACGGTCAGAGAGATGGTTGCCAGTACCGAACCAAAGAACAGGTTCATGGCTCGCTGTACCTGGTTATTCAACACCGCTTTCAGCGCGCCCAGTCCTTCAGGGGAGAGGATCAGCAAGGCCACGAGGAAACCGGTAAATGCCACTGGCGCATTCAGTTCGGTTAACAGTGTCTCCAGCGGATTGGCGTTCATTTTCGTCACGGCGATAACGGCAATCAGATGTACGATCAGCCATACAGCGTGCCAGATGTTGCTGTGCGCGGACGGTTTGCCGTGGTGCGGGTCATCGTCATCACTTTCATCTTCATGCTCGTAAACGAATAAACTCTGGTGCGTTTTCGTCTGAATCAGCAGGAAAACGCCGTACATCGCGGCGGAAATAAGCGCCACTAACAGCGCCTGAGCCGTAGTAAAATTCGCCCCTGGCAACGCCATAGGGAAGACCAGCACGATAATCGCCAGCGGAAACAGGGCAATTAAATACTGTTTAATGCCAAACAGGTTCATATATTGCGTGGCGAATTTACGACCGCCAAGCAGCAGAGAAAAACCGACCAGTCCGCCAGTTACAATCATGATGATTGAATAGAGCGTATCGCGCATCAGCGTTGGCGCGGCGTCGCCGGTGGCCATCAATGCGGAAATTAAACTCACTTCCAGAATAACGACAGAAAGACTTAAGATAAGGGAACCGTAAGGTTCGCCGAGTCGGTGCGCTAATACATCCGCATGGCGGACAACGCTGAAAGCGCTGCTTAAAATACCAATAAGGGCAAGTATATTAATACCGATGACCACTGGTAGTGACTGACTGCTTCCCCATAAGAACAGCACCACCAGTGCCAGAACCGGGAAAATAAGCGAGGTCTCCTTGTGGCGGGTTTTCACCGCCTCATGTGCGTGTGTCATTATGATTCTCCATCTCCGCAGGTGTTTTTAATTATAAATGTATTAAAGATTGTAAAAAATAACAGAAATCGCGGCTTCATCATTGTGTTTTTACGTAATTTTACGGCATGGGCTATTTTTCCCCGCAGAGTGAATAAAAAAGTACGTCTTGTTTAGAGAGTATATGAATAACAGTGGGTTAGTGACAAATAAAAAGTAAAATAGCACCCGACTGGCGAGACAAAACATTGTTGACCACACTAAAGGTTTACAGCAAAAAGAGGAGTCAGCAATGCCTTATAAAACGAAAAGCGATTTGCCGGAAAGCGTTCAGAATGTGCTGCCTGCGCACGCGCAGGATATCTATAAAGAGGCGTTTAATAGCGCCTGGGAACAATATAAAGATAAAGCGGACAGACGTGACGACGCCAGCCGGGAGGAGACCGCGCATAAGGTTGCCTGGGCTGCCGTCAAAAATGATTACCAAAAAGGGGATGATGATAAGTGGCATAAAAAGCGCTGATCGTCTTCGTGCCAGACCAGGCAAATGATGCGCGTTGAGCGTCTGTTGCCTTGCAAGCGGCGATTGAATTGCATATTGTCCTGTTAGTGGTTTCAAAATGAGCAGTTAAAATGCCCGGAAGGCGTCAAAAAAGTGTTGCAGGGAAGTTTGCAGTGGCGGAGGTGTAAGGTGTTAACGCGTGATTTTTTACTGAATGCCGATTGTAAAACGGCGTTTGGCGCTATTGAAGAATCACTACTTTGGTCAGCAGAACAACGGGCCGCTTCACTGGCGGCGACGCTTGCCTGTAGGCCCGATGATGGACCGGTGTGGATCTTCGGTTATGGATCGTTGATGTGGAATCCGGCGTTAGAATTTGACGAGTCCTGTACCGGTACGCTGGTCGGCTGGCACCGGGCGTTTTGTCTGCGTCTGACGGCAGGGCGTGGAACGGTGTGCCAGCCCGGACGGATGCTGGCGCTGAAAGAGGGCGGGCGAACTACTGGCGTGGCTTATAAACTGCCGGAGAGCGCGCTGGAGCAGGAGCTGACGCTGCTGTGGAAGCGGGAAATGATTACCGGCTGCTATCTTCCCACCTGGTGCCAGCTGGCGCTGGATGATGGCCGGACGGTCAATGCGCTGGTGTTTATTATGGACCCGCGGCACCCGCTGTATGAGTCGGATACTCGCGCTCAGATTATCGCGCCGCTGATCGCTGCCGCCAGTGGGCCGTTGGGCACCAACGCGCAATATCTGTTCTCGCTGGAACAGGAGCTTGCCAGACTGGGGATGCGGGACGATTGTCTGAACGATCTGGTGGCGAAAGTCAGAGGCTTGTTAGGCGAGAATCAGCCGGAAAGGGGATTCAACCCCGGATTTGCCTGAGCGTTGCCCCTGAATCCAGGGGCAAAAACATCAGGCTGCGATATAACTGATGGAGTGTTCCAGTGACTGGCTGTGGCTGTCGATCAGCACGTTCCAGACACCGGTGTACGGTACGGTCAGCCAGGCATTATCACGGTTCTGCACGCTTAAAATATCGGTCTGCGTGTCTTTGACGTGTTTTTTCTCGCTCATTAAATGGATGTGGCAGCGTTCAGAACAACGCACTATCACCGTATCCCCACCAAACAATTTCAAACTTGCTTTCACTAATGCCATTTTTCACCCCGTTCTTGAAAACAACGTACTCCCTTGTGGAAGTGCTGCGTGATGTTGTTCACATTTCACTCACTGCATAACACCAAAGGGTGAGCTCACGGATGCTGATTTTGATCAAAAAATGGCATAACCATTAAACAAAAATGACAAAATGCCTGAAAATCATTGAAAGGGCGTGGTAACTTTCGACAAAAACACGCCCTTATAAGATTAAATTCGGAAATGCCCGGCAGTTTCAGCCAGCTCGCCTGCCTGGCTCTGCAAGGCGCCTGCGGCAGCGGCAGACTGCACCACCAGTTCAGCGTTCTGTTGCACCATGCGATCAAGGTGGTTCACGGAGTGATTTATTTCCTGAATGCCTTTCATCTGCTCACTGGTGGCGATGCTGATTTCATGCATGATGCCGGAGACATGGCCGATGCTGGACAGGATCTCCTGCATACTTTCTCCGGCCAGATGAACATAACGTGAACCTGTCGCGACGCTGGTGGTTGTGGAGTCGATCAACGATTTAATCTCTTTTGCCGCCTGCGCGCTGCGGCTGGCAAGGTTGCGCACTTCACCCGCGACAACGGCAAACCCGCGGCCTTGCTCTCCCGCCCGGGCGGCTTCGACCGAAGCATTCAGCGCCAGAATATTGGTCTGGAACGCAATGCCGTCGATCACGCTGGTGATATCGCCGATTTTCGCCGATGCCCCTTCAATGGATTGCATTGTCGTGATTGCCTGCGAGACCACGTCGCCGCCGCGCGTGGCGGCCTGTGAGGCTTTTTGCGCCTGATCGTTGGCTTCGGCGGCAGATTCCGTGGACTGGGCGACCGACGCGGTGATTTGCTCAACGGCGCTGGCGGTTTCACGCAGGCTGGAGGCGGCCTGCTCGGTACGGCCTGAAAGGTCGCGGTTACCGGCGGCAATCTCCTGCGCGGCCATTTTCACCGAGGCGCTGGCATCGCGTAGCTGTACCATTACCACGGACAGCTTATCGCTAAAACCGTTAAACGCCCTGGCGATTTGCGCGACTTCGTCCGTGCCGCTGTCCGGCAAACGTTGAGACAAATCGTTCGTCCCGTTGGCAATGGCATGCATCGCGTCGCGAATCGTGGACAGACGCTTCATCAGGCGAGCCACCAGAAGGTGCATCACTGCGCCGCCCGCGAGAACCAACAGTAGCAGGGACAGGGTGGACGCCTTCAGCAGCGCCAGCATGCCGGAGGTTGCCTCTTTTTCGTCTAACGCCACGACCAGCCACCAGTGGGTTCCTTGCACCGGCGTCGCCAGCAGCGTTTTACTACTCTCGCCGATCAGCGCCTGAACAGGGTGTCCGCTTTTTACCTGATTGAAATCCACGCCGCTGACGACCTGCGCGAAAGGTTTCATCGTCAGCGCCGGATCGTTGGCGGCGATGAGCGTTCCGTTTTGGTCGAGCAACATACCGCTGCTGGCGGGCGTCGGTCGAATACCGTGTACATTCGCCACGACGGCATCCATCGCGACATCACCGGCGACTACCGCTTTCAGTTCGCCGTTCTCTTTCACCGGAACGGCGAACGTTACCACCAGCTTACCGGTTCCGGCATCAACATAGGGGGCCGTAACGACGGCGGCGTCAGCGTTGACAACCTGTTGATACCAGGGACGTGACGTCGGATCGAAATCTGGCGGTATGCCTGCCGGATCGGAAAATTTTGCTGTTTTGCTGGCATACCCGACATAGATATTCGTAAAGCCGCCGCCCAGCGCCATTTGACGAAATACCGGCACCGGATCGTCGGTTAGCGCCGCCTGCTGCAACGAGGAAATCATATTCATTTTGCTGCTAACCCAGTCGGCAATCGCCAGACTGTGGCTGGCGCTGGTACTGGTGAGCGTATCCTGCTGCGCTTGTTGGTTATCGAGACGCGTTACCTGAAGGTTAATCAGCGTGTTAAGGAGGAGGGCGACAACCAGACATCCCGTTGTCGCCGCAATAATACGGGCGCGAATTGAGCTGAACATAGTATTTCCTTCAGTGTGGTATTGGAAATCCTATCGGCTACCGGGCGGCGAATCTTGAGGCTGCAACCGCGTCCATAAGAAAATAGTATCAGCAGGGCTAAACGCGCGTTAAGCGCTAATGAAGGTGCGCGGAAACCAGGGGCAATTCCCGCGCCTGGGATCAGAAGGTCAGAACTTTATCCGCCGCCAGCGTCCACTGGGCCAGTTCGACCAGCGTACCGACTTCCACGCCGTCAATGAGCGGCAATGTGGTGATTCCCCGCCCGTCGGTACAGGTTTTACACAGTTTCACCGGGACGTTCTGCGCGGTCAGGATCTCCAGCATTTGCTGGATATTGTAACCTTCCGCAGGCTTCTGTCCGCGTAATCCTGCGGTGACGGCATCCGACATTAAAAATAAACGCAGGTCGAGGTCGCCGGCCTGTTCACGTAGCGCAATGGCCAGACGCAGGCTGTTAAATAACGCTTCGCTACCGTATGCCGCACCGTTTGCGACGATCACTATCTTTTGCATTTTGACTCCTGTTGTCAGGGGGGCATGGATATTGCTTGTAGTACGGGTAGACCTGTTACCCGGGAGAGCAACGATGATGACGAATATGGAAAGCCGCCCCGGCGCCACCCAATGGTTTCATTATGCGCGCCAGCTTGAGAATACGCAGCTTCGCCAACTGGCGCAGTCAGGGAAGCTGGTGTCCCGGATTAGCCATCTGGTGCATATGCTACAGTGCGAACGCGGCGCATCCAACATCTGGTTGTGTTCCGCAGGGCAACTTTATGGGCCGGAGATACGCGCCAGCCGCGCGCTGGTGGACGAAGAACACGCCCGGTTGCAGTCCCTGTTGCAGGAGATGAGGCCGATGGCGAACAGCGCGCTCTGTCATCGCATCGCCGGGGCTGTCTGGTGTCTGGAGCAGTTGCCGCAGTTGCGCGAAGCGGTCAGTGGACGGCATAGCGATGCGCCACAGGCGATGGATCAGTACAGCCGAACGCTGCGCCACCTGCTAAGCATTGTGCCGCAGCTTAACGACAACATCGACCATCCCCACATCGCCGGAGGGATGGTCGCGCTGTACAGCTTTATGCAGGGTAAGGAGCTGGTGGGGCAAGAGCGGGCGCTGGGGGCGATAGGGTTCACGCAAGGGGCGTTCAGCCACGAGATGCGACAGGAACTGGTGGATCGCATTGACGGACAGCAGCTCTGCTTTGACACCTTTATATCGCTGGCGTCACCGGCGGTGGTTCACGCATTTCGCCAACAGTGCGAAGCGGAAGCCGCTATCGAACAGTGGCGCCGCCTGGCCTGTACGCGCCAGCCTGCGCCCGATAAGGGCGAAAGCGCTTTACGCTGGTTCACGCTCCAGACGCAACGGCTGGAGCAACTGCGCAGCATCGAGGAGATGCTGATCGCCGAGTTAATGTCTGCGGTGGAGCGTCGTCTGGCGCAGGATGAGACAACGTTGCCGCTCGCCAGCTGGCTGGATGATGCCACCGACGATACGTTCTCATTGCGCCGGGATAAGCAGTTGCTGCTGGTTGTGCGGCAACAGGCGCGGGAACTGGAGCAGCTCAGCGGGCAGCTGGCGTCGCTACAGGATGCGCTGGAGGAGCGAAAGGTTATTGATAAAGCCAAATATGTGCTGATGCATCACCAGAATCTGTCTGAAGAGCAGGCCTGGCAGTCGCTGCGCAAAATGGCGATGGACAAGAACCAGCGGATGGTGGACATCGCGCGTGCGCTGCTCACGGTGAAATCGCTCTGGCAGGTGACAACCAAAGGGTAGCTGCACAACGGCTGGGCATCGCGTGCCAGATTCGGGTGCAAGCGCGTTCGCGTACCGCCTGAAAAGCGGCGGGATAAGGGCATGTTGATGTTGGCATCTGAATTGCAATACTGAAATGGTAAAAGAGTTCTGAAAACAGTTTAGCGGCAAACCAACGACGGTTTGCGCGCGTTTGGGATAAAGGCGTCCTGCAATGCTTCGGCATTGCCGGGCGCTTTTTTTTTGCAATGGGGAGCATGTATGGGTGACAGGTCTGTTTCATTGACGCGACGTCGATTATTGCAGGCAGGGGCCGCGATGGGCGGGGCGCTGCTGGTGCCCGGTTTGATGCAGTCCGTGTGGGCGGCAGGGTCGGACAAACCCGAACTTGAAATTGTCAGAGTCGGCTTTATTCCGCTCACCGACTGCGCTCCGCTGATCATCGCCGCGTTGAAAGGGTTTGATAAGAAATACGGCATTACCCTCGTGCCGACCAAAGAGGCCAGTTGGGCGGCGGTGCGCGACAAACTCGTTTCCGGCGAACTGGACGCGGCGCATGTGCTGTATGGCCTGCTCTATGGTCTTGAGCTTGGTATCGCCAGTAAGCCGCAGCCGATGGCGAACCTGATGACGCTAAATCAGAACGGGCAGGCAATCACGCTGTCGACGGCGCTCCAGGAGAAAGGCATTACCGACGCTGGCGGATTGAAAAACATGATCGCCGGACAAGCGCCCGGCACTTACACCTTTGCGCATACCTTTCCGACCGGAACGCATGCGATGTGGCTCTATTACTGGCTGGCCAGCGCGGGGATTAACCCGTTCTCTGATGTCCGAATGGTCGTCGTGCCGCCGCCGCAAATGGTGATGAACATGCGTATTGGCAACATGGTGGGCTTTTGCGTCGGTGAGCCGTGGAATGCCCGCGCGATTAATGATCGCATTGGTTTTACCGCCACGACCTCGCAGGCCATCTGGCCCGATCACCCGGAAAAAATCCTGGGAACGCGCCGTGACTGGGTCGAACAGCATCCAAACACCGCCAGAGCGCTGGTCAGCGCGGTACTGGAGGCGGCGCGCTGGATCGACGCCTCAGTGGAAAACCGACGCGAAACCGCACAAATATTGGCCCGTCGCGCCTGGCTTAACACCAAAGAGCAGTACCTGACAGGACGTATGTTGGGCGAGTACGACAACGGCGCAGGGCATCGCTGGCAGGACGCGCACGCCATTCGTTTTTATCACGATGCGGAAGTGAGTTTTCCGTGGCATTCCGACGGGATGTGGTTCCTGACGCAGTTTCGTCGCTGGGGGCTGCTCAAGGACGCGCCGGATTATAACGCCATCGCCGCCCGGATTAACCGCACGGACATCTGGCGGGACGCCGCCGCAGCGGTAGGCGGCATCACGCCGCCTTCTCAGCTGTTACGCACCAGCACCCTCATGGATGGTTCCGTATGGACCGGGCGGGACCCCGAACGTTACGCCAACAGCTTCACTCTCCATCATCAAGGGGCCTGACATGAAAACAGTACAAAACGTGCAAAGACGCATTCCTGAACCCGCCGCCGGTGAAGTGATTACGCTGCCGCCCGTTACGGTGCGCAGGCGTAATCCGCCGCTGTCGCATCTGATGCGAACGCTGGCGCAGCGAACCGTTCCCGCATTGCTGGGGCTGGCGCTGCTGGTGGTGGGCTGGCAACTGGCGGCCATTAACAGCAAAGGCTTCCCGACGCCGCTCAGCACCCTTGATTCCGCGCTGACGCTGTTTGCCGACCCGTTTTATAACGGTGGGCCTAATGATATGGGGATTGGCTGGAATGTGCTGGCGTCGCTACAGCGTGTGGCGATTGGTTTTGGGCTGGCGGCGCTGGTGGGTATCCCGCTTGGCTTCCTGATCGGCCGGTTCACCTTTTTCTCGCGCATGTTTACCCCGCTGATCGCGCTGCTGCGACCGGTCAGCCCGCTGGCCTGGTTGCCAATTGGCTTGCTGCTGTTTCAGAAAGCGGAACCGGCATCAAGCTGGACCATTTTTATCTGCTCTATCTGGCCGATGGTGATCAACACCGCCGAAGGCGTGCGCCGCATCCCACAGGATTACCTTAACGTTGCCCGTGTCCTGCAACTCCCGGAATGGACGGTGATGCGCCGTATTCTCTTTCCGGCGGTTCTGCCTGCGGTGCTGACCGGCGTGCGCCTGTCTATCGGCATCGCCTGGCTGGTGATTGTGGCGGCGGAAATGCTCACCGGCGGCCTCGGCATTGGCTTTTGGATCTGGAACGAGTGGAACAACCTCAATGTGGAAAACATTCTCATCGCTATCGTCATCATCGGCGTGGTTGGCCTGCTGCTGGAGCAGGGCTTAATGCTGGTGGCGCGTCGTTTTAGCTGGCAGGAAAAATAAGGGGAACATCATGAAACCGTTAATTCAGGTACAGGCCGTCAGTCAGCGTTTTTCTACCGCCAGCGGCGAATTTCTGGCGTTGCAAAACGTCTCTTTCGACATTCATGAAGGTGAAACCGTCAGCCTTATTGGGCATTCCGGCTGCGGGAAATCGACGCTGTTGAATCTGATTGCCGGAATTACGCTCCCTACCGACGGGGGGCTTATTTGCGACAACCGGGAAATCGCCGGGCCGGGGCCGGAAAGGGCGGTGGTCTTCCAGAATCACTCGCTGCTGCCGTGGCTGACCTGCTTCGATAACGTTGCGCTGGCGGTTGATCGGGTCTTTCGCCGCACGATGGGGAAAACAGAACGTCGGGAATGGATTGAACACAATCTTGAACGGGTGCAAATGGGGCACGCTATGCACAAGCATCCGGGAGAAGTGTCCGGGGGGATGAAGCAGCGCGTCGGCATCGCCCGGGCGCTGGCGATGAAACCCAAAGTGCTGCTGATGGATGAACCGTTTGGCGCGCTGGACGCCCTGACGCGCGCGCATTTGCAGGACACGGTGATGCAAATCCAGCAGTCGCTCAATACCACCATTGTGTTGATTACCCATGATGTGGATGAAGCGGTGCTGCTCTCCGATCGCGTGCTGATGATGACCAACGGCCCGGCGGCGACGGTAGGCGACATTTTGCCCGTCACGCTTCCTCGCCCGCGTAATCGCGTGCAGCTGGCTGACGACAGCCGATACCACCAGTTGCGCCAGCAGATTCTTCACTTCCTCTACGAAAAGCAGCCGAAGGCGGCGTAGGGAGGCGGTATGACGCAGCGACTGGTCATTATCGGCAACGGGATGGCCGCCACCCGTCTGGTGGAGGCGCTGCTGGCGCGGGCGCCGCAGGCCTTCACGATAACCGTGGTGGGGGAAGAACCGCGGCATGCGTATAACCGCATTCAGCTTTCGCCCGTACTGGGCGGCGAAAAGCGCTTTGCGCAGACGCTGCTGCATCCGCCTGAGTGGTATCAGCGCCACGGCGTCACGGTGCTGACGGGGGAAGCCGTCATCGCCGTTGACGCGATAGCGCGTACCGCCACCACCACCGGTCGAACGCTGGCGTGGGATGCGCTGGTGTTTGCCACCGGCTCGGTTCCGTTTATTCCGCCGATCCCCGGCGCTGATTTACCCCATGTGCATGCTTTTCGCACGATTAACGATGTGGACAGCATCCTGCATGGCTGCGGGCCGGTTGTCGTGCTGGGCGGCGGTGTGCTTGGCGTCGAGGCGGCCGCCGCGCTGCGACTAAAAGGTGACAATGTCACGTTAATTCATCGCGGCAATCGGTTCATGGAGCAACAGCTTGATGAGCAGGCCGGGGAACTGCTGGCGGAACACCTTAACGCACGCGGGATTGACTGCGTGCTGTCGTCCGGTATCGACAGGATTACGCCTGATGACGTCACGTTGACGAACGGTTGCGTGCTGTCTGCAACGCGCGTGGTGATTGCCACTGGCGTAAAACCCAATACGGCGCTGGCGCTGGCAAGCGGGGTGCCCTGTCAGCGTGGAATTGTGGTGGACGGGCAACTGCGCACGGCGGTGGCGGGGATCAGCGCGATAGGCGAGTGCTGTGAAATCGACGGTCAGACCTGGGGGCTGGTCGCGCCCTGTCTGGCACACGCGGAGGTGCTGGCGGCTCGCCTGGCGGGAACCCCCGGCGCTGATTTTCACTGGCAGGACAGCGGTACGCGTCTGAAGGTGACGGGCATCGATCTGTTCAGCGCCGGGGAGGTAAACGCCACGGCAGGTGATGATCTGCTGCGCACATTTGACCCGCTGAGCGGCCATTACCGTCGTCTGCTGATCCGCAATGGACGGTTACAGGGAGTGCTGCTGATGGGCGATTGCCGCAGCGCCGCACCGTTGACTGATTTGCTGGCGCAGGCTGCGTCGGCGAATCCTGACTGGTTATTCGACAGATTTGATACGCAGCCTGCGGCTGCAGGACAGGTGACTATGACAAAACCCACGTTGGCTGTTGTTGGACACGGTATGGTTGGCCACCATTTTCTTGAGCAATGCGTTAGCCGCAATCTGCATCTTGACTATCAGATTGTGGTCTTTGGCGAAGAGCGTTATGCCGCCTATGACCGCGTTCATCTGTCGGAGTATTTCGCCGGGCGCAGCGCAGAATCGCTCTCGCTGGTGGAAGGCGATTTTTTTGCCCGCCACGGTATTGAACTGCGGTTGTCGCAATGCGTTACGACGATCGATCGGGATGCCCGCGTTATTCGCACCGCCAGCGGACATGAAACGCACTGGGATAAACTGGTGCTGGCAACCGGATCATATCCCTTTGTTCCGCCGGTGAAAGGCGGTGATTCGGCGGAATGTTTCGTCTATCGCACGCTGGACGATCTGGATGCTATTGCCGCGAAGGCAAAACACTCTCGCCGTGGGGTGGTGATTGGCGGCGGGCTGTTGGGGCTGGAGGCGGCGAACGCCTTGCGGCAATTAGGGCTGGAGACGCATGTTGTCGAGTTCGCGCCATCGTTAATGGCGGTTCAGCTTGATAACGCTGGCGCGGCGATGCTGCGCGAAAAAATCGAGGCGCTGGGCGTGAGCGTGCATACCTCGAAATCCACTGCGGAAATTGTCTCTACCCCGCAAGGGTTACAGTTGGTGTTTACGGATAGTGAGCGTCTGGAGACGGATATGGTGGTGTTTTCTGCCGGTATTCGCCCGCAGGATGCGCTGGCGCGCGGCGCCGGACTTCGTATCGGAGAACGCGGCGGGGTGTGTATTGATAACCACTGTCTGACCTCTGACGCGGATGTTTTTGCCATCGGTGAATGTGCGCTCTGGGACGGCAGGGTGTTTGGGCTGGTTGCGCCGGGCTACCAGATGGCGCGCGTGGCGGCAGCGCAGTTGGCCGGTGAAGATGCGGCGTTCAGCGGGGCGGATATGAGCACCAAACTCAAATTACTGGGGGTGGATGTGGCCTCGTTCGGCGATGCGCAGGGGCGCACGCCAGGCGCGCAAAGCTACCAGTGGACGCATGGCCCGGAGCAAATCTACAAAAAAATTGTGGTCAGCGCGGACGGCAAGACGCTGCTGGGCGGCGTGCTGGTGGGTGATGCGGCGGATTACGCCACGTTATTGCAAATGATGCTTAACGGTATGGCGCTGCCCGGACAGCCGGAATCGCTGATTTTACCTGCTTTGGCGGGCAGCGCGCCGAAAGCGTTGGGCGTTGCGGCATTACCGGACAGCGCGCAAATATGCTCTTGTCATAACGTCAGCAAGGCAGACATTTGCCAGGCGGTCAGCGCGGGCGCAACGGAGATGGGCGCAATCAAGCAGTGCACCAAAGCGGCAACCGGCTGCGGTGGGTGCAGCGCGCTGGTGAAACAGGTGATGGAGTTCCAGCTGGCGGCACAGGGCGTGGAGGTTAAAAAGGATATCTGCGAACACTTTGCGTACTCGCGACAGGAGATTTACCACCTGGTGCGGGTGAACCGCATCCACACCTTTGAGCAGTTGATTAGCCGCTATGGTCGCGGGCATGGTTGTGAGATTTGCAAACCGCTGGTGGGCTCGGTGCTGGCCTCCTGCTGGAATGAGTATCTGCTAAAACCTGCGCATCTGCCGTTGCAGGACACCAACGATCGTTATTTTGCCAATATCCAGAAAGACGGTTCGTATTCCGTCGTACCGCGCATGGCGGCAGGCGAGGTGACGCCGGATGGGCTGATCGCCATTGGCGAAATCGCCAAACGTTATCAGCTCTACAGCAAAATTACCGGCGGGCAGCGTATCGACTTGTTTGGCGCGCGCCTCGAACAACTGCCGGATATCTGGCGCGATCTGGTTACCGCCGGTTTTGAAACCGGGCACGCCTACGGGAAGTCGTTGCGCACGGTGAAATCCTGCGTCGGGTCAACCTGGTGTCGCTATGGCGTTCAGGATTCAACCGGTCTGGCCGTCACGCTGGAGAACCGCTACAAGGGACTGCGCGCCCCGCACAAAATCAAAATGGCGGTCTCCGGCTGTACCCGCGAGTGTGCCGAAGCGCAGGGGAAAGACGTTGGCGTGATCGCCACCGATAAGGGCTGGAACCTGTATGTCTGCGGAAACGGCGGTATGAAGCCGCGTCATGCGGATCTGTTCGCCAGCGATCTGGATGACGCCACGCTGATTAAATTCGTGGATCGCTTCCTGATGTTCTATATCCGTACCGCCGATCGCCTGCAACGCACCAGCACCTGGATGGATAATCTTGAAGGGGGCATCGACTATCTGCGCGAGGTGGTTATACACGACAGCCTGGGTATCGGCGACGAGCTTGAACAGGAGATGGCGCGGATTGTGGAAACATACCAGTGTGAATGGCAAACCACGCTAAACGATCCGCAGCGTCTGGCGCTGTTCCGCTCCAGCGTGAACGGCGACGAACCGGATGAAGCCGTAGCACGCCAGATGCTACGTGGACAGCCGCAGCTGGCGAAACCGGCGGCGCCAGCGAGAACCATCCTGCCGACAAAACCCTGGCAGGAGGTTTGTCAACTGGAGGAGATCCCCGAGCAGGCGGGCATTGGCGCCCGTTTAGGCAACCTGCAAATTGCGCTGTTTCGCTTTGGTCAGACGATTTACGCCCTTGATAACCATGAACCCGGCAGCGACGCAAACGTGCTTTCCCGGGGAATCCTGGGGGATGCAGGAGGTGAGCCCGTTGTCATTTCGCCGCTCTACAAACAGCGTATTCGCCTGCGCGATGGTCGGCAGTATGACAGCGGTGAGCCCGTTGTGCGCGCCTGGCCGGTGAAAGTCGAAGCAGGCAAGGTATGGGTCGGGAATCAGGCGCTACTGCTGCGCGCGGAGGCGTCATGAATGAAACCCGGACAACGTGCCCTTACTGCGGCGTCGGCTGTGGGGTGATCGCCCGCGTCAGCGAACAGGGCGTCACGGTTCAGGGCGATCCCGCTCACCCGGCCAATTTTGGGCGACTGTGTGTGAAAGGCGCCGCGCTGGGGGAAACCACCGGACTGACCGGACGGTTATTACACCCGCAGGTTAACGGTGAAACGGTAAGCTGGCAGCAGGCGCTGAACACGGCGGGCGAGCGCCTGCGCAGCATCATCGCGCAATATGGCCCAACGTCGGTGGCTTTCTACGCCTCGGGACAACTGCTGACGGAAGACTACTATGCGGCGAATAAGCTGATGAAGGGATTTATCGGTGCGGCCAATATCGATACCAATTCGCGCCTGTGCATGTCGTCAGCCGTTACGGGCTACAAACGCGCGTTTGGTGCGGATGTGGTGCCATGCAGCTACGAAGATATAGAGCGCAGCGATCTGGTGATTCTGGTCGGCTCGAACGCGGCGTGGACGCATCCGGTGCTCTATCAGCGCCTGGTGCAGGCGCGAAAAGAGAACCCGTCTATGAAAGTGGTGGTGATTGATCCCCGGCGCACCGCCACCTGTGATATTGCGGATATGCACCTGGCTCTGACGCCCGGCAGCGATGGCGGGCTGTTTGTCGGGCTGCTGCACGCCATCGCGACAAGCGGCGAACATGACGTCGATTTTGATGATGCGCAGGCGGCGTTTGCCCGCGCCAGCCGCTGGCCTGTTGAGCGAGTCGCGCAATTTTGTGGTCTGGAACCCGCGGAAATCCGCCGGTTTTATGATGGTTTTCTGACCGCGCCGCGCGCAATCACCCTTTACACGATGGGGATTAACCAGTCCGCCAGCGGCAGTGATAAATGCAATGCGATCATTAACGTACACCTTGCCAGCGGTAAATACGGGCGGGAAGGCTGTGGACCCTTTTCGCTGACCGGACAGCCAAATGCGATGGGAGGGCGTGAAGTCGGCGGGCTGGCGACACAGCTGGCGGCGCACATGAATTTTGAGCCGCAGGATCTGTCGCGGGTTGCCCGTTTCTGGGGCACGGAGCGGCTGGCGCAGACGCCAGGGTTGATGGCGGTGGATCTGTTCGACGCTATCGCGCGCGGCGAGGTGAAGGCGGTGTGGATCATGGGCACGAATCCGGCGGTATCGCTGCCGGACACTCATGCCGTCTGTCAGGCGCTGTCTGCCTGCCCGTTGGTCATTGTCTCGGAGGTGGTGGCCGATACCGATACCAGTCGACTGGCGCATATCCGGTTTCCGGCGCTGGCCTGGGGGGAGAAAAACGGCACCGTCACCAACTCTGAACGGCGCATCTCGCGTCAGCGCGCATTTTTAACTGCCCCCGGCGAGGCCAGAGCAGACTGGTGGATTGTCGCGCAGATGGCGAAACAACTCGGCTTTGGCGAGGCATTCGCCTGGCAGGATGCGTGGGATGTCTTTCGGGAGCACGCTGCGCTGTCGGGGTTTGAAAATGACGGCGACCGCGCGTTTGATATTGGCGCGCTGGCGGATCTGAACTGCGCGGCGTGGGATGAAATGGCGCCTGTCCGCTGGCCGGTCAGCCGTCACCACGGAGCGCTGGACCTGGCTCGCGGCTGGCATCGCAATAAGCGTCTGCGGCTGGTGCCCGTTGAACCGGAGGGCATGAGAACGCGCTGTGACGCGCTCTATCCGCTTATTTTAAACAGCGGCCGCCTGCGCGATCAGTGGCACACCATGACCCGAACCGGAACGGTGGTTCGGCTTATGCAGCACATTAGCGAACCGATTGTTGAGGTTTCACCGTCCGATGCCGCCCGTTTCCACCTGGTGGATGGCGCATTTGGCCGTATCAGCTCTTCGCGCGGGGTAATGGTCGCCAGAGTGGTGATTCAGGCCGGCTTGCGGGAAGGGACGGCGTTTACGCCGATGCACTGGAATAATCGCTTTGCCCGGCAGGGAAGGGTGAATGCGCTGGTCGCGCCCGTCTGCGATCCTCAATCAGGGCAGCCGGAGAGTAAACAAACGGCGGTACGCATCACGCCGTGGCAGCCGCGCTGGCAGGGGGAGCTGTTCATCCGCGAAGAGATAACCTTTCCTCCTTTTGTTCACTGGTGGCGTAAAGCGGCGGAAGGCGTGGCGCGTTTCACTCTCGCAAGCGATCGTGACGATCGCGACTGGTTGCTGGCGATGTGCCGCGAACAGCACTGGCAATTGCAGACCGCGCAGACGCCGCAGGGGCTGAATATTCTGGCCTGGCAGGCGGGACAATTAATGCTGGGGTTCTGGTCAGATGCGATAAAACCCGAAACAGACGATGCGGCGGTGATTGCCGCGTTCCGCCATCCGCCGGAAAACGCCCCTGAACGGCATGGCCTGTTGAGTGGCAAACCGGGCGGCGGGATGCCCGACCAGGGACGCATTATCTGTAGCTGCTTTAGCGTGGGGGAGTGTGCTATTCAGCAGGCTATCGCACAAGGGTGCGACTCCGTTCAGGCGCTGGGCAAAACATTACGCTGCGGCACCAACTGCGGCTCATGCGTACCGGAGCTGAAAGCGCTGCTGGCGCAAACGGCATCCGCCGGAAGCCTGGGATTCTCCTGAAAATGCGATAAAGGGCTGCAAAACGCGGATGGAAACGTTATGGTTTTAGTTAAGTGTGAGATTTCATTCGTTTAATGTAAAAGCAGCTGACAATTTGAGCCGTATTGTTTATCGCCCTCTTTCCCTTTGCATACTCTTGCTGCTGGCAGGCGGTACTGCCAGCGCGCAATCCTCGTTTATTCAACAGGCGGAAAATCCCTTCGATAACAACCAGGATGGTTTACCTGATTTGGGCATGACGCCTGAGTCACACGAAGGTGAAAAACAGTTTGCTGAGATGGTGAAAGCCTTTGGCGAAGCGAGCATGACCGACAATGGGCTGGATACCGGCGAGCAGGCGCGTCAGTTTGCGTTTGGCCAGGTGCGGGACGCCGTGAGTGAACAGGTGAATCATCAACTGGAGTCCTGGCTTTCGCCCTGGGGGAATGCGAGTGTCGATCTCAGGATTGATAACGAAGGGAGCTTTACCGGCAGTCGTGGGGGCTGGTTTATTCCCTGGCAGGACAACACGCGGTATCTGACCTGGAGTCAACTCGGGCTGACTCAGCAGGACGATGGCCTGGTCAGTAATGTCGGCATCGGCCAACGCTGGGCGCGCGACGGCTGGCTGTTAGGGTACAACACTTTTTATGACAACCTGCTGGATGAGAATCTGCAACGGGCGGGATTTGGCGCGGAAGCGTGGGGCGAATACCTGCGATTATCCGCCAATTACTACCAGCCTTTCGCTTCCTGGCATGAACAGACCACCGCCTTAGAGCAGCGTATGGCGCGCGGCTACGATGTTACCGCGCAGATGCGTATGCCGTTTTATCAACACCTCAACACCAGCGTCAGCGTGGAACAGTATTTCGGCGAACGGGTGGATCTGTTTGACTCAGGCACGGGATACCATAATCCGGTAGCGGTAAAACTGGGGCTTAATTACACGCCGGTGCCGCTGGTGACGGTGACGGCGCAACATAAACAGGGCGAGAGCGGGGTGAGCCAGAATAATCTGGGGTTGAACCTGAATTACCGTTTTGGCGTGCCGCTGAACAAACAGCTGTCGGCCAGCGAGGTGGCGGAGAGTCAGTCGTTGCGCGGCAGTCGCTATGACAACCCGCAGCGCAATAATCTCCCGACGATGGAGTATCGTCAGCGTAAAACGCTCACTGTTTTTCTGGCGACGCCGCCGTGGGATCTCCAGCCTGGCGAGACGGTGCCGCTGAAGGTGCAGATTCGCAGTCGGCATGGCGTTCGTCATGTGACGTGGCAGGGCGATACGCAGGCGCTGAGTCTGACGGCAGGAGCGAAGGCAGACAGCACAGAGGGCTGGACCATTATCATGCCGGCCTGGGACAGCAGCGAAGGGGCGACAAATCGCTGGCGGCTGTCGGTCGTTGTTGAAGATGAGCAGGGCCAGCGTGTCTCCTCCAATGAGATCACGCTATCACTGACTGAACCGTTTATGGCGATGCCCGATAACGATCCGCGCTGGAAGCTGCTCCCGGAGGAGTAATCAGAAGATGCGTTCCTGATGCACCCATACCGCCGCTTCGACGCGTGACTTCAGCTTCATCTTCTTCAGCATATGTTTCACATGCACTTTGACCGTACTCTCGGTGATATCCAGGCGGCGGGCGATCATTTTATTCGGCAGTCCCTGGGCGATCAGCTTCAGGATATCGCGTTCGCGCGGCGTCAGTTGGGTCACGTCGCGGTCAGAGGTCGCGCGGTTTGCCCGCAGACTGGCGGCCAGAACCGGCGTTAACGCTTCGCTCAGCACCATTTCGCCAGCGGCCGCTTGCTGTAAGGCTTTCAGCAGATCTTCCGGCTCCATATCTTTTAACAGATAGCCGTCTGCGCCGCGCTTCAGCGCCGTCACCACGTCTTCTTCATGATTGGACACGCTGAATACCACGATACGGCCTGACAGTGATTTCTCACGCAGCTTATCCAGGGTTTCCAGACCGTTCATGCCCGGCATGTTCAGATCCAGCAGGATCAGATCGGGATCAAGAGACTCTGCCAGCTCAATACCCTGCTCGCCATTACTGGCTTCGCCGATTACGCTAATATCGGGCGCCATGCTGACAAGCTGTTTAACACCGGTCCGTAACATCGGATGATCGTCGATCAGCAGGATGGTAGCCGGTTCCTGATTACTCATGGGTATCTCCTTGGACTTCTGTGAAGTTTGTTTCGGGAATAAAGGTGACAGCAACTTCCGTACCGCCCGTCTCACGACGGCGTACACGACAATCGCCACGCAGGCTCTGCGCGCGGTCACGCATAATAATCATGCCATAATGGTTACTGCGCTCGGCATTTTCCGGTACGCCGCAGCCGTTGTCTTTTACTGTCAGTTTGACCTGATTGCCATTTTGCACCACGGCGACGGCCACCTCATCGGCATGGGAATGCTTGAGGGCGTTACTTAACGCTTCGCGGGCAATTTGCAACAGGTGGATAGCCTGATGCGACGGCACCCGTCGCGGCGGGAGCTGATAATCCAGCTTCACCGTAAAACCAAATCGGGCGCTATATTCCTGACAGCTCGCCTCCAGCGCAGGCCGCAGGCCGGGTTCGGTCAACTGTAACCGGAAGGTGGTCAACAGTTCACGTAGCTGTACCCAGGAGGTATTCAGTTCGTTGCGGATCTGGCTGAGCAACTCGCGGCTGCTTTCCGGCAACGTCGCGCCCTGCATTTGCAGACAGCTGACCTGCATCTTCATGCAGGAGAGCGATTGTGCAATAGAATCATGAAGTTCGCGGGCAATGGTGGCACGCTCTTCCATCACAATCAACTGTTGCTGGCGTTCCTGATTTCTGTCCAGCGCCAGCGTAGCGGTCAATTGCTCGACTAGCGTATCAATCATCTGCTGCTGATCGTGACTCAGATGGCGCCCGTGCGGCAGCGTCGCCAGCAGAATGCCGTATTGCGTATGGGCATCGGTAAGTCGCCATTTCAGCGTGGTGCCGCCGTTGATCGCGGGCAGCGCGCCGCGCGGGCAGAGGTGGCACCCTTTGTCATCACAACTGCTGTCGGACTGGCAGGTGAACTCCTGATGATTATCTTCATCTTCCAGGTCATAAACCCGCAGTTCAATATCGTGCAGCAGCGTCAGGTTTTGCAGGCCGTTCAGCACCGGGGAGAGGCGCTCGCACAGCGGCACCTGGGAATGCAGGCGGCGGTTGGCCTGCCACAGGAATGAGAGGATCTGGTTTTTATGCTCCAGCCCGGCTGTCTTTTCCTGCACGCGTTGTTCCAGCACGGCGTAACTTTCGGCCAGCTCTTCCGACATGTTGTTGAGCGCTGAGCCTAACATCGCCATCTCATTGCGCCCGCTGATATGCGCCCGCTGGGTGAAGTCGCGCTGGCTGACGGCTCGCGCCATCGAAAGCAGTTGTTTCCACGGTTGCAGCAGGCGCGCCCGTAGCCAGATGATCGTAAAGACGAACAGCAACGCCATAAAGATGGCCATTAACCGATGCACCATCACCACGCGTTCAATGCGCAGCTCGGTCGTGTGATCAAAGGCGGTGACTAACCGATCCAGACCGGTGACAAAACGCATAACATCGCCGGCAACGGCGTTTCTGTCCTGCGCGCGTTGCAGCCCTGGCGCCAGTTCCGTATGCCAGTAGTCCTGTAGTGCGCGAAGCTGCTCTTGTTGCCCGTCGCGTTCCGCAGCGCGGGTCAGTTCAGGGCTGAACGCCGTCTGTTTCATCTCATCCAGCAGCTTTTGGTCGTGGGCGCTCAGCGGCACTGCTGCCAGCAGGCGATAGCTCTGCATACGCAGCGAACCGGCCTTGTTGATCGCATGAGCGCTGCCTTGTACGCCCTGAACCAGCCAGCCAGAGATAGCCATGCCCGCCACACCGATAGCGGTGGACAGGAGAACAATAAGCGCCAGTTGGTTGACCAGCGTGAGTGGAGAGAGACAACGTTTAAACATGTAGACTTCTTCCTTCAGGCTTCCTGCTCAGGAAACCTTAATGAATGACGATTCTGCCGGGATGCTCACCGAGGGGCGTTTCGACAGTGACGTTATTCTCAGCCATACCCTGGAGTATACCCATACCTATAACGAGTTACCTCTTAATTGCTGGTGGTGGGAGGGGATCGCGAAGCCGGGGGGTAGGGTTATACAGCACCGTGAAAAACCACATCTTTTTTGTCGACAAAGCCTACTCACTAAGGGGCATGATAATTTTTAGCCGCGAATAATGACGGCTTTTCCTTTGATTTATATCAACTTACCCCCGGCTGTAAACCCTAATGTGGCAGACATCGAATCGAGTAACAGAGGTGTCTATGAGTCACTCATCTGCCCCCGAAAGGGCATCTGGAGCTGTAATCACAGAATGGCGGCCGGAAGATCCCGCTTTCTGGGAACAGCGTGGTCATCGTGTTGCCAGCCGCAACCTGTGGATTTCCGTCCCCTGTTTGCTGCTGGCGTTTTGTGTATGGATGTTATTCAGCGCCGTCGCGGTGAATTTACCGAAGGTCGGTTTTAACTTCACCACCGATCAGCTGTTCATGCTGACCGCCTTGCCGTCTGTTTCTGGCGCATTACTGCGTGTGCCGTACTCCTTTATGGTTCCTCTGTTTGGCGGCCGCCGCTGGACGGCGTTCAGCACCGGGATTCTGGTCATTCCTTGCGTATGGTTAGGTTTTGCCGTGCAGGACACCTCCACGCCGTTTAGCACCTTTATTCTGATTTCTCTGCTGTGCGGTTTTGCCGGCGCGAACTTTGCCTCCAGCATGGCTAACATCAGCTTCTTCTTTCCAAAACAGAAACAGGGCGGTGCGCTGGGTCTGAACGGCGGTTTAGGCAACATGGGCGTGAGCGTTATGCAGCTGGTCGCGCCGCTGGTGGTCTCGTTGTCTGTCTTTGCCGTATTTGGCAGTCACGGTGTGGAACAGCCGGACGGTTCGCAGCTGTATCTGGCGAATGCCGCCTGGATTTGGGTGCCGTTCCTGGCCATTTTCACCCTGGCCGCCTGGTTCGGTATGAATGAGCTGGCGACCTCGAAGGCTTCGCTGAAAGATCAGTTGCCGGTACTTAAACGTGGGCATCTGTGGATGATGAGCCTGCTGTATCTGGCGACGTTCGGTTCATTCATCGGCTTCTCCGCCGGGTTTGCGATGCTGTCTAAAACGCAGTTCCCGGAAGTACAGATCCTGCATTATGCCTTCTTCGGGCCGTTAATCGGCGCGCTGGCCCGTTCTGCGGGCGGGGCAATTTCCGACCGTCTGGGCGGAACGCGGGTGACGCTGGTTAACTTTGTGCTGATGGCGATTTTCAGCGCCTTACTGTTCCTGACCTTGCCTTCTAACGGCCAGGGCGGCAGCTTTATCGCCTTCTTCGTTGTCTTCCTGGCGCTGTTCCTGACTGCCGGGCTGGGCAGTGGGTCTACTTTCCAGATGATCTCCGTTATTTTCCGCAAGCTGACGATGGACAGGGTTAAAGCGGAAGGGGGTTCTGAAGAGAAAGCGCTGCGTGAAGCCGCGACTGATACCGCAGCCGCATTGGGCTTTATTTCTGCGATTGGCGCAATCGGCGGTTTCTTTATTCCGAAAGCATTCGGGACATCTCTGGCATTAACCGGCTCACCGGTCGATGCGATGAAAGTGTTCCTGATTTTCTATATTGCCTGCGTAGTCATCACCTGGGCGGTATACGGACGTCATTCTAAAAAATAAAAAAGTAATTGTTTGATTATCCATTGCGCGGCGTTAGACCGCGCTTTTTTTTGTCTGTTTTTAGTTACAACATACTTATTTATAAATAAACAGCGCCGGTTTGTCAGAACAGCGTTCATTTATGCCTTGCAGGGGGCATACCCCTTAATACCCACTTATAAAGAATTTAACATTTACATAATGGATGAATTTAAAAATATTCATATTAATCAGTATGTTGAATGAATAAAAATCATCCTCCTTAAGGGGTATGTCAAAAAACACCCTCGATTTTCATCCCCGTCTGCCTTGATCGTTATCAATTCTGACGCCCTTTCAGAGCGTTACCTTCACAGCCAATCCAGCAATGTCGATTTATCAGAGAGCCGTCAGGCTCCAAACAGGAGAAACCCGATGAGTAAATTCCTGGACCGGTTTCGCTACTTCAAACAGAAGGGCGAAACCTTTGCCGATGGGCACGGCCAGCTTCTCGAAACAAACCGGGACTGGGAGGATGGATACCGCCAACGTTGGCAGCATGACAAAGTCGTGCGTTCAACCCACGGGGTAAACTGTACCGGCTCTTGCAGCTGGAAAATTTATGTGAAAAACGGTCTGGTCACCTGGGAAACCCAGCAGACAGACTACCCGCGCACCCGCCCGGATATGCCGAACCATGAACCTCGCGGCTGCCCGCGCGGCGCGAGCTACTCCTGGTATCTCTACAGCGCAAACCGCCTGAAATATCCGCTGATGCGTAAGCGCCTGATGAAAATGTGGCGTGATGCGAAAAAACTGCACAGCGATCCGGTAGAAGCCTGGGCTTCCATCATCGAAGACGCCGATAAAGCAAAAAGCTTCAAACAAGCGCGTGGTCGTGGTGGCTTCGTTCGTTCTTCCTGGCAGGAAGTGAACGAACTGATTGCGGCATCCAACGTTTATACCATCAAAAATTACGGTCCCGATCGCGTGGCGGGCTTCTCGCCGATTCCGGCAATGTCGATGGTCTCTTACGCATCCGGCGCGCGTTACCTGTCCCTAATCGGCGGGACTTGCCTGAGCTTCTACGACTGGTACTGCGACCTGCCGCCTGCGTCTCCGCAGACCTGGGGCGAGCAGACGGACGTACCGGAATCCGCTGACTGGTACAACTCCAGCTACATCATCGCCTGGGGCTCTAACGTTCCGCAGACCCGTACCCCGGATGCCCACTTCTTTACTGAAGTGCGTTACAAAGGCACCAAAACGGTTGCCGTTACGCCTGACTACGCTGAAATCGCCAAGCTGTGCGACCTGTGGCTGGCACCGAAGCAGGGGACTGACGCCGCGATGGCGCTGGCGATGGGCCACGTTATGCTGCGTGAATTCCACCTTGATAACCCGAGCCAGTATTTCACCGATTACGTCCGTCGCTATACCGACATGCCGATGCTGGTGATGCTTGAAGAACGCGACGGTTACTATGCCGCTGGCCGTATGCTGCGCGCCGCCGATCTTATTGACGCGCTGGGTCAGGAAAACAACCCGGAATGGAAAACCGTTGCCATCAACACCCGCGGCGATATGGTTGCGCCGAACGGTTCTATTGGCTTCCGTTGGGGTGAGAAAGGCAAATGGAACCTCGAACAGCGTGACGGTACGTCAGGCGAAGAAACCGAACTGCAACTCAGCCTGCTGGGTAGCCAGGACGATATCGCAGAAGTGGGCTTCCCGTACTTTGGCGGTGAAGGCACTGAACACTTCAACAAAGTCGAGCTGCAAAACGTTCTGTTGCACAAGCTGCCGGTGAAACGCCTGCAACTGGCAGACGGAACCACCGCGCTGGTAACTACCGTTTACGATCTGACGATGGCGAACTATGGCCTGGAACGCGGTCTGAACGACGAAAACTGCGCAACCAGCTACGACGACATTAAAGCCTATACTCCGGCGTGGGCAGAGCAGATAACCGGCGTACCGCGTGCGCAAATCACCCGTATCGCCCGTGAATTTGCGGATAACGCCGATAAGACGCATGGTCGTTCAATGATCATCGTTGGCGCCGGTCTGAACCACTGGTATCACCTCGATATGAACTATCGTGGGCTTATCAACATGCTGGTGTTCTGCGGCTGTATCGGTCAGAGCGGCGGCGGCTGGGCGCACTATGTCGGCCAGGAAAAACTGCGTCCGCAGACTGGCTGGCAGCCGCTGGCGTTTGCTCTTGACTGGCAGCGTCCGGCGCGTCACATGAACAGCACCTCCTATTTCTATAACCACTCCAGCCAGTGGCGCTACGAGACGGTTACCGCGCAGGAACTGCTGTCGCCAATGGCGGATAAATCCCGCTACAGCGGTCATCTGATCGACTTCAACGTGCGTGCTGAACGCATGGGCTGGCTGCCGTCTGCGCCGCAGTTGGGCACCAACCCGCTGTACATCGCGCGTGAAGCGGAAAAAGCCGGGATGACGGCGGTGGATTACACCGTTAAATCGCTGAAAGAAGGCTCGATTCGTTTTGCGGCGGAGCAGCCGGAAAACGGGAAAAACCACCCGCGTAACCTGTTTATCTGGCGCTCGAACCTGCTGGGTTCATCCGGTAAAGGGCATGAGTACATGCTGAAGTACCTGCTGGGTACGGAAAACGGTATTCAGGGCAAAGATCTGGGTATGCAGGGTGGCGTGAAGCCGGAAGAAGTGGAATGGCAGGATAACGGTCTTGACGGCAAGCTGGACCTGGTGGTGACGCTGGACTTCCGTCTGTCGAGCACCTGCCTGTACTCCGACATCGTGCTGCCGACCGCCACCTGGTATGAAAAAGACGACATGAATACCTCGGATATGCATCCGTTTATTCACCCGTTGTCTGCCGCCGTTGACCCGGCCTGGGAATCGAAAAGCGACTGGGAAATCTATAAAGGCATCGCGAAGAAATTCTCTGAAGTCTGCGTGGGACACCTTGGCAAAGAAACCGATGTGGTGACGCTGCCGATTCAGCACGACTCCGCTGCCGAACTGGCGCAGCCGCTGGACGTGAAAGACTGGAAAAAAGGCGAATGCGACCTGATCCCAGGTAAAACCGCGCCGCACATCATTCCGGTGGAACGCGACTACCCGGCGACGTATGAGCGCTTTACCTCTATCGGCCCGCTGATGGAGAAAATCGGCAACGGTGGCAAAGGTATCGCCTGGAACACTCAGAGCGAAATGGATTTGCTGCGCAAGCTCAATTACACCAAAGCTGAAGGCCCGGCAAAAGGCCAGCCGATGCTGAATACTGCGATTGATGCCGCCGAGATGATCCTCACGCTGGCGCCGGAAACTAACGGCCACGTAGCGGTGAAAGCCTGGGCGGCGCTGAGTGAGTTCACCGGTCGCGACCATACGCATCTGGCGACCAATAAAGAAGAAGAGAAAATTCGCTTCCGCGATATTCAGGCGCAGCCGCGTAAGATTATCTCCAGCCCGACCTGGTCTGGCCTGGAAGATGAACACGTCTCTTACAACGCCGGTTATACCAACGTTCACGAGCTGATTCCGTGGCGTACGCTGTCTGGCCGCCAGTCCCTGTATCAGGATCATCAGTGGATGCGTGACTTTGGCGAAAGCCTGCTGGTTTACCGTCCGCCGATCGACACGCGTTCAGTGAAAGCGGTGATGGGTGAGAAATCTAACGGCAACCCGGAAAAAGCGCTCAACTTCCTGACGCCGCACCAGAAGTGGGGTATCCACTCCACCTACAGCGACAACCTGCTGATGCTGACGCTGTCGCGCGGTGGGCCGATTGTCTGGATGAGCGAAACCGATGCTAAAGATCTGGGTATTGAAGATAACGACTGGATCGAGGTCTTTAACAGCAACGGTGCGCTGACGGCACGCGCGGTGGTAAGCCAGCGTGTTCCGGCCGGGATGACCATGATGTACCACGCGCAGGAACGTATCGTTAACCTGCCGGGTTCAGAAATTACCCAGCAGCGCGGCGGTATTCACAACTCTGTAACCCGTATCACGCCGAAGCCGACCCACATGATCGGCGGCTATGCGCAGCTGGCCTACGGCTTTAACTATTACGGTACGGTCGGTTCAAACCGCGATGAGTTTGTTGTGGTGCGTAAGATGAAGAACATTAACTGGTTGGATGGCGAAGGCAATGACCAGGTACAGGAGAGCGTAAAATGAAAATTCGTTCACAAGTCGGCATGGTGCTGAATCTCGATAAATGCATCGGCTGCCACACCTGTTCAGTGACCTGTAAAAACGTCTGGACCAGCCGTGAAGGTATGGAATACGCCTGGTTCAATAACGTGGAAAGTAAGCCAGGCGTCGGTTTCCCGAACGACTGGGAAAATCAGGAAAAATGGAAAGGCGGCTGGGTCCGTAAAATTAACGGCAAACTGCAACCTCGCATGGGCAACCGTGCGATGCTGCTGGGTAAAATCTTCGCTAACCCGCATCTGCCGGGCATTGATGATTACTACGAGCCGTTTGATTACGACTACCAGAACCTGCATACCGCGCCGGAAAGCAAGCATCAGCCGATTGCGCGCCCGCGCTCGCTGATCACCGGTCAGCGGATGAACAAAATCACCAGCGGTCCGAACTGGGAAGAAATTCTGGGCGGCGAATTTGAAAAACGCGCCAAAGACCAGAACTTCGAAAACATGCAGAAGGCGATGTACGGCCAGTTCGAAAACACCTTCATGATGTATCTGCCGCGTCTGTGCGAGCACTGCCTCAACCCGGCGTGCGTGGCGACCTGCCCGAGCGGCGCCATCTACAAGCGTGAAGAGGACGGCATCGTCCTGATTGATCAGGACAAATGCCGCGGCTGGCGTATGTGCATCACCGGTTGTCCGTACAAGAAGATCTATTTCAACTGGAAGAGCGGGAAGTCCGAGAAGTGTATTTTCTGCTATCCGCGTATTGAAGCGGGTCAACCGACCGTATGTTCCGAAACCTGCGTGGGTCGTATCCGTTACCTTGGCGTGCTGCTGTATGACGCCGATGCGATTGAAAGCGCAGCCAGCACGGAGAACGAGAAAGATCTGTATCAGCGCCAACTGGATGTGTTCCTCGATCCGAACGATCCGGCGGTCATTGAACAAGCGCTGAAAGACGGCGTTCCGCAGAGCGTTATCGATGCGGCGCAGCAGTCCCCGGTTTACAAAATGGCGATGGACTGGAAGCTGGCGCTGCCGCTGCACCCGGAATACCGTACGCTGCCGATGGTCTGGTACGTGCCGCCGCTGTCACCGATTCAGTCTGCGGCGGACGCCGGCGAACTGGGCAGCAACGGCATCCTGCCGGACGTGGAAAGCCTGCGTATCCCGGTTCAGTACCTGGCGAACCTGCTGACCGCAGGCGACACCCAGCCGGTACTGCTGGCGCTGAAACGTATGCTGGCGATGCGTCACTACAAACGTGCGGAAACCGTTGACGGTAAACTGGATACCCGCGCGCTGGAAGAGGTGGGTCTGAGCGAAGCGCAGGCGCAGGAAATGTACCGTTACCTGGCAATTGCGAACTATGAAGATCGTTTCGTTATCCCTAGCAGCCATCGTGAGCTGGCGCGTGAGGCGTTCCCGGAGAAAAGCGGTTGCGGCTTTACGTTCGGCGATGGTTGCCACGGTTCAGATACCAAATTCAACCTGTTCAACAGCCGCCGCATTGATGCCATCGATGTGAGCAGCAAAACGGAGCCGCACCAATGATTGAACTCGTCATTGTTTCGCGTCTGCTCGAGTACCCGGATGCTGCCTTATGGCAGCATCAACAGGAACTTTTCGATGCACTCGCGTCATCCGAAAACCTGGATAAAGAAGATGCCCAGAGTCTGGCGGTTTTCCTGCGCGATCTCACTGCGCAGGAGATGCTGGATGTACAGGCAAGCTACAGCGAACTGTTTGATCGCGGTCGCGCCACGTCGCTGTTGCTGTTTGAGCATGTTCATGGTGAATCCCGCGATCGCGGCCAGGCAATGGTCGATTTGATGGCGCAGTACGAGCAGCACGGCCTGCAACTCGACAGTCGTGAGTTGCCTGACCATCTGCCGCTGTATCTGGAGTATCTGGCGCAGTTGCCGAAAAACGACGCGCTTGGCGGCTTGCAGGACATCGCGCCGATTCTGGCGTTGCTGGGCGCACGTCTGCAACAGCGGGAAAGTCGCTATGCGGTGCTGTTCGATCTGCTGCTGAAGCTGGCTAATACCGTTATCGACAGCGACAAAGTGGCAGAGAAAATTGCGGATGAAGTCCGTGACGATACCCCGCAAGCACTGGATGCCGTCTGGGAAGAAGAACAGGTGAAATTCTTTGCTGAGCAGGGTTGCGGCGAGTCGGAGATTTCCGCTCACCAGCGTCGTTTTGCCGGGGCTGTCGCTCCGCAATATTTGAATATCACCACCGGAGGACAGCAATAATGCACTTCCTGAATATGTTCTTCTTTGATATCTATCCGTACATTGCCGGGTCAGTGTTCCTGATTGGCAGCTGGCTGCGCTATGACTACGGTCAGTACACCTGGCGTGCGGCTTCCAGCCAGATGCTGGATCGCAAAGGGATGAACCTGGCTTCGAACCTGTTCCACTTCGGTATTCTGGGGATCTTCGCGGGTCACTTCCTGGGGATGCTGACGCCGCACTGGATGTACGAAGCGTTCCTGCCGATTGAAGTGAAGCAGAAAATGGCGATGATTGCAGGCGGCGCTTGTGGCGTGATGACGCTGGTCGGTGGCGTACTGCTGCTCAAACGCCGTTTGTTCAGCCCACGCGTGCGTGCAACGACCACGGGAGCGGATATTTTGATCCTTTCTCTGCTGGTGATTCAGTGCGCGCTGGGACTGCTGACTATTCCGTTCTCTGCGCAACACATGGACGGTAGCGAAATGATGAAACTGGTGGGATGGGCGCAATCTGTGGTGACGTTCCACGGCGGCGCGTCTGAGCATTTAGAGGGCGTAGCGTTCATTTTCCGCCTGCACCTGGTGCTGGGGATGACGTTGTTCCTGCTGTTCCCGTTCTCGCGCCTGGTTCACATCTGGAGCGCGCCGGTCGAGTACCTGACGCGTAAATACCAGGTCGTGCGCGCCCGTCGCTGATACGGCTTTGCGTGCGGCTAAACCCTGCTTCGGCAGGGTTTTTTTATGCCTGTCTGCCGGATGGCGGCTGCGCCTTATCCGGCCTACGATCGGACATAAGATGTGGTTATGTAATCATGTAGGCCCGGTAAACGGAGTGCCACCGGGCAAAATATGGAGTACAGGAATTTAATTTGGCTGGGGTGCAACAGATAAATAATGGTGGTGGGGGAAGGATTCGAACCTTCGAAGTCGATGACGGCAGATTTACAGTCTGCTCCCTTTGGCCGCTCGGGAACCCCACCAGGGGTAATTCAAATTGTAGAGGTCTTGCGAAGAGATGGTGGTGGGGGAAGGATTCGAACCTTCGAAGTCGATGACGGCAGATTTACAGTCTGCTCCCTTTGGCCGCTCGGGAACCCCACCACGGGGTAATGCTTTGTACTGGCCTGCTTCCTGTTGGGAAGCGGGGCGCATCATATCAAATGACACGCCGCTGTAAAGCATTCCTTTGCTTAAAATGAACTGTTTGCGTACTTTTCATCCGTAACGGAGTAAAGCTAATCAATTCATATCGTTGACGATTACAGAATGATGGTGCGATTCCCGTAAACAAACACACGCTGGGCCAGCACCTTATACAATGCGCGGCTTAAAACATTCTTTTCAACATCACGCCCTGCACGCATCATATCCTCAGCCGTATAGGTGTGATCGACATGAATTACGTCCTGCATAATGATCGGGCCTTCGTCCAGATTATCGTTCACGTAGTGCGCAGTAGCGCCGATAATTTTCACGCCACGCTCATAAGCCTGATGGTAAGGACGCGCGCCAATAAAAGCCGGCAGGAACGAATGGTGAATATTGATAATCTTATTCGGGAAGCGGGAAACGAATTCCGGCGTCAGGACGCGCATATACTTAGCCAGCACGACATAATCAGGCTGGTGCGCATCAATGGCGTCCGCCATCTGTTTATCGTGCTCATCGCGCGTTAACCCTTCGTGGCTGACCAGCTCGAAAGGAATATCGAAACGTTCAACCAGAGGTCGCAGGGTTTCGTGGTTGCCGATTACGGCGGCAATCTCAACGTCGAGCCCGCCATAGTTGGCTTTCATTAACAGATCGCCCAGACAATGCGCTTCTTTGGTGACCAGAATGACGATGCGGCGACGCCCGGCAGGATTTAACTCGCGTACCGAACCCTCCGGTAATGCGCTGTCGAGATCGGCAAGCAGCGTGACATCATTAAAAATGCCTTCCAGCTCTGTGCGCATAAAGAAGCGCCCGGTCCGGTGGTCAACAAATTCGTTGTTTTGCACGATATTGAGTTCGTGCTTGTAGCAGATATTTGTAATACGCGCGATGAGGCCCTTCTGATCGGGGCAGATAGTGCGCAGAACTTTTCGTTGTAGTGAATGCATTACCGGGTAAATCCTGTTTAATGTGTTTGCTGTATCAGCACTGTCAGGCGTTTTAGCCGCAGCACTTTTTAAATTTTTTGCCGGACCCGCAGGGGCAGGGATCGTTTCGACCAAACTGGGGGCGCGTACCGTCAATATAGTACCACTGACCGTTTTCTTTTAAGAAACGCGAACGTTCAATAATCGCGCCGGGTGTTCCCTGTTCGATAAAACGGGCCACAAAACTGACATACCCTGTGTTTTCCGCGTCTGACCCGCTCTCTTCAAAAATGGTCAACCCAAGCCACTCAGTATGGGCGAACCCCGCGACAATATCGTCCCGAAAGGCGGTTGCACCACATGCGGGATGCCAGGTTCTAATCAGGTAATTTGCGTCTTTCATCACAAAAGCGCAGTAGCGAGAACGCATGAGATGTGACGGATCGGGTGCAACTCGCTCACCGGACACAATAGGGCCGCAACATAGGCTATACTCGACAGCGCTACCGCAGGGACAAAGCTGAGACACAATCATCTCCCTGGATAAAAAAAACGGCGTACAAACGCCAGGGTAGCGCTATGTTAACCGAGTGGTGACGATGTTGCTACGTCTGGAAGCCAGGGGAAGTTTTTACGTACGATGAGAAAAATTAAAATAGGGCTGGCGCTAGGTTCCGGCGCCGCAAGAGGATGGTCGCATATTGGTGTCATCAAAGCCCTGAAACACATGGGCATTGATATCGATATCGTGGCGGGATGTTCAATTGGTTCGCTGGTTGGCGCCGCATACGCCTGCAATAAACTGCCCGCGCTTGAACAGTGGGTGTGTTCGTTCAGTTACTGGGATGTCCTGCGCCTGATGGATCTCTCCTGGCGCAGAGGAGGGTTACTGCGCGGCGAGCGCGTCTTCAATCAGTACCGGAACGTTATGCCGGTACTGGATTTTGAACAATGCACCCGACGTTTTGGTACGGTGGCGACCAACCTGAGTACAGGGCGAGAATTGTGGTTTACCGAAGGCGACCTGCACCTTGCGGTTCGCGCGTCTTGCAGTATGCCAGGCCTGATGTCTCCGGTGGCGCATAACGGCTACTGGCTGGTGGATGGCGCCGTCGTTAACCCTGTTCCCGTTTCTCTGACGCGTGCGATGGGCGCCGATATTGTTATTGCGGTCGATCTTCAGCACGATGCGCACCTTATGCAGCAAGATCTTCTGTCTTTGAATGTCAGCAATGATAACGACGAGAGTGATGATTCGCTCTCCTGGCATGCGCGTTTGAAAGAGCGCCTCAGCAGCATGACTTCACGCCGTGCGGTCACCGCGCCAACGGCGATGGAGATTATGACAACGTCCATTCAGGTGCTGGAAAACCGCCTTAAACGCAACCGAATGGCAGGCGACCCGCCGGATATTCTGATTCAACCGTTCTGTCCGCAAATATCCACGTTGGACTTCCACCGTGCCAGTGCCGCTATTGCTGCGGGACAACTGGCGGTAGAGAAAAAGATGGACGAACTTTTGCCTTTGGTGCGTACCGACGTTTAACGCACCTTTTATACACACTTAAGCAAATTCTGACAGGCGCGAGCGGCAATAGCATGCCACTATTTACTAAAGCCAGTCAGGGGAGAAAACATGACGCAGCCATTGGTCGGAAAACAGATTCTTATTGTGGAGGACGAGCCTGTATTTCGCTCGCTTCTGGATTCGTGGTTTTCCTCTTTGGGAGCGACAACGGCACTGGCGGGCGATGGTCTTGACGCCCTGGAGTTACTGGGAAGTTTTACGCCTGATCTGATGATCTGCGATCTTGCGATGCCAAGGATGAACGGTCTCAAACTGGTAGAGCATTTACGTAATCGGGGCGATCAGACCCCCATTCTGGTTATCTCGGCGACAGAAAATATGGCAGATATCGCCAAAGCGCTGCGACTGGGCGTTGAGGACGTCCTGCTAAAGCCAGTGAAAGATCTCAATCGTCTGCGGGAAACCGTCTTCGCCTGCCTCTATCCCAATATGTTTAACTCTCGGGTTGAAGAAGAAGAACGCCTGTTTCGGGACTGGGATGCGATGGTTGATAACCCGGTGGCGGCAGCAAAGCTGTTGCAGGAGTTGCAACCTCCGGTTCAGCAGGTTATCTCGCATTGCCGAATCAATTACCGCCAACTTGTTGCGGCAGACAAACCCGGCCTGGTGCTGGATATTGCGCCGCTGTCTGATAACGATCTCGCTTTTTATTGCCTCGACGTGACGCGGGCAGGGGATAATGGCGTACTGGCCGCGTTATTACTGCGGGCGCTATTTAATGGCTTATTGCAGGAACAGCTCGCTCATCAGAATCAGCGTTTGCCGGAACTGGGGGCGTTATTGAAACAGGTCAATCATTTGCTTCGGCAGGCGAATTTGCCGGGACAGTTTCCGCTATTAGTGGGTTATTACCACAGCGGTCTTAAAAATTTGATACTGGTTTCAGCAGGCCTGAATGCGACGTTAAATACCGGTTCTCACCAGGTACAGATCAGTAATGGCGTTCCGCTGGGCACGTTGGGCAATACCTACCTGAACCAATTAAGCCAACGCTGCGAGTCATGGCAGTGCCAAATTTGGGGCGCGGGCGGGCGTTTGCGTCTTATGTTGTCTGCGGAATGAGCAAATGAAAAGGCAAAGTGAAATTGATTTACCCGCCTTTCTCTGTGGGTGCTACTATCAGCGCCAGATTATACGTATTTGTCTTAATTATACTAACACGCGTCCTTTTCGGAACTGAGGCTTGTTCCAGTGCTGATATACTCGGATGCGATACAGATTGATGAACACGTTCAATACATGAACAGTCCAGGAGATTTTTAAATGGCTGCCCTAAATTCGAAAGTCAAAAAAGCCGTTATCCCGGTCGCGGGATTAGGAACCAGGATGTTACCGGCGACGAAAGCGATCCCGAAAGAGATGCTGCCGCTGGTTGATAAGCCATTAATTCAGTATGTCGTGAATGAATGTATTGCTGCGGGCATCACTGAAATTGTGCTGGTGACGCACTCTTCCAAAAACTCGATCGAAAACCATTTCGATACCAGCTTCGAGCTGGAAGCTATGCTGGAAAAACGTGTTAAGCGTCAGCTGCTGGAAGAGGTGCAATCTATTTGCCCTCCGCACGTAACGATTATGCAGGTGCGTCAGGGGCTGGCGAAAGGCCTGGGTCATGCCGTATTGTGCGCGCATCCTGTTGTTGGTAATGAGCCCGTCGCGGTGATTCTGCCGGACGTTATTCTGGATGAATACGAATCCGATCTGTCTCAGGATAACCTTGCTGAAATGATTCGTCGTTTTGACGAAACCGGCTGTAGCCAGATTATGGTTGAGCCTGTTGAGGATGTTACCGCGTACGGCGTTGTTGATTGCAAAGGCGCGGCGTTAGCACCGGGCGAAAGCGTGCCGATGGTTGGCGTTGTAGAGAAGCCGAAAGCGGATGTCGCGCCGTCTAATCTCGCGGTAGTTGGCCGTTATGTCCTGAGCGCGGACATCTGGCCTCTGCTGGCGAAAACCCCTCCGGGAGCGGGCGACGAAATTCAGCTGACCGACGCGATTGATATGCTGATCGAAAAAGAAACGGTCGAAGCCTACCATATGAAGGGCAAAAGCCACGACTGCGGTAATAAATTAGGTTACATGCAGGCGTTCGTTGAATATGGCATCCGTCATAATTCTCTGGGCGCTGAATTTAAAGCATGGCTTGAAGATGAGCTGGGTATTAAGAAGTAAGCGGTATAATCTGAAAGGCGCGGCGCTGTTTAACAGCGCCGTTTTTTTTTGCCCTGAACAGACGAGGTATGGGGGAAGGGCAAAAAAAATCCCGCCACTGGCGGGATTTTAAGCAAACATATTCCGAATTATCCCTTGATCAGGAAATCGTCCAGTTGTTTACCTTGTTCTTCCATCGCTTTTTTGATCACTGCCGGTGTACGACCCTGGCCAGTCCAGGTTTTCGTTTCACCGTTTTCATCAACGTAGCTATATTTAGCCGGACGAGCAGCGCGTTTAGCTTTAGTGCCAGATTTAACGGCAGCCATGCTATTCAGCAGTTCGTTCGGATCAATACCGTCGGCAATCAGCATTTCACGATATTGTTGCAGTTTACGGGTACGCTCTTCAACTTCAGCTGCGGCGGCGCTTTCTTCTTCGCGACGCTCGTTAACAACAACTTCTAATTTTTCCAGCATTTCTTCAAGCGTTTCCAGGGTACATTCTCTTGCCTGTGCACGAAGAGTACGGATGTTGTTCAGAATTTTAAGTGCTTCGCTCATTGTAGTAATCTCAAACTTATATTGGGGGTGGTTTGTTGAGCTAATAATAGAGCGATAAATTCAGATGTGCAATAGCCTGGAATGTAAGGAATTCAAAATTGCTCTTTATTAAGTACAGATATTAATTATCCCATCTTAAATTTTTCTTGAAGAACCGCACAAAAAAGAGCTTATTGGCAACGAGGTTACTCCTGGCATAACGTTAAAATTCCAGGATTTTAGTCACATTTTATCAGGGTGGAATAGGCTGTCATTGCAGTAATTTCAACCTTTTGTATTAGTTTCCCTTACGGGAAAGTCCTAATACGTTGCCACATTTATGAGGAAGCGTAACAATAAGTATGAGCGCCCGGTTATGCGATGAGATGATAAGCAGCATTGATGAATATCTTAGGCACAATTTGTGAAGGAATGTGTATAACCGAACGATGTTTGCTCAATTCTTTATACCGGAGGCGTGACGAGGCGCCCCCGACATGCCGGTAAATTATGATACAATCCCGCCCAATCTTTATTTCAGCCAGGTGAGGGCCTGCTGCCAATGGCACAGCTATATTTCTACTATTCGGCAATGAATGCGGGTAAGTCGACTGCATTGCTGCAATCTTCATACAATTATCAGGAACGCGGGATGCGTACCGTTGTATATACAGCGGAAATTGATGACCGCTTCGGCGCCGGTAAAGTCAGTTCGCGTATCGGTCTCTCCTCGCCAGCAAAATTGTTTAACCAAAATTCATCGTTGTTTGAAGAGATTCGCACCGAGAATGCGCAACAGACAATACATTGCGTTCTGGTTGATGAGTGTCAGTTTTTGACTCGCCAGCAGGTGTACGAATTATCTGAGGTTGTTGACCAACTGGATATTCCGGTGTTGTGTTACGGACTGCGTACTGATTTTCGTGGCGAGTTATTTGGCGGCAGCCAATACTTACTCGCGTGGTCAGATAAACTCGTCGAATTAAAGACAATCTGTTTTTGTGGCCGTAAGGCAAGCATGGTATTGCGTCTTGATCAGGCTGGCAGACCTTATAATGAAGGGGAGCAGGTTGTGATTGGTGGGAACGAGCGTTATGTCTCTGTATGCCGCAAGCATTACAAAGAAGCCCTTGCCGAAGGCTCCCTGACGTCGATTCAGGAGAAACACCGCCACGCGTGATTGCACGCGTTCTGTAGGCCGGATAAGGCACTTGTGCCGCCATCCGGCGATCCCTACAACGTTACGCAGAACCTGTAGGCCTGATAAGGCGCTTGTGCCGCCATCAGGCAAAAAAAAGCCCCCGAAGACGGGGGCTTTTTCAGAATGTCGCCTGGGCTAACGAATTAAGCAGATTTCTTCGCTTTCTTGTCAGCTTTCGGTGCGGCAGCTTCTTTCTTCGCAGCAACTTCACCTTCAGTGAATTCACGGCCGTAGTAGGTATCCAGCAGAATCTGTTTCAGCTCGGAGATCAGCGGGTAACGCGGGTTAGCGCCGGTGCACTGGTCATCGAATGCATCTTCAGACAGCTTGTCTACATGAGCCAGGAAGTCAGCTTCCTGCACGCCAGCTTCACGGATAGACTTAGGAATACCCAGTTCCGCTTTCACGCTGTCCAGCCATGCCAGCAGTTTCTCGATCTTAGCGGCAGTACGGTCGCCCGGTGCGCTCAGACCCAGATGGTCGGCGATTTCTGCATAGCGACGGCGAGCCTGCGGACGGTCATACTGGCTGAACGCAGTCTGCTTGGTCGGGTTGTCGTTCGCGTTGTAACGGATAACGTTACAAATCAGCAGGGCGTTTGCCAGACCGTGCGGAATGTGGAACTGAGAACCCAGTTTATGCGCCATAGAGTGGCACACACCCAGGAAGGCGTTCGCAAACGCGATACCGGCGATAGTCGCTGCACTGTGAACGCGTTCACGCGCTACCGGGTTTTTAGACCCTTCGTGGTAGGACGCTGGCAGGTTTTCTTTCAGCAGTTTCAGTGCTTGCAAAGCCTGACCGTCAGAGAACTCAGATGCCAGTACGGAAACGTAGGCTTCCAGAGCGTGAGTGACCGCATCCAGACCACCGAAAGCACACAGAGACTTCGGCATGTCCATAACCAGGTTCGCATCGACAATCGCCATATCCGGCGTCAGCGCATAGTCTGCCAGCGGATATTTCTGACCGGTCGCATCGTCGGTAACAACAGCAAACGGCGTTACTTCAGAACCGGTACCGGAAGTGGTAGTGATTGCGACCATTTTCGCTTTCACGCCCATTTTCGGGAACTTGTAGATACGTTTACGGATGTCCATAAAGCGCAGCGCCAGTTCTTCGAAGTGGGTTTCAGGATGTTCGTACATGACCCACATGATTTTCGCCGCATCCATCGGGGAGCCGCCGCCCAGCGCGATGATCACGTCTGGTTTGAAGGAGTTCGCCAGCTCTGCGCCTTTACGAACGATAGTCAGCGTCGGGTCAGCTTCAACTTCAAAGAAGACTTCAGTTTCAACGCCAGCCGCTTTCAGCACGGAGGTGATCTGGTCAGCATAGCCATTGTTGAACAGGAAACGGTCGGTCACGATGAGCGCACGTTTGTGGCCATCAGTAATCACTTCATCCAGCGCGATTGGCAGAGAGCCACGGCGGAAGTAGATAGATTTCGGAAGTTTGTGCCACAACATGTTTTCAGCTCGCTTAGCAACGGTTTTCTTGTTGATCAGGTGTTTCGGACCAACGTTTTCAGAGATGGAGTTACCACCCCAGGAACCACAACCCAGAGTCAGGGAAGGTGCGAGTTTGAAGTTATACAGGTCGCCGATACCACCCTGAGAAGCCGGGGTGTTAATCAGGATACGCGCGGTTTTCATCATCTGACCGAAGTAAGCAACGCGTTCTGGCTGGTTGTCCTGGTCGGTGTACAGACAGGAGGTATGACCGATACCGCCCATTGCAACCAGTTTTTCTGCTTTATCAACAGCGTCTTCGAAGTCTTTAGCGCGATACATTGCCAGCGTCGGAGACAGCTTTTCGTGAGCGAACGGTTCGCTATCATCAACAGCCGTTACTTCGCCGATCAGAATCTTAGTGGTTTCTGGTACGGTGAAGCCAGCCAGTTCAGCAATTTTATATGCCGGTTGACCAACGATAGCCGCGTTCAGCGCGCCATTTTTCAGGATAACGTCCTGAACGGCTTTCAGCTCTTTGCCTTGCAGCAGGTAGCCGCCGTGGCTGGCGAAACGTTCGCGAACTGCGTCATAAACGGAGTCAACAACAACAACGGACTGTTCAGATGCACAGATTACGCCGTTATCGAAGGTTTTGGACATCAGTACGGAAGCCACAGCACGTTTGATATCTGCTGTTTCGTCGATAACAACCGGCGTGTTACCTGCACCAACGCCGATAGCCGGTTTACCAGAGCTGTATGCAGCTTTAACCATGCCCGGACCGCCTGTCGCCAGGATCAGGTTGATATCAGGGTGGTGCATCAGCGCGTTAGACAGTTCAACGGAAGGTTGATCGATCCAGCCAATCAGGTCTTTCGGCGCGCCCGCAGCGATAGCCGCCTGCAAAACGATGTCAGCCGCTTTGTTCGTTGCATCTTTGGCACGCGGATGCGGAGAGAAGATGATTGCGTTACGCGTCTTCAGGCTAATCAGAGACTTAAAGATCGCAGTAGACGTCGGGTTAGTGGTCGGTACGATACCGCAGATGATACCAATCGGTTCAGCAATGGTGATAGTTCCGAAGGTATCGTCTTCAGACAACACACCACAGGTTTTTTCATCTTTATAGGCGTTATAGATGTATTCGGAGGCGAAGTGGTTTTTAATCACTTTATCTTCGATGATACCCATGCCGGATTCGGCAACGGCCATCTTAGCGAGGGGAATTCGAGCATCTGCGGCAGCCAGAGCGGCGGCGCGGAAGATTTTGTCAACCTGTTCTTGAGTGAAACTGGCATATTCACGCTGGGCTTTTTTCACACGCTCTACGAGTGCGTTAAGTTCAGCGACATTAGTAACAGCCATAATGCTCTCCTGATAATGTTAAACTTTTTTAGTAAATCATCTGCTCGATACGAGAGTATAGACAGATTGACGAAAGTTTGTATAACAGTCTGAAAATCAAACGGTTACTTAACGTCCATTTCGCTCTGATTTACTAAAAGAGCTTAAGCGATAGCGTTATCTAACTCTAACGCGTTACCTCCAGGTGGCGTAAGCAAGGTTACTCACTTCTGAGTAGTAATTGCGTGATCCAGATCAAATTTAAGCAAAGCTGACACCTTTCAGCAGCCCATTTAAGCCATTTCCGCCAAGTGTTAATAAATAGTGGTGATGAATAGAGGTGAAGTTAGCATAATCTACACATATTTATAACACCGAGAAATAGTCGTAATTTCAAGCAGTCAGGAGGTGAAATATGCTGACAAAAGGCGTATCTTCAGCGCGTTTTTCACCATTTTTATCGACATCATTTATCCGGCCAACGTTTCGGAGCTAACCGTGACCCAAACGCTTTTTGATTTTCCTGTTTATTCCAAGTTTTTCATAGGGTTATTTGCGCTGGTAAACCCGGTAGGGATTATCCCCGTCTTTATCAGCATGACCAGCTACCAGACGGCAGCGGCGCGCAACAAAACAAATCTCACGGCAAACCTGTCGGTAGCCATCATTTTGTGGATTTCGCTCTTTCTCGGAGATGGCATTTTGCAACTCTTCGGCATTTCGATCGATTCGTTCAGAATTGCCGGTGGGATTCTGGTGGTGACGATCGCGATGTCGATGATCAGCGGGAAGCTGGGTGAAGATAAGCAAAACAAACAGGAAAAATCAGAGACCGCCATTCGCGAAAGTATTGGCGTGGTTCCGCTGGCCTTACCATTAATGGCAGGGCCGGGGGCCATTAGTTCGACGATTGTGTGGGGAACGCGTTACCACACCATTATGCATTTAATCGGCTTCTCTGTGGCCATCGCTCTGTTTGCGTTCTGTTGTTGGGGGGTGTTCCGCATGGCGCCCTGGCTGGTGCGGTTATTGGGGCAAACGGGCATCAACGTCATTACGCGTATTATGGGCTTGTTGCTGATGGCATTGGGCATTGAATTCATTGTTACGGGGATTAAAGCGATTTTCCCCGGTTTACTGAGTTAACGATCCTGACCGATAAAACGGAGCCGCTTCAGGCTCCGTTTCTTTTTCATTATCAGTAAATCTTCTCACTAAAGTTGAAATTCAGCGTTGAAATAATAAAAGATGCTGATAATGTTTATGCCTCTTTGTTATTGATTCTATTATAAATTATTCTAATAACACTCACGCCTGCCGTTATGTCGCCTGTTATTTTCTTAACATCATACTCTGGGGCTTGATGAAGGATTATCGAAATGTTATTAGTTATTTCAACGCTCTCTCAGATGAATGTGCTAAATAATAACCAATTGTTAAATTTATGTGCATTTTGGCCTGGCGGCAGCAACAGAACGAGGTCAGATTGCGGGTGAGTAGTTAACATATTGACTGGGCAAATAATTTTTCCTAAACGTCTCTTTTGGAGATGTCTTTCTGGTCAAAAATTTTTCCGTAAAAGAGAATTAGTTAACAAATCTGTAAAATGTATTGGCGGTTAAGAAACGCATTTGGTACTTTCCGGCCAGATATTTTGCAGAAGATTTTGCGGTGATGAGAATTATTTTCAATAATCTTCTTGCACCAGACAGAATAAATGTCCGTCTCTGACAGGGGAGGCGGATACGGAATCGACGTAAGGCGATCGTACGAATCGTCAGAATAAATAAAGTCGGTGATAGCAAAGCAGTAAACGACCTGGCAGCAGCAAAATCTCCAGTGCTGTACAGGACCCTAACGGGATTAAACAGGCTGGTTAAGAAAACCAGTAATTATAATGAGTGGAGTACAAACACAATGTCCAACATCACAAAAAAAAGTTTGCTGGCGGCGGGGATTTTAACTGCGCTAATCGGCGGGAATGTCGCAATGGCCGCAGATGTCCCGGCGGGTGTTCAGCTGTCTGACAAGCAGACGCTGGTTCGCAATAATGGTTCTGAAGTTCAGTCTCTCGACCCACATAAAATTGAGGGTGTCCCGGAGTCAAACGTCAGCCGCGACCTGTTTGAAGGTTTACTGATCAGCGATGTTGAAGGCCACCCGTCACCGGGCGTCGCTGAAAAGTGGGAAAATAAAGATTTTAAAGTCTGGACATTCCATCTGCGTAAAAACGCAAAATGGTCAGACGGCACGCCTGTTACCGCGCACGATTTTGTATATAGCTGGCAGCGCCTGGCGAATCCGAACACCGCATCACCGTATGCCAGCTATTTGCAATACGGGCACATCGCGAATATCGATGACATTATTGCGGGCAAAAAACCGGCGACCGATCTCGGCGTAAAAGCCATCGACGATAATACGTTCGAAGTGACGCTGAGCGAACCGGTGCCTTATTTCTACAAACTGTTGGTTCACCCGTCCGTTTCTCCGGTTCCTAAAGCGGCTGTGGAAAAATTTGGCGAGAAATGGACCCAACCTGCGAATATCGTGACCAACGGCGCGTATAAACTCAAAAACTGGGTCGTCAACGAGCGGATTGTTCTGGAACGTAATACCCAGTACTGGGATAACGATAAAACGGTTATCAACCAGGTGACTTATCTGCCAATCTCTTCTGAAGTAACTGATGTGAACCGCTACCGCAGCGGTGAAATCGACATGACCTATAACAACATGCCGATTGAATTATTCCAGAAGCTGAAAAAAGAGATCCCAAATGAAGTGCGCGTTGACCCGTATCTGTGCACTTACTATTACGAAATTAATAACCAGAAAGCGCCGTTTAACGACGTACGCGTTCGCACCGCGCTGAAACTGGCGATGGATCGCGACATTATCGTTAATAAAGTGAAGAACCAGGGCGATTTGCCAGCCTACAGCTACACCCCTCCGTATACCGATGGCGCGAAACTGGTTGAGCCTGAGTGGTTCACATGGTCACAGGAAAAACGTAACGAAGAAGCGAAAAAACTGCTGGCGGAAGCCGGTTATACCGCCGATAAGCCGTTAACGTTTGACCTGCTGTACAACACCTCCGATCTGCATAAAAAACTGGCGATCGCGGTCGCATCAATCTGGAAGAAAAACCTGGGTGCCAACGTGAAGCTGGAAAACCAGGAGTGGAAAACCTTCCTTGATACCCGTCATCAGGGGACGTTTGATGTCGCGCGTGCGGGCTGGTGCGCAGACTACAATGAACCGACGTCCTTCCTGAACACCATGCTGTCCGACAGCTCAAACAACACCGCTCACTATAAGAGCCCGGAGTTTGACAAGCTGATTGCCGACACGCTGAAAGTGACCGACGAAGCGCAACGCACCGAGTTGTATGCCAAAGCGGAACAGCAGCTTGATAAAGATTCTGCGATTGTGCCGCTCTATTACTATGTGAACGCGCGTCTGGTGAAACCGTGGGTAGGCGGCTATACCGGTAAAGACCCGATGGATAATATCTACGTTAAGAACTTGTATATTATCAAGCATTAATGGCAAAGCGTGGGGCAAATGTGTTTTGCCCCACAGTGTCTTATTTTCATCGCACTATAAACATCTCTCTTTCAGTGCGTCTGAATGACGAGATGTAAAGGCACACGCCAGAAGGTACGGGCAATGTTAAAATTTATTTTACGTCGCTGTCTGGAAGCGATTCCGACGCTTTTTATACTTATTACGATTTCGTTCTTTATGATGCGTCTCGCACCGGGAAGTCCTTTCACCGGAGAGCGCGCATTACCGCCGGAAGTGCTGGCGAATATTGAAGCGAAATACCATCTTAATGATCCCATCATGACGCAGTACTTCAGCTATCTGAAACAACTGGCGCATGGCGATTTTGGGCCTTCGTTTAAATATAAGGACTATACGGTCAACGATCTGGTGGCATCGAGTTTCCCGGTTTCGGCGAAGCTGGGTGCAGCCGCCTTTTTCCTTGCCGTTATTATTGGCGTGAGCGCGGGCGTGATTGCGGCGCTGAAACAAAATACGCGCTGGGATTATACGGTGATGGGGGTGGCAATGACCGGGGTCGTGATTCCCAGTTTCGTGGTCGCCCCCTTATTAGTCATGATATTTGCCATCACCTTAAAATGGCTGCCCGGCGGCGGCTGGAATGGCGGGGCGCTGAAATTTATGATTCTGCCGATGGTCGCGCTGTCGCTCGCCTATATCGCCAGTATCGCCCGTATTACCCGTGGCTCCATGATTGAAGTGTTGCACTCCAATTTTATCCGTACCGCGCGCGCAAAAGGTTTGCCGATGCGCCGGATTATCTTCCGTCATGCCTTAAAACCGGCGTTGTTACCCGTACTGTCTTATATGGGCCCGGCCTTTGTCGGTATCATTACGGGTTCAATGGTTATCGAGACGATTTATGGTTTGCCGGGTATCGGGCAACTTTTCGTGAACGGGGCGCTGAACCGCGACTATTCGCTGGTGCTGAGTCTGACCATTCTCGTCGGTACGCTCACCATTCTGTTTAATGCGATTGTCGATGTGCTGTACGCCGTTATCGACCCGAAAATTCGTTACTGATACTGGAGCTCGCTATGATGTTAAGTAAGAAAAACAGCGAGACGCTGGAGAATTTCAGTGAGAAGCTGGAGGTTGAAGGGCGCAGCCTGTGGCAGGATGCTCGCCGTCGTTTTATGCATAACCGCGCGGCGGTGGCCAGCCTTATCGTTCTGGTCATTATCGCGCTGTTTGTCACACTGGCGCCGATGCTGTCGCAGTTCACCTATTTCGATACCGACTGGGGCATGATGTCCAGCGCGCCGGATATGGAGTCGGGCCACTATTTTGGTACGGACTCCTCCGGGCGCGATCTGCTGGTTCGTGTGGCGATAGGCGGGCGAATCTCGCTGATGGTCGGCATTGCTGCCGCGTTGGTGGCGGTGGTTGTCGGTACGCTGTACGGGTCGCTGTCCGGCTATCTTGGCGGCAAAATTGACTCCGTAATGATGCGTCTGCTGGAAATCCTCAACTCTTTTCCGTTTATGTTCTTCGTCATTTTGCTGGTGACCTTCTTCGGCCAAAACATCCTGCTGATTTTTGTGGCGATCGGGATGGTCTCCTGGCTGGATATGGCGCGTATCGTTCGCGGGCAGACGTTAAGCCTGAAACGCAAAGAGTTTATCGAAGCGGCGCAGGTTGGCGGGGTTTCAACGGTCAGTATTGTTGTGCGTCATATTGTGCCGAACGTGCTGGGCGTGGTGGTGGTTTATGCATCGCTGCTGGTGCCGAGCATGATCCTGTTTGAATCCTTCCTCAGCTTTCTGGGTTTAGGGACGCAGGAGCCGCTGAGCAGTTGGGGCGCATTGTTGAGCGATGGTGCGAACTCTATGGAGGTTTCACCCTGGTTGCTGCTGTTCCCGGCGGGTTTTCTCGTTGTGACCTTATTCTGTTTTAACTTTATCGGCGATGGCCTGCGTGACGCCCTCGACCCGAAAGATCGTTAAGGAGTGCAGCCATGAGCGTAATTGAAACCTCAACCGCGCCACTCGCGCAGCAACGGGCTAACGCACTGCTGGACGTGAAAGATCTTCGCGTGACGTTTAGTACACCCGACGGCGATGTGACGGCCGTAAACGACCTGAACTTTACGCTGCGTGCCGGGGAGACCTTAGGCATTGTCGGCGAGTCAGGTTCAGGCAAATCGCAAACGGCGTTTGCGTTGATGGGGCTGCTGGCGGCGAATGGCCGCATTGGTGGTTCTGCGACGTTTAACGGCCGCGAAATTCTCAACCTGCCGGAGCGTGAACTCAACAGGCTACGCGCTGAACAAATCTCAATGATTTTTCAGGACCCAATGACCTCTCTTAACCCGTATATGCGGGTTGGCGAGCAGTTAATGGAAGTGCTGATGCTGCATAAAGGTATGAGCAAGGCCGAAGCGTTTGAAGAGTCTGTCAGAATGCTGGACGCGGTGAAAATGCCGGAAGCGCGGAAACGGATGAAGATGTATCCGCATGAGTTTTCCGGCGGGATGCGCCAGCGTGTGATGATTGCGATGGCGCTGCTGTGTCGGCCGAAATTACTGATTGCGGATGAACCGACAACCGCGCTGGACGTGACCGTTCAGGCGCAGATCATGACGTTGCTTAATGAACTGAAACGCGAATTTAACACGGCGATTATCATGATTACGCACGACCTTGGCGTCGTGGCCGGTATTTGCGATAAGGTGCTGGTGATGTACGCCGGGCGTACGATGGAATACGGCAAGGCGCGCGACGTCTTTTACCAGCCTGTTCATCCGTATTCCATCGGTTTGCTCAATGCGGTTCCGCGTCTGGATGCCGAAGGGGAAACGATGCTGACCATTCCGGGCAACCCGCCGAACTTGCTGCGCTTGCCTAAAGGGTGTCCATTCCAGCCGCGTTGCCCGTATGCGATGGAGATTTGCAGTTCAACTCCACCCCTGGAGGAGTTCAGTCCGGGGCGTTTGCGCGCCTGCTTTAAACCGGTGGAGGAACTGGTATGAATGCTGTGACCCAGGAGAGAAAAGTGCTCCTCGAAATTGCCGATCTCAAAGTGCATTTCGATATCAAAGATGGCAAACAGTGGTTCTGGCAGCCGGCGAAAACCCTGAAAGCGGTCGATGGCGTTACGCTGCGATTGTATGAAGGTGAAACGCTGGGGGTGGTTGGGGAATCCGGCTGCGGTAAATCGACCTTTGCGCGAGCGATTATTGGTCTGGTGAAAGCGACCGATGGCCGCGTGGCGTGGTTAGGGAAAGATCTGCTGGGGATGAAACCTGATGAATGGCGGGACGTACGCAGCGATATTCAGATGATTTTCCAGGACCCGCTGGCGTCATTGAACCCACGCATGACCATTGGAGAAATCATCGCTGAACCATTACGCACTTATCATCCTAAATTGCCGCGTCAGGAAGTGCGCGATCGGGTGAAAGCGATGATGATGAAGGTGGGGCTGCTGCCGAATCTGATTAACCGTTACCCGCATGAGTTTTCCGGCGGCCAGTGCCAGCGTATTGGTATCGCGCGTGCTCTGATCCTGGAGCCGAAGCTGATTATTTGCGATGAGCCGGTTTCGGCGCTGGATGTGTCGATTCAGGCGCAGGTGGTGAATCTGCTGCAACAGCTACAGCGTGAAATGGGGTTATCGCTGATCTTCATCGCTCACGATCTGGCGGTGGTGAAGCATATTTCCGATCGTGTGCTGGTGATGTACCTGGGTCATGCGGTGGAGTTGGGAACCTACGATGAGGTGTATCATAATCCGCTGCATCCTTATACCAAAGCGCTGATGTCCGCCGTGCCGATTCCCGACCCCGATCTGGAAAAGAACAAGACGATTCAGTTGCTGGAAGGAGAATTACCGTCACCCATCAATCCGCCGTCGGGGTGTGTTTTCCGCACGCGTTGCCCGATTGCCGGGCCGGAGTGCGCGAAAACCCGACCGGTGCTGGAGGGCAGTTTCAGGCATGCGGTTTCCTGCCTGAAGGTGGACCCGCTATAAATTTAAGGGCTGACATGATGTCAGCCCTTTTTTTTGGCACTGGCCCGATCGCTCGACGTCTTTCTTATTCACGCCAAAGGATATGGCAAAGTTTGTGATCTTTTTCGCGGCATAACAGCACGCGGGCAAAAATATCGTTAATTTCACCGTCTTCGCTATCCGCCAGGCCAATCACGACTTCGGCAAAAAAGTCAGGGTTGAGGTCAAAATCAACGTGTTCCTGCCAGTCTTCTGACGGATCGAATAACTCCGCGCCGCCGCGCTCTTCGAACTGTAAATTGAACAGAATAATATCTGCCGGATCGAGGTTATCTGCCGCCAGTTCGAGAAAAATATCATAGGCCTGCTCAAGCGTTTCGTCTTCAGTCAGGCGATTGTTCAGATCCATTTCCATAATGACTACCCGTTTACCGTCTCTTGGGCACGTTTTACAGCAACGGACTGAAGAAGTAAAACAGTCGCTCAGTAATCCGCTGCCATAATGGCCGTTTTACCCACAGGCGGGCATCAAGCAGGCGAGAACGCGAAATATAATCATCCTGAACCGCAGCCAGATCGCCGCCGAATCCGGCGTCGTCAATCACCAGCGTGATTTCAAAATTTAACCACAGGCTGCGCATATCCAGGTTCACGGTGCCAACCAGACTCAGCTCGCCATCCACCAGCACGCTCTTGGTGTGCAACAATCCACCTTCAAACTGATAGATTTTGACTCCGGCGGCCAGCAGTTCAGTGAAAAAGGCGCGGCTGGCCCAGCCGACCAGCATGGAGTCATTTTTACGCGGCAGGATGATGCTGACATCCACGCCGCGCTGCGCCGCCGTGCAGATCGCGTGCAGTAAATCGTCGCTGGGGACGAAATAGGGCGTTGTCATGATCAGATATTCACGAGCGGAATAGGCTGCCGTCAGCAGCGCCTGGTGAATCAGATCTTCCGGGAAGCCGGGCCCTGAGGCGATAGTATGAATGGTGTGTCCGCTGGCCTGCTCAAACGGCATGATATTGACGTCTGGAGGCGGCGGCAGGATGCGTTTACCCGTTTCGATTTCCCAGTCGCAGGAGTAGACAATCCCCATCGCGGTCGCTACCGGGCCTTCCATTCTTGCCATCAGATCAACCCATTGTCCCACGCCGGCGTCCTGTTTGAAGAAACGCGGATCGACCATATTCATGCTGCCGGTATAGGCGATGTAGTTATCAATCATCACCATCTTGCGGTGCTGGCGCAAATCCATACGGCGCAGAAAGACACGCATCAGATTGACCTTCAGCGCCTCAACCACTTCAATTCCGGCGTTACGCATCATGGCCGCCCACGGGCTGCGGAAAAAGGCCACGCTCCCGGCGGAGTCCAGCATCAGACGGCAATGAATGCCGCGTCGCGCCGCCGCCATCAGCGACTCTGCAACCTGATCCGCCATGCCGCCGGGCTGCCAGATGTAGAACACCATCTCAATGTTATGGCGCGCCAGTTGAATGTCGCGGATAAGCGCCTGCATCACATCGTCAGAGTCGGTCAGCAGTTGCAGCTGATTGCCTTTAACGCCAGCGATTCCCTGGCGTCGTTCACACAGCTTAAACAGTGACGAAGCGACGCTGCTGTTCTCTTCGGCGAAAATGTGTTTACAGGCTTTGAGGTCGTTCAACCACTTAGCGGTGGACGGCCACATCGCTCTGGCGCGTTCGGCGCGGCGTTTCCCTAAATGCAGCTCACCGAATGATAAATAAGCAATAATCCCTACCAGCGGCAGAATATAGATGATTAAGAGCCAGGCCATCGCGGAGGGAACGGCGCGTCGTTTCATTAAAATACGTAACGTCACACCGGCAATAAGTATCCAGTACCCCAGAATGACCAGCCAACTCACCACTGTGTAGAAGGTTGTCATAAATTTAAAAATCCTTTTGAAAGCGTATTGTTAAGAGTTTACGCATCAGGCTTCATCTGGCAAATAAAAACACCGGAAAAGCGCTGGTCTGCTCCTGACGAGAGGGTATAATGCCTGCTCTGGCACTGTAAGAGTAGTTAACATGAAGCGTAGTAGAACGGAAGTGGGACGCTGGCGCATGCAACGTCAGGCTAGCCGCCGTAAAGCGCGTTGGCTTGAAGGACAATCGCGTCGTAATATGCGTATCCACTCAATCAGAAAATGCATTCTCAATCATCAACGTAACACGTTATTGTTTGCGATTCACAGCATCTGATACAACCAGGGCACCGTATTCGGTGCCCATGAATGCAAACCCCGCCTGATTTAAAAGACTTTTTTATACGGTTTTACAGAGACTTGCGCATACACGCCCGCAGCCACATACGGGTCTGCGTCTGCCCAGGACTGCGCTTCTTCCAGCGATTCGAATTGTGCAATCACGGTTGAGCCGGTAAACCCGGCTGCACCGGGATCGTTGCTGTCGACGGCTGGCATAGGGCCAGCGGTCAACAGTCGGCCCTCATCATGGAGCAGTTGCAGGCGCGCCAGATGGGCAGGGCGGACGGAAAGACGTTTTTCAAGAGAATCGGCGATATCCTGAGCGTAAATGACATACAGCACGGGTAGAGCTCCTTAATCGGTAAAAGTCGTTAATTACGTTATTGGAAAGGTCTTTCAACTGCAACGCAAAGATAACGACTTTGTTAAGACCGTGCATAACACAGGGACTTTTTGCGGTAATATTGCGTTTTAAATGCGGCTTACCGTGATGTCTTATTGAATATGATTGCTATTTGCATTTAAAATCGAGGCCTGGTTTTTTAACTGAAACGATTATGACTTCAATGACCCTTGATTTACCTCGTCGCTTTCCCTGGCCGACGTTACTTTCCGTTGGCATTCATGGTGCTGTAGTGGCGGGTCTGCTGTATACCTCGGTACATCAGGTTATTGAACTGCCTGCGCCCGCGCAGCCGATCTCAATCACAATGGTCGCGCCTGTCGATCTTGAGCCACCACAGGCGGTTCAGCCGCCGCCGGAACCCGTCGTCGAACCTGAGCCGGAACCGGAACCTATTCCTGAGCCGCCAAAAGAGGCGCCGGTGGTGATTGAGAAGCCGAAACCTAAGCCGAAGCCAAAACCTAAACCGGTGAAAAAGGTTCAGGAGCAGCCTAAACGTGATGTTAAGCCTGCTGAACCGCGCCCGGCCGCACCGTTTGAAAATACGGCGCCGTCACGTCCGACAACGAATACCGCAGCGGCAACCAGCAAACCGGCCGTCAGTGTTCCTGCGGGGCCTCGCGCATTGAGCCGCAACCAGCCGCAGTATCCGGCACGAGCGCAAGCGTTGCGTATTGAAGGCCGCGTGAAAGTGAAATTCGACGTCACCTCGGACGGGCGAGTGGAGAATGTTCAGGTGCTTTCCGCTCAGCCAGCGAACATGTTTGAGCGTGAAGTGAAAAACGCGATGCGCAGATGGCGCTATGAAGCAGGGAAACCGGGGTCGGGCTTAGTGGTTAATATCATCTTCCGTCTGAACGGCACCACGCAGATCGAGTAATCGCGATCCCCTTAAATCGTAGAGCGGATAAGGCGGCGTACCGCCTTATCCGGTAATTCATGCCTGAACCGGCAGCGGGCGAGGTTTACCGTCACTGTCTACCGCCACATAGATGAACAGCGCCTCGGTTGCTTTATAACGCTGACCGATTGGCTCTGACGCCACCTTTTTCACCCACACTTCAATATTAATGCTGACAGACGTTGTGCCGCGTTTAACGCAGCGGGCATAACAGCATACGACGTCGCCTACGGCGACAGGGCGCAGAAAGCTCATTCCCTCAACGCGCACGGTCACTACGCGACCATGAGCAATTTCTTTAGCCTGAATCGCGCCGCCAATATCCATTTGTGACATGAGCCAGCCGCCAAAAATATCGCCGTTAGCATTGGTATCGGCGGGCATGGCCAGCGTGCGTAAAACCAGTTCGCCCTGAGGAGCGTTATTTGTTGTTGTCATTGTAGAACCGACTGTGAAGAAAGATTTCAGGCGCGAATGCTACTATGATTTGCGCAGGGAGAACAGAGGGGAAACGTGCGCCAGGCTGGCGTGAAGGGGGATGCCAGACCAGACGGTCTGGCAAACAGAACTCAGGATTTATCTTCCTGCGGCAGATGGCGGTAAATGTAGACCCCGCTCAGAAGGGTAAAAATCAGCGTCAGCGCGGTTAAACCGAACACTTTGAAGTTGACCCAGATGTTTTGCGGCAGCCAAAACGCGATGTAGATATTGGCGAGCCCGCAGAGGATGAAAAATACGGCCCATGCCAGGTTCAGCTTAGACCAGACCGGCTGCGGCAACGTCAGTTCTTTCCCTAACATGCGTTGAATCAGCGGCTTTTTCATGACCCACTGGCTTATCAGCAGCGCACCGGCAAACAGGCCGTAAATCACCGTCACCTTCCACTTAATAAACTCATCGTTGTGGAAGAAAATGGTCAGGCCGCCGAACACGGCAACCAGAACGAAAGTGATCAACGCCATCTTTTCGACCTTGCGATAGCGAACCCAACTGTAGATCAACACAATGGCTGTTGCGACAATCAGGGCGGAGGTCGCCGCATAGATGTCGTACAGCTTATAAAAAGCAAAAAAGACAACCAGCGGTAAAAAATCAAGAAACTGCTTCATTCTTCGATTCCGTAATCAAAAGTTTTGGGCAAACTGGCCCTTAACACGTTCAGGGTTATTGGCGAATCAACATATACAGGCGGAACAAATAGATGAGCAATATGGCGGAAATCAAATTGCTCAGCGTATTCGCCAACACTGCGCCAACATTTGGCGTCAGCGCTGCAAAGCTGGGGGCAAACAGCAGCAAGAGCGTTTTCGCCAGTAACCAGCCGATCACCGCCGGAGCGACCAGTCGCATATTAGACCACGCCAGACGCATACTGTTGCGCATGGCGGCAAATACGCCCATCTTGTCCTGAACCAGCATCACCGGCGCAAGCGCCAGCAGAATCGCCATCAAAATCCCCGGTACGACAATCAGCATAATACCGATTTGCACTAACAGGGTAGTCAGAAAAATCAGGACAAACAATTTAGGTAAAACCGGCGCGCTGGCACCGATAGCACGTAATGCGCTGACCCGATGACCGGCGGAAATCAGCTGGATCATCAGCAAAACGCCCCCTGCCAGGATCGCATTGCCAATGAGTCCTGAAAATGTTGATGCCGCTGAAGCCCGTAATAATATTTGCTGCTGTTCCGGCGTCATGTTCTGCACCAGATCGAACAGGCCAACGCTACCGGTCAGATGGTCCCCTTCACTGAGTTGCGCGATTTGGGCATCGCTGGGGGAAAAGGCATGACCTAAAACCACCGTAATAAATGCGCACAGCAACGAAACCAGCAAGATGGTTACAAATTGATTACGGAAAAAGTTCCCCGTGTCACGGTAAACGGACTTCGCCGTGATAGACATGCACTCTCCTTGAGTTTTGCAGGTGTTAATTTGCGGGCAATTGTACCCTGGATAACTCTACAGTGGCAGCATCACGGGGTGTATGGAAAAGCATATCTTTGTAAAGCGCGGGTAATTTTGGCTGCGAAAGCGCCAGCCGTCCTCTCTTTTACAATCCATCCGCCTGGTTGAAAAAAGCCATTTATCACTAAAATTCGGAAAATTTGATTCAAACGGCTTTAACCAGGATTTTAGATGCAAGTTCTAAATTAATCTGGATCAATAAAGGTTAAATTACAGGGCCTAATGTGATCTGTATTGGATCACTTATTACTCCATTGTAGGTATATTCGTGACGCATTTATAACCATAACGATGGAGCGGATATGAAAAAGTTAACAGTGGCAGCCCTGGCAGTAAGTACTCTTCTCTCTGGTAGTGCGCTTGCGCATGAGAGCGGTGAGTTTTTTATCCGTGCGGGCTCGGCGACCGTGAGACCGACGGAAGGGGCAGGCGGAACGCTGGGGCATCTGAACGGTTTTGACGTCAGTAACAATACGCAACTCGGTTTGACTTTTACTTATATGGCAACCGACAACATTGGTATTGAACTGCTGGCGGCGACGCCGTTCCGTCATAAAATTGGGACAGGGGATACCGGTGATATCGCTACCGTGCGTCACCTGCCGCCGACATTAATGGCGCAGTGGTACTTTGGCGACGCCAGTAGCAAACTGCGTCCTTATATTGGCGCAGGTGTAAACTACACCACCTTCTTTGACGAAGGTTTCAACAACAATGGTAAAGAGACAGGGTTGTCCGATCTGAGTCTGAAGGATTCCTGGGGAATGGCCGGGCAGGTGGGTATGGATTACCTGATTAACCGGGACTGGTTAATTAACATGTCGGTCTGGTATATGGATATCGATACTACCGCAAGCTATAAACTCGGTGGTGCCCAGCAGCATGACAGCGTCCGCCTCGACCCGTGGGTATTTATGTTCTCTGCCGGTTATCGTTTCTGAGTTTATGTGACCCATCTAAAAAGCGGGCTGTCATACAGCCCGCTTTTTATATTCTGCTGATTTCAACATCATACCTCTCCCTGAGATGCTATCTTTGAAACAAGCCTGTTTTGAGAGCATTGACGATGATAGTAACTCAAGCCCTTCTGCAACAAAAAATCGCGACCCTGGAATCGATAGTCAGAGATGAAGAGGCTGAGTTCACTTTACAGGCGCTGCGTATGCTGCTGGATGCAATGCATAAGATTGATGCGCTGGAAGAGAATATTACTACGCCCGTCCGTTTACCTTATTGCAGTTCGAGTCCGGTTTGTGAGATTGAAGCTGGGTACGCCGCTGGCGTCAGTGACTGCCGTGAGGCTATTCGCAGGGCGGGATACCCGATTGAAGGAGATGATTAATCACTGAAAACTGTACTGTATCAGCAAAATCTACTAACGTATTCGGCCCCGCGATTCAGGCTTAAGGTGCCTCAGTGAAGATTGTTCAGGACAGCCTAAGAAATAGCCAGGCGTTGTTGATGTCAGCGCTTATCACTTTACTTTTTACTTCACTGTATCTCTTTATTATTTACGAACAACGACAGGCCGTTGTGAATGAAGGGATGAGTCGTCTGCAAACGCGGATGATGGATATTTTCAACGATAACGAACTCATCGCCGATGCGACAGGGGTTCGCTATCACCAGATCAAAAATGCCGGGCAGTGCGGCAACCTCTCAAGGTTTTCCCCCAGAGATGCGGATTCATGGGGAATCAATGCCGACCGGGCGCGGATCCATTCCGCAACGGGCACTATTGTTTCCCGTCAGCCCAATATTAACGCTTTATGTATGTTTGCGGCGGCGGAGTTTATTCGGGATCGGATGAACACCCTTAATCCGGGGAATTATGCCGCGCATCGCTACATTATCGCCAAAGATGCCAGCTATTTTTATTGGTTCACGCCAGCAGATGCAAAACCCTTCTATTTTAGCGACTCTAAAATGGCGGGCGATATCACCGACTTTTTCTTACCGCCCGTGGGCTTTTATACGCGTCTGCTGCAAAAGAATGTCAAATCCAAGTCGCTCAGTTCAACGGACTTTTATACGGACAAAATCACGAATGAAAAAGCGTACAGCGTAGTCAGTTATATTTACGATCTTTCTGGAAAAGAGATCTCCGATCATATCGTTGCGTATCTGGTGTATGACCATTCTAAACCTGAGCTACAGGAGGCGCTGACGGAGGCCTTTGAACATCATATTCCACCCGGCCTTAATGTGGCTCTGGTGCATACGCCCACGCAGGAAAGTCTCTGCCTGAGCGGTGATTGCCAGCCTGTCGCCGGGGAGTCCATCCGCGCAATGTCTGCAAAATATGCGTTCCATTCCTCGCTCTCTCTGCATCGGTTCGTCAGATACGACACGCAGGCCGGGATTGCGATTCTGCTGGCGCCATTCTTCTTTATCCTGATCTTCCTCGGCTTAAAATACTGGCTGAACGCGAGCGACCTGAAGGTGTATATCGACTCGCTGACGGGCTGCTTTAACCGCAAGATCCTTGATATTGTGAAGCGCAGGGACTTAACGCGCAGCTGCGTGGTGCTGCTGGATTGTAATAAGTTTAAAACCATCAACGACACCTGGGGGCATGTGGCGGGAGACCGGGCGTTGCAAATCATCGCCAACAGAATGCTCTCTAACACCCGCACCAGTCATGACCTGGTGATTCGTACCGGCGGCGATGAGTTCGTTATTTTGCTTTACCGTGCGCAGATCGGTGACGCGATAGCCATCGCGGAGCGGATAACCGGCCAGATAAATGATTATGCATTTATGGTTGATGGTCATGTTGTACCGCTGTCGGTGTCATGGGGCGTCGCAGAAGTAACCCGCGATCTGGATACGGCTATTCAGGATGCGGATAACGAAATGTACAAAATGAAGCAGGTGAGGGAATGACGGGATTGGCCCGATAAGCATGGCATTATCGGGCCTGTTGCCTGAGCAATATTATGCGCGGGTCGCGGCTTTCATTGCCGTGACAAACGCTTTCAGCTCGGTCAGCATCTGCCCGGGGTTTGCGACGTTTTTCTCAATGAGCTTAACGATTGCTGACCCGGAAATCGCCCCGGCGGCGCCGGCTTCAATGGCACCTGTAACCTGTTCCGGGGAAGAGATGCCAAAGCCCTGCAACGGGGGCGCGGCGTTATACTCTTTCAGTTTTTCCACCAGATGATGCAGCGGTAATGCGGCGCGGTTTTCTGCGCCCGTCACGCCTGCCCGCGAAAGCAGATAGGTATAGCCGCGTCCATAAGAGGCTATCTGGCGCAACAGCTCGTCATCGGCATTGGGCGGGCAGATGAAAATCGGCGCCACGTTGTAGCGTAATGCCGCCTGACGGAAGGGCGCAGACTCCTCAACAGGCACATCCGCCACCAGTACGGAATCCACGCCGACTTTCTCGCACTGCGCGTAGAATTCGGCGATCCCTTTGCTGAACACCAGGTTGGCGTACATCAGCAGACCAATCGGAATCGTCGGGTGTTTCTGACGAATCAGCGCCAGCATCTCAAAGCATTGCGTAGGCGTTACGCCTGCGGCAAACGCGCGCAGCGTGGCTTCCTGGATGGTCGGCCCGTCTGCCAGCGGATCGGAGAACGGAATGCCGAGTTCAAGGGCGTCGGCGCCGGCTTCAATCAGCGTATCAATAATGTTCAGTGACTGTTCAACGGAAGGATCGCCCAGGGTCACGAAGGGGACAAATGCGCCTTCCTTGCGATCCTTCAGCTGTGCAAACAGGTTTTCATAGCGTTCCATCAGATTTCCCCTCGCGCTTTCAGAATATCGTGTACGGTGAAAATGTCTTTGTCGCCGCGACCGGAAAGGTTAACGACCAGCAACTGTTCTTTTTCTGGATTTTCACGCATCATTTTCAGGGCGTGAGCCAGGGCGTGGGACGACTCCAGCGCCGGGATAATCCCTTCATGCAGACAGAGCGTTTTAAAGGCTTCCAGCGCTTCATCATCGGTGATCGACACATAATCGGCGCGACCAATGCTGTTCAGATACGCGTGCTGCGGCCCAACGGACGGGAAATCCAGCCCGGCGGAAATGGAGTAGGACTCTTCAATTTGCCCTTCTTCGGTTTGCATCATCGGCGCTTTCATGCCGAAATAGATGCCTACGCGGCCGTGCTTCAGCGGCGCGCCGTGCTCGCCTGTTTCAATCCCGTGGCCACCAGGTTCGACGCCAATCAAACCCACGCTGGTTTCGTTGATGAAGTCCGCAAACATGCCGATTGCGTTGGAGCCGCCGCCCACGCAGGCAATCACGGCATCCGGCAGACGACCTTCTTTTTCGAGGATCTGCGCTTTCGTCTCTTCCCCGATCATGCGCTGAAATTCACGGACGATGGTCGGGAACGGGTGCGGGCCTGCCGCAGTTCCGAGCATATAGTGCGCGGATTCATAGCTGCCGGACCAGTCGCGAAGCGCTTCGTTGCAGGCGTCTTTCAGGGTGGCGGAGCCGCTGTGTACAGGGATCACTTCCGCGCCCATCAGTCGCATACGAAAGACGTTTGGCGATTGACGCTCGACGTCTTTTGCGCCCATATAGATACGGCATTTCAAACCGAGCAGGGCGCTGGCGAGCGCGGAAGCCACGCCATGCTGACCTGCGCCCGTTTCGGCGATAATCTCTGTTTTACCCATGCGTTTCGCCAGCAGCGCCTGACCCAGTACCTGGTTTGTTTTGTGCGCGCCGCCGTGCAGTAAATCTTCACGCTTCAGATACAGCGTGGTTTTGGTGCCGGCGGTGATATTCTGGCATTTGGTCAGCGCGGTTGGACGGCCTGCATAGTTCTTCAGCAGATCGGCAAACTGGGCCTGAAACTGCGGATCTTTCTGCGCGCTGACGAACGCTTCTTCCAGCTGGCGCAGGGCAGGCATCAGAATCTGCGGGACATACATGCCGCCAAATTCACCAAAGTAGGGATTGAGTAATGTTGTCATGTTTTCTTCCTTAATATGCGCGCAGTGTCTGAAAGACCGAGGCCAGAAGGTGTGCATCTTTGATGCCCGGCTGTGACTCTACACCAGAATTAAAATCGAGACCGGCACAGCCGGTTTTTGCCGCTTCCACGCAGTTGTCTGCGCCTAATCCGCCCGCCAGCAATACGTTGTCCAGCGTTTCACCGTTCAATAACGACCAGTCAAAACGTTGGCCGCTGCCGCCCTGGCCGTTATCAAGAACGTACTTATCAACGTGCTGGTAATCACGAGCAGGCAGTGTGTCGCCCACGCTAAGCGCTTTCCAGATTTGTACCTGTTCCGGTAATGCAGCGCGCAGAGCATCGACATAAGCCTGGTCTTCGCTGCCATGCAGTTGCACGGCCTTGAGCGACAAGGTGGTCGCTTTTTCACATACCTCGGTGATAGCGGTATTGCGGAATACGCCGACATATTGCAGGGGGGCGGCGGCTATCACCTCGCGCGCCTGGTCGAGATTTACGACGCGAGGCGACGAGGGAACAAAAATCAGCCCGCCATAAATGGCGCCCGCTTCGTAAGCGGCTTTTGCATCCTGCCCGCGCGTCAGGCCGCAGACTTTGTTCTCGCCAAGCAACACGCGACGCACGGCGGCGTGCAGATCGGCATGGGACATCAATGCAGAACCGATCAGGAAACCGTTAGCGAAGTGGCTTAGCTCGCGCACCTGTGCATAGGTATTAATCCCGGACTCGCTGATCACGGTCACGCCGTGCCCCAGTTTTGGCGCAAGCTGACGGGTACGGTTAAGGTCAATCGACAGATCGCGCAGGTCGCGGTTATTAATGCCGACGACTTTCGCACCCAGCGCGATGGCGCGCTCCAGTTCTTCTTCGTTACTGACTTCCGTCAGCACGCCCATTTTCAGACTGTGGGCGACGGCGGAAAGCTGGCGATATTGCTCGTCATCCAGTACGGAGAGCATCAGCAGACAGGCATCGGCCTGGTAGTAACGCGCCAGATAGATTTGGTAAGGATCGATGATGAAGTCCTTACACAGAACCGGCTGCGGCGCGATACGACTGACAACAGTGAGAAAGTCAAAACTCCCCTGGAAATATTTCTCATCGGTCAGAACGGAAATCGCCGACGCGTAATGTTTATAAACACCGGCAATCTGCGCGGGGTCGAAGTCATCACGAATCACCCCTTTGGAGGGGGACGCTTTTTTACACTCCAGAATAAATGCGGTACGCGTGCCTTGCAGCGCATCATAGAAATGGCGGGCACTTGGCTGAACCTCATTCTGGAAACTGGCTAACGGTTGTTGTTGTTTACGGGCTTCTACCCAGATCGCCTTATCCGCGACGATTTTCGCTAAAACGGTTTGCATTATTTACCCTCTTGCCGCCAGTGCGGTAACCCGGTCATAAGCTGCGCCACTGCGCAGTACATCAATCACAGTTTGCGCATTGGCCTTTAAATCTTCCTTACCATGCAGGCGCATTAACATGGCGACATTCGCAGCGACAGCGGCCTCGTGAGCGGCTTCACCTTTACCTTGTAACAAGCGGGTGAGAATGTCACGGTTTTCTTCCGGCGTGCCGCCTGCCAGCTGTTCCTGGTGATACGGGGTGAGGCCGAAGTCTTCCGCCGTGAGCTGGTAGCTCTTGATTTCGCCGTCGTGCAGTTCAGCCACAATGGTTGGCGCATGCAGCGACACTTCATCCATACCGCCGCTGTGAACCACCGCCGCACGCTGATAACCCAGTACCCGCAGGGTTTCGGCAATGGGCAGTACCAGCTCCGGGCTGTAGACGCCAATCAGCGCCAGCGGCGGGTGAGCCGGGTTGATCAGCGGCCCCAGCACATTGAACAAGGTGCGGGTTTTAAGCTGCTGGCGAACCGGCATCGCATGACGGAAACCTGTATGGTATTTCGGTGCGAACAGGAAGCAGACGCCCAGGTCGTCCAGCGCCTGACGCGATTTATCGGCGTTCATATCCAGATTGATACCGAATGCCGCCAGCAGATCGGACGAACCGGATTTACTGGAAACGCTGCGGTTGCCATGTTTGGCCACCTTCAGTCCACAGGCCGCCGCCACAAAGGCGCTGGCGGTGGAAATATTGATGCTGTTGCTGCCGTCACCGCCGGTGCCGACAATATCGGCAAACAGATAGTCCGGGCGCGGGAACGGCGCGGCATTTTCCAGCAGCGCGGTAGCGGCGCCAGCGATTTCATTCGGATGTTCGCCACGCACTTTCATACTGACCAGCGCCGCCGCCAGTTGTTCTGGCTTCAGTTCGCCACGGACCACGGCAGAGAAAAGCTGGTGGCTTTCCTGCTGGGTCATGGTTTGCGCCTGGTACAATTTTTCCAGAATCGGTTGCAGCGTATTGGTCGGCTCCAGTTTTTGTTGCGCCCAGGCCAGCGTTTGTTCCAGCAACAGCGCACCTTGCGTAGTAAGAATGGACTCCGGGTGGAACTGAAAACCACAGACGCGATCCGTGTCGTGACGTACCGCCATCACCATGCCGTTAAAATGGGCGTTAATCGTCAGCCCCGCAGGCACGTTGCTGCCCACCAGAGAGTGATAACGAGCAACCGGCAGCGGGTTCACCAGACCGGCAAACATCGCCTGTCCGTCATGTTCAATGCTCGACGCTTTGCCGTGGAGAATCTCGCCCGCCTGACCGACGTAGCCACCGTAGGCTTCAACAATCGCCTGGTGTCCGAGGCAGATGCCGATAATGGGCAGCTTGCCGCGCAGACGGGTCAACAACTCCGGCATACAACCGGCTTCGCTGGGGACGCCTGGCCCTGGAGAAAGCATCAGCACCGGGTTTTTCATCGTCGCAAGACGGTCGATTAAGGTCTGCGCCGGGATATGGTTACGGTAAATCACCACATTGTGGCCGTTGGCCCGTAGCTGATCTGCCAGGTTGTAAGTAAAAGAGTCGATGTTATCGAGCAGCAGAATGTCAGCCATTAGAAAATCTCCTGTGCATGGTGCGCGGTGGCAATAGCACGCAGAACCGCGCGCGCTTTATTACGGGTTTCGTCGGCTTCAGACTGCGGAACAGAATCCAGCACGATTCCGGCACCGGCCTGCACGGTGGCGATGCCGTCTTCTACCAGAGCAGAGCGAATCACAATGCAGGTATCAAGATCGCCATGCGCGGTGAAGTAGCCCACCGCACCGCCATAACTGCCGCGACGACGCCCTTCGGCACCGGCGATAAGCTGCATGGCGCGAACTTTTGGCGCGCCGCTCAGCGTGCCCATATTCATACAGGCGCGATAAGCATGCAGCACATCCAGATCGCTGCGTAATTCACCCACCACGCGGGACACCAGGTGCATAACGAACGAATAACGATCGACTTTCGTCAGGTCGGCAACGTAGCGGCTGCCGGGAGTACAAATGCGCGCCAGATCATTACGCGCCAGATCGACCAGCATCAGGTGTTCAGACAGCTCTTTATGGTCGGTGCGCATCTCCAGCTCAATGCGGCTGTCGAGATCGCGATCCAGCGAGCCATCGGCACGGCGACCGCGCGGGCGCGTGCCGGCGATGGGGTATATCTCAATCTGGCGACTGGTCGCGTCGTACTTCAGCGAGCTTTCCGGGGAGGCGCCAAACAGGGTGAAATCGTTATCCTGCATAAAGAACATGTATGGACTTGGGTTGCTCTTTTTCAGTACGTAATAGGCCGCCAGCGGTGACGGGCAGGGTAATGAGAAGCGGCGGGAAGGCACCACCTGGAAAATCTCTCCTGCGCGAATCGCTTTCTGCATGGTACGCACAACGGCGCCAAACTCTTCGTCGCTCTGGCTGCATTCGCAGCGCATTTGCGGCACTGGCGTAACGGGCAACGGCGGCGCGGGTTCGGTTAATTGCTGCGTCAGCTGCGCGAGGCGCGCCGTCAGACGCTGTTTTTCCGCTTCATTATCGGTAAAGAGGCTTGCCTGAATACGGGTGCTTTTCTTCTGATGGTCAATCACCATCAGCGTTTCCGCCAGATAGAAACAGTAATCCGGGCAGCGATTACCGGCTTCCAGTTGCGGTAACGCTTCAAATCCCGCCACCAGGTCATAGGCAAACAAACCGCCGAAAAACATGGCTTCGCGCTCTTCAGCAGGCACATTCACCAGGTTCTGCAACAGACGGAATGCGTCAAATACCGACAGCGAACACAGACGCGCATCCTCATCTAACAGCGGGCTTACTGCGGGAAAGCGCAGCTTCCGGCTGCCGGGCTGCGCTGCATTTTCAACGCCCGCAGGCAGCGCGGCATCCAGCAGCGGGAGCAGGGATGCACCGTTATCCGTTAACGCTTCGATAGTGACAGTGTCACCCAAAGCGGTAATGCGCAGCGCGCTATCGACCAACAGCAGGCTTTTCAGATCATTTTTACTGTCGATATCAGCAGATTCCAGCAGCAGCGTTGCCGGGCGGTCGCCACAAACCTGATGGAACAACGCCGTCGGGTTCTCACGGTAGGCGGCATTGCAGGAAAGCAATTCGAGTGTTGGTTTTTGTATTTGCATCGTTATTCTCATTCATTCTGTTCAAAAAAAAGCCCGCTCATCTGGCGGGCCGGGTATCTGGTTGCTTATTGCAGACGTCATACACTGCCCGAAATCAGGAAGTGCGCCACCAACCGTGCAGTACGAATGTTGCTTTCATCTCAGATACCTTCTTCATGTGAACTTGCGTACTAGTTAACTAGTTCGATGAAATAAAGTCAACACCTGATTTCAGTATATTTGCCGGAACCGTTATGATGTTTGTGAAAGAACATTTATTAAGACGGGAGCCGCCTTGAGCGACACGAATTACGCAGTGATTTACGACCTGCACAGTCATACAACGGCGTCCGATGGTCGGTTAACGCCAGAAGCGTTAGTACATCGTGCGGTAGAGATGCGAGTCGGCACACTGGCGATCACCGATCATGACACCACAGCCGCTATTCCGGCGGCAAGAGAAGAAATTTCACGTTCCGGGCTTGCCCTGAACCTGATTCCTGGCGTGGAAATTTCAACTGTCTGGGAAAATCATGAGATCCATATTGTGGGTCTGAATATCGACATTGCGCATCCGGCGATGTGCGCGTTCCTGGCGGAGCAAACCGAACGTCGTCAGCAGCGTGCGCGTCTGATTGCCGAGCGTCTGGAGAAAGCGCATATTCCAGGGGCGTGGGAAGGCGCTTTGCGGCTTGCCGACGGTGGGGCCGTGACGCGCGGGCATTTCGCCCGTTTTCTGGTGGAGTGCGGCAAAGCCGGGAGCATTGCCGATGTTTTTAAAAAATACCTTGCGCGTGGGAAAACCGGATACGTTCCGCCACAGTGGTGTACAATAGAACAAGCTATTGATGTGATTCATCATTCTGGCGGTAAGGCAGTATTGGCCCATCCGGGCCGCTACGACCTTAGCGCTAAGTGGCTGAAAAGGTTGATTGCGTATTTTGCGCTGCATCGCGGTGATGCGATGGAAGTGGCGCAATGCCAGCAGTCGCCCAATGAGCGAACCCAACTGGCGACCTATGCGCGCCAGCACCATTTATGGGCATCACAAGGCTCTGATTTTCATCAGCCGTGCCCGTGGATTGAACTGGGTCGCAAGCTCTGGCTGCCAGCAGGCGTCGAAGGCGTATGGCAGCTGTGGGAAGAGCCACAAACACCACAGTGAGGGAAGTATGAGCCAGTTTTTTTATATTCATCCTGAAAACCCGCAACAACGGCTGATCAATCAGGCGGTTGAAATTGTGCGTAAAGGTGGGGTGATTGTTTATCCAACCGATTCCGGCTATGCGCTGGGTTGTAAAATCGAAGATAAAGGGGCGATGGAGCGCATCTGCCGCATTCGCCACCTGCCGGACGGGCATAACTTCACGCTGATGTGTCGGGATCTGTCTGAGTTATCGACCTATTCGTTTGTCGATAACGTCGCCTTTCGCTTAATTAAAAACAATACGCCGGGCAACTACACTTTTATCCTGAAGGGAACGAAAGACGTGCCGCGCCGCCTGTTACAGGAAAAACGGAAAACCATCGGTCTGCGCGTGCCGTCGAACCCGATCGCGCTGGCACTGCTGGAAGCGCTGGGCGAACCGATGCTCTCCACCTCGCTGATGCTGCCCGGCAGCGAATTTACCGAGTCCGACCCGGAAGAGATCAAAGACCGCCTGGAAAAACAGGTCGATTTGATCATTCATGGCGGTTACCTCGGCCAGCAACCGACCACGGTGATTGATTTAACCGATGATTCCCCGGTTGTCTTGCGCGAAGGCGTTGGTGACGTTAAACCTTTCTTATAAGGGCGCAACTCTGTATACTACGCGGCCTTAAAATGGCGCTGTAAAGCGCCGTTGATTCTCCTGTTCGACGCCTGTGAAGGCGACACCTGAAGGAAGCTCTATGAGCGAAAAGTTACAAAAAGTGCTGGCTCGCGCTGGCCACGGTTCTCGCCGTGAAATTGAATCCATTATTGAAGCAGGCCGCGTAAGCGTTGACGGCAAAATCGCCACGCTTGGCGATCGCGTTGAAATCACGCCGGGTCTGAAAATCCGTATCGACGGTCATCTGATCTCGGTGAAAGAGTCTGCGGAACAAATTTGTCGCGTTCTGGCCTATTACAAACCAGAAGGTGAGCTGTGTACCCGTAACGACCCGGAAGGTCGTCCTACCGTTTTTGATCGCTTACCGAAACTGCGCGGCGCACGCTGGATTGCCGTAGGTCGTCTGGATGTGAATACCTGCGGTTTGCTGTTGTTCACGACGGATGGCGAACTGGCGAACCGTCTGATGCACCCGAGTCGTGAAGTTGAGCGTGAATACGCCGTGCGCGTATTTGGTCAGGTTGATGACGCCAAGCTGCGTGACCTGAGTCGTGGCGTTCAACTGGAAGATGGCCCGGCGGCGTTTAAGACCATCAAATTCAGCGGTGGTGAGGGCATTAACCAGTGGTACAACGTCACGCTGACCGAAGGGCGTAACCGTGAGGTACGTCGTCTGTGGGAAGCGGTTGGCGTGCAGGTTAGCCGACTGATCCGCGTGCGCTATGGCGATATTCCATTGCCGAAAGGGCTGCCGCGCGGTGGCTGGACTGAACTGGATCTGGCGCAGACCAACTATCTGCGTGAACTGGTGCAGCTGGCGCCGGAAACCACCTCCAAAGTGGCCGTCGAGAAAGACCGACGTCGTATGAAGGCGAACCAGATTCGCCGTGCGGTGAAGCGTCACAGCCAGGTTGGCGGCGGTCGTCGTTCAGGCGGTCGTAACAACAACGGTTGATGCTGAATGCCCGGTGGCGCTTACGCTTACCGGGCCTACGTTTTGCCTGTAGGCCGGATAAAGCGTTTACGCCGTCATCCGGCACCGTTTCCTAATAATCAATTCCCATCTGGGCCTTCACGCCCGCTTCAAAAGCATGTTTGACCGGACGCAGCTCGCTGACCGTGTCGGCCAGTTCCAGAATATCGCGATGACAACCGCGACCGGTAATAATCACCGTCTGATTCTGCGGACGGGCATTTAAGGCATTGATGACCTCTTCAAGCGGCAGATAGTCATACGCCACCATGTAGGTCAGTTCATCCAGCACGACCATATCCAACGTTGGGTCCGCCAGCATACGTTTGCCATGTTCCCAGACAGCCATACAGGCTGCGGTGTCGGTTTCGCGATTTTGCGTTTCCCAGGTGAACCCGGTCGCCATCACCTGAAATTCCACGCCGTGGGGCTCCAGCAGATTGCGCTCGCCGTTAGGCCATGTGCCTTTAATGAACTGCACCACGCCCACTTTTTTACCGTGGCCGACGGCGCGCGTTGCGGTGCCGAATGCCGCCGTGGTTTTGCCTTTACCGTTGCCGGTAAACACGATGATGATGCCGCGTTCGTCCTGCGCCGCCGCAACGCGGGCGTCGACCCGGTCTTTCACACGCTGCTGGCGTTGTTGATAGCGTTCTTCAGTCATTGGGCGATTCCTGGTTTACGGCCCGGCTGGGCATCAAAAGTCATACCGGTTTTACGGCGGCTGTCGTCGCCCATCAGCCACAAATAGAGGGGCATGATATCGGCGGGCGTTTTTAACTTCTGTGGATCTTCCGTAGGGAAGGCGCTGGCGCGCATACTCGTGCGCGTGCCGCCTGGGTTGATGCAATTTACACGTAAGGGGTGGTTCTGGTATTCGTCTGCCAGTACCTGCATCATGCCTTCGGTGGCGAATTTAGAGGTGGCGTAAGCGCCCCAGTTGGCGCGTCCCTGACGACCGACGCTTGATGAGGTAAAGACCAGCGAACCGGCGTCGGATTTAAGTAATAAAGGAAGCAGCGCCTGAGTCAGCATGAATGTCGCATTGACGTTAACCTGCATAACATCCTGCCAGACGTGCGGATTTTGTTCGCTCATTGGGCAGATATCGCCCAGTAACCCGGCGTTATGCAGAACGCCATCCAGTCGTGGATAGTGCGCCGCAATCCGCTGGCCTAACTGGTGGCACTCTTCAGCGGTGCAGGTCAGTAGATCCAGCGTAAACCACTGTGGCAATGCGCCTGTATCTTCGGCGACAGTCTGTGCGACCTGACGCAGTTTTTCTTCATTTCGACCCAGCAAAATAACGTTTGCGCCGTAGCGCGCGTAGGTGAGCGCGGCTTCGCGACCAATGCCATCACTGGCGCCAGTGACCAGAATAATGCGATTTTGCAGTAGATCTTGTTTAGGTTGGTAATGCACGGCTACTCCTCGGCGACGCGTTGGGTCACCCTGCCAGTTGTCTTATCTTCTCTTTAACTTTTCGGCTTTATGCCTGAAAGCCCGCGTCATTTCAATCAGTCAACGGCGATAACGCCGAAAAATGAACACTTTGTCATACTTTTCACCCAGTAACCGCAACGCAGGATCAAACGAGACGGGCTAACACGCCTGTTGTACACTGAGCCAAAATAGCGTTGTTTAACCAAGGTGGGACTCGTGGAATTGTTGTCTGAATATGGGTTGTTTTTGGCAAAAATCGTCACTGTCGTGGTGGCAATCGCCGTCATTGTGATGCTGATCGTGAATGCTGCCCAGCGTAAACGCCAGCGTGGGGAGCTGCGGGTAACGAATCTCAGCGAACAATATAAAGAGATGAAGGACGAGCTGGCGACGGCGCTGATGGACGGTCATCAACAAAAACTCTGGCATAAGGCGCAGAAAAAGAAGTTGAAGCTGGAGGCAAAAGCGGCGAAAGCGAAAGCAAAGCAGGGGGAAAATGCCGCGACGGAGAAACCTCGTGCCTGGGTGCTGGATTTTAAAGGTAGTATGGATGCCCACGAAGTCAGCGCGCTGCGTGAGGAGGTGACGGCGGTGTTAGCAGCGTTTAAACCGCAGGATCAGGTGGTCGTGCGTCTGGAAAGCCCCGGCGGCGTTGTGCATGGCTATGGCCTGGCGGCTTCGCAATTGCAGCGTCTGCGCGATAAGCAGATCCCGTTGACGGTAACGGTGGACAAAGTCGCCGCCAGCGGCGGTTACATGATGGCCTGTGTGGCCGACAAAATTGTTTCGGCGCCGTTTGCGATTGTCGGCTCTATTGGCGTTGTGGCGCAAATCCCTAACTTTAATCGCTTTTTGAAAGGGAAGGATATCGATATTGAGCTGCACACGGCGGGCCAGTATAAGCGCACGCTAACGCTGCTTGGCGAAAACACGGAGGAAGGGCGTCAGAAATTCCGTGAAGATCTGAATGAAACCCATCACCTGTTTAAGCATTTTGTGCAGCAGATGCGCCCTGTGCTGGATATCGAACAGGTGGCCACAGGCGAGCACTGGTATGGCCAACAGGCGCTGGAGAAAGGTCTGGTGGACGAAATCAACACCAGTGATGACGTCATTCTCCGCTTGATGGACGGTTATGAGGTGTTCAACGTTCGCTTTATGCAGCGTAAGAAATTGATGGATCGGTTTACGGGTAGCGCCGCAGAAAGCGCCGATCGTTTGTTGCTACGCTGGTGGCAGCGCGGACAAAAACCGCTGATGTAAAATTGTCATTGCCCGGTGGCGCTAACGCTTACCGGGCCTACGGACTGTTTTGTAGGCCGGATAAGGCGCAGCCGCCATCCGGCAAACAGCCCGGTGGCGCTAATGCTTACCGGGCCTGCGGACTGTTTTGTGGGCCGGATAAGGCGCAGCCGCCATCCGGCAAAACCTTTCCAGCGTTAATCGATCAGGTGATACTTCTCAGAAAGCACATGCGCCAGATGTTTAAACATATTAAACACGGCGGTGCTTTTGGGCGTCGGTAAACCTTGCTCGTCTAAAAAGTAATCGCCGCTGAAGACCAGCACGCCGTTTCGCTGCGTCACACCGGTGGCGACAATCCCCGCCAGCGTGTCCTCATGCTCACGAATGATTTTGTTGGCTTCAATCAGCAGTGTTTCACGATCGATAGGTTGGGTGTCTTTATGCATTATTTACTCCTTAAACAAGGACATTAGTCTACGCCGGGCGCTGCTTATGGGCAAATATTCCCTGATAAACACGAAGGTCTTGTAAAGGTGCTGTTACTGGCGAGATTTGTTTTTGCATGCTAATAAAGTTGCGTAACGAATTTTATCAGGTACAGTGTGACGCTTTCGTCAATCTGGCAACAGATTTGCTTGACATTCGACCAAAATTCCGTCGTGCTATAGCGCTTGTGTGCTAAAAAGCCTGTTAACTCAGTCACCTGAGGATCACGTTTCGCGCACTGAGTCAGTACAAGGGGTTGATATCCGCCGACACAGAGACCATATCGGTGTCTCGTCGCCAGTGGAAGGTGAATCAACGTGCGACGCATTCCAGGAAGAATCAATTTAGGTAAAGGTGAATATGGGTAAAGCTCTTGTCATCGTTGAGTCCCCGGCAAAAGCCAAAACGATCAACAAGTATCTGGGTAATGATTACGTGGTTAAGTCCAGCGTCGGTCATATCCGTGATTTGCCGACCAGTGGCTCAGCAGCTAAAAAGAGCGCCGACTCTACCTCCACCAAAACGGCTAAAAAGCCCAAAAAGGATGAACGTGGCGCTCTCGTCAACCGAATGGGGGTTGACCCTTGGCATAACTGGGATGCGCATTATGAAGTGCTGCCCGGTAAAGAGAAGGTCGTCTCTGAACTGAAACAATTGGCTGAAAAAGCCGACCACATCTATCTCGCAACCGACCTTGACCGCGAAGGGGAAGCCATTGCCTGGCACCTGCGGGAAGTAATCGGGGGTGATGACACGCGCTATAGCCGCGTGGTGTTTAACGAAATAACCAAAAACGCGATTCGCCAGGCGTTTGATAAGCCAGGCGAACTGAATATCGACCGTGTTAACGCGCAGCAGGCGCGCCGCTTTATGGACCGCGTTGTGGGCTATATGGTGTCGCCATTGCTGTGGAAAAAAATTGCGCGAGGCCTGTCGGCAGGCCGCGTACAGTCCGTTGCCGTGCGTCTGGTTGTTGAGCGCGAACGTGACATCAAAGCGTTCGTACCGGAAGAGTTCTGGGAAGTGAACGCCAGCACAACAACGCCTTCTGGCGATGCCTTGCCGCTTGACGTTACGCACCAGAATGATAAACCGTTCCGTCCGGTTAACCGCGAGCAAACGCTGGCGGCGGTCAGCCTACTGGAAAAAGCGCGTTACAGCGTACTGGAGCGTGAAGATAAACCGACCAGCAGCAAGCCTGGCGCGCCGTTTATCACGTCGACGCTGCAACAGGCGGCGAGCACGCGTCTGGGCTTTGGCGTGAAAAAAACCATGATGATGGCGCAGCGCTTGTACGAAGCGGGCTACATCACCTACATGCGTACTGACTCCACCAACCTGAGCCAGGATGCGGTAAACATGGTTCGCGGTTATATCAGCGATAGCTTCGGCAAGAAATACCTGCCGGAGAACCCGAACCAGTACGCCAGCAAAGAAAATTCACAGGAAGCGCACGAAGCGATCCGTCCTTCTGATGTCGCGGTGATGGCCGAAGCGCTGAAGGATATGGAAGCGGACGCGCAGAAACTGTATCAGCTGATCTGGCGTCAGTTTGTCGCCTGTCAGATGACGCCAGCCCAGTACGATTCCACCACGCTGACGGTCGGTGCGGGTGATTTCCGCCTGAAAGCGCGTGGCCGCATTCTGCGTTTCGACGGCTGGACGAAAGTCATGCCTGCGCTGCGTAAAGGCGATGAAGACCGGACGTTGCCTGCGGTGAATAAAGGCGATGTGTTGACGCTGGTTGAACTGACCCCGGCGCAGCACTTCACCAAACCACCGGCGCGCTTCAGTGAAGCATCGCTGGTTAAAGAGCTGGAAAAACGCGGTATTGGTCGTCCATCCACCTATGCGTCGATCATCTCGACCATTCAGGATCGCGGTTATGTCCGCGTGGAAAACCGTCGCTTCTATGCTGAAAAAATGGGTGAGATTGTCACCGATAGACTGGAAGAAAACTTCCGCGAGCTGATGAACTACGATTTCACCGCCCAGATGGAAGACAGCCTCGACAAGGTGGCCAGCCACGAAGCCGAGTGGAAAAACGTGCTTGATAACTTCTTCAGCGATTTTACTCAGCAGCTTGATAAAGCGGAGAAAGATCCTGAAGAGGGCGGCATGCGTCCTAACCAGATGGTGCTGACCAGCATTGACTGCCCGACATGCGGGCGCAAAATGGGGATTCGCACCGCCAGCACCGGCGTGTTCCTGGGATGTTCCGGCTATGCGCTACCGCCGAAAGAGCGCTGCAAAACCACCATCAACCTGGTGCCGGAAAATGAAGTGCTGAACGTACTGGAAGGCGATGATGCGGAAACCAACGCTTTGCGTGCAAAACGTCGTTGCCAGAAGTGCGGCACCGCAATGGACAGCTACCTGATCGATCCGAAACGCAAGCTGCATGTCTGCGGTAATAACCCGACCTGCGACGGTTACGAAATCGAAGAGGGCGAGTTCCGTATTAAAGGTTATGACGGCCCGATCGTTGAGTGCGAAAAATGTGGCTCTGAAATGCACCTGAAAATGGGGCGTTTTGGTAAGTACATGGCCTGTACCAACGACGAATGTAAAAATACCCGTAAGATTCTGCGTAACGGTGAAGTCGCGCCGCCGAAAGAAGATCCGGTACCGTTGCCGGAACTGCCGTGCGAGAAATCGGACGCGTATTTCGTGCTGCGTGACGGCGCCGCAGGGATCTTCCTCGCGGCGAATACCTTCCCGAAATCGCGTGAAACGCGTGCGCCGTTAGTGGAAGAGTTGTACCGCTTCCGCGACCGTCTGCCGGAAAAACTGCGTTATCTGGCCGATGCGCCGCAGCAGGACCCGGAAGGCAATAAGACGCTGGTGCGTTTTAGCCGTAAGACGAAACAGCAGTATGTTGCCGCTGAAAAAGACGGGAAAGCGACGGGATGGTCCGCATTCTTCGTTGATGGCAAGTGGGTAGAAGGTAAGAAATAACAGTCACCTGGCTGAATTTCACTTAAGAGGGTCGCGCAAGCGGCCCTTTTTTATTCCGGGCTTATTATTTTTTCTTCGCATCTATACAGCTCTGATATAAATGATATAGTGGTTATAGTTAACGGCTTTTTTATTATTAAATCGTATTAGCAGCGCGTGACGTGCTGCTTATCAAACGATGACATGACGGCGCTAATCTGGATGGTTTAACATGAAATTACAGCAGCTTCGCTACATTGTTGAGGTGGTTAATCACAACCTTAATGTCTCTTCCACCGCCGAAGGGCTTTACACCTCCCAGCCGGGCATCAGTAAGCAAGTTCGTATGCTGGAAGATGAACTTGGCATCCAGATTTTCGCGCGCAGCGGTAAACACCTGACGCAAGTGACGCCAGCCGGGCAGGAAATTATTCGCATTGCGCGCGAAGTGTTGTCCAAAGTCGATGCCATCAAGTCCGTGGCGGGCGAACACACCTGGCCGGATAAAGGTTCTCTGTATATTGCCACCACGCACACTCAGGCGCGCTACGCGCTGCCAAATGTGATCAAGGGCTTTATTGAGCGCTATCCTCGCGTTTCATTGCATATGCATCAGGGGTCGCCCACGCAAATCGCGGAAGCGGTTTCGAAAGGGAATGCCGACTTCGCTATCGCTACCGAAGCGCTGCACCTGTATGACGATCTGGTGATGCTGCCATGCTACCACTGGAATCGCTCTATCGTCGTCACGCCAGAGCACCCGCTGGCCGCTAAATCATCGGTGACGATTGAGGAACTGGCACAGTATCCGCTGGTGACCTACACCTTTGGCTTTACCGGGCGCTCCGAGCTGGATACCGCGTTTAATCGCGCCGGGCTGACGCCGCGTATTGTCTTTACGGCAACCGATGCGGACGTGATAAAAACATACGTCCGACTTGGCCTGGGGGTTGGGGTGATTGCAAGCATGGCCGTCGATCCGATTTCCGACCCGGACCTGGTGCGTGTCGATGCGCATGATATTTTCAGCCATAGCACCACGAAAATTGGTTTTCGCCGCAGCACGTTTTTACGCAGCTATATGTACGACTTTATTCAACGCTTTGCGCCGCATCTGACGCGCGATGTTGTGGATACCGCCGTGGCCTTGCGTTCTAACGAAGAAATTGAAGCCATGTTTAACGATATTAAATTACCGGAAAAGTAATCACGCGCGTGAGTTTTCAGGTATCTCCAGACATGAGGAGATACCTGAATAACCACTAAATTTATGGATTATGGTTTTCGTTTTTTCTGCGATCATATTACCTGTATCGTATTCATGGAAAAGCGCCAGTAAAGTAGTTTCGAATTACCCGCCTCGCAAATTCCGCCTTTCAAATATTTATTTCCGGTCAAAAGATTGATTTATTCATGGGAAACGATTCGTAAATTCACTGGATTTTTGACTAAAGTTTCTTTAGGATTTGTCTCATCTGATGATTAATTGTACCGATTGTTTGGTGCTGAAATGATAAGTGATGCCGATTGTATGAGGTTAGCAATGCCTTCTGGAAACCAGGAACCCCGCAGGGACCCCGAGCTTAAACGCAAAGCATGGCTGGCGGTATTCCTCGGCTCTGCGCTGTTCTGGGTTGTGATTGCGCTGGTTATCTGGCAAGTGTGGGGGTAAGTCATGGTTTCGCAGGAACATCAGCAACCCTCAACGCCAGCACGTCAGCCTCGTGATAGCGTGAAGGAAGCGCGGAGCGAATGTGTGACGAATATTCCAGAATCCTGGAAACTCACACAACAGCAACAGGCATTTATTGATTCATTCGCTGAAGATGAGCAACAGAAACAATAATTGGCGATTTTTTTAATCATCATTTCCAGTACAGGTCATTAACATCCCGTACTGTATTTTCTTATACACCACAGCAATAAGCGCTGAGTAAATCTCAGCATAAAGTATTAAACAAATGTCGGTGTAGCCTATGCAAACTGTGAATCTTAAATATTGGTCATGGATTGGGGCGTTCTCAGTATCGCTCTTGTTCTGGGCTCAACTTATCTGGATTGTCTCTTTCTGATCGTATGCCGGTAAATGCCCGATGGCGCAACGTCATCGGGCCTGCGCATGCCGATTCCCGTCCGTAAGGTTTCTCCTCTTTTATCAATTCGGGTTGTTATCAAAACGTTACATTCTGTTTGTGTTATCTTTAATACTAACCCTGAGGAGAGTCAGGGTATCCAACCCTGTTATTAAGGAGGAGCTATGTCGTCAACCCTACGAGAAGCCAGTAAGGACACGTTGCAGGCCAAAGACAAAACCTATCATTACTACAGTCTGCCCCTGGCTGCCAAAAAACTGGGCGATATTACCCGCTTGCCCAAGTCGCTAAAAGTTCTGCTTGAAAACCTGCTGCGCTGGCAGGACGGTGACTCTGTTACCGAAGAAGATATTCAGGCGTTAGCCGGGTGGCTGAAAAAAGCCCATGCTGACCGCGAAATTGCCTATCGACCCGCCCGTGTATTAATGCAGGATTTTACCGGCGTCCCGGCGGTGGTGGATCTGGCCGCCATGCGCGAAGCGGTCAAACGCCTCGGCGGGGATACTGCGAAAGTGAATCCGCTATCCCCGGTAGACCTTGTTATTGACCACTCGGTAACGGTCGATCGCTTTGGCGATGATGACGCTTTCGAAGAGAACGTGCGTCTGGAAATGGAACGCAACCACGAGCGCTATGTGTTCCTGAAATGGGGGCAACAGGCTTTTAGTCGCTTCAGCGTGGTGCCGCCAGGAACCGGGATCTGCCACCAGGTGAACTTGGAATACCTTGGTAAGGCCGTCTGGAGCGAATTGCAGGCGGGAGAGTGGGTCGCATACCCGGACACGCTGGTCGGTACCGACTCCCACACTACGATGATCAACGGCCTTGGCGTGCTGGGATGGGGCGTCGGGGGGATTGAAGCGGAAGCCGCGATGCTGGGCCAGCCGGTCTCAATGCTCATTCCCGATGTTGTTGGCTTCAAGTTGACCGGTAAGCTGCGTGAAGGTATCACCGCGACCGACCTGGTGCTGACCGTGACTCAGATGCTGCGTAAACACGGCGTCGTTGGTAAATTCGTTGAATTCTACGGCGACGGTCTGGACTCCTTGCCATTGGCCGATCGCGCGACGATAGCAAACATGTCGCCGGAATATGGCGCGACCTGCGGCTTCTTCCCGATTGACGGCATCACCCTCGAATATATGCGTTTAAGCGGCCGTAGCGAGGAGCAGGTTGAGCTGGTCGAAACCTATGCCAAAGCGCAGGGGATGTGGCGAAACCCTGGCGATGAACCTGTTTTCACCAGTTCGCTGGAACTGGATATGGGGGATGTCGAGGCGAGCCTTGCCGGGCCGAAGCGCCCGCAGGATCGGGTTGCGCTGGCAGATGTGCCGAAAGCCTTCGCCGCGAGCACGGAGCTGGAACTGAACACCGCGCAAAAAGACCGGCAGCCAATCGATTATGTTATGAACGGCCATCAATACCAGCTCCCGGACGGCGCTGTCGTGATTGCAGCTATCACCTCCTGTACCAATACTTCAAACCCCAGCGTGCTGATGGCCGCCGGTTTGCTGGCGAAAAAAGCGGTAACGCTGGGACTGAAACGGCAGCCGTGGGTGAAAGCCTCGCTGGCGCCGGGATCGAAAGTGGTCTCGGATTACCTGGCGCAGGCGAAACTCACGCCTTATCTTGATGAACTTGGCTTTAATCTGGTGGGGTATGGGTGCACCACCTGTATTGGTAACTCCGGCCCACTGCCGGAGCCTATCGAAACGGCAATCAAAAAAGGCGACTTGACGGTGGGCGCGGTACTTTCCGGCAACCGTAACTTTGAAGGCCGAATCCATCCGCTGGTGAAAACCAACTGGCTGGCGTCGCCTCCGCTGGTTGTTGCCTATGCGCTGGCGGGCAATATGAATGTTAACCTGGCGAAAGAGCCGCTGGGCCACGATCGCAAAGGCGACCCGGTTTATCTGAAGGATATCTGGCCTTCCGCGCAGGAGATCGCCCGCGCCGTTGAGCTGGTGTCGTCAGAAATGTTCCACAAAGAGTATGCAGAGGTTTTTGAAGGGACGCCGGAATGGAAAGCGATCAATGTTGATCGCTCAGACACCTATGGCTGGCAGGATGACTCCACCTATATCCGCTTGTCGCCGTTCTTTGACGAAATGCAGGTTCAACCCGATCCGGTGGAGGATATTCATGGCGCCCGTATTCTGGCCATGCTGGGTGATTCCGTCACCACTGACCACATCTCCCCGGCGGGCAGCATAAAGGCGGACAGCCCGGCAGGGCGCTATTTGCAGAATCATGGCGTTGAGCGTCGGGACTTCAACTCCTACGGTTCGCGCCGTGGAAACCATGAAGTGATGATGCGCGGTACGTTCGCGAATATTCGTATCCGCAACGAAATGGTTCCCGGTGTTGAAGGAGGAATGACCCGACATTTGCCGGGGACGGAGGTGATCTCCATCTATGATGCAGCGATGCTGTATCAGCAGGAGAAAACGCCGCTGGCGGTGATTGCGGGTAAAGAGTACGGTTCCGGTTCCAGCCGTGACTGGGCGGCCAAAGGCCCGCGTTTGCTGGGTATTCGCGTCGTGATTGCCGAGTCGTTTGAACGTATTCACCGTTCAAACCTGATTGGTATGGGGATTCTACCGCTGGAATTGCCGCAGGGCGTTACGCGTAAAACGCTCGGGTTAACCGGTGAGGAGACAATTGATATTGCCAGTTTGCAAAACCTGAAGCCTGGCGCCGCCATTCCGGTGACGTTAACCAAAGTGGATGGCAGCACAGAGGTGATTTCGTGCCGGTGCCGTATCGATACCGCAACTGAATTAACCTACTACCAGAATGACGGCATTCTGCATTATGTGATTCGTAATATGCTGCATTAAGACATAAAAAAGGCCTGATGGCGCGGTGCTTATCAGGCCTTTAATCAAAAATTTATTTACCCAATAAATGCCCCATCTTAGCGGCTTTGGTATCCAGATAGTGTTCGTTATTTGGGTTACGGCCAACAATCAGCGGTACGCGTTCAACAATATTGATACCTGCTTCCGTCAGAATTTCGACTTTCTTCGGGTTATTGGTCAGCAGACGGACTTCATCGACGCCCAGCAGTTTAAACATATCGGCACACAGGGTGAAATCACGCTCATCGGCGGCAAAACCCAGTTGGTGGTTGGCTTCCACGGTATCGTAGCCCTGATCCTGCAACGCGTAGGCGCGAATCTTATTGAGCAGGCCAATATTACGTCCTTCCTGACGATGGTAGAGCAGAATACCGCGACCTTCTTCCGCGATATGCGTCAGCGCCGCCTCTAACTGAAAACCACAATCGCAGCGCAGACTAAACAATGCGTCGCCGGTCAGACATTCTGAATGGACGCGAGCCAGGACAGGGGTTTGACCAGAGATATCGCCATAAACCAGCGCGACGTGGTCGTGTCCGGTTGCCAGTTCTTCAAATCCCACCATCAGGAAATCGCCCCATGGGGTTGGCAGTTTGGCTTCTGCCACTCGTTTAAGCTGCATGTATTTCTCCAGATAATGCTGGTGTCATCGCCAATTGGCTTCTGTATGTTTCTATTTTGCCATAAGGCGGCGGACTTCACCTAATCGCTGCCGTGCGATCGCTTTTGGAATGGCACAAATTTGTCAATTTTCCGGCACGCCAGGTTTTCAGTTATGATTGTGGCACTTATCGACGAAAGGAGAGGTCATGCTTTCGATTGCGAAGCGCACAACCGTAGGTGCTGCTCTGTTGCTTGTGATGCCGGTTAGCGTATGGATTTCAGGCTGGAACTGGCAACCCGGACACTCGGTCTGGTGGTTAAAATCCTTATACTGGGTGACAGAAACGGTGACGCAGCCGTGGGGAATTATTACGCATGTGCTTCTGTGCGCCTGGTTTCTTTGGTGCCTGAGATTTCGCCTGAAAGCCGCAATGATGCTTTTTGCTATTCTGGCCGGTGCGATCCTGCTGGGGCAGGGGGTAAAATCGCTGGTGAAGGAGCGGGTGCAGGAACCCCGACCCTTTGTTATTTGGCTGGAAAAAACGCACCATATTCCCGTTGATGAGTTCTACACTTTAAAACGTAAAGAACGCGGGCACTTAGTCAAAGAACAGCTGTCAGGGCAGCAGGATATTCCGGCTTTTCTGCGTCAACACTGGCAAAAAGAGACCGGATTCGCGTTTCCTTCCGGGCATACCTTGTTTGCCGCAAGTTGGGCGTTGTTGGCGGTAGGACTATTATGGCCGCGCAGGCGTACCCTTACGATTGCGATTTTGTTAGTCTGGGCGACAAGTGTTATGGGTAGTCGCCTGTTGTTGGGTATGCATTGGCCGCGTGATTTAGTTGTCGCGACGTTGATATCCTGGCTTCTGGTGACGCTGGCGACCTGGCTTGCTCAGCGCATTTGCGGGCCGCTTACGCCACCCGTTGAAGAGGCTCGCGAGATAGCGCAGCGGGAGCAAGAACGTTGACGGTGGTTGATTTTCCGTAATTTGCCCTTAAATCATGAGTGGACAGAACGCTTTTCCGTTTCGCGCGCGTCGCGAAAATGGTAATTTAAAGGGCTGAATGCGGTAAGTTGAACACGATTTATTCGCTCAAACCACATAACGGGAAGTAATGTGAAATATTTACTCATTTTCTTACTGGTGTTGGCGATTTTTGTTATTTCGGTGACATTGGGTGCGCAGAACGATCAACAGGTAACGTTTAATTACCTGCTGGCTCAAGGGGAGTACCGTATTTCTACGTTGCTTGCCGTTTTATTTGCCGCAGGCTTTGCTATTGGTTGGCTAATTTGCGGCCTGTTCTGGCTGCGTGTTCGCGTCTCCCTGGTGCGTGCCGAACGTAAAATCAAACGACTGGAAAACCAGCTTTCGCCTGCGACCGACGTTGCGGTATCTGCCGATTCGTCGGTTGTGAAGGAATAATCATTTATGCTGGAGTTGTTGTTTCTGCTTTTACCTGTAGCGGCAGCCTATGGCTGGTATATGGGTCGCAGAAGTGCGCAACAAACAAAACAGGACGAAGCTAACCGTCTTTCTCGCGACTATGTGGCGGGGGTTAACTTCCTCCTGAGTAACCAACAGGATAAAGCGGTGGATCTGTTCCTCGACATGCTGAAAGAGGATACCGGCACCGTTGAGGCTCATCTCACTCTTGGAAACCTGTTTCGCTCTCGCGGTGAAGTAGACCGCGCCATTCGCATCCACCAGACCTTAATGGAAAGCGCGTCGCTGACTTATGAGCAGCGTCTGCTGGCTGTGCAGCAACTGGGGCGTGATTACATGGCGGCCGGGTTGTATGACCGGGCGGAAGATATGTTCAACCAGCTCACGGATGAAACGGATTTCCGCGTAGGGGCGTTGCAACAGCTGTTGCAAATTTATCAGGCGACCAGCGACTGGCAGAAAGCGATTGATGTGGCTGAGCGGCTGGTGAAGCTCGGCAAAGACAAACAGCGCATTGAGATCGCACATTTCTATTGTGAACTGGCGCTGCAACAGATGGGCTGCGATGATATGGATCGCGCCATGACGTTGCTGAAAAAAGGCGCCGCCGCAGACAAAAACAGCGCCCGTGTTTCTATCATGATGGGCCGTGTGTTTATGGCAAAGGGGGAATACGCCAAAGCGGTGGAGAGCTTACAGCGGGTTATCTCCCAGGATAAAGAACTGGTCAGTGAAACGCTGGAAATGTTGCAGACGTGCTATCAGCAGCTTGGTAAAAATGATGAATGGGCGGAGTTCTTACGTCGGGCCGTGGAAGAAAACACCGGCGCCGCCGCTGAGTTGATGCTTGCCGATATTCTGGAAGCGCGGGAAGGGCACGACACTGCGCAGGTCTATATCACTCGCCAGTTACAGCGCCATCCGACCATGCGGGTGTTTCATAAGCTGATGGATTATCACCTCAATGAGGCAGAAGAAGGACGCGCGAAAGAGAGCCTGATGGTGCTGCGTGATATGGTTGGTGAGCAGGTGCGCAGCAAGCCGCGTTATCGCTGCCAGAAGTGCGGGTTTACCGCCTATACCATGTACTGGCATTGTCCTTCCTGCCGGGCGTGGTCGACGATTAAACCTATTCGCGGCCTTGACGGGCAGTAGTTTAAAAAAAAACTGTATTTTAGTTACAACATCCTGTTGGTTTTTACCTGTTCCTCACATTGGCATCCGGGCAATATCGCCTCGCAGAGGTACAATCGCGCCTGTTCATTTTGCCCTTGCGCAGGTAGAATGCACGCCGTTTACCCATTTCGCGCCGCACCCGGTGCCCATCATCAAGAAGGTCTGGTCATGACGTTTACTGCTTCATCTTCTTCCCGCGCTGTTACCGACTCTCCTGTCGTTGTTGCTCTGGATTATAATAATCGTGATAACGCGCTGGCTTTCGTCGACAGAATCGACCCGCGTGATTGCCGCCTGAAAGTCGGCAAAGAGATGTTCACGCTGTTCGGCCCGCAGTTGGTTCGTGATTTGCAGCAGCGCGGCTTCGATATCTTTCTTGACCTGAAATTTCATGATATTCCAAATACCACGGCACATGCCGTTGCGGCGGCGGCAGATCTGGGCGTATGGATGGTTAACGTCCATGCGTCGGGTGGGGCGCGAATGATGACCGCAGCGCGCGAAGCCTTACTGCCGCTGGGTAAGGATGCGCCATTGCTGATTGCGGTGACGGTACTGACCAGCATGGAAGCCAGCGATCTGGCGGATCTTGGCGTGACGTTGTCACCGGCTGAGCATGCGGAACGTCTGGCGCGCCTGACGCAAAATTGCGGGCTGGATGGCGTGGTCTGCTCGGCGCAGGAAGCGGTGCGCTTTAAGCAGGAATTTGGCGCAGAGTTTAAACTGGTAACGCCGGGTATCCGTCCTCAGGGGTCTGACGCTGGCGATCAGCGCCGTATCATGACGCCGGAACAGGCGCTGGCGGCGGGCGTGGACTATATGGTTATAGGACGACCGGTTACGCAGTCTGCTGACCCTGCGCAAACCCTGAAGGCCATTAATGCATCACTGAAACGGGGAGCCTGATGAACAATTCTGACAGCCGTCTGGTCTATTCCACGGAAACGGGCCGGATTGACGAACCGAAAGCGGCGGTTGAACGCCCAAAGGGGGATGGTATCGTCCGTATTCAGCGCCAGACCAGCGGGCGGAAAGGTAAGGGTGTGTGCCTCGTTACCGGCATTGATATGGATGATGCTGAACTGACCAAACTGGCCGCTGAGCTGAAGAAAAAATGCGGCTGCGGTGGGGCGGTTAAAGAGGGAATAATTGAAATTCAGGGCGATAAGCGCGATCTGATTAAATCATTACTGGAAGCCAAAGGAATGAAAGTTAAACTGGCTGGCGGCTAATGAAAAAAGCCACGATAGTTATTTATCGTGGCTTTAAATTTCACTGTGTATATTTAGAGTAAAGACCTGTAAAGAATTACCGTATTATTATTTCGAGCCGGTCGACCGTAGATTATTTACCTACCTGATGGCCGATAACACCACCTACCGCAGCCCCGCCTAGCGTACCCAGCGTGCTACCGTCAGTTAAAATAGCACCGCCCAACGCCCCAGCCCCTGCACCAATCGCAGTGTTACGGTCACGTTTAGACCAATTAGAGCAAGCGCTCAGAGACATCGCCAGGGTAATTGCCAGAACAGCGGCGGTCATTTTTTTGCTCGTCATAAACATAATACTTTCTCCTGAATAATTGATTCACGGAAGTAAGTTCTCTTTAATTATAGCTAAAATGATGTTCATTAAAGCCATTAAAGAGACTGTCCGCAAAACCTTGTTGCGCAGGGGTAACAGCTTAAAATCACGCAGGTGATAGTCACTTCCTGTTATATCGCTAATATAAATTTTACGACTTTACCCTGTTAATAACAGGTAAATAGTCTTAATTAGATTGTCGGAAAAATCTCAGAGGGGAGAGATGATTTGCCGGATGGCAAATCATCTGCAATGCGCTCAGGCACGAGGTTCGATGATGTTCACCGTCAGCCCGGTGCGTTCCAGTTGCATTTGATGGTCCGCACTTATTCTGGAATCGGTGATAACGCGGCTAAAACGTGTTAACGGCCCCAGCGTATAAGGATGTACTGCGCCGAATTTAGAGCTGTCCGTCAGAACAATGGCTTCAGAGCCTTTTTCCAGTACGGCATTAACCACATCCGATCGCATCATGTCCCGTCCGGTAAAACCGGTATCCGGCTGCCAGCCATCGATACCGATGAAGGCCTTACTGAAGTGAACCTGCTGGATAAACTGGCGGGTCAATGGCCCGACCATACTTTCACTTTTTTTCTGGTAGATTCCGCCAAGGAGGATCACTTCGCACGGCGTCTCTTTGAGCAAGTGAGCGATATAGCTACTCACCGTAATAATGGTGACATCCTTTTGTTCCGCTAACGTTCTGGCCAGCAGGGCATTGCTGCTGCCGTTTTCAATAAACACCGATTCGCCGGGGCTGACCAGTGACGCGGCAAATTCAGCCAGTTCGCGTTTGAGCGTGTAATTGGTCATCATGCGCGTTTCGACGTCATCGCTGTCCAGCGAGACGGCAAAACCATGCGCACGGCGCAGATAGCTCTGTTTTTCCAGAGTGTTAAGATCCTGTCGGATCGTGACTTCAGAGACGCCGGTGATTTTCGCCAGCTCAGCCACGCTCATCTGGCCTTTATCAATGACCATTTGCAAAATTGATTGTTGTCGGGAATTCATAATTTTAATTTTTATAACGGTATCAGTACCGGGGAGTATAAGGGATGCTGCGTTTCCTGAGTCAGGTGCCACGAAAAGCTCGCGTCACTTAGATCTCCCACGGAGCCCGGGGTTTCGTCGAGGAGGCGTCGGTATCTTCTTTCACCTGACTTAACAACTCCGCCTTAAGAATTTCAAGGTTGTGGATGGCAGAGTGGTAATCGCCAGCAACAAGGATATCCAGCACGGTATCAATGCGTTCGGCAACACGTTGGGCGTCGATATCAGACATGGTTATCATCCTTACGTCAAAAATGTATGAATTTCATGATGCAAAAAATAATGCCAAAAGAGAAGGGGAAAAACAGGATTCGCCAAAACCATTGGGTAATATTATATATTCTGTTATTACATGCAGATAAGTTTGTTATCAGATGTCTCTTACCCTGTCCTGAACGCCTGTTTTTTGCCCATCTCAGCGCGTCTTTTTATTCAGATAACGTTTGTACCAGCGTTCAAAAGCGGCGGCGGGCATGGGTTTGGCAAACAGGAACCCCTGGCGCTCGTTGACGCCATTCTTGGTTAAAAATGCATCTTCTTTTGCGCTTTCGACGCCTTCCGCAATCACCTGTAGATTTAACGCCTGCGCTACGGCGACGATCGCGCGTACTAACGATTGCGAAACCGACCGTTTATGAATGTCTCTGACAAACGTCTGATCCAGCTTGACCGCATCAATGGGGAAGCGGGCAAGCTGAGAAAGCGACGAGTAGCCGGTGCCAAAATCGTCCAGATGTATCTGCGCGCCAAGCTGGCTGAATTGCTGGATGACGGTCAGCGCCAGTTCTTCGTTTTCAATCAAACAGCTTTCTGTCAGTTCGACATCAATCGGGCAATATTCGAAGTTCAGTTCATGAAGCACCTGCTTCAGGTCGGTAAAAATAGTTTGATCCGCGAGCTGGCGGGCGGATACGTTCACCGCGACGCGAAGGTTGATGCCTTTGCTGCGCCATTTGGCGACCTGCCGTACAACATCCATCATCACCCATCGCCCCAGCGGGACAATCAGCCCAGACTCTTCGGCGTAGGAGATAAACTCCAGCGGGGGAATTAACCCGCGTTCCGGTGATTGCCAGCGCACCAGCGCTTCGAGGCTGCGGACTTCGCCGCGCCAGGTCATCTTCGGCTGGTAGTGGATCAGGAGCTGATCGTTTTCCAGCGCTTTGCGCAGATTGGTGTCCAGCCAAAGATACTCAAAGACGCGCTGGTTCATCTCGGGAGAGAACACGCAAAACTGTCCACGTCCGCCTTCTTTCGCGGTGTACATTGCGGTATCCGCATTACGAATCACGCTTTCACTGTCATGCCCGTGCTGCGGCGCAAGGGCGATACCGATAGAACAGCCGGTATACACCTCGATAAGGCCAATGCGAAAGGGTTGACGTAAGCGTGTGAGAATTCGCGATGCCATAGCCTCCAGCGACCCTTGCGAAGTCTGCGTGGCGAGAACGATAAACTCATCACCGCCGAGGCGGGCCAGCAGTTGATTCTCCTCAAGGCAACTCAGGATCGCCAGCGAGACGGCCTGTAACAGCTGGTCTCCAAACATATGCCCGTAGGCGTCGTTCACCCTTTTGAAGTTGTCCAGGTCCAGATAGACGATACCAACCTGATTGTCGCCCGCGTTTTCAATGGCATCGTTAATCAGCTCATGAATGGCATTCCGGTTAGGCAGCCCGGTGATTGTGTCCGTATTCGCCAGTACGCGTAAACGCTCCTGCGTACGCCGCTCCTCGGTAATGTCGGTGCCTGAACAGATTAAAAAGATTTCGTTCTTACCGCTGCCGCTATGGACAAATTTATTCCGAAACAGAAACAGGCGCTGGCCTTTGCGGGTCTTTACCCAGCGTTCGATCTCATAAGAGTTGCCGTTGCGGAAAAAACCGCTGATGTTGCGCCTGGAGGCCGCGGCTTCGCGCCGGCTCATAAATAACTTGAAGACGCTTTGCCCAATGACGTCATGCTCTTTTAACCCGGTGTATTCTTCGCAAAGACGGTTAAAACGCTGGATATTCCCGCGGCTATCAAGGATCACGATCGCTGAGTTGGCCTCTGATACCACCTGCTCGGCAAAGGAGAGTCCCAGAACGGCCTCCTGCGTATCTGAAGGCGCATCATGCCAGACCGATACGTTTCCTGCCCATTCGCGCTTGTTGATTTTTCGCCCGACAAGTTGCACGGGAACGGCATTATGTTCACCGGGAAGGGTGAGTAACAGGCTTGACGTGATGACGGTCATCTCCCGGATGCGGTCAGCCTGCTCGGAAGATAACGCAACGGTCTGGTCAGCGTCGGCAGCCTCAGTCGCGGATAAACGCAGGGTGTCGCAGTCATCCGATAAACGCCAGTAAGGGCTATGGGTTCCCAAATCGCTAAACAATGAAACAGGCTCCAGAACGTCTTTCATGATGCTTACCATCCCGTTTAAAGCGCATACAGCCTCAGGAGAAAGGTTAGCCATGATTCGTACGAGGTAATTATGGCTGAACATATTGTTTTACTTATGTATTTATATGTAATCCAGATTCAGAAAAAAGCATAGCGAGCGGATAAAAATAATTCTGAACGGATGAGTGAAGTGTAGCGTGCGGTGGGTGGGGCGGGCAGAAAAAAAACGGCCTTTCCGGTTAAAGAAAGGCCGCTACATCAAAAACGTCAGGCGACAGGCCGGGCGATAATGCTACGGGTTTCCATGCGAACTTCCGCGATCGTTACATCGATCACATCCGTCACTTTGTATACCGTTTCACCTTTGATCTGCACGGTGCCGCTTTCCTGGCTGCAAACCAGCTCGTCACGTACGGCATGCAGGAACGGCGCCGGGATAAAGGCCATTGCGCCATTATCGACCAGGCGAACGCGCATCCCGCCGCGGCTGATATCAACGATTTCCGCCGCAAAGCGTGTTTCTGTACCGGCTTTATCATTCAGGAAACGCGCATATAACCAGTCACCGACGTCACGTTCCGCCATACGGTTCAGGCGGCGGCGTTCAGCCATCTGCTGCGTTGTCTCTTCCTGCGGACGCGCGATGGTTTCGCCTTTGATGACGGCTTTCAGCAGGCGGTGGTTAATCATGTCGCCGTATTTACGAATCGGAGAGGTCCAGGTCGCATACGCTTCCAGACCCAGTCCAAAGTGAGGGCCCGGTTCGGTGCTGATCTCTGCGAATGACTGGAAGCGACGAATGCGGCTGTCCAGGAAACCGGACGGTTGGGCATCCAGCTCGCGGCGCAGTTTGCAGAAGCCTTCCAGGGTTAATACGTCTCCTGCGTCAACGTGCAGTCCATGTGTTTTCAACAACGCTGCCAGCGCGTCGGCGTTGGCCGGGTCAAAGCCCATATGAACGTTGTAAATACCAAAGCCCAGTTTGTCGCGCAGCACGCGGGCGGCGCAAATGTTCGCCGCGATCATGGACTCTTCCACTATGCGGTTCGCAATGCGGCGAGGTTCCGCGACGATATCCAGCACTTCGCCTTTCTCTCCAAGAATAAAGCGATAGTCCGGGCGATCTTTGAACACCAGCGCATGGTTGTGACGCCATTCGCCACGGCTCAGGCAAATGCGCTGGAGCAGGCGGATCTGTTGGGCGATAGCGTCACTCTCAGGCTGCCAGCTGCCGGTATTTTCCAGCCAGTCGGAGACATTGTCGTAGGCCAGTTTGGCTTTCGATTTGATCGTGGCCGCAAAGAAGGTGATGTCATCTTCAATAGTGCCGTCGGCGGCAATGGTCATGCGGCAGGCCAGTGCCGGACGAACTTCCTGCGCGCGCAGGGAACAGAGGTCGTCAGACAGTTCGCGCGGCAACATCGGGATGTTGAAGCCCGGCAGATAGTTGGTAAACGCCCGGATTTTTGCGATGTTATCCAGCTTGCTGCCTTCCGCAATCCACGCGGTCGGATCAGCAATCGCAACCGTCAGTTGCAGCTTACCTTCGCCCAACTCTTGCGCATAAAGGGCGTCATCCATGTCTTCGGTGCTGGCGCTGTCGATAGTGACAAAATCCAGCGCGGTCAGATCCTGGCGTACCAGACCTTCATCAAGCATTTCTGTCGCCGCGCCGTTCGGCGCTTCTTTTTCGAGATTATGGCGAGCCAGCGTGACCCACCACGGTACGAAGTGGTCGTCGGCGAAGGTGATGAACTGGGTTAACTCGGCGTAGAAAGAGCGGTCGCCTTTCAGCGGATGACGGCGCATTTCGGCAACGGCCCAGTCACCCTCTTTAAATTCGTGTTCCACGCCACGGGCGGCACGGCATGGGATAGCGTCTTTCAGCAACGGATGATCCGGTACGATGGACAGACGATCGTTTTTACCCTGGATTTTGCCCACGAAGCGGGTCAGGAACGGCTCGATCAGTTCTTCTGGCTCGGCGGACTCGCGTTCTTTTTCCGTATGGATCACCGCGACAATGCGGTCGCCGTGCATGACTTTTTTCATCTGCGGCGGCGGGATGAAATAACTTTTTTGTGCATCGACTTCCAGGAAGCCAAAGCCTTTTTCCGTGGCTTTTACCACCCCTTCAGCACGCGGCGTCTGGGAATGTAGTTGCTGTTTAAGCTGCGCTAGCAGCGGGTTGTCCTGAAACATAATTGTCTATTTTCGTGGCCAAAAGAGCGGCTGACAGTTTTACGCGATTCTGCCTGGCGCAGCAAGCGCTCTTTCAGTAAAGGCGCGGTTAATGTGTTTCGCCCAACGCGATTTTTAAACGGTTCAACCAACCGCACAATCCGCACCAGCCCAGCAAGTTGACGGCCTGTTCCAGTGACGCCCCTTGTTCGAGTAACGGCGTGAATTGCGCAGCGCTAAAACGATCGGGCGCCCTGGTCAGCCATTGTATCGCTTGCGTGACAGGACGCTCAACCGGATGTTGGCTTTCCCAGTGCTGTATCTCCCGTTCATCCCGGCGGAACACCGAAATTGTCTCTGCCCATTCGCTCGCGTGGCGTGACTGTTCATTAAAACAGGCGACGCTGCCATTGATGCGCGACGTGAGCAGCGTGGCGAGTGGGAGCGACGCCGGTGGCGCATCCGTACGCAGGGCGCTGGTGAGCAGTGTGCCAAGCAAAGAAAGCAGGGCGGGTTCGTGAACCAGGACTGGCGCGAGCGTCAGCAGTTCTGCAACCGGCTGATGGTGGGACAGGCACTCCAGTTGTTCGGCGCTGGCGTAACGTATTTCCACGCCTTCCTGAGCCGGGTGCCATTGCGCGTCCCTTTCCTGGAAAAGCTGCGCATCGGCGAATTGCTGTATATCCAGACCCGGCACCCAGCGGACGGGGTGTCCACGATAAGCCTGGAATATCGCCACGACGCGCGCCTGAAAACCCACAAAACCAATAATCTGGTTTATCAGAATGATGTCGCAGGTCGTCAGACCCACATCGTCAAGGTGCTGGCGGTCGCGGGCATTAATGACCGCAGGGGAACTGGCCAGTTGACGCGCGTATTGCGTGATTTGCGCCAGTCGGTGGTTACTCTCACGGGAGGAGTCCGGGCCGGGAAGCGGGGTCAGTCGCGCGGCGTAATGGTTACAGAGTCGCTGTACGCCATAGACCTGGGCAACGGTCAATGCGGTACTCATCCGTTCATAGGCGCTGAACGTGTGGAGACGATTCTGTGTGACGCGCTCGGGAAAGAGGCGTTGAGCAAGTTGACGGGCAGGGTGCAACCAGGACTGAAAGGGTAAAAGCACGTCTTCGGCGATCGCTAAATCCAGCAGAAAACTGTCCTCGACGTTCGCGGCTTCCGGCACCAGCGGGAGAACCTCTTGCGGATAAGTGCTGGACTGGGTTTCATGATACCAGTGGCTTTTGCCTTCAATTCGGCGTTGTTCCATGGGCGTTCCTTGGTCTAAAAGTGGCGACCCGGACACGTCGTCGTCGAATCACGCCGGATCGTTTTCGCTGCATTATCCTGGCGTAAGCAAGAGAGGGGATAAAAGATTGTTAGGTGATAATAAATATCAGAATGATATATACCGCGATGCGACAGCGCGCGAAGAATGGAAGGGGGTGAAAGGCGTCATCAGAGAAGGGAATAATGGGCGACGCTGCGCCGCCCATTGCGGGAAGTGAAACGATTATTTCAGTTCCAGTTCGTTCATGGCTGCGATGCTGAAACCGCCGTCGACGTGAACGACTTCACCGGAGATACCGGCAGACAGATCGGAGCACAGGAAGGCGGCAGAGTTGCCCACATCTTCAATGGTAACGGTGCGGCGAATCGGCGTAACCGCTTCGCAATGCGACAGCATTTTACGGAAATCTTTGATGCCGGACGCGGCCAGAGTACGGATCGGACCTGCGGAGATTGCGTTAACACGAACGCCTTCCGGGCCCATCGCGTTAGCCATGTAACGCACGTTTGCTTCCAGAGACGCTTTTGCCAGACCCATGACGTTGTAGTTCGGGATTGCGCGCTCAGCACCCAGATAAGACAGGGTCAGCAGGGCGGAACCCGGATTCAGCATGGTACGGCAAGCTTTTGCCATTGCCACAAAGCTGTAAGAGCTGATGTCGTGCGCGATTTTAAAGCCTTCACGGGTAACGGCATTCACATAGTCGCCATCCAGCTGATCGCCAGGCGCGAAGCCGATAGAGTGAACGAAACCGTCGAATTTCGGCCAGACTTTACCCAGTTCGGCAAACATAGCGTCGATGCTGGCATCTTCAGCTACATCACACTGCAACACGATGCTGGAATCCAGTTGAGCGGCAAACTCTTCCACGCGGCCTTTCAGTTTGTCGTTCTGGTAGGTGAACGCCAGTTCAGCTCCTTCGCGGCGCATCGCCTGAGCGATACCGTAGGCGATGGACAATTTGCTGGCAACACCCGTTACCAGAATGCGCTTACCGGAAAGAAAACCCATAGCTTTAATCCTTATAGTCATTACTTATTTTTTGCTTTTAATATCAATAAATTAAAAGCAACATTTCAAAGTTATTCGAAATTAGCTCGAAATTATATCCCACTCACAGCCCTTTGTGTCACGATATTTTTCCGTCATTTCCCGTGACTTAGCTCCGGGGCAGCGCAGGACGAGCCTGTTTACTTTCGATATTTTCCTGCATCCGTCCAGTATATCACCCGCTATCAGGTTCGCCTCATCCAACCAGCACGAGCGGGCGACGCGCTGCGAATATAAGGGATAAATACATTTGGACGAATCATAATGGTTGCATGACTAATTCTACTTATGTATTATTCGCAGCCGGTTCGTTATGACGCGTAAGTGCGTGATAACTCACAAGAACCGTCAAACCGCCATTAGCTCATCTGGAAGAGCGAACGACATTTGTTGTGGGTGTTGTAGGGAACGGGGTTCGAGGCCTCGATGGCGGCCCAGGCCGACTTAGCTCAGTAGGTAGAGCAACTGACTTGTAATCAGTAGGTCACCAGTTCGATTCCGGTAGTCGGCACCATTTCAAACGTTTCCAGTGTTTTCTGACTTCACAAAAGCCCGCGTATCACCGTTTCTTCTCTCCCGTCAAAACCGCGCTTCAACGGGAAAGAAGAGTCTGAACTTACGGTTTACCTGCCAGTCGAGACCTTTTCAAATCGATAAAACAGGTTCGGCTCACTCATAATATAAATGTTGCCAGCCCTATCCATCGACACGCCTTCAGGCTGCGGGATATCTTCCTCAAGACCATTTTCGCCCTGCGTTAATGACATCCGGCGCAGCACATTGCCGTTCAGGTCTATCTCTGTCAGGCTGCGTGACTCATCAGATAAGATCAGCAGATGTTCACCGTGGATGTGAAGGGCAGAGATATCGTCTACGTCCAGATTTTTAATCAGATCATCCAGTGGGACGATCTCAGAAAAATGAGTAAGGCCGCCGTCGCTTTGGGTTCGGTACAGCATGACCGGTTTACGTTCTTTGGCGAAATAGAGTTCATTTCGTCCGGCCATCCAGGCAATGCCTTCGATTCCCCGATTGCGCGCGTTCTCAAACAGGTCTGTTTCTATTTTTCTCACTGACCTGATGTCCAGATCCTGGCTGAGCTGGTAAACATACATCGCGGAGTCTGCTTCATCGACCAGTAAGTATGTCCCGTTACCCGCGTATTCGATTGATTCAGCATCTTTAATCCGATCTGCGATGCTTTTTCTGGCGAGTATTTCTCCATTTTTAGACAGTTTGAGGATGGTGGCGGGTCTGTTGAGGGTGGCGACAAAAACATCTTCTTCGGGCACGTAGCTCAGGGAGGATAAATTGTCGATCCCGGACAACGGTTTTTTGAAGTCCAGAGTGTAGCCGAATGCCGGTTCAGTCTGGTTGTCAGCACGAGTGAATGCGAAAGCGGACGCCAGTAGCACAGCCAGCGCCAGACACAGGATCAGCCAGGAATATTTTCTCATGGGCGCTCCTGCATTCGGGGCGCGTGGTGGATGACCAAATGGCCGTTAATTGATTCAGACAACAACATCATAACGCTCCTTCAGGCTAGCGATCTTTTCGCCAGGCGTCGGCGGTGAGGGCTTCGCCGAAGTGTCCTGCGATCAAACGGCGGGTGAGTTCATGTAACGGAGAGGCGAGAACATCAGCGGTGCTGCCGCGTTCGACCACTTCGCCCTGGTGCATGACCAGCACCTGATCGCTGATGTGTTTCATCATCCCCAGATGCTGAGTGACGTAGATATACGAAATCCCCTGTTTTTCCTGGAGTTCCAGCATCAGGTTGATGAGCTGCGAGCGCATCGACATATCGAGCGAAGCCAGCGCTTCGTCGGCGATGATCACCTTCGGGCGTAAAATCAGGGCGCGGGCTAATCCCAGACGCTGTTTCTGCCCTGGCGCCAGCATGTGCGGATAATAGCTGACGTGGTCAGGGAGAAGACCGACCATCCGCATGGTTTCAATAATCTGCTTACGTCGCTGCTCCGGTTCCAGATCGGTGTTCAACCGCAGCGGGAAATCCAGAATCTGCGAGATGCGCTGTCGCGGATTGAGTGACGTTGACGGGTCCTGAAAAATCATGCGGATACGCTGGCTGCGAAACGAGTAGTCGCCGTATTTCAGCGGATGATCGTCAATCAGCAGTTCGCCGCTGGTCGGCGCGATCATTCCTGCCAGCATTTTCGCCAGCGTGGATTTGCCGGAGCCATTCTCGCCAATAATGGCGAGCGTCTGGCGTTCGCGTAAGGTGAAGCTGAGCGGCTTTACCGCCTCGACGGTCTGACGCCGGAACCATCCTGTACGGTAGCGGAAGGTTTTACTCAGGTTACGCACTTCGAGCAGGGTTTCCACCATGTCACTCTTTCTCCATATTCAGCGGAAAATGACAGGCGTAGAGATGATTCTTCGCCCCGGTCAGACGCGGGGTTTCAATGCATTCTCGTTGAGCATACGGGCAACGCGGCCCCAGACGACAACCTATCGGTAATTGTTCCAGCAGCGGGATTGCCCCTGGCATGGTATTCAGGCGGCTTTTATGCGGCATGGCGCTGCCAAAATCCGGTATCGCGCGGATGAGCGCCTGAGTATAAGGGTGGTGAGGTGTAGCCACCAGATCCTTACTGGGCGCAGTTTCGACCGTCTGCCCGCAATACAGAACGTTAATTTTGTCTGCCCACTGGCTGAGCATTTGCAGGTCATGACTGATCAGCAAAATAGTGGTATTGCTGTTCTGGTTCAGGCGCGTCAGCAGGCGGAAAATCTGCGCCTGGGTGGTGGGTTCCATCGCGTTGGTCGGTTCGTCGGCAATCAGCAAGCGCGGCTGATTGGCGAGCGCAATGGCGATCATGACTTTCTGACATTCGCCATCCGTCAGCTCATACGGAAAACTGCGCATCGCGTCTTTGTGATCTTTAATGCCGACCCGGTGCAACAGTTCAATGGCACGGCGTTTTCGCCAGCCAATACGCTGCCACCAGCGACCTTTATAGGTCCAGGCGGGAATATTCTGCATCAGCTGACGGCCAATGCGCTCTGAAGGATCAAGGCACGACTGCGGTTCCTGAAAGATCATCGACACGTTATGGCCGACCAGTTTGCGGCGCTCGCGTGCGGAAAGACGCAGCAGGTCGATATCGTCAAAGCGCATACGGTCGGCGGTGACGCGCCAGTTGTCTTTCGCCACACCGCAAATGGCTTTCGCAATCAGGCTTTTCCCGGAGCCGGATTCGCCGACCAGTCCACGAATTTCCCCTTCATTTAACGTCATACTGACCCGATCTACGGCTTTAACCCAGTCTTCGCCGGTTTTAAATTCAATGGTCAGGTTACGGATATCCAGTAACGGCATTATTCCACCCCCGCGATAATCGCGCGCCGGATGCCGTCGCCAAGCAGGTTCACCAGCAGAACGCTGATCATAATTGCCGCGCCTGGTAACATCACCGTCCACGGCGCGACATATATCAGCTCCAGCGCGTCGCCGAGCATGGCGCCCCATTCAGGAGAGGGGAGTTGCGCGCCGAGGTCGAGAAAACCGAGCGCGGCGATATCGAGGATCGCCATCGACAACGCGCGGGTGATTTCGGTAATCAGACCGGCGGTAATATTGGGCAGAATGGCGAACCAGAGAATATTGAGCGTGGTGGCGCCATCAAGGCGCGCGGCGATCACATACTCTTTTTCCAGCTCGTCATGCACCATGCTGTAGACCGAACGCACCATACGCGGCAGCAGTGCGAGCCAGACGGCAAACATTGCGTGACTCAGATGCGGCCCGGCAAAGGCAACAACGATAATCGCTAACAGCAACGACGGAATAGAGAGCAGGGTGTCCAGAATATGGTTGAGTACGGCGGAGCGTAAGCCGTGCGTAGCCCCGGCGACAACGCCCAGAATCAGGCCGCACAGCGTTGCCGCCAGCGTGACGATAAACGCGCCGCCGACGGTGGGCGCCGCGCCGCTCAGCAGGCGACTTAAAACGTCACGCCCCAGATCGTCCGTCCCCAGAAAAAACGAGACTTCGCCATAGCGCGACCAGGACGGCGGCAGCAACTGGTAGCCGAGGAACTGCTGATCGATGCCGTAGGGAGCAAACCAGCTGCCAAAAATACACAGCACCACCAGACCTGCGCAGCCGTAAAGACCGACCATCGCAGAAGCGTCGCCATAAAATTTGCGCCAGGCAGTGCGCAGCGTTCCCGGTGGGCGCTTTTCGCTGTACACACTATCGTAAGGCATACCATTCCTTATGTTTCAGAGGGTTAGCCATAGCACCCAGAATATCAGAGATCACGTTGACGATAATCACCAGCGAACCAACCACCATTACGCCTGCGGAAATAGCGGCGTAGTCCTGCTGGCGGATAGCGTTGATCAACCAGCGTCCCAGCCCCGGCCAGCTAAAGACCATCTCGGTGATCATCGCCAGCGTCAGCATGGTGGAAAACTGCAAGCCGAGACGCGGGATCACCGGCGGCAGCGCGTTGTGCAGCACATGCCGACGCAGAATCGTCAGTCGTGACAGACCGCGCGTCGCCGCTGCCTTCACGTAATTCTGGTCATACACTTCAATAGTGCTGATGCGCATCAGACGAATCACTTCCGTGGTGGGGGCGACGGCCAGCGTCAGCACCGGCAATACCATGTGGCGCACTGCGCTCATCACCATCTCATCGCGCCAGGGCGAGTCGGAAATCCAGGCATCAATAATGGCGAAACCGGTGACCGGCTTCACTTCGTAAAGCAGATCAAAACGACCTGATACCGGCAGCCAGCCGAGCGTGAGCGAGAAAAACAGCGTCAACAGCAGCGCCAGCCAGAAGACCGGAATCGAAAATCCCACTAAGGCGAGGGCGCTGATGAAACGGTCTGGCCATTTATTCCGCGTTACGCCTGCCAGCATCCCCACCGGGATTCCGACCATCAGGGCAAAGCCGAAAGCGAGAATGCACAGCTCCATCGTGGCGGGAAAAACCTCTTTGAGCTGTTCGGAGATCAGCTGGCCGTTAATGCTGGAAACGCCAAAATCCCAGTGGATCAGGCTGTTAAACCAGAAAACCCAGGCGTTCCACAACGATGCGCCCTGTAATGGCGCATGGGGCGTGAAATAACTCAGGCTAAAGCCGATAAAGGTCAGAAAGAACAGTGTGACCAACAGCAGCAGAAACCGACGCAGGGTGAAAATAATCATGGTTTTTTCACCTCATCTTCTTTTTCCCGCGAAACACCGGCAAACGAGGCGTTACCAAAGGGACTTAAAACCAGCCCTTTAATATCATAGCGATAAGCCTGTAAACGCAGCGAGGAGGCGAGCGGCAGTATCGGCAGCTCTTTTGCCAGAATATTTTGCGCTTCATCATACGCGTCAATACGCGCCGCAAGCTGCTGGGACGAGAGCGCTTTTCGCAGAATGCCGTCAAACTCAGGATGGCACCAGTGTGCAAAGTTGGTCTGCGAGTTAATGGCGGCACAGCTCAGCAACGGCCTGAAGAAGCTGTCTGGATCGTTACTGTCGGTTGCCCAACCGGACAACGTCAGATCATGGTTCATGTCCATCAACCGCGCCTCCTGGAAACGACCTTCTACCGGAACAATCACCACTTTTACGCCGACCTGCGCCATATCCGCCTGGATCAGCTCGGCGGTTTTCAGCGGGCTGGGGTTCCAGGCCTGGGAACTGGTCGGCACCCACAGCTGTAGCGTTAAGTTTTCCAGCCCCAGCGCTTTCAACTGCTCGCGGGATTTAGCCGGATTGTATTCTGTAATTTTAGCCTCGTTGTCATAGGCCCACGAAGCGCGCGGCAAAATAGAGGCGGCGGTTTCCGCTGTACCGTAGTAGATCGACTGCATCAGCCGCTGGTTGTTGATCGACAACGCCAGCGCATGGCGTACGGCGGGATTATTCAGCGGCGGCTTATCGGTATTAAAGGCCAGGTAGGCGATGTTCATACCGGGGCGCAGCGTCAAACGCAGGCGCGGATCGTCGCGCAGAATCGTGAGCTGACTGGCGGCGGGCCAGGCCAGCACATCGCATTCGCCGGTGAGCAATTTCGATAAACGGCCTGTGCCGCCGGAGCCTAAGTCAACCACCACCTGCGGCATCAGCGGTTTACCACGCCAGAATCCCTCATGACGTTGCAGACGAATATATTGTCCGGCGCGATATTCCGAGAGCTGGAACGGGCCGGTGCCGACCGGCTGGCGGTCAATCAGTTCCGGGTGATCCTGCTTTGTCAGCTGTGCCGCATATTCCGCTGACATGACCGACGCATAGTGCGTCGCCAGATGCCATAAGAAGGAGGCGTCTGGTTGGGTCAGGCGAAATTCGACGATATTGTTGTCCAGCTTACGCACGCTCTGGACGTTATCGGCAAACTGCAAACTGTCGAAATAGGGAAAACTGCCGCCGTTAACGTTATGCCAGGGATGTTTGCGATCAAAAATGCGCTCGAAGGTAAACACCACGTCATCCGCGTTCAGCTTGCGGGTAGGGGTGAACCAGGCGGTCTTCTGGAAAGCGACGTTGCGACGCAGGTGGAAACGGTAGGTCGCGCCGTTGTCCAGCACTTCCCAGCTTTCTGCCAGTTCCGGCACCAGACGATAAGTATAAGGGTCCACATCCAGCAGTCTGTCATACAGCTGGGCGGCAAGCGTATCAACGATCAGGCCGCTGCTCGCTTTTTGTGGATTGAAGGTGTTGACCTGCCCACTGACGCAATAGACAAAGCCGCTGTCGCGAATATCAGCATGCATAGTCGGTTCAGGCGCAGCCGCAGCCTGACCACTCAGGAGTCCAGCCATCACGATCAGAGACGATAAAACCAGGCGCATAATTTTTAAGGTTTTTAGATTCGATCTGCAAAGTGTATCGCACTTCGGCCCGCCAGGTAAAAATGACTGCGGACAACTGGCGTAAATGTACACAATTGCGATGAAGGAATCGTCATACTGGTTGAATAAACACCAAAGGAAATGCCCGTTCAGTTAAGTTACGGGCTTTGATACATGATTACTTCAGGCTTACGTTTCGCAATATTTTCTGGCCTGCGACAGATTGTACTTTCCAGGTACCGTTTTCTTTCACCATGCAGTCTATTACTGTGTGTTTCTGTTCAGCGCCGAAAGAGACATAGACCTGTGTACATACGGGATCTAAGTCTGATGAGACGATCTCTATTTGCTGCCAGTCATCGTCAAAATCCTGGGCTTTGATGAACATATCAGAATCGGGTACATCTTCGGAGCCTGGGTCTGCTGTATTTGAGGTCTTTAACGCAGCAATGGTGTTTGCTGTAACGTAGGGCTGGAGTCCCTCATAATCAGCCAGTGGATTTTTCTCCTGTATTAACTGGGATATGTACCAGCGATTAAATGTTAAAGCTGTAGCTTCGGGTCCGCCGGGAGACAACGCCGCAAAAGCAGAAGAGCTGATTAACAAGCCAGCCAGGCTCGCACCCATCATAGCGTGTCTGCGTGCGTATTCTACGGTTGCGTGTTTATCCCAATTCATGGCATTTCCCTTGTATGCAAAATCGTTGGGTATAACATTACGCTGGAAATTCAATCACCTTTGTAATTATTTTTATTATGTTATTAACCAATATCGAAATTAATTATAAAGAAAACCTCATTAATTCACTTAACATATTACCCCCACAGAATGAGAACAACTGTCCCGGGCATGAGCGCTAAATCTGATGTTTTTTGAGCAATGCGCGCAACTGGTGGTAGGTCAGACCCAGCAATTCTGCTGCCCGTTTTTGATTAAATTTCGCCTGTTGCAGACTGATTTGCAGAAAGTCTTTCTCCTGCTGTTGCTGAAATTCGCGTAAATCCAGCGGCAATGATGGCGCAGAAACGGGCGTTTCCGGCGGCGTCGGTTCGGGAATGTCACGCTTAAACGGGTCGATGATAATTTCATCTAACGGATAATCGCTGCTGCCATGCCGATAAACCGAACGCTCAACCACGTTTTTCAGCTCACGAATATTTCCCGGCCAGCGGTACTGAAGCAGGGTTTCTCTCGCCCGCGCGGTAAAACCCGGGAAGAGAGGCAGATGAATCTCACGGCACATCTGAATGGCAAAGTGTTCGGCCATTAACATGATGTCGCTTTGACGCTGGCGTAAAGGGGGAAGCTGCACGACGTCGAAAGCGAGCCGGTCCAGCAGATCGGCGCGAAATGTCCCTTCGCTCACCATTTGCGGCAAATCGGCATTTGTCGCGCAGACCAGACGCACATTAACCTGCAACGGCTGGCTGCCGCCGACGCGCTCCAGTTCGCCGTATTCGATCACCCGCAGCAGTTTTTCCTGAACCAGCATGGGAGCGGTCGCCAGCTCATCCAAAAAGAGCGTACCGCCATCGGCGCGTTCAAAGCGCCCGGGATGACGTTTTTGCGCGCCGGTAAATGCGCCTGCTTCATGACCAAATAACTCGGAGTCGAGCAGGTTTTCATTGAGCGCGGCGCAGTTAAGGGAGATGAATGGCCCTTGCCAGCGCGTTGAGAGAAAATGCAGCCGGTTGGCGATCAGCTCTTTCCCTGTTCCGCGTTCGCCAATGATAAGCACGGGTTTATCCAGCGGCGCCAGATGGGAAACCTGCTCCAGCACTTCAAGAAAGCTGTTGGCTTCGCCGAGAAGGTTATCTTTGTATTCTGCCATGATGAGATTCACCACTTGTTAGTGTTATTCACCACTTTAGCCTATTTCTCTCGTGAGGTAAAATCGTATATTGTTTTAATAATCAATATATTAAAAAGTTGGCACGCAGATTGTATTAACCCTGTAGCAGGGCATAGCCCGATATCAGAACATACCGTGTGAGGATTGAATTATGGGTATTTTTTCTCGTTTTGCCGACATCGTGAACGCCAACATTAATGCGCTGCTGGAAAAAGCGGAAGATCCGCAAAAGCTGGTGCGCCTGATGATTCAGGAAATGGAAGATACGCTGGTGGAAGTCCGTTCTAATTCCGCGCGCGCGCTGGCAGAAAAGAAACAGTTATCCCGTCGCATTGAGCAGGCCGCCGCGCAACAGGCGGAGTGGCAGGAGAAAGCCGAGCTGGCGCTGCGTAAAGACAAAGAGGATCTGGCGCGCGCCGCGCTGATTGAGAAACAAAAACTGACGGATTTGATCGCCACTCTCGATCAGGAAGCGGCACTGGTTGACGACACGCTGGTGCGGATGAAGAAAGAGATTGGCGAGCTGGAAAATAAACTCAGTGAAACCCGTGCCCGTCAGCAGGCATTGACGTTGCGCCACCAGGCGGCAAGCTCTTCCCGTGATGTCCGCCGTCAACTGGACAGCGGCAAACTGGATGAGGCTATGGCGCGTTTTGAATCGTTTGAACGCCGTATCGATCAGATGGAGGCGGAAGCGGAAAGCCAAAACTTTGGCAAGCAGAGAACCCTGGATCAGCAGTTTGCCGATCTGAAAGCAGATGATGAAATCAGCGAACAACTGGCGCAGTTGAAAGCCAAAATGAAGCAAGATAACCAATAATAATACCTGGCGGCGCCCGAACGCGCCGCCGCTCATCACCTGTAAGGAGCACTCATGAGCGCGTTATTTCTGGCCATACCGTTAACCATTTTCGTGCTGTTCGTGTTACCGATTTGGTTATGGCTGCATTACAGCAACCGTTCCGGTCGGGGCGAACTGTCGCAAAGCGAACAGCAACGTTTAATGCAGCTAACCGACGAAGCACAACGCATGCGCGAGCGTATTCAGGCGCTGGAAGCCATTCTTGACGCCGAACATCCGAACTGGAGGGATCGCTAATGGGAGGAATTAACCTGAACAAGAAATTATGGCGTATGCCGCAGCAAGGGATGGTGCGAGGGGTGTGTGCCGGTATCGCGCAGTACCTTGATGTACCGGTGAAACTGGTGCGTATCCTGGTGGTGTTGTCGATCTTCTTTGGTCTGGCATTTTTCACCCTGGTGGCTTACATCATTCTCTCTTTTGTACTGGACCCGATGCCGGACAGCATGGCAACGGGCGAGCAACAGCCTTCCAGCGGTGAACTGTTAGATGCGGTGGATCGTGAACTGGCCGCTGGCGAAAAACGTTTACGCGAAATGGAGCGCTATGTGACCTCTGATACCTTCACGTTACGCAGCCGCTTCCGTCAATTGTAAGAGGACAGAGATGAATACTCGCTGGCAACGCGCCGGGCAAAAGGTGAAGCCGGGCTTTAAACTTGCAGGGAAGCTGGTTCTCCTGACCGCGTTACGCTACGGTCCCGCAGGCGTAGCGGGGTGGGCGGTGAAATCCGTGGCCCGGCGCCCGCTGAAGATGTTGCTGGCGTTGGCGCTTGAGCCTTTACTGAGCCGGGCAGCGGCTAAATTATCCCGGCGTTATGGGCGATGAGAGGACGCGGGAAATATTTTCTTAAGGCTATGTGTACAGGATGATGAAATCCTGATCATCAGTAAGAACGATAACAGGTGTACTTTTCTGCTTGTGGCGGCGTAAACGGCGTCGCCATAAATACCTCAGAGAGTTGATAATTAATAATCAGCCCCTATCTTTATTTCCTGCTCGTTATACTTTTATGGACTCTTCAGGCACAACAGGATGGCGATGAAGCGACTCAAAAACGAACTTAACTCGCTGGTTAATCGCGGTGTAGACAGGCATTTACGTCTGGCCGTTACCGGACTTAGCCGCAGTGGAAAAACCGCGTTTATCACTGCGATGGTTAACCAACTGCTCAACATCCATGCCGGATCGCGACTGCCGCTGCTAAGCGCGGTGCGTGAGGAGCGTTTGCTGGGCGTGAAACGTGTTCCACAACGTGATTTTGGCATTCCGCGTTTTACCTACGATGAAGGGCTGGCCCAGCTTTATGGCCAGCCGCCTGCCTGGCCGACGCCAACGCGCGGCGTGAGCGAAATCCGCCTCGCGTTACGCTATAAATCCAATGATTCTTTGCTGCGCCATTTTAAAGACACCTCGACGTTATACCTGGAGATTGTCGATTATCCCGGCGAATGGCTGCTCGACTTGCCGATGCTGGCGCAGGATTACCTGAGCTGGTCCCGGCAAATGACCGGCTTACTGCAAGGGCAGCGGGGCGAATGGTCGGCCAAATGGCGTCAGCTATGCCAGGGGCTGGACCCGCTGGCGCCTGCTGATGAAAATCGCCTGGCGGAGATCGCCGCGACCTGGACGGCGTATCTGCACCAATGTAAACAGCAGGGGCTGCACTTTATTCAGCCTGGCCGCTTTGTGCTGCCGGGCGATATGGCGGGCGCGCCTGCGTTGCAGTTTTTCCCGTGGCCGGATGTGGATGCGCATGGCGAATCAATACTGGCGCAGGCGGACAAACACACCAACGCCGGAATGTTGCGTGAACGCTTTAATTACTACTGTGAAAAAGTGGTGAAAGGGTTCTATAAAAACCATTTCCTGCGGTTTGATCGCCAGATTGTACTGGTGGATTGCCTGCAACCGTTGAACAGCGGGCCGCAGGCGTTCAACGATATGCGTCTGGCGCTGACGCAATTGATGCAGAGTTTCCACTATGGTCAGCGAACGCTATTTCGCCGACTCTTTTCCCCGGTGATTGATAAACTGCTGTTTGCGGCGACCAAGGCAGACCATGTGACTGTCGATCAACATGCCAATATGGTCTCTTTGCTCCAGCAACTGATTCAGGATGCCTGGCAAAACGCGGCGTTTGAAGGCATCAGCATGGATTGTCTGGGACTGGCGTCCGTACAGGCGACGACCAGTGGATTGATCGACGTGAATGGTGAAAAGATCCCGGCTTTACGCGGTAACCGTTTAAGCGACGGAACGCCGTTAACGGTGTACCCCGGCGAAGTGCCTGCACGCCTGCCGGGACAGGCGTTCTGGGACAGTCAGGGTTTCCAGTTTGAAGCGTTTCGCCCGCAGGTGATGGATGTGGACAAACCATTGCCGCACATTCGTCTGGATGCCGCGCTGGAATTTTTAATAGGAGACAAATTGCGATGAGCGAACCGTTAAAACCGCGTATCGATTTCGCAGGTCCACTGGAGGTGGAGCAAAACCAGACGCTTAAAACGCAACAGACCTTCAGCGAGACGCAGGCGCAGACTTTTGCCCCCGCGCAGGTGGATGAGCCTCTGGAAGACGAGGGACAGGCGGAAGCGGTCATTGATGCCGCACTGCGCCCTAAACGCAGTTTGTGGCGCAAGATGGTGATGGGGGGACTGGCGTTGTTTGGCGTCAGCGTTGTGGGCCAGGGCGTGCAATGGACTATGAACGCATGGCAAACCCAGGACTGGGTGGCGCTGGGCGGTTGTGCCGCCGGGGCGTTGATCATTGGCGCAGGCGTTGGCTCGGTCGCGACAGAATGGCGTCGGCTATGGCGATTACGCCAGCGGGCGCATGAACGGGATGAAGCGCGCGACCTGTTGCACAGCCACGGTACGGGAAAGGGCCGTGCGTTTTGCGAAAAGCTGGCGCAGCAGGCCGGTATCGATCAGTCTCACCCGGCGTTGCAGCGCTGGTATGCTTCGATTCACGAAACGCAAAACGATCGGGAAGTGGTCAACTTATACGCTCAACTGGTGCAACCGGTGCTGGATGCCCAGGCGCGACGTGAAATCAGCCGTTCAGCCGCCGAATCCACGTTAATGATCGCCGTCAGCCCGCTGGCGTTGGTGGATATGGCATTTATCGCCTGGCGAAATTTGCGACTGATCAATCGCATTGCGACGCTGTATGGCATTGAACTGGGGTATTACAGCCGTCTGCGCCTGTTTCGTCTGGTGTTGCTCAATATTGCGTTTGCGGGCGCCAGCGAGCTGGTGCGTGAAGTCGGGATGGACTGGATGTCGCAGGATCTGGCGGCGCGTTTGTCTGCCCGTGCGGCGCAGGGTATTGGCGCCGGGCTGTTAACCGCTCGTCTGGGCATTAAAGCGATGGAACTGTGTCGTCCCTTACCGTGGATTGACGATGATAAGCCGCGTCTGGGGGATTTTCGTCGCCAGCTTATCGTTCAGGTCAAAGAGACCTTGCAGAAAAGCAAAACCCCGCGCGAAAACTGATCGCTGGAAGGGCGCTGACCGTATAACTTTACGGCCCGGCGCCCAATTTTCCGTCATGCTGTCAATAATTGTTGACAGAATCCTTCCTGCTAATCGAATACTGGCTTATCATCTATCTAATAGCTCATTGTTTTAGGTGAAAGTTCCCATGCGTCTGGAAGTCTTTTGTGAAGACCGTCTTGGTCTGACCCGCGAGTTACTCGATTTGCTGGTGCTTCGTAGCATTGATTTACGCGGTATTGAGATTGACCCCATCGGGCGAATTTACCTTAATTTTGCTGAACTGGAGTTCACCAACTTCAGCAGCCTGATGGCGGAGATCCGCCGCATTTCCGGCGTGACCGATGTCCGTACGGTGCCGTGGATGCCGTCTGAACGCGAGCATCTGGCGCTGAGCGCACTGCTCGAAGCGTTGCCGGAACCCGTCCTCTCTCTGGATATGAAAAGTAAAATAGAGATGGCGAACCCCGCGAGCTGTCAGCTTTTCGCACAAAATCAGGAGCGTATGCGCAATCACACTGCCGCGCAGTTGATCAACGGCTTCAACTTCCAGCGTTGGCTGGAGAGCAACCCACAGGTCTCTCACAACGAGCATGTGGTGATCAATGGGCAGAACTTCCTGATGGAGATTACCCCGGTTCATTTGCAAGGGGAAAATGACGAGTACATGCTCACGGGCGCTGTCGTTATGTTACGTTCCACCATCCGAATGGGGCGTCAGTTGCAGAATTTGACGACTCAGGATTTGAGCGCGTTTAGCCAGATTATCGCCGTCAGCGCGAAAATGAAGCATGTCGTAGAGCAGGCTCGCAAGCTGGCTACGCTGAGCGCGCCACTGCTGATTACCGGCGATACCGGAACCGGTAAAGATCTCTTCGCCCATGCCTGTCACCTGGCAAGCCCACGTGCGGCAAAACCGTATCTGGCATTGAACTGCGCCTCCATTCCTGAAGATGCGGTTGAAAGCGAACTGTTTGGTCATGCGCCGGAAGGTAAAAAAGGCTTCTTTGAACAGGCCAACGGGGGGTCGGTGCTGCTGGATGAGATTGGTGAGATGTCGCCACGCATGCAGACCAAATTGCTGCGTTTTCTTAACGACGGCACTTTCCGTCGCGTTGGTGAGGATCATGAGGTTCACGTTGATGTCCGGGTGATCTGCGCCACGCAGAAGAATCTGGTGGAACTGGTGCAAAAAGGGCTGTTCCGCGAGGATCTCTACTACCGTCTGAATGTGCTGACGCTCAATCTGCCGCCGCTGCGTGATTGCCCGCAGGATATCATGCCGCTCACTGAACTTTTCGTGGCGCGTTTTGCCGATGAGCAGGGGGTGCCGCGTCCAAAACTCTCTGCCGATCTCAGCACCGTATTAACCCGTTATGGCTGGCCGGGCAACGTGCGCCAGCTTAAAAACGCCATCTACCGGGCGCTGACGCAGCTTGAAGGGTACGAATTACGTCCGCAGGATATCTTGCTGCCGGATTACGACGCCACGACCGTTGCCGTTGGTGAAGATGCGATGGAAGGCTCGCTGGATGAGATCACCAGCCGTTTTGAACGCTCCGTGCTGACGCAGCTTTATCGCAATTATCCGAGCACGCGCAAACTGGCGAAACGCCTGGGCGTCTCACATACCGCGATTGCCAATAAGTTACGTGAATACGGTTTGAATCAGAAGAAAAGCGAAGAGTAGAAACGACACAAGTATTAGAAGCCCGATGAGCGTTGCGCCATCGGGCTTTTTTACCGTCTTACGCTTTCAGCACGTCCAGCGCAGCAGCATAGTCAGGTTCGTTGGTGATTTCGTTCACCAGCTGGCTGAAAATGACGTTGTCGTTTTCATCAATGACCACCACGGCACGCGCCGCCAGACCTTTCAGCGGGCCTTCAGTGATTTCAACGCCGTAGTCTTTCAGGAAGTCAGGATTACGCAGAGTGGAAAGGGTAATGACGTTGCTCAGACCTTCCGCGCCGCAGAAACGAGACTGGGCGAACGGCAGATCCGCAGAAACGCACAGTACGACGGTGTTGTCGATTTCTGTCGCCAGTTGGTTAAACTTACGTACCGATGCCGCACAAACGCCGGTATCAATACTTGGGAAAATATTCAGCACCTTGCGCTTGCCTGCAAACTGAGCCAGTGTGACGTCAGACAGATCTTTTGCCACGAGGGTAAAAGCCTGTGCTTTGCTACCAGCTTGAGGAATGGTGTTGGCGACGGCGACTGGATTGCCCTGGAAATGAACGGTTTGTGACATGGTTATCTTCCTGTTTACATATAGTTAACGTCGTGGCTAGTTTATGCCATCAGCAGTTAACACGGCAAACGCTATTTGTGTTTAATCCACCGCCACGCATCTGCAACGTGAAAAACGGCGAGAAAAGGAGAACCAATGAGATCTGTTAAGGTGTATGAGGAGGCCTGGCCGCTGCACACGCCCTTTGTGATTGCCCGGGGAAGTCGTACCGAAGCGCATGTTGTGGTCGTGGAGCTGGAGGAAGAGGGCGTAAAAGGCGTAGGGGAATGTACGCCTTATCCACGTTATGGCGAAAGCGATGCCTCGGTGCTGGCGCAGATCATGAGTATCGCGCCGCAACTGGAACAGGGGCTGACCCGCGAAGCACTACAAAAATTGCTGCCCGCCGGTGCGGCCAGAAATGCGGTCGATTGCGCGCTGTGGGATCTGAGCGCTCGCCAGCAGCAGCAAACGCTGGCGGAGTTTGTGGCCGTTGAATTGCCCGCTACGCAGACAACAGCACAGACTGTCGTGATCGGTACGCCTGAACAGATGGCGGCCAGCGCGGCGGCACTGTGGGAAAAAGGGGCGAAACTGCTCAAAATTAAGCTGGACGATCGCCTGATCAGCGAACGGATGGTCGCGATTCGCTCCGTCGTGCCTGATGCGACGCTAATCGTGGATGCAAACGAGTCCTGGCGTACAGAAGGGCTGGCGGCGCGATGCCAGCTGCTGGCGGATTTAGGCGTCGCGATGCTGGAACAACCGTTACCTGCGCAGGATGACGCCGCGCTGGAAAATTTTGTTCATCCGCTCCCTATCTGCGCGGATGAAAGTTGCCATACCCGCAGTAGCCTGAAGGCGTTACAGGGGCGCTACGATATGGTTAATATCAAACTGGATAAAACCGGTGGTCTGACGGAAGCGCTGGCGCTGGCCGCCGAAGCCAGAGAACAGGGTTTTGGGCTGATGCTGGGATGCATGCTGTGTACCTCCAGGGCCATTAGCGCAGCGTTGCCGCTGGCCCCACAGGTGCGTTTTGCTGACCTCGATGGCCCCACCTGGCTGGCGGTGGATGTCGAGCCCGCTTTACGGTTTACGACCGGGCAACTTCATCTTTAGGGTGCCAGCGCAGCAGAGTAGACATCGCCATCAGATACTTTTCGCTGGCCTCATCGGATGAGATCGGCGGGAACTCTGCGGTAATACAGTGCAGATTGAGGTCGGCGCACCAGCTTCCAAACGAACCGGGCGTTTCGTAACCTACGCTGGAGACCAGCGGCAGTTCGAATGCCCGGGCCAGCCATTCGCCTAACTCGCTATGTCTGGGATCTTCAATACAGGCTAGAGGATCGTGAAAGGAGACCACCCAGGCAGGATGCACCCGGTGTATCAGTTGACACAGCGCCTGGGTTTCGGGTTCAGACCCCGGATGTTCGCCGGTAAGCAGCACCACATCGCGCTCCTCGGCGCTGCTGTTCCAGCGATAAACCGTCTCACCCGCTTTCCAGTTCGCCGCCGGAAAATTACGGTTCAAATCGACGCCATTGGCATTGGCGCGCAGACCAAGCTGGCAACCGTCCGGGTTCACCGCCAGCACCACATGATGACGGCGGAGTGAAGGATTCAGCGTACGCAGCGCACACGAGAGCGTCACCACCGACGCGTTCTCATCGCCGTGCGTTCCGGCCAGAATCAGGCCGCTTTCGCGATCGGCCGCCGGAGCCGGAAACCAGATCAACGGCGCTCCCAGCAATGAACGCCCATAATGTTCGGTTCCTGGCGGAAATGCGCCGCGCTCGGCACGAGGACGGGTAACGGTCATAAGTGTCTCTGAATGCTGTTGTTATTACTCGCAGTGTTGTGCAAATTGCCCAGATAATCAAATCGTTTTCACGCGTTGCGCGCGCTATGCAATATCCTCCATCTGGCTTCCTGGAAGCGGATGCGTATATCGGGTTAATATCAACTTTCTGTAGGAAGACGTTTGCATTTCCTTCATGCGAAACAAATAATTACGCAGTCATCTAACTTCATCATTTAAGGGCATCTTATGAAGCACTCTGTTTCAGTTACCTGTTGTGCGCTGTTGATTAGCAGCGTCTCCCTGACACACGCTGCGGATGTTCCCGGCGGAACGGTACTGGCAGAGAAGCAAGAACTGGTTCGCCATATTAAAGATGAACCGGCGTCGTTAGATCCGGCAAAAGCGGTTGGGCTGCCGGAGATTCAGGTCATTCGCGATTTGTTTGAAGGTCTGGTGAATCAGAATGAGAAAGGGGAAATCATTCCTGGCGTCGCTACGCGCTGGAAGACCAATGATAACCGGATCTGGACGTTTACCCTGCGCAATAACGCAAAGTGGTCGGACGGCACTCCGGTGACCGCGCAGGATTTTGTCTACAGCTGGCAACGTCTGGTTGATCCGAAAACCCTGTCACCGTTTGCCTGGTTTGCCGCCCTTGCTGGCATTAATAACGCCCAGGCGATTATTGATGGTAAAGCGTCGCCGGATACGCTTGGGGTTAGCGCCGTGGACGCCCGCACGCTAAAAATACAGCTGGATAAACCGCTGCCGTGGTTTGTTAACCTGACTGCCAACTTTGCTTTTTACCCGGTACAGAAAGCCAATGTAGAAAGCGGTAAAGACTGGACGAAGCCCGGAAACCTGATCGGCAATGGCGCCTATGTGTTGAATGATCGCGTGGTCAACGAGAAACTGGTGGTGGTGCCCAATACCCACTACTGGGACAATGCGAAGACGGTGCTGCAAAAAGTGACTTTCCTGCCGATTAATCAGGAGTCGTCAGCGACTAAACGTTATCTGGCTGGCGATATCGATATCACCGAGTCTTTCCCGAAAAATCTGTATCAGAAGTTGCTGAAGGATATACCGGGGCAGGTTTACACACCGCCGCAGTTGGGCACCTATTATTATGCGTTTAACACCCAAAAAGGTCCGACGGCGGATTCCCGCGTTCGTCTGGCGCTGAGCATGACGATTGATCGCCGCATCATGGCGGAAAAAGTGTTAGGAACCGGGGAGAAACCGGCCTGGCGTTTCACCCCGGACGTGACGGCAGGCTTTACTCCCGATCCTTCGCCATTTGAACAAATGAGCCAGGAAGAACTCAATGCTCAGGCGAAAACGTTATTGCTTGCGGCTGGCTATGGCCCGCAGAAACCGCTCAAATTGACGCTGTTATATAACACGTCTGAAAATCATCAGAAAATCGCGATTGCGGTCGCCTCGATGTGGAAAAAGAATCTGGGCGTAGAGGTGAAGCTGCAAAACCAGGAATGGAAAACCTATATCGACAGCCGCAACACCGGTAATTTTGATGTTATCCGCGCCTCCTGGGTGGGGGACTACAATGAACCGTCTACTTTCCTGTCATTGTTAACCTCGACCCATACGGGCAATATCTCGCGCTTCAATAACCCGGCCTACGATAAAATCATGACGCAGGCGACAGTAGAAAATACGGCGAAGGCGCGCAATGCGGACTATAATGCGGCAGAGAAAATCCTGATGGAACAGGCGCCGATTGCGCCGATTTACCAGTATACCAACGGACGTTTGATCAAACCGTGGCTGAAAGGTTATCCCATTAATAACCCGGAAGACGTGGCGTATAGCCGGACAATGTATATTGTGAAGCACGACAAATAATATGCGGCAGTGAGCGAAAAGACGCGGAATACCGCGTCTTTTTTAATTTGCGGATTGCGGTGACGCGGCGTTATCCAGATAAAGCGTCTGGCTTGGAAACGCAAAATCTGCGCCGTTCGCCTGAACAATGTCGATAATCTTCAGGTAAACATCCTGCTGAACCGCAAGCCAGGCTTCCCATTCGGTGGTTTTGCTAAAGCAATAGACCATGATATTCAGCGATGATTCGCCAAATTCATTGAAATAGACCAGTAGCGTCTGGCGCTGATCGATATCAGGGTGGTTTTGCAGCATCGTTCTGACCGCATCAACAATAACGCCTGTTTTACTGGCATCCTGATACCGTAACCCGATCACCGTTTTAATACGTCGGTTGGTCATCCTGCCGGGATTCTCCACGCTAATGGAGGAGAAAATCGAATTCGGCACATATAAAGGGCGGTGGTCGAAGGTGTTAATTTTGGTCATTCGCCAGCCGATTTCAGTCACGGTGCCTTCAATATTTCTGTCCGGGGAACGGACCCAGTCGCCAATGCTAAAGGGGCGATCAAAATAGAGCATAATCCCCGAGAAAAAGTTGCTCAGAATGTCCTTACCCGCCATCCCAACAGCGATGCCGCCAATGCCGCCAAAAGTCAGCAACCCGGACAGACTCATGCCAAAGTGTTCGCCATAGAGTAAAACGATGGCGATAATAATGGTGATCTTAATAATGCGAGACAGGATCTTCGCACTGGTGACGTCTCTGCCTTTACCGATCTGTGATTTTTCAAAGCGGTTGATGAGTAAAAACAGTTTTATTGTCAGAATCAGCGCAATCAGAGATGTGCAGATAAAATCGACGGCATTTGGAGAGATGAATTTCAGATCGTAGTTTTCAATAACATTATTGGCGATACTGCCCAGCGTGCCGATGATAAGGGCATAAACGAAGAACTGTACGGCATGAAATATAAATCCTTTTCTTCTTTTCTCGCCACGACGAAACACAATACTCATCAGAAGTAAGGCGGCGCCACTGCCAAAAATTATTGCCAGATTAAACGCGTTTTTGAAAAAAAATTCTGCAATCATTTTGGTCTGTCACTACCCCGTATGGTTGATATAACGCTAAAAGATTCTGAGGTGCAGATATTTTATCCGCTTCGAATGCGCTGGTCATTGATCAAAAAGAATAAGACGTAGCGCATTTTCAGACAGGGACGCGCGATGTGAATATTATGTCACGACTTGTGTGGCAGACAACGGGGGATTGTCATGGTATTGTTACGCGCAAGTAACAGAGCTTTCATCTGCAAAAGGACGATACCATGATCATGACAAAGCTGAAGACAGCAAAGGGGAAGAAATTTCTGTTGGGCCTGCTGGCGGTGTTTATTATTGCGGCATCAGTGGTTACGCGGGCGACTATCGGCGGCGTGATCGAACAGTATGATATTCCGTTGTCCGAGTGGACAACCTCGATGTATTTCATCCAGTCATCAATGATTTGCGTCTACAGTCTGGTTTTCACCATTCTGCTGGCCATTCCGCTGGGGATCTATTTCCTCGGTGGTGAGGACAAACAGTAACGTGAGTGAGCGGCTTCGCCGGGTAGGCATAAGCGCTACCCGGCACGAAAATAGGCTTAATCGTCTTCTTCGTCATCCAGTTCGACCGGTGTCTGATACTGATCGGGTTTAATTACAAGCAGATCGCAGCGCAAATGGTCGATAACCTGTTCCGCCGTATTGCCCAGGAAGGCCGCAGATATCCCGGTACGACCAACCGTACCCAGTACAACGATACCCGCCTGTAGGTGCTCGGCTAAATCCGGGATAACCTCTTCAGGCAACCCTTTTTCAACATGCGTCACTTTCTCATCAATGCTGAATTTCTGACGTAGCGCCTTCATCGCCAGCAAATGCTGACCGCGAATCGCGTCGTTGTAAACGCTCGGATCAAATTCAGGCAGTTCGATTGCGATATTGATGGGCGTCACGGGGTAGGCGCCAACCAGATGGACTTCGGTATGGTTCACCTGTTCTGCAAGTTGCAGCGTTTCTTTGACCAGCTTTTCATTCAGCGCATTGTGATAAGGTTCTTCGCTTGCCAGGTTCACGGCCACCAGCGCTTTACCGCCTTCAGGCCACGGTTGGTCCTTGACCATCCATACCGGGCTTGGGCATTTACGCAACAAATGCCAGTCAGTCGGCGTAAAGATTACCGCTTCCAGGCGGTCATGCTGGTGCGCCATTTTGAGCACCAGATCGTGATCGTCGCTGATCACTTCCTGGATAATGGCTTCAAAGGGACGGTTGTGCCAGACCACTTTTATCTCAACGGGAACACCTGCTTCGATGTAGTATTTCGCTTGTTCGCGTATCCAGGCTGTTCGCTGGCTGATGACGCCCTGACGCATCGCGGTACGCTCATCAGGCGAGAGCAGGGTAGTCATTTCATAGGAAAAATCATAGATCGGCAAAAAGGCTTTAATTTTGCCACCAATCCGTTGATGCAAATAAACAGCGCGTCGTAATGCGGGTTGATCGTCCTGGTTTGGGTCGATGACCACCAGCATATTTTGATACATAGCCATACAGGGTCTCCTTACAACTGTCACCGCAGTTTGTAATTAAAAGAGTAACCCATATATGTTGAATGAAACAGGGGGGAACCTTCTGCCAGATCAATAAATCAGGAAAATTTGCTGTTCTATAGGGCAGTGTATTGAATGTAAACAATTTCTATCAGTAAAATCAGACTTCCGGGGCATACCTGGGGTAAATAGCGGCTTAGTAGAGTCTGTAATTAAATCTGTTTGATTCATGAATGCCGCCATAGCGGCATTCTTATCGTTAGTGGGAACCAAGACGGATCAGTTCAACGGGTTCGAACTGGCCTTCACAGCCTTCCACTTCGACGGTCTTGTTGCGGCGTAACTGGGCTGGAGTTAACCCGTTAGAATGTATGGCAACGATTTTACCCGTTCTGCCCGTCCCATTAATCATAACCCGACTGCCATTAGTAATAGGATTATGGTTACGATCATAAGTGATCATGGTTCTTTCTCCTCTTAATATCTGGGTATCAAAAAATCCGCTTAACAATCCGGGCCGCAGTCCAGAAGCGAACGTAATATAAATACACCTTTGTCATAATCTTTTTTTGTTTTTGATCAATGTCACACTTTTTCTATACCCACCAAACCGCTGTTTTCGGGGGGAGTTAAATCAATAATCATTGTAAATGACAAGGTGTTAGAGTTGCCGCAGTTGCGTCGTATGCAAGAACGCAACTGCGGCCAGCTGGCGATCGTTCGATAGTGCGAATATAGAACGGTTGCCAGCCGCTGCGGATTGTACTTTTCCGGCATGATGAATCAATGTGGTTAATCCGAAAACGGCCTGGCAGGGCGTAAACCATGCCAGTGGTGTCCAACTGGAGTGATGGCTACGTATTTGAGATTTCTTTAGCTTATTGACGTGGTGTGATTCCTTCTGTCAAACCAATAAATCAGGAAAATTTAATGATTTAACAGAAGGATAACTGACTTACTTGAGGAAAGATTAAGCAACGTTGCGAGTATGACCAGCAAGCACTGCGAGCGCATCGCTGTTTTCGATGGTGATGTATTTACCTTTCACCGCCAGCATACCGCTTTTCTGGAAACGCCCCAGCAGACGGCTGATCGTTTCGACCGTTAAGCCAAGGTAGTTACCGATATCGCCACGGGTCATCGTCAGGCGGAATTCACGCGGAGAGAAACCGCGCTGGGCAAAACGACGGGACAGATTGTAGATAAAGGCTGCCAGACGTTCTTCCGCATTTTTCTTCGACAGTAACAGGATCATATCCTGATCGCCTTTGATCTCGCCGCTCATCAGACGCATCATCTGTTGACGTAGGTTAGGCATCTTACCGGAGAGATCGTCCAGAGTCTCAAACGGGATTTCACATACCATTGAGGTTTCCAGCGCCTGGGCAAAGCTCGGGTGGTGCCCGCTGCCAATCGCGTCAAAGCCGACCAGGTCGCCCGCTAAATGAAAACCAGTGATTTGCTCGTCGCCCTGCTCGGTAATGGTGTAGCTTTTAATCGTACCGGAGCGGATAGCATAGAGCGATTTCAGTTCATCACCTGCTTTAAACAGCGTTTGCCCTTTCTGAATAGGCTTTTTACGCTCGATGATATTATCAAGCTGATCAAGCTCATGTTCGTTAAGTGTGAACGGGATGCAAAGCTGGCTGATACTGCAATCCTGGCAATGGATAGCACAACCGCCAGACTGAATGCGCCGTATAATTCGCTTTTCCGGGATCATAGGTCTGCTCAAGCCGTAATTGATATTTGTCAATTTTAACATCTTTTTGGTGAGCACGTAAGCCTGAGCTACTCCCAATAGAGGATAATTCAGGCATAAGCAGGAGAAATATTTATATCCCTTTGAAAATCCATGCTTTATAAGTGGTTACTTTACATCAAAGTGTGACGGGTAAGGCACAAAATGCCTGGTTTCTACAGCAGCAGATACCCTTCATGGCGTAATAACCACTCTTTTCTCTGCACGCCGCCAGCATATCCCGTCATTGTCCCGTTGCGCCCGATTACGCGATGGCAGGGTACAACGATACTGACCGGGTTAGATCCGTTAGCGGCGCCTACGGCGCGAGCGGCTCCCGGACGGCCTAATTTTTCGGCAAGTTGACCATAATGCATAACCTGACCGCAGGGGATGGTGCGCAGCGCCTGCCACACTTCCCGCTGAAAAGGTGTTCCCCCGGTGGCGGTCTCCAGCGTATCAATGATGCTGAGATTTCCCTCAAAATACGCGGTGAGCTTATCGCTCAGGCCACCCGGATTTTTGGCGGCGATGCGCTCGTATCCCTCTGAACGATAATGTATGTCCAGTAGCTGTTCCATACGGTCGCTGTGTTGCTCCCATTCGACGGCGCGCAGGCGGAATTGCTCATCGCAAATCACCCATAACGGCCCCAGCGGGGTCGCAATATTGTCTTCAAGTAATCTCAGCATCCGTTATCTCTCATTGCAGGCGGGATAATTCCCGGACTCATCAGCAGTTCAACAAGATACCATGCGACCAATATCCGCAACCATACCCCTAAAAAGATAAGCGGGCATAATACGTTTAGCGTCATTGTTTGTTGAAAAAGCGAACAAATAAAGATGCTGAAAAAATGAAGCACGGCAGGAGAATAAAAAACAGGGACTGTCGACATCCGCCAGCCCCTAAAATCTACACAGCAGTGCTTCCTTAACCTTTTCCCGGCCTGGTTTTCCCTCAGCGGGTAATAAAGTTATAACGGCTATAAAAGAGATATTCCACTTTCAGGGCATAATTGATTTTACAAAAGCCCCGCTGAAATTGTCGGTTAACGCAGGATAAAACGTGGCTTTACCGGGGATGAAATAGTGAGATGCGCATAGCCAGATAATTGAGCCAGTATCGTTTATTGGAAATAACTGTAAACCGTTGTCGGTATAATAGCGCGCGGTTATGATAGTGCCTGTCTTAACGCGCTGGAGGAGGAATCATGAACCTTGACGACAAAACGCTGTTTCTTGACGCCATGGAGGATGTCCAACCGTTGAAACGTTGCGCTGATGTACACTGGCAGCCCACGCGCAATTCACGGGCGCCGCAGCGTATCGATACGCTCCAGCTCGACAATTTTCTCACTACCGGGTTTCTGGATATTCTTCCTTTGGGCGAACCGCTGGAATTTCGCCGGGAAGGGTTGCAGCAGGGCGTGCTCGACAAACTGCGTTCGGGAAAATACAGCCAGCAGGCGAGTCTCAATTTGCTTCGTCAGCCGGTTGAGGAATGTCGCAAGATGCTGTTTAGCTTCATCTGCCAGGCGCGTCAGGATGGTTTACGCAACGTGCTGATCATTCATGGCAAAGGGCGGGAAGATAACGCGCATGCCAATATTGTGCGCAGTTATGTGGCGCGTTGGCTGACGGAATTTGACGACGTTCAGGCTTACTGTACGGCGCTGCCTCATCATGGCGGCAGCGGAGCGTGTTATGTTGCGTTGCGTAAAACGGCGCAGGCAAAGCAGGAAAACTGGGAGCGTCACGCGAAACGCAGCCGTTAAGGGTGTTCACAGGCTACTTACGGGCAGCCTGTGACGTTTATTACGCCGCCAGCACCCGATTTCTGCCGTCGTTTTTGGCTTTGTACAGGGCATCGTCCACCCGCTTAAATAATTCATCAATACTTTCATTCGATTCGTGCCGTGCGACGCCGATGCTGACGGTAAAACGGGGCAGGCCAGGAATACAGACTTTCGCCACGGCGGCGCGTATTGATTCTGCAAGATTAAGCGCAACCTCCAGCGAGGTTCGCGGCAGCAGCAAGACAAATTCTTCACCGCCCCAGCGAAAGACCAGGTCGCCTTTACGTGCGCGGGCTTCCAGCGTTCGCGCCAGAGCGCACAGCACTTCATCGCCTTTCAAATGACCGTATAAATCGTTAATGCTTTTGAAGCGATCGGTATCGATTAGCAGCAGGCTGTAATCCATTGTCATCGACAGATGGGGCGTATGGTTTTGTTCAGTAAGAAGATAAAATTGCCTGCGGTTCAGTAAGCCGGTCAGCGCATCATGCAGGGCAGCGCGTTCCAGCTCCTGTTCCAGCCGTTTTTGCTCGGTAATGTCATGAATGATGCATAACATGAGTTTATCGCCGTATATCTCAAGGGGCCCCGCATAGGTTTGTACGTGCCGGGTGGTGCCGTCAGAGAGTTTATGGACGAAGTTTAAGGGCTTATGACCGCCGGGCAGACGGGCAATCTCATGCATAACAGGTAAGATCTGGCGGCCTAATACGTTGATTTCCCATGTATGTTTCTGGCACATCGCTTCATGGCTGTAGCCATAGAAATTGAGTGCGGCCAGATTGGCATCGACGATCAAACCGTCCCGCGAAGGGTCTATCAACAGCATCGGCGCGGAGTTCGTCAGGAAAAAACGGGCGTAAAACCCTTGTTTTTTACGCTGATAGTTTGCCGAACGGCTGGCCTTGAGACCTTGCGCCGTAGGTGTCTCTATGCCTTCAAAAATAATAACGTCTCCCTGCGTCGACAGGGTTTTAACCGAGAGGCGGCAGGTTAAGGCGATTTCTTTACCATCACGACAGACCGTCAGAATTTCAACAATATCGTGATGGTGGTGTAAATCAGCAACGTACATGCGCAGTTCATTTTGCGCATAAGTTGAAAATATCCCCTTTCTGAGACGGCTGAAAGTCTGTTCCTGTGTCAGTTCGCGTGCGGCGGTATTAGCGAAAACTAACTCTTCTGTGTGTGGTAAAACAATCCAGACAGGAAAACTTAATAAATCCAGAGCATTGAGTTCGTGAGCAATCATCGATAATCCCGTTATCTTCACATGCTGTGTTGCCGGTTTATTGGTGAATGGCTTTTTTATTAACAGCTTACAGTGATATGGAGCGTTTTTTCACAAATCGGGAGACAACAATAGACGTGCAGATAAATCTAGCAGGGAACCAGGACAAATCCACGAATGATAAGTTTTTTTTCAATGGTCGATATAAGTGTGAACGAGTAAAAAGGAAGAAAGGTTGATGGCGACTTATATAAACATTACTCAGGCTAATCATTCTGAAAGAGGTTAACCCTTTCCCGTACGACATATTAAAGCTGATGATGCAACGCAAGGTTATCGATCTACAGACTAAAATTCATAAATTTCGATTAAGTAAATTATCATCCGTTGAACACCCCATATTGTCTCGCACAACACATTTGCGTCGGTGATGCCGGCGCCTTTCCTGCCATACCGTACTTTTCTGAATCATTTCAGCGCAATGGGATAATGAGGTATTGCTTAACATACGCCGAAGGCTAGACTAACGAAAAAGCGTTAAATGAATGTGGAGGCGTTGTGGAAGCCATCAAGGGATCGGAAGTCAATGTGCCGGATGCCGTTTTTGCCTGGCTACTGGATGGTCGCGGCGGCATTAAACCGCTTGAAAATGACGATATTATCGACAGCCAGCATCCCTGCTGGTTGCATCTCAATTACACCCACCCTGACAGCGCGCAGTGGCTGGCGTCAACGCCTTTGTTACCGAATTCTGTACGCGATGCGCTGGCTGGCGAGAGTTCGCGCCCACGCGTCAGTCGGATGGGGGAAGGCACGCTGATCACCTTACGCTGCATCAACGGCAGTACCGATGAACGCCCAGATCAGCTAGTGGCGATGCGTGTATATATGGATGAACGTTTTATCGTCTCAACACGACAGCGAAAAGTTCTGGCGCTTGATGAGGTGGTTAGCGACTTGCAGGAAGGGACGGGCCCGTCCGATTGCGGCGGCTGGCTGGTCGACGTGTGTGACGCCCTGACGGATCACGCCAGCGAATTTATCGAGCAATTACACGATAGAATTATCGACCTGGAAGACAATCTGCTCGATCAGCAGATCCCGCCGCGTGGATTCCTGGCGTTACTGCGTAAGCAACTGATTGTGATGCGTCGATACATGGCGCCTCAGCGTGATGTTTATGCGCGACTGGCAAGCGAGCGTCTGGCCTGGATGAATGATGATCAGCGGCGTCGAATGCAGGATATCGCGGATCGTCTGGGAAGGGGGCTGGATGAGATCGACGCGTGTATTGCGCGCACGGGCGTGATGGCCGATGAAATTGCGCAAGTCATGCAGGAGTCCTTAGCACGCAGAACCTATACGATGTCGCTGATGGCGATGGTCTTTCTGCCCAGCACATTTTTAACCGGATTGTTCGGCGTGAATCTCGGGGGAATTCCGGGTGGCGCATGGCATTTTGGATTTTCTATGTTCTGTATTCTGTTAGTTGTCCTGATTGGTGGTGTTACCTTATGGTTGCATCGTAGTAAATGGTTGTAACAACAACGCTTTTCATCGTCCTTTGAGCAGAAAAACGCCGCATAATTTGAGCGAAGTCAATAAACAATCTACCCATTCGGGGCAATATCTCTCTCGCAGGTGAATGCAACGTCAAGCGATGGGCGTTGCGCTCCATATTGTCTTACTTCCTTTTTTGAATTACTGCATAGCACAATTGATTCGTACGACGCCGACTTAGATTAGTCGGCTTTTTTTTGCCTGCGGGATATCAGCGTCTACCCTAAAAGAGTCAATCTGTATGACCGGAGGGTAATATGACCAGCCTGTTCACGTTGTTGCAAATGCAAACGCGCCAGTCGGATTCCGTACCAACCGATCCGGTGCCGATTCCCGATCCTATCCCGCGCCCACAACCTATGCCAGATCCGCCGCCGGATGAAGAACCGATTAAATTGTCGCATCAAGAGCGGAGATCTGCGAGGATACGCGCCTGCTGACTGTGTGTCTTTTACCGCGAGATTAAATTGTGACCGCTTTTTCTACTCTGAATGTCCTGCCTGCCGCCCAACTCGAGAATCTTAACGAGTTGGGTTATCTTGAGATGACGCCTGTCCAGGCCGCTGCGTTACCGGCGATCCTGGCCGGAAAAGATGTGCGCGTGCAGGCAAAAACCGGCAGCGGAAAAACGGCTGCATTTGGTCTCGGGCTTTTACAGCATATTGATGCCAGTCTGTTCCAGACCCAGTCGCTGGTGCTTTGTCCTACGCGCGAACTGGCCGATCAGGTGGCAGGGGAGCTGCGTCGTCTGGCGCGTTTTCTGCCTAATACCAAAATCCTGACGTTGTGCGGCGGGCAACCTTTCGGCGCGCAGCGAGACTCTCTCCAGCATGCGCCGCACATTATTGTCGCGACGCCGGGCCGCCTGCTTGACCATCTGCAAAAAGGCACCGTTTCTCTGGATGCCCTGCAAACGCTGGTGATGGATGAAGCCGACAGGATGCTGGATATGGGCTTTAGCGACGCTATTGACGAGGTGATTCGCTTTGCGCCGTCACGCCGTCAGACTCTGCTGTTTTCCGCCACCTGGCCTGAGGCCATCGCGGCGATCAGCGGTCGGGTTCAGCAAAATCCACTGACGATTGAAATTGATTCGGTGGATGCGCTGCCATCTATCGAGCAGCAGTTTTTTGAAACATCTTCGCAGGGGAAAATCCCGCTGCTGCAAAAGCTGCTGAGCCAGCATCAGCCTGCGTCATGCGTTGTTTTCTGTAATACCAAAAAAGATTGTCAGGCAGTTTGTGATGCACTCAATTCTGTCGGGCAGAGCGCATTATCGCTGCATGGCGACCTTGAGCAGCGCGATCGTGACCAGACGCTGGTTCGTTTTGCAAACGGCAGCGCGCGCGTACTGGTAGCGACGGACGTCGCCGCGCGTGGGCTGGATATCAAGTCGCTGGAGCTGGTCGTAAACTTCGAGCTGGCGTGGGACCCGGAAGTTCACGTACACCGTATTGGTCGTACCGCCCGTGCAGGCAACAGCGGTCTGGCGATCAGTTTTTGCGCGCCGGAAGAGGCGCAGCGCGCCAATATCCTGTCTGAAATGTTGCAGCTTAAACTGAACTGGCTGACGCTGCCGGGCAACGTTCCGGTTGCACCGCTGGAAGCTGAAATGGCGACGCTGTGTATTGATGGCGGTAAAAAGGCAAAAATGCGCCCGGGCGACGTGCTGGGAGCATTAACGGGAGATATTGGTCTGGATAGCGCTGATATTGGCAAAATTACCGTACATCCGGCCCATGTCTATGTGGCGGTTCGCCAGCCTGTGGCGCAGAAAGCCTGGAAGCAATTGCAGAACGGAAAGATAAAAGGGAAGAGCTGTCGGGTTCGTTTATTGAAATAAATGCCCGTTCCGGCCTACAGGTGCTTATGCGCATCGTAGGCCGGATAAGACGTTTACGTCGCCATCCGGCTGAGTCAGAAATTACTTCACTTCCACGATGTTCAGACGCAGTTCATCCAGTTGGTTATCGTCTTCCTCTGGCTGCCAGCCTGCGGGTTGCAGAGGGATCTCTTCGCGGTCAAAGGCTAAATCACCACCGTCTACCACATCGGAATCATGATTAATGCCTTTGAAATCAAAAAGATTAATATCGCTCAGATGAGAAGGCACCACGTTCTGCATCGCGCTGAACATGGTTTCAATACGCCCTGGATAACGCTTATCCCAGTCGCGCAGCATGTCGGCGATGACCTGGCGTTGCAGGTTTGGCTGCGACCCGCACAGGTTGCACGGAATGATCGGGAACGCTTTGGCTTCTGAAAAACGCTCAATATCTTTCTCGCGGCAGTAGGCCAGCGGGCGGATAACGATGTGTTTGCCGTCATCGCTCATCAGCTTCGGCGGCATCCCTTTCATTTTCCCGCCGTAGAACATGTTCAGGAATAACGTTTGCAGGATATCGTCGCGGTGGTGGCCTAACGCAATTTTGGTTGCACCCAGTTCTGTTGCGGTGCGGTAGAGAATACCGCGGCGCAGTCGGGAGCACAGAGAGCAGGTCGTTTTGCCTTCAGGAATTTTCTCTTTAACGATCCCATAGGTGTTTTCTTCAACGATCTTATACTCTACGCCCAGTTTCTCGAGATATTCCGGCAGAATGTGTTCGGGAAAACCCGGTTGCTTCTGGTCAAGGTTAACGGCGACCAGAGAAAAGTTGACGGGCGCGCTTTGCTGCAAATTACGCAGAATTTCCAGCATGGTATAGCTGTCTTTCCCGCCGGAAAGGCACACCATGATGCGATCGCCTTCTTCGATCATATTGAAGTCAGCAATCGCTTCGCCCACGTTACGACGCAGACGCTTTTGTAATTTGTTCAGGTTGTACTGTTCTTTCTTGCTAATATCTTGATTTTGCGACATTTAATAGAGGCTCAATTCATTGTGTGGCATCAGAAAAGTATGCATCACGCCGGAAAGACCGGCAAAAGAAATCTGATATAAAAACTGTGGCGTGTATGGTACGGATTGGCGAGAAGAATGTCAGCACATTTATACCCGTTATACCTCAGGTTGCAGGTAAGCGTGCATGGCTGAAAAGTGGATATGAAAAGCCCGCAACGGCGTGCGGGCTGATGCGTTTAGCGAACCACCAGGACGGAACATTCGGCATGGCGTACGACCGCTGCGGCGTTGGAGCCCAGCAGATACGTGGTGATGTCCGGGCGGTGAGAAGCAATAATCACCATGTCTGCCGGTAATTTTTTAGCCATTTCCAGAATTTTATCTTTCGGAGAACCCTCCGCGATATGAATCTGTACTCTGTCGGCAGGAATACTGAACTTCTTGATAATCTCTTCCAGTTGAGATTTTGCTTCGGCTTTCAGATCGTCCATAGCCGGTAACTCTGCTGAGTAGGCCAGGCCTAAAGAGGCGTAATAGGGCAGTGACGGAATAACGGTCAGGAAATGGACCTCTGCGTCATCTATTTTTGCCTCGGCTTCAACATGGGTGATAACGCGTTGAGTTAATTCTGAATCTGAAATATCGATGGGCACAAGAATCGTTCTGCTCATAAAACCTCCTGTTTAAGTATCCGATTAAAGTTTAACCCTTAATGGCACTTTATGTACAATGACAGGAGTCACATTTTAGCGTGAGTTTGGTTTCTGCTCTGGAAATTTCCCTTTGATCACGCCGTCATAAAAGCGGCCTTTAGAAACCACGACAAGAAAATCACGGAAAATACGCGACGGGACGCCGAGATATTGCAGAGTACCGGTTCGATGAAAACGAATTTCCAGCGTGCTGGAGGTTTCGTCATAGCCGACGGATGCAATACGGGATGATTTAACGGGATGATGGTTCATTGCCGGCGTCCTCTACAGCAGATCTTTATGCAATATATCATCTATCAATGGAGAGTTTTAGCGCAACAAATATATTGTTTTAGTATAGATAAAACACTGTTGTTATGAGAAAAGCCCGCCGTTGCCAGCGGGCTGACGGACTTAGAACTGGTAAACCATACCCAGAGCAACGACGTCGTCAGTAGACATATCGTTGCGAGTGTAGAAGCTGTCGTCTTCATCCAGCAGGTTGATTTTGTAATCAACATAAGTGGAGAAGTTTTTGTTGAAGTAGTAGGTCGCGCCTACGTCAGCATATTTAACCAGGTCTTTATCTTCACCGCCGGCCAGATCCTTACCTTTAGACATCAGGAAAGATACGGCAGGACGCAGACCGAAGTCGAACTGGTACTGCGCTGTAACTTCAAAGTTCTGGGTTTTGTTGGCAATGGTGTTATCACTGCCGTTTGAGCCACCGTAAGGAGTCATATTACGGGTTTCAGAATACATGGTCGCCAGATAGATGTTGTTAGCGTCATATTTCAGGCCAGCAGTCCACGCATCTGCTTTATCACCGCCAGCAGTAGAGTGATTTGCTTGCTGATTCGTTCGGTCGGAAGTGGTATATGCCGCACCGAAGCTGACGCCCATACCCAGATCGTAAGTTGAGGAGATACCGAAGCCGTCACCGTTGGAGTTTTTCACGTTACGGTCACCGCCGTTATTTGTCCCCTCCTGGGAATACGTGTCTTCGCTGCCGGATTGGTTTTCATTCGCACCCTGATATTGCAGCGCAAAGCTCAGACCATCCACCAGACCGAAGAAGTCGGTATTACGGTAGGTTGCTACGCCGTTAGCACGACCGGTCATGAAGTTGTCTGCTTTGGTATAAGAGTCGCCGCCGAATTCTGGCAGCATATCGGTCCAGCCTTCCACGTCGTACAGTACGCCGTAGTTACGGCCGTAGTCGAATGAACCATAGTCACCGACTTTAATACCTGCGAATGCCAGACGAGTCCAGGAGTCACCTTTATCACCTTCGGTACCGTTAGCCTGAACCTGATATTCCCACTGGCCGTAACCCGTGATCATATCGTTAACCTGAGTTTCGCCTTTGAAACCCATACGCATGTATGTTTGATCGCCGTCAGAATTTGCGTCATCAGAGAAATAATGCAGACCGTCTACTTTGCCATAGAGATCTAATTTATTGCCGTCTTTATTATAAACTTCAGCGGCGTGGGCCGCGCCTGCTGCTAACAGGGCAGGGATTACGAGAGCCAGTACTTTTCTTTTCATTGAAATAACCCTTTAGTTTTTTTATTTACCTGTGACTCCCCATAAGGGAAGTGAAATCATGCTAAAGGAGAAGTTCCGTAAAGAGATAAATATGAATTGTTACGCCTTAAGTAAAATCTTAATTAAATAATTCTACAGAAATGATGATAATTGACATGAATGTTTTTTAATAAAACATATAAAATAAAAATTATACAATTTAATTTTGTTGCGATATTCTGCGCGGGTTATATGCCTTTATTGTCACATTTTGCTTTTTTCGTTGGGCCATTGCGATAAGTACTGATCTTCCAGCGAATGAATTGACAAGCCCGAACCTTGGTTCGGGCTTTTTTTCGTCCTGACGAATACTCAAACAGCCGTATTATTCAGCACCGCTCTTTTCTGCTTTACCTGCCAGTTGAGCAAGGAAGTCATAGCGTTTTTGCAGATCCGCCGTCGCATCCTTCCAGAGCTGTTCAGCAACGTCTGGCTGCTGTGCATTCAGGCGGCGGAAGCGTTGCTCGTTGAGCAGCGTCTCTGCCAGCGCGTCTGACGGTGGACGGGAGTCCAGCGCCAGCGGCAGTTTACCCTCATCGGCGCGACGCGGGTCAAAGCGGTACAGCGGCCAGAAGCCGGTAGCCGTTAACTGACGCATCTGATCGTGGCTCAGCGCCAGGTCGTAGCCGTGTTCTTCACATGGGCTGTATGCAATGATCAGCGATGGCCCCGGATACGCTTCCGCTTCCTGGATTGCTTTCACCGTCTGATTTAACTGCGCGCCCAGCGAGATCTGCGCGACATACACATGACCGTACATCATCATGCTCACACCCAGATCCTTACGCGCTTTGCGCTTGCCGTGTTCGCCAAACTTCGTGACCGCGCCAAGTGGCGTCGCCTTCGACGCCTGTCCGCCGGTATTGGAATAACACTGCGTGTCCAGAACCAGAATATTGACGTTCTCGGTCAGGCTCAGCACATGATCCAGACCGCCAAAGCCAATATCGTAGGCCCAGCCGTCACCGCCAATCAGCCAGATTGATTTCTCAATCAGCGCATCGGCATCGGTTAACAGTTCATGCGCGCCGTCGACATCTTTCAGATGCTGGCGTAATGCGGCGACCTGTTCACGACGAACTTCCGGCGTCGCGTCGGCGTGCAATGCGTCGTTTAAATCCGTTGGGATGCGATCGGCGAACTGTTCCAGCAGGCGCATGACGCGCACGCGATGCTGATCAACCGTCAGGCGGAAGCCCAGACCGAATTCGGCGTTATCTTCAAACAGCGAGTTCGCCCATGCGGGGCCGCGACCGTTGGCATCGGTGGTGTAAGGCGTTGAAGGCAGGTTACCGCCATAAATAGAAGAACAGCCGGTCGCATTGGCAATTAACATGCGGTCGCCATACAGCTGGGTCAGCAGCTTGATATACGGCGTTTCACCACAACCGGAGCAGGCGCCGGAGTATTCGAACAGCGGCGTGATCAGCTGAGAGGTGCGAATATCAATACGTTCCAGCTTGCTCTTGTCGATTTCCGGCAGATTGAGGAAGAAGTCATAATTCACTTTTTCTTCTTCGACATGCTCAAGGCGAGACATCATGTTGATGGCCTTGATTTCAGGGTTCTGGCGGTCTTTCGCCGGGCAAACTTCAACACACAGGTTACAACCCGTGCAGTCTTCCGGCGCCACCTGCAATACGTATTTTTGACCACGCATATCGCGTGATTTCACATCCAGCGAGTGCAGACTGGCCGGGGCGTTCTCCATTGCTTCCGGCGAAACCACTTTAGCGCGGATCGCCGAGTGCGGGCAGGCGGCGACACAGTGGTTACACTGGGTACACAGCTCTTCTTTCCAGATAGGGATCTCTTCGGCGATGTTGCGTTTTTCCCAACGGGTCGTCCCCATCGGCCAGGTGCCGTCTGGCGGCAACGCTGAAACGGGCAGGGCGTCACCAAGCCCGGCGAGCATGGCGGCTGTAACCGTTTTAACGAAATCGGGCGCTGCGTCAGACACCACCGGAGGCCGATTTGCGCTGTGCGGGTCCACCGCCTGCAACGGAACTTCTGTTACCGATTCGCGCGCCAGCGCCAGCGCCTGCCAGTTACGCTCAACCAGCTCCTGGCCTTTACTGCTGTAGCTTTTCGCTATCGCTCCCTGTAATTCCGCTAGCGCGCTATCACCAGGCAGAATCTGCGTCAGGTGGAAGAAGGCCATCTGCATCACGGTATTAATACGTGCCGCCAGTCCGCATTCGCGGGCGATTTTAGCCGCGTTAATCACAAAGAACCGCGCTTTTTTCTGGTTCAGCACCGCCTGAACTTCCTGCGGCAGACGTGCCCAGACTTCATCTGCGTTGTACGGCGTATTGAGCAGGAAAATACCGCCTGGTTTCAGACGTTCCACCATCTGATACTTATCAATAAACTGCAACTGGTGGCAGCCGACAAAATCAGCCTGCGCCACCAGGTAAGCGGAACGAATCGGCTGCTCGCTGACGCGCAGGTGAGAGACCGTCAGGCCGCCAGCTTTCTTCGAGTCATAGACAAAGTAACCCTGTGCATACCACGGCGTGGAGTTACCAATAATCTTGATGTTGTTTTTGGTTGCAGAAACGCTGCCGTCGCTGCCCAGACCGTAAAATAGCGCTTCCAGTTTCGCTGTACCGGGCAGGGTGTTTTCCGGCAGGGGCAGAGACAGATTAGTGACATCATCATAGATGCCAACCGTGAAGCGGGATTTGGGTCTGGCGCTCGCCAGTTCGTTGAAAACAGCCAGCACGCAATCGGGGCCAAACTCTTTTGAGGAGAGACCATAGCGCCCGCCGATCACCCGCGGTAAGGTTTCTCTCTCGCCGCTGTTGAATGCCTCCGCCAGCGCGGTCATCACATCCAGATACAGCGGTTCGGCCTGTGCGCCAGGCTCTTTGGTGCGATCCAGTACGGCGACGGTACGTACGGTTTCCGGCAGCGCCTGTAATAAATGTTTTGCTGAGAACGGACGGAACAGACGGACTTTCAGTACGCCCACTTTTTCGCCGCGCGCCAGCAGCTCGTCCACCACTTCCTCACAGGTGCCGATTGCGGAACCCATCAGAATAATGACGCGTTCCGCCTGCGGGTGGCCATAGTATTCAAACGGCTTGTACTGGCGACCGGTGGCCCCGGCGAAATCATTCATTGCCTGTTCAACGTGGTCATAAACTGCGTTGTACCACGGGTTCGTGGCTTCACGGGACTGGAAGTAGGTATCCGGGTTGGCAGACGTGCCGCGAATCACCGGATGTTCAGGATTGAGCGCGCGGGAGCGGTGCGCGTCAATTTCAGCCTGCGGCATCAGTTTCAGAATGGTGTCATCCGCCAGCGGCACAATTTTATTGATTTCATGCGAGGTACGGAAACCATCAAAGAAATGAATAAATGGCACGCGGCTTTTCAGCGTGGCAATCTGCGAAATGAGCGCGAAATCCTGCGCTTCCTGAACGCTACCGGCGCTCAGCATGGCGCAGCCTGTCTGGCGAACCGCCATCACATCAGAGTGATCGCCAAAAATAGACAAGGCATGAGTAGCAATGGTGCGTGCGGCGACGTGGAGTACAAACGGCGTGAGCTGTCCCGCCAGTTTGTACAACGTTGGGATCATCAGCAGCAGGCCCTGAGATGAGGTAAATGAGGTCGAGAGCGCGCCGGTCTGTAATGCCCCGTGAACGGTGGCGATGGCGCCGCCTTCCGACTGCATTTCTACGACGCGAGGGGTATCGCCCCAGACGTTCTTAAGCCCGTTTCCGGCCCAGGCATCCGCCTGCTCAGCCATTGTCGAACTGGGCGTAATTGGGTAGATGGCGATAACTTCGCTGGTACGGAATGCGACCGAAGCAACCGCGCCATTACCGTCAATAGTGATCATATGACACCCTTACATTGCACAAAAAGAGGGACTCGCGAAACATCGGCGGGCCCTGATAGTTATCTCTCTATTTTAGCAAACCCCGATCTCTACCATTTTCGCTTTTGTGTCCCTGGAATAGAGGGAATGAATGATTTGATCAAAGAGAGGGCAAAAAAATTGCTAAAAAATGTCAATGAACCGCATAAATGGGCAGTTTGCCTCTCGACGACGCAGGGCAGCCTGCCTATTATTTATGGCGGTGTCGTTTCGGCTAACGTTCAGAGGGGAGAGAGATGCGTGCAGCGTTTTTAGTGGGGTGTGCCGCGTTATTATTGTCGGCCTGTAGTAATGAGCCTGTTCAGCAGGCGACGGCAGCGCATGTTGCGCCGGGGTTAAAGGCGGCAATGTCCAGTTCCGGGGAAGCTAACTGCGCCATGATTGGCGGGTCGCTCTCTGTTGCCCGTCAGCTTGACGGATCGGCGATTGGCATGTGCGCATTACCCAACGGCAAACGCTGTAGTGAACAGTCGCTCGCCGCTGGAAGCTGCGGCAGCTATTAATGCACTAAATCAGCCAGTCGGAACATCAGCGTTTGTTCTGCGGTCGCCAGCGTCAACTGGTTAGCCGTTAAGTCGACCTGCGCGCCCTGTTTGAGCATCGCGCTAATGGTGTGATCCAGTTCATTTAACTGCGGGTCGGCGCACATCATACGCGTCATCGCCATTTCTTTGACTTTCAGCTCGCCATCAGACAGCTTGCCCTGGCCACTGAAGCGGTTGCACATGCGGCCAGAAACCGTCATTTTTTCACCGAAGCTTAACTCCGGGGCGTTCTTACCCGCAGCGACTGGTTTTCCGTTTACACTCTCCAGAACAAAACGGTGATGCTGTAGCTGATCACGGTTAACGGAGACTTTTCCATTGCTGACACAGCCTGCCATAAGCATGCTGAGTGCAACCAGTGCGACGATCTTCTTCATTAAAACTCTCTACATTTACTGACGGGAAATCATTCATAATTGTAATGATATAGCCTGGTATATCATCGGGGATTATCTGAAAGTGCTCCCCTGAACGCAGGGGAGCAGAAGGGTCAGAACAGGGCGTTCGGGCAGGTTTCACCTTTTGAGAGCTGTTCCAGATTTTGCAGAGTGGTTTCCGAGATGCTGGTCAACGCTTCCGCGGTCAGGAAAGCCTGGTGCCCGGTGAATAGCACGTTATGGCAGGCAGACAGACGACGGAATACGTCATCCTGAATCACATCGTTGGACTTGTCCTCAAAGAACAGATCGCGTTCGTTTTCATAGACATCCATCCCCAGTGAGCCAATCTTCTGGTTTTTCAGCGCTTCAATTGCCGCCTGCGAATCAATCAACGCCCCACGACTGGTGTTGATCACCATCACCCCGTTTTTCATCTGATCAAACGCGGCATGATTAAGCAAATGGTAGTTTTCAGCTGTCAGCGGGCAATGCAGAGAAATGACATCAGACTCCGCAAACAGCGTCGGCAGATCGACATACTCCACGCCAAGCTCCAGCGCGGCGGCGCTTGGGTAAGGATCAAACGCCAGCAGTCGCATACCAAAACCTTTCAGAATACGCAGCGCGGCGACGCCGATCTTGCCCGTCCCGATCACGCCAGCCGTTTTACCGTGCATGGTAAAACCGGTCAGGCCTTCCAGTGAAAAGTTTGCATCACGGGTACGTTGATAAGCGCGATGAATGCGACGGTTCAGCGTCATCATCATACCAATCGCATGTTCGGCGACGGCTTCAGGAGAATAGGCCGGGACGCGCACGACTTGCAGACCCAGCTCTTTTGCGGCGTCCAGATCGACGTTATTGAAGCCAGCGCAACGCAGCGCAATGTATTTTACGCCGTGCTTTTTCAGCTCTTCCAGAACCGGGCGACTGCCGTCGTCGTTAACGAAGATGCATACCGCCTCGCAACCGTTGGCGGTTTTTGCCGTTTTTTCAGTCAGCAGAAAGTCAAAAAATTCAAGTTCAAAACCAAAGGACTCGTTAACATGTTGCAGGTACTTCTTGTCGTACTGCTTTGTACTGTAAACAGCGAGTTTCATAAGACTTTCTCCAGCGATGGTGGAATAACATTGAATCAATTAAAATTATCTTACAAAATTTAAAAAATAATTGATAGGCGTGATCATGACATAATGAATAATTTTAGAACATCTCTTCTTAAGGCACCTATCATACTAAAATTAAACAACTTTCTTAAACACATATTTCCCTTCCGGTCATTCTGAACCCACGCCTTATCAGTGGGTCAGTTACGCTTCCACAGACTGACGTATCCTTTCTGTATCGAATCAGTCTGATAGACGTTCGTAACGTCGAACAACCGACAGACATAACCTGCAAACTATAACTTTCATACGAAATCACCTATCGCTTCAATTGATTGACAAAAATTAATAATTGCTCCGCCCATCGCTCCATTCCATGATGAATTTCATGAACTTTTTCATTTGCTGTGATATTTATCACATTTCTGTAAATTTCACCAATTGTCCTGTCTGGTGTGACCAGCAGTAATTTCCCTTTTATTTTTTGCACTTATTTAAACAGGCGTTGATATGCTCCTGTTATCCCGTTTATCAAGGGATTGTCAAAGGATTCCAAATAAGCATAATTTAACCAAGAAATTAGTTTTGTTATTTTAACTTGAATCCTCGTGATTTTTATTAACACGTTTAATACAAACAAGAGTGAAGGGGTGATATTGCCGTAACTTAATACATACTATTAACAACACAGCATGTTAAATCCTGTCTTATCCGGCTAAGTTAAGTTGGAGGTGTTATTATGACTGCGCGCAGTATCGTAGCGACTTTTTAATGGAATAAAAATGTACGCGATGAATCTGTCGATGAATAAGCCTGGTACAGTAAGCAAGATAACCTTATTGAATAAACCAATTTCAATAACTGAAAATGCCTGCTCTACATGTAGTCTACTGGAGCAGCTTCACAGGTATCCTTCAGCTACTGTCGTAATATATGGGCGGCCGTCTTTATTTTTGAGTTTCTGGCTGCATGTTCGGGAGTGTTACCCGTGCGCAGCATTGATATTTAAGCATGGCTATTTTTTGCCTGTGGATGAGACCATTGCTGAGTTTTTTAACTACTTCACTATTGAAGGGAGAAGCGGTGTAAAACACCACAAGAAAACAATACAGCGTGTAATTTATTTTCTTCCTCCCGTTTTACTAAGGAAAGAATCTGTTCAGGATACAGCATATCTTACGGATACAGTACCTTTACTTAATGAAATAACACATGCGCGACTTTCTTCCGGGAGGTTATCGAAGCTGTCTAAAAGTGTTCTTGCACTAATACTTTCTGGCTTCAGTCGAGAGATGATAGCAATTAATTTAAAAGTTGGAATCAGGCAAGTCTGGTTGATTGAAAACTTCCTACGCAAAAGATGGCGAATTCCAGATTGTTGTTCTCTGGTTGAGTCTGTTTATTTCTGCAATAGATAAAAATTGTTCCTAATTTTAATTTAAGGGTGTTTACATGCATAAGAATGTTATGGCCTCTATGTTAGGTGTGGTTTTGTTCGGTGCTCTAAGCAATATCAGTTGGGCAGCGGACCAGAGTGAAGATCTCAACGCAACAGTCACTAAACGTGAGCTATATACCCAACTGGCTACATTAGCTCAATCCCTTTCTCAAAAAGGGAGCGTTTCTAAAGAAGAACTGATCAACTATATAGATAATCATGTAAAGGCTACAGATAAAAGTACGAGAGAGTATGTTGATAATGCTATTAGTGCTCAGGATATCTTGCAGAGTGTTTATACTGATGCTTTAGCGGAGCATATTGATACTCAAAATCGCTCACTGGCTTTACAGCAGGAGGCAGTAAATAAGCTAAAACAGGACGTGACCGTAAGCGTTGGAAAGGTTAATAAAGAACTGGATGAACAAAAGGATGTTCTGCGCGGCGAAATCGGCCAGGCCAAAGCTGATGCAATTGCACAGGCTGACAATAATGCGAAAGTCGTGCGTGGTGAGCTTAAGCAGCAGGGTGATTCCCTGCTTGGTGAAATCGGCAGCGCCAAAAGGGATGCCTACGCACGGGCCGACAGTAATGCAAAAGCCGTGCGTGGCGAGCTTAAGCAGCAGGGTGATTCCTTGCGCGGCGAAATCGGCAGTGTCAAAAGGGATGCTTACGCGCGTATAGACAGCAATACGGAAACTGTTCGTGGCGAGCTTTCTCAGACCAGCAAATATTTATCTGGAAAAATCAATGCTAACCAGTCTGCGGCCAGTAAGAATAGTCGCCGTTTAGATCTTCATGAATCCTGGCAAAAAATGGCGGCAGACAGAATGAATGGTCTGCAAAAACAGATATCTAACAACCGCAAAGAAATTCGTGAAAGTGCAGCTCAGAATGCGGCGCTTGCAGGTTTATTCCAGCCTTATAGCGTGGGTAAATTTAATGCTACTGCGGCATTGGGAGGATATTCAGATAAGCAGGCAGTAGCCGTTGGGATCGGCTACCGCTTTACAGACAATGTTGCAGGTAAAATGGCAGTTGCGGCCGGTGGAGATTCCGTTTCATGGAACACGGGTATTAGTCTGGAGTTCTGATTAAAGCTTACAGCAGGGGGTATTTTACTCCCTGCTCATGGAGCAATAATGAAAATTATCATCGCGACGCATGATTTTTATTTTCAGCAAGGCGCTGAAGTATTATTCAACTCGTGTGAGGCACTTGGCGTTGAACATTTTAACAGCGAAAGAGAAACGTATTTTATTATCTGTGATAATGAGTTCGCCGGACTCATGAGCATACTTTTCTACGGGTATGATTTTTACCTTGCCTGCAAGTCAGAGCCTTGCAATATGAAGCATGGATCTTGTTTGAATGACCAAGGTAAATCATTAACACATAATGAAAGAATTATCGCTTTCCTTTTATACTATAAACACTTTAGTGTAGAGCAAATCGCCAGGGTGAGAGGTCGAAGTAAGAAAACAGTATATTCACATATTTACAATATCAAGAAAAAAATCGGTTTAAAAAATGGAATGCACCTGCCATTTAAAAGTAACGGCATTGATCAGAATGCTTTTTTTGAACTGATATTTCTCATCTGAGATAAAATCTGGCTGGCATCTCATTATTATCTTCCCGGAGAATATGAATGAAGAATTTCATTAATCGATTTATTCGCTCAGATTACGATATCGTCATTCTTCGCCTGAGTGTTATCGGTGTATTTATGTTGTTTGGTACTTATAAATGGTTTGATTTTGAAGTTATGGCCCTGGAGCCTCTGATTTCATCAACATGGCTCAATATTCTGTATTTGATTTTTGGTGTCCACGGGGGAAGTTATTTCCTTGGCGTTATGGAAACCATTACATTTCTTGCGTTGATCATTGGCTTCGCCCGACCTGGTGTTGGCATACTAGGCGATCTCATTGTTATCACTACAGGAGTAACGACTCTGAGCCTGCTGCCACAACTGGGGAAAATTGACAGCTTCATTATCAAGGATGTTCTCTTGATTGGCGCTGGCGCAGTTTTGCTGAAATATGACCTTACCCGGTATCTGGCATTCAGGAATGGAACATACCGGGTATAAACGCTGCTACAGAATGGCAGGAATGTGAACCCTGGCAGAGGATCTGCAAATGGTCAGTCCTCTGCGCCTCTGTTTTCCGTAATAAATCAGGAGACTGAGTTAATTCAGTACAAAATGTTTGCCTGACTGCGGATGTGCGCCATCATGGTGAGATGGCAGAAGGATCGGATACTAACGCTCTGTTATATCATCAACTTTATCATTTCTAAGACGGCCTCAAAATTGTTGGGTCGCGGCAGAACATCTATCCTTAGTGAGGGCGATGCCTTCAACTGAGCGCCCAAACATGCCACAATACGAGCCTTACCGGCTTAATTTTTGCTAAATCAGGATATTAACTACCCATGAAGGGTAAATACAAAGCCGTTCTCGCGCTACTTTTATTATTGATCCTTATACCGTTAACGCTGCTCATGACGCTTGGCCTGTGGCTTCCTACGCTGGCGGGCATCTGGTTACCGGTTGGTACGCGTATCGCGCTGGATGAAAGCCCGAAACTTACGCGCCACGGCCTGCATATCCCGGAGCTGCGTTATCTGGTGAAGGACTGCCCGTTAGCACGCATGAGCGGCGCGGAACTCACCCATCCCAGCCGCTGGCAGCTGAATATCGGTACGCTTGAACTGGACTCCGCCTGTCTGGCAAAACTCCCTGAATCTGAACCATCGCCCGCAGCGCCGCGCACGCTCGCAGAATGGCAGTCTATGCTGCCTGATACCTGGGTTAATATCGACAGGCTTATTCTTTCTCCCTGGCAGGAATGGCAGGGGAAATTGTCGCTTTCGCTGACGCCAGCCCTCCAACAGATTCGTTATCAGGGCGAGAAGGTCAACTTTCAGGGGCGGCTGCACGGGCAAAACTTCACCGTCAGCCAACTGGAGGTGAGCGCCTTCGAAAATCAGCCCCCTGTAAAACTGGAAGGAGAATTTACGCTGCCTCTGGTGCCGGACGGGCTGCCGGTGAACGGACACGCCGTCGCAACGCTGAGCCTGCCGCAGGAACCGTCGCTGGTGGATGCGGAACTGGAGTGGCGGGACAACGCCGGACAGCTGATCGTCATGGCGCGCGGTAACCCGGAGCCGCTGCTCGATCTCCCCTGGCAGGTTACTCGCCAGCAACTTGCCATCAGCGATGGACGCTGGAACTGGCCGTATCAGGGCTTTCCGCTGAGCGGACGTCTGGGGATCAACATTGATAACTGGCAGGCAGGTCTTGAAAATGCGGTGATAAGTGGTCGGTTGAATGTTCTGACGCAAGGCGATGCGGGTAAAGGCAATGCGGTGCTGACGATTGGGCCAGGCAAGCTGAGTATGGATAACAGCGACATGCCCTTGCGTTTAACCGGTGAAGCGAAACAGGGCGATCTGATTTTTTATGCGGTACTGCCGACACAGCTCACCGGCAGTCTGGCCGATCCACAACTGACCTTTGAACCCGGCGCGCTGTTGCGTTCTCGTGGCCGGGTGATCGACTCTCTGGATATTGACGAAATTCGCTGGCCGCTGGCTGGCGTAAAAGTTACCCAACGCGGAGTTGATGGCCGATTACAGGCAATTTTACGCGCGCACGAAAATAAGATGGGCGACTTTGTCCTGCATCTTGATGGGCTGGCGAATGATTTTCTTCCCGATGCGGGGCGCTGGCAGTGGCGTTACTGGGGCGAGGGCAGCTTCACCCCGATGAACGCCGGTTGGGATGTCGCCGGGAAAGGAGAATGGCACGATAACACCATCACGCTTACCGACCTGTCCACCGGGTTCGATCAACTGCAATACGGCACGATGACGGTGGCGTCTCCGCGCCTGGTGCTGGATAAACCGATCGTGTGGGTTCGTGATGCCGGGAACCCGACCTTCAGCGGCGCGTTATCGCTGGATGCGGGCAATACCGTGTTCACCGGCGGCAGTGTCTTACCGCCGTCAACGCTCAAATTCAGCGTTGAAGGAACGGACCCAACGGTATTCCAGTTCAAAGGCGACCTGCACGCCGGGGCGATTGGGCCAGTACGGGTAAATGGGCGCTGGGACGGCATTCGTTTACGCGGGCAGGCCTGGTGGCCAAAACAGTCGGTTACGGTCTTCCAGCCCTTGCTGCCTCCTGACTGGAAAATGAATTTGCGCGCAGGCGAACTGTACGCGCAGGTGGCTTTTTCCGCCGCAGAGGAGCAGGGGTTTGAAGCGGGTGGACACGGCGTACTGAAAGGCGGTAGCGCCTGGATGCCGGACAACCAAATCAACGGCGTCGATTTTGTGTTGCCGTTCCGTTTCAGTCAGGGCGCCTGGCAACTGGGGACGCGCGGGCCGGTGTCATTACGCATCGCAGAGGTGGTAAACCAGGTCACCGCGAAAAATATCACGGCCGATCTCCAGGGAAGCTATCCGTGGAGCGAAGAGAATCCTTTATTGCTGAGTGACGTGAGCGTGGATGTGCTGGGCGGCAAAATCATCATGAAACAGCTACGTATGCCGCAGCACGATCCGGCACTGCTGCGGGTGCAAAATGTCTCTTCCAGCGAACTGATCAGCGCGGTGAATCCCAAACAATTTGCGATGTCCGGCCCGGTTAGCGGCGCGCTTCCGCTGTGGCTGAGCAATGAAAAATGGATCATTAAAGACGGCTGGTTAACCAATCCAGGCCCGATGACGCTGCGTATCGATAAAGATACCGCCGATGCGGTCGTCAAAGACAATATGGCGGCGGGCGCGGCAATCAACTGGTTACGCTATATGGAGATTGCCCGTTCGTGGACGAAGATTAATCTGGACAATCTGGGCGTGCTGACCATGCAGGCGACGGTCACGGGTAAAAGCCATGTGGACGGTAAAGTCGGCACGGTTAACCTGAACTATACCCATGAAGAAAATGTCTTTACGCTCTGGCGCAGTTTGCGTTTTGGCGACAACTTACAGGCATGGCTTGAACAAAACACCGCGTTGCCGGAAACCCGTTGCCCGGAAGGCAAGGAATGTGAGGAACAACAATGAAAACGATGATTGCCATGCTGGCGCTCTTCTTACTGGCTGGCTGTACGCCGCGTATTGAAGTTGCAGCGCCGAAGGAACCGATCACCATCAATATGAACGTCAAAATTGAGCATGAAATTCATATCAAGGTTGATAAGGACGTGGAAAGTTTATTGAAGTCACGCAGTGATTTGTTCTGAGGTCATGATGAAAAAACAGCTTAGAGCGACCGTTCTTATCCTGAGTTTATTGAGCTGCAACGCCATCGCGTTGACCCTGAGTGAAGCAAGAACGCAAGGGCGAGTGGGGGAAACGCTTAATGGTTATCTGGTGGCGCTGGCAACCGATCCAGAAACGCGCTCGCTCGTCAGCGAGATTAATAAAGAGCGTCGCGCCAGTTATCAACAGCTGGCGAAAAGCCATCAGATTCCGGTGGATGAGGTGGCGAAAATGGCCGGACAAAAGCTGGTCGACTGGGCAAAGCCGGGTGAGTATGTGCAGGGCATTAACGGTAAGTGGCTGAAAAAGTAACTGGCAACAGTGCGTATTTTCTGTTTTGTATGATAAAGCGCGATAATTTGCAGGGTAAGTTTCTATACTGTCTGCTCCGAAGCGATATTCAGCAAGAGGGGCAGTTATGGCAAGTCACGGTAATTCAGCGACGTTTTCTCTCGGTTCCCGGCAGGTAAAACGGCTGGGGTATGGGGCCATGCAACTGGCAGGACCTGGTGTATTTGGCCCGCCGAGAGATCGTCACGTCGCGCTGACGGTGCTTCGGGAGGCGATTTCGCTGGGTGTGAATCACATTGATACCAGCGATTTTTACGGCCCGCATGTTACGAACCAAATCATTCGAGAAGCGCTGCATCCGTATCCTGACGATCTGGCGATCGTTACCAAAATTGGCGCCCGTCGCGGGGAAGATGCGTCGTGGTTGCCCGCTTTCTCGCCTGCGGAACTGAAGCAGGCGGTTCACGATAATCTGCGTAATCTCGGACTTGATGTGCTGGATGTGGTCAACCTGCGCGTTATGTTCGGCGACGGTCATGGCCCGCATGAAGGATCTATCGAAGAGAGTTTTAGCGTGCTGGCTGAACTTCAGCAGCAGGGGCTGGTGAAGCATATCGGTCTGAGCAATGTCACCGCGAACCAGGTGGCTGAGGCGAGGAAGATTGCCGAAATTGTTTGTGTGCAAAATGAGTACAACATTGCCCATCGCCAGGATGACGCACTTATTGACGCGCTGGCGGGCGAGGGTATCGCTTATGTGCCGTTCTTCCCGCTGGGCGGGTTTACGCCGTTGCAGTCATCAACGCTCTCCGACGTTGCCGCCAGCCTGAATGCGACGCCAATGCAGGTAGCGCTGGCATGGTTGCTGCAACGTTCAGCCAATATCCTGTTAATTCCGGGAACGTCGTCAGTGACGCATTTGCGTGAAAATATGGCGGCAGGGGATTTGCAACTTTCGGATGAGGTTCTTGCGGTGCTGAATGGCATGAATGCCTGATGGAGGTTATCCGGCCTGCGGGAGGATGACACCCCTTGCAGGCCGGATGAGGCAAATTAGCGATGAAAAATCTTATGCAGCAACAACGCTGTCAATCGCCGCTTTGGCATCAGACTGCGCTTTGGCCGCGACTTCCGGGCCGTAAGCAATCCCTTCAGCAAACACGAAGTTCACGTCGGTGATACCAATAAAGCCCAGGAAGACTTTCAGGTACGGCGCGATCAGGTCTGTCGGCGTATCTTTGTGGATACCGCCACGGCTGGAGAGAATCACCGCACGTTTACCGGTCACCAGACCTTCCGGCCCTTTCTCAGTGTAACGGAAGGTGACGCCCGCGCGGGCAACCAGGTCAAAATAGTTTTTCAACTGAGTCGGGATGTTGAAGTTGTACATCGGCGCCGCAATGACGATCACATCGTGCGCTTGCAGTTCCGCGATCAGCTCGTCGGACAACGCCAGCGCGTCCTGTTGACGCGGAGTCAGCGGAGCGTCGCTCGGGCGCAGGGCACCCACCAGTTCGCCATCCAGTACCGGAACAGGATTCGCGGCCAGGTCGCGCACGGTGATCGCATCCGCAGGATGCTTTTCGCGCCACTGTTCAACAAAATAATCAGACAACTGACCAGACTGAGAGTACCCTGCCAGAATACTGGATTTAAGAACTAATACTTTGCTCATGGGTGTTTCCTTTTATGTGTTTGAATGGGGTGAGCCCCGTTGCTTGTTGACACTCTATTCACAATCCTGTCGCAGAGATAGCGCAATATATCGAATCCTATGTTCGAAATTATTGAACAACACACGAAAAGCGCCGATGTGGTACTCTATACCAATCATTAAAAAGAGATTTTACCCGGCAGAGCACTGCCCTCTAATGCTATGACAGAACAACAGAAAATCACCTTCGCCGCACTTCAGCAACAGCTGGATACGCTGATGCTGCGTGACAGGCAGCGCTTTGCCCGCCGCCTGCATGGCGTGAAGAAGGTTAAAAAACCTGATGCACAACAGGCCATTCTCCTGGAGATGGCGAAAGAGATTGAACAGGCAGCAGGTAAAATTGTGCTGCGCGAAGCCGCCAGACCGGAAATAACGTATCCAGAAAATCTGCCTGTCAGCCAGAAAAAACAGGCCATCCTGGAGGCCGTTCGCGACCACCAGGTGGTGATTGTGGCGGGGGAGACCGGCTCGGGTAAAACCACGCAGCTGCCGAAAATTTGTATGGAGCTGGGGCGCGGTATTAAAGGGCTGATCGGCCATACGCAGCCGCGTCGTCTGGCGGCGCGTACCGTTGCCAACCGTATTGCCGAAGAGTTGCAAACGGAACCGGGCGGCTGCATCGGTTATAAAGTCCGTTTCAGCGATCACGTCAGCGACAACACGATGGTTAAGCTGATGACGGACGGTATCCTGCTGGCGGAAATCCAGCAGGACAGGCTGCTGATGCAGTACGACACCATCATCATTGATGAAGCGCACGAGCGCAGCCTGAATATCGATTTTCTGCTTGGCTACCTGAAAGAGCTGTTGCCGCGTCGCCCGGATCTGAAAATCATCATCACCTCCGCGACCATCGACCCGGAGCGCTTCTCGCGTCATTTTAACAATGCGCCGATCATTGAAGTTTCCGGCAGAACGTACCCGGTTGAAGTGCGCTATCGTCCGATTGTCGAAGAAGCGGACGATACCGAGCGCGATCAGCTTCAGGCGATTTTTGACGCGGTGGATGAACTGGGGCGTGAAAGTCCCGGCGATATCCTGATCTTTATGAGCGGCGAACGCGAAATCCGTGATACCGCCGATGCGCTCAATAAACTCAATTTGCGCCATACCGAAGTATTGCCGCTGTATGCACGCCTCTCTAACAGCGAGCAGAACCGCGTGTTCCAGTCGCACAGCGGACGTCGCATCGTGCTGGCGACTAACGTGGCGGAAACCTCGCTGACCGTACCGGGCATTAAGTACGTTATCGATCCCGGCACTGCGCGCATCAGTCGCTACAGCTACCGTACCAAAGTGCAGCGGCTGCCGATTGAACCGGTTTCACAGGCTTCCGCTAACCAGCGTAAAGGCCGCTGTGGACGTGTGTCGGAAGGGATCTGCATCCGTCTGTATTCGGAAGATGACTTCCTGTCGCGCCCGGAATTTACCGACCCGGAGATTCTGCGTACCAACCTGGCTTCGGTTATTTTGCAAATGACGGCGCTGGGGCTGGGCGATATCGCCGCATTCCCGTTTGTTGAAGCGCCGGATAAACGCAACATTCAGGACGGCGTGCGTCTGCTGGAAGAGCTTGGGGCGATTACGACCGATGAGCAGCAAACGGCTTATAAACTGACGCCTTCAGGACGCCAGTTGTCGCAGCTGCCGGTAGACCCGCGTCTGGCGCGGATGGTGCTGGAAGCGCAGAAACACGGCTGCGTGCGTGAGGCGATGATCATCACCTCCGCGCTGTCTATTCAGGACCCGCGTGAGCGCCCGATGGATAAACAGCAGGCGTCCGATGAGAAGCACCGTCGTTTCCACGATAAAGAGTCTGACTTCCTCGCCTTTGTGAATCTGTGGAATTACCTCGGCGAGCAGCAGAAAGCGCTGTCGTCGAACCAGTTCCGCCGCTTGTGTCGCACTGATTACCTGAACTATCTGCGCGTGCGCGAATGGCAGGATATCTACACCCAATTGCGCCAGGTGGTGAAAGAGCTGGGTATTCCGGTAAACAGCGAACCGGCGCAATACCGTGAAGTGCATATCGCGCTGCTGACCGGGCTGCTGTCGCATATCGGGATGAAAGATGCCGACAAGCAGGAGTATACCGGCGCGCGCAACGCCCGTTTCTCCATCTTCCCAGGTTCCGGTTTGTTCAAGAAGCCGCCGAAGTGGGCGATGGTCGCAGAACTGGTGGAAACCAGCCGCCTGTGGGGGCGCATTGCGGCGCGCATCGATCCCGAGTGGGTGGAACCGGTTGCCCAGCATCTGATTAAGCGTTCTTACAGCGAACCGCACTGGGAACGGGCGCAGGGCGCGGTGATGGCGACGGAGAAAGTGACCGTGTACGGTCTGCCGATAGTGGCCGCGCGTAAGGTGAATTACAGCCAGATCGACCCGGCGCTGTGTCGCGAGTTGTTTATTCGTCATGCGCTGGTAGAGGGCGACTGGCAGACGCGCCACGCCTTCTTCCGCGACAACCTGAAACTGCGTGCGGAAGTGGAAGAGCTGGAGCACAAATCGCGCCGTCGCGACATTCTGGTCGATGATGAGACGCTGTTTGAGTTCTACGACCAGCGCATCAGTCATGACGTGATCTCCGCGCGCCACTTCGACAACTGGTGGAAAAAAGTCAGCCGTGAAACGCCGGATCTGCTCAACTTTGAAAAGAGTATGCTCATCAAAGAGGGCGCGGAAAAAATCAGCAAGCTGGATTACCCGAACTTCTGGCACCAGGGAAATCTTAAGCTGCGGCTGAGCTATCAGTTTGAACCGGGCGCCGACGCCGACGGCGTCACTGTCCATATCCCGCTTCCGTTGTTAAACCAGGTGGAAGAGTCCGGGTTTGAATGGCAAATTCCAGGTCTGCGCCGAGAGCTGGTGATTGCGCTGATTAAATCGCTGCCGAAACCGGTACGGCGGAACTTTGTTCCGGCGCCGAACTATGCCGAAGCGTTTTTAGGTCGCGTAACGCCGCTGGAGCTACCGTTGCTGGATGCGCTGGAGCGTGAATTGCGGCGGATGACCGGCGTGACGGTAGATCGCGAAGACTGGCACTGGGATCAGGTGCCCGATCATCTGAAGATCACCTTCCGCGTGGTGGATGACAAAAACAAGAAGTTGCAGGAAGGGCGCGCTTTGCAGGGGCTGAAAGAGGCGCTGAAAGGGAAAGTCCAGGAAACACTCTCGGCGGTGGCAGATGACGGCATCGAGCAGAGTGGGCTGCACATCTGGAGTTTCGGTCAGCTGCCGGAAAGCTATGAGCAGAAACGCGGCAATTACAAAGTGAAGGCGTGGCCTGCGCTGGTAGATGAGCGTGATAGCGTCGCCATCAGGCTGTTCGACAATCCGCTGGAGCAACAACAGGCAATGTGGTGCGGTTTACGCCGCTTGCTGCTGCTGAATATTCCGTCGCCGATTAAGTATCTGCACGAAAAGCTGCCGAATAAAGCCAAGCTCGGTCTGTACTTCAACCCGTATGGCAAAGTGCTGGAGTTGATTGACGACTGCATCTCCTGCGGCGTGGACAAGCTGATCGACGCCAATGGCGGCCCGGTATGGACGGAAGAGGCTTTTGCCGCGCTGCATGAGAAGGTGCGCGCTGAGCTGAACGACACCGTTGTCGATATCGCGAAGCAGGTCGAGCAGATCCTGACCGCCGTGTTCACGATCAACAAACGTCTGAAAGGACGCGTGGATATGACGATGGCGCTGGGGCTGTCTGATATCAAAGCGCAAATGGGCGGGCTGGTGTATCGCGGTTTTGTCACCGGCAACGGCTTTAAGCGCCTCGGCGATACGCTGCGCTATTTGCAGGCGATTGAAAAACGGCTGGAGAAACTGGCGGTTGACCCGCACCGTGACAGGGCGCAGATGCTGAAAATCGAAAGCGTGCAGCAGGCCTGGCAGCAGTGGATTAATAAGCTGCCGCCAGCCCGCCGTGATGACGACGACGTCAAAGAAATCCGCTGGATGATTGAGGAGCTGCGCGTCAGCTACTTTGCACAACAGCTCGGCACGCCGTACCCGATCTCCGATAAGCGCATTTTACAGGCGATGGAGCAAATCAGCCTGTAGCTCCATGCTCAGCTCAGGCAGGAGATACCTTCGGGTATCTCCTGCGGGGCGGCGCGCTTTAGCCTGTCATAAAGCAGCGCAATGTCTTTTTCGAATGCCGTATCTTGCGGCCAGACCAGATAGTAGCCTTCTCCGGTTGCCACCGCTTCATTGAACGGAAGGGTGAGCAGACCGCTTTTTACCGCCTCCAGACTGAGCAGCAGATCGCCCACGGAGACGCCATGCCCCCTTATCGCCGCCTGATTTCCCTGTTCCAGCGTGTCGAACACTTTTCCCCGGCGGGTATTCAGCCCGTTAAATTTACCGCTGCGCGCCAGCCATCGCGTCCAGTCGCGCCGGTCTGGCGAAGGGTGAATAAGCTCGCAGTCGGCAATGTTTTCTCGTACCTGTTCAAGCAGCGCGGGGGCGCATATCGGGATCAGCCACTCTTTAAAAAGCAGCCTGCTTTGCGTGCCGGGACCAAAATGACCGTTGCCTAACAGGATGGCGCAGTGAAAGGGTTCGCGATTGAAATCCACCGTATCGGTGTCCATCCAGACGCTGGAAAGCTCCACGTTAAGCGAGGGCTCCTGCTGATGTACGCTGTTCAGCACGTCCAGCAACCAGCCCATTGTCAGGGTTGAGGGTGCCTTTAAGCGCAGACCGTGCTGCTGGTTGCGAAACGCGGAGCAGGCGTTTTCCAGCGTCCGAAAGCCTGCGGCCAGCTGCTCCGCCAGCGCGCGTCCCGCTTCCGTTACCTCAACCTGCGGGCCGTTGCGGTGAAACAGCGGGCAGTCAAACGTTGTCTCCAGGGTACGGATATGTCTGCTGATCGCGCCCGGAGTGACGTTCAGCGCGTCAGCGGCTTTGCTGAATGATCCGAGGCGGGCGGCGGCTTCAAAAGCGCGCAGGGCATACAGTGGCGGCAGAGTCATGGCGATACGCTATTGTGAGTTTTACTCACATTAAATAGCAGTTTTATTCGTTTTTCAAACGTCATCGCTCGCTGAATAATGCCGGGAGTTTCCGGGCCTGTGTGCGTTATGAAGGAGAAAAGGCGTTGATTAATCTGACATTGCTGAGTGCGTATAGTTTATCGGTTTTACTGTTGCTGGTCACGCCCGGCCCGGTGGTTGCGCTGGTAACCGGGACGGCGGCCCGGCACGGCGCGCGTAAAGCCTTTGCGACCGTGATCGGAACGAACAGCGCCTCTCTGGTGCTGATTATCCTGGCGGCGTTGATGCTGGCCGGAGTGGTGTCGATCTCCGGTTTGTTTCTGTCTTTGCTGGGGATCGCAGGGTCGTTGTATATCGGCTACGGCGCGTTAATCAGCCTGCGGGCGGGGAATCCGCAGGCAAATGCGCAAGAAAACACGGTCGCTGCGGGCGACGGCGGGGTGATCCGGGGATTCATTACCGGCATTTCAAATCCGAAAGACATCCTTTTCTTTGTCGCTTTCTTCCCTCAGTTTATTGCGGTGACGCAGAACTTCGCCGCCAGCATTATGACGCTGACGGTGGTGTGGATCATTTTTGATTTTGCTGTTTTATCGCTGTACATCCTGCTCATCAATAACTGGTTGTCACCGCATCACAGCCGGCGTATTGGGCTGGCGTCATCGCTGTTTTTGCTGGTGATATCGCTGTCTGGTCTGGTCTATAACATCCGCGAAATCATTCACCACTTGCCGTACGGATGACGTCAGACAGACCAGCCGCCGCCCAGCGCTTTGTAGAGATCAATCTGTGCCAGCAGCAGGTTGTTTTTCACCTGCACCACATTGGTTTGCACTGAGAACAGCGTGCGCTGGGCGTCCAGTACATCCAGATAAGACGAATAGCCATTGCGATAGCGATTCTGGGCGATGCGCAATGTTTCCTGCGCCACATCCTGCTGCGCCTGTAATTCACTGAGTTGTTCCTGATAGCGGGTGATGGCGTCGAGGCTATCGTTTACCTCTCTGAAGGCGTTACGCACGGTTTTTTCATAACTGTACAGCGCCTGATTACGCTGGGACTGGGAAATATCAACCTGCGCATTCAATGCCTGACGGTTAAGCAGAGGGGCGAGAATGCTGCCGCCGATACTCCATAAGCGGAGCGGGTCGTCAAGCAGACCGGGAAGCGTGCGATCCTGCACCGATCCGGTCGCCGTCAGGTTGATCGACGGCAGCAGGCTGGCGCGAGAGGCGGCAAGCGTCGCATCGGCCGCAATAAGCTGTCTCTCGGTCTGCACAACATCAGGACGGCGGTTGAGCAACGAAGAGGGCAACTGTGACGGCAACGTTAAGGGCGTCAGCGCATCAAAACGGTCGCTACGGGCCAGCCGCGTCGGGTTACTGCCCAGCAGAAGACTCAGCGCGTTTTCCTGTTGTGCGATCTGGTGCTCAAGCAGGGGAATTTGCGCGCGCGTCGAGCGAAGCTCAGAATCCGACTGCATCAATTCCAGGCGCGAGCTGTAGCCTGTTTCATATTGCCGTTTTGCCAGATTCCAGGCTTCTTCACGCGATTTCAGCGTCGATTTTGTCACGTTGAGCTGCTCATCCAGCGCCAGCAGCGTGACATAACCGGACGCAACGGACGAGGCAACGGTCAGATCGGCGGCGGCCGCCGCCGCTTTTTGCGCCGCCAGCGAGGCCCGCGCTGCACTGGCGGTGCTGCGATTAACGCCCCAGATATCGACATCGTAGCTTGCCGTCAGGCTGCCCTTATACAACGTGCTGTAGATCGGAAGTCCGGTTGCCGCAGACTGCGTTCGCGCCCGCGCTCCGCTAACGCCCGCATCCAGCGAAGGGAACAGGCTGCCTTCGGCGGCATAGACCCTGGCCTGGTATTCATTTACCCGTTCGCGGGCAATCAGCACGTCACTGTTATTTTGCAGAGCCTGATCGACATAACGATTCAGATGAATGTCGTGAAAATTTCTCCACCATACCTGTTCTGTTGCGCTGGCGGGGCCGGTGGCGGTTCGCCAGGCGGCGGGGATTTGCAAAGACGGTTTTGCGGGTGCCACATCAACCGACTGACAGCCACTGAGCAGCAGGGCGAACAGCAAAGCGGCAACGGGACGGCGCGTCATTGTTTCGCCTCCCGGGTATCGATATGTACCTGCACCGACATGCCCGGACGCAATCGCGCAATTTCCTCCGGTTTACCCAGCACCTCCACCCGAACCGGAATGCGCTGGGCGATTTTGACAAAGTTGCCGGTCGCGTTGTCCGGCGTAATGGCGCTGAACTCCACGCCGGTTGCCGGAGAAATGCTCTCCACCCGGCCTTCATAAGCCCGATCATTCAGCGCATCGACGGTAAACCGTACCGGCTGACCCACGCGCAGCTCCGCCAGTTGCGTCTCTTTAATATTGGCGATAACCCAGTGCTGCGGCGGCACCAGCGTGGTGAGATGCGTTCCGGCGGTGACATACGCGCCGAGGCGGACGGCAATCTGCCCAAGCTGGCCATCGCGCGGCGCGACAATGCGGGTATTTTGCAGATCGATCTGCGCCAGCTCTAACGCTGCGCGGGCATTTTCAACGTCGGCTTCCAGCGCTCCCCGGTTGACGATCACCGTTTGTAAATCCTGTCGTGACATCTCCAGCGTGGCTTTCGCCTGGTCGATATCCGCGCTGCCTTGCGCCGCGCTGGCCAGCGCCGCATCGCGTTCACGAATCGACAGCGAACCGTCGGCGGTGAGATCTTTCACGCGTTTCAAATCTGCCTGGGTTTTCAAACTTTGCGCTTTGGCGTTCTTCAGTACCGCTTCATTGCGCGCAATCACGGCTTCGGCGCTTTTACGCTGTTGCAGGTTGTTATTTAACGCGGCGATTTTCATGGCCAACTGCGCTTCGGCCTGATGGACACGCTGGCGATAAATACGGTCGTCGATCTGCATCAGCAGTTCGCCTTTTTTCACCTGCACAAAGTCCTGCACATTCACCTGCGTGATATATCCATTCACCTGCGGGCTAATAAAGGTGGTTTGCCCACGCACATAGGCGTTATCCGTAAATTGCGTATGGCGGGTAAACGGCGGTAATTGCCAGGCGTAGAGGATCACCAGAACCCCGACGAGGCCAATGGCGGCAGCGGCAAAAATTGACACCACACGGAGATTGTTTCGGGTATTTGCCTGCTCTTTGGCGGCATCCTGCTGACTCATAGCGGCTCCTGAGGTAAAGCGATAAACATAATTTTCATTTGTTACTTGGTTCCGGTGGCTTTTTTCAGCGCCATCCGGGCGGTAATACGCAGTCGCAGCAAGCGCCATAAAATCCAGATTAGCGTAGCGGCGGCAATGCTGGCCGTCAGTAAATAAGTATCGTTATAGGCGAGGATATTTGCCTCAAGCGACGTAACGGTTTGTAGCTGAGCGATTGCCTGGGTGTTCAGCAATGCGCTGTCGCCAATCAGGCTTTTGTACATCTGGCTGTACATCTGTAGACGCTCATTCACCAGCGGATTTAGCGTGGTGAGCTGATCGGCCAGCAGGCTGGAGTGATATTTTTCACGCCAGGTCTGGAAAGTGCCGAGAATGGCGGAGCCCAGCAGACCGCCGATGTTCTGACTCATCCCAAATAAGACGGAAAAACTGACCAGATTGCGCGGATCGGCGATGACGCCGCCGATACCCGCCAGCATTGCCGGGGCAAGGAAGAACGCGCTGCCAAAGCCGAGTAAGAATTGGCTGACCATTAACTGGTCGGGGCGCGTCAGGTTTGTGGAGTGGCTGTCGAGCAGCGAGGCGACGATCATCAATGCCAGCGACGTAATCACGGGCCAGGCCAGCCGCGTCGGTTTAATCGTCAGGCAACTGGTGATGATGCCGCACACAATGCCAGCGAAAATTGACCAGGCCAGATGCGTCATTTGCTCATTCTGTAAGCCAGCGTATTGCAGCCAGCCAATTACGCCGGTGTTTTGCTCCGCCAGCACAATGCGGATCAGCAACATAATCAGCCCCAGGCGGAGAATACTGCCGCTGGAGAGCCAGCGCGTATTCAACAGCGGATTGCTGCGGTTATGCTCGAACACAATTGCGCTGATGATGAGTACCGTCGCCAGCGCCAGAGACCAGCCAATCCAGGGCGCTTCAAACCACCAGTCCAGTCGCCCCAGCGACAGCACGGCACAGACCAGCGCCATGCCGGGCGCGAGCAGAATAAAAGTAATAAAGTCTTTCTTTTCAAAAACCTTACGTCTGTCGCCGGGAGGCAGTTTTAAGGCGATGACGCAGCCCAGCGAAACCAGCGCCAGTCCCAGCTCAAAGAAGTACAGGCCGCGCCACTCATCCAGTTGCAGCAGTTCGGTAGAGAACAACCGGGCGAGGGGAATGGCCAGCGACGACCCGGTAATACCGATCGTTAACGCTTTCAGACGGTGTTTCGCAGGCCAGGCCTGTATCTGATAATAAATACCCAGCGAACTGAGCGCGGCGGCGACCATACCGTGCGCCGCGCGTACCATTAGCGCGGAACTCAGATCGTTGACGAAGAGGTGAAAAAAGGTGACCAGCACATACAGCACCAGAAAACCTTCGGTAAATGCCCGCAGACCAAACTGCTGGCGAAATTTCACCAGCAGCAGGTTAATTGAGACATTGGTCATGACATAAACGGCAGGCAGCCAGGCGATCTCCGTCGACCAGGCGGCAAAGGTGCCCTGTAAATTTTGCAGATTCGCGGTCACGACCGCGTTCCCGAGTGCGCCGGTCAGACACACCAGCAGGCCCACCACTCCGTAGGCGATGCGTTTCGGCGTGCTGTGAATGGGAGTCGAAGGTGAGCCTAACAGCGCGGGCTTTTCGTGAGGCTGCCACTCGCGAGGAGCATAAGGATCGCGTTGGGGCAGGCGCATAACGTCGTATACCTTTGTATTATTTTAATGGTTAGCGGGCTAATGATTCTACGTCTGACGTAAACCATAATTCAAGTGAATATGAAAACGCCCGGTAAATCAAATATTCATTGCCGTTAAGCCGGGATTTTCGCTCATTGAACGTTGTTTGACATCAACGCTTTATCTCACCCTCGCACCACAGGATAATCAGCGGATCGTCTTTCGGAGTGATCTGGTACTCACCAGAAGCCACTCCGGTACTCTGCAAGGAACACAGGAGGAAGAACCATGAGAATGAGACCGTTTCCGGCATTATCCAGTGCAACGCTGGAAGCAGCGAACACACTGGGGCATTGGCTGGCCCAAAATGACTTCTCTGGTGACGCGCCGTATCAGGCTGACTGCGTTGTGCTGGCGGGGAATGCCGTCATCCCGGTGATAGACGCCGCCTGCAACATAGCGAAAGCGCAGCAGATCCCGCTGTTGATCAGCGGCGGTATCGGCCATTCCACCACGTTTCTCTATGCCGCCATCGCCGGGCACCCGCGCTACAACACCATACGCACCACCGGGCGTACGGAAGCCAAAATCCTCGCGGATATCGCTCATCAGTTCTGGCAGATCCCGACGGAGAACATTTGGCCAGAAGACAAGTCAACAAACTGCGGTGAGAACGCGCAGTTTAGCTGCGCCCTGATTGGTCAGGTATCGGCGCCCATTAACACCGCCATTATCGTACAGGACCCGACAATGCAACGCCGGACGATGGCGACGTTCCGCCGCGTCACCTGCGACGATCCCGATTCGCCCCGCTGGTTGAGCTATCCTGGTATTGTCCCGACGCTGTGCCAGCACGATGACGGCGTGGATTTTGCCGGAGAACAGAAGGGGTTGTGGTCCGTGGATCGCTATCTCTCCCTGATTGCGGGAGAGCTTCCGCGCTTACGGGATGATGAAACCGGCTACGGGCCGCGTGGCCGCGACTTTATTGTGCACGTTGATATTCCCGCTGACGTTGAGGCGGCGTGGCAGACGCTGCAAAATGACGCTGACCTGATTGAGACCATGAACAGTCGTTCGTTGCGTTAATGTTACTTTCTTGCCCGTTTGCGGAAATTTACGCTCAAACGGGCAAACTCTCTCCCCGATATCGCCCCTCTGACAGAACCTTCCTGGCTGCTTTTATGAAGCACATCACAAAACCAGCACCGCAGACGACCCTGAGAACATGTGATTGTTATTACTTAACAATGATTTTACTTGTTAAAAACAATTCAATTACAGGAGCAGCGCATGTCCGCACCCGTACAACACCCGATGTATATCAATGGTCAATTTGTTAGCTGGCAGGGAGACGCATGGATTGATGTGGTGAATCCTGCCACCGAAGAACTGCTCTCCCGTATTCCTGATGGCGGCGCGCAAGAGGCGCGTCAGGCCATTGACGCCGCTGCGCGCGCTCAGCCGGAATGGGAGGCGCTGCCTGCGATTGAACGCGCGGGGTGGCTGAGAAAGATCGCGGCAGGGATTCGTGAGCGGGCAGAAGAGATCAGTGCGCTGATTGTCGCGGAAGGCGGAAAAATCCAGCAGCTGGCGCAGGTGGAAGTCGCGTTCACCGCTGACTACATCGAATATATGGCCGAGTGGGCGCGCCGTTATGAAGGCGAGATCCTGCAAAGCGACCGCCCCGGAGAAAATATTCTGGTCTTTAAACGCGCGCTGGGCGTCACCACCGGGATTCTGCCGTGGAACTTTCCGTTCTTTTTGATTGCCCGTAAGCTCGCTCCGGCGTTGTTGACCGGGAATACCATCGTCATTAAACCCAGCGAATTTACGCCAAACAATGCCATTGCTTTCGCGCAGATCGTGCATGACATCGGCTTACCGAAAGGCGTATTCAACCTGGTGCTGGGACGCGGTGAAACAGTTGGGCAGGAGCTGGCGGGGAACCCGAAAGTCGCGATGGTAAGCATGACCGGCAGCGTGGTCGCCGGCGAGAAAATTATGGCGGCGGCAGCGAAAAACATCACTAAAGTTTGCCTGGAACTGGGCGGGAAAGCCCCGGCAATCGTGATGGACGATGCGGATCTTGAGCTGGCCGTGAAAGCGATTGTGGATTCCAGAGTGATCAACACCGGGCAGGTCTGTAACTGTGCTGAGCGCGTTTATGTGCAAAAAGGGATTTACGATCGCTTTGTGAATCGTCTGGGCGAGGCGATGAAAGCGGTTCAGTTTGGCGATCCGGCACAGCGTGATGACATCGCAATGGGGCCGCTGATTAACGCTGCCGCGCTGGAGCGGGTAGAGCAGAAAGTGGCGCGCGCTGTACAGGAGGGCGCTCGCGTGGCGTTGGGCGGCAAGGCCGTGGAGGGCAAAGGTTATTATTATCCACCGACGCTGCTGCTGGACGTTCGCCAGGAGATGACCATCATGCATGAGGAGACATTTGGCCCCGTGCTGCCGGTTGTGGCGTTTGATACGCTGGAAGAGGCGCTGGAGATGGCGAACGACAGCGATTACGGTCTGACATCGTCTGTATATACGCAAAACCTGAATGTTGCGATGAAGGCGATCGGCGGGCTGAAATTCGGCGAGACCTATATCAATCGCGAAAACTTTGAGGCGATGCAGGGATTCCATGCTGGCTGGCGCAAGTCAGGTATTGGCGGGGCGGATGGCAAACACGGTCTGAACGAGTATCTGCAAACGCAGGTGGTCTATTTGCAGTCCTGATGTAACAGGCCGGGGTTTTCCCCGGCCTGTTAATGGCGGTCACACTTTGGTCGCAATCCAGTTCATCATCAGTTCCGGCCAGACCGCGACCGGCAATCCCTGCGTATCACGAATGCCAAACCCGTGTTTTCCTCGCTCAAACAGATGCATTTCCACCGCTACGCCAGAACGGCGCAGCGCGTTAAAAAATACCAGGCTGTTTTCCACCTTTACCGCCGGATCGTCGATGGCATGCAGCAGAAATGTGGGCGGCGTAGCGGCATCCACGCGTTCCTCAAGCGAGTAGTGGCGAATCTGTTCATCGTCAGGTTCCGCACCCATCAGCTCAAGGCGTGAGCCGGGATGATGAATGTCGTCACGCATGGTGATGACCGGATAGACCAGCGCCATAAAAGCAGGGCGGGCGTTGATTTCATCCAGGCTATCTATAGGGGAATAGACGGGTTCAGCAAAACGCGTCCCCAGACTGGCGGCGACATGCGCACCGGCAGAAAAACCCAGCACCCCGATGCGTTCCGGGTCGATCTTCCACGCTTGCGCATTGGCGCGAAGATAGCGCATCGCGCGCTGCACATCCGCCAGCGGCGCGTTTGCCCCCTCATCATGGCCATCTCCGGGCATCCGGTAGGTCATCACGAACAGGGTATAACCACGCGCATTAAAAAAGGGCGCCAGCGCGCTGCCTTCTTTATCCAGCACGACGCGCCGGTAGGAACCGCCTGGCGTCACGAGAAGCCCCACGCCGTTGGGTTTATCTGGCGCGTAAACGGTGATTTCAGGAGATCGGACGCCCGTGACGGCGCGATCGAAGATGGATGTACCGGTATGCCGCGGTTCTGGCGTAAAAACAGCATCGCTGTTTTTCGCTCCGGGGGCTTCGCCATCAGGCCAGAGGGTAAATGTGGCTGAGCGGGAGACGGCTTGCGCCATCATTTCTTCTAAGGTTTCGCGGCTGAATACGTCCATGACTGTGCTCACTCAGTGATAAACGTTATCTATAACACAGTTAATCCATTGAAAATCGGAAGGGATTCACATCGTCTTGAATGACCAGATAAATGGTGAAAACGGCGGAGGAACAATGCCTCCGCCAGAAGGTCAGAGTTTGGCGAATTTATCCAGCGTGCGAATAAGTTGGGTCACAAAACCGTACTCGTTATCGTACCAGGCGACGGTTTTCACCAGTTGCAGATCGCCCACTGTGCTGATTTCAGTTTGTGTGGCATCGAACACCGAACCGAAATGTGAGCCGATAATATCGGAAGAGACGATCTCTTCATCGGTATAGCCAAACGACGGATTATGGGTTGTCGCTTTCTTCAGCGCCGCGTTGATCTCTTCCGCAGTGACTTTTTTCTCCAGAATCGAGACTAGTTCGGTTACAGAGCCGGTTTTCACTGGAACGCGCTGAGCATGGCCTTTAAGTTTTCCGCTCAGTTCAGGAATCACCAGACCAATGGCCTTCGCCGCGCCGGTGGTGTGGGGGATGATGTTTTCCGCCGCCGCCCGCGAAGCGCGCAGATCCTTCCCGCGCGGCCCGTCAACCAGCGACTGGGTTCCGGTGTAGGCGTGAATTGTGGTCATGGTGCCAACCTGAATGCCAAAGTTGTCATTCAGCGCTTTCGCCATCGGCGCCAGGCAGTTGGTAGTGCAGGATGCGACAGAAACAATCTGGTCGCTGGCATCCAGCGTGTCGTCATTCACGTTGAAGACAATGGTTTTCATATCGCCAGCCGGGGCGGAAATCAGCACTTTTTTAGCGCCAGCGTCGAGGTGCGCTTTGGACTTCTCGGCTGAGGTATAGAAGCCGGTGCACTCGACAATGATCCCGGCACCGGTGGTTTTCCACGGAATATTTTTAGCCTCTTTTTCTGCGTAAACCGCAATTTTCTTGCCGTCCACAATCAGAGCGTCTTCGGTGAAATCCACACTCCAGGGGAATACGCCGTAGTTTGAGTCATATTTCAACAGATACGCGAGGATTTTAGGGGAGGTCAGGTCATTGATGGCGACGACATCAATGTCGCTTTTCACTTCCAGCAGACGACGTAACACCAGACGACCGATACGACCAAAGCCGTTAATGCCAATTTTACTCATGGTTTTCTCCTGTCAGGATGCAACGATACGACACATTTTTTCCTACCAGGCATAGTCCAGTCAGGCGTCCAGGGCAATAACAGATTTTGCGGCTAAGCGTAACTGGTTGAAATTGGGTGAACAAAAGTTAATGAATTTTTAACAAAAGCTCGCTATGTTGACGCTTTATTTTTTTACTCAGGACGTGTTATGAGCAATAAGTACACAAGCCTGCAAATTGGCATCCACTGGCTGGTCTTTTTACTGGTTATTGTGACCTACTGTGCAATGGAGTTGAGGGGATTTGCGCCCCGCAGCTATCGTCCGTGGATCAATATGGTTCATGTCTCGTGCGGGATGACCATCCTGGTGTTGATGGTGACGCGCCTGCTGGTCAGACTGAAATACCCGGCGCCGCCCATTGTGCCAAAACCAAAGCCGATGGTGACCGGAATGGCGCATCTTGGGCATCTGGTGATCTATCTGCTGTTTATTGTCTTGCCGATTATTGGCCTGGTGATGATGTATAACCGGGGCAATCCCTGGGTTGCGTTCGGCCTGGTGATGCCGCATGCGTCAGACGCTAATTTTGAGGTGGTGGATATGCTGAAAACCTGGCATATCACGCTGGCGAAACTGGGGTATTTTGTTATTGGCTTGCATGCCGCCGCGGCGCTGATGCATCACTACGTCTGGAAAGACAATACGCTGTTGCGCATGATGCCGCGCAAACGTTCCTGACTCTTCTCACCACCCCGCGTAATGCGGGGTTTCTTTTAGAAAACACCTGCGTGTAACCAGACCCGTGACGCAGGTGAAGAAAACGGGTCTACATCGGAAGCGGGCAGTATAGCCATTTGTCATACAAATAGCGAGATGCTGCTGTTGGTTTTACAGCCAAATAACAAATCTGATAGTATACCCCCCTATAGTATGGAGGGCGTATGCCGCATTCACCTGAAGATAAAAAACGTATTCTCACTCGGGTTCGCCGTATCCGCGGGCAGGTTGACGCGCTGGAACGGGCGCTGGAGTCAGGAGAACCTTGTCTGGCGATCCTGCAACAGATTGCCGCCGTTCGCGGTGCATCTAACGGGCTGATGGGAGAGATGGTTGAGATTCACCTGAAAGATGAACTGGTCAGCGGCGACACCACGCCGGATCAACGCGCCGTGCGCATGGCTGAAATCGGCCACCTTCTGCGCGCTTATCTAAAATAAACAGATCACCTCACAATAATGGGAAGAGACAAATGAAATCACGTGCAGCAGTTGCATTTGGCCCCGGCCAGCCGTTAAAGATTGTTGAAATTGACGTCGCGCCGCCGCAAAAAGGCGAAGTGCTGGTCAAAATTACCCATACCGGCGTTTGCCATACGGATGCGTTTACGCTCTCCGGCGACGACCCGGAAGGCGTGTTCCCGGCGGTTCTGGGTCACGAAGGCGGTGGCGTGGTGGTTGACGTTGGTGAAGGCGTCACCAGTCTGAAGCCTGGCGATCATGTTATTCCGCTGTACACCGCAGAATGCGGCGAGTGTAAGTTCTGTAAATCCGGAAAAACCAACCTGTGTCAGGCGGTGCGCGCCACGCAGGGTAAAGGGTTGATGCCGGATGGCACCACCCGTTTTTCTTACAACGGCGAACCTGTCTATCACTATATGGGCACCAGCACATTCAGTGAATATACCGTTTGTGCTGAAATTTCCCTGGCGAAAGTCAATCCGCAGGCGCCGCTGGATAAAGTCTGTCTGCTGGGGTGCGGCGTCACCACAGGGATTGGCGCGGTACACAACACGGCAAAAGTAAAAGAAGGGGATAGCGTTGCGGTCTTTGGCCTGGGCGGTATCGGCCTGGCGGTGATTCAAGGAGCGGTGCAGGCGAAAGCCGGGCGTATTCTGGCGGTTGACACCAACCCGGAGAAATTCAAACTGGCGGAAGAAATGGGCGCGACCGATTTCATTAATCCGAATGACTATGACAAACCCATCCAGGATGTGATTGTTGAGCTGACCGATGGCGGCGTCGATTTCAGTTTTGAATGTATCGGTAACGTCAATGTGATGCGCGCAGCGCTGGAGTGCTGCCACAAAGGCTGGGGCGAGAGCATCATCATCGGCGTGGCTGGCGCAGGCCAGGAAATTAAAACCCGTCCGTTCCAGCTTGTTACCGGGCGCGTCTGGCGCGGTTCCGCTTTTGGCGGTGTGAAAGGGCGTAGCCAACTGCCAGGCATGGTGGAAGAGGCGATGGCGGGGAAAATTCGTCTGGACCCGTTCATTACCCATCGCTTACCGCTTGATCAAATCAACGATGCCTTTGATTTAATGCATCAGGGCAAGTCCATTCGTACCGTTATCCATTTCGGTGATAACTGATTCACATGCCAGCGGGTCTGCCGCTGGCACTTTCCTGAATTTTCAGGAATAAATGTTGTGAAAATGTGACAAACATTCCGATTTTCACCGTAAGCAAACTTCCTGGAATGCCGATGACTATCTAACGGGCGTGTTTTATACGCAATAACCTACAAGAGAGTCGACGGTCATGGACAACACATCAACGATGCAAGCACCGCATAAGCTGGGTTTTCTGCATCATATTCGGCTGGTTCCGCTGTTTTCCTCCATTCTCGGTGGCATCCTTCTTCTGTTCGCACTCAGTTCCGGGCTGGCGGGGTACTTCCTGCTACAGGCAGATCGTGACCAGCGGGATGTGACGGACGAAATTCAGGTGCGGATGGGCTTATCCAACAGTTCTAACCATCTGCGTACCGCGCGTATCAATATGATCCATGCAGGCGCGGCGAGCCGCATTGCTGAAATGGATGACATGAAAGCCAATATCGCTGAGGCGGAGAAGCGGATTAAGCAGTCGCAGGAAGGCTTTAACGTCTTTATGGCGCGGGCGGTAAAAACACCGGCGGACGAGGCGCTGGATGCGGAGCTGAATACCCGCTTCAAAGCCTATATTGATGGCCTGCAACCTATGTTGAAATACGCCAGAAACGGCATGTTCGAGGCGATTATCAACCATGAAAACGAACAGGCCAGACCGCTTGATACCGCGTATAACACCGTATTGCTCAAGGCGATTGAGCTACGCACGGCGCGCGCGAATCAGCTTAGCGACCAGGCGCATCAGCGCAGCCAACTGGGATTGATGTTCATGATTGGAGCGTTCGCGCTGGCGCTGGTGCTTACGCTACTGACGTTTATCGCGCTCCGCCGGACGGTAATCAACCCTCTGCAACGTGCTGCGCAGCGTATTGAACAGATTGCCGCAGGCGATCTCACCATGCCGGATGATCCAACCGGACGCAGCGAAATCGGTCGCTTAAGCCGCCATCTCCAGAAGATGCAGTCCTCTCTGGGGCAAACGGTGGGAACGGTACGTCAGGGGGCGGAAGAGATTTATCGCGGCACCAGTGAGATTTCCGCCGGCAATACCGATTTGTCATCGCGTACGGAAGAGCAGGCCGCAGCAATTGAACAGACCGCAGCCAGCATGGAAGAGCTCACGGCCACGGTAAAACAAAATGCGGACAACGCGCACCATGCCAGCAAACTGGCGGAAGACGCCTCCGGCAAAGCCAGTCACGGCGGTCAGATGGTGTCTGGCGTCGTGAAAACAATGGGCAACATCTCCAATAGCTCGAAGAAAATTTCCGAGATCACCGCCGTCATCAACAGCATCGCTTTCCAGACCAATATCCTGGCGCTTAACGCGGCGGTCGAAGCGGCGCGAGCGGGTGAACAAGGGCGCGGTTTCGCCGTGGTCGCCAGTGAAGTGCGCACGCTGGCAAGCCGCAGTGCGCAGGCGGCGAAAGAAATTGAAGGGCTGATCAGCGAATCGGTCAGACTGATTGACCAGGGCTCCGGGGAAGTCGTCGCAGCAGGCAACACCATGAATGATATTGTTGATGCCGTGCGACGCGTAACGGACATTATGCTGGAGATCGCCGCAGCCTCTGATGAGCAAAGTCGTGGGATTGTGCAGGTGAGCCAGGCGATTTCCGAGATGGATAAGGTCACGCAGCAAAACGCCTCGCTGGTCGAAGAGGCCTCTGCCGCCGCCGCGTCTCTGGAAGAGCAGGCCGCTCGCTTAACCGAAGCGGTCGGGGCGTTTCGTTTGCAGGGGGGAAGTGCGATTAAACGCGCGCCGTCTGTGGACGTCGTCGCCAGTTCATCACCGCAGCCGGTAACAACCAGTGGTGATAACTGGGAAACGTTTTAAGCCTTAATATTGCCGGGTAACGACGCTAACGCGTCTTATCCGGCATTTATTTGAGGGCGCATTCAGTGCGGCATGGATTTACGGATAGCGGCGATCAGCGCCTGCGCGCCGGGAGAAAGCGGCGTGTCCACGCGGGTGAGGATGCCAATCGGTTCGCCAGCGCCCAGGGTGGGAATCGGCAGTGATACCAGCGTAGCCTGGCGCAGATCTTCTTTCACCGCGCCTGAAGGGACAAACCAGACGTAGTCATAATCAACGGTAAGCTGGCGAGACAGCGAGGCCGACAGCGTTTCGATGCAGCCAACGGGCATTTTGCAGCCCTGACTTTGTAGCAGACCTTCCGCATTCTGCCGGGGAGCGGTGCCTTTGGGCGACACGACCACTGGCCATTCCATCACACGGCTTAAGGTGACGGTTTCCTGTAATAGTGGGTGATTAGGGCGCACAACCAGCTTCAGCGACTCCAGAAACAGCAGCTCGTAATTCAGACCGCTCATCAATTCCGGGTCGGACATCCGGCCAATACCGAGGTCGATTTCCCCCGTTTTTAAGCCAGCGAGCAGCATCGGGTTATTCATGGTGGCGACCTGTAACGTCGTCTCTTTTTGCTGCTTATGGAACTGACCAATAACGGCCGGAAGGATACCCAATGCGGCGGTGGGCAATGCGCCAATGCGCACCACATCATTATTGAGGCTTTCTTTGCGATTCAACGCCTGGCCCGCGGTATTAAGCGCATCAAGCACTTTTACCGCATGGGTGAGGAACTGTTCGCCGGGCAGCGTTAACTGCGCGCCGAGGCGACCGCGCTCAAAAAGGCGGGTTCCGGTCAGTTGCTCCAGCTCGTTAAGCGTTTTAGAGAGTGCAGGTTGACTCAGGTTAAGGGTTTCAGCCGCGCGCCCCAGTGTTCCTTGTTGGGCGACAGCTACAAAAGTATGAAGATGGCGCAAACGGATGCGCTGACTAAACAAGCTATTTTTTTCCATAAGTGATGTTAAAAACAGAGCGGTGCCGGTGACAAGTAAAGTTATTGGTTTTTGATAACCTGATAGCAAAATATTATTAACATCTAACTCATTTCTTTTACAAGAAGTTTGTTTTGCTTATGTTTTGTACGATTCACAGTGATGTGAGAATAATGACAATGTGTGGCGCAGAAAGCGACAGGTCATAACGTGAGTTCATACTTGAAAGAGACATCAAGCGGGTTCACAATCCTGTGCAGGGTGATGGCGTTCCACCTTATTCCAACCGCCTCGTTTCAGTAGGCTGATGACGCCTGATATGACTCTTTATCACCAGGAGCGTGTCGGGCTGGTCAATACTCTTCCGGTTCCTCATGCTTTTTCCAACAGGAAACAACAATGATATATGTAATTGGTCACCTCAATCCTGATAGCGATGCTATCTGTACGGCCATGATGACGGCGCGCTGGCTGACGTTACGCGGGCAGGAGGCAGTGGCGTTCCGCACGGGGGAAGCCAACCGTGAGACGCAGTTTATTTTTGCGCAGGCGGGGTTGCCCATACCTGAACGATTAAGCGTTCCGCTCACCGATCGGGACGTCTGGCTGGTTGATTTTACCGAACCAGCCCAGGGGCCGGATTCTTTAGCGCAGAGTAACGTTGTTGGCATTATTGACCATCACCGCTTAGGCGGGTTGATCACCCGACTGCCGCCGGAAGTGTGGGTAAAATCTGTTGGCAGTAGCGCGACATTACTGTGGCAACTGATGACGGATGCCATTCGAAAACAGCTTTCACCCGCAGAAGCGACGTTATTACTGGGCGCCGTCCTGAGTGACACTGTCACGCTTCGTTCGCCGACAACGACCCCGGATGACCGCCTTACGGTGGAATCGCTCAGCCAGCTCGCCGGTCTGTCTCTTGAACACTTTAGCCGCGATCTTCTGTACGCGAAAACCAGCGTGGAAGGGATGAACGCCAGCCAGCTTCTTCAGAAGGACATGAAAACCTTTACTGTCCACGGGCAGCGGGTTTGCGTGGCGCAGCTTGAGCTGTATGCGCTGGAACAGGTTGATGCGATGATGGACGACCTGCGTGAGGAAATGGCGCGCTATGCCGCCGGGGCAGATGCGGCGCTGGTTGTTCTGATGCTCACGGATATCAATCTCGGTTATTCCCGCCTCTGGTTTGCCGGAGATGCCCAGCCGGACGTCCCGCACCCCTGCGAGGTGGAAGGGATGCTGAGCCGTAAGAAACAGATGCTCCCCTGGCTGGAACATCACCTGAATCCGCACAGGTGAGATCACACTTTGTAAATTCTTCCCACCAGAGTGAACGGCGTTTTCTACACTCCAGGTAATATTCACTGGAGGCATGACATTATGGCGAACACCATCGCGGCTGATGAGATTCGGGAACACTTTTCGCAGGCAATGTCAGCAATGTACCAGCAGGAAGTTCCACAGTACGGTACATTGCTGGAACTTGTCGCTGATGTGAATCTGACGGTACTGGAAAATAATCCCACGCTGCATGAAAAGCTGGCCAACGCGGATGAGCTGGCGCGGCTGAACGTTGAACGGCATGGCGCGATTCGGGTGGGTACGGCGCAGGAGCTTTCCACCTTGCGCCGAATGTTTGCGATTATGGGGATGTATCCCGTCAGTTATTACGACCTTTCTCAGGCGGGCGTTCCCGTTCATTCCACCGCCTTTCGCCCCATTGACGATGCGTCGCTTTCCCGCAACCCGTTTCGCGTCTTCACCTCGCTATTACGGCTGGAGTTAATTGAGAACGCGACGCTGCGCCAACGCGCGGCGGATATTCTGGCGAAGCGCGATATCTTTACGCCGCGCTGTCGCGAACTTCTGGACGTCTTTGATGCGCAGGGCAATTTTACCGGGGCGCAGGCGCGGGAGTTTGTGCAGGAGGCGCTGGAGACTTTCCGCTGGCACCGGCACGCCACGGTGGACAGGGAAACGTATCAGGCATTACATAATGAACACCGTCTGATTGCTGACGTGGTGTGTTTTCCGGGGTGCCACATTAACCACCTGACGCCGCGCACGCTGGATATCGACAAAGTGCAGTTGATGATGCCGGAATGCGGTATCGAACCCAAGATCCTGATTGAAGGGCCTCCGCGCCGTGAGGTGCCGATTCTGTTACGCCAGACCAGTTTCAAGGCGCTGGAAGAGTCGGTGCTGTTTGCCGGTGAAACGGAGGGCAGCCATACGGCACGTTTTGGTGAGATTGAACAGCGCGGCGTGGCGCTGACGCCTGAAGGGCGGCGGTTGTACGATGCGTTACTGCATAAGGCGGGGACGGGCAAAGATAATCTTACGCATCAGCTGCATTTGCAGGCGGTCTTTAACGCTTTCCCGGACAGCGAATTTTTACTGCGCCAGCAGGGGCTCGCCTGGTTTCGCTACCGGTTAACGCCTGCTGGTGAATCGCACCGCCAGTCTATTCATCCGGGCGACGACCCACAGCCGCTGATTGAACGCGGTTGGGTGGTGGCACAACCCATTACCTATGAAGATTTTCTGCCGGTAAGCGCGGCCGGAATATTCCAGTCTAACCTGGGTAACGAAACCCAGGCGCGTAGCCACGGCAATGCCAGCCGCGACGCCTTTGAGCAGGCGTTAGGGTGCCCGGTATATGATGAGTTTGCGCTTTATCAGGCGGCGGAAGAACGCAGTAAACGGCGTTGCGGACTGCTCTGATCGCGGTATGCTGTCGGGATGTGAAGGAAAAGGAATGCGTCATGTTGAATCCCTCCATCCCACTTGTCGAAACGCAACAGGGAAATGTCATGGGTGTCGTGCAAAACGACATCCACATCTGGCGCGGTATACCGTATGCCGCGCCGCCTACGGGTCAGCTCCGCTGGCGGGCGCCACAGCCTGCCGCACCCTGGCAGGGCGAACGCCCTGCGAATACATTTTCATGCGCCAGCTGGCAGGATATTGAATATTGTCGCGAGCTTGGCGGGGGCGATCCGGGGCGTTTTTCCGAGGATTGCCTGTATCTGAACATCTGGGCGCCCGCGATGCGCCCGCAGCCGTTGCCGGTGATGGTCTGGCTGCATGGCGGCGGCTACACCATCGGCGCAGGAGGATTACCGCCTTACGACGGTTGTGCGCTGGCGAAGCGCGATGTCGTGGTAGTCACACTCAATTATCGTCTTGGTCACCTGGGATTTTTTGCTCATCCGGCCCTTGATGGCGAGGACGGCGAATGCGTGCATAACTTCGCCTTGCTCGATCAGATCGCGGCGCTACGCTGGGTGCAGGACAATATTGCCGCTTTCGGCGGCGATGCGCAGAATGTGACGCTGTTCGGCGAGTCCGCTGGCGCGCGTAGCGTCCTGTCGTTGATGGCGTCCCCACGGGCAAAGGGCCTGTTCCATAAAGCTATTATTCAGAGTGGTTATACGTTACCGGATACGCCGCGCGAGGTCGCGCTGCAAAAGGGCATCGAACTGGCGGCGCATTTTAATTTGCCGAACGCTACTGCTGAACAGTTGCGGGCGCTACCGGCGGAGGCATTCTGGCCGCTGGGCGCGCCGTTGAAAATCGCGCCGACGCCGATTTCCGGCGATGCTGTATTGCCACAGCCGATGATGGAGACCTTCTTTGCCGGAAAGCAGCACCCAATGCCGGTTCTGATTGGCTCCAACAGCGACGAAGCGAGCGTGATGGCGGTGTTTGGCGTTGATCTCGCCGGGCAGATCGCGAAATTGCGGCGCGAACGCCGACTGGGGTTAGGGCTGATCAAACTGCTCTATCCCGGCGTGAAAGGCGATGAAGAGCTGGGGCGCCAGGTCTGCCGCGATATGGCGTTCACCACGTTGGGCTATGTGGTGATGCAGGCGCAGCAGCGGGTAGGTGAACCGTGCTGGCGATACTGGTTTGACTATGTCGCGGAAACTGAACACACAACCTACGCCAACGGCGCCTGGCACGGAAATGAAGTGCCGTATGTCTTTGATACGCTGACGCTGGCGGAACCCGCGCGCAATTACGTGAATGACAACGATCTGGCGTTTGCCCGGCATATCGCCGATTACTGGGTTAATTTCGCCCGTCACGCCAGCCGGACCTGCGATGTTCTGCATGGTCCGGTGCGCTGGCCCGCCAGCGTTCAGGGGCGGGATCGCTTGTTACGCATCGGACTGAATAAATTTGCCGGTTTTAAAGTAGAGAACCGCTTTATGGGTGCGCGGATGGCGCTGTTCAAACGGGTGATGAAACATCACGTCAGTCTGGAATAATGGCGAGATGTTCGGCAGGTTGCGCTTTTCATAACCTGAAAGCGCGCCATCTGTATTTACACGGTATTCGGTCTGTTCTTATCGACATAAAATATTTTGGCTTTTGTACAGATTATCGACAGCCAACAATTGGATTATTAATGAATTTTGTCTAGAGTGAGCGGTCAGAAACGTTGCACTTCTTGCCGCTGATAGAGACCAGCGCGGGACCATTCACACGACCAGAAGGACTCACTTTCAGGTATGGATCGTAGACGATTTATTAAAGGTTCAATGGCAATGGCCGCCGTGTGCGGTACGAGCGGTATTGCTTCACTCTTTTCCCGCGCCGCTTTCGCGGCAGAGTCTGATATTGCAGATGGTCAAACCGTCCGTTTTGACTTTTCCGTTCTGCAATCAATGGCGAACGATTTAGCGCAAAAGCCGTGGGGCGGCGAACCCCGGGCGTTACCCAATACGCTGGCGAATCTGACGCCGCAGGCCTACAACAGCATTCAGTACGATGCGGCGCACTCTCTGTGGAACAACATCGAAGGCCGCAAGCTGGATGTGCAATTTTTCCACGTAGGAATGGGCTTTCGTCGTCGCGTGCGTATGTTCTCGCTTGATGCCAGCACACATCAGGCGCGCGAAATTCATTTCCGCCCGGAACTGTTCAAATACAACGATGCCGGTGTCGATACCCGTCAACTGGAAGGGCAAACCGACCTTGGCTTCGCGGGCTTTCGCGCCTTTAAAGCGCCTGAACTGGCGCGTCGCGACATCGTCTCCTTCCTGGGGGCAAGCTACTTCCGCGCGGTGGATGACACTTATCAGTACGGGCTGTCCGCGCGAGGCCTGGCGATAGACACCTATACCGACAGCAAAGAAGAGTTCCCGGACTTCACCGCATTCTGGTTTGAGACGGCGAAACCGGGCGACACCACGTTTACCGTGTACGCGCTGCTGGACAGCCCAAGCGTCACTGGCGCCTATAAATTTGTGATCCACTGTGAAGAGAGTCAGGTGATCATGGATGTGGAAAACCACATCTATGCGCGTAAAGACATCAAGCAGCTGGGTATCGCGCCAATGACCAGCATGTTCAGCTGCGGCAACAATGAACGCCGGATGTGCGACACCATTCATCCGCAAATTCACGACTCTGACCGCCTGGCAATGTGGCTGGGCAATGGCGAATGGATCTGCCGTCCGCTGAATAATCCGCAGAAATTGCAGTTCAACGCCTATCTCGACAATAACCCGAAAGGGTTCGGCCTGCTGCAACTTGACCGTGACTTTTCCCACTATCAGGACATCATGGGCTGGTATAACAAACGCCCAAGCCTGTGGGTGGAGCCGCGTAACAAATGGGGGAAAGGGTCTATCGGTCTGATGGAAATCCCGACGACCGGTGAAACGCTCGATAACGTGGTGTGCTTCTGGCAGCCGGAAAAAGCGATCAAAGCGGGCGATGATCTGGCATTCAAATACCGTCTTTACTGGAGCGCGCAACCGCCGGTTCGCTCGCCGTTGGCGCGCGTGATGGCGACCCGTACCGGTATGGGCGGTTTCCCCGAAGGGTGGGCGCCGGGTGAACACTACCCGGAAAAATGGGCGCGCCGCTTTGCCATTGATTTTGTCGGCGGCGATCTGAAAGCCGCTGCGCCGAAGGGGATCGAACCTGTCATTACGCTGTCTAACGGCGAAGCGAAACAGGTTGAGATCCTCTACGTCGAACCGTTCGATGGTTATCGCATCCAGTTTGACTGGTATCCGACGTCAGATTCGACCGACCCGGTGGATATGCGTATGTTCCTGCGCTGCCAGGGGGACGCCATTAGCGAAACCTGGCTGTATCAGTATTTCCCGCCGGCGCCGGATAAGCGTCGCTACGTTGATGACCGCGTGATGCGGTAATCCGCGCTGCCCCGAGCCGCCACACTGCTGGCGGCTCTTTTCTCCCGACGATTCCTTGCGCATTTTCTGCTCATTATTTAAACTCGATCCCGTTCGCATTATTCCTTATGTCAAATGCGTAAGCTGACGGTGTGTACTTCAGTACACGTTTTACAGCCACTAACAGGGAGTGCGTATGTTTCCAGAATACAGAGATCTGATTTCACGACTGAAAACCGAGAATCCTCGCTTTCTTTCCTTGTTCGAAAAACACAACACCCTTGATCATGAGATTGCCCGGCTGGAAGGTTCTGACGGCAGGGGATACAGTTTGGATATCGTTCGTCTGAAGAAAGAGAAACTCCATCTGAAGGAGGATCTGCTCAGAATATTGCAGAAAGAAAGTTTGAATGAGAGCTGATTCGTTGTAGGCACTGCGCAGTCTTTGTCCTGCTTAAAAGGGCTTCCTGACAGACAAGGAAGCCCTTCCTGTTTTCAGGTATGCGGGCAAGTCTGTGATAAGCTAATAAATCCTGCTGTTGTCACCGTAAAGGATGGAGAAATGGCTGAAGTCATCACGATCAGCGAAACACTGGAACTGCGAGCGGTGGAAGAGTGCCATGTTACGCCGTTACATCAACTGGTGCTTAAAAACAAAGACTGGCTACAGGCATCGCTAAACTGGCCGCAGTTTGTCGCCAGCGAAGACGATACGCGCAAAAATATGCAGGGTAATATGATGTTGCACCAGCGTGGCTACGCCAAAATGTTCCTTATCTTTCAGGAAGAGGAGGTGGTGGGCGTCATCTCGTTTAATCTGATAGAGCCGTTGAATAAAACCGCCTATATCGGTTACTGGCTGGATGAATCTCACCAGCGGCAGGGTATTATGTCGCGCGCGCTTCAGGCGTTTATCGGCCATTATGCCGGGCGCGGCGAGCTTCGACGCTTTGTGATTAAATGTCGGGTTGCGAACCAGGCGAGCAACCAGGTGGCGCGCCGCAATGGTTTTGAACTGGAAGGATGCCTGAAACAAGCGGAGTTTCTCAACGGGGAGTATCACGACGTCAACCTGTACGCCCGCATTATCGAGAACGCCTCAGAGTAACCCTGCCAACGGTGTTCGTGTAATATGCTGTTCACCGTTAACCACTTTTGGGCCACGCAAGTGGATGCTGTCGCCATCAAAGGTTTCGATCGTCGCCCGATCGGTGATTTCCACATGATGCTCAATCAGCACGTCCCCCAGAATGCGGGCATGGCCTTCGATCAGGATATGATCGTCAAGCAGGACAGGGCCGCCGCGTAGTTCGGCATGACCACCGACCAGAACGTGATGTTTCAATACGCAGTTACCTTCAACCGTCGCGTGCTCCGCCACCTGAGCACTGTAACGCAACGTAGGGATGGCATCTTCCTCCGTTCCCGCAATAACGCGGGCGTGACCGTACACTTTGGCACAGTCGCAAAGCCAGACGTTATTCTCTTCATTTCCTTCGACGATCGCGAAATCAAACACTTCCGCGCGGTGTTCAATAAACGCCTGGGTGACTATCGCATCGCCGTAGATTTGCGCCTGATGCACAATGCGCGAGCTGCTGACGGTGGCGCGATCGTAGATTTGCAGCGTCAGGTCGCTTTCCTGAGTTAGGCCTTTTGCGGCGATAATCTCCGAATGGTGCAGAATACGAGCGTCGCCAGACAGATGACATTCACCGCGAACGAGCGAATTCTGCACGGTGACGTTGTTGCTTATCCGGGCGCCGTGACTGATCTCGGCCAGATCAATCCAGACGTTATCACCGATTTGCGCGCGATCTCTGATGATGCAGGCCTGGGTGATGCGGGCGTTGCCTGAAATCATCGCCCCGGCGAATGCGAGGGCATTCTCGTCGTAAATCCAGCAGTGTCCTTCTTGCGCCAGCACGCTTTCATCGTCTACCCAGCCGCCAGTGGTTCCGGCTTTGACGTCGTTAAAGTCGGTAAGGGCAATGATCTGGCGCAGCAGGACGCTTTTCTTGTGGCCGTTATCCTGATAACTAAAGGCACGCGATTCTTCACTCAGGTGATATTTGCTCATGGGGAATTTCCCTTTGCTCGCTTAAGATAACCGTAGCAAATTTTTCAGCACTGGCTAAACAGGGCGAAATTCCATAAAATGCATTTAAAATATACTTTATAAATTAAACAAAATGAGTAAGAACAAGCAGAGCGACCGGGTGCTCAATCTTCCGGCTGGCTATTTTGGGATGGTACTGGGCACCATTGGCATGGGCTTCGCGTGGCGCTATGCCAGCCATATCTGGCCCGTCAGTCACTGGATTGGCGATGGCCTGGTGATCCTGGCAATGATCATCTGGAGCTTGCTGACGCTTGCCTTTCTTAACCGTCTGCTGCGTTTTCCACAGAGCGTACTGGCGGAGGTACGGCATCCGGTAAAGAGCAGTTTTGTCAGCCTTTTTCCTGCGACCACGATGCTGGTGGCGATTGGTTTTGTCCCCTGGTGTCGTGGGTTAGCCGTGGGATTGTTCAGCATTGGCGTCGTGGTGCAACTGGCTTATGCCGCATGGCAAACGGCGGGACTCTGGCGCGGTTCGCATCCTGAAGAGGCGACAACGCCGGGGCTGTATCTGCCGACGGTAGCGAATAACTTTATTAGCGCGATGGCCTGCGGCGCGTTGGGTTACAACGACGCCGGGCTGGTCTTTTTAGGGGCTGGCGTATTCTCGTGGCTGAGTCTGGAACCCGTTATTTTGCAACGTTTGCGCAGTTCCGGTGAATTACCGGCGGTGCTGCGCACATCGCTGGGCATTCAGTTGGCTCCGGCGTTAGTGGCCTGTAGCGCCTGGCTGAGCGTCAACGGCGGAGAAGGCGATACGCTGGCGAAAATGCTGTTTGGCTATGGCTTGCTGCAATTGCTTTTCATGCTGCGCCTGATGCCGTGGTATCTGTCGCAGCCGTTTAATGCCTCTTTCTGGAGCTTCTCGTTCGGCGTTTCAGCACTGGCGACGACAGGGCTGCATTTAGGGCACGCCAGCGCGTCGGGATTTTTTCATACGCTGGCGATTCCGTTGTTTATTTTTACCAATTTTATCATAGCGTTATTGCTCGTACGCACGTTTGCGCTGCTGATGCAGGGGAAACTTCTCGTGCGCACAGAACGCGCCGCATTACTGAAATCTGAGGATAACTAATGACCCTTCGTGACGAAAATTACTTTACTGAAAAATACGATTTAACCCGCACGCACTCCGACGTCGTTGAGGCGGCAAAGGTGGTCGCGCCGGGTAAAACGTTGGATCTGGGCTGCGGAAATGGCCGTAATAGCCTCTATCTGGCGGCGAACGGCTATGACGTTACCGCCTGGGATAAGAATCCGATGAGCATCGCCAACGTTGAGCGCATCAAAGCGGCGGAAGGGCTGGAAAACCTGCAAGCAAAGGTGGTTGACCTTAACGCGTTAAGCTTCGAAGGCGACTACGATTTTATTCTCTCAACGGTAGTAATGATGTTCCTGGAAGCGAAAACTATTCCGGGGCTGATTGCCAATATGCAGCGCTGCACCAAACCGGGCGGGCATAACCTGATTGTGGCGGCAATGGATACGGAAGATTTTCCCTGCACCGTGGGTTTCCCGTTTGCGTTTAAAGAAGGGGAACTGCGCCGTTACTACGAAGGCTGGGAATTGCTGAAATACAACGAGGATGTGGGTGAACTTCACCGCACGGACGCCAACGGCAACCGCATCAAACTGCGTTTTGCGACGCTGCTGGCGCGTAAAAGCGCATAACGCAATTTTACGATAGCGTTGCAGGCCTGATACGGCCTGCAACTCGCCGTGTTGAATTTGTGCTGGCGATACCATTTATAGTCCATCCAGATTAGTTTCCTTTTGCTACTATTCCAATTGCATATCTGCAAAAACAAAAGGGATAGTTTCCATGCGTACTCATACTTTATTTAAAGTTGCAGTGCTTTCTGGCTTATTGGCTTTATCTGGCTGTGCGTCAAAAATCACTCAGCCGGATAAATATTCTGGGTTCTTAAAAGATTATTCAGGGCTGAAAGAAACAACCTCCGCAACGGGAAAACCGGTGCTCCGTTGGGTTGACTCCAGCTTTGATGAGTCTAAATATGACAGCATCGTCTGGAACCCGATAACCTACTATCCGGTGCCGAAACCCACAACGCAGGTCGGGCAGCAGGTTCTGGATAAATTACGAAGCTATACCGATACCCAACTGAAAACGGCCATTGAGAAACGTAAACCTCTGGTAACGACCCCAGGGCCGCGTAGCCTGATTTTCCGCGGCGCGATAACCGGCGTTGATACCAGCAAAGAGGGGCTGCAATTCTATGAAGTGGTGCCGGTCGCCCTGGTGGTTGCGGGTACGCAGATGGCGACAGGCCATCGCACAATGGATACGCATCTTTACTTTGAAGGCGAGCTGATTGATGCCGCCACCAATAAACCGGTGGTGAAAGTGGTTCGTCAGGGCGAGGGTAAAGACCTGAGCAACGAAAATACGCCGATGGCGTTTGAAACGTTGAAAGAAGTGATTGATGACATGGCGACTGATGCCACCATGTTTGATGTCGGTAAAAAATAAGTTCACGCGCCATCTTTGGATGGCGCGTTTTTTTATGCCGCCCGGCGACGGTAAATTAACTTACTCATTAACGCCTCTGGACGCGTGAACATCACCAGATTGCCAACCAGAATCAGCACTAATCCAACAACGGCATTCATTTGCCAGACGTAACCTTCATAGAGTGTGGATATTGTCAGCGCCACCAGAGGAAACAGCAGCGTACTGTAGGCCGCGTTGCCGGGGCCGATGCGTCCCACCAGAGTAAAATACGCGCCAAACGCGATAACGGAACCGAATATTGCCAGATACAGCAGGGCGCCGAGGTAGCTCAACGTCCATTGCGGCGTGAAGTTATCGCCGCGTATATAGGCAATGGCGGCGATCAGCAGCGTGCCGTACAGCATCGCCCAGCTGTTGGTGGTCATGACTTCCAGACCTTTTCTCTGATGGCGCATGCTGATCATATTGCCCAAAGAGAAGCCAAACGTTCCCAGCGCGCTCAAACCAATCCCCAGTAACAGCGAGTGGTTCCAGCCGCTGTTGGCCAGATCCTGCCAGAACAGCGTGATAATGCCCGTTAATCCCAGACCAGCAGCGTAATAAAAGCGTAGCGGCGGTTTATGCCCGAAGAACACAAAGCTGTTAACCGCATTGAACAGTACGGCCATTGAGAAAATGACGGACTCCAGCCCCGTGTTGATCCAGGCGGCGGCGCTATAAAAACACCAGAAATTAAAGCAGAAGACGCATCCGCCCTGTAACAGGCAAAACAGGTGGTCGCGCCCGGATAATTTACGTAATTTCCCGCTCGCCAGCAGGATGAGCATCATTAACGCGCTGGCGACGGCAAACCGCCAGAAAATGGACACGGGCGCCGATACCGGGCCTTGTTGCAGATAAATCGCAATCCAGGTGGTTCCCCAAATGACAACCACCAGACAGTATAATAATGCGTTCATAACACTCTCTTCTTTATCTTTATTATCCGAAGAAGGAATGTGACATGTAAAAAATGCGCGCGCTTGCACCGGTTTGCGGATGACTTGCAAAATCTTGCGCTTTTTTGCCGCTGTCTGACCGGTGAGGGCTGGAAACAGATCGTGGCTGTTATAGACTGAGATTCTACTTATTACTGCTTTGTGATGTGATGGTATGTCTCAGTCTTATGATGCCTTTGAAAATTTACGCAAACATAATGCCGTGCTGCATGACTCGGTTGCGTTGCATTCGGGTGTCCAGCTGGCGGCATGGTCAAATAAACGTGACAACATTACGCAATATTGCGATCACCATACTCTCAGCCTGTATGTCGCTGACGGCTACGAGAGCTACCACAAAACGCCGGGCGGCTGGAAGAATGGCGGGGGGCCGGATCGCTTCTGTCTGATGCCAAAAGAGAGTGAGTCCGTCTGGGACATTCGCGACGACCTGTCGTTTGTCCATCTCTACTGTACAGATGCCCATCTGCGGGATGTTGGGGAAAAGGTCTGGGATAAAAGCCCGTACAGCTTTACCCTGGATGAGCGCACCTTTGGCAACGATCCGGGAATAACGGCGGTTTATCGCCAGTTCCTGCTGGGAAATGACTGGCAGCAACCGGCGAATCATATGACGCTCAGCGCCGCCTCGTCACTGCTGTTGACGCATCTGGTGCAGCATTACAGTAACGTGCAGTGGCGTCTCCCGACGGTTACTGGCGGGTTGGCGCCAGCCACGCTGCGCAATGTGCTGGCGTACATTGAAGCGCATCTTGCTGAGCCGCTGACGTTAAGCGATCTGGCGCGCGAGGCGGCATTGAGCGAATTTCATTTCGCCAGAATGTTTCGCCAGTCGATGAACATGGCGCCGCACCAGTACGTGATGCAGCGGCGTATGGCGCTGGCACAGCAATGGGTCTGCCATTCAACCCGTTCGCTGTCAGAGATCGCGATGGCCTGCGGATTCAGTTCAGCGAGCCATTTCAGCAATCGCTTTAAGCAGGTGACCGGTAAGACGCCGTCGCAGTTACGCGCGGCGAGCAAACGATAGCACCCCGTAGCAGACGCCTCCGACTACCAGTCCCCAAAACGCAGAGCCAATGCCCAGCAGCGTCAACCCGCTTGCGGTGACGAGAAAGGTCACGATCGCGGCATCACGCTCCGTTTCATTAAGCAATGCCTGGTACAGACTACCGCTGATTGTTCCCAGCAGCGCCAGCCCGGCCAGCATCTGAATCCAGCTTACGGGCAGAGCGGCCATCAGAGCGGTGACGGAACCGCCAAACAATCCCGCCAGCAGATAGAACCCGCCTGCGACAGCCGCAGCCAGCCAGCGACGCCCGGCGTCCGGGTGCGCTTCGGGACTCTGGCAAATGGCGGCGGTAATAGCGGCAATGCATATGGAGTAGACGCCAAAAGGAGATAAAACCAGCGCCAGCAGCCCTGTAAACACGATCAGCGGCGAAACCGGAAGGGAGTAACCGGAGGCTTTCATCGTGGCGATACCGGGCGCGTTTTGTGACGCCATTGTCACCAGAAACAGTGGAATGGCGACGCCGAGGCTATGAGCAAGCGAAAAGTGGGGCGCGATAAACGCCGGTAGCACCGGGGAGAAGGTTATGCCAGACGTGACAATGTCACCTTTCATGCCTGCAACCAGAATACCGACAACCATTGCGGCGATAATCGCATAGCGCGGCACCAGCACTTTCAGCGCTAACCACGCCAACAGCATACTGCCGCACAGAAACAGCTCGCCATTCAGATGACCAAACGCCTGCAAACCAAAACGCAATAAAATACCGGCCAGCATCGCGGCAGCAAGAGAATGCGGAATCACCTGCATTAAGCGGGCAAACAACCCGGTTACGCCGCACAGAACGATTAACGCATTCGCGACAATAAATACGCCGATGGCCTCCGCCAGCGTGAGACCCTGCAAGCCGGTAACCAGTAACGCGGCGCCGGGCGTTGACCATGCCGTCAGTACCGGAGCACGATACCATAGGGTTAACGCCAGCGTACTGACGCCCATCGCGATGCCAAGCGCCGTCATCCATCCGGCAATTTGTCCGGTTGATGCGCCGGCGGCAATCGCGGCTTGCCAGATGATTGCCGCTGAGCTTGCATAGCCGACCAGGACCGCAACGAAACCAGACAACACGGTTGGCAGAGGAAGTGAAAATGACCGCATGATTGCCCCTTGTGCGTTATAACGGTCACAAACTGTAGCATTGTGCGCTATAGCGCACAAGTGATAGACTGCGGCTTTACCGGGGGAGAAAAATGGACAACCTGACCCATTATCTGGCGACGACGCTGAAGGCGCTGCGCCAACAGCGAGAATGGAGTCTGTCGCGTCTGGCGGAAGCGACAGGGGTTTCAAAAGCAATGCTCGGCCAGATAGAGCGCAACGAATCCAGCCCGACGGTATCGACATTATGGAAGATTGCCACCGGTTTGAATGTCCCGTTTTCAACGTTTATCTCCCCGCCGGAAGCGGAGGATCTCCCGACCTTCGACCCGCAGCAACAGGCAATGGTGATCACGCCGCTGTTTCCGTGGGACCCGCAGCTCCGTTTTGACCATTTTTCAATATTGATGGCCCCGGGCGCGCTTAGCGAATCGACGCCGCATGAGGCAGGCGTCATCGAACATGTGGTGGTGATTCAGGGAACGCTGGATATGTGTATTGCCGGGGAGTGGCGCACGCTCAAATCCGGCGAAGGCGTGCGTTTTGCGGGCGATGCCGCCCATGCGTATCGCAATAGCAGCGACCAGACGGTTCACTTTCACTCCTTGATCCATTACCCACATAGTTAGACGGGAAAAGTATTCCGAAACGTCGCGCTTCTGACTACAATAGCCGCCATTTTGCTGTTATTGGATGATATTAACCGTATGCGCCAGCAACCTCATCACCTTGAACTGTTAAGTCCGGCACGCGATACCGCCATTGCTCGTGAAGCGATCTTACATGGCGCCGATGCTGTTTACATCGGCGGGCCGGGCTTCGGCGCGCGGCATAATGCCAGTAACAGCCTGAAAGATATCGCGGAACTGGTGCCTTTTGCGCATCGCTATGGCGCGAAGATCTTTGTGACGTTAAACACCATTCTGCATGATGATGAGCTTGAGCCCGCGCAACGGCTGATTACCGATCTGTACCAGACCGGCGTCGATGCGCTGATTGTGCAGGATATGGGCATCCTGGAACTGGACATTCCCCCCATTGAACTGCATGCCAGTACGCAGTGTGATATCCGCAGCGTTGAAAAGGCGAAATTCCTTGCCGACGTCGGTTTCACCCAGATTGTGCTGGCGCGCGAACTGAGTCTGAGCCAGATCCAGGCGATTCATCAGGCCACCGACGCCACTATTGAGTTTTTCATCCACGGCGCGCTGTGCGTGGCTTATTCCGGGCAGTGCTATATCTCTCATGCGCAGACCGGTCGCAGCGCTAACCGTGGCGACTGCTCCCAGGCCTGTCGCCTGCCGTACACCTTAAAAGACGATCAGGGGCGGGTGGTCTCGTACGAAAAACACCTGTTATCGATGAAAGATAATGACCAGACGGCCAATCTGGGCGCGTTGATCGATGCCGGCGTGCGTTCCTTCAAAATTGAAGGGCGCTACAAAGACATGAGCTATGTGAAGAACATCACGGCGCACTATCGCCAGATGCTGGATGCGATTATCGAGGAGCGTGGCGACCTGGCGCGGGCTTCCGCCGGTCGTACTGAGCACTTTTTTATTCCTTCTACGGATAAAACCTTCCATCGCGGCAGTACCGACTATTTTGTTAACGCCCGTAAAGGGGATATCGGCGCGTTCGATTCGCCAAAATTTATCGGTTTACCGGTAGGCGAAGTCGTCAAAGTGGCAAAAGATCACCTGGACGTTGAGGTGACGGAACCGTTATCCAACGGCGATGGCCTGAATGTGCTGATCAAACGTGAAGTGGTGGGGTTTCGCGCCAATACGGTGGAAAAGACGGGACAGAACCGTTATCGCGTCTGGCCGAATGAAATGCCGCCCGACCTGCATAAAGTGCGCCCGCATCATCCGCTGAACCGTAATCTCGACCACAACTGGCAGCAGGCGTTAACCAAAACCTCCAGCGAACGCCGGGTGGCGGTGGATATCGCGTTAGGCGGCTGGCAGGAACAGCTAATTCTGACGCTGACCAGCGAAGAGGGCGTGAGCGTCACCCATACGCTGGAGGGACAGTTTGACGAGGCGAACAACGCCGAAAAAGCGTTGAACAACCTGAAAGAAGGCGTGGCGAAGCTGGGACAGACGATGTACTACGCACGTAGCGTTGAGGTGAATCTCCCCGGCGCACTGTTCGTGCCGAACAGTTTACTCAACCAGTTCCGTCGCGAAGCGGCAGAAATGCTGGATGCGGCGCGTCTGGCGAACTATCAACGCGGCAGCCGTAAGCCGGTGGCGCAACCAGCCCCGGTTTACCCGGAAACGCATTTGAGCTTCCTGGCTAACGTCTACAATCACAAAGCGCGCGCGTTTTATCATCGCTACGGCGTTCAACTGATCGACGCGGCGTATGAGGCGCACCAGGAGAAGGGCGATGTGCCGGTGATGATCACCAAACATTGTTTGCGCTTTGCCTTTAACCTGTGCCCGAAACAGGCGAAAGGGAATATCAAAAGCTGGAAAGCAACGCCGATGCAACTGGTACACGGCGACGAAGTATTGACGCTGAAGTTTGATTGCCGTCCGTGCGAAATGCACGTTATCGGCAAGATCAAAAATCATATTCTGAAAATGCCTTTGCCCGGCAGCGTTGTCGCCTCCGTAAGCCCGGAAGATCTGATGAAAACGCTGCCAAAACGTAAAAACTAAGTCAGCGGCTGGCCGGGAACGCTGAGCGTCACCCGGCCACGCCTGATGTACCTTAAAACCCCTCTCACCATAGTTAACCTTCCCGCAAAACTGGAACCGGCTTTCCGGTTTTTGAGTGTTAATCAGCCAAAAGCCATTTCGGGGTGTATAACATTCAAAAAAAGAGAAAAGGTAAACAAAAATGTTTACCTTATGGTTATAATACATGGCAGGGAGGCGCGGTGAAGCAGAGCGAGTTCAGACGCTGGCTTGAATCTCAGGGAGTCGATGTAACAAATGGAACGAATCATTTGAAGTTGAGATATCACGACAAACGAAGCGTCATGCCCAGACATCCTGGTGATGAAATTAAAGACACCCTGCGTAAAGCAATACTAAAGCAGCTTGGTTTGAATTAATCATCAGATATATAAGGTTGATCACATGAGAGCGTTACCAGAAACTATGCGTTATCCCGTCAATCTCATTCCCGCAGAAGAAGGGGGTTATGTTGTGTCGTTCCCGGACATTCCAGAGGCGTTAACACAAGGTGACACCCGCCATGAGTCTCTCGAAGCCGCGCAGGGCGCATTAGTCACCGCCTTTGAATTTTATTTTGAAGATAACCAGCCAATTCCTTTACCTTCAATGGTTGATGAAGCTGATGATTATGTGGAGATTCCTCTAAGCATTGCGTCTAAAGTCCTTTTGTTGAATGCGTTCCTTGAATCAAAAATCACGCAGCAGGAGCTGGCGAGGCGCATTGGCAGACCCAAGCAGGAAATTACCCGACTATTCGACTTGAAACACGCAACGAAAATCGATGCTGTACAGATTGCGGCCAGAGCATTGGGTAAAGAGTTATCGCTGACTATGCTTTAGCTTTTCCGGTTGTTCCAGCAGGCTTACATATTGTGTGAAATAAAAAAACGATGAAGAAATATCAGCGACTGGCGGAACAAATTTGCGATCAAATCGCCTCCGGCGTGTGGCAGCCTGGCGATCGATTACCCTCCTTGCGTGAGCAGGTAGTCAGCAGCGGCATGAGTTTTATGACCGTAGGACATGCGTATCAGTTGCTGGAAAGCCAGGGGCGCATTATTGCGCGTCCGCAGTCGGGTTATTACGTGGCGGCGCGCCCGGTGCGCCAGCCTGCGATGCCGCCCGTGCAGGTAATGCGCGATGAATCCGTTGATATTAATACCTATATTTTCGAAATGTTGCAGGCCAGCCGGGATGCGTCGGTGATGCCGTTCGCCTCTGCCTTTCCAGACCCGCGTCTGTTTCCGTTGCAGCAGCTTAACCGTTCCCTGGCGCAGGTCAGTAAAACCGCCACGGCCATGAGCGTGATTGAGAACCTGCCGCCGGGGAACAGCGAGCTGCGCCATGCCATCGCCCGACGCTATGCGCAGCAGGGAATTACCGTCTCTCCTGATGAAATCGTCATTACCGCCGGGGCGCTGGAAGCCCTGAACCTCAGCCTTCAGGCGGTTACCGAACCGGGCGACTGGGTTATTGTGGAGAATCCCTGCTTTTATGGCGCGTTACAGGCGCTGGAGCGACTCCGCCTGAAAGCGCTTTCTGTCGCCACGGATGTACAAGAAGGGATCGATTTAGCGGCGCTGGAACAGGCATTACAGGAGTATCCGGTGAAGGCGTGCTGGCTGATGACCAATAGCCAAAACCCGCTCGGCTTCACCCTTAGCCCGGAGAAAAAAGCGCGGCTGGTCGCGTTACTGGATCAGTACAACGTCGTGCTGATTGAAGATGACGTGTACAGCGAGCTCTATTTTGGCCGCGACAAACCGCTGCCTGCCAAAGCCTGGGATCGCCACGACAAAATATTGCATTGCTCGTCATTCTCGAAATGTCTGGTTCCCGGTTTTCGTATCGGTTGGGTTGCAGCGGGAAAGTACGCCAGACAAATTCAGCGGCTACAGCTGATGAGTACGCTATCCACCAGTTCACCGATGCAGCTTGCTCTGGTCGATTATCTTTCGACACGCCGCTATGACGCGCATTTGCGTCGTCTGCGCCGCCAGTTGGCGGAGCGAAAACAGCAGGCCTGGCAAACGCTGCTGCGTCATCTGCCCGCTGAGGTGAAGATTCACCACAATGACAGCGGCTATTTTCTCTGGCTGGAACTGCCCGAATCTCTTGATGCCGGGGAACTCAGTGTGCAGGCTCTGGCGCATCAGATCAGTATCGCCCCCGGTAAAATGTTTTCGACCTCTGATACCTGGTCGCATTTTTTCCGGTTTAATACCGCATGGGGGTGGGGAGAAAGAGAGGAGCAGGCGGTATCTCAACTGGGGAAACTTATTCGCGATATGCTGAAATAAAATACGCGTTGCCATCTTTTGGTTTTAGTCAAAATAGAGAAAGCGTATCGATTATCAGGGCAGAACGTTATTTATCGCTGACTCGCCATAGGAAATATCAATACCCCCCCGTCTTTTCCATCCTCAGCCTAACTCCTTGTCTATACTCCGAAAGATGGAACATGCGCGCCGCGTGGAGCGGCGTAATGCGCGTCAGCTCACAACCTGATTAAATTTCCTTATCCCAACAGGTGCGCGGCAGACGCGCCGACTATTTTTAGGAAAGGACATATATTTACGGCAAGGCTGCCGCTCAATATTTTGCGACAGGAGTAAGATGTATGCCACATCAATTACTGATTAACGGCGAGCTGGTCAGCGGTGAAGGTGAAAAACAGCCCGTCTACAACCCGGCGACGGGCGAGGTGATTCTGGAGATTGCAGAGGCGTCGCCCGCACAGGTAGATGCCGCCGTTCGCGCCGCAGACCGGGCGTTCGCGGAATGGGGGCAAACCACGCCAAAAGCCAGAGCGGAGCTGCTGTTAACGCTGGCGGACGTGATTGAGGAAAATGCGCAGACATTCGCCGAACTGGAGTCGCAAAACTGCGGGAAGCCGCTGCATTGCGCGCTCAATGATGAGATCCCGGCGATTGTCGATGTATTTCGCTTCTTTGCCGGCGCCGCACGCTGTCTGAACGGCCTGGCGGCGGGGGAGTATCTGGAAGGGCATACCTCGATGATCCGCCGTGATCCGGTTGGGGTCGTCGCCTCGATCGCGCCGTGGAACTATCCGCTGATGATGGCGGCCTGGAAACTGGCGCCAGCGCTGGCGGCGGGTAACTGTGTGGTGATAAAACCGTCTGAAATCACGCCGCTGACGGCATTGAAGCTGGCGGAGTTTGCGAAGGATATTTTTCCGCCAGGCGTGCTTAACGTGCTGTTCGGGCGGGGCAAGACGGTTGGCGATCCGCTCACCGGGCATGAAAAAGTACGGATGGTCTCCCTGACCGGCTCGATTGCGACGGGCGAGCACATTATTCAACATACCGCGCCCTCCATTAAGCGCACGCACATGGAATTAGGCGGTAAGGCTCCGGTGATTGTCTTTGATGATGCCGATCTGGATGCCGTTGTCGAAGGTGTGCGAACGTTCGGTTTCTACAATGCCGGGCAGGATTGTACGGCGGCCTGTCGTATCTATGCGCAAAAAGGGATCTATGACGCGCTGGTTGAGAAACTCGGCGCGGCGGTCGCCAGCCTGAAAACCGGTTCGCCAAACGACGAATCGACTGAGCTTGGGCCGCTCAGCTCGCAGGCGCACCTTGAGCGAGTGACAAAAGCGGTGGAAGAGGCGAAAGCGCTCGGACATATCAACGTGGTGACCGGCGGCCAGAAACTGGACGGCGCAGGATACTATTTTGCGCCAACGCTGCTGGCCGGCGCAAAACAGGAGGACGCCATCGTGCAGCGAGAAGTGTTCGGCCCGGTTGTCAGCATGACGGTGTTTGATGATGAAGAGCAGGTGCTGGCGTGGGCAAATGATACTCAGTACGGGCTGGCATCATCCGTCTGGACGAAAGATGTGGGTCGGGCGCATCGCCTGAGCGCGCGATTGCAGTATGGCTGCACCTGGGTTAATACGCATTTCATGTTGGTGAGCGAGATGCCGCACGGTGGGCAAAAACGCTCGGGCTACGGCAAGGATATGTCACTTTATGGGCTGGAAGACTATACGGTTATCCGCCACATAATGGTTAAACATTAAGGATAATTTACCGTTCCGGCGCGGCATGGGAAGATCGTAAATCGATGGCAGAGAGGAGGAACGCTCTCTGCCAGTATGCGCAGCAAGCACTCAGTACATCAGGCAAACCAGCCGAATCTCAATGAGATAAGGCCAAAAAGTCCAATAGCAGCAAAGACATTTATCAGCACCACGGTTTTACTGGAAACATTCATTTTTGCCACCTTTCGTTATGACCCCTTTGTGTATAGTACGGGTTCAGGCAATCCGCAATAAGACAAAATATGAACATGGTGAATGGTGTAGCTATTTCAGTGTTTTGCTGAATAGTACGGATAAAACTTGATGTACGTCAAAAAAAAGAGCATATTGCGCGCGTTTTTCCCCTCTGGTTCGGATGCCCGAAATGTCGCTCTACCAAAAAATGTTGGTTTTTTACGCAGTGATGGCGGCGATTGCCTGCCTGATTACCTGGTTTCTTTCCCACGATAAAAAACGTATCCGCTTTCTGAGCGCCATTCTCGTGGGCGCAACCTGGCCGATGAGTCTGCCCGTCGCATTGTTATTTTCGTTGTTTTGATGAGATGAAGATTGCCGGATGGCGGCGCGAGCGCCTTATCCGGCTTACGATGTTGCGTAGCGCCATCAGGCATTGAGCAGCGCCATCAGCCGTTTTTTGTCGGCGTCGGACACATCCTGCGGATGCTGATACCCCTTATTTTCATTTGCCCGGGTATAGAGCGCGACCAGCCAGTCATACACATAGCGACTGGCGGCATGTACCGGCTGTTCATCCAGTTGGGTGAGCCGGGCCATCGGTTGCAGGCGAGGCGCGCTGAAGATCGCCGATCCTTTCTGGAACCGGCTGGCGGGTCGGGCGTCCTCCGCCACATTTTCGTAGCCAAGCCAGGCGATAAAGTTACCGATCCCGGCATGCAGCTGCGCGCCGCAAACCTCTTCACGCTGCATAATCTGCTGTAACTGCTGAGGCACATTAAGCCGATAGCTGGCGGTAATCAGAATATCCACGACCAGCCTGAGCGTATGCGACTCCAGACCTAAACGACGGGCGTTGCTCTCATTTCGGCTCCACTGGCGCACATGGTTAATCCACATTTTGTGGGCCAGATACCCTGTCTCTTTGTTTTCTGCCGGGCGGGGAGCGTCTGGCTCATCCGCAAACAGATCGATCGCTTCATTAAACAGGCCGCTGACCTGCTCCTCGCGCGGCTGCTGGATACGCAAAAGCGACTCAAAATGGTGTATCGGCGGCAGAAGCCCGTCGAGCAACTCGCCATGCCGGGCGGCTTGCCCCTGAAGCTGGCGAATAACGGATTCCGTCGCCTTACTGCCGCTGTCTTTTGGGGTGATATGGCTCAACAGCAGGTCATGAAGCCGTTGTTGATGCTGCTCACACAGGGAGGCCAGCCGCGCCTGGCGCTGTAACGGTGCCGTCGCCTGTGACAGCCATTCAACCAGACGCTGCAAGCTGTGTTTATCCAGCGCCTGAAGCGTGCCCCAGTGAAGGCCGGGTTTCCCCATTAACTGCTGCACGGCTTCATCAAGATTCTGCTGCGTTGTGAAACGCGCATCCTGCGGCGTAATGGCCCAGACCACGCCCGGTAGCGCGGCGTCGCGCAGCGGTTGTGTATCGTTCACCCAGCCCAGCAGCGTGCGGGCGGCAGCGGGCGTCTGCGACCGGGCGGAGGTGGCATTGCAAATGACCAGCACATCGGGCTGCAAATGTTGGCGATAATGTTCCAGCATCCAGCCGAGTTTTGCCCGCCAGAGTGGATGCGGGTGCGCATCCGGCGCCAGTGGAATATCCAGCAGATCGACATTATCCAGCGCCGTGTTTTCAACGCTAAGCACCAGTTCACGCGTCAGCAAAGCCAGTGAATCCAGAGAGAGGCTCACCGCATTGAGTAACTGATGGTGCTCAACAGGATGTACAACGACGTCGCTCTGCGCGTCGTTGCCGGATAACGCGCCCTGGGTCAGAAAACTTCCTGCCGGAAGGCCGAAATGATCGACCAGCAGACTCAACGGCGCCGCTAACTCCTGCGCATGGCCGGTCTGTTGCAGCGTACGCGCCAGCGTTAGCCACTGTTGCGTTAACTCAGGCTGTTCGCCCCAGAGTAATGCCCAGGCGCTGGCGCGGGTCGTCAGATCCACCGAGGGCAGCAGGGAGGCGAACTGATGCCAGAGCGCATCGTCGATTTGCTGTTGCCCGACAGGAACGCAGGCGCGCCAGAAACGGGCAATGGCGGCGACGTCCTCTGCGGTCACGCCCTGAACCGGCTGACGCTGACGCAGCGCCTGCCACTTTTCTAACCGCGTCTCAATAATGGATTTTTCGACCTGCCGGTTATCGGGTGAGGCGCTGGCCCAGGCGATAAACAGTTGTACCAGTTCAGCTTCACTGATGAGCCGCAGACGTAGCGGCCATTCGCTATCAACCGCCGCGCTTTCATCCTGCGTAAAACGGATCGCCATATTGGCTGGCGCATGGCCTGGGTTGATATGGGTAAAATAGTCAAAGCAGCGATCCGGTGTGGCGATGTTCAGTTTTCCCTCACCGTTACCACACAGCGCGCCAAGCAGATGCGCTTTTGAGGATTGTGAATGGCCATACAAACCGATGCTGCCTCTTGCCTGTTGCGCGGCGTTCAGCGCCGATTCACCGGCGGCGGCGAGTGTGAGCTGCGCCAGCAGGGCGTCCGCTTCATCATCCAGGCGTACTGCGTGCTGACGTGTATGGTTAACCCACGCCATGGCGGCCTGTGTGGTGTTTAACGTCTTGCTCATTTCAGGTACACGCTCCCGCTGTCGATCCAGTAGTGGCTGCCGCTATGACGACGGTCGGCCAGGGTATTCAGTTTTAAGGTCAGGGCATTCGCGGCGACGGGCGTTCCATCCTGTAGCCAGGCGTCACTCAGCACAAACGATTCCGGCCCCGTCTCTTTGTTCCCGCCGCGCAGTTGCAGCCGGACATTAAGAACGCCATCGCCGGCGATGGTTTTCGCCAGCTCTGCTGAGTTAATGCTCAGGGTATAGAGTGGGGTCGCGGGCCAGCGGCTGTTCGCCAGTTGGCGGAAACCGAGCGTCACATTGCCGCGAAGCGGGAAGTGCAGACGAGTATCCAGCTTCGCGCCGGGTTTATCGAGATCGATCTCCTGATACCAGACGTTTTCATCGCGCAAGGTATTGACCGTGTTATCCAGAACGCCGAGATAGCGTACGGTGGAATAGGCGCCGATATCGGCGGCTTTAAAGTTAAAGCGCGGCAGCCGTAAATCCAGCGCCAGGCTGCACAGCATCGCCCCCACGGCGGCGGTTGATTTCGGGTTGCCAATCCGCCCCTGTTGGCTGAAGGGATACCATTCATGGACGCGATACTTGTCCATCCAGACGATGCGGTTAACGGGAACCGGCTGTAAATGGCGGATCAGCGCCTGCACGCCGGGCAGGCAGGTTGGTCTGCCCGTCACCAGCAGAATGTCGCAGCGGTAATGAGAAATCGCTTCGCAAACGGCATGCAGCGGCGAGGTCAGGGTAAACTGACCGGCCAGTAATGCCTCCTGTAAGTGACTGAACTGCACCTGCAACGGCACGCTCAGCAGATCGAACGCCGGCGAGCCTGAAGGCAGCGCATGGTCGATCGCCTGCTGGATGTAATTCATCACGTTGCGCGTAGGGCGTTGAGTCAGCAGTTCGCCAAAGGTCGCGTGTAGACCCGCCAGCGGATCGTTAACGTCGCTCTGTTCCCAGGCGGCCAGTACGGCGTGCCCCAGCGGCATAAACAGCTGTAGCGCCGTTTGTTGACGCAAAATCGCCTGCGTATCAATGCGGCCTGAATCTCCAAACAGCGTTGCCAGCAGGGCGGCGGCATCCGTCACGCCGGCCTGCTGCAAGCGGGTTTGCAGCGCAGGCAATATGCATTTCTGGATGACGTCCAGCAGCATGTCATCGCCCGCGACTTTAAACCCTTCACGGAACAGTAAGTGCGGGGTGATCTTGACGTTCGCGCCGACGCCGTCATCAAGCTGGTAGTGGACGACCGCCATATCCGTCGTGCCGCCGCCAATGTCGATAGACGCCACGCGTAGCGCCCGACCTTTGGTTTCGCCCGGTTCCGGCAAACGGTCCGGGCGAGCCAGGGCGTTGAAGAACGTCTCCGTGCGCCCGGCGTAATGGGAAATCGCTTCGTTATACAGCCATACCAGCTGTCCGCAGCTGGCTTCATCCCATTCCATCTGAATGTCCGGCACCGGAACAACGCTCTTTTCCTGCTGTTTACGGGAGGAAAAATCCTCATCCTGCGGATGCCAGCCCATCGCTTTCCATACCAGTGCGATGGCTTCGAACATACGCTGGCGGAAAATTTCGCGTTCCTGTTTCGGCATTGCCGATGGCAGGGTCAGAATCAGCGTGCGCAACTGACGCGGCGACGCCGGAAAACCGAGGCGTAACCGCGTCGCCACGCTGTTCATTTGCCCCAGCGCCTGCGACAGAATTTCGCACAGCATGTGCGTCATCAGCGTGCTGCGGCTGTACTGCGGCGAAAAGACCGGCAACCGGTCATCAGGCGGCAGGCTGAATAACGGTTGTCCGTCGTCATTCATCAGATTCATCAGCGGGAAGGCGGTGGCGAGCGGTTCTCGCTGCGTTTTGCTGTTCATCTGGCTGAAGCGCCAGTCCTGTAAAACCGGGGTTTCATCCCACAAATAACGACGCGGGCTGGAGATCCCGCTGCTGCCTTCCGTTCCCAGACGCTGCATAGCCAGTTTGCGGGCTTCGTCGCCCACGCGCACAATCGATGGCCAGATAAAGGCATCGTCACGGCCGCTTTCAACCGAAAAATGCTGTTTGCCGAAACGCGCTTCGGAGAACTCCAGTCGGCTGGTGAACAGCGGATCGTTAAGACATTGCGGCTCACTTAAGGAGCGTACCTGTAATTCCGCCGTCTGGCGTAAACCGTCATTGGCGTCGCCGTGATCTTCAATCAATACGCCGCAGGTATGGGTATTACCGACGTCCAGAATCAGATCTACCGGAATCGCAGGCGTGCTGAGCGTGTGGGTGACCAGCTTCACTTCTGGTACGGAAAGCTGTTCCCCCAGTAACGTCATCAGATTCAACCAGTGCGCCTGGTACTCAAAGTTACGCAGCGCCTGCTGAATCTCCTGCTCGGAACGGTTCTCCTCCTGGGTGACGTGGTGAAGGAAGGATTCGCGCAGCCAGCCGTCAATCCACGTCTGGTCAAGAAAATCGGCAATTTCATCATCGCGCCAGGCCAGCGCGAACCGCGTGCCATTGAGCAGGTCGTTTTCGTTAGGCGCCAGCGCCGCCGGCGCGTTCTCGCTCAACTGGCTGTCCAGCGCCACGGTAATGCGGTGCGTATGGCCCGCGCTGTCGGGTTCAGGCAGCTTACGCACCTGTACGCGCGCCCAGTTGTCGGGGCCTTCCACAAACGTACGGGGAGGGTTAAAGCGCAGGAAAGGGAGCGGCAACCAGACGCCATCCAGCACATCCAGCGAATAGTGCAACATCTGGGTGCTTTCCGGTTTGACCACTTCAGGTTGCCCCCCCGTGCGCCCCGGTACCGTATAACGCCCGTTGGTCAGATCAAAGTCGAGCCGGAGCAGGGGGCCGTTCGCCGTTTTACGCACGAAACGACCAAGATGGGCAGACTCCTGCGGCGTCAGGCCGAAATCGAGGAATTGTACGCCGCTGTTTGCGATGAGCGTTACGCTCTGTTTGTAATCACACAGATTCACCAACATAAAATCAGGCACCTATCTTTTTGATCGTCAACGGGACTTCTGCATGGGCGTCATAACGCGCTGAGCAAGCCGCAACGTCATTCGTGCTGGCTTTACAGGTGATTTCCGGCATCGGGTAGCGCGAACCATCGGTGCAACGTGCGTGACCACGGCTCTTGATCATCAGCTCTCCGGTCTGATGCAGGCCGGAGAAAATGTCCGCCCGGCAGACGATGTTGTCGCCGTGTACCACCCGGGCGGTGCCTTTGTTGTTCTGGATCTGGTAACGCAGCGAAGGCGCTTTTCCGCTGACCGGATCTTTAACGTCAATCAGTACGCGCCAGTTTCCATTCAAAAAGCGCGTGACTCCCGCTTTTATCTGACCGGCATCCATCACCAGCGCATCTTTGGGGATGGCGGCGATCACCACCGGTTCATCTGCGGGCTTCGCTTTTTTCACCGGCGGAATCACTTCCGCCTGATGCAGCGGCAGTTGGGCAATCATCTTCGGCAACGGTTTACTGTCTACTTTCGCGGCGACAACCGGCGTACTGACCGTCGTGGTTTCGGCGGCGGGGGCAGACGGTTTCCATAACAGCGGCGCCGCAACGGCGGCGACAATCACGGCGGCAACCGGCAGGCTCCATAGCGGCAGACGCGAAGAGGGCTTCACGGGAGCGGTTGGAGATGGCGAAGGCGCCTGCGGTTCGCTGACAACAACAGGGGCGACCGGTTCAGGTTCGGGTTCCTGGGGGCGTTCAATTATCACCGGCGTCAGTAAGGGCTCATCGGAACGGGCAAACGTCACCTCTGGCAGAGGCTCATCTTCGACCTCCTGCTCGGGTTCAGCGGCAGGCGGCAGGACGGGCGGAACATCAATGGCGCGCAGGCAGTCAAGCACGTCCTCACGGGTGTTTTCATTAAGATTCACAAACCCCCAGAAGGTGATGACCGGTTTGCCATCAACCAGAAAAACGTGGTTTTCCCCAGGGAACTGAACCGCTTTTTCCAGCAGGGAACCGAACAGCTGCAACGAAGTTTTCCCGGATTGCAGACTTTTGCGGCTCAGCGCCGCCGCGTTTTCCAGCGTGCTGCTCAGGTAGCGCAGCGCCCGAAATCGCGCCTCTTCCTCTGCGGCCTTCCATGCGATGGCTTTTCCCTCGACCGGGGAATACCAGTCGACGCGATCGCCGCTGTCATTAATTTGCGGGATCGCCAGACAATCCACCATTGCCTGCTGTTTACGCAGACGAAGCGTTTCACGAATTTGCAATGCGGAATCAAATACGGCCTGACCGCCGCCGCCCACGGCCTGATAGTCGTCCAGATTGCCGCTACGTAAGAGAGTTTTTGCCACGTTGTTGTCCCTTAGACTTCTTCACGCATCTACTTTACGGATTACAAAGACAAGCAAACGGCGGAAGAGAGGCAAAAAGGGGCTAATTTTCATGGCATAGCGCCGGGGGAAAAATCTTGACGTTTTCAAAAAGACTTAAGGGAAATTATTTCACGCCGCAGGACGCATTCATCAGCGAAAAATACCAGAACGGAATAACCTGAGAGTGATTCGTTATTTGTCAGCTTTTGTAAGCTATGCTCATATGACTCTCTTTATAATCAAATGAAAAGGCTTATAACGATGTCTACAGGGAAAACGTTGCTCGCGCTGGCGCTCAGCGCACTTTTACCGGCAGGGGCGGCATTCGCGGCCAATACCGATACCATCATCTACTGTTCTGAAGCCTCACCCGAATCGTTTAACCCGCAAATCGCCAGTTCCGGCCCGTCATTCGTGGCCAGTTCGCAGGTGCTGTACAACCGACTGATCAATTTCGATCCGGTAAAAAATACGCCGGTGCCGTCGCTGGCGACCGACTGGACGATTTCCCCGGACGGGAAAACATACACGTTTACGCTGCGTCAGGGCGTGAAATTCAACAGCAATAAATTCTTTAAACCGACGCGCGATTTTAATGCCGATGACGTTATTTTCTCGGTGCTGCGCCAGAAGGATGCGGATCATCCGTACCATAATGTGTCGCAGGGCAGCTACGAATACTTCAATGATGTCGGCCTCGATAAGTTGATTAAAGAGGTGAAAAAGGTCGACGATTATCACGTCCAGTTTGTGCTGAACGAACCCAATGCGGCATTCCTCGCTGACTGGGGCATGGATTTCGCCTCCATTCTCTCCGCAGAGTATGCCGATGCGATGCTGAAAAAAGGCACACCGGAAAACGTCGATAACTGGCCTGTCGGCACTGGCCCTTACGTACTGCAACACTACAAGCAGGATTCACAGATTCGCTACCTGGCGAACCCGAACTACTGGGATGGCGAAGTGCCGACCAGACATCTTATTTTCTCGATTACGCCGAACGCCCAGACGCGCCTGGCAAAACTGCAAACCAACGAGTGCCAGATTATTCCGGCGCCATCACCCGTACAGTTTGACGAGATTAAAAAGAATAATGCGTTAACGCTGCATTCGGTCGATGCGCTGAACGTCGGCTATCTGGCCTTTAATACCGAGAAAAAACCGTTTGATAACGTACTGGTGCGCCAGGCGTTAAATTACGCCACTGATAAAAAAGCCATTATCAACGCGGTGTTCCTCGGTTCCGGTACGGTGGCGAAATCGCCCATTCCGCCAAATATGATGGGCTTTAATAACAACCTGAAGGATTACGACTACGATCCGCAAAAAGCCAAAGATTTGCTGAAGCAGGCGGGGCTGGAGAAGGGGTTTGAGGCAACGCTCTGGTCGATGCCGGTGCAACGCCCTTATAACCCCAATTCCCGGCGCATTGCGGAAATGATCCAGAGCGACTGGGCAAAAGTCGGCGTGACGGCGAAAATCGTCTCTTACGAATGGGGAGAGTATCTGTCCGGGATGCGTAAAGGCGAGCACGATACCGCGCTGTTCGGCTGGATGTCTGACAATGGCGATCCAGATAACTTTGCCGATGTGCTGCTGGGCTGCAACAGCATAAAAACCGGCTCAAATGCCGCGCGCTGGTGCGATAAAGGGTATGATGATCTCGTCCAGAAAGCGAAACGGGTGAGCAAGCCGGAAGAACGTGCGCAGCTCTACCAGCAGGCGCAGGACATTTTCTATCAGCAAGCGCCGTGGATCGCGCTGGCAAACGGCAAAACGTTCTACGCCACACGCAGCAACGTAACCGGATACAGCGTAAGCCTGATGGGCAGTGATTTTTCAAAAGCTAAATTGAATTGATGGTTTAAGGAGAGTTTATGTCGCACCTGGAAGAGGTCACTGCGCGCGTAGATGCCGCTATCAAAGAGAGCGTCATTACCCATATGAACGAACTGCTGATCGCGCTGAGCGATGACGCCGAACTGAGCCGGGAAGATCGTTACACCCAGCAACAGCGGCTACGGACGGCGATTGCGCATCACGGTCGTCAGTACAAGGAAGATATGGAAGCGCGTCGCGAACAGCTTACCAAAGGTGGTAGCATTCTCTGACGTTGATAAGCACGGCCTGTGAGGGATGTACAGGCCGGATAAAGCGTTTACGCCGCGACGCCGCCATCCGGCGAAGCGGCAGTCAAAACTGACGTCTGGCGACCAGCCACGCGCCGATCACCAACAACACCGCGCCGCAAACCGGGCCTGCCAGCGCACGTAACGGCACGCCATGACTTCTCAAAATGTCCAATACCAGGCCGCCAATAAGCTGGCTGGCAACCAGAACCGCGATAGTCGTCGCCGCGCCAACGTACTGATACCCGCTAATACTGGCGAAAACAAAAAACGATCCGAGCAAGCCGGGAATCAACGTCCACCAGCGCACGCTGGAAACCAACTCGCTAAACCCCGCCGCGCCTTGTTTAAACCACAAAATGCTGACAAACAGGACAATCCCGACCAGCGAGTTCAGCAGCATGGCGATGAGAATCGTTGACGAGTTCTGTGTAATGCGCACCATAAGCGTGTTTTGCACAACCAGCCCAATACCGGCGGCAATCAGAAAGGCGAGGGTCAGCGTCTGGTTCATCCGCGCGCATCCGGGTCGCAGCGATCGTCAAGCTGAAGCTGCATAAACGTCAGATCCAGCCAGCGGCCGAATTTGGTGCCAACCTGCGGCATTTGGGCGGTAATGCTGAACCCCAGCGTTTCGTGCAGATGCAGCGATGCTTGATTTTGCGACTCGATTCCGGCGACCATCACATGCTTGCCACATGCGCGCGCTTCCTCGATCAGACGGCTGAGAAGCGCCCGTCCGAGGCCTTTCCCCTGATGATCCGGGTGGACATATACGGAATGTTCGACCGTATGGCGGAAACCATCAAAGTTACGCCAGTCGCCAAAGGAGGCGTACCCGGTGACGACGCCATTCTCTTCACTGACCAGAACCGGATAGCCTGATAGCTGACGCGCATCAAACCATGCGATGCGGTTATCCACATCGACCGTTTGATCGTTCCAGATTGCCGCCGTGTGCAATACCGCGTGATTGTAGATTTCGGCGATGGCGGCGCAGTCTTCTTTGCCAGCAAATCGAATAGACATGTTGAACCTCAGTTGTTGTTCACTATAGTATTACGATATGAATACTATCGAAGACAGCATAAATCAACGGATCAGTGCAAGAATTCGCATTGAGCGTGAATCGCGGGGCTGGTCGCTGACGGAGCTTGCCGAGCGGGCAGGCGTATCGCGCGCCATGATCCACAAAATCGAACGCGGAGAGAGCAGCCCGACGGCCACGTTGCTGGGGCGGCTTTCCGGGGCGTTTGGCATCAGCATGTCAACGCTGATCGCGCGGGCAGAAATGCAGGAGGGCAAGCTGCTGCGTTTTGCCGATCAACCCGTCTGGCACGACCCGCAGACGCACTACCTGCGCCGCCACGTTTCACCGCGCAGCGACCTGCCCATCGATCTCGTACAAATCTCGCTTCCGGCAGGGAGTGACGTACCGATGCCTGCGGCATCCTACGCGCTGGCAAGACAGCTTATCTGGCTACAGCAGGGAGAGCTGGTCTTTGTCGAAGGCGGGGTTCGCCATGAGATGAAAGCGGGCGACTGCCTGGAGCTGGGGCCACCAAACGACTGCCGTTTTATCAATGAGACACAGGAAACATGCGTTTACCTGGTTGTGCGCTTAAACCACGCGGGTAATTAATGTTCGGCTACTATTGAGGGATTCATGCCACAAGCAGAGGAGAACATCATGGGCCAACAAGCATACCGTAATCGTCGTTGGGTTCTGGCTTCGCGTCCGCATGGCGCGCCGGTTGAGAGCAACTTCCGCATGGAAGAGGACGACGTGGCGACGCCCGGTGAAGGGCAAGTGCTGTTACGTACAATTTTCCTGTCCCTCGATCCCTACATGCGCGGAAGAATGAGCGACGAACCGTCCTACTCACCGCCGGTGGAGATCGACGGCGTGATGGTTGGCGGAACGGTCAGCCGGGTCGTGGAGTCCAGTCACCCTGATTACCGTCCGGGAGAATGGGTATTAAGTTACAGCGGCTGGCAGGATTATGATATTTCCGACGGGAAAGGGCTGGTGAAACTCGGTGACAACCCTGAGCATCCGTCATGGGCGCTGGGCGTGCTGGGGATGCCGGGCTTTACCGCCTATATGGGACTGCTGGATATCGGCCAGCCCAAAGCAGGGGAAACGCTGGTCGTTGCGGCCGCCACCGGGCCGGTCGGCGCAACCGTCGGGCAAATCGGCAAACTGAAGGGCTGTCATGTGGTGGGTGTCGCAGGCGGCGCAGAAAAATGCCGCTACGCGACCGAGATTCTCGGTTTTGACATATGCCTCGATCACCACGCGGCGGATTTTGCGGAACAACTGGCGAAAGCCTGCCCGCAGGGGATTGATGTGTATTATGAAAATGTCGGCGGTAAGGTGTTTGATGCGGTTCTGCCGCTGTTGAATACTTCGGCACGTATCCCGTTGTGTGGTCTGGTGAGCGGGTATAACGCCACAAAACTCCCCGATGGACCTGACCGGCTGCCACTATTAATGGCGACGCTGTTAAAAAAACGCATCCGCCTGCAAGGGTTTATTATTGGTCAGGACTACGGGCACCGGATTCATGAGTTTCAGCAGGAGATGGGGCGCTGGGTCAAGGAAGGGAAGATCCACTACCGCGAACAGATCACCGACGGACTGGAAAAAGCGCCGGGGGCGTTTATCGGTCTGCTGACCGGGAAGAACTTCGGCAAGGTCGTGATTCGCCTGGCGGATGATGCCTGAGAATTGACGCTGCATGACATTAAAAAATAGCGGGGTGATTCCCCGCTATTTTTTAAGCTTTTTTAGCTCTGGCGCTTACTCAAAACGCCATGCCAGATTGACGCCAACGCCGTAGTTTCTCCCCGGCGCCGGTTCGTAATAGCGTCCGTTTGATTCGTTGACGATCACCGAACCGACATACTCTTTATCAAACAGGTTATCGACCCGGCCAAACACATCGACCGTTAAGTTGCTGTAGTTAAACTTATACCCGGTGTTCAGACCAACCACGGTATACGAGGGCGCTTTTGCCGTGTTGTGATCGTCTGCCATAATGTCCCCCATATAGCGGGCATCGGTGCCGGCATACCAGCCTTCATCCGGTACATATCCCAACGAGGCGAACCCCATATTACGCGCAATGCCCGGCATGCGGTTACCGTTGCAATCGCCACTTTTGCAGACGTTGCTGCGGTAGGTCGCATCCAGCCAGGTCCAGGAGGCGTTTACCCGCCAGTTACCGGCGAAACGCTGATCCCACGATAATTCCGCGCCCTGGCGGCGGGTTTTACCGGCGTTTTTATATGTAGTGCGCCCGCCGCCGCTGGTGGCGACGACAATTTCATCATCCGTATCCGTCTGGAAGAGCGCCGCCGTCAGTAAACCATCGCCAATACGCGTTTTACTGCCAATTTCCACCGTGTCATTGGTGGCGGGTTTCAGGCCAAAGTTCAGGCCGCTTTGTCCGTCCGGGCGATAGGAGAGTTCATTGATGGTCGGCGTTTCAAAACCGCGCCCTGCGGCCAGATAAACGTTCCATGCATCGGTGAACGCATACTTGAGCGCCCCGGCAGGGAGCCATTGATGGTAGCTGGCCTCGCCGCTGTCATCTCTGTTTCCAGGCGTAACGTAATGATCGTTAGAGTCAAACCAGACTGAGCTGTACCGCACGCCGGCATCAAGCGAAAGTTTTTCGGTCAGTTGCCACTGCGTTTGCAGGTAGGGATCGACGTTCCACATCAGATTGCGCTCATTACGACGCAAATCGCCTTTTACGCCAAACTGCGGCACGCCGTTATTCAGGCGGTAGTTCTCGTAACCCTTGCGATTTTCGCTCATATTTTCATAGTTCAGGCCGGTGGTGAACGTCACAGGTACGCCCAGCTCGCCCCGGTGCGTCCAGCGGGTGTCGATACCCTGATAATGCCGCTGAAGCACGATTACGCCGCCTGCATGCGCGGGGTTATCCCGCTGCGGCGCCATCGGTATGGACTGGTATTGTGTGGTTTCACGTTCACCGGCATACATCATCACGCTCAGATCGTCGTGTTCGCTGAGCTGACGCTCATAGCGCAGGCCTGCCTGAGTCTGCTTGATGGTCTTTCGCGTGTTGAACTGTTCGGCGCGCGGCGACTGCTGCGGGTTGGCTTTCCATTCGGATTCGGTCAGGCCGCCGGGGTCGTTCGCGTGAATGTCTACGCTATTGAAAATCAGGCTTAACTTACTGGCATCGTCCAGACGCACCCCCAGTTTTGCGTTAGCCAGATTCTTTTGCGCGCTGCTGCGATCGCGAAAACCGTGGGTGGTGAATCGGGTCGTGGAGACGGTGTAATCCACGTCACCCGCCTGCGTTCCGTCACCCATCGCCCCCGTGGCTTTCATGCCATAGCGCCAGCTACCGAAACTGCCGTAATAGCTGCTGGCTTCAATCGTCGGCGGCTGGCGTCCGGTTTCCGTCGTCACGTTCATCACGCCGCCGGAAGAGTTGCCGTACAGCGCGGAGAAGGGGCCGCGCAGCACTTCCACATTCTGGACGCTGCTCAGATCGATATTGGACGTCTGCCCTTGTCCGTCCGGCATGGTGGCCGGGATGCCGTCAACATACAGACGAATACCGCGAATGCCGTACGCAGAGCGGGAGCCAAATCCGCGAATTGACAACTGTAAATCCTGCGCATAGTTCTGACGGTTTTGCACCTGCAAACCGGGCACGCCGTTTAAGGATTCAGACAGATTAATACGCGGCGTCGCCAGTCGCATATCTTCCCCTTCAACCACGGTGACGGCGGCGGGCGTGTCCAGTTCAGACACCGTTTGCGGCGTCGCGCTAACAATCATCGTTTGTTCATCTTCAGCCGTGGCCGCCTGGCTCACCGGCGAGAAAACGAAAGGGAATAAAAGGGCGGGAAATGCGGCCTGACGAGCGGTAATGATCTTCATGAAAAAAAACCAATCACGAGTAAACGTGCCAAATGAAATTTGATGAATACTTTAATTACTTTGTAAATATATGAAAAATTTAATAGCACGATGCGTTAATGGAACATGAAAAAATTAAAGAAATTGTAGACTGCCTGCAAAGAAACGCTCCACTTTGCACTAAATAATGATTACTATTCGCATCTACGTACAGCGAGTGGGACACGGATTCACTCGCCGAAGCCATGTGAAGCAGCTACAAACGTGTTTATCAAAGGGAGTCGTCATGCATTTACGTCATCTGTTTTCGCCGCGCCTGCGTGGTTCTTTACTGTTAGGTTCACTGCTGGTCGCGTCTTCATTTAGCACGCAGGCGGCAGAAGAAATGCTGCGTAAAGCCGTCGGCAAGGGCGCTTATGAAATGGCCTATAGCCAGCAGGAAAATGCGCTGTGGCTGGCTACTTCGCAAAGCCGCAAAACGGACAAAGGTGGGGTGGTTTATCGCCTCGACCCGGTTACCCTTGAGGTGACGCAGGCCATCCATAACGATCTCAAACCGTTTGGCGCGACCATCAACAACGCGACGCAAACGCTGTGGTTTGGTAACACCGTAAACAGTGCGCTGACGGCAATCGATGCCAAAACAGGTGATGTAAAAGGGCGTCTGGTGCTGGATGAGCGCAAGCGTTCCGAAGATGTCCGTCCGCTGCAACCACGCGAACTGGTCAGCGATGATGCGACCAACACCGTATATATCAGCGGTATCGGTAAAGAGAGCGTGATTTGGGTGGTTGACGGTGAAAAAATCGCCCTGAAAACGACCATCCAGAATACCGGTAAAATGAGCACGGGTCTGGCCATTGACAGTAAAGCGAAGCGTCTTTACACCACTAACGCAGACGGCGAGTTCATCACCATCGATACTGCGGACAACAAGATCCTGAGCCGCAAGACATTGCTGGATGACGGGAAAGAGCACTTCTTTATCAACCTGAGCCTCGACACCGCGGGCCATCGCGCTTTTATCACCGACTCCAAAGCGGCTGAAGTTCTGGTGGTGGATACCCGTAATGGCAATGTGCTGGCAAAAGTAGCCGCGCCGGAATCACTGGCCGTGCTGTTCAACCCGACCCGCAACGAAGCCTATGTGACGCACCGCCAGGCCGGTAAAGTGAGCGTGATTGACGCGAAAAGCTATAAGGTTGTGAAAACTTACGACACGCCGACATTCCCGAATAGCCTGGCGCTGTCTGCGGACGGGCAAACGCTGTTCGTGAGCGTGAAGCAGAAATCAACCCGTGAGCAGGAAGCCACTCAGCCAGATGATGTTATCCGCATCGCGCTGTAACGGTGAAATAACGCTGTAAGCATTAAGTAAAAAGGAGGGGCTTGCCCCTCCTTTTTACTGCGTAACAACATCCCGATAAACGTCACGCCACCGGGCTGCCAGTGTTAACTCGCCGTCTCTTCTCGTAATACCATGTCCTGCTTACTCTCTTCCTGCTGCACAACCGGCGCGGTACGGTGAATTTCCGCCACGCGGTTGCGCACGCCAAACCAGCCAGCGACCAGCAGAATGGCAATCAGCGGAAGTGAAGCGATGGTATAGGTGCCGTTAGGGTAATCAAACGCCATCAGTACCAGAACGCTTAGCAGGAACAGCAGGGTGAGCCAGGAGGTAAACGGCGCGCCCGGTAACTTAAAGCTGACGTCAGCCGCTTTGCCTTCTTTAATCGCCTTACGCAAACGCATCTGGCACACCACGATGAAGCCCCAGGAGGCGATAATACCCAGCGATGCGAAGTTAAGGACAATTTCAAAGACCTGAGAAGGCACCAGATAGTTGAGCAGCACCCCGATGACATACACGCCCAGCGTCGCCAGAATACCGGCGTACGGCACCTGTTGACGACTCATTTTCGCCATAAATTTCGGCGCGGAACCGCCCATCGACATCGAACGTAAAATACGGCCGGTGCAGTACAGACCTGAATTCAGACTGGAGAGGGCCGCCGTCAGCACCACAATGTTCATAATGCTGCCGATGTAAGGCACGCCCAGTTTTGAGAAGAAGGTCACGAAGGGACTCTGACCGGCCTGATACGCGTTCCACGGCAGCAGCAACACCAACAGGACAACAGAACCGACATAGAACAGGCCAATACGCCAGATCACGCTGTTGATCGCTTTTGGCACCATCGTTTGCGGATCTTTGCACTCTCCGGCCGCCGTACCAACAAGCTCAATCGACGCGAAGGCGAAGACAACGCCCTGAACCAGTACCAGAGCAGGCAACAGGCCATGCGGGAAGAAACCGCCGTTATCGGTGATCAGATGGAAGCCTGTTGTGTTGCCATCCAGCGGTTTGCCGCTTCCTAAAAAGATTGTGCCGACAACCAGAAACAGGACAATCGCCAGCACTTTTACCAGCGCGAACCAGAACTCCATCTCGGCGAACCACTTCACGCCAATCATGTTCATTGTGCCCACGATCGCCAGCGCGCCCAGGGCAAACACCCATTGCGGAACGTCACCGAATGCGCCCCAGTAGTGCATATACAGCGCCACTGCGGTGATATCGACGATCCCGGTCATCGCCCAGTTGATGAAGTACATCCAGCCTGCGACGTATGCCGCTTTCTCGCCTAAAAATTCACGGGCGTAGGAGACGAAGCTGCCACTGGAAGGGCGATGCAAAACCAGCTCGCCGAGCGCGCGAAGAATAAAGAATGAGAAAATACCGCATACCAGATAAACCAGCGCCAGGGCAGGGCCAGCCATTTGCAGTCGTGCGCCAGCCCCTAAAAACAATCCGGTGCCAATTGCGCCGCCAATGGCAATCATTTGTACCTGTCGGTTGCCCATCGCCTTGTGATAACCCTCTTCATGGGCGTTCAACCAGCGTCGTTTCGCGGCATGTTGTTCAAGCGCGTTTGTATTGTGTGTTTTCATTGTGTTACCTGTTGACCTGTCGGACAGAAGAGATACTTTTTGTGCCGCACCTTTTGCTAACCAAACGATTGCCTGGCTAACGCTGAAACGGTTTTTCCCATCATTCTGTGGTAGGGATAAAACCATCGGCGGAGCATCCTACCTGCAATTGTTAAACGACGCAAAACATACCCGGAAACGCAGCGTTAAGACGTCGTGCTTTTACGTGTGGTCAGCTCAGCCGCGCTGTGGTCACGATTCAGCCAGCAGCACGGCTAATCAACTACACTTAGCGTTTTACACGTTGTGGAGGCCGCATGATCAAAGTTTATGGCGTACCCGGCTGGGGCTCGGCAATTAGCGAAGTCATGCTGACTCTGGCGGAGATTCCGTATCAATTTATCGATGTGAAGGGGTTTGATGCCGAGGGGCCGCAGCGGGATCTGCTCCAGAAGCTCAACCCGCAGTGCCAGGTTCCAACGCTGGCGCTGGAAAACGGAGAAATCATGACGGAGAGCGCCGCCATTGCGCTGATGATCCTCGATCGCCGTCCCGATCTCGCGCCGCCGGTCGGACACGCCGAGCGTCAGCAGTTTCAGCGTTTGTTAATCTGGCTGGTAGCGAACGTTTATCCCACATTCACGTATGCTGATTACCCTGAACGCTGGGTGCAAAATGCCCCGGAGCAGTTGAAGAAAAGCTGCCTTGAATACCGTAAGGCGCTGTATATGTGGCTCAACGATCGGCTGATAGCGGAACCCTACGCCTTTGGCGGGCAGCTAACGCTACTGGACTGTTATCTGTGCGTGATGCGCACCTGGGGGCCGGGCCATGACTGGTTTCAGGACAACGCCCCGAACATTAGCGCGATTGCCGATGCGGTCTGCCAGCATCCACCGCTCCAGACGGTGCTGAAAAATAACGACATCATTTAGCACGGGCGGCGCCGATGATGGTCGTCAGCGCGCCCAACGATTCCGTCCGGCCTCTTTAGCCCGGTACAGCGCGGCATCGGCATCCGCTATCGTCTGTTCAGCGGTTTTTCCTTTCTCTGAGCAGGCGATACCCTGACTTACCGTGACACTGTCACTTATCGTTGACGCCGGGTGAGGGATCGCCGCCGCTTCCAGCGCTTTTTGTATTCTCGCCGCCACGCGCTCTGCATCTTGCAACGTCGCGTCAAACAAAATAACAGCGAATTCTTCGCCGCCATAGCGGGCGACCACATCTTCCGGGCTGCGCACCGACTGAGCGAATATATCCGCGACCTGACTCAGGCAGGCATCACCGGCCGGGTGCCCGTAGGCGTCGTTATAGCGTTTAAAAAAATCGACATCGAGCATGATCAGCGCAAACGCATTTTGCTGCGCCGTTGCGCTATGCAGCAGTTTTTCCATTGCGCGCCGGTTTGCCGTACCGGTGAGCGCGTCGCGATGCGCAAGGTTATCCAGGCGCGAAATAAGCAGGTTGTTGTGTTGATTCTGTCGCCAGGCTTCATCAAACCAGCGAATCAGCATAAAACGGCCGCCCAGCAAAATAAGCGAGAAAATGCCCCAGATCACCGCGAAATGAATATTCACTTTCTGATTCAAAACAACGCTGGCGACGGGGACGGTCAGCCATAGCGGGAGCAGAAAAGCGAGTACGCTCGGCGTATGAAAATAGAGTGCGATCACGGCGCTGAGTAATAACACCGCGCAGAGAGGATAGGCGAACGTTAATTGCCAGTGGCTGATGAAATAATAACTGCACCAGGACCAGAACAGGCTAAGGGTGATTAATAATCCCTGCGTCAGCCAGGATTGCCGCCGGGAGGTAATCAACAGCAGGGCACAGACCAGCATAATGCCGATAACGGCGTCATCAATAGTGCGGACAATACGCATCTCTGCCAGATAGCGCGCGTGGGTATCGTGGAATAACGCGTCACGAAAAAAGATCATCAGCGCAAAACTGATATTCACAAAAGCAAACCACGGCAGGCTGAGAGCCATTCCTCGTCTCACCATATCCTCGCGAGTGGTCCAGATGGTATGTTTCGCTTTTCTGTTATCCTGAGCCATAGCGTTATCTGAAAAGTGGATGATAAACGGGGATGCCGGGGGGCATTTCGCCTTCAGCCCGCGGTAATTTTTTTGCCCGAGGTAACGAAGGTTCCCGCGCCTAAATGATGCAGGGTATTCAGTTTATCGTCATCAAACTGCCAGCGGCCTTCAATAAAAACACGTTCATCCGCCGCCGCCGAAACCACTTCGCCAAAAAGCGTGTCATATTTTTCCTGTGCCGACGTTGCGGGCAGCAGTCGGCATTCCATCCAGGCGAGGCATTTCTCTTCGATCATGGGTAAACCGAGCACCGGGCCTTTTACCACCGGGATGCCATAGCAGTTGAATTTATCTTCTTCGCGGCCAGAGACGCTGCCTACCGCATACGTCCAGTTCGTTGCCGCTACGCCGGGAATCACAATGCCAAACATACCGCTGCGTTCTATAAGCTCGCGCGACCAGGTAGTTTTATCCAGCACAATGGCAAGACGGGGAGGCTCAAACTCGACGGGCATAGACCACGCCGCCGCCATAACATTCCGCCGCTCCGTGCGATCGTCCCGGCTGGTGATCAGAACCGTCGGGCCGTGATTTAACAGACGGCTGGCATGATGTAGCTCTACAGGACGAAAACGACTCATAGGTATGCCTCGTTCAGGGGGATTATCGTCTTATCGTAACGACACTATTGAAAATAGTGGCTAAAGGATACATGTGCAACGCACGTTATTGTACGTAATACCGCCAAAAATCAATCATACTCCAGGTTGAGAACCGCATCCGTGACATATTACGTCAGGCGGCAGGGTAACAGATTGCCGCCATCAGCGTAGAATCAGCTTTTTTGCGTGAACCCCTACAGACAGGAATGCCTTATGACGTCTTTTTTGACCGCCTATTTTGCCCGCATAAATTGGTCGGGCGCTGCCGAAGCTAATCTTGACACTTTACGAGCGCTGCATTTGCAGCATAACAGCACCATTCCGTTTGAAAATCTGGATGTCTTACTGCCGCGCGAAATTCAGCTCGACGATCTGTCGCTGGAAGAAAAATTGCTGACCGCCCGTCGCGGCGGCTATTGCTTCGAACAAAATGGGCTGTTTGAGCGTGCTTTACGGGAGACAGGCTTTACCGTGCGCAGCCTGCTGGGGCGTGTCGTACTAACAAACCCGACCAGCTTGCCGCCACGTACGCACCGGCTGTTACTGGTCGAACTGCAAGGCGAGCCGTGGATTGCCGACGTCGGATTTGGCGGGCAGACATTGACCGCGCCCATCCGTTTGCAGGCAGAATGTGAACAACAGACGCCGCATGGCGAATACCGTTTGCGACAAGAGGGGAATAACTGGATTTTGCAGTTCCGCCATCACGATCACTGGCAGTCGATGTATTGCTTCGATCTGGGAGTTCAGCAGCAGAGCGATTACGTGATGGGCAACTTCTGGTCAGCGCACTGGCCGCAGTCGCATTTTCGCCATCACCTGCTGATGTGCCGCCATTTACCGGATGGCGGTAAGCTGACGTTGACCAATTTCCATTTCACCCATTATCAGGAAGGCCATGCGATAGAACAGCGTAATGTGCCGGATGTGGCGTCGCTTTACGCGCTATTGCAGGAGCAGTTTGGGCTGGGAGTCGATGATGCGAAGCACGGGTTTACCGAGGCGGAATTAGCGGCCGTCATGGCGGCGTTTGATACCCACCCGGAGGCAGGGAAATAAAATTACAGGCCGGATCTTATCCGGCCTGTAACAGACTACTCACTGCGAACACTTTGTCTTCTGAAAGAAATAAACCAAACGACACTAGATAAGATAATTGACGACAGCATAAAAATAATATTAACAGGTCGTGAGTTACAGATGATGATAAAACTAATTGCCAGCGCTAATACTGGAAAGATATATCCAAGAGGCAGAACAAATCCTTCTTTCTCTACTTCATTATTTTTCTTCCTGCGGTACTTCATAATGATAGTCGCTATCGGCGTTGGAATATATTGCAAGAAAAACATTAAAACCGCCAACTCAGCCAGTTGTGCAAATGTTCCACTCATAACAATAACAGATGCGATAAGCGCTGAGATTAAAGTTGAAAATACAGGTGCTCCTGCATTATTTTTTCTTGCAAAAATACCTGGCAGCATACCATCATCAGCAATAGCACTGGCAATGCGAGGTGTGATAATCGAGCATGACATGTTTAACCCGGCAATTGAAATGATTGCGCCAAGAGCTATTATGCTTCCACCTACCGAACCCAATGTTAATTTGGCTGCCTGCTGAATAGGGCTGTCATAATGAATAATGTCTTTACCTAAAATTGCAACAGCGCCTGCGATAATGAGAAAATAAATTAGTGATACAAAGAAAACAGTAATAAGAATAGCACGAGAGACATTTTTCTCTGGAGATTTAATTTCAGCCGCAATTATGGGTAGTGCTTCAAATCCGAGAAAGGCATAAAAAAGTAGCAGTGTGCTCTGGCTTACACCATCAAATAAGCTTTTATCTGTCGGGAGTTGAACAAATGGTGTGAAGTTGGCATTTTCAATTCCAGACTTAAGAAAAAATAGCGAGACAAAACAGAATTCTATAATTGGAATGAGTTTTATGACAGTAATAACCAATGTGAGATTTTTAGACGTCCTCATACCAAATAAGTTTGAGATAGCAAACACCCAGATGATAAGTAGTGCTGTTTGCGAAACTGTCAGTGGGAGTTCGGGAAAAAAGGCAAGAAATAGTTTAGCAAAGCCAACCGCCATAACGCCCCAACCAATAACATTAGTAAGCCAACCAAGCACACCAATATTAAACCCAGCGAGATCTCCCATCGAAAATTTTGCGTACTGATATGCTCCACCATTTTTGTCAAAATACTTAGAGCACTCAGCAAAACAGAGTGCAAAACAAAGCACCACAAAAACATCGATGAGAATCATAATAATTGAAGCAGGTCCCGTTAATTTATATAACTCTCCAGGCAAAAGAAATATACCAGATCCAATAATCGAGTTAACACCATAAATAACCGCACCAATTAAACCAAACTTTGCTGCGGTATTGTTATTTGAATTCATAACGCCCCCGTTACTCGATAAACTAAAAATTATTAGCAAGTGCGTTCAGGAAGTGTTTCTTCACTTCATTAACGTCCACATCAAGACAAATTTGTTGAGATTTCAAATTTGCAAAAGGATCAACTCGTGTTGCTCTATACTTAGGCTTCAGCAGCGACTGACCAATACAGATACCTTCGGTAACGACGCGTAGAGAACTTTCAACTGTATCAAACCACTCAGGATTTAAAAGATAAGATACGGCTAAGGAATCATGTAGTGCCATTCCTTCAAAACCTTCTTCCTTGAGGCTATATTGCAGATAAAAATCGGCTATGCTTGTAAATAATTCATTTCCAGTATCACGAATTTCTTTCCCTGTAATTAATACCTGATGCGTAACATCCAAAGGGACGATGGTTACTGGCAGCGCCGAAGAAAGAACCTGATCGGCAGCATGAGGATCTTTCCAGAAATTGAACTCAGCAAATGGTGTCGAATTACCGGAGTGACCATGAGTACCGTATGCTCCCCCCATGATAACAACTTGTTTAACTAACTCCGCGATTTCTGGTGCTTGATTCAGTGCAACGCTAATGTTTGTTAATGGCCCAATAAGGATTAATGTAATCTCTCCAGGGTTAGACTTGATACTGTCAATGATGAATGAAATTGCATCCTCTGCATGACTATCATGCGGGTTTGAAAAAACGCCGCCAAGACCATCTTCTCCATGTACTTTTGTCCCTGGCGGAGCAGGTTCAATAGCCAGAGGTCTTGAGCATCCCCGATATATTTTTGTTCCAAGATTGATCTTCTCGCAGAAAAGCTTTGCGTTTTTAACCGCCTGTTCAACCGGAACATTACCAAAAACAGTAGTAATGCCAATAATATCTAAATATCCTGCTGCATAGGCGATCGCAAAAGCATCGTCGACGCCAATATCAGTATCAATAATTACTTTAGTCATGGTTTTTCTCTCGTTACATTTTTGAATAGCTTGATTCGTTCAATCGAATGAGAACATTTTTATGTTCAGGCATATTTGATGCTCCATTTAGCTCTACGGCCAGAGAAGAAAATGCAGCAGCATAATGACAGGCATGTTTTATTGTTTCACCTTTAGATAAGGAAGCAGCTAACGCCCCATTGAACGCATCACCAGCACCCGTAGTATCAACGACCATCGCCGGATAAGCAGGAATCATATAAAATTGTCCCTTATCATATAAAAGTGCACCTTTATTCCCAAGCGTCACGATTACGCATTGCGGTCCCATTTGAGCGATTCGTTCAGCGGCTTTTTTTGCTGTTTCAATATCAGTAATATTAATGCCGCTGAGAAGCGTAGCTTCTGTTTGGTTTGGGGTGACTATATCGACGAACGGTAACATTATTTTCGCATCTGAAGTAAAAGGGGCGGGGTTTAAGATAACCGTAACATCGTTCTCTCTGGCATACTTTATTGCGTTGATGGTTGCGGAAAGATTATTCTCAAGCTGTACCAGCAATATGTTGGAATTTAATATGTTTTTATGTGAATTTATAATCTCCTCATCGGTAATTGTTACATTAGCTCCTTGATTAATAGCAATCATATTTTCGCCATCTAATTCAGAAACGTATATTAATGCATTACCTGTAGGTGCGGAGTCTGAAACATATATCGTTAATGAGTCTATGTTTGATGCTTCTAAATGAGAATAAGCATGTGAACTTAGCTGATCGTTACCCACTTTTGTAATAAAATCAACTTTGCACATTGCATTACTTGCTGCAATGGCCTGGTTAGCGCCTTTTCCCCCAGGCCCAAATGAGCAACTTTGTGATACAATAGTTTCTCCTGGGTGTGGAAGTCTTGCAACATAGGAAACAATATCTACATTGAAAGATCCAAAAACACATACCTTACCTTTTTTTTCTTCAGTCATAACTTTTATTGCATCCTGATGTTTTAACAAATCACTAATATTTGAAAGCATCTCTTTTCTGAAAGAGACCATGACATTCTTTTTATTAAGAATTGCGCCACCATAGCATCGTTCAATAGCCTGATTTTTTTCGAGATAAGACAGGTCGCGACGAATTGTTTCCTTTGATACAGAGAATAATTCGGCTAAATTATTAACCAGCACGCGTTCATTTTTAATAAGAATTGCTAATATTTTTGCACGTCTTTCTTCTAAAAGCATAGGGTTGTCCTCGTCGATTGAATAATACTATTAATTACTGTGGATATGAAAAAGTGACCGTAATCTCATTAATTAGAGCAAAACGGAAGCAAACAGGCGAAGATTGAAGAAGTAACAATTTGTATTTTGAGTAACGGGTATTAGATGAATGAGTAAGTTAAATAGCGAGTCTAATGAATTTGTAATGTATATACGGCAGGCAGGAAAAAGAGGGGGCTTACGTTTTACAAGAGAAGAGATTCCGGGTATATGCCGGATGGCGGCTTACGCCTTATCCGGCCTACAGGGAGTATTTTGTAGGCCCGGTAAGCATCGCGCCACCGGGCATAGGGTCAGCGACGTGAGCGGACAATCTGGTAGCGGCGAGTGAAATACTCAAACGGCGCGCTCCAGACATGCACCAGACGCGTGAACGGGAAAATCAGGAAGATGGTCATTCCCAACACCAGATGCGCGCGGAAAATCGGCGCCACGCCGTCCAGATGCGCCGAAGCGCCGCCCTGGAACGTCACAACCGCCTGCGCCCAACCGACCAGTTTCAGCATCTCACTTCCGTCCGGGTGTTGCGCGGAGAACGGTATTGTCGTCAGCCCGAGGATGCACTGGATCAGCAGGATACAGAGGATCAAAATATCCGCCGTGGATGAGCTGGCGCGCACGCGCTGATTAAACAGACGCCGAATCAGCAGACCTGCGCCGCCGACCAGCGTCAGCACACCGCAGACCCCGCCAAGAATCATCGCCATTTGCTGTTTCACCGCAATGGGCAGGAACCAGGCGTACATCCAGTGGGGCGTTAGCATACCGAACAGATGGCCGAAGAAGATCCCCAGGATGCCGATATGGAACAGGTTTGACCATAGCACCATACCGCGTTTGTCCAGCATCTGGCTGGACGAGGCGCGCCAGGTGTACTGTCCGTAGTCATAGCGCAACCAACTGCCGAGAATAAACACCGTGCCGCAGAGGTAGGGGTAGATGTCGTAAAAAAAGACGTTCAGGTACTGTATCATTTCGGGCCTCCCGCGCTGACGTCGACATACTGTGGCGCCACGTCCTGGCTAAAGCGTCGTTGATAGTGTTGTAACGGAGAACTGTCACAGGCGGTGGCGTTATCTTCGATAAACTTCACCTGTTCCTCTTCCCAGACGGCATCCAGCGCCTGACGCGTATCGTCACGCGCCTCGCCGTCGATCTGCTGCGTGACACTGTCACTGGAAAGTGGGCTACCCGCCAGCGACAGCAGGGCGTCAAACAGCTGATACCACGGCGTTTCCCGTTGTTTTAAACGCCCGCCCAGCAGCGCGAGGATCGGCGCGATGTTCTGCAATCCCTCCCGCGCTTCTGCTTCCGGCAGCACGCTCAAATACTCCAGATAGAGCGGCAGATGGTCGGGTAACTCGCGGCAGTCAAGTTGCAGTCCCACCTTTTCATACTGGGCCAGCAGATCGACCATCGCCTGGCCCCGATCGCGCGATTCCGCATGAACGTGTTCAAACAGCAACAGCGACGTCGCGCGCCCACGATCAAAGATTTCGCACCACTGCGCCTGCTTATCCAGCAGCGGGGCGTTTAACAGCTCAGTGGTGAAGTCGGTGAGCATTGGCGCGTCATGGCGAATAAGCGCGATGGCGTCGTCACGGCACTCCCACAACAGCTCATCCGGGTACTCCATCAGCAAGCCGATAATCTTGAGGATCTGCATTATTCGCCCTCCGCCTTATCGCGTACTTCGGTGATGTTGATGGCGTCAATGCGGCTGCTGTTAAACAAGTTAAATTTGGTGTCGGAACCGTGGCAGCCATCGCCGAAGGTGAAGCCGCAGCCGTTACGCTCAGGGAAGGCGTCACGCGCCATTTCGCGGTGACTGGTTGGGATCACGAAACGGTCTTCGTAGTTGGCGATCGCCAGGTAGCGATACATCTCTTCCACCTGTTCCACACTTAAGCCGACTTCCTCAATAGCGCGGGTGTCCGTAACGCCTTCCACCGTCTGCGAACGCATATAGTGGCGCATCGCCATCATCCGTTTCAGGGCGCGCAGCACCGGGCCGGTATCGCCTGCGCTTAGCATATTGGCAAGGTACTGCACCGGAATACGCAGGCTTTCGATCGCCGGAAGCACACCTTCGGTTTGCGGCAGGCCGCCAGCATCGGCATAAGACTGAATTGGCGACAGCGGCGGCACGTACCAGACCATCGGCAGGGTGCGGTATTCCGGGTGTAACGGCAGCGCCAGCTTCCAGTCCATCGCCATTTTGTAGACCGGGGAACGCTGAGCGGCCTCAATCACGTTTTGCGGAATACCCTGTTTCAGCGCTTCTTCAATCACCGCCGGATCGTTCGGGTCAAGGAACACGTCGCACTGGCGCTCATAGAGATCGGTTTCGTGTTCGGTGCTGGCCGCTTCTTCAATGCGGTCCGCGTCATACAACAACACGCCGAGATAGCGAATACGGCCAACACAGGTTTCCGAGCAGACGGTCGGCTGACCGGATTCGATACGCGGATAACAGAAAATACATTTTTCTGATTTGCCGCTTTTCCAGTTGAAGTAGATTTTTTTGTACGGACAACCGCTGATGCACAGACGCCAGCCGCGACATTTGTCCTGGTCGATTAGCACAATACCATCTTCTTCACGCTTATAAATCGCGCCGCTCGGGCAGGTCGCCACACAGCTTGGGTTAAGGCAGTGTTCGCACAGACGCGGCAGATACATCATGAAGGTGTTTTCGAACTGGCCGTACATCTCCTTTTGCATCTTCTCGAAGTTACGATCGCGGGCACGTTTTGAAAATTCGCCGCCGAGCAATTCTTCCCAGTTTGGCCCCCAGACAATTTTATCCATCCTTTTGCCATCAATCAGCGAACGCGGGCGGGCGGTGGGCTGGTTTTTGCTCTCCGGCGCGCTGTGCAGATGCTGATAATCGTAGGTAAACGGTTCGTAGTAATCATCGATTTGCGGGATCACCGGGTTGGCGAAAATTTTGGTGATAACGCCCATCTTGCCGCCCAGACGCGGTCTTATCTTGCCGTTGACATCGCGAACCCAGCCGCCTTGCCACTCTTCCTGATCTTCCCAGTTTTTCGGGTAGCCGATACCGGGTTTTGTCTCAACGTTGTTAAACCACGCGTACTCCATACCTTCACGCCCGGTCCAGACGTTTTTACAGGTGACGGAGCAGGTGTGGCAGCCGATGCACTTATCAAGGTTGAGAACCATGCCTACCTGTGAGCGTATTTTCATTTTTTCGCCTCCTGTACCTGATCCCGACCTTCATCATCCAGCCAGTTAATATTTTTCATTTTTCTAATCATGATGAACTCGTCGCGGTTCGATCCGACCGTACCGTAGTAGTTAAAGCTGTAAGCCAGCTGCGCATAGCCGCCGATCATATGGGTCGGTTTCGGGCAGACGCGCGTAACGGAGTTGTGAATCCCGCCGCGCATTCCCGTGACTTCAGAACCCGGGATATTCATGATGCGTTCCTGAGCGTGGTACATCATGGTCATACCCGGCGGCACGCGCTGGCTGACCACCGCACGCGCGGTGAGGGCGCCGTTGGCGTTGAAGGCCTCGATCCAGTCGTTATCCTCAATGCCGAGCTCACGGGCATCAGTTTCACTGATCCAGACAATCGGCCCGCCGCGCGACAGCGTCAGCATGAGCAGGTTTTCGCTATAGGTGGAGTGAATGCCCCATTTCTGGTGTGGCGTGAGGAAGTTCAGCGCTTTTTCCGGGAAACCGTTCGGCGGGATTTCGCGCATTTCGCTGACGCTACGGGTGTCAATCGGCGGACGGTAGGCCACCAGACTTTCCCCGAAGGCGCGCATCCAGGCGTGATCCTGATAGAGCTGCTGACGACCGGACAGCGTGCGCCACGGGATCAGCTCATGGACGTTGGTGTACCCGGCATTGTAAGAGACATGCTCGCTTTCAAGACCGGACCAGGTCGGGCTGGAGATAATTTTGCGCGGCTGGGCCTGAATATCCCGGAAGCGGATTTTCTCGTCTTCTTTGTTCAGCGCCAGATGAGTATGATCGCGCCCGGTAATCGCGCCCAGCGCTTCCCAGGCTTTGACTGCCACCTGACCGTTGGTTTCCGGCGCCAGCGCAAGGATGACCTCAGAGGCGTCCAGCGCGGTGTCAATCAGCGGGCGACCTTTCGCCGGGCCTTCACGTTTGGTGTAATTGAGTTTACCGAGGAAATCGACTTCGTTTTCCGTATTCCAGGAAATGCCTTTCCCGCCGTTGCCCAGCGTATCCATCAACGGGCCGAGGGAGGTGAACCGTTCATACGTCGCCGGATAGTCGCGTTCCACCACCGCGATGTTCGGCGCGGTTTTACCGGGGATCAGATCGCATTCGCCTTTGCGCCAGTCGAGAATATCAAACGGCTGCGCCAGCTCCGCCGGGGAGTCATGCTGTAGCGGTTGCAGCACCACATCGGTTTCTTTGCCAAGATGCCCCACGCAGACGTCGGAGAACACTTTGGCGATCCCTTTGTAGATTTCCCAGTCGCTTTTCGATTCCCACGCCGGGTCAACGGCAGCAGACAGCGGATGAATAAACGGATGCATATCCGAGGTATTCATGTCGTCTTTTTCATACCAGGTGGCGGTCGGCAGCACAATATCCGAGAACAGGCAGGTGCTGGACATACGGAAATCCAGCGTCACCAGCAGGTCGAGCTTGCCTTCAATGGCGGCCGTTTGCCACTCCACATCTTCCGGTTTGACGCCGTCACTGGACCCCAGCGCCTCTCCCTGAATGCCACTTTCGGTGCCCAGCAGGTATTTGAGCATGTATTCATGCCCCTTGCCGGATGAACCCAGCAAATTCGAGCGCCAGACGAAGAGGTTGCGCGGGTGGTTTTTACCGCTGTCCGGCTGCTCGCAGGCAAAACGAATATCTCCCGACTTCAGCGCCTGTACGGTGTAATCAGCAGGGGATAATCCGGCCTGTTCCGCTTTGCTTTTCAGCGTGAGCGGGTTGAGATTGAGCTGAGGCGCGGAGGGCAGCCAGCCCATACGTTCAGCTCGCACGTTGAAATCAATTAAATGGCCGGTAAAGCGTGAGGAATCAGCCAGCGGCGACAGCAGTTCCTGCGCGGTCAGTTTTTCATAACGCCACTGGCTGGCGTGATTATAGAAAAACGACGTGCTGTTCATCTGACGCGGCGGGCGGTTCCAGTCCAGCGCAAACGCCAGCGGCAGCCAGCCGGTTTGCGGGCGTAACTTTTCCTGCCCCACGTAGTGCGCCCAGCCGCCGCCGCTTTGCCCCACGCAGCCGCAGAACACGAGGATGTTAATCATCCCGCGATAGTTCATATCCATGTGATACCAGTGGTTCACACCGGCACCGAGGATGATCATGGAACGGCCATGCGTTTTATGCGCGGTATCGGCAAATTCCCGGGCGATCGTTTCGATGTGACGACGCGGTACGCCGGTAATCTGTTCGCCCCAGGCGGGAGTGTAGGCCTTAATTTCCGCGTAATCTTTGGCGCTGTGATCGTCATCCAGACCACGGTCCAGGCCATAATTCGCCAGCACCAGGTCGTAGACGCTGACGACCGGGCAGAGGCTGCCATCGGCCAGGGTAAGACGCTTCACCGGCAACTGGCGCACCAGAACCGGTTCTTGCTTCACGCTGCGAAAATGCGGGTTCTCATTACCGCCAAAGTAAGGGAACGCTACGCCAGCGACATCATCATGCTGGCCCAGCAAGGAGAGGGTCAGTTCCGTTTCGTTGCCTGCCGCCAGCGGCTCAAGATTCCACTTGCCTTTCTCGCCCCAGCGAAAGCCGATGGAGCCGTTCGGCACCACCAGTTCACCCGCGCGGTTATAAGCGACGGTTTTCCATTCCGGGTTATTGGTTTCACCCAGCCCGTCGACCAGATCGGACGCCCGCATCATGCGACCCGGCACATAGCTGCCGTCTTCGCGCGCTTCAAGCATGACCAGCATCGGCATGTCGGTATAGCGGCGACAGTAATTCAGGAAATAGTCGCTGAGGTTATCGAGATGAAATTCTTTGAGGATGACGTGGCCCATTGCCATCGCCAGCGCGCTGTCAGTACCTTGCTTCGGCGCCAGCCACTGGTCGCACAGCTTGGCGACTTCTGAGTAGTCCGGCGTAATGGCAATCGTCTTGGTGCCTTTGTAACGCACTTCTGTGAAGAAGTGTGCGTCCGGCGTGCGCGTTTGCGGCACGTTAGAGCCCCAGGCGATGATATAGCTGGAGTTGTACCAGTCTGCGGATTCCGGGACATCGGTTTGCTCGCCCCACGTCATCGGCGATGCGGGCGGCAGATCGCAGTACCAGTCATAGAAACTCAGGCAGGTTCCGCCGAGCAACGAGAGATAACGGGTCCCGGCGGCGTAGGAGACCATCGACATCGCCGGAATCGGCGAGAACCCGGCGACACGGTCAGGCCCATAGTTTTTGACGGTCCAGACGTTGGCCGCCGCGATCAGCTGATTAAGTTCTTTCCAGTTAGAACGAATAAACCCACCGCGTCCACGCACCTGCTTGTAGCTTTGGCACTTTTGCGGATCGTTCATGATCGACTCCCACGCTAGTACCGGATCAGGCTGGCGGGAAAGGGCGTCACGCCACAGTTCAATCAGGCGTTTACGCACCAGCGGATACTTCAGGCGGTTAGCGCTATAGAGATACCAGGAATAGCTGGCGCCGCGTGGGCAGCCGCGCGGTTCATGATTAGGCAGATCCGGGCGGGTTCGGGGGTAGTCCGTCTGCTGCGTTTCCCAGGTCACCAGACCATTTTTAACGTAGATTTTCCAGCTACAGGAGCCGGTGCAGTTCACGCCATGCGTGGAGCGCACGATTTTATCGAACTGCCAGCGCTGACGATAACTGTCCTCCCAGTCCCGGTTGGTGTGCATCACCTGACCGTGACCGTCCGCAAAAGTGTCGCCTTTTTGCTTAAAATAGCGAAAGCGATCCAACAGTTTACTCATGACATTTCTCCTGCTCCATAATGTGTCAGGCGGTCTTGTAGGCCGGATAAGGCGCTGTGCGATTGCCTGATGGCGACGCCCGGCGTCTTATCCGGCCTACGTCCGAACCTGTGATGAATATGTTTTATTTTTTTGTTGCTGCCGGTTTACGGCGACCATAAACCAGCCAGGTCACCAGTACGCAAACGATGTAAAACACCAGAAAGATTTTCATTGCGCCAACCGGCGAGCCGGTCAACGCCAGAGAAGAACCAAAAGCTTTAGGGATAAAGAAACCGCCGACTGCGCCAATCGCAGAGATAAAACCGAGGGCAGCGGCCGTATCGGTCACGGCTTCACGCTGGGCCTGCGCATCTGAGCCGCCGCGCAGTTTCACTCTGTAGATCGTGATCTGGCGGAAAATGACCGCAATCATCTGGAAGGTCGAGCCGCTTCCCAGGCCCGCCGTCAGGAAAAGCCCCATAAACACCAGATAGAAGGCGATAAAACTTCCTGAGCCGGAGCCCGGTAATGTCAGAAACAGCAGGGCGGTAAACAGCGCCATGAAAACGAAGTTAATCAGCGTGACGCGAACGCCGCCGAACCTGTCAGAAATAACGCCGCCCGCAGAACGCGCAAGCGCGCCGATAAACGGGCCAAAGAAGGCCAGTTGCAGAATATTGACGTCGGGAAACTGGGTTTTCGCCAGCATGGCGAATCCTGCGGAGAAACCGATAAAAGAACCGAAGGTGGCGAGATAGAGCAGGCTGAGCAGCCAAAGGTGAAAGCGTTTCAGCACCGGCAGTTGAGAAGCGACAGAGGCTTTCGAACTGGCGATATCATTCATCCCGGTCCAGGCTGCGAGGGTCGCGATAAGCAATAACGGCACCCAGATCCACGCGGCGTTCGTCAGCGAAAGCAGCGAGCCATCGGGCTGCGGCACACCTTGTACGCCCAGAAAAGTGAACATGGGCAGGAAAATCACCAGCGGGGCGACAAGTTGCATCACGCTGACGCCAAGGTTGCCTAAACCGCCGTTCACGCCGAGGGCGCTACCTTGCTTTGCTTTCGGGAAGAAAAAACTGATGTTGCCCATACTGGAGGCAAAGTTAGCGCCAGCAAAACCGCACAGCAGCGCAATGATAATAAATACTCCAAAAGGGGTGGATGTGTTTTGCACCGCAAAACCGAGCCAGATACAGGGAATAATCAGAATAACTGTGCTAAAAATCGTCCAGCGACGCCCGCCAAATATAGGTACCATAAAGGAGTAGGGCACGCGTAATATAGCCCCGGACAGCGAAGGTAAAGCGGTTAATAAAAAGAGCTGGTCAGTGGTGAAATTAAAACCAATTTTATTCAAATTAACGGCGACGGCACTAAATAACATCCAGACGCAGAATGCGAGCAATAAACAAGCCACTGATATCCAAAGATTTCTTCGGGCAATGTGTTTACCTTTGTTTTCCCAGAAAGCGGGTTGTTCTGGCCTCCAGTCACTCAAAAGATAACGATTATTTTTCTCATTTTGTAGCGCCATATTGCCCTCACACGCACACGTCGTTCATGAAAAAAAAGAAATAAGTCCAGGAAGGGCGCGCGGGCCCTTTTTAGAATTTATTGAAGACTTTTAAGAATATTGATTGAAAGGATAGATAAAAAAGCGAGACCACGAGGAGTGAAGGGCGGTTAATAAGTTGCTTAAGTGTTACCAAATGTAAATACAAAAGATACATTGTTAACTAACGTATAACATCAGCGAAATAACTCCAGCGTAATCATGCGGTCCAGATGCTGCTGGTAGGCAGGGTCGGTCATTTCAGGCATACCGAGGGCGTACATGCCGTCCAGCCCGCAGGCTAATGCGATTAATCGCCAGGCGACATCAGCGGCGGCTGAGGCCAATGAAAATTCTCCTGCCTCCTGACCGCCTTCAATGATGGCGGTCGTTTCTTCATGCCACATTTGCATGGTCAGCAGGTAGGCGCTTTTAATTTCCGGGTCGTTATCCGCCAGGATCTGCGCTTCCCGCCAGAGTTTAATGTAGGGCTCTAATCCGCCATCGTCACTCCCCAGCATGGCGTGCAGCCGCATGCGCCAGGTGCAGTGCTCAGGCACCAGGCTGGCATCCAGCAAGGTGCGAATCAGACGAACGAATACCTGAGATTTAAGCTCGCCAGAACTGCTGAAATGGTGGTGGAGTTGCCCGGTCGCGACGCCGGCTTCCTGCGCGATTCGCCTTACCGTCATGCCACTCAATCCCTCTTCCAGCGCGACGCGCATTGCCGCTTGCAGGATCACCTCACGGCGCTCATCCCGATTCAGATAACTCATGGCTTTCTCCCATTTTCGCAGTTGGCGCAGTGTAACAAAAAGCTGGACATGCGTTCAACTTTCCGTAGGATCGCGAGAGTTGAACATGTGTTCAGTTTTTGCTTTCAAAGGACGTTTTATGTTTCGTCAGTGGTTAACGTTAATGATTATTGTACTGGTCTACATCCCTGTTGCGATTGATGCAACGGTGCTGCACGTTGCCGCACCCACGCTGAGCATGACGTTGGGCGCCAGTGGCAACGAGCTGTTGTGGATCATTGATATTTATTCTCTGGTGATGGCAGGGATGGTATTGCCGATGGGCGCGCTGGGCGATCGAATCGGCTTTAAACGCCTGCTGTTGCTGGGGGGAGGCTTATTCGGTCTTGCGTCGCTGGCGGCAGCGTTCGCCCACAGCGCCAGTTGGCTGATTGCTACCCGCGCGATTCTGGCTATCGGCGCGGCGATGATTGTTCCGGCGACGCTGGCCGGTATCCGCGCTACGTTTTCTGAGGCCCGCCACCGTAATATGGCGCTTGGCGTCTGGGCGGCCGTAGGGTCGGGCGGCGCCGCGTTCGGCCCGCTGGTCGGCGGTATGTTACTGGAGCACTTTTACTGGGGATCGGTCTTCCTGATCAATGTGCCCATTGTCCTGGCGGTGATGGCGTTAACGGCGCGCTTTGTGCCTCGCCAGTCCGGTCGCCGCGATCAGCCATTGAACTTTAGCCATGCGGTCATGCTGATTATCGCCATCCTGCTGCTGGTATACAGCGCGAAAACCGCGCTGAAAGGGCAACTGGCCAGCGGCGTTATCGCCCTGACGCTGATGATCGGCGCGCTGTTGTTGGGCATGTTTATTCGCACGCAGCTCGCCGCAGCGCGCCCGATGATCGATATGCGTCTGTTTACGCATCGCATCATTCTGAGCGGCGTTGTGATGGCGATGACGGCGATGATCACGCTGGTCGGCTTCGAGTTGCTGATGGCGCAGGAGCTTCAGTTTGTTCATGGCTTAACGCCGTATGAAGCAGGGCTGTTTATGCTGCCGGTGATGCTCGCAAGTGGATTCAGCGGCCCCCTTGCCGGGATGCTGGTTTCACGACTGGGATTGCGAACGGTGGCGACTGGCGGCATGGCGCTAAGCGCGCTGAGCTTTTATGGCCTGGCAATGACGGATTTCAGCACGCAGCAATGGCAGGCCTGGTGCCTGATGGCGCTGCTGGGTTTTAGCGCCGCCAGCGCGTTGCTCGCCTCTACTGCCGCCATTATGGCCGCTGCGCCCGCAGAAAAAGCGGCGGCGGCCGGGGCGATAGAAACCATGGCCTATGAACTGGGCGCCGGGCTTGGCATTGCGATCTTTGGCTTGTTGTTAAGCCGCAGCTTTTCCGCATCTATCCTGCTTCCTTCCGGCCTGAACGCAGAGGAAATCGAACGCGCATCGTCGTCAATGGGAGAAGCGGTGCAGCTGGCGGATACGCTCTCGCCTTCACTTGGTGAGGCGATACTGGACGCCGCCAGACAGGCGTTTACCTGGTCGCACAGCGTGGCGCTGAGCAGTGCCGGAAGCATGTTAATTCTGTTAGCAGTAGGGATGTGGTTTAGTCTGGCAAAAGTAAAACGCGGCTAACCTAATGTGCTAATTGACAGGGGTAATCCATCGCTTCGATCTCTTTACCGCTCAGGCGAGCGTATTGCCCCGTCAACCGCCAGAACGCAGGTTGCGTTTCGGTATAGATTTCGGCTGCCAGGATCAGACGACGCCGTTCATCTTCGGTTAATTCCAACAGCGTCCAGGGCATAAAATAGCGGTCGCTTTCCGTCAGCCGGAACCACAGCGGACACCCACAACCTGAACAGAAGTAGCGTTCGCCACGCAAAGAAGAAGAGAAGTGAGAGGGCTCTGGTGAATGGGGAGCCATAAGCGGACGACCGCAGGCTTCCAGGTACATCGCAATACCACCAGACCATTTTTGACACAGCGTGCAGTGACAGGCATAAACATCGAGCATTTCAACGTCAACGGTAAAATGACTCTGCCCACAGAGGCAACGTCCTGTGAACGTTTGCACGGCATACTCCTTATGACCGGATCAACATCTGGAGAAAAGCCAGCCCATGATGGGCTGGCTTATGTTCAAATCAGGAAAGATTAGAACTGGTAGGTCAGACCAACAGCAACGATGTTGTCAGTGCTAACGCCAGCTGCTTCGGTGAAGCGGCTGTCGTCAACCAGGTTGATTTTGTAATCAACGTAGGTAGACATGTTTTTGTTGAAGTAGTAGGTCGCGCCCACATCGATGTACTCAACCAGATCCTGGTCGCCCCAGCTACCGATATCTTTACCTTTGGATTTCAGGTAAGCGATGGACGGACGCAGACCGAAGTCGAACTGGTACTGAGCAACAGCTTCGAAGTTCTGCGCTTTGTTCGCAATGTGATCGCTGCCGTAAGCAGTCATATTGCGGGTTTCAGAGTAGGTGGTCGCCAGGTAGATGTTGTTCGCATCGTATTTCAGACCAGCAGCCCAAACCTCTGCGTTTTTACCGCCTGCGTTCAGTTCGTTCGCAGCAGAATTCACCTGCGCGTCAGTACGGTCAGATTTTGCATAAGATGCACCCACGCCGAAACCGTCGAACTCATAGGTAGAGGAGATACCGAAACCGTCGCCATTCGCTTTAGTGATGTCAGCGCCGTAGATTTTATCGCTGTTACTACGTTCGTTTTTACCCTGATACTGAGCAGCGAAGTTCAGACCTTCAACCAGACCGAAGAAGTCGGTGTTACGGTAGGTTGCAACGCCGGTAGTACGGCCAGTCATGAACACATCGCTCTGGGTCCAGGTATCGCCACCGAACTCAGGCAGAACGTCAGTCCATGCGCCGATGTCGTAAACGACGCCGTAGTTACGGCCGTAGTCCAGAGAACCGAACTGATCAAATTTCAGACCAGCGAACGCCAGACGCGTTTTGTTGCCTTTGGTGCCGTTGGACTCGTCGTTGTTGCCTTTGAATTCATATTCCCACTGGCCGAAACCGGTCAGTTGGTCGTTGATCTGAGTTTCGCCTTTGAAGCCCAGACGCGCATAAGTTTTATCGCCATCATCACCCTTGTCGTCAGAGAAATAATGAAGAGCGGTTACTTTACCGTACAGGTCCAGTTTGTTGCCGTCTTTGTTATATACCTCAGCTGCGTTTACCGCACCTGCTGCCAACAGGGTAGTCACTGCCACTGCAACTAATTTAAGTTTCATTTTAATTAATCCTTATAATTTTCTTAGCGTGTTTCCTAAACCATTTCTAAACGAGGCCGCTTGTCAATGGCAGACTATTTTTAATAGACGTCGTGGTACTAATTCAATAATAAGTTTCATAAGATTACAAATTATTTGAAGTTGTGTGATCCAGATCTACATAATAGATCTCATGGTATTAATTTTAGATGGGTATATCCTGAGATAATATATTTTCAAAAGGAATTGTTTTGCGGGTGATGGTTTTATTGTCTCTAGTCACGCTTGCTGACTATATACGAAAATACAGTTACAAATGAACATAAAATGCTTTATTTTATCAATTGAACATCATAATTTTAACAAAAACAAAACAAGTGATGAAGTATTATACACTCCGTTCGCCATTCATCAGCAACAACAAATTTTCATTTAAATAACTATATGGCAAGAAGCCAGAAAAAAAGCAAATAAGAATTTTCGAAGAAATAATGCCGATCGCAATATTCATTTAACCGAAATTAATACAGCAGGAAGAGAGTCGGGGCAGCCACAGAACTCGAAAGATAATCCGCCCCGACCACTGACTTCAGGCGCGACGCGTCGCTAACCAACAAAGCAGGGAACCCACACACACCATAACCGCACCTTGCCAGAATGAAAATGACAGCGGCGCGCTTAACAGGACAGCGGCCAGCGCAGATGACAGCACCGGGGTAAAATAGGACCCCACAGCCATAATCGTGACGTTGCCATGCAAAATACCCACGTTCCATGCTGCATAAGCAAATCCTAACGTCAGGGCAGCAGAAAACAGTTTGATAACGACAGGCGTGCTAAAAATCATCTCCGGCTGCGGCGTCAGAAAATAATGTACCCATAAACTTGCAGCAGTGAGGAGGACAAATATCGTAATGCCATTAAACCCTCTGGCATATTTGTTAGTGACGGTACAGTAGGTTGCCCAGATAAATGCGCCGAGAAAAGCGAGAAAATAGCTTAATGGGCTGGTTGCAATATTGCTGATAATTTCATCAGCATGGAGTCCATGTTCACCGCCTAAAACCCAACAGACGCCGGTTAACGCGACAATTAATCCTGGAACAACCAGCCAGGTTGTTTTTTGTCCATTGAACAAAATAGCAAAAAGAATCGTCAGGCTGGGCCATAAATAGTTGACCATGCCGACTTCAATTGCCTGGTGACGCGTTGCTGCATATCCCAGCGAGAGCGCCAGACATATTTCATAACTGACAAACAGTACGCTGCCAGCGATTAAATAACGAACAGGAAAACGACGAATATTGGGGAACCCAACGGTAAAGATGAGCAATAATCCGCTTAGCGAATAAATAGCGGCGGCGCCGCCAACAGGCCCAAGTCCTTCACTTACCCCACGAATAAGCCCGACCATCGTGCTCCAGAGTACGATGGCAATAAGTCCAATTAACGTTGCTTTTTGTGTCGTCATTCTCTCCGTTTATCCCCATTCCTGGTCAAAAAAATATCGCTGAAATTTATAGCACTTTTACACCTTCCCGCGCTAATTCATTGTCTTTCTGATACTCCTTTGGTGGTATATAAACTCGACAAAAAGAACTATTTAGTAGCGGAACCGATTCGTTATTGATTTGACGCAAAAAAGTTATGGATATTGCTGTTAGTTTCCTCGCGAAGTTACATCCCTGGAAAAAAGAGGAAAGCAATGGACGTCAGCCGCAGACAATTTTTTAAAATCTGCGCGGGCGGTATGGCGGGAACAACAGTCGCTGCTCTGGGTTTTGCACCCAAAATGGCACTGGCTCAAGCGCGAAATTATAAGCTGTTACGCGCTAAAGAGATCCGAAACACCTGCACATACTGTTCCGTAGGTTGCGGGCTATTAATGTATAGCCTGGGCGATGGAGCAAAAAACGCAAAAGAAGCAATTTATCACATCGAAGGGGACCCGGATCATCCGGTCAGCCGTGGCGCATTGTGTCCGAAGGGCGCAGGTTTGCTGGACTATGTACACAGTGAAAACCGCTTGCGTTACCCGGAGTATCGCGCGCCAGGTTCAGATAAATGGCAACGCATTAGCTGGGATGACGCGTTCACCCGCATCGCAAAGCTGATGAAAGCCGACCGTGACGCCAACTTTATTGAAAAGAACGAACAGGGCGTAACGGTAAACCGCTGGCTTTCCACGGGGATGCTTTGCGCCTCCGCCACCAGTAACGAAACAGGCATGTTGACGCAGAAGTTCGCGCGTTCCCTCGGCATGCTGGCAGTAGACAACCAGGCACGCGTCTGACACGGACCAACGGTAGCAAGTCTTGCTCCAACATTTGGTCGCGGTGCGATGACCAACCACTGGGTTGATATCAAAAACGCCAACGTCGTTATGGTGATGGGCGGTAACGCCGCTGAAGCACATCCGGTGGGATTCCGCTGGGCGATAGAAGCGAAAAACAACAACGACGCCACGCTGATTGTCGTCGATCCACGTTTTACACGTACAGCCTCGGTCGCGGATATTTACGCGCCTATTCGCTCCGGTACGGACATTACCTTCCTGTCCGGCGTACTGCTGTATCTGATTGAAAACAATAAAATCAATGCCGAATACGTTAAGCATTACACCAACGCCAGCCTGCTGGTGCGGGATGATTTTGCTTTCGATGATGGTCTGTTTAGCGGCTATGACGCCAAAAAACGCCAGTATGACAAGTCATCCTGGAACTATCAGTTCGACGAAAACGGCTATGCAAAACGTGATGAGACGCTGAGCCATCCGCGCTGCGTATGGAATCTGCTGAAACAACACGTTTCCCGCTATACGCCAGATGTTGTCGAAAACATCTGCGGTACGCCAAAAGCCGATTTCCTGAAAGTGTGTGAAGTGCTGGCCTCCACCAGCGCCGCCGATCGTACCACTACCTTCCTGTACGCGCTGGGCTGGACGCAACATACCGTTGGCGCGCAGAACATCCGTACGATGGCGATGATCCAGTTGCTGCTCGGCAACATGGGGATGGCAGGCGGCGGCGTCAACGCCTTACGCGGCCACTCTAACATCCAGGGGTTAACGGATTTAGGTCTGCTTTCCACCAGCCTGAGCGGTTATCTGACCCTGCCGTCTGAGAAGCAGGCGGATCTGCAAACCTATTTGAGCGCAAACACGCCGAAAGCCACGCTGGCTGACCAGGTGAACTACTGGGGCAACTATCCGAAGTTCTTCGTCAGTCTGATGAAATCGTTCTACGGCGATGCGGCGCAGAAAGAGAATGACTGGGGCTTTGAATGGCTGCCGAAGTGGGATCAGGCCTACGACGTCATTAAATACTTCAACATGATGGATAGCGGTAAAGTGACCGGCTACATCTGTCAGGGCTTTAACCCGGTTGCGTCCTTCCCGGACAAAAACAAAGTGGTGCAGTCGCTGAGCAAGCTGAAGTACATGGTGGTCATTGACCCGCTGGTGACGGAAACCTCCACGTTCTGGCAGAACCACGGCGAGTCTAACAACGTTGATCCGGCGTCGATCCAGACTGAAGTCTTCCGTCTGCCGTCAACCTGTTTTGCCGAAGAAGATGGCTCTATCGCCAACTCTGGCCGCTGGTTGCAGTGGCACTGGAAAGGTCAGGATGCGCCGGGCGAAGCCCGCAACGACGGCCAAATTCTGGCCGGTATTTACCACCGTCTGCGTGAGATGTATCGCAGCGAAGGGGGTAAAGGCGTTGAACCGCTACTGAAGATGAGCTGGGACTACAAACAGCCGGATCATCCTGAGTCTGAAGAGATTGCGAAAGAGAACAACGGCTACGCGCTGGAAGATCTCTATGACGCCAACGGCGTCCTGCTGGCGAAGAAAGGCCAGTTGCTGAGCAGTTTTGCCCAGTTACGCGATGACGGAACGACGTCGTCCTCCTGCTGGATTTATACCGGCAGCTGGACCGAACAGGGCAACCAGATGGCTAACCGTGACAACGCCGACCCGTCAGGTCTCGGCAATACGTTGGGTTGGGCATGGGCATGGCCGCTGAACCGCCGCGTACTGTATAACCGCGCCTCGGCAGATCCACAGGGTAAACCGTGGGACCCGAAACGGATGCTGATTCAGTGGAACGGATCGAAGTGGACGGGGAACGATATCCCGGACTTCAACACCGCCGCACCGGGTAGCGCAACCGGGCCGTTTATCATGCAGCCGGAAGGGTTGGGACGTCTGTTCGCCATCGATAAGCTGGCGGAAGGGCCGTTCCCGGAACACTACGAGCCGATGGAAACGCCGCTGGGCACCAACCCGCTGCACCCGAACGTGATCTCCAGCCCGGTCGTTCGTCTGTACGAAGAAGATGCGCGGCGTATGGGCAAGAAAGATCAGTTCCCGTATGTCGGTACAACCTATCGTCTGACCGAACATTTCCACACCTGGACCAAGCACGCATTGCTGAATGCGATTGCTCAGCCAGAGCAGTTTGTGGAAATCAGCGAAAACCTGGCGGCCTCGAAAGGGATTGCCAACGGCGACGCAGTGAAAGTCAGCAGCAAACGTGGATTCATCCGGGCGGTTGCCGTGGTGACCCGACGTCTGCAAACGCTGAACGTCAATGGTCAGCAGGTTGAAACCGTGGGTATTCCGCTGCACTGGGGCTTTGAAGGGGTTGCGCGTAAAGGCTATATCGCGAACACCCTGACGCCAAATGTCGGTGATTCCAACTCGCAAACGCCGGAATATAAAGCGTTTTTAGTTAACATCGAGAAGGCGTAAGGGAGGCGAACATATGTCTTTGGAAACGCAGGACATCATCAAACGGTCTGCAACAAACCCGATCACGCCGCCTCCCCAGGCGCGTGATTATAAAGCGGAAGTCGCAAAACTGATCGACGTCTCCTCCTGCGTAGGCTGTAAAGCCTGCCAGGTGGCTTGTTCCGAGTGGAATGACATTCGTGACGAGGTAGGTCATTGCGTCGGGGTGTATGACAACCCGGCCGATCTCAGCGCGAAATCCTGGACGGTGATGCGTTTTAGCGAAACCGAACAGAACGGCAAGCTGGAATGGCTGATTCGTAAAGACGGCTGTATGCACTGTGAAGATCCGGGCTGCCTGAAAGCATGCCCGTCTGCCGGCGCGATCATCCAGTACGCTAACGGGATTGTTGATTTCCAGTCCGAACATTGTATTGGCTGCGGCTACTGCATCGCCGGGTGTCCATTTAATGTTCCGCGCCTCAATAAAGAGGACAACCGCGTCTATAAATGTACGCTGTGTGTGGATCGCGTCAGTATCGGTCAGGAACCGGCTTGCGTGAAAACTTGCCCGACCGGGGCAATCCATTTCGGCACCAAGAAAGAGATGCTGGAGATGGGGGAGCAGCGCGTGGAGAAACTCAAAGCGCGCGGTTTCGAACATGCCGGTGTTTACAACCCACAAGGTGTGGGCGGTACGCACGTCATGTACGTTCTGCATCACGCGAACCAGCCGGAGCTGTATCACGGCTTACCGAAAGATCCACAGATTGATACCTCTATCAACTTGTGGAAAGGGGCGCTGAAACCTCTGGCTGCCGCCGGGTTTATCGCCACCTTCGCCGGGCTTATCTATCACTACATTGGTATTGGCCCGAACAAGGAAGTGGACGATGAAGAGGAGGACCATCATGAGTAAGTCGAAAATGATTGTGCGCACGAAATTTATCGATCGCGCCTGTCACTGGACGGTGGTGATTTGCTTCTTCCTGGTGTCGCTGTCGGGAATTGCGTTTTTCTTCCCGACGCTGCAATGGCTGACGCAAACCTTCGGGACGCCGCAGATGGGGCGTATTTTGCACCCGTTCTTCGGCGTAGCGATTTTTGTCGCACTGATGTTCATGTTTGTGCGCTTTGTACACCACAACATCCCGGACAAGAAAGATCTTCCGTGGCTGAAAAATATTGTGGAAGTTCTGAAGGGCAATGAACACAAAGTCGCCGATGTCGGTAAGTACAATGCCGGGCAGAAAATGATGTTCTGGTCGATCATGAGCATGATTTTCGTGCTGCTGGTGACGGGCGTGATTATCTGGCGTCCGTACTTTGCGCAGTTCTTCCCGATGCAGGTCGTGCGTTACAGCCTGCTGATCCATGCGGCGGCAGGCATCATCCTGATGCACGCCATCCTCATCCATATGTATATGGCATTCTGGGTGAAAGGATCGATTAAAGGGATGATCGAAGGTAAAGTGAGTCGCCGCTGGGCGAAGAAACACCACCCGCGCTGGTATCGCGACGTCGAGAAGGTCGAAGCGAAAAAGGAAAGCAAAGAGGGATTACAATAACCCGCTTTCAAAAGACAAAAGCGCTACGTCTGTAGCGCTTTTTTTTTGCCAACAGAATGCCGGATGGCGCTGCGCTTATCCGGCCGACAACCGTATAAAACACAGGCCCGGTAAGCGTAGCGCCACCGGGCAAACACTCAGATAGAGGTACGGCGGTAATCGCGGTATTCCGCTTGCCAGAAATTCTCGTCGATGGCTTGCTGTAGCGCTTCTGCGGACGTTTTTACCGCCACGCCCTGTTGCTGCGCCATTTTACCCACGGCAAAGGCAATCGCTCGCGACACGGTCTGAATATCTTTCAGCTCCGGCAATACCAGACCTTCGCCGTTGAGCACCAGCGGAGAGTATTTCGCCAGCGTTTCGCTTGCCGACATCAGCATTTCGTCGGTAATACGCGACGCGCCGGACGCAATCACGCCCAGGCCGATCCCCGGGAAGATGTAGGCGTTATTACATTGCGCAATAGGGTAAATTTTATCTTTCCAGGCCACCGGCGCGAAAGGACTGCCGGTCGCGACCAGCGCATTGCCTTCGGTCCAGGCGATGATGTCCTGAGGCGTGGCTTCAACGCGGGACGTCGGGTTAGACAGCGGCATCACGATCGGACGTGGGCAGTGCTTGTGCATCTCGCGAATGATCTCTTCAGTAAAGAGCCCGGTTTGCCCCGACACGCCGATCAGAATGTCCGGCTTCACGTTGCGCACGACATCAAGCAGGGAGAGCACTTCGCTTTCGCTGTCCCAGTGTTGCAGGTTCTCGCGTTTTTGCACCAGCTTCGTCTGGAATGAGAGCAGGTTAGGCATCTGGTCCGTCAACAGACCAAAGCGATCCACCATAAACACTTTCTGGCGAGCGGCTTCTTCGCTGAGTCCTTCGCGTTGGGTTTGCGCGATGATCTGTTCAGCAATCCCGCAACCGGCAGAACCTGCGCCAAGGAAGACGATTTTCTGCTCGCTCAACTGGCTGCCCGCCGCACGGCTGGCGGCAATCAGAGTACCGACGGTCACGGCCGCCGTTCCCTGAATATCATCGTTGAAAGAGCAGATTTCATCGCGATAGCGATTAAGCAGCGGCATCGCGTTTTTCTGCGCGAAATCTTCGAATTGCAGCAAGACGTCCGGCCAGCGCTGTTTCACCGCCTGAATAAACTCATCGACGAATTCATAGTATTCGTCATCGGTGATGCGCGGGTTACGCCAGCCCATATAGAGCGGATCGTTCAGCAACTGCTGATTGTTGGTGCCGACGTCCAGCACCACCGGTAGGGTATAGGCCGGGCTGATGCCGCCACAGGCGGTGTACAGCGACAGTTTACCGATTGGAATCCCCATTCCGCCAATGCCCTGGTCGCCAAGACCGAGGATGCGTTCCCCGTCCGTCACCACAATCACTTTGATATTGTGGTTAGGCACGTTTTGCAGGATATCGTCCATGTTGTGGCGGTTCTGATAAGAGATGAACACGCCGCGCGCGCGACGGTAGATCTCAGAGAAGCGCTCACAGGCGGCGCCCACCGTTGGGGTATAGATAACCGGCATCATCTCATCGAGATGGTTTTGCACCAGTCGGTAGAACAGGGTTTCGTTGGTATCCTGAATGTTGCGCAGATAGATATGTTTATCGATTTCCGTTTTGAATCCCTGATACTGGATCCAGGCGCGCTCCGCCTGTTCTTCAATCGATTCGACCACTTCCGGCAGTAACCCCAGCAGGTTGAAGTTACGGCGTTCTTCTATACTGAAAGCGCTTCCTTTATTCAGGAGAGGAAATTCCAGCAGCACAGGGCCAGCGTAAGGAATATAAAGGGAACGCTGTTTCTTGATTTTGGTTTCCATGTCACTCACTCTTTTTCGAATATCCGTTCCTGGTGCTGTTTTATGGGCGTACTTAGGTTTTCACCAGGGCGTCGGGCAAAGAGTATAAAGCATTGTGAATGAATCCAGGCTTTTGTAAGCAAAAACACCATTGCGGTTGCAATGGTGTTTATCGTCATATCAGAACAGGGCGCTTACTTTTGGCTGTCAGCGTGACGTTTTCTGCCAGTAGGGTTGTTGACCACGCTGACTTTGTCGCCTTCGGTCACGAGCTTGCGTTGGTTGGAAATTTTATGGTCCAGTCCAAGAATATGACGGGCCTGACGGTTCGATTTCATTTTAACTCCTCAATCCTGTTGCTAGTTTTAAGGACAAATTCGCAATTGCGAAAGAAACGTAACCCCTTAGGTTGCTGGTACAGCATAGCAGGTTTTCCCGGGAAGGCGACCGAACGCGTGTAACAGAGTTGGTCTATACTTTCTGTTTTGAGCCAACAGGAGAGCAAGAATGACAATCCATAAGAAAGGTCAGGCACACTGGGAAGGCGATATTAAAGGTGGAAAAGGTACGGTATCGACCGAAAGCGGCGTGTTGAATCAACAACCCTATGGCTTTAATACACGCTTTGAAGGCGTAAAAGGAACCAACCCGGAAGAGTTGATCGGCGCAGCCCACGCGGCCTGTTTCTCGATGGCGCTTTCGCTGATGCTGGGCGAGGCGGGTTTTACCCCATCGTCAATCGACACGACAGCCGATGTCTCGCTGGATAAAGTCGACGCGGGTTTTGCGATCACGAAAATTGCGTTGCACAGTGAAGTGGCCGTACCCGGCATTGATGCGTCCACCTTTGACGGCATTATTCAGAAAGCGAAAGCCGGATGCCCGGTTTCGCAGGTGCTGAAAGCGGAAATCACGCTGGATTATCAGTTGACGTCATAACGGCATCAATCTCAACGGCCCGGTGATTGAGCGTCGGGTCGGCCCCACAACACCCTGTAGGCCCGGTAAGCGACAGCGCCACCGGGCGATTGTCTGGCTCTTACTCCACCGCTCGCCAGCAGCGAACGTCGCTCTCCGATCCCCGCGTCAATAATGCCTGCGGTTTTTCACAGCCACGGGTTGCCAGCGGACAGCGATCGCGAAAATAACACCCTTGCGGCAGGTGGCGGTTCCCCGGTAATTCCGTTTTGCGCAGCACCAGGTCTTCTGCCAGCGGCGCCCCCGTTTTCGGCACGGAATCCAGCAACAGCCGGGTATAGGGATGCGCAGGCGTGGTCAACACCTGTTGCGCGTCGCCCAGTTCAACAATTTGCCCGAGATACATCACCGCCACCCGATCGCTCATGTATCGCACAACCGACACGTTGTGTGAAATCAACACATACGTCAGTTTACGGCGCGTCTGTAGCGCAACCAGAAGATTAAGGATCTGCGCCTGCACGGAGATATCCAGCGCGGAAGTTGGTTCATCAAGCACGATAACGTCCGGCTCGGACGATAAGGCGCGGGCAATGGCGATGCGCTGGCGTTGTCCGCCGGAAAACGCATGGGGAAGCCTGTCGAGGTACTCAGGCCGGATGCCAACCTGTAAGGCCAGTTCTTCCGCCAGCGTCCGCCGCTCGCGTTCGCTGTTATGCTTCTGGAGCCAGACGGGCTCGGTGATAATCCGCCAGACGGGTAATCGGGGGTCCAGCGAAGAGAGCGGGTCCTGAAAGACCATCTGCATCCCGCTGTTGGCGCCGGTGCGCGCAACGCCAGGCCGCGAGCACTCGCCGTGGCTGGGTTTTAACATTCCCATCAGCAGTTGCGCCAGCGTACTTTTCCCGCAGCCGGATTCCCCCACGATGCCAAGCGTTTCTCCCTGGCGAATCTGCAAATCCATACCGTTCAGGGCATGTACGCGCTCCGTCACCCGGCCCAACCAGTTTTTACGGGCGGGGAAGGTGATATGGACATCCCGTAACGAGAGCAATATGTCAGACATGCGTCATCTCCTGTTGTGGATACCAGCAGGCGGATTGTTGTTCAGGTTCGCCATGATTCTCCAGCGCCGGGACAGCCTCGCACAGCGTCCCGGCGGCAAAACAGCGTTCGCGGAAGGCGCATCCGGTTGGCAGGCAGGTCAGGTTAGGCACCGTCCCTGGAATTGCGGGCAGCGGCGCGCGAGGTTCGCCGTGCTCCGGCGCGCATTTCAACAAACCAATGGAATAGGGATGCGTGGGGCGGCGAATAACCGTCTGCGTGGGGCCGCTCTCAATCACGCTTCCGGCGTACATGACATACAGCCGATCGCACAACTGCGATACCACCGCCATGTCATGGCTGATAAACAGCACCGCAGTACCGCTGGCTCGCGCTTTTAGTTTCAGCAAACGCAGAACCTGTAGCTGCACCGTGACGTCCAGCGCGGTAGTGGGTTCGTCAGCAATAATCAGCTCCGGCTCGCAGGAGAATGCCAGCGCGATCATCACCCGCTGGCGCATCCCGCCGGAAAGCTCAAACGGAAATCGCGCCATAACCTGCGCCGCATCAGGAATTTGCATCTCTTCCAGCAGGGCGATGGCTTTCTCCCGCGCCGCCTGGCGGCTCACCGCCTGATGATGGCGAATGACTTCCACCATTTGTTGCCCAATGCGCCGGGTGGGATTCAGCGCCGTCATTGGCTCCTGGAAGATCATCGACACGCGCGCGCCGCGCCATTTACGCATCTGCTTTTCGCTGGCATTCAGCACGTCCTCGCCCAGCAGCGATACGCGGCCCTGATGAATGTGATAGCTGCCTTCCGGCAGCAGCCGCATTGCCAGCATGGCGGTGACGGATTTACCTGACCCGGACTCGCCGACCACGCCGACGATTTCGCCCCGGTCGATACGCAACGATACGTGGTTAAGGGCGTGAACATCGGCTTTGTAACCCGGAAAGCTCAGGTGTAAATCCTCAATTTCCAGCACGGGTTGGGTCATGACTGTTTTCCTCCGGCTTTAGGGTCAAGCAGATCGCGAATACCATCGCCAAACAGGTTAAACCCGACAGCGGTAATCAGGATCGCCGCCCCAGGAAAGGCGCAATACCACCACTGGTCGAGGACATAGTTACGACCAATAGCCACCATTGCGCCCCATTCAGCGGTGGGCTGTTGTGCGCCAAGGCCAATAAAACCCAGCGTGGCGGCCATCAGGATCGCGCTGCCAATATCCAGCGACGCCTGCACGATAAGCGGCGGCAGCGAATTACGTAAGATATGCCAGCTGATAAGGTGCCAGCGGGAAGCGCCATACGTTCGGGCAGCCTGTACATAGGTAAACTGGCGCACGACCAGCGTTTGCCCTCGCGCCAGGCGCACATAAAAAGGAATACGGACAATGGCGATCGCCATCATGGCGTTAAACAGGCTTGGCCCCAGCGCGGCGGCCAGCGCCATCGTCAGCACCAGCGAAGGAATCGACAGCATAATATCCATCAGGCGCATAATAATGGCGTCGGCGCGCCCGCCCATGACGCCGGAAAGACAGCCAAGCAAGGAGCCGATTCCACCGGCAATCCCCACGACGACCAGCCCGGCGACAATGGATTGCTGGCTGCCGACCAGTACGCGGCTGAACAGATCGCGTCCCACTTCGTCAGTGCCGAACCAGTGCGTCGCAGAGGGCGCAAGCAGGCGCGCGGTCAAATCGATGGCATTGGGATCGTAAGGCGTTATCCAGGGCGACAGCACCATCAGTAGCAACATCAGGATGATAATCACGCCGCCAGTCAGCGTCAGCGGGCTGCTTTTCATCAGCCAGAAGAGTTTTGCCCAGTCGATCCGGCGGCGGGCGGTCTGCGACGGGGCGGGCGTCTCTTGCGTTAACATCATTCAGCACCTCCGCGACCGATTCGGGGATCGATCCACAAATAGAGTAAATCGACGACCAGGTTTACCAGCACATAAGCCAAAGAGACCACTACGGCGAATCCCATCACCGCCGGAAAATCCAGCGCCTGAATAGAGGTGACCACCCAGGCCCCCATTCCCGGCCAGGCAAAGACCGTCTCGGTAAGCACGGCGCCATACAGCAAATCGCCCAGCGCCAGCCCCAGAACGGTAATCGACGGAATCAGGGCGTTAGGCAAGGCATAGCGGAGCACGATGTACCAGCCAGGCAGACCGCTGGCACGCGCGGTGCGAATGTAGTCCTCGCTGAGTTGCTCCAGCATGGCGGAACGAATCTGACGGGCGACAATTCCCAGGTGGACAAACGCCAGAGTCAGCGCCGGTAAAATAAGGTGTTGTAACGCGTTGAAAAAGACCTCGCCATTTCCCTCCAGCAGCGCGTCAATCAGGTAGAACCCGGTAACGTGGGCGGGCGGGTCCAGCCAGTCATCAAGCCTTCCGCCGCCGGGCAGAATTTGCAGATGTCCGTAAAACAGAACAATAACGCCCAGCCCCAGCCAGAACGCCGGGGTGGAGATGCCGGTTATCGCCATCAGCCGCACCAGATGGTCCAGCCAGCGGTTTCGCCATACGGCGGATAAAATCCCCAGCGGGATCCCGATCACCAACGCCAGCAGCAGGGAACAGAAGGCCAGTTCAAGCGTGGCGGGGAAAAACACGCGCAACTCTTCCATTACCGGGCGGCCAGTGCGTATAGACGTGCCCAGATCACCGTGAAAAACGTCGCTGACATAGCGAAAAAATTGCACATACAGCGGCTGATCCAGCCCCAGCTGCTGGCGAATGTTTTCGACAATCTCATCGCTGGCGCGATCGCCGGCCAGCAGTCGCGCAGGGTCGCCAGGAATCAGGTGAGAAATAATAAACGTAATTACGCAAACACCGGCGACCACCAGAATAAGTCCCCAGCATCGCTGGCGTAAAATGCTCCAGAACGTCATAGGCTTCCCCTTGCGGAGCCATAACGGCCCCGCATCAACGTGGCTTATTTACTCATGGCGCCAATATTAAAGACCTGTTCCAGCATGGGGTTGAAGACAAAGCCTTTGACCTCTTTGTTCATCGCCAGTTGGTAGTTTTTCTGGAAGAGATAGACGTAGGCGGCCTCATCAATCACGATGGTTTGCGCCTGCTGGTAATCCTTCGTTCTGGCCGCCTGATCGGTGGTGGTCAGCGCGCTGCGCAGAAGTTTATCGACCCCGGCGTTTTCATAAAACGAACGGTTACCCGGCAGGCCTTTCTTATCAGACTCAAACCAGTAGTTCATGAACATGTACGGGTCGGCGAAGTCCGGGCTCCAGTTGCCGATGGCAATGTCGTAATCACCTTTGCCAATCCGGTCGCGCATGGTGGCATTCGCCAGTTTTTCCAGCTTCACCTTAATGCCCAGCTTGCTGAGACTGGCCTGCGTGGAAAGCGCAATCGGCTCCCAGTTTGGATCGTTATCAGAGTAGAGGAAGCTCAGGCCATCGGGCTTGGTCGCGACTTGCTCCCAGGCGGCTTTGGCTTTCGCTTCATCAAAACTGTACTGCATTGCCTTTGCGTCATAGCCCCACATACCTTCAGGAATCGGGCCGCGCATCTGCTTGCCGTTACCGCTGAGGATACCCGTCACCATGCCTTGATAGTCCGTTGACCATGAAATGGCCCGGCGCAAATCCACCTGATTCAGCGGCGCTTTACTGTTGTTCAGATAGAGATAAGTCACGCGCAGCGAAGGGTAATCCGCCACGTTGACTTTCCCTTCCTGTTTTAACGCGTTGAGCTGGTCTACCGGGAGAGCATCGGCAATGTCGATGTCTCCCCGCGACAATTGCAGGCGGCGGGAAGCGCTCTCACCAATGATTTTTACCGACACGCGCTTAAAGGCAGGTTTGGCTCCCGCATAATGCGGATTCGGCACCAGAATCAGCTGCTGTCCTTTCTGCCAGCTTTTCAGCATAAACGGGCCGGAACCTGCGGTGTTCTGCGCCAGAAAACCGCGCGCATCATCTGCGGCATGTTCTTTCAGAACCGCCGGGTTAATAATGGAGGCGCCGTCATTCGCCAGCGTGTACAGGAAGGGCGCAAACGGCTGGCTCAGCGTAAATTTCACCGTATAGTCATCGACGGCTTCGACTTTCAAATCTTTTGGAAAGGCTTCTGCCGGGCCTTGTCCAATTTTCAGCAGACGCGCAAAAGATTGTTGCACCGCATCTGCCGTAACGGGCGAGCCATCAGCGAATCGGGCATCTTTATTAAGGGTAAACGTCCACTCTTTCTGATCGTCAGAGGCCTTCCAGTCGCTCGCCAGATCGCCTTCAACCTCCGTGGAACCTTTACCTCCCTCGGTTTTGTACTGCACAAGGCGTTGATAAGACGGGTAGGTCACCGTCCAGTCGTTGTTATCAATAGTGACGGCAGGATCAAGCGTTTGCGGATCGGCCGCTTTACCAATCACCAGCATATCTTTGGGTACAGCCGCCTGAGCGGCGGGCAGGGCAACAGCCAGTGCCACGGCAATCAGGGCGGGACGAAACAGCGAAGTTAAAGCGTGTGTTGTCTTCATGACCGTGCTCCATCATTTACAGGGAGGGTTGTGTTGTTGTGCGTGATGCCGGGAAACAGGCAATGCAGTCGTCGAGCAAGGGGTAGCTGGCCGCGTCCGGCAATTCGAAATGCCACCATTCACTGCTGATGCCGACAAAACCACCACCAAACATAATAGCGTTCAATAACAATCGATTACGTTGCGCTGCGGGTGGAACAGAAGGGTGATACGAGTGCGAGCGATCGTGCATTTCATCAAAACCGGCTCCCATATCAAGCACGTTGCCATGCTCATCCATCAGAGTGACGTCAATTGCCGTACCACGGCTATGGTTTGAACCGATGGCCACATCCACCACGTATTGCGGATCGGGACAGACATGCCACAGAACCGACTGCGCCTGCTGCGGACGATAGGCGTCGTATACCACCAGAGACAACCCTGCCAGCTGCGCGATGCTGATACTTTTCGCCAGCGCGGTGACGGCATCCGTATGCAACAGGCAACGGGCCTCCCGGTAAATGGGCGCGCCGGTGAGGTTATCGGCGGTGGCGTATTTGAGATCGATATGCAGCGAGGGGAAAATCACTGACAGATCGACCAGTTCAGGGGTTTCTGACATAGCACGTTTCCTGTTTATTGTTCGAATTGACCAAACTCTTGTTGCAGCTGGCGATTGGTTCGCAGCCGTTCAGCAAGCGTATCGCCCAGTTGATCCACCACGCCTGACAGCAATAAGTTGAACAGGCAGCTCACGGGAGCGAGTGAATCCCAGAAGTGCCCGGTGTCGGTTTTTACCTGCAATAAGTCGATTGCGTAGTCTCTGGCCCACGGACACCAGACATCGGTGATTAACGCCAGCGGAATGCGCCGCTCGCTGGCAACGCGACAATACTGACGGGCAGCGGCGGAATAGGCGCGGGTATCCGTGATCACCACATATGGCCGTGCGAACCCGGAATTCAGCGACTCAACCCAGCTCCCGGATAGCCCTTCGGAATAACTGACTTTGGGCCGCAGGTATTCCAGATGGCTGAAAAAGGCGTTAGCAATGCCGCGCGTGGACTGAATCCCCAGAACATACACGGCCTCCGCATGCGCCAGTTGCTGAGCGATGCGCAAGAACGTTTCACTTTGCGCCAGCTGATAGACGTGGGTGATGGCATCAATTTCCAGCGACAGCGACTGACGCGCTCTGTCGGGCAGCCGCTGCTGCTGTTGCCAGGAGTCAAGGCGTTCATTCATCCCCCAGGGCTGATAGGGCACGGATGGCAGTCCCCGCAGGCTGGCTTTCGCATCCTCAAGATTACGAAAACCAAGCTTCCGTAAATAACGTCCAACCGTGATGCCGCTGGTGCCTGTCGCTCTGGCGATACCGTCTGCCGTTTCAAACGGTATCTGCGCCGCGTGCGCTAACAGCCAGCCTGCAACGCGCTTTTCGCTGGGCGTATGCTGGCTAAAACTCTTCTCAATTCGGGCAAATAACTCAGGTTTTGATGTCATTACCGTCTCGCTGTTAGTGAGCTGTCAGAGAGCGTTCCGCTGTTACTGAATTAACAATGCAGGACGCATGCCAACCTGGAAACCACGGCATCGCCGTCTTTTTTTGTTAAATTAAGGTGATATTTAATTAACGAATGATCAACATTTGTGCAGATTAGTTCACTTTTGGTGCAGCGATCGTCAGAGAGGGCATGAATGTGTCGAATCCGTCGCAGGGATCACATTGTGATGCCAGAAATTGCAGGGTCAAAAATGGCAAACGCCAGCGTGGATAGCAGAAAAATATAAAAGCGCGAGACACATTATTTATCAGCGGAAAGAACAGTGTATTATTTTTGTAGATTTAATAAATATTCATCAGGCAAGTAATCTGTTCATTTTACGCATTAAAATACAACGCGATATTAATTATTCTTTTATAACAGACAGGTTTGTAGCAACGTATGAAGGCGGTGAAGCGTAAAACCCCCTGACTTATGAAGTGCGGCACAACCAGGAGAACACAAGGCCTGGCGCGTAAGTGATTAAAACAACGCATTGAAAATAATATTCAAAATAAACTTATCACGCTATTTAAATCAGGTGAAAGTGCAGGATTTTGTTATTAGTGACAACGTCACATTTAAGGACATATTAATATTTATTAACGAACCATAAAACCACATAAAGATATAAATTTGCGTGCCGATACTGAATAAAAGAGAGTCGTTTACATAAGGGGTTTGTATGGTCTGGTATCCATCACGCATTTCCACCCGTCTGACGATTGGGGGGATTGCGCTGCTTGCAGTGACCACGCTGGTTATTGTTGCCATTATGCTCTGGCGCGGTCAGCCGCGCGTTGTTGAGATCAACTCCGCCCTGATAGAGGAGACAGGGCAAGGACTGACTCGCCAGTTAGGTACTGTTTTATCGCGTATTGAAGGTGAAACGGTAAGCCTGTCGCGCCTTGCCGAAGTGCTGCCAAACGACGAATCGCTATACCAGCATGTCGTTCCGCATCTTATTGGCGAACAGAATGATTCTATCATTACCGGCGGCGGCATCTGGCCGGAGCCGGATGCCTTTACGCCCGGCATTGAACGACGCAGTTTCTTCTGGGCGCGTGATGCAGAAGGGAAATTGATCTTTTCCGACGACTACAACGTTGCCGGTGGAAGCGGTTATCATAACGAAAGCTGGTACCTCCAGGCGAAAGGGCACTCACAGAACAGCTGCGTCTGGTCTGATGTTTACCAGGATACGATTTCCGGGGTTAACATGGTGACCTGTAGCATTCCTTATCAACTGGCAGGGAAATTTGCCGGCGTCGCCACAACCGATATCCGACTGGATAACGTCGCCACCTTTATGCAACAGCAGGGGAACAGCACAGGCGGTTATGCCTTTGTGGTGGATAAACAGGGGCAAATCCTCTATTTCCCGCAGGCCGATCACGCGCAGTTTAAAACGTTTACTGACCTGGTCAAAGCCTCTGACTGGCTCGCCCCGGTAGCCGGATCGCTGAAAACGCTGAATGCCTCGGCCGATGTCGCCACCATTCCCCTTGCACACGACGGCATACTGGACGGGCCTTCCCGGGTGATGCTTTTCCCGATGGCGGATACCGGGTGGATCGTTGGGCTGGTGACGCCTGAAGAACGCGTTGTCGGACTGGCAAAAGTGATGATGAAGGATGTACTGGAAGTGCTGATTCCGATCATGGCCATTCTGCTGGTGGGCTCCTGGCTGGTGGTGCGCCGTCTTATCTCTCGTCTGGACGATACGCGTCGCGCGCTGGATGATATCGCCCAGGGCGAAGGCGATCTGACTCGCCGCCTGGACGTCCGGGGTAAAGATGAGATTTCCGATATTGCTCAGGCCTTTAACCTCTTTGTGGATAAAATATCCGCAATCCTGATTACCGTTCGCAGCAGTAGCGTGGTGGTTGCGAATAACGCCGTCAGTCTGGCTGACAGTAATATGGAGTTATCCTCCCGCGTAACGCAGCAGGCAGCGGCGCTGGAGGAAAGCGCGTCGGCGATGGAGCAATTAAATGCGACCGTTCATCAAAATACCGGGAATACACAGTTAGCCGATGAGCTTTCCGAAAACACGGCGCAAACGGCTAACCGCTGTGGCGATGTCATGCAGGGCGTGATTTCCACGATGGATAACGTCAGCGCGTCGTCCGGCAGGATGGTGGAAATTGTCGCCGTTATCGACAGCATCGCGTTTCAGACCAACATTCTCGCGCTGAATGCGGCGGTGGAAGCCGCACGAGCGGGCGATGCCGGTCGCGGATTTGCCGTCGTCGCCTCTGAAGTGCGCACGCTGGCACAACGCAGCGCCACTGCCGCGCAGGAGATCAAGGCGTTAATCGATGAGTCGGTCTCACACGTAGACAGCAGCAGTCAGCAGATCCATAACGCCGGGGATCGTCTTGGCGAGTTGGTCGGCAACGTGCGTCAGGTCAGACAACTGATGGGTGAAATTCGCGTGGCGGGTGAAGAACAGCGTAAAGGTGTCTCTGAGGTCACGCTGGCAGTAACCGAAATGGACAGTACGGTTCAGCAGAACGCGTCGCTGATTGATGATGCCGCTGCGCGAACCCAGGTCCTGAAAGAGGAGGCTGAACAACTGGCGCTGCTGGTCTCTTCATTCAGATTGCCTGAACCCACTGCGGCATAATTTTCTCTCTCCCTCACAGAACGTCTGCAAATTGCAGACGTTCTGCTTGTGTCAGTCAGATAACTAAATCCATTATTTAGTGTTTTATCTCCATGAATAGCCAATAACTCCATTATATAGTGGTTTATGCTTTTTGCCTTCGTTGCACATTAACTCTATAATATTGTGTATTACGTCAGAAATATTGCGATAAGGGACACTATGATGGATTTAACCCTTAGTTCTCCAGCCGAGATTGTTACGCTGCTGTGCGACCGGTTACGCAAAGAACGCCTGGCAAAACAGATGACTCAGGCTGACGTGGCCGCCCGGGCGGGGGTTGGCGTCAATACGGTTTCAAACCTTGAAGCAGGCAAAAATGTGGGCTTCGAGAATCTGGTCAGAGTGGCGGTGGTATTAGGTTATGGCGACGCGTTGAAAGCGCTGTTCAAGCCCAAAATTGATAGCCTGGATGATATCTTACGTTATGAGAAGAGCGCGACGCGTCAGCGGGTGAAGAGGAAAAATAGCGATGCCTGAGCAGATAGACGTCTTCTATGAAGGATGGGGGGAACGATGGCTCTGGGGCAAACTGGTCTCATCAACGGCATTGACCGGTCGGCCAGTCATCGCCTTTGAATACAGTGACGAGGCCGTTCGCAAAGGTTTTGAGCTGTCCCGCTTAACATTACCGCTTGAGGGGCCGCGATTACGCAGGGACTTTCCGGCTCATCAATTACATCTTCCAGGGCCGGTTTACGACGCTCTGCCTGATGGCTGGGGAATGCTGCTGATGGATCGCTTATTCAAACGCAGAGGACTCAATGCCGCCCGAATTGGCCCCCTGGAGCGGCTCACCTGGGTAGGCGGCAACGCAATGGGGGCAATGACATTCCAGCCGGTACAGGCTGAGGCCGAACTTACCTCGCAAGAAGAGATCCCGCTGGTGCAGCTGGCCGCAGAGGTGCAGGAGGTTCTGAGCGGAGAAGGCGGGGAGTTCCTGCAAAAATTATTGCAGATGGGCGGTTCACCACAGGGGGCACGGCCAAAAGCATTACTCTATCGTGACACTGTCACGTCAAAATTCACAACCTCGCCGTTAGCCGGCGCGGAAAGCTGGCTGGTCAAATTCCCGGCCAGACAGGAACATGCCGAGGTCTGCGCCATTGAAGCCGTCTATTCAGCGTGTCTGCGCAAATGCGGCATCCAGACGCCTGACGTTACGTATTTCGCCTTGCCGGAAGGGCAAGCGGCATTCGCCACCCGCCGTTTTGATCGTGAACAAGGGATGCGTGTGCCCATGCAAAGTCTGGCCGCTTTCACTGGCGCGAATTACCAGACGCCTGGTTCGCTCGACTACCGAAGTTTTTTACGTGCGACGCAAATATGCACCAACGATATTCGGGAAAAAGCGCTTGCCTTCGAGCGAGTGGTCTTTAATGTCGTGTTCAACAACCGGGACGATCATCCTAAGAACTTCGCTTATCTGATGTCCACAGATGGACAATGGACCCTGGCGCCCGCCTATGATGTGACCTATTGCGATGGGCCTGGCGGCTATCATCAGATGGATGTGATGGGTGAAGCACTGGATATTGAAAGAAAGCATCTTCAGGCGCTGGGCGAACAGGAAGCCGAATTGCCAGCCACCAGAGTCGTGGAGATCATCGCGACTATTTGCGACGTTGCGGCGACGTTCAGCGCAATTGCTACCGACCTCTACCCGGGGCAAATCACGGGCGACACGCTGAACTATATCCAAAAGCAAATTGATGGGAATATCAGCCGCCTGAAGGGATGACGGCTGAGTCAGTCTTACGGAACAAGAGGGTGTGGGGAGGTTAGCTTCCCCACCGGCTTTTCAGATAGTTCACCGCTTGCTGGGTTTGCGGTCGATCAAGATAGCTTTCTCTGAACAGGATTGTGCCTTTGATTTGTGAGACGGATTCATTCAGATCGAGTTGCTTCTTAAGCTCCGGGACGCCGCCATTAATCATCCAGTCCGGCTCATTCTTTGACGGTTCGCCGACTTTATACAACGCCACGCCAATATAGAGATGGGTATTCGTGGGTTTCACCACATCCGCCCACCATTTCGCCAGCACATCATAACGGGCCGCGTCACGCGCAAAGGGCCAGTAGAGCTGCGGCGCAATGTAATCCAGTAATCCCAGTTGCACCCAGCGGCGAGTATCGGCATAGGATTCATCATACGCCGCCGCGCCCCTCGTATCCGAACCTGCCGGATCATGCGAACGGTTACGCCATACGCCAGCGGGGCTGACGCCAAATTCAACATCCGGTTTCAGGTTTTTGACCGTGCGGGATACCTGCTCAATCAGCAGTTGCGTATTGTGTCGCCGCCAGTCCGCTTTTGAGGCAAACGCCTGACCATATCGGGCAAAGGTGGAATTGTCGTTAAGCGTGGAGCCAGGCGTTTCGGTATAGAAATAGTCATCAAACTGTACGCCATCGATGGGATAACGTGTGACCACTTCCGCCACGATACTGGTGATCCAGTCCCGGACGTCAGGAATGCCGGGATCAAGAACAAAACGGTCTCCAGAGATGCGCACCCAGTCGCGATGCAGCACAAACACGCTCGCCGGATTTGACGTCACCGTCGCATTTAACTGCGCCACCGTTGCTGGTTTGGTGTTTACTGATACGCGGTAGGGGTTAAACCAGGCGTGTACTTTCATTCCCCGCTTATGCGCTTCATCAAGCATAAACTGTAGCGGATCGTAGCCCGGATCTTCACCAATCTTTCCGGTCAGCATATCTGACCACGGTAAAATTTTTGACGGCCAGAGCGCCGTTCCATCCGGCTTGACCTGGAAAAACACGGTATTGATTCCCAGACTTTTTAGCTTATCCAGCTTTTCGATCAACGCGTTCTGTTGTTGACGCACCCGAACCGCCGCATTACTCGTATTCACGGAACTGACCGGAGGCCAGTCAAGACGCGAAACGGTTGCCAGCCAGATACCACGAACCGGCTGCTGATTTTTCTGGGATGAGGCTGGCGTCGCGGAAGAAGGGGGCGTAACCAGAGAAACGGGAGGTTTTGAGGCGCAACTGGCAAGTAAAAACGCGGTGGCGACAAGCGTAGCCCGTTTTTTTACTTTGCTGACAAGACGAGCGTGACGAGAGCTGATGATCATATTTGCCAATTTTCCGTTTGGTTAATCCAAAAAATCTTACACGAGATCTGGCTAATTACAGAGTTCATTGCTACGTTTTTTACAGGAGATGGCATTCCTCCTCATAACCGCCCTCTGGCTGATGATGCCTGCACATTCTGGACGTTGCCCCGCGTGGACAAGTCAACGTGTATTGTGTAGGAGTCATTATGCGCCGTACCTCAACAACATCGCTGCAATTTATTACCGTTTTGTATGCCTCTGGTCGTCGTCATACACCCCCTTCGGGCGATCGTGCTCCTGCATATTTTGTCGATCTGAATCTTGATAAAATCGTCGATCGCATTGTTCAGGGGCGGGAAGAGTACGGCATCAGCGCTTTCTTTTATTCACCGCTCGAATGTCTGGAGGATATCCTCTATCGACAGGAAATTATTCAGGATGTGACAATACACGCGCTCTATAAGGCGCTAATGACATATTCCGCAGAGATGAAGAATATCAGGGAGATTTCAGAAGAAAAAACAAACCGGTTTTACTTCTATCAACAGCGGCGCTGGGAGCTTGAGTGCATTTTGTTGTATTGCCAGGCCGTTACGGTGCTGTATGAGCGTATAGCGCCGCTGTCTTTGTCTTCCGACGGTATGATTAATTTCAGGCATTATCTTCGTCAGTATATCGAGAGTGAAAATTTTACCGGGTTATATTCAACCGCCACTATGATAAGAAAAAGTCTGGAGGCGGTTCAGTACGGCCTGAAAATTAAAGGTGACGCCATTATTGTTGAACGGTATCACCAGGAGAAAAACTATAGCGATGAGATCCTCGATGTGTTCTCAAAATTTAAGCAGCATGATGTGAATGTCGAGGTGGAAAGTAGACATCACAGCTTCGGGATGAACCATATTGAAGCACAAGTTCTGGATTGTGTTGCCAGACTATTTCCCGCCGAGTTTCATCAACTTGATGTGTTTATAGATGCCAACAGGCGCTACAGAGATAACACGCTGGATCTTTTTGAACGTGAAGTGCAGTTTTATCTGGCTGTTGTGGAATACATTGAAAAATTTCGGCAGAAAGGGCTGCCGTTTTGTATCCCGGAGATACAACGAGATAAAAAAGCTATTTCGGCTGTTGCGGCTTTCGATCTCGCGCTTGCAGAGGTCATCCTTGAGAAAAAGGAGAAGGTTGTCTGCAATGATTTCAGCTTCCAGAAGCATGAACGTATTTTCGTCATATCGGGCCCCAACCAGGGCGGGAAAACCACCTTTGCCCGCATGATAGGGCAACTGCATTTTCTTGCCTTGCTGGGCATTTATGTCCCTGCCAGGCAGGCAAAGCTCTTTCTGACAGACACTATTTTTACGCATTTTGAGAAAAGCGAAAATATTTATAACCTCCGGGGAAAACTGTATGACGACCTGGTGAGAATAAAAGCGATCCTTGATGCTGCCACATCACACAGTTTGATTATCATGAATGAGATTTTTACGTCAACCACATCGCGGGACGCCATTTATCTGGGAACGCGGGTAATCAAGAAAATAGTCATGCTCGATGCGCTTTGTGTCTGTGTAACGTTTATCGACGAGCTTACGGCATTAGACCCGTCCATCGTCAGCTTAATGAGTACGGTTGAGCATAATAATGCGGCATTAAGAACCTATAAAATCACCAGGAAACCGGCCGATGGTATCGCATGGTCAACGACGCTGGTGATAAAGCATGGGCTGACATATGAGCAGATAAAAAAGAGGTTAAACGGATGAACGCGTATCTGATGTATAAAGATAACGATTTTATCGTTGACGATAATATTCCAGAGAACATCAAATTTGCCATGAAAGATCTGGAGCTGGCGGTGTTGTTTCATGCGTTGTCTGATGGGGATGATTTTCTTTATTCCGTCGTCAGGAAGGCATGTTCTGTGCTGCTATCGGGCATTCCTGACATTGAGTACAGGCAGGCTATTCTGCGGGATTGCCTGTATAACGAGGACGTTATCAGAACATTCTATAACGTGGTGGTTGAATGTCTGCAAATGGAAAAGGAGAAACTTCACTACGGCGTTTTTGGTCATTATCCTTCCGCTGTGCTGCATCAGTCTCTCTCGTTTACCCAATTTCTGATGACCTATTTACAGAAAATAAAAATTATCGCACAAGAAAATATCCATCACGTTGAATCTCCGGGGATGGTTCGTCTTTTCTCGATGCTTGTTCAGGAGTTAAACGATGATTATATGAGCACTATTGAAAGACATCTGAAGCAGATGACTTTCAAAAAAGGCGTATTAATCAGCGCACGATTAGGGCAGGGTAATCAGGGCAAAGACTATGTACTCAGGCGGCCCAATCCCCCGCAAAAAGGATGGTTCCGGCGTCTTTGGACAAAAAGGCCAGCGCATTACACCGTACAGCTAGCCGCGCGTGATGAAAATGGCTTCAGGACATTAAGCGACTTAAAGGATGAAGGGCTCGTATTGATCGCCAACGCAATGGCGCAATCCACCGCGCATTTGCTTAATTTTCTAAAGTCACTGCGCACTGAATTAGGATTTTATATTTCATGCCTTAATCTTGCGCAGGCCTTAAACAAACGCAATATTCCACTGTGCTTTCCTGTCCCGATATATCAAAGAGAACGCCATCATGTGTTTGAGGCACTCTTTGATCCCTGCCTTGCACTGACATCGGATCGGGAAATCGTTAGCAACACATTAAGAACAGATAATAAAAATACTTTTATCATCACTGGCGCAAACCAGGGAGGGAAATCCACGTTTTTACGCAGTATCGGGCTGGCGCAGATAATGATGCAGACGGGGATGTTCGTTTCTGCTGAATGTTATAGCGCAGATCTTTGTCGGCAGATATTCACGCATTACAAATGTGAAGAAGACAGCCATATGGTCAGCGGAAAGCTGGATGAAGAGCTCCGACGAATGAGTGATATTGTTGATGCTCTACAACGTGATGACCTGGTGCTGTTTAATGAATCGTTCTCTGCAACAAACAGTCGGGAAGGGGCCGAAATCATCAGAGGCGTGGTAACCGCACTGGCAGAAAGCAACGTGAAGCTCTTTTTTGTTACGCATACTGCGGAATTTGCATGTTCGTTTTATCAGGAGGATCGCCAGGACACGGTATACTTGTGCGCCGAACGACGCGACGATGGAGAAAGGACATACAAAATAGCAGAAGGCGTGCCTCTGGATATCAGTTATGGCGAAGATCTGTACCGGGATGTTTTTGATGCCTCTCCCGTATACCGGAATACGGGAGAGGTTTCAGAGCGTTAACCTTTTCTGAAGGCAGATTTACCGGCGAAAACGGCGGCATCGCCAAGTTCATCTTCAATACGCATTAGCTGATTGTATTTCTCGATGCGTTCTCCACGACTTGGCGCTCCCGTTTTGAGGTGTCCGGCGCGTAAGCCTACCGTCATATCAGCAATGAAACTGTCTATTGTTTCTCCGCTACGGTGTGAGATAAAGCTGCCCCAGTGATGATCATGACACAATTGAACCGCTTCGATTGTCTCGCTTAACGTACCAATCTGGTTCAATTTGATCAGCGCGGCATTCGCCAGATTTTCATCAATTCCTCGCTGGATATATTTCACGTTAGTCACAAAAAGATCGTCACCCACCAGTTCAATCTTATTGCCAAGCGTATCGCTCAGAATTCGCCAGCCAGCCCAGTCATCTTCGGCCAGGCCATCTTCGATCAGAACAATGGGGAATTCGTTGACCAGCCGCTCATAATAGCGCGTCATCTCTTCCGCACCGAATTGCGCATTTTCGCTGCGCAGGGTGTATTTTCCGTCTGAATAAAATTCGCTGGATGCAGGGTCCATGCAAATAACAATATCCTCGCCGGGTTTATAACCGGCTTTTTCGATCGCTTCGACAATCAATTCCAGCGGTTGCCGGTTTGACGAGACGGCTGGCGCGAATCCACCTTCATCGCCCACGCCAGTAGACAAGCCTTTCTCCAGTAAGACCTGACGTAAATTCTGATACACCTCGCTACCCCAGCGAATGGCTTCCCGAACAGAGCTTGCGCCCCAGGGGGCAATCATGAACTCCTGAAAATCGGCGCCTTGCCAGCGAGCGTGAACGCCGCCATTGATGATATTCATACAAGGAACCGGGAGGAGGTTAGCGCCAACGCCGCCGAGGTAACGATACAGCGGAATGTTTGATAGCTGCGCGGCCAGACGCGCCACGGCAAGCGATACCCCGAGAATAGCATTGGCCCCGAGACGACTTTTATTTTCCGTACCATCAAGAGTTATCAGGCGGTTATCGATATCTTTCTGGCGGCGGACATCATATCCCCGCAGCGCATTATCAATCTCAGTATTGATACTCTGAACCGCGCCCAATACACCTTTGCCGCCAAAACGCGACTTATCTCCATCACGGCGCTCAATGGCTTCGCGTGAACCGGTACTGGCACCGGAAGGGACTGACGCGCGCGCAACACCGCCGCCGATGGCGGAGACTTCGACTTCAACGGTCGGATTACCTCGGGAGTCCAGAATTTCTCTTGCGATCACACGTTCAATTTCATAGCTCATAGAAATGACCTTATTTTATGGAGTGGATATATGTTTAATGAGCACATCAACCGAGAGATGATTGATGAACTCAAAAGAGAACGAGGAAAAAACCCCAAACAGGCGATTCTTATGACCCAGCATGACCAGGTCGATATCCTCATGTTGGATAACCGCTTCAACATCTTTGAAACGTTGAATGCTGATAATTGATTTCACTTGCACATGAATACTGCTGGATTCCGCCAGGCGACTGAGCATCGCTTTGGCCTCGATCACTTCATGTGATTGTCGATCCCGGGTTAAAGCATCACTCGTGTAATCCAGCTCCCGGTAATCAGAACTGATATGCCCGAGGGTGATCTGAGTCCCCATTTCTTTTGCCAGACGTTCAGCATGGTGCAGCAACAGCACACCATCGATTTCATTCTGGACCAGTAATAATGCGTGTTTGTACATATGCATACGCCACCTCTCAAGTAATGAGAAACGTTCAGCATCGCAAATGAACAATGTGTTGCAGACGGGCCGATGGACATAACAAGAGCCGGTGAGCGCTACGTTGTTACTGATGTTGTGATAGTCAAAGGCATGGATAACATCTTTCTTTTCAAAAAGATGAGATTCAGGAAGTAATGAAGTGGTTGTTTTACTATTCATAGCGATACCCGACATACATGCCTAAGAAAAACAGCAACAGTTGTATATCAGGCGTCATCATCCGATTCGAGCGAACCGGCGGTTGGGAAAGGTGGAACACCATCACCTTGTGAACTAAGCGTATAGCAGGTTCAGGCGGAAATCAATGAGAAGTAAATCTGTTGCGCATGGATCGCGAAGAAGGAGAGGGTAGTCAACGAAATCTGCGGCGGAAATAACGCAATAAAAATTATAACTTAGTACGATTTTGACTTTAACAATTCCATAAGTCGTTTAATTATAGACAATTATTGTATCTACAAGTCTTCGAGTGTGCTTATGAAAGAGATCTGTTCCGCAGATTCGTCAACATTTAAACATGTGCGTTTTGTTCTCACAGACATGGATGAAACGCTGACTTACAAGGGGCGCCTTGCGGCTGAAACCTATCTGGCGCTGGAACGGTTGCAGAACGCGGGAGTAAAAGTGATACCGGTCACAGCCGCGCCCGCAGGCTGGTGCGACCAGATGGCACGGATGTGGCCAGTTGATGGCGTCATTGGTGAAAATGGCGGTGTGTTTTTCAGAAGGCGAAATGACGGTCATGGCATTGAGCGTTTCTTCTGGCACGGCACAGAAAAATATCCTGACGTCGCTGAGCGCCTGACGCAAATTGGGGAACAGATAAAAAGGGAAATTCCTGCCGCTCATTTTGCCGACGATCAACCTTTCAGGATGACGTCCATTGCCTTTGCTAAACCGTCAGAAGCCCATCAGTGTTCATTAATACTTAACGCATTGACGCAAGCAGGCGCTACAACCACCGTAAACAATCTCTGGATTCTTGGCTGGTCTGGAGAATATGACAAGTTATCTATGGCCCGACGAGTGCTCAGGGATTTTTACGATCTCGACATTGATGCCGAACGTTCTGCCGTATTGTATAGCGGCGACTCGACGAATGATGCGCCGATGTTTTCATTCTTTGAACATACGGTTGGAGTGAGCACGGTATCAGATTACCTTGATCAAATCCCGAAACCTCCGCAGTGGATTACCCGTGGCCCGGGAGGTGCTGGTTTTGTGGAAATTGCAGATGCGGTAATTGCCGCCAGATAGTGAGAAACGCAGATCCCATTGGCTTATCCGGTCACAGTGGCCGGGTTTTTAATGCGTGCGCTACATGAAATCTGACGCAGGATAACCGCCAACAGTTTGCAGAATTCACACAGGACACGATGGAAGGCATGCAGAAAAAGGCGAGGGATGCATTATGAGTCAAGGGAGTAAGCCTGTATTGGGCGTCATAAATTCAATTTAACATAATATACATTATGCGTACTAAAGAGGATAAAGGGAGAATCTGTGGTTTTGTAGTCATCCTTGCTTGTGCTGGCCGCTATAGTCTCTGAAGCACTTTCTCCAGCACGACTCCGTTGATTCTGGGGCTCTGTTTCACATCTCCGGCACTTCCCGCGATGTCTAAATACATTTTCCAAATACATGTAACACGCTTTTTTTGCTTAGGCGTTGTGAATTCCTCATCCGCAAGATGCTGCATCCCCAGGGATTCATAAAACCGACGCCCGCTGTCGTTACCCTTAAGAACCTGCAACCAGAAAAAATGCTGCTCCTTATGCCTTGCTATCTCGATAGCTTTTTCGAAAAGAATTCGGCCATATCCTTTACCGGTTTCTCCGGGTGCAAAATACAGTTTGTTTAAGAGCGCTCCTGAGTGATTACCACCGCTAACTGGACGGTCCCAGCTTATCTTTGCAAAACCTACTGGCTTATCGCTTTCCGCAATGAGCCAGGTGACTGACGGATCATTTAAACTATTTTCAAGTTGGTCCGGCGCGTACTCACTGTCAATAAATTGTCGAAGCTCTACAGGGCAATCCCATAACTCTTTGAAATGATGGTAATAACTTGACTTCCCCAACGTTTGCAATATCGGGGTATCGGCAGGTACAGCATAACGTATGGTCAAGTTCATACACTCTCCTGAAACGGCTTAAATTTAAGTTAACGCACAACATAATGCTGAATATGATATTTATCACAAAGCGCTCAGAAGTGCTGTAGCAAGATTAAAATATGCTATGGTTAATATATAATGTTTTCATCGGGTACATCCATCAGTTGTTGTTAACATACTAAGGAACCTGTCGCTTACTCACATAAACATACCGATATTACTCGTTTAAATCCTTGTCGTTATTATTTTAAGGAGAAGAGTATGAAAGAGCTTAATATCTTCGGTCAATATGTAGGCAGACATCTTGAGGGTAACCTTGATTTTATTTTACCTGACACGCGCCAGTTGTCAGGCCGTTATTGTCACTTACAACCCCTTGCGACTTACCACTGTGATGATCTTTATCAGGGCTGGCATAGCATAGAAGACCCACGGGACTGGACTTATCTTCCTGATGAACGCCCCGAGACAAGGCAAGCAACCTTTGACTATATCAAACGCATCATCAGTCAGGGCGGAATTTCATATTATGCCATAATAGAAAATAAATCTGCGAAAGCCCGAGGCACCCTCGCCCTTTTTAATATAGACAAGAATAATGGCGTTGCGGAAATCGGATATGTACATCTCACGCCAGCGATAAAACGCACCTTTTTAAGCACGGAAGCAATTTATCTTTTACTGATGTATGTTTTTGATGTTCTTAAATATCGTCGTTGTGAGTGGCAAACAGACACGCTTAATCATGCTGGAATGAATGCTGCTGAAAGAATTGGGTTTCGGAAAGAAGGAATCTTACGTGATAAGCAAATCATAAAATCAAGGAGCGTGGATATCGCAACATATTCAATTATTAGCGCCGAGTGGCCGAAGATATCCAGTGCGATATCTGTCTGGCTAAGAACGGAAAATCTCGACGAGCGCGGACATCAGATTCACCCTTTACGGCACTACCTGGCGGAGCCTGAAGTGTAATCTGGAATACGGGGCCGTGACGACGGCCCATGCTTTTATTTATCCCATAAGCATTCAAGTTTTAAACACTCAGCGCCTTTGTATAAGCATTCATCATAAATACGGTAGCCCACATGCTCAGCAACACGAATGGACGGAATGTTATTCTTTGCGATAAGACAAATTGTCTTCGAAGGTGAAAACGAATGGACAAACCACTGATGCGCAGCGACGGCGGCTTCCTTTGCTACGCCAGCCCCCTGAGCTGAACGTGAAATAACCCATGATGCCTCGACACAGTTCTCAAAGTTTTCATCAATGCCACGATGAAAATTAGCCAGCCCTGTTTCGCCTAAAAACGTGCCGTCAGACTTTTGAAAAATAGAAAATATACCGTAACCAAAAACAGACCAATGCCCAATGTTTCTCAACAGACGGTTCCACGCCTCTTCCGGCGTAAAGCCTGGGGCATTAACCAGATGAAATATTTTAGGGTCTGAATACATCGGATACCATACATCATAATCTGTGATGACTTGAGGGCGCAGAATGAATCTTTCCGTGACGATAGCAGACATTATTTTCCACTCATTATGCTTACGTTGCTTCTATTGTAACTGAGTTATCCACTCATTCCGTCCAAAACTTTCTGTGGATAACGCGTTGGCGTTAATCCCGTGTGTTGACGGAAAAACGCAACAAATGCGCTGTCGCTGGCAAATTCCAATAGACAGATAGACACGGTTTTCCAGCCATTGAGATATCTGTTTAGCCTCCGTTGTAACACAGATCCCGCTTTGTCATTATGATCCTGCGTCTGTTCTCCTTTCTGCCATTCATCACTGGTTGAGTGTGGGATCATCTGATAGTGTCGGCAAATGAATATTTAACGGAAATGACGATGAGCAAAGTCTATACTGGCGGCTGTCTGTGCGGTTTTATCCGTTTTTCGGCAGTAGCGCCGAAAAATCCACATACCTGTTCCTGCTCGATTTGCCAAAAACATACAGGTGCATATTCAGTCAGTTGGGTCGAGTTCGACGCTCAGGATGTGACGTGGACAGGACAAGGAGACAAGCCTGCGGTCTGGCGCTCTTCGGATATCTCCAGTCGGGCATTTTGTTCTCACTGCGGAAGTTCAGTAGGCGCAATTGATGATGCGCCTACCGTTGCGTTGTTAACTGGCGTATTTGACGAGCCTCAGGATGAAGATCTTCATGCGCATTAAGCACATCGCCCTCACCCTGTCTGCCTGTTTCTCCAGCTCTCCCTTTTCTGCCTGACGGGTAAACGCACGGAAGTTTCAGACAGCGATTAATTTCCCCCTCAAAAGTATGTTGTAACTAAATAACATGAAAACAAAACCCGGCAGTAGCCGGGTCAGATGATTAGCACAGCGGTTTTACCGCTTCACGCATCCCTTTCGTCAGGATTGCGTCCAGGTCGGTCGTGACCTGTTCGACCAGACCTGCAACGTGCGTCAGGTCCTGCTCCCAATGCGCGTCCGCGGCCAGCACGGCATGAACCAAATCCTGTGTGCTGATAAGACCGTCGCTATGTTGATGCCACAACTGTTGATAGCGCTCAATCCAGTGCGCATCATCCTGGAGCGGATACGTCTCGCCGCGACGTTCACCACGATAAAATGCGATCAGCGCCGCAAGCGCAAACGTCAGGCGCGCCGGTAAAACGCCGCTGACCTGCTGCCTTGCCAGTAGCTGCGGTAAAATACGGGTGCGAAATTTAGTCATGCCATTTAACGCAATCGACAACAACTGGTGTTTAATATACGGATTCTGGAAACGCCCCGTCACCGCACTGGCGAACGACATTAGCTCGTCGCGAGGTAAATCCAGCACCGGAATAATCTCTTCATAGATGGCTTTTTCAACAAAGGCGCAAATGTCGCGGTCATTCATGGCTTCACCAACGGTATCCAGCCCGGCCTGGAACGCAACGGGCACCAGCGCCGTATGCGCACCATTCAGGATCGCGACCTTACGCTCTTTGTACGGCTTGATGTCATCAACAATCAGCACGTTGAGCGGATACTTATCAAGACGCAGCTCAGACGCTACCTTTTTTGGCCCCTGAATCACAAACAGATAAAAATGCTCCGCAGTATCGAGAAAAGCATCGTGATAGCCAAGTTCCGCTTCAAGTTGCGTCACTTCATCACGCGGATATCCGGTCACAATCCGGTCAACCAGCGTGGAACAAAAGGTGTTCGCCTGATCCAGCCACTGCACAAACGCAGCGGACAAGTTCCACTCCTGAGCGTAACGCAGTACCAGCTCGCGCAACGCCTCGCCATTGTAATCAATCAGTTCACAAGGAATGATAATCCAGCCTTTATCAAGCGCGCCGTCAAAACAGGTATAACGTTCAAACAGCAGCCGCGTCAGCTTCGCGGGGTAGCTGACCGCGGGCGCGTCATCAAATGCGTCACCGGCATGGTAGCTAATACCGGCTTCTGTGGTATTAGAGAAAACAAAACGCATGTCCGGGTTATGCGCCAGTTTCAGGAATTCATCGTAATCATCATAGACACTGATTTCACGGTTAACAGAACGGATCAAACGCGCGTCGCTAACCGCCTCGCCCTTTTCATTCAAACCACGAATAATCGTGGTATAGAGCCCGTCCTGGGTACTCAATGACGGCGGAAACGTGCTTTCGATAGGGCGAACAATGACCACTCCGGCGTTCAAATCGGTATGTTCATTCAGCAGATCAACTTGCCAGTCAACAAAGGCGCGCAGGAAGTTTCCCTCACCAAACTGAATGATGCGCTCAGGATAGCTGGCACCGGGAAAATCGCGACGGTTTAGAGTTTTCACAATGGGTTCCCTTCTTAATTAGTCATACAACCTGTTTGAATTGGTAGAACAGGTTAGCAAACTTTATGATATTGAAACCCTGTTTTGATCAAGTAGTCACGATTAATCAAAACTGTTTTATGCTTTAACATCTCTCACGACGCGGAGATTTACGGCTGATTCATCTGGATAACCAGCCAGTGGTGAATGACGGCAACAACATACTGCTGCTGTTCTTCACTCAGCGGTTCTCCCTGGGGAATGTTGTGCCATTTCGCCAGACAACCACGGCAGCAGGTCGCCGTCGCGTGTTGGGCAATAAATACGGGGTGGCCGCGCATCGGCGTTTGTTTACCATCGTTGCGCGAAAAAGCCGGGGCCAGCCGCTTAGCAATAAACTCGGCGGCATGTTGATCAATAACCTGCGCGCCTTTATCCCAGCAATACTGCCTTTCTTTTGCGCCAAGACGAAACCGCGCGCGAAATGGCGAGCGTGACAGGCGAGAAAAAAGTGGATCAAGCGCGTTCATCAGTAAACCGAACGACCTAATTGTTGGGTGAGTTGTTCAAGTACCGCAATACCCGCCAGGGAGTTGCCCGCCGGGTCCAGTTCAGGGCTCCATACCGCAATCGCCATTTCGTGCGGGACAATCGCCACAATCCCGCCGCCAACGCCTGACTTGGCAGGTAATCCTACTCGCCAGGCAAATTCGCCTGCGTTCTGGTACATTCCACTGGTCGCCATCAGCGCGTTGATTTGTCGGGCCTGCATCGGCGTGACAACTGGTTCATCAAGGTGAAACGCCTGCCCCTGTCTGGCCAGAAAAACAAATGTACGCGCCAGTTCTGCACAGCTCATTTTCAACGCGCAGTAGTGAAAGTAATTTTGCAAAACGGTAGTGACATCATGCTGGAAATTACCAAATGACTTCATCAGCCAGGCAATAGCAGCATTGCGTGCGGAGTGCTCAAATTCAGAACGGGCAACCGTGACGTCATACGCAATATCCGACACGCCACTAAGCGCCCGGACCACTTCCAGCATACGCTGGCGTGGCGCGCTCAGTCGCCCTTGCAGCATATCGCAGACCACCAGCGCGCCGGCATTAATGAACGGGTTACGCGGTATCCCTTGCTCCAGTTCCAGTTGCACCAGTGAATTGAATGGCGACCCGGAGGGATCTTTTCCGACACGTTGCCAGATTTCCTCTTCCGGGTAGTGACGCATCGCCACCACCAGACTCAGCACCTTTGATATGGATTGTATTGAGAAGCGCTCCTGCGCATCGCCAGCCTGATAGTATTGCCCGTCAACGGTGCAAATGGCGATCCCCAGTTTTGACCCATCGACAGAAGCCAGCGCAGGGATGTAATCAGCCACTTTCCCCTGTCCAATCAACGGGCGCACCTGCTGAAGGATGGTCTCTAAAATTGAATTGTCCATGGCCCTGGCCACAATGTGCTCCTTGCTCGCAGGTCTGAAAAGGCCTGCGAGTATAACAGAGCTGAATGTGCGGCGTCAGGCAGAAAGACGAAATCGCGCCACCGCGTTCAGAAGCTGATGAGATTCATGATGCAGTTGCAGCGATGACGCCGATGCGGTATTCACCAGGCTACTGGTCTCTTGCGCCGCACGGTTAAGCGCCTGTAGCTGCCCCGTCATCTGGTGGATGCTGTCTCCCTGGCTTAACGTGGCGCCAGAGATGTCATTCAACAGTATGCCCAGATTGTCTACTAACGAAATCACCTGCTGTAAATTTTCTTCCAGCCGGTTAACTGCATGTGAACCCTCCTCGATTCCCTGCAAGGAGTGGTGGATAAGTTCCTGTATGTTCTGCGTGGACTGACTGCTTTTACGGGCCAGCAGCCCCACTTCTTTTGCCACCACGGCAAATCCGCGACCTTGTTCTCCGGCATGAGCCGCTTCGATAGCCGCGTTCAGCGCCAGGATATTGGTCTGGAACGCAACGCTGTCAATCAGAGAGATGATCCCGCGCATTTCTGACGATCGCTCAACAATCGCCTGCATCGAACGGTTAACGGTCTCCATCATACGATCGCCGCCAGCCGCTACCTGACGAGCCTCGGCTGCACGTTGATTAGCCAGTCTGGCAAAGCCGCTATTGTCCTCGACATGCGTTTCCAGAAACGAGATATGCGAGGTGACACTACTTAACTCTTCGCTCTGTTTCGCCGATTGCTGATAAAGCTGTTTGTTGCTCTGCGCAAGCTGATCGATGTTGCCGACCATTGCGGTGGTGGCATCGCTCACCTGCTGCACCAGCTGCCTCAGCCCCTGTTGCATCGCATCAATGCGTGAACTGAGTTGCGCGACCTCGCGGTTAAACCCGCTCACCTTCGGCATCGGTTCGGACAGATCGCCTGCGGCCAGAATATTAATATGGGCGATCAGGCGGCGCAGCGGAGAAATAACCCAACGAGACATGCCGCTCCAGACCAGCAGGGCAATCACCACCAGCACAAACGGGATGAACAAAAAGAGGTGCTGCAACCCTTCCAGGCTGGCAATCAGCTGCTGCCTGCCACCCTCTGTCTGACGCCCGCTCTCTTGCTGAAAGCGGGCATAGTTTTCATTGAAATCTGTCTGAAACGCCTGAACAGGAACTGCAAAGAACGCGTCGATGGCGTGAGTCTGGCTCAGACCATCCGCCTGTTCCTGAATACCGCTATAAAAACGCTGATAACTCTCAATCAGGCCGTTGTCTTTATGAGGGGCCATTGCAAGCCAGGCATCCCAGGCCGTTTTTGACTGTACCAGCGCCTGCTGAGCTTCATCCATCAACGGGCGCCAGCTGCCTTCTGATCCCGTTGCGGCATCCTGCATAAAGTAAACGCCCGCCCGGTTCAGCAGATCGCTTGCGGACAACAGCGCTACCCTCGCCTCATCCACCTTCGTTTGTTGCAGCAGTGCCTGCTGGTTACGTTGTTCGTTACGCTGAGCGTCTCGCACGGAAAACGACAGCATCAGGGATGACGCAACCTGCAAAATAGAAAACAGCGCGATAATGCAAAATATTCCCGTTAACAGACCAAACTGGCGGGGAGTGAAACGACGAATTAAGCCTCGAAAAATTTGCGTTAAGTTCATGATATTCTTCTGTATCAATGCGTTATGCGCGAGTGTACGGAGAGAAAATGACAGAACTATTGCAGTAATGTGACATGGCGCCTCAAGAAGACGCCGGAATGATCACAGACGGTTTTTCCAGACAGTTTGTACGTTGCAAAACTCATGCAGGCCAAAATGGGAGAGCTCGCGACCAAAGCCGCTTTTCTTCACGCCGCCAAATGCCACTCGCGGATCGCTGGCGCTGTATCCATTGATAAACACCCCGCCGCATTCCAGGCGTGATGCCATCTCCTGAGCCAGTGCATCACGCGCAGTGAACAGCGTCGCCGACAACCCAAAGTCGCTGTCATTAGCCAGTTGCAAGGCATGTTCGGCGTTCTTCGCCACGGTAATCGCCGCCACGGGCCCAAACAACTCCTGACGAAACGCCGTCATCTCAGGCGTCACATCGCCCAGAACCGTAACGGCATAATAGTTGCCTTCCCCGGCGAGCTTCTCACCGCCCAGTAATAAACGCGCGCCTTCTGCTATTGATGCCTCCACTTGCTGATGCAGCTCATCCCGTAGATCAAAACGCGCCATAGGACCGAGATCGTTCTCTTCCGCCAGCGGATCGCCCATTTTCAATGCGCTGGCGGCGGCAACAAACCGTTCAGTAAATTCCCCGGCAATCCCCTCTTCAACAATAAAGCGCTTCGCCGCCGCGCATACCTGCCCGGTATTTTGATAGCGACCGGCGACAGCGGCTTTAACAGCCAGATCCAGGTCGGCATCGTTAAGAACGATAAACGGATCGGAACCGCCCAGTTCAAGCACGCATTTTTTCAGCGCAGCCCCGGCCTGCGCGCCAATCGCGGCCCCGGCACGCACGCTGCCCGTTACCGTCACGGCGGCAATACGGGGATCGTTAATCATCTGGCTAACGCCGTCGTTACTGGCATTTACCCAGCCATAAACGCCCGCCGGAATATCGGCATCGGCGAAGATCTGCGCAATACGTTCAGCGCAACCGATCACATTCGGCGCATGTTTTAGTAAATAGCCGTTACCCGCCAGCAGGATGGGAATCGCCCCGCGTAATACCTGCCAGAGCGGAAAGTTCCACGGCATGACCGCCAGTATTGTCCCCAGCGGACGATATGCAATCACCGCCTGCTGATTTTCCACCAGCGTCGGTTCCGGGTTAAGCATCGCGGGGCCATGTTCTGCATACCAGTCACAGAGCGCCGCAGATTTCGCCACCTCGGCGCACGCCTGCCGGATCGGTTTTCCCATCTCACGGGAAATACTGTGCGCCATCTCGTCTGTACGGTTACGCAGCGCTTGCCCGATATCGCGAAGTTTCTGCGCCCGGTATGCCACCGTCGTGCGTTTCCATTCCTCAAATCCACGGGCAGCCAGAGTGAGTGCATTTTCAATATCATCAGCGCTGGCCCACGGCATCATCGCCAGCGTTTCACCGGTTGTCGGATCCACGGAAATCGCATGTGTAGCAGGTGTCATTGTCATCGGTTTGTCTCTCTACGTTGCGGGATATGCCTGCATAATGGGCGCATTTACTCTTTCTGAAAAATGAATAATATTAAGCACTGCGTTCACAAAAAGAGAAAACTATGGATCTGACTCAGCTGGAAATGTTCAATGCCGTGGCCGAAACTGGCAGTATTACGCAGGCGGCGGCGAAGGTGCATCGCGTCCCGTCGAACCTCACTACGCGAATCCGCCAGCTTGAGGCCGATCTTGGCGTGGATCTGTTTATTCGTGAAAGTCAGCGGCTGCGCCTTTCGCCCGCCGGACATAACTTTCTGCGCTACAGCCAGCAGATCCTGGCGCTGGTTGATGAAGCGCGAATGGTGGTTGCTGGTGATGAACCTCAGGGACTGTTTTCACTCGGCGCACTGGAAAGCACCGCAGCGGTACGCATCCCGGCCACGCTTGCCGGGTACAATCAGCGTTACCCCAAAATTCAGTTCGCCCTCTCTACCGGGCCTTCCGGGACAATGCTCGAAGGCGTTCTGGAAGGCAGACTTAACGCAGCGTTTGTTGATGGCCCGATTACTCATCCGGGTCTTGAAGGTATGTCGGTATACCGTGAAGAGATGATGATTGTCGCCCCTCATGGGCATTCCCCCGTACGGCGGGCAAAAGACGTGAATGGCAGCAATATCTACGCCTTTCGCGCAAACTGCTCTTATCGCCGTCACTTTGAAAGCTGGTTTCATGCCGATCGCGCGATGCCCGGCACCATTCATGAAATGGAGTCGTACCACGGCATGCTGGCGTGCGTTATCGCCGGAGCGGGCATCGCGCTGATCCCTCGTACCATGCTGGAAAGTATGCCCGGGCATCATCAGGTCGAAGCCTGGCCGTTGAGCGAAGAGTGGCGATGGCTGGACACCTGGCTTGTGTGGCGTCGCGGGGCAATGACCCGTCAACTGGACGCGTTTATCGCCCTGCTGAATCCGTCCCCGCAGCCATAGCATTATCCTATGGGTTTGGGGCTACGCCTGCCGGGAGAAGCGTTTTATACTGCGTAAGACGAAAACGGATATGGAACAGTCATGAACACCAAAGCGCGTAAAGTGATGATCATTGGGGCAGGTAATGTTGGCGCATCAGCAGCTTACGCTCTGCTCAATCAGAATATTTGTGAAGAACTGATTCTGGTCGATTTGAACAGAGATCGTTCGGAAGGCCATGCTTTGGATCTCGCCGACGCAGCGGCCTATATGCCGGGGATGATGACCATTTCCACCCGGGAGGCGCGTGAATGCGCCGATGTCGATATCGCCGTGATTACCGTTTCCGGCGGCGCATTAAAACCTGGGCAAACACGGCTTGATGAGCTGAACAACACTGCGCGGATTGTACAAAAGATCGTGCCGGAAATGATGGATGGCGGCTTTAACGGCATCTTTCTTATCGCCACCAATCCTTGCGATATCATTACCTGGCAGGTATGGACGCTATCAGGCCTGCCGCGCAGCCAGGTAATCGGCACCGGCGTCTGGCTGGATACCACCCGTTTGCGGCGCGCGCTGGCGCAGGAACTGGATATCGGCGCGCAAAGCATCGATGCCTTTATTCTGGGGGAGCATGGCGATACGCAATTCCCGGTCTGGTCCCACTCCTCCGTCTACGGTTCTCCGATTGCGGATGTTTATCAACGCCGTACGGGTAAAATCCTGGACGTCGAGGCGATGGCGGAAAAAGTGCGCAAACATGGGTTTGAAATCTATAACCGCAAAGGCTGCACTGAATATGGTATTGCCGGAACCATTGCGGAAATTTGCCGGAACGTCTTCACCGGAAGCCATCGGGCGCTGGCCATCTCCTGCGTACTGGAGGGGGAATACGGCGTTGACGGCGTCGCCATCGGCGTACCGGCGGTGCTGACTCAAAGCGGTGTTCAACAAATTATCGAATTACAGTTAGCCGATGATGAGCTGGCGAAATTCAGATACTCCGCCGAAGTCATCAAAGCGAATATCGCAAAACTCCCCTGAATACGGTGTCCGGGATGATTTCCATACCCGGACGCTATTCCGTTTGTTTCATCAATCGGCTCATCAACGATAATGAGACATACATCACAAAATGATTGTATTTTCGCCAGCAAACGTTTTAAGATCGTGACCTCGCCTTTTCGCAACTAACCCGATTTACTCTTATGACAACAAACACTGTTTCCCGCAAGGTCGCGTGGCTACGGGTAGTTACGCTTGCTATTGCCGCTTTTATTTTCAATACCACAGAGTTTGTCCCTGTTGGCTTACTGTCGGACATCGCCCGGAGTTTTGCTATGCCGACCGCGCAGGTCGGGATTATGCTGACGATCTATGCCTGGGTTGTGGCGCTGATGTCGTTGCCCTTTATGTTGCTGACCAGTCAGGTTGAGCGGCGTAAGCTGCTAATCTGCCTGTTTGTTCTCTTCATTGCCAGCCATGTGCTCTCCTTCCTGGCATGGAATTTTACCGTGCTGGTGATCAGCCGCATCGGGATCGCATTTGCACACGCCGTCTTCTGGTCTATTACCGCTTCGCTGGCCATTCGCCTTGCGCCGCCAGGCAAACGTGCGCAGGCACTGAGTCTGATCGCCACCGGAACCGCGCTGGCGATGGTGTTGGGGCTGCCTATCGGGCGTATCGTTGGTCAATACTTCGGCTGGCGAACAACGTTCTTCGCCATTGGTATAGGGGCGTTAATCACGCTGGTATGCCTGATCAAACTGCTGCCGAAATTGCCCAGCGAACATTCTGGGTCACTAAAAAGCCTGCCGCTGCTGTTCCGTCGCCCGGCGCTAATGAGTATTTATTTACTGACGGTCGTGGTGGTCACCGCACACTATACGGCATACAGCTATATTGAACCGTTTGTACAAACGGTGGCGGGTCTGAGCGCAAACTTTGCCACGGTATTACTGCTGATCCTCGGCGGCGCCGGGATTATCGGCAGCGTGGTATTCGGCAAACTGGGTAATCAGTACGCCTCGCCGCTTATCAGCATTGCCATTATGCTGCTGGTGATTTGCCTGATGCTCCTGCTGCCCGCAGCAGACAGCGAAAGCCATCTTGCCGTGCTGAGTATTTTCTGGGGCATCGCCATTATGGTGATAGGCCTGGGGATGCAGGTGAAAGTCCTGGCACTGGCGCCGGACGCCACCGATGTGGCAATGGCGCTGTTCTCAGGCATTTTTAATATTGGCATTGGCGCTGGCGCATTGGTGGGGAATCAGGTGAGTTTACACTGGTCGATGTCCACTATTGGCTACGTCGGCGCAGTGCCAGCCCTGGCGGCGCTGGTGTGGTCGATCATTATCTTTCGCCGCTGGCCTGTTTCGCTGGAAGAGCAGCCGCAGCATTGAGGATAAGTTCTCCCCGACTGAATACTACTGAGACTTTCGGGGGGAATCCTTACTTAATGGTAAGTCTTAATAATTTCCAGCACGCCGTTAATGATAAACTGCACGCCCATACAGACCAGTAAGAAGCCCATCAGGCGGGAAATAGCTTCAATTCCCCCCTTGCCGACCAGGCGCATAATCGCCCCTGAGCTGCGCAGAGAACCCCACAGAATCACTGACACCGCCAGAAAAATAAGCGGTGGCGCCACCAGAATAACCCAGCCGGGAAAATCGACGCCGTGACGTACGGTAGAGGCCGAACTGATGATCATCGCGATCGTCCCCGGCCCTGCGGTGCTCGGCATCGCCAGCGGAACAAAAGCGATATTGGCGGAAGGCTCATCCTCCAGCTCTTCTGACTTGCTTTTCGCCTCCGGCGATTCGTGCGCCTTCTGCTGCGGGAACAACATCCGAAAGCCGATAAAGGCGACAATCAGCCCACCCGCAATGCGCAAACCGGGGATGGAAATTCCAAAGGTGTTCATCACCAGTTGACCGGCGTAATACGCAACCATCATGATGGCGAACACATACACGGAGGCCATCAGCGACTGACGGTTACGCTCCGCGCTGTTCATATTACCGGCCAGGCCTAAAAACAACGCCACCGTGGTTAGCGGGTTCGCCAAAGGCAGCAGGACAACCAGCCCAAGCCCTATCGCTTTAAACAAATCCATCATAATGCCATCTCTTCCCCATCAAGCTCGTTGTAAGCGGCAAGTATAAAGGGAAAACGCGGCGTTTCGCCATTAAGCATTCATTATGTCGAATAAGCATAACCAGTAATTATTATTAATAAATTACCCCGTGATGCAGCCCCTGCACTGACGCGTTTTAGCAAATCGTGGCATCCCCTTATTCATTCGATTGACTTATATTTGCCTGGGCAATAGTATCTGCCGTGACTAACTACTTGCCGGGGCAACCATTGTGAAAAGCACCAGTGACCTATTCAACGAAATCATCCCGCTGGGTCGCTTGATCTACATGGTCAATCAGAAAAAAGATCGTCTGTTGAACGACTATCTGTCGCCGCTGGATATCACCGCATCGCAGTTTAAGGTGCTCTGTTCTATCCGTTGCGCGGTATGCATTACCCCGGTCGAGCTGAAGAAAGTGCTGTCTGTCGATCTCGGCGCATTGACGCGCATGCTTGATCGGCTGGTCTGTAAAGGCTGGATCGAAAGACTGCCAAATCCACATGACAAACGCGGCGTGCTGGTGAAACTCACCGAACACGGCGCGGCAATTTGTGAGCAATGTCATCAGTTAGTAGGACAAGACCTGCACCAGGAACTAACAAAAAACTTAACGGCGGATGAAGTGGCAACACTTGAGCTTTTGCTTAAGAAAATCCTGCCGTAAACAGAAAGAGGTATGACGATGTCCAGACGCAATACTGACGCTATTACCATTCATAGCATTTTGGACTGGATCGAAGATAACCTGGAATCGCCGCTCTCACTGGAAAAAGTGTCAGAGCGTTCAGGTTACTCCAAATGGCACCTGCAACGGATGTTTAAAAAAGAGACCGGTCACTCATTAGGCCAGTACATCCGCAGTCGCAAAATGACTGAAATAGCCCAGAAATTAAAAGAAAGTAACGAACCGATCCTGTACCTGGCGGAACGTTATGGCTTTGAGTCACAGCAGACGCTGACCCGGACATTTAAAAACTATTTCGACGTTCCACCGCATAAGTACCGTATTACCAATATGCATGGCGAATCCCGGTATTTGCATCCACTCAACCATTGTAATTGCTAATCGCCTGTTAATGACGTAATCGAGGAAATCATGAAATCTCTGTCTTCCGCAATGCTGGCTGTGCTGCTTGTCGTCTCTGGCCCAAGCATTGCGGAGCAAACCGCACAACCTGGAACACAAAATAATCGCGATGCGATGGTCATGCCGTCTGCGCATGATCAGTCGCCATTCGATTTCAATCATATGGGTGCGGGAAGCGATAAATCCGACGAATTAGGCGTACCGTATTACAACGGACACAGCCTGTAATTCGTTTTTGCCCCGCCACTGCGGGGCTTTTTTTATCCCCTTACCTGCGCCGCTTTGCGCAGCCGAAAACCAAACACGTTGATGTACAAACCCGCCATAATCAGCACCGCGCCAAGAAACTGTAACCCGGTAAGCGTCTCATTGAGCAACACGGCCGCGCTGGCCAACCCCACGACCGGCACCAGCAAAGACAGCGGCGCCACGCGCCAGGTTTCATAGCGTCCGAGCAACGTTCCCCAGATCCCGTAACCGACAATCGTGGCGACAAACGCCAGATACACCAGCGATAAAATCGTCGTCATATCAATCGCGATCAGGCTCTGAACCATCTGCGCAGAACCGTCCAGAATCAAAGAGGCCAGAAAGAAGGGAATAATCGGGATCAGCGCACTCCAGACCACCAGCGACATCACCGCCGGGCGAGTGGCATGTTGCATGATCTTCTTATTGAAAATATTCCCGCACGCCCAGCAGAACGCCGCCGCCAGCGTTAACATAAACCCGAGCATCGCAATATGTTGCCCATTGAGGCTGGCTTCTATCAGCAGCAGAACGCCAAACACCGCCAGCGCGATACCGGCCACCTGTTTGCCCTGCAAGCGCTCGCCGAACGCAAACGCGCCCAGTACGATGGTAAAAAACGCCTGCGCCTGTAGCACCAGTGACGCCAGCCCGGCAGGCATTCCGAATTTAATCGCACAAAAGAGAAACGCGAATTGACCAAAACTGATGGTCAGGCCGTAGCCGAGTAACAGCGACAGCGGGATTTTCGGGCGCGCAACGAAGAAGATGGCCGGAAACGCGACCAGCAAAAAACGTAATCCCGCCAGCATCAGCGGCGGCATATTGTGCAGCCCGACTTTGATGACGACAAAGTTAAGCCCCCACACCACCACGACCAGTAACGCCAATAACCCGTCTTTACGCGACATACCACGGCCCCTGCAAATATTAAATTTTTGTAAACAAGTTAAGTTAACGGAAATCATCGCCCCGGAACAGATCATTAATTCAGGTAGGGTGGGATGAGCATTTTCGAACAACATCCCGGGTATACATCACACTTTTGCCGTGCTATTGCTTTAAATCACCAATAAATATAATGAAACGCATTGTCGGGCAGGAAAATGAACACAACGCTGAGACGCTCCACCCTCGCTTTACTCGCCTCATCACTGTTATTGACCATTGGGCGCGGCGCCACGCTTCCTTTCATGACGATCTATCTTAACCGCCAGTACGATCTGAGCGTCGATCTGATCGGCTATGCCATGACGGTAGCGTTAACCATCGGCGTGATTTTCAGCCTGGGTTTCGGCATCCTCGCGGATAAGTTCGATAAAAAGCGCTATATGCTTCTGGCAATTTCGGCGTTCTTGCTGGGCTTTATCGCCATCCCCCTGGTGCACAGCGTCACGCTGGTGGTGCTGCTTTTCGCCCTGATAAACTGCGCCTACTCCGTCTTTGCCACCGTGTTGAAAGCCTGGTTTGCCGACAATCTTTCCGCCACAACCAGGAGCAAAATATTTTCCCTCAACTATACCGTGCTCAATATTGGCTGGACCGTCGGGCCGCCGCTTGGCACCCTGCTGGTCATGCAAAGCATCAACCTGCCGTTCTGGCTTGCGGCCATTTGCTCTGCTTTCCCGCTGGTGTTTATCCAGACCTGGGTGAAGCGCGCAGAGACGCCCGTTGAAGGAACAACGGCGTCAGTCTGGTCGCCATCTGTGCTGTTACGCGATAAAGCCCTGCTCTGGTTTACCCTGTCGGCCTTCCTGGCGTCATTTGTCAGCGGCGCGTTCGCCTCATGTATTTCCCAGTATGTCATGGTCGTCGCGAACGGTAATTTTGCCGAAAAAGTGGTGGCTGTCGTACTCCCCGTCAACGCGGCGATTGTCGTCAGTCTGCAATATGCCGTAGGCCGTCGGTTAACGACCGCAAATATCAGACCCTTGATGGCGGCCGGCACAATCTGTTTCGTGGCTGGGCTGGTTGGTTTTATGATTTCAGGAAACAGCCTGTTGCTCTGGGGGCTCTCCGCCGCCGTATTCACCATTGGCGAGGTTATTTATGCCCCGGGCGAATATATGCTGATCGATAACATTGCTCCGGCGGGGATGAAAGCAAGCTACTTCTCAGCGCAGTCGCTTGGCTGGCTCGGCGCGGCGGTCAACCCGCTGGTCAGCGGCGTGATCCTCACCACCTTGCCCGCCTGGTCCCTGTTTGCGGTGCTGATCGTTGCGATTATTCTTGCCTGGGCGCTGATGCTAAAAGGGATGCGGGCCAGACCCTGGGGGCAGCCCGCAATGTGCTGACGGCACGCCAGACTGTGCCGGATAACGTCCGGTGCAGTCCCGGAACTCAGATCGCGACCAGCCCGCGAACGCCCTCCGCTTCCATATTCTCGCCCCTGCCGCTCTGAATAATGCTTCCCCGCGACATCAGTAAGTAGTGATCCGCCAGTTGGGCGGCAAAATCATAGAACTGCTCCACCAGCAAAATCGCCATATCCCCCTGACGCGCCAGATGTGAAATCACCTGCCCAATCTCTTTGATCACCGACGGCTGTATCCCTTCGGTCGGTTCATCCAGAATTAACAGCTGAGGACGGCAGGCCAGCGCCCGGCCAATTGCCAGCTGCTGCTGTTGCCCCCCGGAAAGATCGCCCCCTCGCCGGTGCTTCATCTCTTTAAGCACCGGGAAAAGCGCGTAAATATCATCCGGCACCTGTTTTGCATCGCGGGCGGAAAAACGCGACAGCCCCAACAGCAGGTTTTCTTCTACCGTCAGGCGAGGAAAAATCTCCCGCCCTTGCGGCACATAGGCGACACCAGCCCGCACGCGCTGATGCGGTTTACGCTGGGTGATGTTCTTCCCCTGCCAGATCACATTGCCGGTGCGTGCCGGGATTAACCCCATCAGACACTTCAGTAAGGTGGTTTTTCCCACGCCGTTACGCCCAAGCAAACAGGTTACTTCGCCAATGCGGGCCTCAAAACTTACCCCGCGCAGGATATGACTGCCGCCGTAATATTGATTCAGTTCATTCACCTGTAACATCCGTCCTCCCTATCGCCCGAGGTAAACTTCAATAACCTGTTCATTGGCCTGGACGTCGCGCAGGCTCCCTTCCGCCAGCACGCGCCCCTGATGCAAAACGGTAACATGGTCGGCAATGGTTTCGACAAACCCCATGTCATGCTCCACCACCATCAGCGAGTGTTTCCCCGCCAGAGTGCGAAACAGCTCAGCGGTATACTCCGTTTCCGCGTCCGTCATCCCCGCCGCAGGTTCATCCAGCAACAGCAGGTGCGGCTCCTGTACCAGCAGCATACCGATTTCCAGAAACTGCTTTTGTCCGTGCGAAAGCAGCCCGGCGCGACGCCCACGCTCCGCGCCCAGACGCAATAACCCGAGCATCTCGTCAATGCGATCCCGCTGTTCGCCCGAGAGGCGCGCTCTTAACGTGGCCCAGACGGATTTATCCTCTTTCATCGCCAGTTCCAGATTCTCCTCCACCGTCAGGGCCTCAAACACGGTCGGTTTCTGAAATTTACGCCCAATGCCCTGGCGGGCAATCGCAATAGGATCGAGCGAAGTTAAGTCCGTGGACTGATCGTAAATCGCGCGTCCGCTTTGCGGCCGGGTTTTACCGGTAATCACATCCATTAAGGTGGTTTTTCCGGCGCCATTAGGGCCAATAACGCAGCGCAATTCCCCTACGCCAATGTTCAGGGTTAAATCCGTCAGCGCCTGGAAGCCGTCGAAATTGACGTTGATCCCTTCCAGTTGCAGAACCGGGTCTGTTTGATCGCGAAAACGATCCCCCGGCAACTGGCGGGTAAAAAGTCCGTCATCCGGTTGCATCATTTTTCTCCTTTGCGAAACAGACCAATGACGCCGCGCGGTAAAAACAGCGTAACGCCAATAAAGATCAGGCCGAGAAACAGCTGCCAGTACTCCGGCATAATCACCGTAAACAGACTTTTAGCGCCGTTCACCAGCACTGCGCCAAACACCGGGCCAATTAAGGTGCCGCGCCCGCCCAGCGCGACCCAGATGGCCGCTTCAATAGAGTTGGTCGGCGACATTTCGCTGGGGTTAATGATGCCGACCTGAGGAACGTACAGAGCGCCCGCCAGACCGCACAGAACAGCGGAGAGCGTCCATACCAGCAGTTTGAAGCCACGCGGATCGTACCCACAAAACATCAGGCGATTTTCCGCATCGCGCACGGCGGTCAGAACGCGGCCAAACTTACTGCGTGCAAGGAGATACCCCAGACACAGCGCCAGCACCAGTAATATGACGGTCGCGAGAAACAGCACAACGCGCGTGGAGGTCGCCGCAACAGGAAAGCCCAGCAACGTGGTAAACCCCGTAAACCCGTTATTGCCGCCAAACCCGGTTTCGTTACGGAAAAACAGCAGCATGCCTGCGAACGTCAGCGCCTGGGTCATAATGGAAAAATAGACGCCTTTGATTTTTGAGCGAAAGGCAAAATAGCCGAACACCAGCGCCAGCAGTCCCGGAACCAGCACGACCAGCAGCATCGCCCAGGCGAAGTGCTGCGTTCCCCACCAGAACCACGGTAATTCACTCCAGGAGAGGAAAGACATAAACGCGGGAAGTCCGTCGCCAGAAGCCTGACGCATCAGATACATTCCCATCGCATACCCGCCCAGCGCGAAGAAAATACCGTGCCCCAGCGACAGCATCCCGGCATAACCCCACACCAGATCCAGCGCCACAGCGACAATGGCGTAACAGAGGATCTTCCCGGCCAGCGTTAACACCCAGACCGGGACAGCCAGCGGGTGATCCGCAGGCAGCAGCGCCAGAAAAGGCAGAATCAGCAGCGCCGCCAGCAGGCAAAGGCCAAAAACCTGGACAGTACGCGGCGCTCTACGCGCCAGTGTTAATGTCATTGGCATGGTCATTAATCAATAACCCTCCCTTTCAGCGCAAACAATCCCTGAGGCCGTTTCTGGATAAACAGAACGATCGCAATCAGAATGACGATTTTGCCCAGCACCGCGCCCATTTGCGGTTCCAGAATCTTATTGAAGATACCCAACCCAAATGCGGCGGCCACGCTTCCCGCCAGTTGTCCGACGCCACCGAGCACCACCACTAAAAATGAATCAATAATGTATCCCTGACCCAGTTCCGGCCCGACGTTGCCCAGTTGCGACAAGGCCACGCCGCCCAATCCGGCGATCCCCGACCCGAGGCCAAACGCCAGCATGTCCACGCGTCCCGTCGGCACGCCGCAACACGCCGCCATACTGCGGTTCTGCGTTACCGCGCGAACGCGCATCCCAAGGCGGGTTTTATTCAGCAATAGCCAGGTGAAAAACAGCACCAGCATGGCGAACCCCAGCACCACGATACGGTTCCAGGGCAACGTCAGGTTGGCATAGACCTGCACCCCGCCAGAAAGCCACGCAGGGTTGGCAACCTCCAGGTTTTGCGCGCCAAAGGTCATGCGTACCAGTTGGATCAGCATCAGGCTAATCCCCCAGGTCGCCAGCAGCGTTTCGAGAGGACGACCATAAAGATGGCGAATAATGCCGCGCTCCAGCGCCATTCCAGTTCCGGCAGCGATCAGGAAGGCAACCGGCAACGCCACAACGGGATAAAACGCCAGCCACTGTGGCATGAACTGCCCCATAAACTGCTGAACCATCCATGTGCTGTACGCGCCAAGCATCAGCATTTCACCGTGCGCCATATTGATTACGCCCAGTAATCCATAGGTGATCGCCAGCCCCAGGGCCGCCAGCAGCAGAATCGATCCCAGCGACAGCCCCATAAATGCCTGCCCCAGGAGATCGCCAATCACCATCCGCTGCGCGATTGCGTTCAGGCTTTCTGTCGCGGCCTCGCGAACACGCGCATCCGGTTCATGTTCAGCATCCGTAAAGGGTTGCAGGCGTGATTGCGTTTCCGGGTCGCCCGACTGCCCCAGTAAGACAATCGCCTGACGCCGGACGTCAGCGGAAGGACTCACCAGTTGCAGGTTAGCCAGCGCAATCTCCAGACGTGATGTCACTTCGCTTTCCGTTTCCTGCGCCAGCCGCTGCTGTAAAAGCGGCAGCATCGCGGGCGTGGCCTCCCGCTGTAACAGGCTGGCGGCAGCGGCTCTTTCCGTGACATTGTCACTTAATAGTTGATGCGTGGCTAACGCCCCGCTGACCAGGTTTCGCAGACGGTTAGTCAGACGAACCTTTTTCAGTTCGCCATCGGGCGCGGCGACAGCGCCAAGCGGCAGAACCTGCGTACCCTGCCGAATGAAAGCGTGTTTTGCGCTATCAGTCAGCACATTCTCACGCGCTAATGCGTTCAACAAAGGCAAACGCTGCGCCTCAGGCGTGATGGCCCATTGTTCTAATAACGTCGCCTGTTGCGCCCGGCTGGCGCCAACAAACACATCGGCATCGGTTGCCTGCACGATCCACGGCACCAGCCACGTCATTAGCAACACACCCCGAATAAAGCGCATGGCTTTCATGAAAGTGTTCTCCAGAATGTGCCCTCCCGCAGGAGGGCAAAAGATCAGTTGCTGGCGGTTTTAACAGGCTGGTCTGATTTTTTATCGTTACCGGCGATAAACGGGCTCCAGGGCTGGGCGCGAACCGGTTCGTCGGTTTGCCATACCACATTGAACTGGCCGTTATCTTCAATTTCGCCAATCATGACGGGTTTATGCAGATGGTGGTTGGTGGCGTCCATCGTCAGGGTAAAGCCAGACGGCGCAGCGAAGGATTGCCCCGCCATCGCCTCGCGGACTTTATCGACGTCGGTCGTGCCGGCTTTTTCTACTGCCTGCGCCCACATATGCAGGCCCACATAGGTCGCTTCCATCGGATCGTTGGTCACGACGGTGTCGGCATTCGGCAGCTTATGCGCTTTGGCGTATGCCCGGTAATCCGCAACGAATTTCTGGTTAGTGGGGTTGTCGACAGATTCAAAATAGTTCCACGCCGCCAGGTTGCCCACCAGCGGTCTGGTATCGATACCGCGCAACTCCTCTTCACCGACCGAGAATGCCACGACCGGCACGTCTGTCGCTTTTATCCCCTGATTCGCCAGCTCTTTGTAGAACGGAACATTTGAGTCGCCGTTAATGGTGGAGACCACCGCCGTTTTGCCGCCCGCAGAGAATTTTTTGATATTGGCGACGATAGTCTGGTAATCGCTGTGTCCGAACGGGGTATACACCTCTTCAATATCTTTATCCTCGACGCCTTTGGCATGCAGCCAGGCGCGAAGGATCTTATTGGTGGTACGAGGATAGACATAATCGGTTCCCAGCAGGAAAAAGCGTTTCGCGCTGCCGCCGTCTTCACTCATCAGATATTCGACAGCCGGAATAGCCTGCTGATTTGGCGCTGCGCCGGTATAGAAAACATTCGGTGATAACTCTTCCCCTTCGTATTGCACAGGGTAAAACAGCAGCCCGTTTAACTCTTCAAATACCGGCAACACCGATTTACGCGATACCGACGTCCAGCAGCCAAACACGACCGCGACTTTATCCTGGCTCAGCAGCTGACGCGCTTTCTCTGCAAACAACGGCCAGTTTGAGGCCGGGTCAACCACCACCGGTTCCAGCTTTTTGCCCAGCACGCCGCCTTTAGCATTGATTTCATCAATCGTCATCAACGCCATATCTTTAAGCGGGGTTTCCGAAATGGCCATCGTGCCGGATAGCGAATGCATGATGCCGACCTTAATCGTATCGGCCGCCTGAACGCTAAAGCTCAGCCCCATCGCAACCACCGAGGCGGACAGTGCAAAGGCTTTTAATAATGTACGACGCTGCATAGTTTCACTCCTGAAATTAAGCTTGCTGGAAGTCCCGGTGCAACCGGACGGGCAAATGGTGCAAATTAAGGATGTTCAGAAGTGATAAGGCAAAATCGGTGCCAGATTTTTAAATATCTATAAATATCAATTTATTAACCAGCAACAGGGCTGAAATAAGAAAATCGGAAACCACAAGGCGGGAAATACAACGAGGAAAATGATCCAGAATGAAACAGCGTTGCATTACGAATGTGCAACGCTGTGTAACAAAGAGAGGCAACTTACCAGACCTGACTGGCGATTTCGGTGATGAGGCGTACTTTGCCCCATTGCTGGGCTTCCGTCAGCGTATTCCCCTCTTCCGTGGAGGCAAATCCGCACTGTGGGCTAAGGCAGATCTGCTCTTTTGCGACATAGCGCTCTGCCTCCTGCAAGCGGGCTTTCACCCCTTCCGGGTTTTCCAGCTCGCCGTTTTTCGTGGTCACCAGTCCCAGAACCACCTGCTGACGTCCGGGCCGAACAAAGCGCAGCGGCGCGAAATCACCGGAGCGATCGTTATCATATTCCAGGAAAAACGCATCAACGTTCACCGTGCCGAACAACACTTCCGCCACCGGTTCATAGCCCCCTTCAGAGATCCACGTCGAACGGAAATTTCCTCTGCAAACATGCAGCCCGACCGTCAGATCGGCTGGTTTATCCTCCAGCGCACGGTTAATCACGCGGGCATAAATCTGCGCCAGTTCGTCAGGATCGTCACCCCGCTCACGAATCTGCTGACGTTGCTGGTCGGAGCACAAGTAAGCCCAGACGGTGTCATCCAATTGCAGATAACGACAGCCAGCTTCATAAAAAGCATGAATCGCATCGCGCCAGGTGGTAGCCAAATCATCAAAATAAGCGTCCAGATGCGGATAAACGGTAGCATCGATATCTTTGCGCCCGCCACGGAAATGCAGCACGCTGGGGGATGGAATGGTCATTTTGGGCTCGGCTGCACCGCTAATGCTTTTCAGATAGCGGAAGTCTTCCAGCATAGGGTGATCGCCAAACCCCAGTTTTCCGGTAACGCGCACGCCGTGCGCTTTTGTCTGCACGCCATTAAACTGGATCCCCTTCTCAGCGTCATAGCGTTCAACGCCTTGCAGTCCATCGAAGAAATCAAAATGCCACCAGGCGCGGCGAAACTCGCCATCCGTGACGACATGCAGCCCGCAGGCACACTGCTGTTCCACAACGGTGCGGATAGCGTCATCTTCCACCGCACGCAATTGTTGCGCCGTTATTTCACCGCGTGCAAATTGCAAACGAGCTTGTTTGATCGTGTCCGGGCGTAAAAAACTGCCGACGATGTCTGCGCGAAACGGGGCCTGTTGTTTTTGCATGTGATCTCCTCATTCACCCGGCATTAGTTGCCTGACGTGATAATTTATTATTTGAAGTTTAGACTTCTGGATGGCTATGCGTCTAAAAATGACATGCAACCTGCTCACTGACAACCGAGAAAAATTCATCACCCTTGAAATAAATTCACATTGCCTCATCGTTTTGTGACGCTTTTTCATAGTCTGAAATCCCATACCGGAAAAATCCTGACGTTAACGTTGAAATAATCACCTAATTCAGCATTTGTTTAGATTTAATCTGCTACTATGGGTGCTCATGAGGTGAATTAAGGTAAGAGAGGAAACACACAAATAAAAGGAGGCATTATATGCTGGGTAATATGAACGTTTTCATGGCCGTTCTGGGAATTATTTTATTTTCTGGTTTTCTGGCCGCGTATTTCAGTCATAAATGGGATGATTAATGAACGGAGATAGCTCCTCACCGACAAGGCCCCTTGTAGCGTAACTGCACAAGGGGCCATTTTTTTACCCGCCCGGCAGACAGACAAAAAAAACCGCCGGATAAACCAGCGGTGAATGCTTGCATGGATAGATTTGTGTTTTTACCTTATGCGTTATCAGGCAATTCCCTGCGCAGATAACGGATCGTTGACCATCCTGACACAGGCAATATCAATGAAGGTTAAACAACATAGAACTAAACCAGCAAAACCGGTGTTTCGCGTTTCCATCCCTTTGCACACTTATGTCAGTGAATAACCGGTTATGTAAAGAGCGTGCCGTTCGGCTCATGTTACACACGCGTGATTTGCTGATCTTTGTCCATAAACATGCAGCGATTCCTTCCGGTTTGTTTACCCCGGTACATTGCCCTGTCTGCGCGTCCGATGACGACATCCAGCGGTTCTCCCTGCTGCGCCTGGGTAATGCCCGCAGTTACCGTTATCGAAAGTTCTCCATCAGGGTAGTTAATCGGATTATCCGCCACTAGCTGGCAGATACGTAACCCTGCCCGACAGGCCTGTTCATCCGTTTTTGTACGGATGATAATCACAAACTCCTCCCCGCCATAGCGGTAAGGCGTTTCATCGTAGCGCGTCCAGACGGATAAATTCGACGCCAGGGTGCGCAGCACGCTATCACCGACCAGATGACCATAGTTGTCATTGACCAATTTAAAGCGGTCAATATCAAAAAGCAGCAAATATAAATTAAGCGGTTGTGCATCAATAAGCTGACGATCGAAAGATTCATCAAGGACTCTGCGCCCGGGTAATCCGGTTAATATATCCATATTACTGCGAATATTGAGCAGATATATTTTGTAGTCCATCACCGCCGAGGTAAATGCTAATAACGCTTCCTGAAAACGGTCAAAATGGTGATCTTCCGAACGTTTTTCCGCGATCGCCCGCAGTAATTCCCGACCTCGTGTGTGCATGTGTTCATGAGCAATAATAATCTTGATAACAAAGCCCTTTTCTTCAGGTTCGTGTACCGGATGATTATTTAGCCATTGGCTGAACTGACACAGACAGTGAGAATTGATATCGAAAATATCGGGTTGATTGACATCGCCAGACACTGTGCAACGAAACATTTTCACCAGCCACTGATAGTGGGCATCAATAGACTGGTTCAGATCTAACAAGATGGTATCGATTTCTATCGTTTTTTTAATCATTGCCACTCCTTGGGCATACATCCTTGATGTACCGTAGTCTAGCGGTACAAAAGCAAATTTATGTCAATTTATTAATAGAAGGCCGAGCCAGGAAATGGAGAATCTATAACGCTATGATTTTAAAGTGGTAATAAAGGAAAAAAGTGAATAATCCTGGAATATTTGCAATGCACTTAACATCTTTAATCGCCCTTCCCCTGCTGCGCCAGGCGAGTCAGGATCGTCTGACCGATATAATTACTCCAGTTGAAACTATTTTGCAAAACCACTACCGCGTTGCGATTTCTTTTATCAAACCCAATATAGCTGGAATACCCACCAATATATCCGACCTGATAGGTGATCTTTTGCGCAGAAAACTCATCACTCACCCACGCAATATTCGCTGCTTCTTTCTGTCGATAATAATAAGTCTGTGTGGCTTCAGCAAAAGCCAGATCGATAGCCGAAACGGTTGTGGATGTAAAATGCGCGCGGGCATAATTAGCCAGATCGCGGGCGCTACTGTATAAACTGGCCGCCCCCATCATATTTTTGTTAAAAACCCAGTCTGGCGTCAGATGACCACGGGTAATGAGCTTAGGCTGATCGCCAGCATGGCCCAGCGCTCTTCGCGGGTATGCCTTCAATAAGGTGGGCGTATAACTGCTGTTTGTCATCGCCAGCGGTTCAAATATCATGCGTTGCGCCAGCGCCTGGATCGGCTCTCCCGTTCTGCGCTGCAAAATATACCCCAGGATGGCGTAGCCGATGTTGGAATACTGCGGAACACGCGCGTCCGGCGCAGTAAAATCACTGAGATAACCCAGCACGGCGTCGCTGTCCAGCTGTGTATAAAAGTTCTCGCCGTTACTGAAATAGCGCATTAAGTTTTCCAGCGTCAGCAAATCCATAGGCTGCCGGGGCAAACCGGAAGTGTGAGTCACCAACTGGAGGAGCGTAATATTTTTGGCGTCAGGGCTTAAAGGCGTATTCTGTGGAAGCAACGTTTCCAGTGTATCCGTCCAGTTAAACACCCCTTCATCCACCAGCATCGTCGTCACTTCTGCCGTCACGCCTTTACTCAGCGAGCCTAAAGCGAACAGCGTATCTGGCGTGATGGGATAACGATTTTTATCATCGGTTATCCCGTAACTGTGAAATTCTGCCGGGCCATTATTCTGAATAACAGCAACAACGACGCCAGTCACCTCTTTTTCCCGCATATATTGCCGAATCATCGGATCAATACCGCGCCCGTAGTATCCCACCACAACTTGCGCGCTTTTTTGCGCAGGCATATCCAGCTGTGAAAGCGTACTGTTGCCACACCCGATGAGCGCAAATAAGGATACGCAGAGCATCTGGTGTTTAATTTTCATTGTTCGCATCAGTTCTGATTCACAGACACAACAAGTTTTTTCTCAAACAAAGAGAAAAGCGGAAGAGAATACGAACACATGAAAACAGGGGCCCCGGATAAAAAGAAGCCCGCATTGTACACCAGTATCCCGGCAGCTTACTTAACATTGACAAAAAATCAGAGCGTTGCCTGATAAACATTCAGGCAGCGCCCTTGCGCTTAGCGGTCTAAACCCCGGTGTTTTAACATGGGTTCGATACGCGGTTCATGACCCCGCCACGCCGGGTAGAGGCGTTTCAGGTCCGTACTGTTGCCGCGTGACAAGATGGCATCACGGAAACGCTGTCCGTTCTCACGCGTTAACCCTCCCTGTTCAACAAACCACTGGTAGCCGTCGTCCGCCAGCATTTGCGTCCACAAATAGGCGTAATAGCCTGCCGCATACCCGCCACCGAAGATATGGGCGAAATAGCTGCTCCGGTAGCGCGGCGGCACTGCCGGAAGATCGAGTTCTTCCGCCGCCAGCGCCTGCTGTTCAAAGAGATCGACCGACTGCGATGCCGAAAAGGTTTCAAGACTGTGCCAGCGCATATCCAGCAATGCGGCGCTGAGCAGTTCCGTCATGTCATAGCCTTTGTTAAACAGGCTTGCCCGCCGCATTTTTTCCTGCAACGCTTCGGGCATTTTTTCACCCGTCCCGACGTGGCGCGCATAGCGTTCGAACACCTGCGGATGACTCGCCCAGTGCTCATTAATCTGCGAAGGAAATTCGACAAAATCGCGCGGGGTGTTCGTCCCCGACAGCGTCGCATAGCGCTGTGTCGCAAACAGGCCGTGCAGCGTATGACCAAATTCATGGAACAAGGTGATCACATCATCCCAAAGCAGCAATGCAGGCTGCCCTGCCGCTGGCTTCTGGTAATTACAGACGTTGTAGATAACCGGTCTGGTTTCGTTAAGCGTGGATTGTTCAATAAAATTGCCCATCCATGCGCCGCCGCTTTTTGACTCGCGGGCAAAGAAATCACCATAAAACAACGCCAGGCCGACGCCATCATGATCGAAAATTTCCCAGACGCGGACATCAGGATGGTAAACCGGGATATCAAAGCGCTCGATAAATTTAATGCCGAACAGCTGGTTTGCCGTCCAGAACACCCCGTCGTTCAGTACCGTATCTAACGCAAAGTAAGGTTTGAGCTGCGCTTCATCCAGCGCGTATTTTCCACGGCGTACCTGCTCAGCATAGTACGCCCAGTCCCACGCCTGGGTCGTGAATCCTCCCTGCTCATCATCGATCACTTTCTGGATCTCAGCCTGCTCATCCAGCGCGCGCTGACGCGCGGCCGGGACAATGGTACGCATAAAAGCGAGCGCCGCGTCAGGCTTTTTCGCCATCTGATCGGCGGTTTTCCAGGCGGCATAACTGGCAAACCCGAGTAATGTTGCCTGCCGGGTACGGATGTCCACCAGACGCTGAACAATCGCTCGCGTGTCGTTAGCGTCGTTCTTTTCCGCACGAGTCCATGCGGCGTTAAACAGATTTTCACGGGTCTGGCGATCGCGTAAAACGGCCAGTGTCGGTTGTTGTGTGGTATTGAGAAGCGGAATAAGCCAGCGATCCGCCAGCCCTTTTTCCCTGGCGGCATCAGCGGCAAGAGCGACCTCCTCCTGGCTCAATCCGTCCAGTTGATGGCGATAATCAACCACCATCCCACCGGATTTATTCGCCGCCAACAGCCGCTGATTAAACTGGCTGGTCAGCGTGGCGGATTCGGTATTCAGGCTCCTGAGCCGCGCTTTATCGTCATCGCCAAGCTGCGCGCCGGAAAGTACAAAACGCTGGTGGATAACCTCCACAAGACGCAACGACTCGGCATCCAGCGCCAGCGTCTCCCGCTGTCGCCAGACCGCATCCACACGCGCAAAGAGCGTACTGTTGAGATAAATATCATTTGCCAACGCCGCCAGTTCAGCGGAAAAGGCTTCATCAAGGCGCTGTAATTCGTCATTGGTATGCGCCGCTGTCATGGCGAAAAACACGCTTGTCACACGGGTGAGCAAGGCGCCGCTTTGCTCCAGCGCCAGATACGTGTTCTCAAAATCAGGCGCTTGCGGGTTTTGGACAATCGCATCAATTTCAGCGCGCTTTTGCCGCATCCCTTCGTCAAACGCCGGGCGGTAATGGCGGTCTTCAATCAGATCAAAACGCGGGGCCTGGTAAGGCAATACGCTCTGGCTAAAGAATGGATTCGTTAACGACATTTTTCACTCCTGCAAACGATTTGTTCATTAGAGTAGGTCTCCCTTGAAATGACCGCAATCCCATTAACGAGGATTACCCCTGAACAGAGATGGCGTGCTATGGTAATACAACACAAAAAGCGTTGAGGAACAGTGAGATGATCGTTTTAGTCACCGGTGCGACCGCAGGTTTCGGCGAATGCATTACACGTCGTTTTATTGAGAATGGACACAAAGTGATTGCCACTGGCCGTCGCCAGGAACGCCTGCAAGAATTGAAAGATGAGCTGGGCGACAATCTGTTTATCGCTCGTTTAGATGTGCGTAACCGTGCATCCATTGAAGATATGCTGGCGTCATTACCCGCAGAGTGGCGCAACATTGATGTGCTGGTCAACAACGCCGGGCTGGCGCTGGGGCTTGAGCCCGCGCATAAAGCCAGCGTGGAAGACTGGGAAACCATGATCGACACGAACAACAAAGGTCTTATTTACATGACCCGCGCGGTTCTGCCTGGCATGGTGGAGCGCAATCGCGGCCACATCATCAATATTGGCTCTACCGCGGGTAGCTGGCCATACGCGGGTGGCAACGTATATGGCGCAACCAAAGCGTTTGTGCGTCAGTTCAGTCTGAATCTGCGCACGGATTTACACGGTACGGCGGTACGCGTTACCGATATTGAACCCGGTCTGGTCGGTGGCACGGAGTTTTCTAACGTCCGCTTTAAAGGCGATGACGACAAAGCGGGTAAAACCTACGAGAACACAACCGCGCTCACGCCGGATGATGTCACAGAAGCGGTATGGTGGGTCGCTAATCTGCCTGCGCATGTGAACATTAATACGCTGGAAATGATGCCGGTTACGCAGTCTTTTGCCGGACTGAGCGTTCATCGGGGTTAATTTTTATACCCGGCCCACGGGCCGGGTATAGATAGTGACAAAAAAGTGGTAGAGTACTCTGGTTAACTCTCTAAAAAGTAAGAACGAATGACCGTTGAAACCCAACTCAATCCTACGCAGCCTGTAAATCAGCAAATTTACCGCATTCTCCGACGTGACATCGTGCACTGTCTGATTGCGCCAGGCACACCGCTTTCCGAGAAAGAGGTTTCCGTGCGCTTTAACGTGTCGCGCCAGCCTGTACGTGAAGCGTTTATTAAGCTGGCGGAAAACGGTTTGATTCAAATCCGCCCTCAGCGCGGCAGCTATGTGAATAAGATTTCATTATCGCAGGTGCAGAATGGGTGTTTTGTCCGACAGGCCATCGAATGTGCGGTCGTTCGTCGCGCGGCGTTGATGATCACCGACAGCCAGTGCTATCAGCTGGAGCAGAACCTTCACCAGCAGCGGATCGCCATCGACCGCAAGCAGCTCAACGATTTCTTCCAGCTTGATGATGAATTTCACCAGAAACTGGCATTAATTGCCGATTGCCAGCTGGCGTGGGATACGGTTGAAAATATTAAAGCCACCATCGACCGCGTGCGTTATATGAGTCTGGATCATGTGTCGCCGCCTGAAATGTTGCTGCGCCAGCATCATGATATTTTTGCCGCCCTGGAAAAGCATGACGCCGACGCGGTGGAACGCGCAATGACTGTGCATCTACAGGAGATTGGCGAGTCCGTTCAGCTTATCCGCCAGGAAAACAGCGACTGGTTCAGCGAAGAGTAATCCCGCTGACAAACAAGCCGGATGGCGGCGTAACCGCCTTATCCGGCCTACAATAGTCAATGATGTTGAACGTTGCAGGCCTTATCCGGCCTACAACCACGCAGAGATTACGCTGATGCGATATTCACCGCATATTTTGCAACGGTTGCTTTCGCACCGTTGGCAAGCAGCGACAGATACGCTTCTTTCACCTTATTCGTAAACAGCTCAACGTGCGGCAATTCATTACCGAAAATCGCATCGATGGCCAGCAGCGCCTGAACGCGACTTTCCCCTTCTTCACTGCCCTGAACCGCTTGCTGAATAACCGGCAGCAGCGGATCGCTAATTTCAATCGGATTCCCCTGCTCATCAACGCCGCCAACGTAACGCATCCAGCCCGCCACGCCTAAGGCCAGCAGGTCGAAATGGCTGTTATGCGCGATATGCCAGCGAACGGAGTCCAGCATACGCTGCGGCAGTTTCTGGCTACCGTCCATCGCAATTTGCCAGGTACGGTGACGCAACGCCGGGTTGCTGTAGCGCGCGATCAGCAAATCGGCATAACGCTTCAGATCCACCCCCTTCACTTTCAGCGTCGGCGCCTGTTCCTGCAACATTAACGCATGCGCGGCCAGGCGGTAATTTTCATCTTCCATGCAGTCATTAATGTGCTGATAGCCCGCCAGATACCCAAGGTACGCCAGGAATGAGTGACTGCCATTAAGCATACGCAGTTTCATCTCTTCGAACGGGATAACATCTGCCACCAGTTCAGCGCCCGCTTTTTCCCATTCAGGGCGACCCGCGACAAAATTATCCTCAATCACCCACTGGCGGAACGGTTCACACGCCACACCCGCAGGATCGCGTACGCCGGTTAACTGTTCGATCTTATCCAGCGTGTCAGCCGTCACCGCCGGTACAATACGATCAACCATCGTGGACGGGAACGTCACATGTTGCTCAATCCACGCGGCCAGCTCTGCATCTACCGCACGGGCATAGGCAGTAACCACATTGCGCATGACGTGTCCATTTTCAGGCATGTTATCGCAGGACATCACGGTAAATGGCGCCAGGCCAGCCGCTTTACGACGCGCCAGCGCTTCCACCACCACGCCAGGCGCGGATTTCGGCTGCTGCGGGTTTTGCAGATCGGCGGCGATCATCGGGTGATCCAGCATCAACTGACCGGTCGCCGGAGAGTGGCAGTACCCTTTTTCTGTAATCGTCAGGGAAACAATCGCCGCCTGCGGCTCGCACATGGCAGCCAGGACGGTTTCCAGACCGTCAACCTGCGCGTGCAGCGCGTTTTTTACCACCCCAACAACCCTTGCGGTCCAGGCATCCGCTGACATTTCCGCCACGGTATACAGGTTGTCTTGCTGCTTCAGGTCGGCAATCTGCTGCTCGCCGCCAATCAGGTTGACTTCACAATATCCCCAGTCGCTGTTGTGTTCCGCCGCGAGGATATCCGCGTAGACACCCTGATGCGCGCGATGGAATGCGCCAAAGCCCAAATGCACAATGCGAGGAACCAGTCTGGCGCGATCGTAATGAGGAAGCGAAGCCTTAGCCGTTAAGAGCTTGTTTTGCATGGTATGACCTATTGTATGAATGAATTCAGGACTGTCTCAGAGTAACGCCTGTAGGGTTGTATGATTTGATTTGAATTAAGCTTTTTGCAATTGGTATGACATCATTTTAAAGTTATGTGACAACATGACCGAAATTCAACATTCCCTGTCCATTCCGGTCATGCCCTGTGCGACGTTACCCTACCTGCGTTGCCGAACCCTGAACGCTACTTGCCGCCTTTAGGTCCGCTGCATCCTCCAGCACGCTCAGATCGCGATCTCTCACTTCCGGCATCAAAATCGCTGAAATTAAGCCGATAAGAGAATAGGCAATGATCATCGCTAATATAGGCAACCAGGAATCGGTCATATTACAGAAAATACCCGCCAGTACAGGACCAAATCCAACGGCGACTAATCCACCGGCTTCTTTTGAAATCGCCATCCGGGTAAAGCGATTACGCGAACCAAACATCTCGGCCATCGTAATGTTTTCCAGCGCGAAGAGACCCAGCACGGCAAAGTTATGAATAACAATAAGCGCGGTCATAATCACGCCGGGGCTATAGGTTTTATCCACGATGATAGACAACATCGGGTACGCAAGAATAATCGCAGATATATTCAATAAAATATAAGGCAGGCGGCGACCATATTTATCAGATAACCACCCCAAAAGTGGAATAGTAATAAAACCAATGACAGAGCTAATCATTAACGCGTCGGTAGGAATCGCCTTATTGAATAATAACGTCTGCACTAAATATCCTGCAAGGAATGTCTGAATTAACCCAGAATTGCCCGCCTGACCGAAACGTAAACCGGTTGCCAGCCAGAAGGATTTACTGCTAAACATGGCACCCAATGTGTTTTCTGATGCGTTATTTAACGCTGGCGCATTTTCGCTTTCATTGACCTTTTCAAATACCGGGCTTTCTTTGAGGTTCATACGCAGCCAGATAGCGAAGATCATGACAACAACGCTCGCCAGGAATGGGATACGCCATCCCCAGGCCAGAAGCTGTTCTCTGTCAAGCGCAAAGAACATCACTGCCCAGATTGCCGTTGCGCTCAGCGTACCGCAGTTTGTTCCCATTGCGACAAGCGAGGAAATAATGCCGCGTTTCCCTTTAGGCGCATACTCAGCCAGCATCGTTCCCGCCCCGGAGATCTCCGCCCCGGCGCCTAACCCCTGAACAATACGTAACGTCACCAGTAAAACAGGCGCAAATATACCAATTTGCGCATAGGTCGGCAGAACCCCAATGAGGGTTGTACAAATCCCCATCATGGTGATAGTGATAAACAAGACTTTTTTACGCCCAATACTGTCGCCCATTTTGCCGAAAATAAACGCGCCGACAATACGTGCGATATATCCTGCGCCATAGGTTCCCATCGCCAGAATAAGCGCCATTGCGGCGGACTGTTCCGGGAAAAATATCTCATGGAAAACTAATGCAGCGCCCAGAGAATATAACTGGAAATCCATAAATTCAAGGGCGGTTCCCAGCCAACCGGATACGGCGGCTCTGATTAAATCTTTTGTTGACCGTTCATGTTTTTGTTGAGTCATATTGGCAATCTCTAAGAGGTAAGATGCGTACCACTCTCTCGCATTTATTAATATTATTCAGAGAATGTGAGTAAAACCTTGCAACAGTGCCGTTGGTCTTTCTCAAACAATTCAATCGCGTCAGTGACATGGTGATAATTAAACGTATGCGTGACGAGCTTATCGGGATCGATCAGACCTTTTTCCAGCCAGCCAATAACGACCGGGAATTTATTCGCATTCAAACGGGACGAATAAATTGACAGCTCCTTGCCGGTAATCCCCTGCTGCACAATCTGGCAAGGATCGCTGGAGAACCCCATCAGTACAATGCGCGCGGCGGGCGACGCCAGCGAGATGGCTTCTTGTAAAATAGACGGATGACACGCCGCATCGACGATCAGCGTCGGTTTTAACCCTTTTTCGTCCAGGAAATCTTGCAGAGATTGCTGTCCATTATTGATAACCCAGTCGGCACCGCTTTCTTTCGCCATCTCCAGTCGTTCATCAATACGATCGGCAACAATCACCTCTTTAACGTTATAAACGCCCTTCAGCGCCTGAACCGTCGTCAGTCCCATCGGCCCTGCGCCATAAATCAGCGCAATATCGTTCTCTGTCGGATTAACCTGCCCGGTAACGTTCGCCGCAATGGTGAAAGGTTCAACCATCACCGCGTGCTTATCAGCAATGGCATCCGGGATCGTAAACGCGTTTTTCGCCGGAACGACCGCATATTCACTAAATCCGCCGTCGCGGTGTACGCCCAGAACAACCAGCGAGGTACATACATTGGGCTTGCCTATTGAACAGGGATAGCAATGCCCGCAACTGATGACGGGATCGACCGATACGCGTTCCCCCACTCTGGCGTGGCTAACACCTTCGCCTACGGCGTCAATCACACCAAAAAATTCATGCCCGATAACACGCGGATACTTTGCAAAAGGATTATGCCCACGATAGATATGGCTATCAGAACCGCAGATCCCCGCCAGTTTCACTTTAACCCGAACGTCCCCGGCCGCAGGCTCAGGGATAGGACGCTCCGCTAAAACTAGCGTGTCAGGTTTTTCAATCACTATACTTTTCATGTCATATCACTCCTTACCAGTTCCACAACGTGCCATCTTCCAGACGGGCGACCGGCAAATACGCAGGGTCATACGGATATTTCGCCGCCAGTTTTTCATCAAACTCAATACCAAGACCCGGCTTGTCGCCTGGGTGCATATAGCCGTTATCGAACGTCCAGCTATGCGGGAAGACATCAAGCATTTGTTCGGAGTACCCCATGTATTCCTGAACGCCAAAGTTAGGCACCCACAGATCAAAGTGAAGCGCTGCGGCCATGCAAACCGGCGACAAATCAGAAGGCCCATGAGACCCCGTGCGCACCTGGTAAAGCGAGGCAAAATCCGCAATGCGGCGCATCCCCGTAATGCCGCCGGCATGGGTAATGGTGGTGCGGATATAGTCAATCAGTTGCTCTTCAATGAGCTGCTTGCAGTCCCAGATGCTGTTGAACACTTCCCCGACGGCAATCGGCGTCACCGTATGCTGACGAATCAGACGGAAGCATTCCTGGTTTTCCGCAGGCGTCGGGTCTTCCATCCAGAACAGACGATAATCCTCAACGCGCTTACCAAAACGGGCGGCTTCAATCGGCGTCAGGCGGTGGTGCATGTCGTGAAGCAAATGCTCTTCAAAACCAAATTCAGCACGTACGGCGTCAAACAGTTTCGGCGTGAAATCGAGGTATTTCTCGGTTGACCAGAGTTGCTCTTCCGGCCACTGGCCTTTCGTAGCGGGTTCGTAGGCCAGGCCTTTGCCTTTAGACATGCCGTAGGTGGTTTGCATACCCGGCACGCCGCACTGCACGCGAATCGCTTTAAACCCCATCTCTTTGTGACGCGCATAATCTTCCAGCACATCATCGATGGTGTGACCCGTCGTGTGGCAATAGACCATCACGCCTTCGCGGGATGCGCCGCCCAGCAACTGATACAGCGGCATGTTGGCGGCTTTCGCTTTGATATCCCACAGCGCCATGTCAACGGCTGAAATGGCAGACATCGTGACCGGCCCGCGACGCCAGTAGGCGCCTTTATAAAAGAACTGCCAGATATCTTCGATACGGTGCGCATCGCGGCCAATAAGCTGCGGGCAAAGGTGATCTTTCAGATAGGATGCCACCGACAGCTCACGGCCATTCAGGGTAGCGTCGCCCAGGCCGGTGATACCGTCCTCGGTGGTGATTTTCAGCGTGACAAAGTTACGTCCCGGACATGTGACAAAAACTTCAGCCCCTACAATCTTCATTGTTGTTCCTTACATCTCTTCTGTGCGATGCAGGAAATTTACACACCTGAACTACTACCATACAAGTATAATGATCAAAAAATCGCTCATCGATCACAAAATGAGGCGCTTAAGCGCGCCCCCACCCGGCAACGATAATCAGCATTCCACAGAGTGCGATCAGTGCGCCTGACCAGTCATAAAGACTGAGTCTGACGCCGTCAACAAAGCGTAACCATAACAGCGCAGTACAGACATAGACCCCGCCATAAGCCGCATAGACGCGGCCGCTGGCGGCCGGGTGCAACGTCAGCAGCCAGACGAATAACGCCAGTGAGACTCCCGCCGGAACCAGCAGCCAGGCCGTTGCGCCCCGCTTCAACCATAGCCAGGGCAGAAAACAGCCCACGATTTCGCACAGTGCGGTCATGAAAAAAAGAAGTGTTGTTTTTAGCATCATCATCATTGCGTTACGTCAGGTTTAAGCATGATACGCCAGAATAGCGCCTTCGTATCCATACCCGCAGGATGGGTATGCCCTGCGCCAGGAATGGTGTAGAATTTAAACAAGTTTTATCCCTCTATCATGAAAGGAATTAACCATGAACAATACACTTAGCAAACGCCTGTGCCTGACGGCAATGCTTGCGCTGGGTGCTGTCGTGTATACCACCTCCGCATTCGCGAATACCAGCAAACTGATCATTGAATCTGGAGACAGCGCGCAAAGCCGCCAACACGCAGCCATGGAAAAGGAACAATGGAATGATACCCGCAGCCTGCGCCAGAAAGTGAACACGCGCACGGAGAAAGAGTGGGACAAAGCCGACGCCGCGTTTGATAACCGCGACAAGTGCGAACAGAGCGCCAACCTTAACGCGTACTGGGAACCGAATACGCTGCGTTGCCTGGATCGTCGTACTGGCCGTACCGTTGCGCCATAACAGTGCGTTGAGCGACAGACGGTAAGGACACAAAATGACCCACGCCAACAGTGTTAAGTTGCGCCCGCTGGAGCGCGAAGATTTACGATTCGTCCACCAGCTTGATAACAACGCCAGCGTAATGCGTTACTGGTTTGAAGAGCCGTACGAAGCGTTTGTCGAGCTGTCTGACCTGTATGATAAGCACATTCATGACCAGAGCGAACGGCGCTTTGTCGTGGAGTGCAACGGCGAAAAAGCCGGTCTGGTCGAACTGGTAGAAATTAATCACGTTCACCGCCGGGCTGAATTTCAAATCATCATCTCGCCGGAATACCAGGGAAAAGGGCTGGCTTCGCGCGCAGCGAAGCTGGCGATGGACTACGGATTCACCGTACTCAACCTTTATAAGCTGTATCTGATCGTTGATAAAGAAAACGAAAAAGCCATTCACATTTACCGTAAGTTAGGTTTTATGGTTGAAGGTGAACTGATTCATGAGTTCTTTATCAATGGCCAATACCGCAACACCATTCGTATGTGCATTTTCCAGCAGCAATATCTGGACGATCACAAAACGCCGGGCTCAAGCCTGCTGAAGCCTACCGCACAGTAAGCCGCTACCCGGCTGTGTCAGACGCAGCCGGGTAATAATCAATCGTATTTTTAATGGTATAGCTCCGCGCAACGGCGGGTTCGACGCTTTCATCAACGATCACAAGCTGGCAGTTGATCGGATTGGCGTAATTATCATATTCACACGTCTGCTTCACATTGCCTAACGGGCGATCGTTCAGCAGGCTGACCGCCGTATAGTCGAGCTTTTTAAGCGGGTCCGCCGACGGTTTTGCATCAATGGATAACGTTTTGTCTTTACTGATGGTGGTCTTACCCAACGGATACCCTTCCGCATCATAGCGGTACTGTACCTTCGTCTCTCTTCCCGTTGCGGAAACAACAAAACCGTTATCGTCCGTATCCCAGACCACGCCTGCCGAGGGCAACTCCGCCAACTGACATTTCCCCTGTAAGCGAACTCTTTTCTCCATCGTCTCGGCATCGCGGTAGTAGTTTGCATCCAGTACCAACGCCAGCCCGGTATTGTTTTCCAGATCGTGCAGTTCCAGCGTATCAAAGCAGCCTTCCTGCGAAAGCGTTCCGCTGATGCGCTTCGTCACTTCCCCTTTGTCGTTCATCAACGTCTGGCTGAAATCTTTAACCGGGCCGCGCAACGGATCAAAATCGAACTCATTGGAAAAGCTGGCCATTTCCGGGGTAAAGGAGACCAGAACAGTGGCGTTATCACATCCAACAAGCAGCACACACAGAAAGCTCACCAGGGTCTGTTTCTTCACGTTATTCACCAGGATAAGGAGATGATTCTCAATCATATTAGCAAATACAGTTGTTTACACTAGAAATGCTAAGCTTTCATTATCGTGTTCATAAAGGAGTGAATGATGAAAATCTCAGCAGGAATTGCAGCGTGTCTGCTCATCGTCGCCTCCCCGCAGGTACTGGCGGCGCCGGAGTCATGTGAAAGAGTCAAAAGCGACATCGAACAGCGCATCATTAACAATGGTGTGGCGGAGTCCAGTTTTACGTTAACTATTGTTCCTAATGACCAGGCGGATCAGCCCGATTCCCAGGTCGTAGGCCACTGTGCAAACGATACCCATAAAATTTTGTATACCCGCACCAGCAGCGGAAACGCTCCTGCCAGTACCAGTCCTTCTCAGGACGGGCATGCTGTCGAACCTCAGTAACAGATAAGAGCCTGATATACCAGGCTCTTACTCCCTCTTAGAAAGATTCCCTCAATTTTGACATGGATTAATAACCCCTACCTATAAGGGGTTAAAATCACTCTTTCATTAGTATCCTATTAATTTCGTTATAAACATAATTATATAACGATAACTATAATGGAGTGAATTATGTCCGATGTTGAACAACAGGGAGGCATCAGCCGCAGGACGTTAGTGAAATCCACCGCGATAGGATCGCTGGCGCTCGCTGCCGGAGGGCTCTCCTTGCCTTTCGGGATGCGTACCGCGGCGTCTGCCGTGCAGCAGGCAATCCAGCCCGCTGAAGACAAAGTGGTCTGGGGAGCATGTTCGGTCAACTGCGGTAGCCGCTGCGCCCTGCGTCTCCATGTCAAAGATGATGAAGTCTGGTGGGTGGAAACCGACAACACCGGCGAAGATGTCTATGGCAATCACCAGGTGCGCGCCTGCCTGCGCGGACGTTCAATCCGTCGGCGAATTAACCATCCTGATCGCCTCAACTACCCGATGAAACGCACAGGCAAACGCGGCGAAGGAAAATTTGAGCGCATCAGTTGGGAAGAAGCGCTGGATACCATCAGCAACAACCTGAAAAACACGGTCGATAAATACGGTAACGAGGCGGTGTACATTAACTACACCTCCGGTATCGTCGGCGGCAACATCACCCGATCCTCGCCTTATGCCTCTCTGGTGGCCCGCCTGATGAACTGTTACGGCGGTTTTCTTAGCCACTATGGCACCTACAGCACCGCGCAAATCGCGGCGGCCATGCCCTACACCTATGGTTCGAACGAGGGTAACAGCACCTCCGATATCGAGAACACCAAACTGGTGGTGATGTTCGGTAATAACCCGGCAGAAACCCGTATGAGCGGCGGCGGAATTACCTGGTTCCTGGAACAGGCCAGGGAACGTTCAAATGCGCGCATGATCGTTATCGATCCACGCTATACCGATACCGCGGCAGGACGTGAAGACGAATGGATACCTATTCGTCCCGGCACCGATGCCGCGCTGGTCGCCGGACTGGCCTGGGTGCTCATCACCGAAGATCTTGTCGACCAGCCTTTCCTCGACAACTACTGCGTGGGTTACGACGAAAAAACACTACCGGCCGATGCGCCAGCGAATGGTCACTATAAAGCCTATATTCTGGGCCAGGGCGAAGACGGCACGGCCAAAACACCTGAGTGGGCGTCGCGCATTACCGGTATTCCGGCGGATCGCATCATTAAGCTCGCCAGAGAGATTGGCGCGGCTAAACCGGCCTGTATTTGTCAGGGATGGGGCCCGCAGCGTCAGGCGAACGGTGAACTCACCGCACGCGCGATTGCGATGCTGCCGATTCTGACGGGCAATGTCGGTATTCACGGCGGGAACAGCGGCGCGCGCGAATCCACCTATACCATCACCATTGAACGCATGCCGTTACCGGAAAACCCGGTAAAAACGCAGATCTCCGTGTTTACCTGGACGGACGCCATTGCCCGCGGCCCGGAAATGACCGCCCTGCGCGACGGCGTGCGCGGTAAAGAAAAGCTGGATGTGCCGATCAAGTTCATCTGGAATTACGCGGGCAATACCATCACCAACCAGCATTCGGATATCAATAAAACACACGAGATCCTGCAAGACGAATCGAAGTGCGAAATGATCGTGGTCATCGACAACTTTATGACCTCTTCCGCGAAATACGCCGATATTCTGTTGCCGGACCTGATGACGGTCGAACAGGAAGACATCATTCCTAACGACTACGCGGGCAATATGGGTTATTTAATCTTCATCCAGCCCGCGACCGCCCCTAAATTCGAGCGTAAGCCCATTTACTGGATAATGAGCGAAGTCGCGAAGCGGCTGGGCCCGGACGTGCACCAGAGGTTTACCGAGGGGCGAACCCAGGAACAGTGGCTGCAATATCTGTACGCCAAAATGCTGGCTAAAGACCCGGAGTTACCGGGCTATGACGAGCTGAAAAAAATGGGGATCTACAAGCGTAAAGATCCCAACGGCCATTTCGTGGCCTATAAAAAATTCCGTGAAGACCCACAGGCAAACCCGCTGAAAACGCCGTCCGGCAAGATAGAAATTTACTCCAGCCGCCTGGCTAAAATCGCCCAAACCTGGGAGCTGGAAAAAGGCGACGTCATCAGCCCGCTTCCCATTTATGCCTCAACGTTCGAAGGATGGGACGATCCTAAGCGCAGCGTATTCCCACTGCAACTCTTTGGTTTTCATTATAAATCACGCACGCACTCCTCTTACGGCAACATTGATGTTCTCAAATCCGCCTGCCGTCAGGAAGTCTGGATTAACCCCGTGGATGCGCAAAAACGCGGTATCGCCAACGGGGATATGGTGCGGGTATTTAACGATCGCGGCGAAGTCCGCATTCCGGCGAAAGTCACGCCACGCATTCTCCCCGGCGTGAGCGCGATGGGCCAGGGCGCCTGGCATGATGCCGATATGTCAGGCGATCGCATCGATCATGGCGCCTGCGTGAATACGTTAACGACGCAGCGCCCCTCTCCGCTGGCGAAAGGAAATCCGCAGCACACCAATCTGGTCGAAATCGAGAAAGTGTAACCCCCATCCCCTGAAACGATTACAGGCGTTTCGGGGGATGTGTTCGCACGTCCATCGGTCATGCGAACAAACCAACGTCCTGTAAAAACAAATTTTATAAATCGCGTTTCTTTTTTTTAATCAATAAGCAAAGTGAGTAACTATGAAAATCACCACGCCTGAGGCGCTCATGACGGCCACTATCAGCCGTCGTAGTCTGGTGAAAACATCCGCCATTAGTGGTCTCGCGCTCGCCAGTAGCGCCTTCACGCTTCCTTTCTCCCGAATCGCCCGCGCCGCTGACGGCCTTTCGCCTGCGCCAGTGGAAGAAAAAGCGGTCTGGAGTTCCTGTACCGTCAACTGCGGGAGTCGCTGTCTGCTACGGCTGCATGTGAAAGATGATGCGGTGTACTGGGTCGAGTCCGACACCACCGGCGATGACGTCTACGGCAATCATCAGGTGCGGGCCTGCCTGCGCGGACGCTCAATCCGTCGCCGTATGAATCACCCGGATCGCCTTAAATACCCGATGAAACGCGTCGGTAAACGCGGCGAAGGCAAATTTGAACGTATCAGCTGGGATGAAGCGCTGGATACCATTGGCGACAACCTGAAGCGTATTCTGAAAGACTACGGCAACGAAGCCGTACATGTGCTGTATGGCACCGGCGTGGATGGCGGGAACATCACGAACTCCAACGTGCCTTATCGTCTGATGAACTCATGCGGCGGTTATCTCAGCCGTTACGGCAGCTACAGTACCGCACAAATCAGCGCCGCAATGAGTTATATGTTCGGCACGAATGACGGTAACAGCCCAGATGACATCGCCAACAGTAAACTGGTGGTAATGTTCGGCAACAACCCGGCAGAAACGCGCATGAGCGGCGGCGGCGTGACCTACTATGTGGAACAGGCTCGCGAACGCTCCAACGCCAGAATGATCGTCATCGATCCGCGTTATAACGATACGGCGGCGGGTCGCGAAGATGAATGGCTCCCTATTCGTCCCGGTACTGATGCCGCGCTGGCGGCGGGGATCGCCTGGGTACTCATCACCGAAAATCTGATCGACAAGCCTTTCCTCGATAAATACTGCGTCGGTTACGACGAAACGACCTTACCCGCCAGCGCGCCGCGTAATGCACACTATAAAGCCTATATTCTGGGCGATGGCCCGGACGGTATAGCCAAAACACCGGAATGGGCCGCGCATATCACCAGTATCCCGGCGGAAAAAATCATCCAGCTGGCACGGGAAATCGGCTCAGCAAAACCGGCGTATATCTGTCAGGGCTGGGGGCCGCAGCGTCACTCCAATGGCGAACAGACTGCGCGCGCGATCGCCATGCTCTCTATCCTGACCGGCAACGTCGGGATCAACGGCGGCAACTCCGGCGTGCGTGAAGGCACCTGGGACCTCGGCGTAGAGTGGTTTTCTATGCTGGATAACCCGGTAAAAACGCAGATCTCCGTTTTTACCTGGACAGACGCCATCGATCATGGCGCGGAAATGACCGCCACACGCGACGGCGTGCGCGGTAAAGATAAACTTGATGTCCCGATCAAATTTATGTGGTGCTACGCCAGCAATACGCTGATTAACCAGCATGGCAACATCGCCCACACTCATGACGTATTACAGGACGACAGCAAGTGCGAAATGATCGTCGGGATTGAGCACTTCATGACGGCGTCCGCCAAATACTGCGACATTCTGCTGCCGGATCTGATGCCAACGGAACAGGAAGATCTTATTTCGCACGAATCCGCAGGCAACATGGGTTATGTCATCCTGGGGCAACCGGCCACCTCACCAAAATTTGAAAGAAAGCCGATCTACTGGACGCTGAGCGAAATCGCCAGACGCCTCGGCCCGGACGTCTACCAGACATTTACGGAAGGCCGTACCCAGCATGAGTGGGTGAAATACCTGCATGCCAAAACCAAAGCGCGTAACCCGGAAATGCCGGACTACGAAGAGATGAAAACCACCGGCATCTTCAAGAAAAAATGCCCGGAGGAACACTATGTCGCCTTCCGCGCATTCCGCGAAGATCCTGCCTCCAGTCCGCTGAAAACGCCATCAGGGAAGATTGAAATCTACTCCGAGCGGCTGGCGACCATCGCCGACACTTGGGAGCTGGAAAACGATGAGATCGTTCATCCGCTACCCGCCTATGCGCCAGGGTTTGATGGCTGGGACGATCCCATCCGAATAACCTATCCGCTGCAATTGACCGGCTTCCACTATAAAGCCCGCACCCACTCCAGCTACGGCAATATTGATGTGTTGCAGCAAGCGTGCCCGCAAGAGATCTGGATTAACCCCATTGACGCGAAAGCGCGCAACATCAAACAGGGCGACACGGTGCGCGTATTTAACAATAACGGGCAGATGCTGATCCCGGCAAAAGTTACGCCACGCATTTTGCCGGGCGTTACCGCCATCGGACAAGGCGCCTGGCTCAAGGCGGATATGTTTGGCGACCAGGTCGATCACGGCGGTTCCATCAACATTCTGACATCACATCGTCCTTCTCCGCTGGCGAAGGGGAACCCGTCTCACAGCAATCTCGTTCAGGTTGAGAAGGTATAAGGAGTAACCGATGACAACCCAATATGGATTTTTTATTGACTCCAGTCGTTGCACCGGTTGCAAAACCTGCGAACTGGCCTGCAAAGACTACAAAGATTTAACCCCGGACGTCAGCTTCCGCCGCATCTATGAATATGCGGGCGGCGACTGGCAGGAGGATAACGGCGTCTGGCACCAGAATGTCTTTGCCTACTATCTTTCCATCTCCTGCAACCACTGCGAAGACCCGGCCTGCACGAAAGTGTGCCCGAGCGGCGCGATGCACAAACGCGAGGACGGTTTTGTGGTGGTGGATGAGGATGTCTGCATCGGCTGTCGCTACTGCCATATGGCCTGCCCGTACGGTGCGCCGCAGTACAACGCCGCCAAAGGCCACATGACCAAATGCGACGGCTGTCATGACCGCGTTGCCGACGGCAAAAAGCCGATCTGCGTCGAGTCCTGCCCGCTGCGCGCGCTGGACTTTGGCCCGATAGAAGAGCTGCGGAAGAAACATGGCACGCTGGCGGCCGTTGCGCCGCTGCCGGGCGCGCACTTCACCAGACCGAACATTGTGATTAAACCCAACGCCAACAGCCGCCCGACCGGGGATACCACGGGTTATCTGGCAAATCCGAAGGAGGT